>NZ_NKTZ01000009.1 GCF_003207855.1 Komagataeibacter rhaeticus | reverse complement strand
AGGACAGGACCTTGCGCGTGAACCAGTCCATGATCGCCACGAGATAGAGAAATCCCCGTTTCATGGGAATATATGTGATATCGGAACACCAGACCTGGTTAGGCCGATTGATGACCAGATCCCGTAGCAGATATGGATATTTCCGATGCTCCGGATGGGGCACGGTCGTGCGCGGCTTCTGGTAGATCGCCCGAAGGCCCATGATCGCCATGAGCCGCCGGACCCGCTTGCGGCCCACTTCATGTCCCAGGCGGCGCAGATGCCATGTCATCTGCCGTGAGCCATAATAGGGCGTTTCCAGGAACTGGGCGTCGATCAGCCGCATCAGCTCCAGATTGGCCTCGCTCTGTGGCACAGGCCGATAGTAGACGCCCGACCGGTTGAGTTGCAGCAGCGTGCATTGCCGGATTATCGGCAGACGCGCTCGCTTCGGGTCAATCATCTGCCGCCTCTGATCACGCCCAACCGAGCAGAGGCATCGCGTAAAAAATCCCGTTCCACGAGAAGCTCGCCTATCTTCGCGTGCAGTTTCTCCACATCAGCAGGGCTGACCGGGGGCTCCGCCACCGTCTTCCCGGAGAAGGTCGCCGCCATCCCCTCGATCGCCTGCCGTTTCCACTGGGCGATCATCGTCTGATGCACCCCATGTTTCGAAGCCAGTTCCGCCAGCGTCAGTTCCCCACGGATCGCTTCCAGGGCAACCCGTGATTTGAACTCCGCCGCATACCTCTTGCGCGTAACCTTGCCCATAAAACCCGTTCTCTCTCAGATCGGATTATAGCTTATCGCCCTGTCCGAAAAATGGGGACCACTTCTTACCGTCCACGGCGCGCGCAGCACCAGGGCGCGCAGGGCCAGTTCGGCCGCGGGGCGCAGCAGGGGATTCTTCTGCGCCTGAAGGGCATAGAGGCGTGCGCGTGCCAGCGCACCTTCCAGTTCCGCAAACGTGGCAAAGCTTTCCATCTGTCGGGCATGGCTGGCGGTGGCAGGCAGGCGGTCGGTCCAGAACTGCATCTGGGCCAGCCGGTCATAGGCGCGGGTCAGGCGGGTCGGGCCATCGGCCGCGCCCCGGCCGGCCATCTGGCGTTCCAGCGCGCGGACGATGCTTGCCCCCATCCAGAACCGCTGCCGGCGCGCCGAGGGCGGGAACAGCAGTACCAGGATGATGAAGGCCAGCAGGGCCGCCAGCAGGTAGAAGATGTTGCGGTTGAGGAATTCCGTCGGGTTGTAGCTCTGGTGGTTGTCCAGCCCCAGTATGGCAAAGAAAAAGACCCCGTAATTGAACCCGATCGCCGCCGTGGACGGGCGCATGAGCAGCAGGCAGGCGATGAAGGTCTGGGGCAGGAGCGTCAGCGCCAGGAAGGGCATGTCCGCCCCGTGCAGCAGCACGAAGAAGTTCAGCACCGCCGCCGCCAGCACGCTGCACGGCATGCCGATCACGGCCCCCATGCCAAAGCGCGCGGTATCCACGTTGGTGGCGGCCAGTGTCAGGGTCAGCGCGGTCTGGGCCAGGGCTACGGTCGCCCCCGGCAGCCCGGTCATGACGCACACCCCCGCCGCGAAGGAAAATCCCACCAGAACCCGCAACGCGCCCGTAAAGGCCAGCATGTAATTGGGCTGGACCGCAATATTGATGGTCTGGCTGAATTCGGGGTACGGTTTTCCCTCGGCCAGCATGTCCTGCCCCGCATGCAGCCGCGTGCGCGCAGCAAGCATGCACGCCGCGCGTTCGATGGCAAAGGCTTCGTCCCGGTTGGGGATATGGCCGGGCTGCGTGGCGCGGATCATGTCGAGCATGTGGAGCGTGAACCCGACCTGATCGGTGCGCAGGTCGGTCTGGCGCGCGGTGCGGGCAATGGCGTCCTCCACCACGGGGGCGATGTCGTCATGGCCGGCATGGCGGCCCAGCCCGCGCGCGCAGTCCAGCACCGCAAGCATGCAGGCCATGGCCAGCCGGGCGCCATTGGCCCGCAGGCCGCCCCGTTCCAGTTCCGTGCGGGCATAGGACAGGGGGGTGGTCAGGGCCAGCACGCGCGCGCCCAGCCGGATATCCGCCTGCGCTCCTCTGTCCTGCCCGTGCTGGAGGGCGGCGCGCGCGGTTTCGCTAATGGGGCGGGTCAGCTGTTTCAGTCCATCCGCCAGGCCCCGCCAGGCCGCGGGTGAGCCGGACAGGATATTGACCACCGCCACCGCAAAGACCCCAAGCGTGATGGCGGATGCGCGCGATACGGCGATGTTGAAGACATTCTGGGGCGTATCGATGCAGTTTACCGCCACCAGTGCCACGGTATAGCCCGACAGCAGGGCGGCGTAGGAGCGGAAGTCACGCTCCAGCGACCCCACGAACGCGCACGCCGCAAGCCACAGCGCCACACCGCCCAGGAATGGCCCGCGCTGCTGGTTCCACACCGCCACCAGAACGATGGATACACCCATGCCCACCAGCGTGCCCAGCAGCCGGTAAAAGGCCTTGGACAGCGCCTGCCCGCGCAGGGGCTGCGCCAGGATCATGACCGTGACGCCCACCAGCAGCGGATTGTCGAGCTGCAGCCAGAAGGCGGTGGCCAGACCGAGCACCAGCGCGCACCACGTACGCAGGCTGAACCCGATCCATCCCGGTGGCAGCCTGTCCAGCCATGGCAGGAGCGCGCGTGTCCCGTCATGGATGCGCTGCATGTGACTGGCCTGTATCCCTGCCATGGCCTCCCTGACCGTCTGGTGGGTTCATGGCGCTCAATACACGGAAAATGGCCGCCTATTCATAACAAATGATGTACAGCCATTTTTTTGCCGCACGGGGCCGGGTCAGGCGGGCGAGACCACGCGGTGGCGCACCACCTCACCCACGAAGATCAGCGCCGGGCTGCCCACATCCGCCGCACTGGCCTGCGCGGCCAGTGTGCCCAGCGTGCCGGTTATGACCCGCTGGTCGGGGCGGGTGCCACGCTCCACAATGGCGGCGGGCCAGTCGGGCGACAGGCCATGCTCCATAAGCCTGGCGCACAGGGCGGGCAGGGCGGACACACCCATGTAGATCACCACCGTCTGGCCCGCGCGTGCCATGCTGTCCCACGGCAGGTGCAGCGTGCCGTCGGCGCGGGCATGGCCGGTCACGAACAGGCAGGCCTGCGCGCAGTCACGGTGGGTGAGCGGAATGCCGGCATAGGCCGCACAGCCATTGGCCGCCGTGATGCCCGGCACGACCTGAAAGGGAATGGCGGCTTCCAGCAGCGCCTCGATTTCCTCTCCCCCGCGCCCGAACACGAACGGATCACCACCCTTGAGCCGCAGCACGCGCTGGCCCGCCTGCGCGCGGCGCACCAGTTCGGCATTGATCTCTTCCTGCGGCATGGTGTGTCTGTTGCGGCGCTTGCCCACGAACACCAGTTCCGCATCACGGCGCACCCGGTCCAGCAGGCCGGGGGAGAGGAGCTGGTCATATAGGACGCAGTCTGCGTTCTGCATCATGTGCAGCGCGCGCAGGGTCAGCAGGTCCGGGTCACCCGGTCCCGCGCCAACCAGCCAGACCTCGCCGCGCGGGGTGGTACTGGCCAGGATGTCGTCCAGTACCGCGCGCGCGCGCGCCGTGTCGCCCGTGCGCGCGGCCTGCGCGCCGGGGCCATCGAGGAAGGTTTCCCATACCTGCCGGCGGCGCGATATGTCGGGGCAGGCCGTGCCAACGTGTTCACGCTGCTGCTGCATGAATATGGCCAGCGTGCCGGTGCCTTCGGGTATGGTGCTTTCCACCTGTTCGCGCAGGCGGCGCGCCAGCACGGGGGCGGCCCCCCCGGTCGAGATGGCGATGCGCACCAGCCCGCGATGGACCTGCGCGGGGGTGATGAAAGTGGAAGGCTGCGGGTCATCCACCGCACAGACGGGAATGTTCGCCGCGCGTGCCAGCCCCGCCACGACGCGGTTGACCGCGCGGTCATCGGTTGCGGCATAGACCAGCCTGCAGCCGGGCAGCGTGGCGCGCAGGGTGGCCTCATCCGCGCTGGTGGCGATGTGGGTGATCGTGCCGTCTTCCTGCCATGCCCGCATTTCCTCATCCAGCCGTGCGGCAATGACGTCCACCCGCGCATGATGGGCCAGCAGCAGGCGCACCTTGTTGGCGGCGATCATGCCGCCCCCCACCACCAGCACCCGGACATTGTCCAGCCGCAGCGCAATGGGGAACCATGCGGGTTCGGAACTATTGGTCATGCACTCAAACAGCCGGGCGGGCCGGCATCCTGTAGCTTGGGGAAAGAGGGGCCGTTCCGCCTGCTCGGGGCAGGGCTTGGGCGGGTATCAGTGGGAGGCGACGTTCTTCAGCCCTTCGGCATAGCCCCAGCGCGCCCATGTCGAGCGGTCCTTGACCGATCCCGGCGTGTTGGTGGCGCATGCGGCCAGTGACAGCATGATGGCACAGAGACCAAGGACGGGAAGAAGACGGGCCAAAAAAACCTCCTGCACAACGCAATCGCTCCCATAGCAGAAAAGCCGTGCCTTCACCACGCCAATACGTGAAGGACCTGCGCGTGCGCGCGTCTTCACACCGTACGGGCAAAAGGTGATAAGCAACCCGTCCCGGTCCTGCGCCGTGCAGGCCACAGCCCGTGAAGGGGAAAAAAAGGGAATGCAGCCGATGGAAACCATCAGCACCGTGGCCGGACTGCGCGCGTGCGTACGGGCCTGGAAACGCGAAGGCGCGCGGGTGGGGGTAGTGCCGACCATGGGTGCGCTGCATGCGGGCCACCTGTCACTGGTACAGGCGGCGCGTGCGCGGATGGATCGTGTCATCACCACGGTTTTCGTCAATCCTATCCAGTTCGACAATGCCGATGACCTGGCAACCTATCCCCGCACGCTGGCGGAGGATGGCCGCCTGCTGGCGCAGGCTGGGGTGGATGTGCTGTATGCCCCCACGGCTGCTGAAATGTATCCACCCGGCTTTGCCACGCGCATTACCGTGGCGGGGGTGTCTGCCGGGCTGTGCGGGGGGGTGCGGCCGGGGCATTTTGATGGCGTGGCGACGGTCGTGTGCAAGCTGTTCATGCAGACGCTGGCGGATTGTGCCTTTTTTGGTGAAAAAGACTTCCAGCAGGTGCAGGTGATCCGCCGCATGGTGGCCGACCTTGACCTGCCCGTCGAGATCGTGGCCTGCCCCACCCGGCGGGAGGCGGACGGGCTGGCCCTGTCCTCACGCAACCGGCGGCTGGTCCCTGCGGCCCGGCAGGCTGCCGCCGTACTGCCGCGCGTGCTGGCGGCATGCGCATCCGACATTGCGGCGGGGGGCGATGTGGCGGCCGCCCTGCTCGGTGCCCGGGACCGGCTGGCCGCAGCCGGTTTCGACCCGGTCGAGTATGTTGAACTGCGCGCGGAGGCGGACCTTCAGCCTCTGGCCATCCTGCCGCTTGGCACGCCCGCGCGCCTGCTGGTGGCGGCGTGGCTGGGGGATGTGCGGCTGATTGATAACATGCCGGTCCCGCCACAGGGTGGTTGATCGGTAAAGGTAAAAGCTTTCGGGTGCCGGCTTTTTTTTAAGGCACAGCGGTTTTTGGTGAAGCTTTTTGAAAAAAGCTTCACCAAAAACTTTTACAATTTACAGGCGATTGCGTGGGGCTTCAGGCCTCGATGTGGCGGGCTTCGTCGGGCAGCATGATGGGAATGCCGTCGCGTACCGGAAAGGCCAGCCCCGCGCGCTTGCTGATCAGTTCGCCCGCCTCACGGTCATACACCAGCGGGCCCTTGGTCACGGGGCAGACAAGAATGGACAGCAGCCGGGGATCGAGCGGGGGGGCGGTTGGCTTTTCGGTCATTGCGGCATATCCCATGCAGAAGTTGCGATCATATGGACAAAACGGATTACGATGGGGATGCACCCTCGTCGGGTTCCTGTCCAGTCCCGTCCAGCAGGCTGCGCAGGATCTGCGCGCGCGCGGCAGGCGTTGGCGCCTCCAGCATCATCTGGCGCGGCGCGGTGCCAAAGGGGCAGATCATGGGCAGGGTGACAAGCAGGGCCGCGTCATCCATCTGGCGCAGGGCGTCCCACTGGGTGCTCACGCCCTGTGCCTCGCAGAAATCATGCAGCGCGTTGAGCAGGCCCTCCCGGTCAAAGGGAATATCGTCCTCGCTGTCCGTCAGGTCGGACACGAAGGAGGATGCGTCGATCCGCGCCACCCGGTAGCCCCGGCGCAGTCCCGTCTCGCGCAGCAGCCGGAAGCGGGCGATGCCGGTCAGGGTAATGGCGTAGGTGCCGTCCTCGCGCTCGGTCATGGTGGTAATGCGGCCGATGCAGCCGATGCCGTACAGTGGCGGCGTTGTGCTGTAGCCGTCATCCATGCCCGCTTCCTCGGCATCGGGCGGGATGCTGGCGTCCATTCCCTCAAGCGGGCGGGGCTGGATCATGCCGATCAGGCGGCTGGTCGCCAGTGCGTCCTCCACCAGCGCGATGTAGCGTGGTTCGAACACGTTGAGCGGCAGCCGCCCCTGCGGCAGCAGCAGGGCTTCATCAAGCGGGAACAGGCCCAGCTCCGCCGGGAAGTCCGCCAGGGTCATATCCCCTATCTGCGGAATGTGGCGGGGAATGTCATCCATGATGATGACGGTCCCCCTTCCGGCATGGCGTGTCACGAAAACAGCAGCGAGGACATGCGCCGCCGGGCGACCAGGGTGTCGGGGTCGGTCTGGCCCCATGCCTCGAACAGGCGGATCAGCTGCTTGCGCGCCGCGTCATCATTCCACTGCCGGTCCTCTTTCATGATGGTCAGCAGTTCATCGGCGGCTTCCGCCCGCTTGCCTGCCGCGTTCAGGGCCGCGGACAGTTCGAAACGGGCGGCGTAATCCTTCGGGTTGGCGGCGATGCGTGCGCGGATTTCCTCGGCTTCCTCCGCCGCCTTGCGGCCTTCGCGCTTGAGTTCGAGCGCTGCCCTGGCCCCCGTGATCTCGGCATGCTCCGCAATGGCGGCGGGGGCGTCGTTAAGTGCGGTTTCGGCCCCTTCCTCATCCCCCATCTCGATCAGGGCACGGGCAAGCCCGCCCCATGCGGCGGGATTCTCGGGCTCGATCTCCAGCACCTGCGAGAACAGGGCGGCTGCGGCCTCGGCGCGGCCTTCCTCCATGTCCGCGCGGGCGGCATTGATCAGGTCGGCGGCGGGCAGGGTGCCCCCGCCCGCGGATTTCAGCACGTTCTCGATAAAGCGGCGGACCTCGCTTTCCGGCTTGGCGCCCTGGAACAGGTCCAGGATCTGCCCCTGCCAGAAGGCGGCCACAAGGGGGATGGACTGCAGCGGCAGGCCGATCTGGGTCAGCTGCTGGGCCAGCGCGCGGTTGGCTTCCACATCAACCTTGACCAGCCTGACCCGGCCGCCCGCCGCGCGCACCACCTTTTCCAGAACGGGGGTCAGCTGCTTGCACGGGTTGCACCATGGTGCCCAGAAATCGACCAGCACCGGCATGTCGCGGCTGGCTTCCACCACATCGCGCATGAAGGTGTTCTGCGTGCCGTCCATGACCGGGTCGGGCCGCCCGCCCGGGGGCATGGCCACTGCCCCCCCTGCCGGACGGGAACTGTCATGCCGGGGCGTCTGGCCGATAATGTAGTCCATCTGGTCGTATTCCTGTCGGTCTGGCGGCCAACAGGCGAGACGGGGCGATCCATCCGCCCGCTTCAAGCCCGTGATGGCCGGTTTGCATCCATACTGACATACTAGATTGGCATTCCCGGCCATAGTCGCAACCATCTGGTGGGGTGAGGAAAAAAACTTCCCGGAAAACCATTTTTCCCCCTTGCGTGGTCCGGGGCTTTGCCGTAAACACCCCTTCACCGGCACGGAGCGCGGGCGTAGCTCAGGGGTAGAGCACAACCTTGCCAAGGTTGGGGTCGTGGGTTCGAATCCCATCGCCCGCTCCAGGTTTCTACAGGAAGCCAGCCGGATACGGGGAAGCCGCCATCAGGGCGGCTTTCGTCGTTTCAGGACTGCCTGATGCGACTGTCCCTTCTTTTCCCGTCACATGAATACAAACCGTTCCGGCCTGCTGCCAGCGACCATGCGCGGTCAGGCCCCCTGCGCCAGAGGGCAGGTGTCGCGCATCGGGCCGGAGCGACAGGCAACGGGTGTGTCAGGACCCGGTGTGGCAGGGCTGCCGTGAGGGATATGTCCGTATCCATGCGCCAAGCCAGCGCTTCATTCCTGTCCGTAACATTTTATGGGGTAAGATGCGCATGGGAATACGGCACCCGGCGGGAAGGCGCCGCCACGGAATGCTGCTTGGCCGTAATGTAATGATTGGAACGGCAGGAATGGAAGATGCTGTTGTGAATGGATCTGAACATAAAATAAAAACAGAATATCCATATTGTCATATTGTAAATAATGACCTTGAAATTCAGGGGGTATGATTCAGGATGCCAGCGTATTCAGGTTTTGCTGTGGGCCTTGTCCTGCCGTTTCTGGCGGTGCTGGGGCCGCTGCCCTGGCTTTCTTCCGGCACGCTTGTCATCGGTGGCATTCCGGCTGCCCTGGTCTGGCTGTTTGCCTGCCTTCCGCTGACTTCCCTGTGCATGGCCGTGGCATGGAAACTGGAAAAACGGGACCGTCAGGACAGGGATGACTGAAATGCGCGTGGCATCCACGGTTTTTATTGCCATTATCGTGCTGTCCTTTGTCGTGGCGCTTGTGTCCCGGCGCAACCATGCGCACCAGAACAGCCGGGACTTCTTTGCCGCGTCCGGCCAGTTTGGCGGGGTTCTGGTTTTTCTGCTGGCGGTGGGTGAGACCTACAGCATTGGCAGCATCATGGGGTTTCCGGCCGGGGCCCTGCATGATGGCATACCCTTTGTGGGCTGGTTCCTGGGGTATATCCTCCTGGCCTATCCCGTAGGGTATTTTCTCAATCCCCTGATCTGGAAGGCGGGCAGGCGGGCGGAGGCACTGACGTTCGCCGATCTGTTCAGGACCTGTTTCCCAAGCCGTTTTCTTGAAATCGCCGTGACCCTGAGCGCCATTTTTTTCATGTTGCCCTTTGGCGAACTCCAGATGGCGGGGCTGATCGCCACGATTGGTGAATTCCACTGGCCGTTCTCACCCGTGGTCATTGCGGGCGGGTGCGCCGTGCTGACCTTTTCCTGGCTTGCGCTTTCCGGTGTGCGGGCACCGGCCTTCGTATCCGCCATAAAGGACAGTATCGTTATTCTTGCCGTCGTGTTCATCAGCATTGCCGTGCTGCGCCATGAGTCATGGCATGGGCTGGTTCAGGCCAGCCGTTCCATGAAACCGGCCACGGCCGGGGACAATGTGCATACCATCACCACCATCATCATCCAGGCCCTTGGCTTCTGTGTTGCGCCACAAAGTATTGCTTTTCTTTTTACGGCGCGATCGTCGGGCATCGTCCGGCGCAACCAGATCCTTATGCCGCTTTATATGCTGATGTTCCCGCTTCTGCTGCTTTGTACGCTGTATGCCAGTGCCACAGGACTGCCGCTGAGCGGGAAAAACACGGTTTTCATCGATGTGGCCCTGGCCCTGCTGCCATCCTGGGGCCTGGGTCTGGTCATGGCGGCCTGTGCATTGTCCGGGCTTGTCATTCTGGCCGGTATCTGCCTGTGTATCGGGTCGCTGGTGTCACGTAACCTTGTGCATGGGCTGCCCGACAGCCGGCAGAAGACGTGTGCCAAGCTTGTCATAACGCTGTATCTGGTTTTTTCCGTTTATACGGCCATGCATTTTTCAGTACTCATGCCGGTTCTGACAACGGTCTATTATCTGGGTATTGTCCAGTTCTTTCCCGCGGTGCTGTGCGTATGTCTTGAGCTGAGGGTTCCTTCGGGCTTCGTCACGGCCGGTTTTCTTGCGGGGGAAGCCATGTCGGTCGGGCTGGCGTTTTCCGGTGTGCCGGTGGGCAATGTGAATCCTGGCTTTATCGGTCTTGTACTGAATGCCGGCATGGTGGCGCTGGGGCTGGCTGCCAATGCTTCCCGGCCCGTGCCACGGCGCTGAATCGTACCGCCCGGCCGGCCTGTCCGGCAATAAAGAAAAAGAGCCGGGTATCGCCTTTATTAAAAAAGGCGATATTTTCCTGAATCGTTTATTGTCCGGGCAAAGGCTCACTCATCTCCGGGCACGCCGTAGGATGGCGCGGACAGGGGATTGAGGCACCGGGTCACGTAATCATCCATCTGGGGCTGCCATACCGTCCACAGTTCGGCCAGACGGTCGATGGGGGCCTCGTCCCAGTCCACGCGCAGGTCAACCAGTGGCCAGTCCTGCTCTGCCACCACGATCATGCCCGCCGAACGTACCGGCCCGGCCTCGCCCCCGGCGGCAAGCCCGGCGCGCATGGCCACAAGCAGGCGTTCGCCCAGCGGCAGGCTTTCATCCGATTCATCAAACGCACGGGTCACGGCATCCGGCACGCCTTCCTGCGCCAGCAGGTTGCCGGCCGATGCGACATTCGCCCGGGTGGAAACCGCATGGCAGCCCAGGGTGTGCGCGCCAGACCAGACGGCCGTGTCGCCCCGGGCATCAAGGATGGCCAGCTGGCGGAACTGCGCAAACGCGGCATTCTGCACCAGGATGTCGCGGCACTGGGTCGCGGTGGCGCCCCGCGCCATGAGGTCCAGCCCCTGTGGCCCCAGACGGGGGTCGGTTATGTTCTGTGTGGCCACCACGCCCACGCCCGCCCGTGCAAAGGCGCAGCGGCTGGCCACGGCGGGGGAGGAAGATGAAACGGCAATGCCGAACTGCCCTGTCCGGGCGCATCGGGCGATGATGGAAAAGGTCATTGTCTGTCCGGGTCCTTATGGCAGGATGGGCGGGTGTTTGGCCCGTCGTGACGGGCCGGGCAGTGTTCAGGGCGTTACTGGCAGAGCCTGTCCACGACCCCTTCAAGGAACAGGTCGCACCGGTCGAGTTCGGAGCGTGTGATGTATTCATCCGCCTTGTGGGCGCGGTTGATCGATCCCGGGCCGCAGACCACGCAGGCAACCCCCAGCTTTTCCTCGAACAGGCCGGCCTCGGTTCCGAAATCGATGACGGTGGTGCTGTTCTGCCCCGCTTCATGCAGCGCCAGTGAGCAGATATCCGTACCGGGCGGGCTGTTCAGCCCCGGATAGGCGTTCATGACCTCCAGCGTGATCGTGCCGCCGCCCACTGTCCCGATCACGCCGGCGGTGGCTTCCTTCAGCCAGGCCAGGTACGCCGCCCCATCCTGTGTGGGGACTAGCCGCATCTCAGCCGTGACCGTGCACAGGTCCGGCACGATGTTCAGCGCGCAGCCGCCCTGTATCAGGCCGGCCTGCACGGTGGAAAAGGGCACGGTGAAACGGGTGTCATGGGTTTCGGTGGCGCGGATATGCTCCTGCAGCCGGTCCAGTGCTTCCACCATGCCCGCCGCCAGGCGGATGGCGTTCCTGCCCAGGAAGGGATTGGCGGAATGGGCGGCCTCACCCCGGCAGATGATTCTGAAGGCGATCTTGCCCTTGTGGGCAATGGCCACCCGCATTTCGGTCGGCTCGCCAATGATGCAGCCATCCACCTCTGTCCCGGCGCTGTCCAGCGCCCGGAGCAGGGAGTGCACGCCCAGGCAGCCCAGTTCCTCATCATAGGAAATGGCCAGATGCAGGGGGCGCTTCAGTGGCCGCGTGGCGGCCCTGGCGGCACTGGTGAGCATGCAGGCCAGGAAGCCCTTCATGTCGCTGGAGCCCCGGCCGTACAGCCTGCCATCGCGTTCGGTCAGGACAAACGGGTCCGCTGTCCAGTCCTGTCCGGCTACCGGCACCACGTCGGCATGGGCGGACAGCACGATACCGCCCGCCACGTCCGGGCCGATGGAGGCAAACAGGCTGGACGCATCGGGCCGGTCGCCGGGAATGCGCCGGATGCGTGCGCCGATGCGGGCAAGAAACGTTTCGACCCAGTCGATGATGGCGCCGTTGGGTTCCCCGCATACGCTTGGAAAGGCGACAAGCTCGCGCAGGGTACTGACTGTCGGCGTCATGGTCTTTCCTTTCCGCGTGGGCAACATGGGCAAGTCGGCAGGCTGCATCATGGCCGGATATGTCCCTGATCGACAATCGGGAGAGTCCGCCTGGCGGATATTATTTTTCTATCCAGTATATGAATAATAACGAAGCTGCTGCGGTACTGAAAACTGGTTCTTGAAAAGACAACCTGTTTAAATCAAACATACAGCCGCCAGCCATGGCCCGCACCACCTGTAACCCGGCGGGCTGTACTGCCGGTATGGTGGGTTCTATACTTTTTTCCAGCCATGGACCCGCAGGGGCGGCCCATATCGCTGCGGCCGTGTGGGAAGAACGGTTTCTGGTTCATTTCGGATGACAAAGGATCGGTAAGTGTCAACTGACGTCAAACATATTCCCGAAGCTGTCTTGCGCGCGGAGGTCCAGCGCTTCCTGACCGGAGCCGGTGCCCGCGCGGAAGATGCCGAACAGACCACGCGGGCGCTGCTGCATGCATCGCGCATCGGGGTGGACAGCCATGGCGTGCGGCTGTGCCGGTATTATGCGGACCTGTTGCAGGCGGGCGTGATGAACGCCCGCCCCACGCGGGTCATGCGCCGCACCGGACCCGCGGCTGGCGTGCTGGACGGGGATGACGGACTGGCGCATGGCGCCTCCTACCAGGCCATGGATGAAGCGGTGGACATGGCGGCCACCTGTGGCATCGGGGCCGTGGGCGTCGTGCATTCAACGCATTTTGGCGCGGCGGGCGCTTATGCCGTGGAAGCCGCGCACAGGGGCATGATCGGTCTTGTCACGACCAATTCCCTTTCGCTGGTCAGCCTGTTCGGGGGGGGGATCGCCTTCCATGGCACGAACCCCATTGCCATGGCGGCCCCGGTGCCGGACAGCAGGCCGTGGCTGCTGGACATGGCCACGTCCTCCATTCCCTTCAACCGGGTGCAGCTTTACCGCTCCCTTGGCCTGTCCCTGCCCGAGGGGACGGCGGTCGATGCGCAGGGCCATCCCACGACCGACCCGGCAAGGGCCAGTTTTCTCCAGCCGCTGGGCGGCCCGGAATTCGGCTTCAAGGGGGCGGCGCTGGCCGGTGTCGTGACCATCCTGTCCGCCATCCTGCCCGGCGCCACGCTCGATCCCGACATCCTGCCCGATGCACAGGCCAGGCAGCGGCGGGAGCCTGCCAATATCGGCCATTTCTTCATAGCCATCGACCCGGCGCGCTTTGTCGGGCGCACAGGCTATGATGCCGCCATCACCCGTTATCTTGAGGTGTTGCGCGCCTCCCCGGCCGTCGACCCGAAGCGTCCGGTCATGGCACCGGGTGACCGGGAATGGGCCGAGGCCGAAAAACGTGCCCGCCTTGGCATTCCGGTCGACCCGGATACGCTGAAGGCACTGGGGCTGTAACTGCCGGCGCGGGGAAGGGATGCCGCCTTCCCCGTACGCCAGGCCGGGGGTCAAAACCGGGTGGGGCGGGCGTAATCGCGGGCGTGGTAGATCAGGGCTTCCGCCGTGCCTGCGGCGGCCTGCTCCACCAAGCCGAAGAACAGGCGGTGCGTGCCCATGAGCAGGCTCTGGCTGACGCGGCATGAAAAGGCCGCTGCCGCTCCCTTTAGGCATACATGCCGCCCGGACCCGTTATCGGTCCATTCCGCCTGACTGAACACCTGCCCGGCAGGGAGGGGGGACGAACGGCCGAACAGGTTGGCCACGGGGTGCTGGTCGCCAGCCAGGATGTTCAGGCTGAACACGCCGTTCTTCTGGATATGCAGGCTTAGCGGAGAGGTGTCCTTTACACTGACCATCACAATTGGCGGTTCCGCCGAGATGGAGGCAAAGGCGCTTACGGTACGGGCGATGCGGCCTGCTGGCCCCCACGTTGCGACAACGGAAACGCCGGTGGCGGCATGGGCCATGGCGGCAACGAACTGTTCAGGTGTTTCCAGTCCGGGTGTTTCCAGTTCTGGCGCAAGCGGGTTCATGCTGTTTTTCCCTGTTTTCCGGCAGTGTTGCAGTATGGGGTGACTTCATCCCATCCGGACAGTAAAGTGCAAATAATTATTGCATAATTCATGCTTAACTTTTTCCGTTTCAATCCATTTTTTATTTTAAAATGATAAAGACTATATAAGGATAAGGAAAAAACTATCTTTACCTGAAAGCAATGATAAGCCTATCCTGAAATGGAAAATTGTTCTGCTTGCCCCACATCGTGGAGATATGAACCAATGGATAACCATGAACATGCGATGCGGGTGGACCTGGCTGCGTCTTTCCGCATGGCCGCACGGCTGGGTTTTCATGAAGCGGTTGCCAACCATTTCAGCGCCGCCGTGTCCGAAGATGGCAGCCGTTTTCTCATCAACCCCAAATGGCGGCACTTCTCGCGCATCCGCGCCAGCGACCTGATCCTGGTCGATACCAGCAGGCCGGGTGACGCGGCAACCTATGACCTGGACCCCACGGCATGGGCTATCCACGGCCAGCTGCACACCCTTAATCCCAGGGCCCGCGTGGCCATGCATCTGCACCCCATATACGCCACGACGGTTTCCACGTTCGAGGACCCGACAATCCTCCCCATCGAGCAGAATACGGCACGCTACTTTCGCCGTGTTGCCATTGACGGGATGTACGGCGGCATGGCCGACAGTGATGCCGAGGGCGCGCGCCTTGTCACGGTGATGGGTGACAGGTCCCGCCTCATGATGGGCAATCATGGTGTCATGGTCGTGGCCCCCACGGTGGGGGAGGCGTTTGATGACATGTACACGCTGGAACGTGCCTGCCAGATCTTCGTGACAGCCTGCGCCACCGGGCGCAGGCTGTCCGTCCTGTCCGACGATGTGGCGGAAAAGACAGCCCGCGACTGGGAGGGCATTACGGATTTTTCAATCCGGCACTTTGAGGAAATGAAACTGATCCTGGATAAGGAAGAGCCGGATTACCGCGACTGACGCGATAGGACTCCCTGGGAACGTCGCCTTTATTGGAAAAGGCGACACCCGGGAGAATTTCCAACTTCTGTCAGTGGCCCGTGTTCCCGCCCGCCAGCCGGGTCAGGGCGTGTGCCAGCAGGTCGACCAGTCCGTCGCGGTCTCCCTGCATCATGATCCGGCAGTTGGGGTCACGGCCGTCACGGTGCCGTTCCGATAGGGCGGCCACGCTACGCCCGTAATCCAGCGCGGATGTGCAGTCCACCTGGACATGGCCCGCAACGCCGCTGAACAGGTCGGGCCGCAGCAGATGGGCAATGACACAGGGGTCATGCAGCGCCGGGTCGCCGTGGGCATAATCGTCCAGCATCCGCACCATCATGCGCGCCGGGTCGGTGGCGTGGCGCCGCATCGCCTCCATGCGCCCGGCCGGCACGGTCATCCGCCGGGTCACATCCAGTCCGAACATCGTCAGGTTTCGGCCGGTTGACAGGACAACATGCGCCGCATGCGGATCGACATGAAAGTTGAACTCGGCAGCTGGCGTGATGTTGCCGGGCACACAGGCCGCGCCACCCATGAACACGATCTGTTCAAGCTGTTGCGCCATGTCGGGTGCCTTGAGCATGGCCAGGGCGATATTGGTCATTGGTCCCAGGCAGCACAATGTGATCGCACCCGGATGGCGGCGGACGGTTTCGATCAGGAAATCAACGGCATGGACATCGGGGGCAGCCGGCGCCACGTCTTCCGGCTGGATGCTGCCCAGCCCGTCCGTTCCGTGAACGCTCGCGGTCCGGCCGGTCCGGTGCATGATGGGACGTGAACAGCCGGCATGAACGGGAATATCGGGCCTGCCCAGCATCTGCATGACCCACTGCGCATTACGTGTCGTTTTTTCAAGCGGAACGTTACCGGCAACCGTGGTAATGCCCAGAATCTGTACGGCATCGGGCGCGGTGGTGGCCAGCATCAGGGCCAGGGCGTCATCAACACCGGGGTCACAGTCCACAATGATCTTGCGCGGTTGTGTTGTCATGTCCTGCTTCCGGTTGCGATATCGGGGGCTGCATTTCCGATTGGGCGGCAATGACCATCTACGGGAAGTCACATCCTATGCACCGGCTGGTGCGGTCCTGATCATCGGCTTCGGTCATGTGCCGTATGGGCGCGGGAAAATACATATGTCCTGTATCATTGATCATGAAGCCGTGCATGAATTATTTCATAATTCCAAATTATGTTTTTACTTATTGATGGAAATGGAAAACCTGTACTAACTCGGAAGTCCATTCCCTGAAGAGCGAGCATGTGATGACAGAGCTTCCCCCCACGGTAACCCATCGCCGTATCCGTCCCTTCAACACCAAGGATACCTATCCCGAACAGAATCTGGATAATGATCTGTGCCAGGCCGTCGTGGCGGGGAACACCGTGTACCTGCGTGGCCAGGTGCCGCAGGATCTCGACACGCGTGAGAACGTGGCCGTGGGCGACCCGGTGGGCCAGACGGAAAAAGTGGCGGAAAACATTGCCCTGCTGCTCAAGGAAGCCGGTGCCGAGATGCGGCATATCTGCAAGGTCACGGTCTATCTGACCGATATCCGCTACCGGCAGGATGTCTACCGTACTCTGGGGCGCCACTTCCGCGGCGTGTTTCCCGTGTTTACCGGGCTTGTGGTGGTTGCGCTTGCACGGCCTGAATGGCTGGTGGAAGTGGATGTCATTGCGGTCAAGGACTGACCGGCCATGACCGGGCGGGCGGGCTGAAGCGGCCCGCCGCTGCGCGCCCCGGCCCTTTCCGCGGCGTATCCGCCCGCCGGTGGGCGGTGGACAGCACGCCGCCCCGCCTTTCGTCTGCATAAACGGGCGGGCGGGGCGGATGGCTGTGGGTTCAGTAGCGTTTCTGGCGGTCGACCAGACCTTCGGGTGTCCTGCCTGCCTGAAAATTGCGGATCGTGTTGATAACGCTTTCCGCACCGCTTTCAGGATGGGTGTTGCTGGCGATATGCGGTGTGATGATGACGCCGGGGTGATCCCACAGCCGGGAATCGGCCGGCAGGGGCTCGGGGTCGGTCACGTCCAGCACGGCCCAGCGCAGGTGCCCGCTATCCAGCGCGGCCAGCAGGTCATCCGTTACGACCTGTGGCCCACGGCCGGCATTGATCACGCTGGCACCTGCGGGCAACCTGGCAAAAAGCGCATTGTTGAACAGCCCGCGTGTCTGCGGGGTAAGCGGCAGGAGCGATATCAGGATATCGGTTTCGGCCAGGAAGGCATCAAGCTGTTCGTTACCGACGAACATCGAGACCCCGTCCACGTCCCTGTGGCTTCTGTTCCACCCGCGCACGTTGAACCCCAGCGCGCGGATGGCCGCCGCGCAGGGAATGCCCAGCGTGCCCATGCCCATGATCCCGACACTGGTCCTGTCGGCCCGCCGTTCGGTATGGGGCTTCCACAGATGCTGCATCTGCTGGGTGCGGTAGAGGGGCAGGTCACGATGGGTGGCCAGCACGAAGGCCGTCACATATTCCACCATGCCTGCGGTCAGCGACGGTTCGATCATCTTCACCAGCCCCACATGGTCGGGGAAGGTTGACAGATCGAACTGGTCCACCCCGGCACCAAGGGAGAAGACCAGCCTGAGATTGGGGAACCGCGTGAACAGGTCGGGTTCCGGGCGCCACATGGCTATGTACTCGACATCGGCCGGGTCGCCATAATCGGGATAGAAGTGGAATGGCATGTCCGGCATCAGCCGGTGGAACACGTCCTTCCAGTGTCGTTCGCGCTTCTGGTCCAGTTTCAGTACAAAAGACATGCGGGCCTTTCCATCATGCTGCCGTTCGCCCCGGACAACCCCGTTCATGCTGCCGGGCATGGGCTGATACCATGCCCGGCCCGCACTACAGGATCATCATTTTTTTACGTGCCGGTTTTCCGGGCGCGCAAGCCCCAGGTTCTCACGCAGGGTCGTGCCTTCGTATTCCTTGCGGAACAGGCCGCGGCGCTGCAGTTCGGGCACCACCTTTTCCGTGATGTCGGTCAGGCTTTCGGGCAGGACCGGCAGCGCCATCATGAAGCCGTCACTTCCGCCCTTGCTGACCCATTCCTCCATCTGGTCGGCCACGCCAGAGGGCGTGCCATAGAAGATGACCTTGCTGCGGTTGTACTGGCGGCAGATTTCGCGCAGGGTCAGCCCCTTGCGGATCAGGCCCACGATCTCGTTGAAATAGACCTGATGGAAGTTTGAACGCTCGGGAATCCGGTGCTCGGGCACCGGCTCATCCAGCGGCAGGTCGGACAGGTCGGTTTCCAGATCGGTCTTGAGGTACATGAGACCAACCTCGATCGGGACGGTGGCCTGCCATTTGGCCCATTTCTCGCGTGCGGCTTCCTCGCTTTCGCCCACCACGATCGAGACGCCCGAAAGCACCTTCAGTGAATCCTGCGAGCGCCCGTAGCGCGCCATCCGGCCCTTGAGATCGGAATAGAAGGCCTGGGCCTCGGCCAGCGTGGCACCGGTGCCGAACACGACTTCCGCCGTGCGGGCCGCGAATTCCTTGCCCGCCTCGGATGCGCCGGCCTGGAAGATGACCGGCTGCCCCTGCGGCGAGCGGCGCATGTTCAGCCCGCCATAGACGCGGAAGAACTCTCCCTTGTGGTCAAGCACATGGAATTTCTCCGGGTCGAACATCCGGGCGTTGGCCTTGTCGAAGATGAAGGCATCATCTTCCCACGTATCCCAAAGCGCCTGGACGATTTCCAGGCATTCGGAAGCCTTTTCATAACGCCTGTCATGTGGCGGCAGGCGGTCAAGCCCGAAGTTGCGTGCCGCGTAGTCATTGGCCGTGGTCACCACGTTCCATGCCGCGCGCCCGTGGCTGATATGGTCAAGCGACCCGAAAAGCCGGGCGATGTTATAAGGCTCGTAGAAGCTGGTGGAGGCGGTTGCGCCAAGGCCGATATGCTTGGTGGACCCGGCCAGCGCCGCCAGCAGCGTGATCGGTTCCATCATGTTCATGTAAAGTGGGGAGCGCGTCCAGAAATCAAGGTTTTCCGTGCGTGCGGCCGGTGTATCGGCCAGGAAGAAGAAATCCAGCTTGCCAGCTTCGGCCTGCTGGATGATGCGGCGGAAATAATCCACATCGGTGGCCGCATTGTCCTGCGCCGACGCCAGCAGCCAGGCTGCTGAATGATAACCATTGGCTTCAAAGAGACCACCAAGAACCATATGTTGGCCGGTCTGTTTCATTTTACAGCTTCCTTTATGACCAGGCACAGCAGGTTACCGCAGAAAGCCGGTGACTATTGTAATTGCCGGTGCCGTTACGAACAAGAAAAGAATGCGCGACGGCCGGAAGACGGTAAACCCTATTTTTTTTAACTCATTGGATCAATGCAGACTTGTTACGGGCAGGGATCATGCAGGAACGGATTTTCCATATCAGGTCCGCAAAAAATATTATTACTGCGTCGAAACGCAGGCATGTCAGGATCAGTATGGTTGTGTCTATGCCCTGATGCTGTTCATATAATTCCAGATGGGCAATCTTTCCTCCCGCGGTAGGCGCTCGGCCAGAGAGGACGTTTCATGATAGGTATGAATGTGGCAGGTTTCAGTATGTCACCTGATTCGCATAATAAAGATCAAATAAATTGCTGGACATCCGGCCTGGCACCGGACCCTTCCGCGCACAAACTGCAGGTACAGGGGCTGTACAAGGCCTACGGGCAGACACTGGCGCTGGACCGGGTTGACCTGCATGTCGCGGCGGGGGAATTCGTGACCCTGCTGGGGCCGTCGGGTTCGGGCAAGAGCACGCTTCTGCAGCTGATCTGCGGGCTGACACCACCAAGCGGGGGCAAGCTGCTCATTGATGGCCGGGACCAGACCTTCGCCCCCCCGGCGCAGCGTGACATTGGCGTCGTGTTCCAGAATTACGCCCTGTTTCCCCATCTGTCCGTGGGTGAGAACGTGGCCTTCCCGCTACGTATCCGCAAGGTGGACAGGGCTGCCATGGCCCGGCGGACCGAGGCGGCGCTGGAGATGGTCGGCCTGCATGGCTATGCCGCACGCATGCCGGCGGAGCTTTCGGGTGGCCAGCAGCAGCGCGTGGCCCTGGCGCGGTGTCTGGTCTACCGTCCCTCGCTTATCCTGATGGATGAATCCTTTTCCGCGCTGGATCGTAACCTGCGGCTGGTCATGCAGGACGAAGTGCGGCGCATCCACCGTGAAACCGGAACGTCCTTCGTGTTCGTCACCCACGATCAGGAGGAAGCCATGACGATGTCCGACCGGATCTGTCTCATGAACCAGGGCCGGATCGAGCAGTTCGATACACCGCGCGCGCTGTATGCCACGCCGCGCACGGTTTTTGCCGCCAACTTCATCGGGGCATCCACCATCCTGCATGGCGTGGTGCGCGCGGGCGGGGTGCTGGCAACCGCAATGGGCGATATCCCGCTGCCGCATGCGTGTTCCGCCCCGGCGGGCACGAAGGGGGCCGTGGTGCTCCGCCCCGAGAACCTGGCGCTGGGCCCGGCACAGGATTCGGGTCTGGGCGGCACCGTGCAGGACGTGACGTTCAACGGTCCCGACCAGCGTGTCGTCTTCCGGCTGCGCAATGACGAATGCGTCGTCATCCGCGCGCCCGTGGGCATGGCGCTGCATGCGGGCCAGCCAGGCAGCCTGCAGTGGGAGCCGGGCGACGGCCATTTCATTCCATGCCCCTGAGCCTGCATTCCAACGGTAAGGATCTGGATTATCCATGCTTCTGACGCGACGAGCGATGCTTGCCACTGGTGCGGCGGGGGGACTTCTGGGTGTGGCACGGCGGGCACGGGCGCAGGGGGTCTCGCACCTGACGGTGGCGGATGTGGGGGCCGAACCCTCGGTTGCCATGCGCCGGGCCTTCTATGAACCCTTCGAAAAGGAGACCGGCATCGCGATTACGGCGGTGCCCCATGCGGCGGACCCCGTTACGCAGTTCAAGCTCATGGTTGATGCCCGGTCCTATATCTGGGATGTCTGCATGCTCAATTCGGAGCATGTGGCCCGGCTGGACCGTGAGGGGCGGTATTTCGAATCCCTGAACATCGCACCGGCGGAAACGGCGGATTTCATCCCCGGCATGACCACGGATACATGGTTGGCCTTTTCCGTCTATGCGGTCATGATGGCGTGGCAGAACAGCCACTTCCCGCAGGGCGGGCCGCGGAACTGGCCCGAATTCTGGGATGTGAAGCGCTTTCCCGGCCGGCGCGGCCTGTGCCGTTCGCCCGCCGCCACGATGGAACTGGCCCTGTTGGCCGATGGCGTCCCGCCCGATGCGCTGTATCCGCTGGATGTTGACCGTGCCTTCGCCTCCCTGGCCCGGCTGCGCGACAATGTTGCCATCTGGTGGGCCAGTGGTGCGCAGAACACCCTGTTGCTGGAAAGTGATGAAATCGACCTGTCCGATACATGGTCATCGCGCGCGCAGGCGGCACGCAAGGGCGGCGCGCCGATCACGCTGGTCTGGAATGGGCTGTACGTGGCCGATGGGTGGTCCATTCCCATTGGCTGCCCGCGCGCGGATATTGCCCGCGCTTTCGTGCGGTACTGCATGCGGCCCGACCGGCAGGCGGTCTATGCCATCCATAGTACCAACGGGCCGACCAACAGGCGGGCCTTTGACTACATGCGGCCCGAAAACGCGGCGCTGCTGCCAACATCGCCAGACAATTTCAAGGGACTGACCGGGTTCAATGCACAATGGTGGGGCGAGAACAGCAAATGGGTTTCGGAACGTTTTGAAGAATTCCTGCTTGAATGAGGATGGAAAACGCCAATGAAAGCAATGCCTGAAAAGCTGTCCGCCCCCGGCCTGCCCATGGCAGGGTGGGGCAGGCGGCTTCTGCCCTATGCGCCTGTGCTGCCGGGCGTGCTGTTTCTGGCCGTGTTCCTGATCCTTCCCCTTGTACAGACGGCATGGAGCAGCATTCACGATCCGGCCAGTGGCAGGCTCAGCCCGGTCGAATTCGTACGTGTGTTCCAGATCCCGGCCTATCGCCAGGTGCTGTGGAACACGGTGTGGGTCGGGCTGTGGTGCACGCTGTTCTCGGTTGGCATAGGCTACCCGGTTGCATTCTGGCTGGCCACGACATCGGAGCGGACGCGCCGGCGCGCGCTGTTCCTGATCATGGCGCCTTTCTGGACCAGTGTACTGGTCCGTAATTTCACATGGCTTGTCCTGCTGGGCCGGCATGGGCCGGTCGCGGGCTTCATGCGCATGGTCGGGCTGCACGGGGCAGACAGCCTTCTGTTCAACCGCCCGCTGCTGATTGTGGCCATGCTGTATGTGCTGCTGCCCATGGCCATCATTTCCATGCTGCCCGCGCATCGCAGCATAAGCCGGCAATGGCTGGATGCCGCATGTACCATGGGTGCCGGCTGGGCCGACCTGTTCTGGCGTGTCTACATGCCGCTGACCCTGCGGGGCACGGCGGCGGCGGCACTGCTTGTTTTCCTGTCGGCGCTTGGCTTTTTCATCACGCCCATGCTGCTGGGCGGGCGGCATGACGTCCTGCTGGGGGAGCTGATCATCCTTCAGATCGACCGTCTGCAGAACTGGAATTTCGGTAATGCGCTGGCGGTGATCATCGTGCTGGCTGGTGGAATTGCCATCCTGCTGACCAACTGGCTGTTCGATCTTTCCGGCACGGCGTCGCGCCGCGCCGCGGTTTCGCGCGCGCCGGTCATTCATGACCGGCTGGCCCGTATTTCGGCCGTCATTGGCAGCCTTGTCCCCCGTTTCCTGTGGCCGGGCCGCCATGGCGGGACGTGCCTTGCCGTGTTTGCCTGGTCGGTTATCGCTTTTCTTGGTGTTCCCCTGCTGGCCATCGTGCCGATGGCGTTTACGCGGGATTCCTTTCTGGTGTTTCCGCCGCATCTGGGCACGCTGCGCTGGTTCGTAACCTATTTCCATGATCCGTTATGGATTTCCGCCACCCTGCGTTCGCTCAGGATCGGGTTCGGGGCGGCAACGCTGGCCGTCGTGTTGTCCGGACTTGCGGCATTCGGCATTGCGCGCATGAAGGGACGGATGGCGGGTCTGGGCATCCTGGCCTTCATGGTGCCGCTGGCGGTGCCCCCCATTGTCATTGCCCTGGCACAGTTCGGCCTGTTTGCCCGCGTCTCCATGATCGCCACTGATAGCGCGATCATGCTGGGGCATACCGTGCTGTGCATGCCCATTGTCTTTACCATCCTTCTGGGTGGTTTCCGTTCCTATAACTGGCAGCTTAACCAGGCGGCGGCCACGCTGGGTGCAAGGATGCCGCAGATCCTGGGCCATGTGCTGCTTCCGCTGCTGCGTCCGGTTCTGGTTGCGGGGTTTGTGGCGGGGTTCCTGACGTCCTTTGATGAACTGACCATCGCGCTGTTTCTGGGGGGAGGGCTCAAGACCACACTGCCCAAGCAGATGTGGGATGCCGTCCTGCTGGAGGTCAGTCCGCTGCTTGTCGCGGTATCGGTTGTCATGATGCTTCTCATAACGGTGCTGTTCGTGATCATGGAAAGCATGCAGCGCAACAGGGCGGCACCATAGGATGCATGCGGGCACAGTCGGCCGATAAAGACAGGATAAGGATTTCCGGGCGCCGTCCTTTCCGCAAGAAGGCGGCGTTTCCTTACATTTTTCCGGAACGGGCTGCCATCCGCGGACAGGGGCGGCCGGAAACCCCGCTACCGCCCGGCCGCATCATGTACGCGGCCTGCCGCGCGCCAGAAGGGTGCCTGGACGGGGAGGAATATGGCGGGGGCGGTCTCAGTTCGTGAAATCAGGGCCGACCATGCCGGGAATGTGGGAATCGGAGATACAGGTCATGCAGTGGTCTTCGAAGCTTTTGAGCAGCCGCGACTTGCGGACGCTGGCGGGCGTTGCAATGCCCATGACCATGGCACGCTGTTCCCCCGCAATGCGTAACCTGACCACCCGGCGGCCATCCAGCGCCAGATCCGAGCGTGGCCGGACATTGGCCAGCGTATAGCCGTAGCCATTGGCCACCATGGTCCGCACCACTTCCTGATGGGCGGAATATGAGTACATTTTCGGCTTCAGTTTCTCACGGAAGAACAGCGCCAGAAAATATTCACGGCTCAGTGGCAGGTCCAGCAGGATCAGTGGTTCCTGCGCCAGCTCGGCCAGCTCCACTTCCTGGCGTCCGGCCAGCGGATGGTCCTCGCTGACCAGCGCATGCGGGGCCAGGCTGGCCAGCGGCACGAAATCGATCCCCTCGGGGATCAGCAGGTCATAGGTGACCGCGATATCGATTTCGGCCCGTTTCAGCTTGTCCAGCAGCAGTTCGTGATTGGCCTCGAACTGACGGATTTCCGTTCCCGGATAGGCGGCCATGAAACTGTGGGCCAGTTCGGGCATGATCATGGGGGCCAGGGTGACCATGGAACCGACCGTAAGCGGGCCACGCACCTGGTCCGTTGCATCGGAGGCCGAGGTGTAAAGCCCCTCGGCCATCTGGATGATGCGCTTGGCCTCGGCCACCAGCTTGTGGCCCGCAGGGGTAAGGGAAAGCCCCTGTGCGTGATGGCGGACAAAAAGCTGGACGCCCAGCTCCTGCTCCAGATGGCTGATCGCGGTCGAGATGGAAGGTTGGGAGATCGACAATCGCTCGGAGGCATGCCGGATGGACCCTGCCTCACCCGCAGCGATGAAGTATTCAAGCTGACGCAATGTGTAGCGCATGGTGCCGTCTGCTCCGTCACGAGGTCGCAAATGAGGCGCGACATGAGAAAATTTAGCCACAAAATCTTCTCGTTGTCACCTGCCGCGCCTGTTTTTGCATCCAGGTCCGCCCGATCAGGCCGGGATACCGCCTGACGGGGCGCGGTAATCACCTCCCGCACCCCCTTCCCCGTCCGCGGACAGGGGACGCGGAAGGGGGCCATGCGCAGCGGGGGAGGAAAGGCGCCTTACGCCGCCACGGCCTTGCGGCCGGCGATATGATCGGCCAGGTAGTCCGCATCGTGCCACACGCCCCAGATGAAGGGTGACGCCCGGCGTGACAGTCCGGCCAGTCCCAGGAAATACAGCCCCGGGACCTTTGCCACGCCCCGTTCGTGAACCGGGGCGCCCGACGGGTCGAAGGCATCCACCTTCAGCCAGCGGGTAAAGTCGAGCGCATAGCCCGTGGCCCAGACAATGGAGGTGATGCCGGCCCTGGCCAGGTTGAGCCGCAGCAGCGGGTCGGTCACGCATTCCGGGTCGGGTGCGATGATGCGGGCCTCGGGTTCCTCGGGCAGGTCAAGCCCTTCGCGCGCCACATAGGCATCGGCGGCATCCAGCATCGCCAGGTAGTTGGCATCCCCCAGCGCGATGTTGCGGGCCAGGTCGGGTTCGAACGCCATTTCCCCATTGGCAAAGGACTGCGCGCGGCCGACCAGTGTCATGCCACGGCTGGCCAGTTCACGGAAGTCAACGGTATGGCCCCCATGGGCGCCACTGACCGCTATGGTGACATGGTCGGCCGAGGTATTGCTGGGCTTGGCGTCCCACATGCCCAGCACGCCCAGCCACCATACGAAGTCACGCCCGCGGTAGCGGCGGGGCGGCCGGTCATGGGGGCCGACCGAAAGGAAGACGCGACGGCCCGAGCGCATCAGTTCATCCGCGATCTGCGCCCCGGAGGAACCGGCGCCGATTACCAGCACGCCGCCTTCGGGCAGCTGGTCGGGATTGCGGTAGGAAAAGGAATGGATCTGGTTGAACCCGGCATCGTCCGGTACGATGGCGGGAATGACCGGGCGCTGGAAGGCACCGGTTGCCGCCACGACATTGGTCGCTTCGATGGTGCCGGTGGACGTTTCCGCAACGAAGCCGCTGCCATCGGTCTTCCTGTGCAGTGTCTTCACTTCCGTATCGCAACGGATGGGTGCTGAAATCTGTTGTGCATAAGAAACGAAATAGTCCACGATGTTCTTGCGTGGCGCAAAACCGTCCGGGTCGACACCGGGGAAAGTCATGCCCGGGAACCTGTCGTGCCAGGCGGGGCCATTCGCCACAAGAGAATCCCATCGGCCACGCCAGCTTGAAGCAATCTGGCCTTTTTCAACGATCAGGTGAGACAGACCGCGTTTACCAAGGTGTTCACTCATCGCCAGTCCGGCCTGCCCGCCACCAATGATCAGTGTATCAACTTTTTCAACTGGCATTTTCGGCACTCTTTTCTAGCATTACATGAAAATCAGTAGGAAAGTCAGGGGTGTCCCAAATCTTTATTGTATTGATGATGATCCCGAAACAAGGATATCGTTCAGCGCTGATTAGCTTTTTCCTACGGCGGCACCGCGCAGGGGTGCCGGGCCGGGAAAACCGTTCCGTGGCGCATGTCCTGTCCGGCATGTTCCATGCTTTCGGGGGCGCCATCAACCGCAACCTGTGTGGTCATTGCCGTTTTTTTCATGCGGTTTTCTTCCGTTTCCGGCACAGACGGGCCGGGGCGTACGGTTCTGGTGGCCGCTATGTGATGGATATGCATGAATTTATCCGGTTTCCCGCGGCTGCCGGTGGCGGGCGCGTCAGATATTTTTATGACTTGCTTTAAAAAATAGTCATTGCTGGTCCGCAATGTAGACGTATGCTGTAAATCAAGTTTGCATCTGACTGCGAGAGTAGTCATCTCAAGACTGAACAGTTCCAGCCTGGAATCCATGATTATTTGTTATTTCAGGAGAATTGTCTGCATGAGTGAGAAATTGGCTGATTATCATAAAAAAGTATAATATGTTGAGGATAAGGTTCCTGCACAATAAAACTACTGGACGGGAATGTTGAAAATCACGATGCCTGATATTCTGATGGAAGGCATGGTAGTAAAACCCTGTCCTGAAAAAATGGATATGCCGCATCTCATGATCAGAGATTTTGACCGCCTGCCGTATCCGTATGCAAAAATACATTGCATATCCAAAACAACAACCTGAATGTCGGGAGTTTAGTGATGAAGAAACGGGCTGCTTTCTTTGCCGGTGTTTCGATGATATGTCTCACGACAAGTGCCTATGCCGCCGTGCAGTCGGGTAATTCGGGAAACAGCAAGCCTGTGCACAAGAGCAGTGGCGCAAGCCGGGCCAGCAAGGCCGAGATGCCGAAGGCACAGGAAGAAGCAATTGCCGTGAAGACGGTGCGGCATACGACCCATGCCGCAACGCAGGTGGTTTCGCGCAAGCAGATGGATGATGCCGTTGCGGGCACCAGCCCGTACATGATCCTTGCCAACACGCCGGGCGTCAACTTCACCACGGATGATGCACTTGGTCTTGATACCTGGGCGGCTTCGCTCTATGTGCGCGGGTTCAACAAATCCCAGATGGGCGTGACGCTGGATGGCATCCCGCTGGGTGATCAGGGCTACCAGAAATATAACGGCCTCGATATCAACAGCGCGCTGACCCAGGACAATATCCAGAGCATGAGCGTATCCAAGGGCGGCGGTGCGGTGGACGTGCCGTCAACCACCACCCTTGGCGGTTCGATCCAGTTCGTGTCGCGTGATCCCAGCAAGAAGATGGGCGGTACCGTATCGCAGGTATTCGGCAGCTTTAACGCATTCCGTACCTTTGCCC
This sequence comes from Komagataeibacter rhaeticus, assembly GCF_003207855.1. Classification (GTDB taxonomy): domain Bacteria; phylum Pseudomonadota; class Alphaproteobacteria; order Acetobacterales; family Acetobacteraceae; genus Komagataeibacter; species Komagataeibacter rhaeticus. Next base: position 76,255 of record NZ_NKTZ01000009.1, on the reverse strand, counting down.
GTTTTGACAGTGGCGAGCTTAATAAAAGCGGCACACGGTTCTATGCATCCTACATGCGGATTGACAGCGGCAAGTGGAAAGGCGAGGGGACCCAGTTCCAGCAGCAGGTCAACTTCAAGCTGTACCAGCCCATTGGTGAAGACAGCCACATCTCGGCCCTGTTCGACTGGTCCGACATGGAAATGTGGGGCTATGAAGACCTGAGTTTCAATGCGCTTGATACCCTTGGCCAGCGTGTCGATATCTATTATCCCGATTATGCCCGCGCCTACCGTGCGGCACAGGGACAGTTCAGCGGCGGCATAGGCAAGCTGAAGGACCCGCTGGACGGCGCATATTACGATGGCGGCACGACCGAACAGAACTTCCTGGGCGCCCTGACCCTGGACTTCAGCCTGGCCCGCAACCTGCGCTGGAAGACGGTTGGCTACGCGCATGCCGATTCAATGAACTCGTCCTATACCGATCCTTACGATCCCTCGCCCAACGGCAGTGCCCTGTCCGAACAGCTGTACCAGCCCAATCTCCGTCGCTTCGGTTTTACAAGCAACATCACGTACAACATTGCCCACAACAATATCGAGACGGGCATCTGGTACGAAAACAACGAATATACCAACGGGTATTTCCTGTACCAGGAACCTGTTCTGGGGCAGGGGTCTCCGCTCAAGGCGGTTGGGCCTTATACGACGTATGGACCGGCCTTCTACCACCCGTGGCAGAGCACCTATCATACCAATACGTTCCAGTTCCATCTGCAGGACACGTATTATGTGCGGCCCAACCTGTCCATCAATGTCGGCTTCCGGTCGTACCTGCAGACGACGGGCGGCGGTGCATCGTATAATAACGAGGCCGAAAGCGGCGTTGCCGAACTGCCGAGCGGCAGCCTGACAACGGCTGGTGCGTTCCTGCCGCATGTCGCGCTGGACTGGACCTTTGCCCGTCATCATGAGCTGTATTTCGACATGGCTGAAAACATGCGCGGCTACAATTATGGCGGTTACCAGAGCGGAAGCCTGCCCAGTGCGTGGCAGGCCCATGACCAGGCAACGTTCCAGGCCCTGAAAAAGACCATCAAGCCCGAAACGGACTGGGTCTATACACTGGGTTACCGTTATACATCGAAGCTGGTTTCGATCAGTGCCGACATATACCGTGCCAATTATTACAACCGCATGCAGTCCATTACTTCGGGAACACTTGTTGACCCGCACTCCATCGTGACCAACGTTGGCAGCATCAACCTGAACGGCGCGGATGCGGAAGTGGTCTTCACGCCGATCAGGCACCTCGCCATCTCGAACAGCATGAGCTATGCGCATTCGATCTATGGCAACGACCTGCAGTCGGGCGGCACGCTCTATGCCACCAAGGGCAAGCATACGGTTGCCTATCCTTCGTGGATGTACAAGGGGCGGCTGTCCTATTCCTACGGCAATGCCGAAGCCCATCTTGACGCCAACTACATGGGCAAGCGGTATTTCAGCTACACGAACGATACATCGGTGCCGGCCTACTGGCTGGTCAGCCTTGGCGCCCGCTATCGCTTCAAGAATGTGTGGCGCGCCCACAACCTGGTATTTGACTTCAACGTCTACAACCTGCTCAACCATTCCTATATCGCAACGATTGGTGAAGGCGGCTTCCCGCTTTCGGGCGACCGTCAGTCCATGCTGGCCGGTGAACCGCGTTCCTACTTCGGTTCCGTGAAGATGGATTTCTGACCGGCACTGCGCGGGGCCGTGCCCGGTACGGGCATGGCCTTCCGCCATGACGGACGCTGTCCCGCGGGCCATGTCGATACGTAATGTATCGGCATGGCCCTTGTCGTTGCGGCGCCGGTGACGGGGCAGGGATCGCTACAGCAGTTTCATCACCTTGAGCAGCATCCATGTAATCATCATGAAGATGAAGCAGATGCCACCGGCCTCCACCGTGCCCATGGTGCCCGATGCCAGGAACATGCCGCCGGTATTCATGCCGAAGAAGCCGGTCACGAAGGTTGCGGGCAGCATGAGCGTGGTCACGATGGAAACGGTGTAAAGCCGCCGGTTGGTTTCTTCCGCCTGGCCCGATGCCAGTTCATCCTGCAGCGAGCGCGCACGGTCCTGCAGCGCCAGAAGGTCATCAAGGGCCGCGTGGATCTGGCGCTGGGAACGGTCGCGGATGTCGTCTTCCGCCCATTCGGGCAGTTCCAGGTCCTCGTTATGGAAAATGCGGTCAACGGGCGAGATCACGCGCCGCAGTTCGGTCGAGCGGCGGCGCACGCGTCCGATCAGCCCGCTTATGCGCCCGAAATCCGTGTGCTGGTCCAGGGTCAGCAGCAGGTCCTCGGCACGGTCAAGCTGGTCATCCAGCATGCCGATATTGCGCCGCACGGTATCGGCGAATTCAAGCAGGGTATGGTCCACCACCTCGGCGGGAGAATCCAGCGAATCGATGCGTTGCAGCGCGCGGTACACCACGCCCAGCGCGGGCACCGGCTGGCGGCGCGTGGTGATGAGCAGCGTGGGCAGGACCGCGAAGCGCCAGGCGGAAAGGTTCTTGTCATCTTCCGACATGGCATCGTCAAAGCCGGGCAGCGCGCCATAGACGATATCGCCTTCGGCTTCCACATTGGTGCCCCGGTCGGTACTGCCCAGGGCCAGGCGGACTTCCTCGGGCAGGCAGGGAATGGCCTGGATATGCGCACGGCTGGCGGTATGGACAATGTCGTAATGCAGCCAGACCCATGATCCCGGGTTTTCAGGGGGGCGGCCTTCCAGGGCATGGGCGATCTGCGTATCGCTCAGGCGTTGCGGGCGCTGGCCCGACTGGCAGGCAATGGCCCATACCAGTCCGTTGGAGACGGATGTGGTGGCAGGCAGCGGCAGGGGGGAGGCGCTATCCGCCATCGGGAAATCGGGGACGGTTTCCATCGCATATCCCTCCGTCATGCCGCAGCCCGGGCACTGCCGGCTCTGGCTGGTGGTGTTGTCTGGCCCAAACGAAACGGGCGGCCGGTGGCTGGTGGCCACACGTCCGCCCACCCGCGTTTCAGCCGGGCATTATTTCATCAGGTCGGGGGAAACCTTGCCGCCATTGGCCGCCAGCTTTGCCATGACCTGCTTGATCAGCCAGACATTCATGGAAGCGGAATCGTTCATGTCACCCGTGTAGTGCAGTTCCGTCGCCAGTTCCTTGCGCGCGGAAAGCGAGCTGTCCAGCCCCAGCAGCTTCATCAGGTCCACGATGGAGGTCTGCCAGTTCAGCTTTTCGGGGTTCCTGGCCGCCAGTGCGCCCAGCACCGCATCCACGTCAACCGGCTGTGCCGGGGCTGCCGCCGGTGTGGCGGGGGCGGCGGCGGGTGCAGCGCCAGCGGCCGGGGCCGCGGTGGTGGCGGCCGGTGTGGCTGCCGCAGCGGTGTGGCTGCCAAAGATCTTGGACAGGATCGTACCGAAGATGCTCATGATATCTTTACTCCAGGGTCAGGTGTTCCCGGCGGGAAGCCGGGAACATCATGCACAGGTTAAGGTATTGCGCGGCGCTCAGTAACGATACAGGTCATTCTTGAACGGCCCGTTGACCGGAACGCCGATGTAATCGGCCTGCTGCTTCGACAGCCTGGACAGATGCGCGCCAACCTTTGCCAGATGCAGGAAGGCCACCTTCTCGTCCAGATGCTTGGGCAGGGTATAGACCTTGTTTTCGTATTTGTCCGCCGGTGCCTGCCACAGGTCGATCTGCGCCAGCGTCTGGTTGGTGAAGGATGCGGACATGACGAAGGAAGGGTGGCCCGTGGCGTTGCCCAGGTTCACCAGGCGGCCTTCGGACAGCACGATCAGGCGCTTGCCATCGGGGAAGACGACCTCATCCACCTGCGGCTTGATGTTTTCCCATTTGAAGTTGCGCAGCGCGTTGATCTGGATCTCGGAATCGAAATGCCCGATGTTGCACACGATGGCACGGTGCCGCATCTCACGCATGTGCTCAAGCGTGATGACATCCTCGTTTCCGGTCGCGGTCACGAAGATGTCGCCGCGCGGGGCGGCTTCTTCCATCGTCACGACCTCGTAGCCTTCCATCGCGGCCTGCAGGGCGCAGATGGGGTCGACCTCGGTCACCAGTACGCGGCAGCCCGCGTTGCGCAGCGATGCGGCGGACCCCTTGCCCACGTCACCATAACCGGCAACCACGGCAACCTTGCCCGCCATCATCACGTCGGTGCCACGGCGGATCGCGTCCACCAGGCTTTCACGGCAGCCGTACAGGTTGTCGAATTTCGACTTCGTGACACTGTCGTTCACGTTGATGGCCGGAACCTTCAGCAGGCCCTTCTTTTCCATCTCCCACAGGCGGTGCACGCCGGTCGTGGTCTCTTCGGAGATGCCGCGCACGTCATTGAGCATCGCGGGATATTTTTCATGCATCAGCGTCGTCAGGTCGCCGCCGTCATCAAGGATCATGTTCGGCGTCCAGCCGTCCGGCCCCTTGATGGTCTGTTCGATGCACCACCAGAACTCATCGTCGGTCAGGCCCTTCCAGGCAAAGACCGGCACGCCCGTGGCCGCGATGGCCGCCGCCGCCTGGTCCTGGGTCGAGAAGATGTTGCACGATGACCAGCGCACCGTCGCACCCAGCGCCGTCAGCGTCTCGATCAGGACGGCGGTCTGGATCGTCATGTGCAGGCAGCCGGCGATGCGCGCGCCCTTCAGCGGCTTGGAAGCGCCGTATTCCTCACGGAGCGCCATGAGACCGGGCATTTCGCCTTCCGCGATGGAAATTTCCTTGCGGCCCCATTCGGCAAGCGAGATGTCCTTGACCTTGTAGTCCGTGGTGGTGGTCATTTTCTATCCTGATATTCGTTAATTCGACACGGGATATACCCGTTTGGGCCCGACTGATCCAGAGCGGGCGGCAGATGATGTTCACGCCATCGTGCGCGCCACGTCTTCCGCCTGCCGCAGGATGCGCAGGAAATTCTCCCCCCACAGGGCGGCAATCTGGCTGTTGTCATAGCCCCGGCCGCGCAGTTCCATCGTCAGGTTGCCGGACTGGGAGGCATCGGCCCAGCCGCGTATGCCGCCCCCGCCATCGAAATCGGACGAGATCCCGACATGTTCGATCCCGATTCGGTTTACCGCGTAGTCGATATGATCCACGAAGTCGGCCACCGTGACCGGGCGCATGTCGCGCACGTCACGCGGGCGCAGGAAGGCGTCCATCGCGGTGATGTGGATCACGCCGCCGCAGGCCTTCAGCGCGTCAAGCTGGCCATCATCAAGGTTGCGGGGATGATCGCACAGCGCCCGTACGCAGGAATGGCTGGCAAAGACCGGCGCGCGCGACAGCTTTACCGCCTGCATCATCGTGCTGCGCGCGGTGTGGGAGACGTCCACCAGCATGCCCAGGCGGTTCATCTCGGCCACCGCGTCGCGCCCCAGCGCGGACAGGCCGCCATGCAGGCTTTCGGAATCATTGAGGTGGTGCATGGGCCGTGCCGAATCGGCCAGCTGGTTGTGGCCGTTATGGGTCAGCGTCATGTAGCGCGCGCCAAGGGCACGGAAGCGCGCGATGAGCGAAAGGTCCTCCCCCATCGCATAGCCGTTCTCCACCGCCGGAATGATGGCGATGTCCCCCGCCGCATGGGCCGCGCGCACCGCCGCCGCCGTATCGCATACCCGCACGCCGGGGTTTTCGCCCGTCCGGGCAATCACGGCCAGCATCTCCAGCGCCCGGGTGCTGGCGGCCGCGTGGCCCGCGTCGTCGCGCGCATCCTGCCCCACATAGGCCACAAGGCAGGCCGCCCCCAGCCCGCCCGCGCGCATGCGTGGCAGGTCCACCCGGCGCGAGGGCGCGCCGGTGCCAAAGTCATCCCGGTCGGGCCAGGGGATGTCCACATGGGTGTCGATGGTCAGGAGCGTGGGGTGGGGGGCGGCGTGCGGGGATGGATCGGTCATGGAGTCCCTCTCTGGATGGTGACAATGAACCACATGCACCCCAGTCCTGAAAACTGGGCATAAACCAAAACCGGCCCTGTATCGTTAGTCTGGCTACCGGCGACGCACGTCCAGCCCCGGTCCGGTTGCCAACCCGCCGCCTGCGCGCCGGGACACCCCACGGGATACCCCAGTGGCCGGGTGCGCCTGACGAAGGAACCACCATGACCACCATCCCCCTGCTTACCCTCAATGATGGACACCGCATTCCCGCCATGGGGTTCGGCACCTATCCGCTCGACAACCCGCAGGCCGAGGCCGCCGTGCGCGAGGCGCTGACGGCGGGCTACCGCCTGTTCGATACCGCGTCGCGCTACGGCAACGAAAGCGGCGTCGGTACCGGGCTGGTCAGCTTTGACGTGGGGCGGGAGGATATTTTCGTCACCACCAAGCTGCGCGGCGCCGACCAGGGCTTTGACAGTACGCTGCGTGCGTTCGAGGCCAGCCTGGCACGGCTGAAGATGAGCTATGTCGACCTTTACCTGATCCACTGGCCACTGCCGCTAAAGGACCAGTATGTCGAAAGCTGGAAGGCCATGATCCGCCTGCGTGACGAAGGGCGGATCCGCTCGATCGGCGTGTCCAACTTCCTGCCCGAACACCTGCGGCGCCTGGTGGATGAGACCGGGGTGACCCCCGCCGTCAACCAGATCGAGATGCATGCGGATTTTGCGCAGGGGCCGCTGCTTGCCGTGCATGAGAAGCTGGGCATCCTGACCGGGGCCTGGAGCCCGCTGGGCCGGGGCAGACTGCTGGAAAACCCGGTGGTGCAGCGTATCGCCGCGCGGCATGGCAGGTCAGGCGCGCAGGTCCTGCTGCGCTGGATCATCGACCGTGGCGCGGTGCCCATTCCCAAAAGCGCGCATCCCGAGCGCATGCGCGCCAACCTGCACAGCTTCGATTTCCAGCTGACGGCGGATGACATGCGTGACCTCGCCACGCTGGACAGCCCCCACAACCGCACCGGCGGTGATCCCGCCACCTATGTGGAGGAATAACGCCACGCCACCGTTCATGCCGGCCGCCCCGGCCGGGCGCAGGGCAGGATTGCACAAGCGCGGGCCGGGCTGTTATGGTGCGCCGCCCGTCCCCCCGGGCGGGTGTACTGGCACGTCCGCCATGGGAACATGGGCGGCATGAGCGGGATCACGGCACCACATGGCACCAACCCAGGCAGCAGCGGCATCTGACGGCGGCGAAGCATCCGCCCCATCGCCTTCTTTTCCCTGCCGGCGCGCCGTGCGGTGGCTGGCGCTGGGGCTGGCGGGCATGCTGGCCGCCTGTGCCAGCAGTGGCCCTCACGAAATGAGTGAGGAGCAGATGATCCACGAGGCCGATTCCTACCGTGCCCGTGCCCATACCAGCTACGCCCCGCCCGGACCGCCGGAAGACCCGTGGGGGCCTTACATCACCGAGGCCTCGCAGCGTTTCGACGTGCCGGACATCTGGATACGGCAGGTCATGCAGCGCGAGTCGGGGGGGCAGCTTTACCGCAATGGGGAATTCGTCACCTCGCTGCCGGGCGCCATGGGCCTCATGCAGCTCATGCCGCCGACCTATGATGAAATGCGTGCCCGCTACAACCTTGGTTCCGATGCGTTCGAGCCGCATGACAACATCATCGCCGGTACCGCCTATATCCGCGAAATGTATGACATCTACGGCTCCCCCGGCTTCCTGGCCGCGTATAACAGCGGGCCGGGACGGCTGGATGACTTCCTTGACCGCTATCATACCCTGCCCAAGGAAACGCGGGACTACGTGGCGTCCATCGGGCCGAAAATCGCGGGGACCTCGCCCGTCAACCGCTCCCAGGCCGACCTGCTGATCGAGGCCCGTGCCCTGGCCCGCGCCCAGGCTGCGCAGAACAGCCGCGGCGGACACAGCCGGGGCCGCCAGCTTCTGGCCGCCGTGCCGGGTGGCACGGCATCCGATGCCCCGTCGCCCGAGGCCGCGGCCGTGCGGGCGGCATGGAGCGCGCGTGAGGAAAGCGGCGTTGTGCCCATGACCGCCGCCGGAACGCGGCCGGGCGTCATCAGCATGGCGCCCCGCCATGACTGGGTGGTGCAGGTGGGGGCCTATGGTTCCGAAGGGCAGGCACAGCACGCGGCGGGGCTGGCGCGGGCCAGGGTTTCGGCCAGCGGGGTGCATACCCAGGTTGCAAGCGTTGCGTCGCATCGCGGTCATGTCTATCGTGCAAGGCTGACCGGCCTGTCGCACGAGGCTGCCGAACAGGTCTGCCAGCGGATGGGCAATGCGGGCTGCCAGGTCCTGCCGCCCGCCACATGACGGCCCGGTCACGGGACCGCAGAGACCCTGTTGTCAGGGTGTGAGGGAGCATGAGGTATTTTTACAGGCGTTCACGCTGGTCCCTGCCGGGGCTGTGCCTGCCGCTGGTGGGCATCATGGCCTTTGCGGGATTCGTGTGCTTTTCCCCCGCGCGCGCGGCGCTGCCCGTAGGCAGCCAGGCGCCCCTGTTCAACGCACAGGCCACGCGCAATGGCAGCGAGTTCAGCTTCCATCTGGCCGATGCCCTGCGGCAGGGGCCGGTGGTCCTGTATTTCTATCCCGCCGCCTTTACCCGTGGCTGCACCATCGAAGCCCATGAATTCGCCGATGCGATGGACCAGTACAAGGCGCTGGGGGCCTCGGTCATCGGCATATCCACCGATGACATGCCAACGCTGGACCGTTTTTCCGTAAGCGAGGGGCATGGCCGCTTCCCCGTCGCGGCCGACCCGCAGGGCCAGATCGCGCGGATGTATGACAGCCGCCTGCCGCTGCTCAACCGCGCCAGCCGCACATCCTATGTCATCGCGCCCGATGGCAAGGTGATCTATGCCTACAGCGCGCTCTCCCCCAGCGGCCATGTCAGCAAGACCCTGGATGCGCTGCGCCAGTGGCATGCGGCGCAGGGCAGCGCCAGCCCGGTTTCCCTGCCACCCGCGGCAAAATAGGCCGGCCGCCCCTTTGTGTTTGACTTGGGGGCGGGGGGCGCTATTGACTGGTCCCCCGTCATCTGCGGGGGAGAAGCCGGTGGAAACCCGGCACGGTCGCGCCACTGTATAGCGCATGCGTGCATGCGGAAGTCAGACCTCTCCTGCGGATCAGGCTACCATTCCGTTACGGGACGCGCTTTCCCGACAGGAGATCTGAACCATGTCCCATCCTTTCATTCCGGCCCGCCGGGGCGTGGCCTGATGGCCGGCCGCCTTCTGCTGCGTGGCATGCTGGCGGGCATTCTTGCCTCCTGCCTTGCCTTCCTTTTCGCCCGTGTGTTTGGTGAACCGCAGGTCAATCTGGCCATTGCCTTTGAATCCGCCCTGGATGCGGCGGCCGGCGAGGCGCCGGAGCCGGAACTGGTCAGCCGTGGGGTGCAGGCTTCCATCGGCATGCTGACCGCCGCCGCCATGTATGGCGCGGCCTATGGCGGGCTGTTCGCGCTTGTGTTCGCCGCCGCCTACGGGCGGCTGGGCCGGTTTTCGCCGCGCATGCTGGCCCTGCTGCTGGCGGGGGCGGGGTTCCTGGCCGTGGTACTGGTGCCTGACCTGAAATACCCGGCCAATCCGCCCGCCGTGGGCCAGCCCGAAACTATCGGCATGCGGACCGCCACCTATTTCGAGATGATCATCTTCTCGCTATGCGCGCTGACGCTGGCGGTACTGGCGGGCCGCAGAGGGGCGCGACACTGGGGCAACTGGGGGGGCGCACTGTGTGGCGCGGCCCTTTTTGTGGTGCTGGTGGCCGTATTGCAGGCGGTGCTGCCCGATTTCAATGAAGTGCCGGACAATTTCCCCGCCACCGTGCTGTGGCGCTTCCGCGAGGCGGCGCTGGGCATGCAGCTTGTGCTGTGGGGCAGCCTGGGGCTGCTGTTTGGCATCATGGCCGACCGGCTGCTGGCACGGTCGCCCGTGCGCTATGGCTGAGTAGCGGCCTTTGCCCCGGCATCCCGGCTGTCCGTGCCATCGGTTGCGGCGGCTGGTGGCGGGGCATCGTCGCGCATGACCCTGTCCCACACCGCGCGCAGGCGGGCATCCATGCCGTCATCCGGCGTGGGGTAGGGGTGGCTGGCCGCGAGATAGGCGGCCTGCTGGTCCCAGTGCAGGGCAGCGCGGGTCGCCTCGTCCAGCGGTGCGCGGGTGGAGGCGGGCATGCCCCAGTAGCATGAGGACGTGGCAAGCCGCGCCTGGGCTGCGGGGGTGCGCAGATACTGCGCGAACGCCACCGCCAGCGCCTTGCGCTGGGAAGCCGCGGCAATCGAGATACCATGCAGCCACCGCATCGCCCCCTGCCGGGGCACCGTAAAGGTCAGGTCCGGGTGCCGCGGGTCGGTCGGGCTGCTTCCGGCCTGTGCGGGGGTGCCGCCTTCGCCCACGCCCGCCGTGGTCCATGCGCCGCCACCCACCACGATATCCACCTGCCCATCGGCCAGTGCCTGCTGCACGGTGGCGATATCGCCCACGATCGGGGCGCTGGCGCGCAGGGTGGCAAGCTTTGCCTGCAGCGCGGGCAGGTCGGCTGTGTTCAGCCGCGCGGGGTCCAGTCCCAGCGCCAGGGCGATGTAGGACAGTACGGGCAGATAGCTGTCATAGATGGCAATGCGCCCGTGGTAGCGGGGCTGCCAGATGGCGTTGATGTCCTCCATGTCGGTGGCACTGACGCGCGCGCGATTGAAGGCCACGGCGTTGAAGCCGTATTTTTCCGGCACGGCATACAGCCGCCCGCCATATGAGCCGGTAGCCGGGTCGCCGATGGCGGGCGCCGTGCCGTTATCGGGAAAATCAGCCGGGTCCAGCGGCATGAGCAGCCCGGCTTCAGCCAGCTGCGGGGCTGCCGTCTCCTCCATGATCACCACATCCCAGTCCGCTGCCTGCGCCTGGCGCAGGATGGCGCGGGTGGCATCGGTGCTGTCGATGTCCTTGAAGTGCACGCGCACCTTGTTGGCCTGTTCAAAGGGGCCAAGCAGTTCCGGGTCTTCATGGTCGCACCAGGTCAGCACGTTCAGCACATCGTCCGCCGCCCGGGCGGCAGGAAGCGGGAGCATGGCCAGGACCATGAAGGCGGTAGTGGCGGCAAGCGCGCCACGACGGCTGCATGCGGACATGAAAAGGCAACTCCTGCAGGGATTTACCCTCCAGCATGGACGTGTCTGGATGCAAGGTCCAGTAAGGATGGGTGACGAAGGGTGTAAAAAACCATGGCCCCCGGGCCCCTGATCCGGCGCCCCTGATGCCCGTACCGGCCGTTACCGGGGCCGGGCCGGGGCGTTGCGCGCATGACACGCCAGCCTTCCGCCCCGGCTGCTCCATATTGTCGCACGCCATGATGAAGGGCTATGGATAGGCGCATGATCGCCGATTTCATCCGCCGTTTGACCCGGCGCCGTTCTCCACCGCCTGTCCAGTCCCGGTCTGCGTTGCGTGCCTCCCGGCAGGTGATTGCCCCCGAAGCCGGTTCGGAAGCGGCCCGTGCGGTTGCAACCGTCACGGTCGTGCCCTCGGGGCGGCTGCGCGCTTATGCCCGTACCGCGCGTGGGGTGGGCAGGCTTGCGGCCATTACCGTATGGGTGCCGCTTTCGGTCGGGTTCGAGGCCGTGCTGCTGCTGGTGCCCGGTACCGCCAAGATCCGGTGGACGCGCATGGTATGGGGCGGGCTGTGCCTGCTGCTGTCGCTGCGCATCCGCGTGGTGGGCCGCAGGGCGGGCGGCGTGGGCGGCCGCAAGGCGCGCCAGCGGGGCGAGCGGCCCGTCATCTACGTCTCCAACCATTCCACCTGGCTGGACGTGCCGGTGCTGGGTACGGTCCTGCCATCGAATTTCGTGGCCAAGGGCGATATCGAGGGCTGGCCCATCATGGGGCTGGTCTCGCGCATCGGGCGGACCATATTCGTCAGCCGCCAGCGCAGTACGACCGGGCGCGAACGCGACGAAATGCTGCACCGGCTGATGGTGGAGGGTGACAACCTGATCCTGTTCCCCGAAGGGACGTCATCGGACGGGTCCCGCGTACTGCCCTTCCTGTCGGCCTTTTTCGCCATTGCCAAGCCGCCCCGCCTGCCGCCGGGCAAGGCCCCGGCGGAGCCGGAAAGCGAAGCCGCCGCCATTGCCGCCCGCCCCGGCATGACGCCGCTGATCCAGCCCATATCGGTCGTGTACGACCAGTTGGAGGGCCTGCCGGTCAACCGGGCGCGCAGGCCGGTCTTTGCCTGGTACGGGGACATGGATCTGGGCCCGCATGTATGGCAGCTGCTCCGCTGGCGGTCGATGCGTGCCACGGTCCTGCTGCATCCCGCCCTTGATCCCGATGATTTCCCCAGCCGCAAGGCACTGGCGCAGGCCACCTGGCGGGCCGTGGCCGCGGGGGCGGCCGGACTGCGCCAGAACGAGCCCCAGCCCGAAAGCGAAACCGCCTATGCCTGCCGCCCGCTGGCCGGCATGCTGCCGCAGGATCTGGAACGGCGTGGCGACTGAGGGGTTTGTGTCAAGATTGAGGCATGTCATGTTCCCCCTGCCCGGTGCATACTATGCTTGGATGCAAACCCGCAGGTCCGTAATGCCTGTGGCCGGGCCAGGCCGGTTTTCAGGCCGCCATGGTGCCGGGACCATGCCTGGCAACGCCAGCAACAGTGATCTCACATGGTGCGGGCTGCCGTGCCGATGCTCTGGAGTCTACGGTGGATCAGCCGAAAATTAGTGCCGATGTCCTGCTTTCTGCCATGGAGCAGGCCATTGATCCCATGGTCGTGATTGATGAGCACAACAGGATTATCCTTTTCAATGCCGCCGCCGAGCGCATATGGGGCCTGCCGCGCGCGCAGGTTCTGGGCGAAAATGTAAGCTGCCTTGTGCCCGTGGCGGAACGTGCGCAGCATGACGGCTACATCGACCGCAACCGCGAGACCGGGATCGGCCGGATTGTCGGCACCTCGCGGGAGGTGGAGTTCAGGCGCGCCAATGGCGAATATGTGTGCGGGGAACTGTCCATCTCCCGCGTGCAGCTGGCTGATTCGCACAAGATCTACTACATCGCCGTGATGAAGGACGTGACGGAGCAGAGCCGTCAGCGCAAGATCCTGATCCTGCAGAACGACGTGCTCCAGGCGCTGGCATCCGACCTGACCATACAGGAAGTGGGCGACCTGCTGTGCCGCCGGGTGGATGGTTTCGTGCCCGGCGGGGTGGCGGCGGTCCTGCTGCTTGACCGTTCGCGGCGCAGGCTGTCCATCGCGGCATCACCCGGCATGCCCAACCGCTACCGCACGGCGCTGGACAGCATGGAACTCAGCGCCGAGCAGATCGAGACACTGCGCACGGCACCCGACAGCAGCAACAAGGTGGTGTGGGATGGCTATTCCTCGCTGGCCCGTTCGCTGGGGCTGGAGCGGTGCTGTTCCTCGGCCATCATCTCGCGCACCGGTCAGGTCATGGGCATCTTCGCCCTCTACCTGCGGGGCGATGATACCGACCTGGCATGGCCGCAGCGCGTGGTTTCCACCTCCATGCCGTTCTGCGCGCTGGCGATCGAACAGAACGAGACACGGCAGCATATTGCCCAGCTTTCCAATTTCGACAGCCTGACCGGGCTGCTCAACCGCACCTCGCTGCATAATGTCATCGAGCGCCTGATCATGCGGGGCGGGGACAGCCAGTTCTCGCTGTTCATGGTTGATATCGACCGGTTCCGCGATATCAATGACGCGCTGGGCCATGTGAATGCCGACCGTTTCCTGATCGAGATCGGGCGCCGCATCCGTGGGCTGGTCAATGATGAATACATCGTCAGCCGTTCGGGCGGGGACGAGTTCATCATCATCGTGCCCGACTGCTCGCACGCCAGGGCCGAGCAGTTTGCCGAAAAGCTGATCAATGCCATCGCCAGGCCGCTGCAGGTGGGGGAGAACACCCTGACCATCTCGTGCTGTGTCGGCATCAGTACCTTCCCCGAAAACGGGCCGGACAGCGAATCCCTGCTCAGCCTGGCCGATGCCGCGGCCCGGCAGGCAAAGGGGGACGGGCGCGGTCTCTACCGCTTTGCGGGCCATGAGAAGAACCAGGTGGCGCAGGAACGGCTCATGCTGGGTTCGGCGCTGCGGGATTCGCTGTCGAAGGGCATGCTGAACCTGCACTACCAGCCGCAGGTGGAAACCATGACCGGCGGCCTGTATGGGGTGGAGGCCCTGTCCCGGTGGCACCATCCGACGCTGGGCAACATCTATCCCTCCCGCTTCATTGCGGTGGCGGAGGAAACCGGACAGATCGAGGCCATCGGCCGGTGGTCCCTGCAGGAAGCATGCAGCCAGATGGTCAGGTGGGATCGTGATGGCGTGCATGTGCCGACCGTTGCGGTCAACCTGTCGGCCGTGCATTTCCGCAACCGCTCGCTGCCTGAATACATTGCCAACCTGCTTGGCCAGCACGGCCTGACGCCGGACCGGCTGACGGTGGAGATTACCGAAAGCGTGATGATGGACAGCAGCAGTGAGACCGAAGAGGTGCTGCACGCCATACGCAGGCTTGATGTGGGGCTGTCGATGGATGATTTCGGCACCGGCTATTCCAGCCTGTCGCGCCTGACGCGCCTGCCGCTGACCGAAATCAAGATCGACCGCAGCTTCATCAATGATTTCGAGCACGATACCAATGCCCAGGCCGTGACCATGGCGGTGATCGGCATCGGTTCGCGGCTGGGCATGACGGTCGTGACCGAAGGGGTCGAGACCGAGCAGCAGTGGCGGCTGCTTGAGGAATTGCATTGTGACGTGATGCAGGGCTATCTGTTTGCCAGGCCGCTTCCCCCTGCCGAACTGGAAAAATGGTTCCGTGAGCGCCAGGCCCGCGGTTCCTTCGTCATTCCTTCGGCATGATGGGGGAGGGGATGTCATGGCTGGCAGGCGCAGGCATGCCGTGTGCGGCAGGCTGGCCGCCGGGGCGGTTTGACTTTATGAAATACCCTAGTTTGCTTTTTATTATTGTTTCCAGGCGGGAAAATGGCATTGCAACATGATGATCGGCTGCGGGCCCTGACGCATCAGGATGCGGATTTCTGGGCTGATCTGGTTGACAGTGTCCTGATCGTCGCGATTACCGACAGTGCAGGGGTCATCACATACGTCAATGACCGCTTCTGCGAGATCAGCCAGTACTCGCGTGAGGAACTGATCGGCTCCACGCACCGTATTGTCAATTCCGGCTATCATGACGCGGATTTTTTCCGAGACCTGTACCGCACCATCCAGTCGGGCCAGCTGTGGCAGGGCAATATCTGCAATCGGGCGAAGGATGGTTCGCTGTACTGGGTGGCGACCACCATCATTCCCAAGCTGGACCGCGCGGGCGTGATCCAGGGCTATGTCGCCAGCCGTTTCGAGATTACCGAACTCATGAACACCCGTGACCGGCTGTGCGAACTGGCGGAAACGGATACCCTGACCGGCCTGCTCAACCGTGGTGGCTTCAACACCGCGCTGGCCGATGAACTGGCGCGCTGCCGCGAGCCGGGCAGTACCGGCCAGCCCGCCCCCGCGCTGGCCATGTTCGACCTTGATGGCTTCAAGCAGATCAATGACGTGCACGGCCACCATGCGGGGGACATCGTGCTGCGCGCCATTGCCTCGCGCCTGATCGAACTGACCCATCCCGATGACCCGGTCAGCCGGCTGGGAGGCGATGAGTTTGCCGTCATCCTGCATCGCACGCTTGAGGATATCTCGCTGGAGCGGTACATGGACCGCCTTCAGGCCATTCTGGAACGGCCCATCGATATCGAGACGGTCACGGTCAGCGTGGCGGGCAGTATTGGCGCGGTCCTGCTGGATGGCACCGATACGATCGAGGATGTGCAGAAAAACGCCGACATGGCGATGTACGCCGCCAAGCGTGCCGGTGGCAAGCAGTCCCAGATGTTTACCCGCAAGCTGCGTGAACGCGCCCAGGCGCGTGTTTCCATCCTGAGCGAGGCACGATGCGGGGTGGAGCGCAACCAGTTCGAGGTCTATTACCAGCCCATCCTGAACTGCCATACGCTGAAGGTGGACCAGATCGAGGCGCTGCTGCGCTGGCAGCACCCCGAACGCGGGCTGCTGGCGGCGGAAGACTTTTCTGACGTGTTTACCGATGCGGGGCTGGCGCAGGCCATGGGGCCGCGCATGATCGAGGCGTTCCGCCATGACGTACACATGTGGAACAGCAACGGCCACCCGCAGCGCCAGCTTGCCATCAATCTGTCGCGCATGGACCTGATCCGCGATGACTACCAGCGCGAGCTGGAAGAATCACTCAGGCGGTTCAACATGCAGCCCGAGAACTTCGTGCTGGAAGTGACGGAAGCGATGCTGCATGGCCGCCGGGCCGACCAGGGCATCCGCAACCTGCGTGAACTGGCGCGCTCGGGCTTCCGCATAGCACTCGATAATTTTGGCAAGGGCATTACCGTGCTCAACCACCTGCGTGAACTGCCGTTCTCGCAGGTCAAGATCGACCAGAGCATGGTGGCCGGCATCGTGGGCAATCCCGATGCCTGCATGGTCCTGTCCAGCCTGATCGAGATGGGGCAGGGCTTCAGGATGGAGGTGACGGTTGAAGGGGTGGAAAACCGTGAGCAGTTCGATCTGGTCATGCAGATGAAACCCGAGCGGATACAGGGTTTCTACATTTCATCCGCCCTGTCACCGCAGGATATACTGGTCATGCCGGAACATTTTGACAGGGAAGCCCGTTCGTGACCGATGCCTCCCGCATCATCCCCGCGCGTATCGGGGATGACCTGCCCCGGATTGATGTGATCGGTCTGGCCAACACACGCCGCATCATGCATGCCGAGCGTCATAATGATGGCGGGCGTATGCCCATGTTCATCCCGACGGCCGCGTGGACGGCATTGCTGGAACGGCACTGCATGGGGGAAGCCACGGCCGCCCGGCCCCGGCTGGCCCCGTCGCGCGTCATGGAGGGGCTGGAGCGCGCCCTTGGCCGGATCATGACCCAGATTATCCGTCATGACGTGGAACATGACGAACCGCTCCATCCGGTTTATGGTGTGACATCCGACCTGTTTGACAGCCATGAGGCGCCGGTGGATATCCGCATGGTGGTGGACCGTACCACCGGCGTTGCCTGCATGCTGGCGGGGCCACCCGCGGATATCGCGGCCCTTGGGCTGGATGCCGCGGGGCAGGATAAAAAATAACAAAGGTCCCGGATGCCGCCTTTTTTCAAAAAAACGGCATTCTCCGATGCTTTTTGAAAAAAGCGTCACCAGAAACTTATTTATGATTTGCGGACTATACGGCGGGCAGACCTGCGTGCCGACGCGCGCATGACAGCCTGATCCGGTAACCGTTCATGCCTGTATCATCAGCCTTCCCGCGCCACATGGGCCATATCAGGAAAACCGGAAGAACAGGATATCAAGGGAAATCATGGTGCTGCTGGACAGGATTGAACTGTCGACCTCTCCCTTACCAAGGGAGTGCTCTACCACTGAGCTACAGCAGCACTGTATGCGCGCTTCCTAACTTTTCCTGGCCCGGCTGACAACCCCCTTTTCTCATGTTTTGGAAAATTGGGATGTCAGGCCGGGAGTGGGGAAAGTCAGTCGTCGCGGTGGATGCGCTCCATGCGTTCGTGGCGTTCCTGCGCCTCGATCGACAGGGTGGCGATGGGGCGGGCTTCCAGCCGCTTCAGGCCGATCGGCTCGCCCGTTTCCTCGCAATAGCCATAGGTGCCCGCTTCGATACGCAGCAGCGCCTGGTTGATCTTGGAAATCAGCTTGCGTGCCCGGTCACGGGTGCGCAGTTCAAGCGCACGGTCGGTCTCGACACTGGCGCGGTCGGTAATATCCGCTTCGTGAATGCCACCTTCGGACAGGCTGGCAAGTGTTTCATCCGCTTCCTTAAGAAGATCCGCTCGCCATTTCAGCAGCTTGAGGCGGAAATATTCCACCTGCTGCGGATTCATGAATTCCTCATCATCCGAAGGGCGATAATCGGGGGGCAATGTAATCATGATGACTGGTCCCTGCGCCGTGGTTCCCCGTGGCGGGTAGGGTCCAGCCAGTGGGGAACGGGGCGGCTTATACTAGCATGGCGCACGCACGCCAAGCTTTTAACGCGGTTTTCAGGCAGGCTGATGCGCGGGGGTGGCAGTGGCAGCGGCCTGCGGCATTGTGGCGGGCGTGCCGGTTGCGGACCGGGACGTGGAGGCCGTGCCCCGTTTCGCGCGGGGAGGCGCTTCGGGATAGGTGGTCTCCCACCCGCCACCCAGCGCATTGTACAGCCGCACCAGATTGCCCGATATGGTGGCGGTGCTGGTGGTCAGGTCGGATTCAGCCCCCAGATACTGGCGCTGCGTGTCCAGCACGGTCAGATAGGTCACCATGCCGTTGCGGTACTGGTCCTGCGCCAGCTGGAGCGCATGGTGGCTGGCCTCCACGCGGCGGGCCAGTTCGTCATGGCGGCGCTGTTCATCGGTATAGGCGGTCAGGGCGTTATCCACGTCATGCCACGCACCCAGCACGGTCTTCTGGTAATTGATGGCCGCTTCCTTCTGTGCGGCCTTGCGCAGTTCAAGCTGGCCACGCAGGCGCCCGCCCTGGAACAGCGGCAGCGTGATGGACGGGCCGACATTCCACGCCTTGGCATTCCAGAACCCGAGGTCGCGGAAGGAGAGGGATTCAAAGCCGAATCCCGCATTGATGGTCACGCGCGGGTAAAATTCGGCCACGGCCTCGCCCACCTGGGCAATGGCGGCGTGCAGGCTGGCTTCCGCACGGCGGATATCGGGGCGGCGGCGCGCCAGTTCGGAGGGCACGCCCACCGGCACGCGCGGTGGCACGGGCGGAATGGCCGCTGCCGTGAGCAGTTCATCGGACAGCGCGCGGGGCGGTTCACCCATCAGCAGGCTCAGCGCATTGACCTGCAGGACAAGCTGCTGCTCAAGCTGGGGGATCTGCGCCAGCGTGCTTTCATACTGGGCGCGGGCCTGTTCCACTTCCAGGTTGCTGGCCAGCCCCTTGGTGTAGCGCTGCTGGTTCAGGTCCAGCATGGATTTCGCCACGTCGCGGTTTTCCATGACAATGCGCAGCTGTTCCTGCGTGTTGCGCAGGTCCATGTAATCCCGCGCCACTTCCGACTGGCGGGAGATCAGCATGCCGCGCCGGGCTTCGTTCACGGCCTGGGTGTTGGCGGCGGCGGCTTCGTATTCACGGCGCACGCGGCCCCACAGGTCCAGCTCCCATGTGGCATCCACGCTGTCGCGCCACTGGTTGAACAGGGGGATCTTGGCTTCCCCCGGTGTGGGCGCGAACTGGGAGAAGCCGGGGGTGTTGGCCAGCTGCGGGTCGCTTTCCACGTCGGTCACGATACGCTGCAGCATCTTGGTGCTGTACTGCTGGCGGGCATAGGAACCGCTGGCCGACAGGCCGGGATAGCGCTCGGCGCCGGCAATGCGCAGTTCCGCGCGGCTCTGGGCCATGCGGTAGGCATAGGCGCGCACATCCAGGTTGTCGGTGGCCACGCGCTGTTCAAGTCTGGTCAGTTCGGCATCATGGAACAGGGTCCACCATGCGGTATCGGGGTCATCCTGTGTGGTCTGGCTTGCAACCTGCGCCGGGCTGTTCGTGCCATCGGGGGCGATACGGGCCGGGCCGCCGTACTGCTTGGGCGCCCACGGCGTGGGCTTGTGGAAATTCGGGCCAACCGCGCACCCGGCGGTCATGACCGACAACCCAACCACCGCCGTACGCCATGAAATTCCCCTACCTGCCAACGCGGCCCCCTGTCGTGCCTGAAACGGTTAATATAAATCTGTATTCCAGTGCATGGTTTCGCTACCATGGCTGAAATGACCGATCAGTTCGGTCAGTCCCCTAGCCTATCGGCTTTCCGCACGGGGTCAATCGAAAGTACGCACCGATTACTGGGAGCAGGATGATTTCAATGGGTACCACGGCAGACCGGCCACGCCAGGCACAGGCGGAAGATTGCGTGCCTTCGGGGGCTTCCGCCGCCAAACGCGCGCAGATACTGGCTGGTGCCGCGCGGGTTTTTGCCGAACATGGGTACGAAGGGGCCAGCATGTCGGGCATTGCGCGCGATGCCGGGGTATCCAAGGGTACGCTGTACAATTATTTCGACAGCAAGGCCACGCTGTTCTCCGCCTTTGTGGAACAGTGCGCGTGCGAGAAGATGCCCCTTCTGTTCAGCCGGATAGACGAGGGGGCGAACCTTACGGAATCGCTCGACCATCTGGCGGTGGCCATGATCCGCCTGCTTACCTCGCCGCTGTCGCTCATGCTCAACCGCATCATCATCTCGGAGGCCGGCAATTTCCCCGCCCTGGCGGAGACCTTCTGGAAGCACGGCCCGCAGAAGGCCATCAACATCCTGTCCGCATGGCTCATGCAGCATAATGACGCGGGCGTGCTGAACATTCCCGACCCCGTTTTCGCGGCGGAGCAGTTCTACGCGCTGTGCCAGACGCGCATCGCGGCACGCGCGCGCATGCAGTTGCCGGTCAACACGGACGAGGCACATATCATCTTCATCGCCCGGTCCGCTGTCAGGACATTCCTGAACGCCTATATGCGCGAAGCCCCGCGCCTGCCGCCGCTTGTCATGGACACGGCGGCCGACTGAAAGGCCGTTTTCAGAAGCCATCCGTGAAATGGCCTGAAAATAACAGGAAAGTGTTGGGGAAGCGTTTTTCAGGGAGTTTTGAAAAATGCCATATCCAGAATTTTTATTGTTACGTATACGCAACCTGTTTTAGAACAGCGTTTACATCCCGTCATTGGACGGGGCGAGCGTGTTGCCTGTCCGGTTCTGGTTATCCGCATCCTGCATGGTCATGTCGCCCGGTCATGTCCGGTTGCCATACGTAAAGACATTCCGGATTCCTGGTAGATGTGACCAGACTATGCCGGTCAGCCTTGGGGTGTGTTGCGTAAATGCAACATAACGCGAGGGCTGAGCGACAGGCTGCTTTTTTAGATTGTTATGTTATATTGTACCAAATAATGCTGCGCTTCCCGAAATCATTTTTCTGGATGTGAGCCCGCCCCGCCATGATGCGCCTATGGTTTTCCGCCCGTCCCCATTCACCGGCCATGCTTCTGGCCATGACCATCCTGACCCCCCTTGCCAGTGCGATGGGCCAGGAGCCGGTGCTGTCCGCCGCTGCCGCCAGCAGCACCGCCACGACGGGGGAAAAGGATGTAACCCGTCCGTCTTCCGCGCCCGAGACCATGACCGTCACCGCACGGCTTGACCGCGCGCGGATGCAGCTCCAGCCCTCCACGGGGGCCACGGTGCATGCCTTCAGCCGCAGGGCGCTGGAAACCATTCCGGGCGGTGACAACGCGGGACTGAACAGCGTGCTGCTGCAGGCCCCCGGTGTGGCACAGGACAGTTACGGCCAGATCCATGTGCGCGGTGACCATAACGAGGTACAGTTCCGCCTGGATGGCGTGCAGCTGCCCGAAGGCATGAACGTGTTCGGTCAGACCCTCATGACCCGCTTTGCCGACAACCTGTCCCTTTCCACCGGCGCGCTGCCGGTGCAGTACGGCTTCCTGCAGGCGGCGGTGGTGGACATCACCACCAAGAACGGGACGACCAACAAGGGCGGCAACGTGTCGATCTATGGTGGCGCGCGCGACTACTTCTTTCCTTCCGCCCAGTATGGGGGGCAGTATGGAAAGTGGGATTACTTCTTTACCGCCGATTACGTGCATGACCGGGTAGGGATCGAGAATACGACCGCCTCCTTCAATGCGCCGCATGACCTGAGCAACCAGTACCACTTCCTGGGGCACCTGCGGTACACGGTGGATGAAAACACGCGGATCAGCCTGATTGCCGGGGTATCGAACGCCGAGTACCAGCTACCCAACAATGGCGGCCAGCCGCTGTTTGACCAGAACTACACCGCACTCCTGCCCAATGCGCCAGGCAGTGGCGACCTGAACGAGCACCAGAAGGAAATCACGGATTTCGCCATCCTGTCGCTCCAGAAGGAGATCGGGGCGTTCTCGCTCCAGACCTCGGTCTTCTCGCGCTACAGCAGCCTTGGCTACAGCCCTGATCCCAATCTGGGGGACCTGGCCTATATGGGCATAAGCCAGCATGCCGAACGGTCGGTCATGTCCACCGGCACGCAGAGCGACGTGACCTGGCGGGTGCGCCCCGACCATACCATCCGCTTCGGCTTCCAGGTCTTTGCCGAACGCAACATCACCAAGGCGGACGCCACGGTGTTCGATGCCAATGACCAGATGATCAACATCCATACGGGCAATGGCCGCACGGGCGATATCTATGGCCTGTATGTGCAGGATGAATGGCGGCCGCTGCGCAATGTCACGGTCAATTACGGCCTGCGCTTTGATGGCGTGGGTGAATACACCAACGAGCACCAGCTCAGCCCGCGCATCAATGTGGTATGGCGCGCATGGAAAGGCGGCGTGCTGCATGCGGGATATTCACGCTATTTCACGCCGCCGCCGTTCGAGGTGGTGGGGGGGACCGACCTGCAGCAGTTTGCCAATACGTCCGGTGCCGCGGCATCAAATGGCAGCAGTACGGTCAAGTCCGAGCGTGATCATTATTTCGATGCCGGGATCGAGCAGACCATCCTGCCCGGCTGGCGCGTGTCGTTCGATGCCTATTACAAGCTGGCGCATAACCTGATTGATGAAGGGCAGTTCGGGGCACCGATCATCCTGTCCGGCTTCAATTACCGGCGGGGACAGGTCAATGGCTACGAATTCTCGACCTCCTATGATCGCGGGCCGCTTTCGCTCTATGGCAATTTCGCGTGGTCGCGCGCCATCGGCAAGGACATTACAAGCGCGCAGTTCAATTTCGCCGCCGATGACCTGGCCTATATCAGCCAGCACTGGATCCATCTGGATCATGACCAGCGCTGGACCGCCTCGGCCGGGGGGGCCTACACATTCTTCCATCGCACCGGGCACCCGACGCGCCTTTCGGCCACCATGGTGTATGGCAGCGGGCTGCGGCAGGATTCGGATGTGCCCAATGGCGGGGTGATCCCGCAATACGCCACCTTCAACATGTCGGTCGTGCAGTCCTTTCGTGACCTGTTCCATTCCCGTTTCCTGCGGACCACGCAGTTGCGGCTGGATGTGACCAACCTGTTCGATCACCCCTACATGCTGCGCAGCGGCACGGGCATTGGCGTGGGCGCACCGCAATACGGGCTGCGCCGCACGATCCTGACCGGGATCTCGCAGTCTTTCTGACCGGCCGTGCAGGCCAGCAGGGCCGTTGCGGGTAAAGCATGGTCCAGGATGCTTCAGGGAATGCCGTCTTTTCCGGGAAGGCGGCATTCCTTTCCGCTTCCATGCCGGTTTGCATTGCCCTGACGGCAGGGTGGGGCAGGCTGTTTTCCCGGACCGGCAGCGTCATGCCAAGGGCGCCGGTATAAAAAAAGGGCGGCCTCCTGGGCCGCCCCTGGTCATGTCGCCCGTCAGGGCAGGGGGTCAGGAATTGATCCGTTCACCATGCAGGCTCATGTCCAGACCTTCCATTTCCTCATCCCGGCTGACACGCAGCCCGATGGTCAGGTCAATGGCCTTGAGCAGGATGAAGCTGATCACCGCGCACCAGATGATGGTCACGCCCACGGATTCCGCCTGCGCCACCAGCTGGTGGAAGGAGCCGACCACGCCCTCGGGGCTGGCATCGGTGGCGGAAAGCGGGCCATAGGCGAATACGCCGGTCAGCAGCGCGCCCACAATACCGCCAATGCCATGCACGCCAAAGGCATCAAGGCTGTCATCATAGCCCATCATGTGCTTGAGCCCCGTAGCCCCCCAGAAGCAGATCACACCGGCCAGCAGCCCGATCACCAGCGCGCCACCGGGCAGCACGAAGCCAGCCGCAGGCGTAATGGCCACCAGTCCCGCCACGGCACCGGAGATGATGCCCAGCACGGTCGGCTTGCCGGTCTTCATCCATTCGGCGCACATCCACGATACGCCAGCGGCGGCGGCGGCAATCTGGGTGGTGGCCATGGCCATGCCCGCACGGCCGTTCGCCCCCCCGGCCGAACCCGCGTTGAAGCCGAACCAGCCCACCCACAGCAGCGAGGCACCGATGACGGCATAGGTCAGGTTGTAGGGGGAGAGGTCTTCCTCCCCATATCCCTTGCGGCGGCCCAGCACCAGGGCGGCGACCAGACCGGCAATACCGGCATTGATATGCACGACCGTGCCACCGGCAAAGTCGATCGCGCCGATCTGGCCCGCAACCCAGCCACCCGGCCCCCATACCCAGTGGGCCACCGGCACATAGACCAGCAGGCCCCACAGGATGGTGAACACGCACATGGCGCTGAACTTCATGCGTTCGGCAAAGGCGCCGGTGATCAGGGCGGGCGTGATGATGGCGAACGTCATCTGGAACGTCATCCACACGCTTTCGGGAATGGTCATGGCGGTTGCGGCGTCAGTGCCCGCGGCCATGGTGAAGGGCACGTCGGCACCCTTGCTGATTCCCGCGCCCATGCCGTTGAGCATAATACGCGACAGGCCACCGATGAAGGAATTGCCCGATGTGAAGGTCAGGCTGTAGCCCAGCACCATCCACACAACCGTCATGATGCAGCATATGCTGAAGGACTGCATGAGCGTGGCCAGCACGTTCTTCTTGCGGACCATGCCGCCATAGAACAGGGCCAGGCCCGGAATGGTCATCAGCAGCACGAGTGCCGTGCTGACCAGCATCCATGCGGTATCGCCCGTGTCGATCGCGGGGGGGGCGGCATCAGCCGCCATGGCGGGCAGGCCGCGCAGGGACACGGCGGTTACGGCTGCGGCCAGCCCCGCATGGCGTCCGATCTTGCCAATCTTTGTGATCACAGCGCGTTTTCTCCGGTTTCCTGTGTCCTGATACGTATTGCCTGTTGCAGGTCCAGAACAAAAATCTTGCCATCTCCGATCTTGCCGGTGCACGCGGCGCTCTGGATCACCTCCACCACCTTGTCGCACTGGGTGGCGGGCACCGCGATCTCGAGCTTGATCTTGGGCAGGAACTGGATGTTGTATTCAGCGCCACGATAGATTTCGGTCTGGCCTTTCTGGCGGCCATATCCCTTCACTTCGGTGGCCGTCAGGGCATCCACCCCGATGGAGTGCAATCCCTCGCGCACCTCATCCAGCTTGAATGGCTTGATGATGGCAATGACAAATTTCATTTCGTTCCCTTCCTGCCCTGCCCCTGGAAATTCATTTAGCTGCCTCTGTTCCGTAAAGGCAACCATATCTGTAAACAATATGAACTGGCTACTGTCTTTACGCCGCAGTTTCATACCCCGGGGCAGGTGTGGCCATTGTGCATGCCCCGCCACCCGCTCCCGGAGCAGGGCATGACAGGGGGCAGGTGCGTTGTCGATATCATATCGTAATGAACAATGCAGCACTTCCCGTTCCGGTCTTTCGCATGCTGCCGGCCCCGCCGCCCGCATGGGCCGGGGGCGTGTGTCACCTGTCCGGTTCCGTGTCCATGCATCCCTGCAAAGTCGGCTTGCGCCCGATCCCCGATCCGGCCTACCTCATAACGTCATGTCCGCACCTGCTTCCTCCCCTTCCGCTTCCGTGTCCCATACGCCGTGGCCGGTCATGGCCGTCGCGGTCGTGGTGACGGGCATCCTGTCGGGACTGGGGGGAACGGTGCTGTCGCTGCTGCTGCACATGATCCAGCACCTGGCTTACGGCTACGGCCAGCCGGGCGGCCCGCATACGTTTGTGCAGGGGGTCAGTGCCGCCCCCGCGTGGCGGCGGGTGGCCGCACTGTGCGCGGCGGGCGTGGTGGCGGGTGTGGGCTGGTGGGCGCTGGGGCGTTTCGGCAGGCCGCTGGTCAGCATTGGCGGGGCCGTGGGCAAGACGGAGCTGGGGCGGCCGATGCCGCCGCTCTCCACCCTTGTGCACCTGCTGCTGCAGATCGTGACCGTGGCCCTGGGTTCCCCGCTGGGGCGTGAGGTGGCGCCGCGTGAACTGGGTGCCGTGCTGGCCACCGGCACGGGCCGCATGCTGGGGCTGGTGGCGGCCGACCGGCGCATCATCATCGCGTGTGGGGCGGGGGCCGGGCTTGCGGCGGTGTACAATGTGCCGCTGGGTGGTGCGCTGTTCATACTGGAAGTGCTGCTGGGCACCACGGGCCAGCGCGCGGTGCTGTGCGCGATGGGGGCCTCGGCCATCGGGGCGTGCGTGCCATGGGCGGTGCTGGGTAATGTGCACCAGTATGAAACCGGGGCCATGGCGGTGACCGTGCCCGTGGTACTGTGGGCACTGTGCGCGGGGCCGGTTGTCGGCATTGCGGCGCATATGGCCAGGCGCGTGATGGCTGTCGTGCAGAACCGGGCGGCGACGGGGGTGTCGCGTATCGGCTGGTGCCTGGTGGTGTTTCCGCTGCTGGGGGTGGCGACCTGTTTCTATCCGCAGCTGCCAGGCAACGGGCGCGGGCCGATGCAGCTGGCACTGGCCGCCCAGATGGGGGTGCAGCTGGCCGCGGTGGTGCTGGTGCTTAAATTCGTGGCGATCATGGGGGCGGTGCGGGCCGGCGCGGCCGGTGGCCTGCTGACCCCCAGCCTGGCCATGGGGGCACTGCTTTCCACCGTGCTGGCGGGGGTGTGGAACCTGTTCCTGCCGCCGGTTGCCATGGGTACGGTGGCGCTGCTGGGGGGCATTGCCTTTCTGGGCACGTTCATGTCCATGCCGCTTACGGCCATTGCCCTTGGCATCGAATTCACGCAGCTGGGGCATGACATGTGGGTTCCCGTCCTGCTGGCTTCGGCCAGTGCGCTGCTGGGCTTGCGGGTCTGCGCGCGTGTGGACGGCGCACCGGCCCCCACGCTGCGGCCGGCAGCACCGGGCAGCATGTCGGCACGCTCCTGACCCGGCGGGGGACGGAAAAAGGCGGCACCGTTGCCGATGCCGCCTTATCCTGAGGACAGTCGCATATCTGCTATAACGAACCGTCAGCCCCCTTCATTCCATGCGGGCGTGTCCCGGCGCAATGGGCGCGTGCTCACGTTTGGATGACTTCACGCCATCGTGCCCCGATGGCCTATTTCTCGGCAAAGGGGTCGAAGTCGCCATCGTTTTCACGCACGCTCCACCAGCCCCTGTTCCACTGTTCATAGGCGGGCAGCGTTTCGTCGAACGGGTTTTCGATCAGTGGCTCGCCCTTGGTGGCGGCGGCCTTGCCCTGATCGAAGGCGCTGGTCGTGGTCTGGTCGGTCATGTGTGGCTCCTGTCCTGTCTGCCTGTGCTGGTGCAGCAGGCTTACACCATGCGCCGCAGGCCCGCAGCCCCACCGGGGGGAAGGGGGTAATGCGCTGGACGCAGGTGTTCAGGCCGTGGTGCCATAGGTCATGCCGCGATCGCGCAGCCAGCGGCGGTAGGCGACCGACATGCGGTCCGCCATGGTCGGGATTTCGGCCCCGGCGGAAAGCGGCAGCCGTCGCGGGCGCTGGTTTTCCAGTATGATGCGGTCCTGCAGGAAGATGGTCTGCTGGAACTCCACCAGGTCGGCCAGGGGGGATGCCTCGTCTATCAGGAACATCACCGGATGCGCCCGCGCGCATTCCTGCGTCATGGGCTGGACGAACAGGGCGATCACGTCAAAGCGTCCGGGCCGGGCGGGACAGGTCTTGTACAGAAGCGTCACAAACGGGCCTGCCACGCGGTACAGGTATTCGGTATCGATCCCGTCGGTGGCGGAAAGGGCGGCCTGTGGCTGGTAGAAATGGCAGTCCGTGGCCCAGATCTCGTTGCCGCCTTCACGCAGTTCTATGGTGTAGCGGGCGACTTCCGTGTCCGGCTCGGCCCCCAGGATGTTGGTGTGCACGAAGGGGAAATGCGCCATGTCGAGAAAATTCTCGACGATACGCGGCGCGGAGGTGCGCACTGTGAACACCCCGCAATCCACCAGCCTGCGGTCCGGTTCCAGTGCTTCGTCAATGGCGGGAATATCACCCGCAGGGGTGCCAGGACAGGTCCACAGGCAGCCATGGCGCGCCCGCACGGGCAGCAGGCGCTTTTGGGTTACGTCACAGGCGAATGGCCTGCCCTGCGCGTCATGGCCGAAGGTGATGGGCCGGTCCAGCAGCATGGTGTCGGTCGGCATGCTGCGCAGTTGCGAAAGGGGACTGATGACATGCCATTGGTCCATAACGGTTTCATCGGGGGGAGTGATCTGTGTCATTGCCCGGTTCCTGCCTGCGGTATGCCATGGCGCGTCATGGTATTGCGTGAAAGAATACGGACCATTGTGCGCCACCCACGGGGCGGTATGCAATGATCCGGGCCGGATGAAGGGGAAAAGGCGCAACAGATGGAAAGATGGCATCCGGTCAGTGTCCTGTCCGACCTGCACCGTGGGGAGGTCGCGGGTGTGCGGATTGACGGGCACGAGGTCGTGCTGTGGCGTGAGGACACGGACAGCGCCACCCTGCATGCGTGGGAGGACCGCTGCCCCCATCGCGGCATGCGGCTGAGTTTTGGCTTCGTGCGCGAGGGCGCGCTGGGCTGCCTGTATCATGGCTGGCAGTTTGGCGGCACGGCGCGGTGCAGGCTGATCCCGGCCCACCCCAACGTGCGCGTGCCCGCCGCCATCCAGGTGCGTACCCATATGGTGCGTGAACATGCGGGCCTTGCCTGGGTTGGCATGGAGGGTGCGGGGGCTTTTCCCGCCACCATGCCGGTACCATGGCCGGTAGTGCAGCCGGTGCGCAGCGTGCATGTGTCCGCCGGGGCCGGGCTGCTGCGCCATGCGCTGGGCATGCATGCGGATGTGGCCATGACATGGCGCGGCCCGGTCGGGCTTGCGGTGCATGCGCCGGTGGCGGGGCAGGCCATGCTGCATGTGGTGCGGGCGCGGGATGCGCAGGCCCCGTCCCCGCTGGTGCTGTCACGCTGGGCGGAGCGGCTGCGCGACGGGGTGGAAGGCGGGGGTGACACCACCCGGATCATGGGGGAACTGGCATGAGCGACGCACTGGTCCTGCATGACTGGACGCCGGATGTGCGCTGTTATGCCGTCCGTCTTGGCCTGTCGCTTATGGGGCTGCCCTTTGCCACGCGCGCGGTGGACATGGACCTGGCGCCCGGGCAGCGCCCCGCGGGGCTGGAATCCGGCCTCTGCCCGCCCGTGCTGCAGGCGGGCAGGACGCGGCTGTCGCGCCCGTGCACGATCCTGCTGTTTGCCGCCCGCCAGCCCGGCGTGGCCCCCACATGGCTTGATCCCGTGCAGGGATGGGTGGTCATGGACTGGCTGGATTTTGGCGCGACCGCGCTTGATACGCTGGCCACGCTGCGTACGGCCGCCTTTGGCACCACGCTGCCGGTCCTGCCCGGTACGGTCCCGCTTGAAGCCCTCCTGCGCCGGATGGAAGACCACATGGCCGCCCGCGCCCTGGCGGGGGAGGCATGGTTCGCAGCGCCCGCGCCCAGCATTGCCGATGTGGTGCTGTTCGTGGTGTTCGCGCTTTCGGCCGATCTGGGGGTGGAGCGTGACACCTGTCCCGCCCTGCGGCGCTGGGCGCGCGGGCTGCGGCGCCTGCCGGGTTTTGTCGTCATGCCCGGTGTGCCGGATTATGCCTGACGGCCGTGACACATACGCTTACATGTTTGGATACATGACCCTTCGCATGCGTTATGGGATAGGGAATCTGGACCGGGCGCAGGCCCGCCAGCCGCGTTTTGCATCTGTTAAGTATTATAGGGAAGAATAATAAACATGAACGTAAAGCTGTTTGCACCCCGCCGCGCGGCGGTGGCCCTGGCTGCCGTCGTGGCGGGAGGTGTTGCCGCACTGTCCGCGCCGTCCCGGCCCGCCCTGGCGCAGGCCCCGGTGATCGTGGGCAACCAGACGGCCACCGCCATTGTGGAAAGCGTGGACCACGACGCGGGCATGATCCTGCTGCGTGACAAGGCGGGCAATCTGGATACCGTGCGCGTCGACCCCGACCTGCGCGCCAAGCTGCCGGTCCTGCACCCCGGTGACAAGATTGGCCTGCGCATCGTCCGCACCATTGATGCCGCCATCGCGCCGCCGGGTTCCCCCCTGCCCGAATCGACCGAGAATGCCGCCGGCACCCGCACCGGCCCGCACCCGCATGGCATGATGGTTTCCTTCAAGCGTGAGCGTGTGAAGGTGACGGGCGTCGATACCACCCGCAACCAGGTGGTCTTTGTCGATCCCGATGACATCACCCGCGTCGTGCTGGTCCGCCAGAAGGCAATGCAGGAATTCCTCAAGACCCTCAAGCCGGGCGATGAGGTGGACACCACCGTGATGGATGCGGTGTCGTTCTCGGTACTCAGCCAGCTTCCGACCTGACGGCGGCCAGCGGCGGCCGGTGGGCGGCGGGATAGTCCTCCGCCCATTGCAGCGGCCCGCGCTGGTCCAGGAAGCCGGGAATGTCGCGGATGATCCGCCCGGCCTGTTCCAGACAGGCCATGGCCTCGACCTGGGCCGGGGGGCGCTGCGTGATCGCATCGGGCGGGCACAGCATGCCGGCCGCGCGGATCAGGGCGGCTGCGGTCAGCAGCGGGTTGTGTGCCAGTTCGGCAAACGTGTCCAGCGCATCGTAAATGGCCGTGCGCTGGGCATTGTCTATATCCGGGCTGGTGGCGATGCTGCGGATGCGCTCGACCAGCCGCCCCAGTGACAGGGTGGCCAGCGCCGCATCGATATACTGATGTATGACGGCAGGCCTGGCGAAGAAGGACAGCCGCATGGCCAGCCGGATCACCTTCTGTAGCTGCAGGTTCTCCCATACCAGCCATTCCGTGCCCTGCCTGCGGCCCGACAGCGCCAGCCTGCGCAGGCTGCGCGTGAGCGAGGTGACAAGCCGGGCCGCGTCCAGCCGGTGGTTGGGCGGCAGGATGACCCGGAACGACAGCACCAGCATGATGCAGCCCATAAGCAGTGCCATCCATCCGTTGAACAGGCCGATGTCATTATAATAATGGATCGGGTTGTTCACCTGCAGCATCACGGTGGCAAACACGCCGTAGCCAAACGCGCCAATGCCGAATTTGGGGTGGAACTGCAACCATACCCCCGGCAGCAGCATGATGCACAGCGACAGCCATAGCAGCGGATAGCCATCGATCTGCGGCAGCAGGTAGATATGGCACAGAAGCCCCGCCGGCACACCCAGCGCGGTGCCCGTGGCCATGAGCCCCGCCGCCCGTGAGGCGGAGGGCAGGGTGGACAGCAGGCTGGCCGCCGCCACCACGTACAGCATCATGGTCGGTCCCGCCGTCCAGTGCAGTACATACCAGATCAGGGCGGTCAGCAGGGTGATCGTGGCGCCGCGTGCGCCGTTGCGCAGGGCCGTGGGCCATTCCAGATAGGGTTGCAGCCGCAGCCTGCGCCCCGCGCTGCCGCGGCGTGACAGGTCAAGCAGCGCGGTTTCGATCTGGCCCACCAGGTCCTGTATGTCATCAAGGAATAGCAGCGACTGGGGGGAAATGCTCTGCCGCGCGCGGGCAATCATGGCGTCACGCGTCAGGCGGATGCGTGCGCAGCCTTCCGGCCAGGCGGATTCCAGCGTGCGGCCTTCGGTCAGGTCCATGAGGTGGCGCAGCATGGCCACGATCTCGCCATGCACCGCGCGGTCCTGCGCGGTGTCCGGCGCCGTGATGGTATGCGGGTGATAGGACGCCACGATGCCCGAAAGCCGCGCCAGCCCCGCGCGGATCTCGCGCTGGCGCACGCTTATGTCGTAATTGTCGGTCGCGGCATATTCCACCGCATCCGACAGGCGGCCGATCCGCGCCAGCATGGCGGCACGGCTGTCATGGAAGTCGGACGGCAGAGCGCGGAACGTGGTGGCGGGTGGTCCCTCCGCGCCGGGGGCCGCGACATCCGCATACCCCTGGTGGAAGGCCAGGATATAGCTGACCGTGTCACGGAACAGGGCATGGATCTGGGTGAACAGCGTATCCGACCGGCGTGGTGAGGTCACCATGAAGACCGTGGCCGTGGTCACGATGCCCACCACCACGGCGGAAAGCCGTGACATGGCGCTGAGGAAGATGCCGTCCGGGTCCCCGAAGGCGGGGGCCGAGATGATGACGATGGTATACCCCGTCAGCACGGCGGCATAGGCACGGAACAGCCGCAGGAAGGTGGCAGCCATGCAGGCCAGCCCCACCACGAACGACAGCCCCATGAAATACAGCACCGGCGACTGCACGAACACCGCCATCAGCCCCACGCTGATGGTAGCACCGATAATGGTGCCGATTACACGCCACACGCTTTTGGAAACCAGTGCGCCCACGGTGGGGTTGGCCACGATCATGACCGTGGTGACCGAACTCATGGGGGACTGGAGCTGGAAGGCAAAGGCCAGGAACAGCGCAATGCCGACCGAAAGAAGCGCCCGCGCGCTGAAGGCCGCCGTGGTGCGCGTGGCGGCCCACTGGGTATCGCTGGCGAAACGGCGCATGAAGCTGGACAACATCTGGGTGTGGACTCCCGGCTGCGGCATGGGCGCTTCCTGATAACGCATGCCGCATGAAGATAAAGGGGGCTGGGCCTGCAATGTATTGTATGACAATTAATGCCATGTCAATTATATTGGCGGGACAGGCATTGCCAGGCAGCGCGCGGCTGCCGGGCAGCCATCGCATAAAGGGGTCATGATCCGCCGCCCGCTCTCATGCTATCGGGCAGGGGCGGGTCCTGGCGCGGCCCGGTGGTACCAGCAGGGGATGAGCATGACCGGACGTTCACCATTGCCCGATATCAAGGGCGCGGGTTTCGAGGATATGAGGATGACCTTCCTGACCATGCGGCTGGCCAATACGTGGCGGCTCGTGCTGGACCGTGCCCTGCGGGCGGAGGGGATGAGCATGGCCATGATGCGTCCGCTCGCCTACCTGATGATGCTGCCCGACGGGATCAGCCAGCGCACCCTGGCCCAGTCCATGAATACCGACAGTTCGGCCCTGGTGCGCGTGCTGGACCTGCTGGAAGGCGAGGGACTGGTCGAGCGCCATCCCGACCATGATGACCGGCGTGCCAAGAACCTGGTCCTGACCGCGCGTGGCCGGCGCAAGTGCGAGACCTTTCACGCCACCTGCGCGGCCATGGAGGCCCGCGTGCTGCGCGGCCAGCCACCCGAGCATGTTCAGGCCATGATGCGGGTGCTGGCCGGGGTGCTGGGGCGGGCCGAAGCCGTGATGGAGGAAGGCGACGCAACGCCGTGTGCCGGGCAGGCGCTGTAAATGACCTGCATCAGTTCGTATCCTCCCGCACTGGTATAGGACGGGATCATGAAGAGGCCCGCGGGGCGGGCGTAACTGTGCATGATGTATTGTTCCGGCCCCGTGCCGGCCTGTGCGTCGGGCAGGGAGAAGCATGCGGTATGAAGTGGCGTGATGTGGCGGTCGGTGCCGGTGTGGCCGTGGTTGCGGTGGGGTGTGGCGCAGGGTGGTACGTGGTCCAGCACCACGACGAACTGCCGCCGGGGCTTGCGCGCGCCAACGGGCGGCTGGAACTGGCCCGCATTGATGTGGCGGTGAAGTATCCCGGCCGGATCACGGCACTGGAATTTCACGAAGGGGACGTGGTTGCCGCAGGCCAGGTCCTGGCGCGCGAGGATGATGCCAGCACGCAGGCCAGCCTGGACGCCGCCCGCGCCCAGCTTCTGGCGGCACAGGCCAATGTGGCCCGCGCGGGGGCGGAGCGGGATGCGCGGCAGGCAACGCTGCATCTGGCCCGGCTTGACCTTGAGCATGCCAGCACCATGTTCCGCCAGCATCTGGTATCGGATATGGAACTGTCCCAGCACCAGACCGGTCTGGACACCGCCACGGCGGGGGCTGAGGCGGCTGCGCGCGCGGTCGATGCGGCGGTTGCCGCCGAACAGGCGGCCCGCGCGCAGGTGGCCCAGGCCCGGTCCGCCGAGGACGACATGACCATCCGCGCCCCCGTCGCGGGCCGGATCGAATACCGGATCGTGGAACAGGGGGCCGTCCTGCCCGGCGGCGGGCGCGTTGCCTCGCTGCTGGACCCGACCGACATGTACCTGACCATCTTCTATCCCTCGCTGCAGGCAGGCCAGCTGCATGTGGGGGACCAGGCGCGCATCACGCTGGACGCGCTGCACCAGCAGGTGATTCCGGCCACGATTTCCTTCGTCTCGCCCGAGGCCCAGTTCACCCCCAAATATGTCGAGACCACGACCGAGCGTGACAAGCTGGTCTATCGCGTCAAGCTGCGCATCGATCCCGCCACCGCCCGGCGTTACGGCAGCGTGCTCAAGGCGGGCATGACGGGTGATGGGTACGTCCGCACCGATCCCGCCGCCCGCTGGCCCGCGGCGCTTGATGTGGCCGATGCCCCGCAATGACCGGGCAGGCGCCGCATAACGCCCGGTCGGCCCCGCCGCCGGGCATTGCCATTACGGGGGTCACGCACCGCTACGGCGCGGTCACGGCGCTGGATGACGTGACGCTGGACCTGCCGGCGGGAACCACCATCGGCCTTGTCGGGCCGGACGGGGTGGGCAAGTCCACCCTGCTGGGGCTGATCGCGGGCGTGCGCAGGTTGCAGTCGGGCACGGTGCGGGTGCTGGGGGCGGATATGGGAGACCGCCACGCGCGTGAGGGGTTCCTGCCGCGCACCGCCTTCATGCCGCAGGGGCTGGGGCGCAATCTGTACCCCACCCTGTCGGTATGGGAGAACATCGACTTCTTTGCCCGCCTGTTCGGCATGGATGCCCGCGCGCGTGACGCCCGCATCCAGCGCCTGCTGGACGCCACGGGCCTTGCCCCCTTTCCCGACCGGGCGGCGGGCCACCTGTCTGGTGGCATGAAGCAGAAGGTCAGCCTGTGCTGTGCGCTGGTGCATGATCCGGACCTGCTGATCCTTGATGAACCGACAACCGGCGTTGACCCGCTGTCGCGCCAGCAGTTCTGGACGCTGGTGGACCAGCTGCGCGCCGAGCGCCCGTCCATGACGGTCATCGTCTCGACCGCGTATATGGAGGAGGCGGAACGCTTTTCGTGGCTGGTGGCCATGGACAGCGGCCGGGTGCTGGTCAGTGACCGCACGCAGCATGTACTTGAGCGCACGCATACGAAATCGCTGGAAGAGGCGTATATCGCGCTCCTGCCCGCAGGCCGCCGCCCGCAGGAGGGTGGCCTTGCCATTCCCCCCTATACCAACCCCGGCGGCCCGCCCGCGATCGAGGCGCGGCACCTGACCCGCCGCTTCGGCAGCTTCACGGCGGTGAGTGACGTCAGCTTTACCATAAGCCGGGGCGAGATCTTCGGCTTCCTTGGCTCCAACGGCTGCGGCAAGTCCACCACCATGAAGATGCTGACCGGCCTGCTGGATGTGACCAGCGGCACGGCGGAACTGTTTGGCGAGCAGATCACGGCGGGCGACATGAAGACCCGCATGCGGATCGGGTACATGTCGCAGGCGTTCTCGCTGTACGAGGAACTG
Source organism: Komagataeibacter rhaeticus (assembly GCF_003207855.1). Lineage (GTDB taxonomy): Bacteria > Pseudomonadota > Alphaproteobacteria > Acetobacterales > Acetobacteraceae > Komagataeibacter > Komagataeibacter rhaeticus. Next base: position 40,785 of record NZ_NKTZ01000009.1, on the reverse strand, counting down.
ACCGTGCGGCAGAATCTCATGCTGCAGGCGCGGCTGTATCGCATTCCGGCTGCAAAAGCGGCACGGATGGTCGAGCAGTCGCTGGATTCGTTCGAACTGCGTGACTGCGCCGATGTCAGCCCCGTCGCCCTGCCGCTGGGCATACGCCAGCGCCTGCAGCTGGCGGCGGCGTGCATCAATAACCCCGAGATCCTGATCCTTGATGAGCCGACATCGGGCGTGGACCCCGCCGCGCGGGATATGTTCTGGTGCCATCTCATCCGCCTGTCACGCGAAGGGCATGTGACGATTTTCGTCTCCACCCATTTCATGAACGAGGCCGCGCGGTGCGACCGGATCTCGCTCATGCATCGTGGGCATGTACTGGCCGTGGGCACGCCGGCCGAACTGGTGAAGAAGCGCGGCGCCCCCACGCTGGAGGCCGCCTTCATCGCCTACCTTCAGGATGCCGAGGCGGCAACGGATGCGCAGGTCCACCCCGCGCCACCGCATGCCCCCACGCGCTGGCACGCGCTGGTCACCCGGCTTGCCGCCCGTTTTGGCGGGGTGGGGGGCGGATGGCTGCCGCGTGCCTGGGCCTTTGCCCGGCGCGAGGCGGTCGAACTGCTGCGCGACCGGCTGCGGCTGACCTTCGCGCTGGTCGGCCCGCTGATCCTGCTGGTTGTCGCGGCCTCCAGCATCTCGTTCGATGTGGAGGGCGTGGGCTTTACCGTGCTCGACCATGACCGCACCACGATCAGCCGCGACCTGATCGACGGTTTCCGGGGTTCGGCCTATTTCCATGAACTGGCCCCCGTGGCGGACGCGGATGCGCTGGACCGGGCCATCCGCAACGGCCATGCCCAGATGGCGCTGGATATTCCCGCAGGCTTCGCGCGCGACATGGAAGCCGGGCGCAGGCCGGAAATCGGGGTGATCATTGATGGCGCGGTCCCGTTCCTGGCGGCCAATGTGCGTGCCTACGCCACCGGGGTGCTGGCGGGCTATGCCACGACACTGGGCCGTGAACTGCCCCGGCAGGCGGCCCTGCCGATCACGGTGGAACCGCGCTTTTCCTATAATCAGGAATTCCGCAGCATCTACGCCATGACGCCGGGCGTGATCATGCTGGCGCTGATCCTGATCCCCACCATGCTCACGGCACTGGGCGTGGTGCGGGAGAAGGAAGTGGGCTCTATCGTCAACCTTTATGCCTCGCCCGCCTCGGTCGGGCAGTACCTCATGGGCAAGCAGGCGCCTTACGTGGCGCTGGCGACACTGAGCTATTTCATGCTGGTGCTTGTGGCGGTGGTGGTGCTGGGGGTGCCGCTCAAGGGGTCACTGCTGGCGCTGACAATCGGCGGTGTGCTGTTCGTACTTTCGGCCACGGGGCTGGGCCTGCTGATCTCGACCTTTGTCAGTTCACAGGTGGCGGCCATCTTCGGCACGTCCATCCTGTGCCTGATCCCGGCGGTCAACTTTTCCGGCCTGCTCTATCCGGCCTCCACCCTTACGGGGGCCAGCCGCCTTGTGGGGCTGGGCTTTCCTGCGGCGTGGTACCAGCTGATCAGCCTGGGCTGCTTTACCAAGGGGCTGGGCACCGGCAGTTTCTGGCTGATGTACCTGATGCTGGGCCTGTTTGCCGCCAGCTACATGCTGGCGGCGCGCCTGCTGCTGAAAAAACAGGAAGCATGAGGCCATGATGCGCTGGCTGGTCAATGTCGGTCTGCTGTGTGGCAAGGAACTGCGCAGCCTGGTGCATGACCGTGTGCTGCTGGGGCTGATCGTGTTCGCCTTTACCGCGGGCGTGCTGCTGGTGGCCAACGGGGTGAAGGTGGAAGTCTCCAACGCCACCATCGCCTTCATCGACGAGGATCATTCCGCCCTGTCGCGCCGCATGCGCGATGCGGTCCTGCCACCCTATTTCAAGGCCGCCGTGCTGGTGGACCGGGCACAGGCCCTGCAGGGCATGGACCGGGGCGATTACATCTTCGTGGTCGACATCCCGCCCCGTTTCGAGGCGGATGTACTGGCCGGCCGCACGCCCGCCGTGCAGCTGCGCGTGGACGCCACCGCCATGACGCAGGCGGGGCTGGGCACCGAATACCTTAACGAGATCCTGCTGGCGGAAGTGGATGACATGCTGCATGCGCCCGCGGTGGTGGAGCAGATCCCCTTTCAGGCCGCCAGCCGCATCCGCTTCAATCCCAACAGTGAATCCAGCTGGTTCACCTCGGTCATGCAGATCGTGACCAACATCACCATCCTCTCCATCGTGCTGGTGGGGGCGGCGGTGATCCGTGAGCGCGAGCATGGCACGCTGGAACACCTGCTGGTCATGCCCGTCAGCGCCAGCGAGATCGCGGTGGCCAAGATCGTGACCAACGGGCTGGTCATATTCGTTGGCGCCATGCTGTCGCTGTGGCTGGTGGTGCATGTGTGGCTGGGCGTGCCGCTGGCGGGGTCGGTCACGCTGTTTGGCGCGTGCGCGCTGCTGTACCTGTTCTCGGCCACGGCGCTGGGCATCATGCTGGCCACGGTTGCCCCCACCATGCCGCAGTTCGGGCTGCTGGTGGTGCCGGTCTATGCGGTGGCGTACCTGCTTTCGGGTGCCGCAACCCCTGTGGAGAGCATGCCACGTCTCATGCAGGTGGTGGTGCGCTTCCTGCCCACCACGCAGTTCGTCAACCTGTCACAGGCCATCCTGTACCGGGGGGCGGGACTGGGTGCGATCATGCTGCCGCTGCTGACCGTGACCGTGACGGGCATTGTATTTCTGGCATTCGCGCTCTCGCGCTTCAGGTCCATGTTGGCAAGGCAGGAATGATGAGGAACAGATTGACGCAGGTTGCCTGCATGGCCCGTCTCGGGGTGGCCGTGGGGCTGGTGGCGGGGTGCTCGCCCTTTCATACGCATGTGCCGCCATCACACGTAAAGGTGCCGGGGCGGTTCGTGCAGCAGCAGGCAGGGCCGGCCACGGCCGTGCCCGTGACCGACCTGACACGCTGGTGGGAAGCGTGGCATGACCCTGCCCTGACCCGCGCGGTGGATACGGCGCTTGCCGCCAGTCCCGACATCCGCATGGCGCGTGACCGGGTGCGCGAGGCGCGTGCGCTGCACACGGTGGCAAAATCGGCGCTGTACCCCACCGTGGGTGCTACGGGCAACATGCTGGGTGGCGGCATGGACTGGCGCAATCCATACAGCCTGCCCGCCAATGATCCGGGCACGGACGGACATCTGGCCGGTATTACCGCATCATGGGAGCCGGACCTGTTTGGCGGCCGCCATGCGGATGTAAAGGCGGCGAAGGCGGGTGTGAAGGCGGAGGAGGAATATTTCCACGGCGTGCAGATGGTCATCGCCGCCGATGCCGCCAGCAATTATCTGCAGGCCCAGGGACTGCAACGCCAGATTGCGCTGACCGATCGCTCAATTGCCCTGCTGGAGCAGTTGCGCGGCTATGGGCAGGCCCGTTTTACGTCCGGGCAGGCCACGGCGGCGGATGTGACGGAAATTGACCAGAAACTGTCCGACCTGCGGGCGCGCAGGCCCATGCAGGTGGCCGGGCTGGACCTTGTGCGCAGGCGGCTGGCCGTGCTGTCGGGGCAGGTGCCCGAAGGGCTGCCCGACCTGCCGCCACCGCCCGCCTATTACCTGCCCCCCGCCCCGGTGGGCCAGATGCCCGATACCGTGCTGGAACGCAGGCCGGACATCCGTGCCCGGCGCGACCAGGTGGATGCGGCGCTCAACCGGCTGAAAAGTGCCAAGACCGACCTGCTGCCGCGCTTCGGGCTGGAATTCTTTGGCGGTGACGGGCGGCTGCGCTTTGACGGGATTCCCGGCATGTCGGGCACTGGCGGGCTGATTGCACTGACCACCTACCTGCCCATTTTTACCGCCAACCGCGTACAGGCGCGTATCCATGCCGCCAGTGCGCGGCTGGATGCGGCGGTGGCGGGCTATGACCAGAGCCTGCTGCACGCGCTGGCGGAAGTGGAGGACGGGTATGAAAACCGCCTGAGCCTGGACAGCCGCGATAAAGACCTGACCCGCGCGCAGGTGCAGGCGGAGCGGGTTGCGCGCGATATGGCCGGGCTGTATGCCGGTGGCCAGCGCACGCTGGGCGATGTGCTGCGGGCCCGCATGGCGGCACTGGATGCCCAGGGTAGCGTGCTGGCCAACCAGGATACCCGCACTACCGCCACCATACAGCTGGCCCGTGCGCTGGGCGGCGGGTGGGAGCTGGCGACACCGCTCTCGCGCTAAAGGGAAGGGAAAGCAGCGATGTCGGTCGGCATGGCCCTGTTACTGGCTGTCATGGCCATCTGTGTTGTTGTTTTCCTGATCGAGCGCATCAAGCTCAACCCGTTCCTGGCGCTGTTCATCGCCTCCATGCTGCTGGGTTTTGCCGCCGGCATGCCGGCCACGAAGGTCGTGGCCTCGTTTGAAGGCGGGGCGGGGCAGGTACTGGGGCAGATCGCCTCCGTCATCGCGCTGGGTACCATGCTGGGCAAGATGCTGGAGGTTTCGGGCGGGGCGGACCGCATTGCCATGACCGTGGTCGCCCTGGCCGGGGCGAGGCGGCTGGACTGGGCCATGATGGTGATCGGGCTGCTGGTCGGACTTTCGGTATTCTTTACCGTGGGCTTTGTCATTCTGGTGCCGCTGGCCTTTTCCATCGCAAAGCAGACCAGAATGCCGCTGCTGCATGTGGCGCTGCCGGTTACGGCCGCGCTGTCGGTGGTGCAGGGCTACATGCCGCCCCATCCCGGCACCATGTTCGCCCTTGCGGCCTATCATGCCGATATCGGCCGCCTGATCTGGCTTGGCGCGCTGGTCAGCGTGCCGGTGGCCATCATTTCCGGCCCGCTCTACACCCGTTTCATCGTGCCCCGCCTGCCAGCCGATGCCGGGGCGCAGGCCGCGCGCCAGCATGTTACGGCCACGCCGCGCGGCAGTGGCGACCTGCCGGGGTTCGGCATTACGCTGTTTACCATCCTTGCCCCCATGGTACTGATGCTGGCGGGATCGGCCACGCGCTTCATGGGGCCGCAGGCGGCGGGGTGGGCGGTCGTGCTGCGCTTTGCGGGTGACCCGAATGTGGGGCTGGCGCTGGCGGCCCTGCTGTCATTCTGGACGCTGGGGCTGCGGCGCGGGCTGACGCGTGAACAGGTTCTTGGCTATTCCAGCCAGTGCCTTGGCCCGCTGGCGGGACTGCTGCTGATGATCGGGGCGGGGGGCGGCTTTGGCGCGGAACTGATGGATAGCGGCATTTCGGATGCGATCGCGCGCACGGCGGTGGACATGCATGTGCCGCTGCTCATCCTGGCATGGGGGCTGGCGGCGGGCATGCGCCTGGCGGTGGGATCGGCCACCGTGGCCATGAGTACCACGGCGGGGATTGTCGCCCCCATCATGGCGCACGCGCAGGGCGCCTCGCCCGAACTGCTGGTGCTGGCCACGGGGGCGGGGGCGGTCATGTTCGGCCCGATGAACGATTCCGGATTCTGGCAGGTGCGCGACGCGCTGGGGCTGAGTGTGGCGCAGACCCTGCGCACCTGGTCGGTCATCGAGACCCTGATCGGGGTGGCGGGGCTGGGGATGTGCCTTGTTCTGGGGTGGTGCGGGCTGTAGGGCCGGGGATACGCAGCCGCCTTCATGCCCGGTCAGGCCTGCGGACCCATGATGCCTGACGGGCAGCATGAATGACAGAAAACAACGGGATGTCAGGAATATAGGGATGGTGCCGACACTCGGAATTGAACCGAGGGCCTACTGATTACGAATCAGTTGCTCTACCCCTGAGCTATGTCGGCAAACCTGTGGGGTCTGATAAACGAAGGGCTGGCATGATGCAATATCTCAAATGCGGCATTCCCCATTTTAATTTGGTCTATATGCTGGACCCCGTATGAGCATGTCATCTTCTTCCTCCCGGCTGCGCTGCGATGATGCGGGGCTGGGGCACGTCCCGCATGTGCGCATCATTGGCGGCCTGTCGGAATGCCCCGGCTGCGGGCTGTACCAGCGCGTGCCCGATCTGGCGGCGGGGGAGCAGGCCACATGCACCCGCTGCGGGCAGAAGCTGGCGCGCAGGCGGCGCACCGCACCGCTGGCAACGCCGCTGGCCTTCTGCATCAGTTCCGCCGCGTTCTATCTTGCCGCCCTTGCATCCTCGCTCATGACACTGGATGTCTATGGCAGGCAGCGCACGGTGGACCTGCTGACCGGGCCGATGGAACTCATGCATGAAGGGTGGGGGGAAGCGGGCATCCTGGTGGGGGCGGTTACGGTGCTGGCGCCTGCGGTCGCGATCGGGTTCATGTTCGTCATCCTGTACGCCGCTTCGTGCACGCGCCTGCCGGACTGGGCGCCGCGCGTGCTGGTCTGGTACGACAAGCTGCGGCCATGGTCGATGGTCGAGGTCTATATCCTTGGCATATTCGTGGCCTACACCAAGCTGACCGACATGGCGCATGTGGATGTGGGGCCGGCCGTGTACCTGATTGGCGCGCTGATGCTGACCATGGCGGCCACCGATTCGACACTGGATACCGAGATGATCTGGCGTCACCGCCGGATTGACAGGGTCACGCGCACTGAAAATGGCCAGACGGTGGCGGTGGACTATGCCCACGTTGACCAGACCGGCCTGCCGCCGGTGGACCATCTGGTGGCCTGCACGTCCTGCGGGCTGGTGGGGGAACTGGCGCATCCGGTTTCCAGCCTGCACTGCGTGGGCATCTGCCCGCGCTGTGAGCACAGGGTGTGGCGCCGCCTGCCGCAGTCGCTTACGCGCACCACCGCCTTCCTGATTGCCGCCATCGTGTTCTACATTCCCGCCAACCTCTATCCGGTCATGACCTTCCTGCGCATGGGCGGGGGCGGGGGGCACACCATTATCGAAGGTGCGATCGAACTGTGGCAGGACGGCATGATTCCGCTCTCGCTGCTGGTGTTCTTTGCCTCGATTACCGTGCCCATGCTCAAGATTCTCAGCCTGGGCTGGATGATCAGCCAGACCTGGCGGGGCGCGCGTGGCCACCTGGTGGCGCGCACCCGTCTGTTCCGGCTGGTGGACATGGTGGGCCGGTGGTCGATGATCGATGTGTTCATGATCTCGATCCTGGTGGCGGTGGTGCGCTTCAACGCCATGGCCAGTGTCACCGCCAATGCGGGCATGGTGGCGTTTGCCGCCGTGGTGGTGCTGACCCTGCTGGCGGCATGGAGTTTTGACCCGCGCATCATGTGGGACGCGGCCGGCCGCAATGGCCCGGTAACCGATGGCCTGCCGCCCGCCGTGCTGCGTGCGCAGCATGATCGCGCGGCTGCGTCTTCCCCTTCTTCCCTACCCCCGGCTGGTGTCCTGCCAGCCCGCATGGAGCCAGATCAGGCGTGAATGACGATTTTCCATCCAATGACCCGCATGGTGTGGTGCCACAGGCCCGTGCGCGGAAATACCGTTTCTCGGTTGTCTGGCTTGTGCCGATCGTGGCCCTGCTGATTGCGGGCTACCTGGGCTGGAAAGGAATAACCGGGCGCGGGCCGCTGATCGTCATCACTTTCGATACCGCCGATGGCCTGACCAGTGGCCAGACCGAGGTCAAGAACAAGGCGGTCTCGCTCGGCACGGTCGATTCCATCCGTCTGAGCGATGATTTCCACCATGTGGAAGTGCGCGTGCGCATGACCTCGGTGGCCGGCCGCATGCTGACCGACCACGCCCGCTTCTGGGTCGTGCGTCCGCGCATCAACGGCGCCAGTGTTACGGGGCTGGAAACCGTCATGTCGGGGGCTTACATCGCCATGGATGCGGGCGAGCCGGGTGGCCGCTACACCACCCGTTTTACGGGGCTGGAAGCCCCGCCGGGCGTGCGTTCCGACCAGCCGGGGCATACCTATACGCTCATTACCCAGTCACTCGGTTCGCTGGGGCAGGGCGCGCCGATCTTCTTCCGTGACGTGGTGGTGGGTGAAGTGCTGGGCTACACCATGCCGCCCGAAGGGCGTGGTCCGATCAGGGTACAGATTTTCGTGCAGGCACCCTATGACCATTACCTGCGTACCAACACACGCTTCTGGAACGTATCGGGCGTGCAGGTGGGCCTTGGGCCGGGTGGGCTGAAGATCAAGCTGCAGTCGCTGCAGGCGCTGCTGTCCGGTGGGGTTGCGTTCGACCCGCCCGATGCCCGCAACGAGAAGAACACCCTGCCCGCCACGGCCGGTTCCGACACCACTTTCCAGCTTTACGACAGTGCGGAAGAAGCCAATAGCGCGGGCTACCGTGAGCGTATTCCGCTTGTCACCTACATCACCAGTTCCGTATCCGGCCTGACCAGGGGCGGCAGGCTGACCATGTTCGGCATCCAGGTCGGCATGATCGATGATGTCCGCCTGCAGGTGGACCCCGCTTCGGGCAGGGCACGGGTGCGTGTGGCGATGGAACTCCAGCCCGAGCGCGTGCTGGATAACCAGCAGGTCTCGCCCGCGGCCCTGGCCGAATTGCTACGCACGCAGGTGGCGGACGGGCTGCGCGCTTCGGTGCAGAGCACCAGCATGCTGACTGGCGAATCCGAGATTGCGCTGACCTTTGTCAGGAACGCGAAGCCCGCGCAGGTCCAGATGGAAGGCGATGCCATGGTCCTGCCGGGCCAGGCGGGCGGCATGGCCGGGATCATGGATTCGCTATCGGTCGTAAGCGACAAGATTGCCGCGATGCCGCTGACCCAGATGGGCGAGAACCTGAACAGCCTGCTGGCCCATGCCGATGCACGCATCAACAGCCCCGATACCAAGCAGGCGCTGACCGCGCTGCGCAGTTCGCTGCAGAACCTGCAGGTCATATCGCATGATGCGCGTTCCGAAATGCCGCAGCTGCTCAGTGGCATGGACAAGACACTCAAGAGCGCCAATTCGGTGCTGTCCAGCTATGGCGGGGATACGGACTTCCAGCGCAACCTGCAGCAGATGATGCAGCAGCTGAATGACGCCGCGCGTTCGCTGCGCTTCCTGTCGGATTTCCTGACCCATCACCCCTCCGCACTGATTACGGGACGATAAGACATGCAACGCCCCTTCTGGCATTTCACTTCCCCCCGGCCGCCGCGCGTGGCAGCATGCGCCGCAGTGGCGGGGCTGCTGGCACTGGCAGGCTGCGGTTCATCCGACCCGACATTGTACTCACTGGCCCCCATAGCCGGCACGCAGCAGGTGGGGATGGGGGGGCAGGTGCCCACCGTGATCGAGGTCCGCACCCCCGGCGTGCCGCCCTCGCTGGACCGGCAGAACATTGTCGGCACGCAGGATGACTACAGCCTGACCCCGCTGGCGGGGGCGGCATGGAGTGAGCCGCTGGCCCCCATGCTGGGCCATGTGCTGGCCACCGACCTGCAGCAGCGCCTGCCCGGCCACGGCGTGTTTGCCCAGAACGATGCGACTACCGTGCCGCCCCAGGGATTTGTGGAAGTGGAGATTACCCGCTTTGCCCGTGATGCCAGCGGCGTGGTGCATCTGGGTGGCAGCCTGTCGGTACACAGGGTGGGGGATGCCGAACATGCGCTGTCCGTGCCGCTTGTGCTCAGTGCCACCCCTACCGATAGTGGCACGCGCGCGATGGTGGCGGCCCTGAGCCAGTTGACGGGACAGGTGGCGGACATGGCGGCTGACCGGCTGCAGGCCTTGCCGCCTGCGCCTGCCCCAGCCCACCGGTAAAAAAGACCTGGAACCATAAAGAAGTTTTTGGTGAAGCTTTTTTCAAAAAGCTTCGAAGAACGCCGCCTTTTTGACAAAAGGCGGCACCCAGAAACTTTTGTCATTGAATGATGGGGTGAACAGTCCGGCAATAAAAAAGGCGCCCGGAGGCGCCTTCTTTCAGGAACGGGGAAAGTTCAGACCTTCTCCACCTGATTGTATTCCAGGTCCACCGGGGTGGAGCGGCCGAAGATGGAAACGCTGACCTTCAGGCGGCCGCGTTCCTCGTCCACTTCCTCGATCGTGCCGTTGAACGAGGTGAAGGGGCCATCGGCCACGCGGATCTGCTCGCCAATCTCGAAGGTGACGGAGGGGCGCACGCGTTCCACGCCTTCCTGCGCCTGCTTCATGATCCGTTCGGCCTCGACCTTGGGAATGGGCGAGGGGCGGGTCTTGCTGCCCAGGAAGCCGGTGACCTTGGGCGTGTCCTTGACCAGGTGCCACGCCTCATCGGTCAGTTCCATGTTGACCAGCACGTAACCGGGGAAGAACTTGCGCTCGGAATTGACCTTCTGGCCACGGCGCATTTCGGTCACCTCTTCCGATGGAACAAGGATTTCACCGAAATGGTCGGCCAGACCCTTCTGGGCGGCCTGTTCCGTGATGTGCTGGGCTATCTTCTTTTCGAAGCCCGAATAGACGTGGATCACATACCACCGCTTGGCCATGGCTGAACTCAGCCTCCCAGTCCGAAGAGTTTCCGTACGGCAAGGCCGATCACCTCGTCGACGAGGAAAAAGAATACCGATGCAAGACCGGCCATGGCCAGGACCGCACCCGTTGTCATCAGGGTGGCGCGTCGCGTGGGCCAGGTGACTTTTCTGGCTTCGGCACGTACGTCTTCGACAAATTTCGCGGGACTGACCGACACGAAATACCCTTCCTGCAACGCCGCGGCGCACCAACCGGACTGCTCCAGCCAGTGCGGGGCCTTAGAACCGGTGCGGACCATTGTGGCCCGACCCATCGGGTGCCAGGCCGGAAGGGTAATGCCCGACCGGAGAATGGCAGGGGTGGAGGGTCTCGAACCCGCAACCTCCGGTTTTGGAGACCGGCGCTCTAGCCAATTGAGCTACACCCCTGCAAAGCCGCCTGCGAAAGCCCGAAACATGTGACGTGGCGGAAAGCCGCGCCGTTTCGGGTCATCCATGCGAACCCGGCACAGGAAGCGGAAAAAAGTATGACTGGCGTCGAAAGTCAAGGGGGCAGGGCATAAAAATCAAAAGTTTTATCCCATTGCGGGCTGGCGCGGGTTTAGCACTTGCCACCGGCGGGGCGGAAAAGGTATAGGTCGGGCAACCTTATGGGCGGGCGTAGCATAGTGGTAATGCAGTAGCCTTCCAAGCTTCTGAGGAGGGTTCGATTCCCTTCGCCCGCTCCATACAGCCCCTTGAAACAGGTTTCCGTTCCGGTATCCATGACCGGAATTGCGGCAGGCTCCGGCCACTGGTCGTGCCGTACCGGCAGGGGTGATCCTTACATGGCAGCAAATTCTTCCACCACCATCCATCCGCGCGTCGTGCTGGGCACATGCTGCCTGAGCCTGCTGCTGGTCATGATGGATGTGACGGTGGTCAATGTCGTGCTTCCCTCCATCCATGCGCAGCTGCACGGCAGTTTCTCCACCCTGCAATGGGTGGTGGATGCCTATACCCTCATGGTGGCCAGCCTCATGCTGCTGGTCGGCTCTCTGGCGGACCGGTTCGGGCGGCGGCGGATGTTCCTGCTGGGTATCGGCCTGTTCTGTGGCGGGTCGGCCCTGTGCGGCCTTGCGCGCAGCGTGGAGATGCTGGTCCTGGCGCGTGCGGTGCAGGGTATCGGCGGCTCCATGCTCAACCCCGTGGCGCTGTCCATCCTGACCAATGTGTATGTGGAGCCGCGTGCCCGCGCGCAGGCCATTGGCATATGGGGGGCGACTTCGGGTGTGGCGCTGGCGCTGGGGCCGGTTGTGGGGGGCGTGCTGGTGCACTGGGTGGGCTGGCAGGCGGTGTTCTGGGTCAATGTGCCCATCGGGCTGGTGGCCATCATGCTGACGCTGCGCTTCGTGCCTGAATCCCGTGGCGGGGCGGGGCGCGGGATCGACGCGCCGGGCCAGCTTCTGGCCATCGTGGCGCTGGCGATGGTGACGTCGGGCCTGATCGAGGCGCATAATTACGGCTGGGCCTCGCCCACCATTTCGGGCTTCCTGGGCTTCGGGCTGCTGTCCATCGTGGCCTTCGTCCTGGTTGAGCAGCGTGCGGCGGCCCCCCTGATCGACCTGCGGTTCTTCCGGGCCTGGCCCTTTTCGGGTGCCATCGTGATCGCGGTGCTGGCCTTTGCCATTTTCAGTGCCTTCCTGTTCCTTAATACGCTCTATCTTCAGGATGTGCGGGGCCTTCCCGCCCTGCAGGCGGGGCTGTGCACGCTGCCTTTCGCTTTTGGCAGCATGCTGTGCGCCCCGCTTTCGGGGCGGCTGACGGGGCGGTATGGCGCGCGGCTACCGCTTTTGCTTTCGGCCACCGGATTCGTGGTGAGTGCCATCGTGCTGACCGGCCTGGATGTCACGACGCCGCTGGGGGCGCTGCTGGTTTCCTACGGGCTGTGCGGGTGCGGGTTTGGCATGTGCAACGCGCCCATTACCAATTCCGCCATTGCCGGCATGCCGCGCGCGCAGGCGGGTGTTGCGGCGGCCATTGCCTCGACCAGCAGGCAGGTGGGGGCGTTGCTGGGCATTGCACTGGGGGGCGCACTGAGCGCGGGCAGCACGGGCGGGGTGCGGTGGGCGGACTTTCCGCAGGCCACGCATGTGGTGTGGTGGTGCATGATTGGCGCCGCCCTGGGTATCGCGGCCCTGGGTGTGGTTTCAACCGGAATCCGGGCCCGCAAAACCGCGCAGGACGTGGCGGCCCTGCTGGATTCAAGGTGATGCGCGTCTGGTATGCGAAAACCGCATACCAGTTCCCGCCAAATCCGTCATCCCATGGCGTCGCGGCGCTACAAAATTGCCGCTTTGCTGTTTCCGAAACGGTACCGGACATGTATGATCCCGCCAACCTGTAACGGGGGCGTGCGCATGCACGGGAAAGCGGATGGCCCGGCGGCATCGGGATGGTGCCGTGGTGCCGTCAGGTCTGTTGCGTGTGCCTGCGCTGCGTGCTAGAGCCGCGCCAGCAGCGCACGGGAGCCTGAGGTTTCCGGGCAGGCGGCGTGTGTTTGAATCAAGATTCTGGATTGGAAAAGCGGACAGTGGATTCGGGTGGAACGACCTCAATACCGATCGCCTCCATTGCCAATGGCCTTCCCGGTCGTTATGCGACGGCGCTCTATGAGCTTGCGGCTGAACGCCAGCAGCTTGACCCAGTTCTGGATGAGGCTTCTCGCCTTGCCGCGATGATTGACGGCAGTGCCGATCTGCGCACCGTGCTGACGGACCGGACGCTTGACATCCGTGACAGCCGCCGTGGCGTTGCCGCGGTGCTGGCTGCCGAAGGGTTCAGCCCCCTTATGCGTGATTTTGTTGGCGTGGTGGCGGATAACCGCCGCCTTCCGCGCCTGCGTGAAATTCTTGCCGCGCTGGCGGCCATCGCTGCGGCGCGGCGGGGGGAAGTCGTGGCGGATGTCGTGTCCGCCCACCCCCTGACCGACCTGCAGCGTGTCCAGCTTCGCAGCCGCCTTACCGAGGCCGGCTATTCCAAAGTCAATATCCAGGAGCGTGTTGACGCGGCCCTGCTGGGCGGTCTGGTCGTGCGCATTGGCGCCCGTCTGTATGATGCCAGCCTCAGATCCCGCCTTACCCGCCTGCACCATGCCATGAAGGGAGCCGCGTGATGGAAATCCGCCCCTCCGAGATTTCGGATATCCTCAAGCAGCAGATCGCTACGTTCGACAAGGCGGCCGACGTTGCCGAGACAGGCACCATCCTGTCCGTTGGTGACGGTATCGCGCGTGTCTACGGCCTGCAGAACGTCGAAGCCGGTGAAATGCTGGACTTCCCCGCCAGTGGCCAGAAAGGCATGGCGCTGAACCTTGAGAATGACAACGTTGGCGTTGTCATTTTCGGCGATGATACCGCCATGCGCGAGGGCGACACCGTCGCCCGCACCGGCAAGGTGGTGGAAGTGCCCACCGGCAAGGCCCTGCTGGGCCGCGTGGTCGACGGTCTGGGCAACCCGATCGACGGCAAGGGCCCGCTGGTGGGTGAAGTCATCAGCAAGCGCGCGGAAATCAAGGCGCCCGGCATCATGCCGCGCCAGTCCGTGAGCGAGCCGATGCAGACCGGCATCAAGGCGATCGACGCGCTCGTGCCCATCGGGCGCGGCCAGCGTGAACTGATCATCGGTGACCGCCAGACCGGCAAGACCGCCATCCTGATCGACACCATCGTCAACCAGAAGAGCGTCAATGCCCTGGGTGATGAAAGCAAGTCGCTGTACTGCATCTATGTCGCGATCGGGCAGAAGCGCTCGACCGTGGCGCAGCTGGTGCGCACGCTGGAGGAAACCGGCGCGATGGAATATTCCATCGTCGTGGCGGCCACCGCGTCCGATCCGGCGCCGATGCAGTACCTGGCGCCGTATGCCGCCTGCTCCATGGGTGAATACTTCCGCGACAACGGCATGCATGCCCTGATCGTGTATGATGACCTGTCCAAGCAGGCCGTCGCCTACCGTCAGATGTCGCTGCTGCTGCGCCGCCCGCCGGGACGTGAGGCCTATCCGGGTGACGTGTTCTACCTGCATTCCCGTCTGCTGGAACGCGCCGCCAAGATGTCCGACAAGTTCGGCGCGGGTTCCCTGACCGCCCTGCCGGTGATCGAGACCCAGGCCGGTGACGTTTCCGCCTATATCCCGACCAACGTGATCTCCATCACCGATGGTCAGGTCTTCCTTGAAACCGACCTGTTCTACCGTGGCATCCGCCCCGCCGTGAACGTGGGTGGTTCCGTGTCCCGTGTGGGCTCGGCAGCCCAGATCAAGGCGATGAAGCAGGTTGCGGGCAAGATCAAGCTGGAACTGGCCCAGTATCGTGAAATGGCCGCGTTCTCGCAGTTCGCATCCGATCTGGACCCGGCGACCCAGAAGCAGCTGGCCCGTGGCGCACGTCTGGTCGAGCTGCTCAAGCAGCCCGAAACCTCGCCGCTTTCGGTCGAGGAACAGGTGGTGGTGCTGTTTGCCGGCACGCGTGGCTATATTGACGCCATTCCGGTGGACAAGGTCACGACCTATGAAAAGCGCCTGCTGGATGACGTGCGCACATCGGGCAAGGATATCCTGGAATCGATCCGCACGCAGCGTCAGCTGACCAAGGATATCGAAAGCCGCCTGAACGATTTCCTGACGACATTCGGCCGTCAGTTCGCCAACTGAGGAAGATCGGGCAACCATGGCTTCCCTGAAGGAACTGCGCGCACGGATCGGTAGCGTCAAATCGACGCGCAAGATCACCAGCGCGATGAAAATGGTCGCGGCGGCAAAGCTGCGTCGGGCGGAAGCCCGCGCGGCGGCGGCCCGCCCATATGCCGATGCAATGCGCCGCATGCTGGCCGAAGTGGGTCGTAGCGTGGCGGGGCAGGGCGGGCAGCCCGCACTCCTGACCGGAACGGGTCAGGACAGGGTGCATCTGCTCATCCCCATGTCCAGCGACCGTGGTCTGGCCGGTGCATTTAACTCCAATATCAACCGTACGACCCGTAACCTGGTGCTCAAGCTCCAGGCCGAAGGCAAGACCGTCAAGATCCTGCCGGTCGGGCGCAAGACGTACGAATTCCTGTCGCGTGACTTTTCCGACCTGATCATCGACCACCGTCATCTGGCCGCAGGCAAGGAAATCCCCTTTTCCGCCGCGACGGAGCTGGGTGAGCAGATCACGGCCCTGCTGGAAAAGGGTGAATTCGACGTGTGCACGCTGGTCTACAACCGGTTCCGCAACGTCATGACCCAGACGCCCACCGAAATGCAGCTTGTGCCGCTGGCGCTGCCGGAAAACGATAACGCCGATGCGGGGGATGTCGCGGCTTACGAATTCGAGCCGGATGAGGGCACGCTCCTGACCAGCCTGCTGCCGCGTAACCTGCAGGTGCAGATCTATGCGACCATGCTGGAGACGGCGGCGGGCGAAAACGGCGCGCGGATGACGGCCATGGACAACGCGACCCGCAATGCCGGCAAGGCCATCGACGGGCTGACACTGAAGTACAACCGTACGCGTCAGACCAATATTACCAATGAACTGATCGAGATCATCTCGGGCGCCCAGGCTGTCTGAGGATCGATCTTCACGCTCACAGGAGCTGTCCCATGTCGGAAACCACAACTCAAGAGGCTCCTGTCTCCACGCAGGCGCAGAAAAGCAATGTCGTTGGTCGTGTGACGCAGGTCCGCGGCGCCGTTGTTGACGTGCAGTTCGAGGGTACGCTGCCGCATATCCTCGAAGCACTGCATGTCCAGCTCAACGGCCAGACCTTGGTGCTGGAAGTGGCGCAGGAAATCGGCGAACATGAAGTCCGCTGCATTGCCATGGATACCACCGATGGCCTGAGCCGTGGCGTGGAAGTGACCGCCACCGGCACCCAGATCACCGTGCCGGTTGGCCCGGGCACGCTGGGCCGTATCCTTAACGTCATCGGCGAGCCGATCGACGACCGTGGTCCGGTGCAGGCCGTTGGCCGTTCCTCCATCCACCGTGCCGCCCCGGCCTTTGACGAGCAGGCCGCCGCGACCGAAATCCTGCCCACGGGCATCAAGGTGGTCGATCTGCTCTGCCCGTACCTCAAGGGTGGCAAGGTCGGTCTGTTCGGTGGTGCCGGTGTGGGCAAGACCGTCATCATCCAGGAACTGATCAACAACATCGCCAAGGCGCATGGCGGCGTGTCGGTTTTCGCCGGTGTGGGTGAACGTACGCGTGAAGGTAACGACCTGTATTACGAAATGCAGGATGCGGGCGTTATCAAGATCAATGGGGAATCGACCGAAGGCTCCAAGGTGGCGCTGGTCTATGGCCAGATGAACGAGCCGCCGGGTGCGCGTGCCCGCGTTGCCCTGTCCGGTGTGACGGTTGCGGAATATTTCCGTGATGTCGAAGGCCAGGATGTCCTGTTCTTCGTCGATAACATCTTCCGTTTCACGCAGGCTGGTGCCGAAGTGTCCGCGCTGCTGGGCCGTATTCCCTCCGCCGTGGGCTACCAGCCCACGCTGGCAACGGAAATGGGTGCCCTGCAGGAGCGCATCACCTCCACCAAAAAGGGTTCGATCACCTCGGTGCAGGCCGTTTACGTGCCGGCCGATGACCTGACCGACCCTGCGCCGGCTGCAACCTTCGCTCATCTTGACGCGACCACGGTGCTGAACCGTTCCATTGCGGAAATGGGCATCTACCCCGCCGTTGACCCGCTGGATTCCACGTCCCGCTCGCTGGACCCCAAGATCGTGGGTGACGAGCACTATCAGGTGGCGCGCGACGTGCAGCGCATCCTGCAGACCTACAAGTCCCTGCAGGACATCATTGCCATTCTGGGCATGGATGAACTGTCGGAAGATGACAAGCTGATCGTGGCGCGTGCGCGTCGTATCCAGCGCTTCCTGTCGCAGCCGTTCCATGTGGCCGAAGTGTTCACCGGTGCGCCGGGCAAGCTGGTCTCGCTGGAAGACACCGTGCGTTCGTTCAAGGCGATCGTCGCGGGTGAATATGACGACCTGCCCGAAGGCGCCTTCTACATGGTCGGTGCGATCGAGGAAGCGGTGGCCAGGGCCGAGAAAATGAAGGAATCGGCCTGAGTCCCGACCCACTGACGCAAGGAAGATAGACCATGTCTATTAAGGTCAAGATTGTCAGTCCGGAGAAGGTCATGTTCTCGCATGACGCCGATATGGTCGTCATGCCGGGTACGGAAGGCGATATCGCGGCCATGCCGGACCACGCGCCGCTCATGCTGACGCTGCGTGGTGGTGTGGTCGATGTTTATGAAGGGGCGGCGGTAACGAACCGCTTCTTCGTGGCGGGCGGGTTTGCCGACATGGCGCCCACCCACTGCACCATCCTTGCCGACCGGGCGCTGCGGGTCGAGGACCTGTCGGTTGACGATGCGGAAGCACGGCTGGAAGGTCTGGAAAAATCTTATGAGGCGGCGGACAAGATGAACGTGCCCGCGCTGGATATCCTCATGGGCAAGATCCAGTCTGCCCGTGCCGAGATTGAAGCCGCACAGTCTGCCGTGCCGATCTCGTCCATCTGAAGCCCTGTGCTTCATGCCTGCAAAGGCATGGAGTCACAAATGGCCGATAAGCAAAAAGCGCCCTATCCGGGGCGCTTTTTCTTTTTTGTCGGTCTTGAAATCATAAGGGCGTTCCTGGTGAAGCCCTTTCCAAGACGCTTCAGGAAATGCCGCCTTTATTGAAAAAGGGCGGCACCCATAAAATTTTACCGTTTTTGATCAAACTCTCAGCCGCGCCCCCGATAGCCGGGCACGTCCTGTGATGGGATCCATACGCCATCGGGCGGGGTGCCGGTCTGCCAGAACACGTCGATCGGCATACCGCCACGGGGGTACCAATAGGCCCCGATCCGCAGCCAGACCGGCCTGAGCAGGTCAACCAGTGTCAGCGCGATCTGCATCGAGCATTTTTCGTGAAACGCGCCATGATTGCGGAAGCTGGTCAGGAACAGCTTCAGCGACTTGCTTTCCACGATCCATTCATCCGGAATGTAGTCAATCACGATATGCGCGAAATCCGGCTGGCCGGTAACCGGGCAGAGCGATGTGAATTCCGGCGCGGTAAAGCGGACGACATAGTGCCGTCCGCGCTCGGGGGCGGGCACGCGTTCCAGTTCAGCCTCTTCCGGGCTGGCGGGCTGGGCGGTGTTCTGGCCAAGCTGGGTCAGCAGCCGGCTGCCATCATCGGGGGAGGACGGGTTGTTCATGAAGCGATCCATCGGCACGGGAATAGGGATGCATGGCTCATGCAGGATGGACGGGGCTGGCGTCAACGGAAATACAGGGGGGCGGCATGCGGTTTTCCCAGCTTTCGCAACAGGGGGCAGGCATGATAACTGCACGATATGGCACGTGTATCCCGACCCGAATTTCCCGCCCCTGTGCTGGTGACCACCACAGCGGAGCTTGAGGCTGTAACCGCGCGACTGCGCCGTGAGCCGTTTGTCACGATCGATACCGAATTCGTGCGTGAACGTACGTACTGGCCCGAACTCTGTCTGGTGCAGTTGGCGGGGGAAAATGATGTGGTGGTGATCGACACGACCGCGCCCGGTATCGACCTGTCCTCCCTGGGGGGGCTGCTGGATGACGCTGGCGTGATCAAGGTTTTCCATGCCGCGCGGCAGGACCTGGAAATTTTCCTGCACCTGTTTGACCGCCTGCCCGCGGCCCTGTTCGATACCCAGGTCGCGGCCATGGTGGCGGGCTATGGTGATCAGGTCGGTTATGACAATCTGGTCTGGTCGCTGCTGGGCGTGCAGATTGACAAGTCGCACCGTTTTTCCGACTGGTCGGTGCGTCCGCTTTCCGCAGCCCAGATCGGGTATGCGGCGGCGGATGTCACGTATCTGCGCCAGGTCTATGGCCAGCTGCTGGCCCAGCTGGAGAAGGAAGGCCGGCTGGACTGGGTTGCGGCCGAGCTGGATGTGCTCAACAACCCCGCCACCTTCCGTCCCGATCCGCTGACATTGTGGGAAAAGATGCGCCCGCGCACCAGCAACCGCCGCATGCTGGGCGTGCTGCGCGCCATCGTGGCCTGGCGGGAAGGCGAGGCCCAGCGCATCAATGTGCCCCGCCAGCGCCTGCTCAAGGATGAGAGCCTGATGGAAATCGCGGCGACCATGCCCGCTTCCATCGAGGCACTGGCCCGTGTCCGTGGCGTCTCGCGCGGTTTTGCCGAGGGGCGCAGTGGTCAGTCCCTGCTGGAAACCGTGGCCCAGGCCCTGACCATACCCGACGCCGACCTGCCGCGCCTGCCCAAGGGGCGGGCCAAGGACGCGCAGCGTCCCTCGCCCGCGCTGGTTGCCCTGCTCAAGGTGCTGCTGGCCGCCTGCTGCGAGACACATCGTGTGGCGCCCAAACTGGTGGCCTCATCGGAAGATCTGGACCGTTTCGCGCTGGATGACGCGGCGGATATTCCCGCATTCCAGGGCTGGCGCAACGAAGTGTTCGGCAAGCTGGCGCGCGAACTCAAGGCCGGGCGGCTGGTCATGGGGGTCGAAGGGGGCAAGGTCAGGCTGATCCACGCGTGATCCCGCGCCATGCCGGTGCGTTTTACCGGGGTTGCAAACAGGTTATGCGCAGAACTGTCCACAAGATTCTGTACATTGGGAGTTGAGCCGGACAGGCGATGCGCCTAATTTCCCCCCATTCCGCGTAAGGAGTGCTGAACGATGGCGATGGAATGGACCGAGGAGACGATCGCGCGCCTGCGTGATCTGTGGCAGCAGGGTCTGTCGACTGCCGAGATCGGCCGCCAACTGTCTGTTACCAAGAACGCGGTCGTGGGCAAGGCACATCGCCTTGGCCTCAAGCCGCGTCCGTCGCCCATCCGCCGGGCGGCGCGGACCGTAACGCCAGCCCCCGGGGCCGAAGCCGCCGTGACGGCGCCCCCCGTCCAGCCCGCCCCGCCAAAGGCGGACGTGGCGCCTGCCCCGGCGGTTGCCCCGCCGCAGCCCGAACCGGCAGCACCCGTTGCCGCAGCGGAGGCCCCACGGCCCGATGTGACGGCAACTGAGCCGCCCGTGGCCGCCGCACGGCAGGAAGAAACGCCCCCCGAACCGCGCGCCCCCCGTCCTTCGGCCCGTGCCACGCGGGCCGCCGCCGCCGCCCTGCGCCCGGTCAGCGAGCCGCGCCGCCGCAGCAGCCAGTCCTGCTGCTGGCCGCTGGGTGATCCCGGTACGCCGGGCTTCCACTTCTGTGGGGCGACCCCGCTGCCGGGCAAGCCGTATTGTGCCGAACATGCCCAGCTTGCCTATGTCAAACTGCGCGACCGGCGCGATAACGTGGCCTGACCCGCCGCCGCGCGTAACACGCCATTGTCATTAAAAAACGCCAGGGCCTTGCGGCCACTGGCGTTTTTTTTCATCCGCCCGGCAAGGCCGGGCGGACCGGATGTTCAGCCGGCGGCCGGACGGGGGGCGGCGGGCTGTGCCGCTGCGGGGGCGGCAGGCGCGGGGGCCGCAGGGGCCGCCGGGGTGGTGATCATTTCCAGCTGGCCGGTGACCTGGCCGCCATCTTCCACCTTCAGGCGACGGCACTTGGCCTTGCCCAGCAGGCGCCCGGTGGAGCGGATGGTCAGGCTGCCGCGCACCGTCAGCGTGCCATCGATGGTGCCGGCCAGTTCCGCGTCCTCAACCTCGACTTCGCCCTTGAACACGCCGCCCTGCGCGATCTGCAGTTCGGATGCGTTGATCAGCGAGGATTCAACCGTTCCTTCCACCACCAGGCGCTCGGCATCCTGAATGGTGCCCTGCACGCTGATGCCCCGGCCCACAACCAGTGTGCGGCGGTCATTTTCTTTCTTGGCCGCTGCTGCCGGGGCGGCGGGCGCGCCGGGGCGCGGGGCACCACCCGGAACGGGGGAAGGCGTGGGCGGGAAAGGGGGACGGGCCATGGATGCGTTTTCCTTGCTGGCAGGAATGGGGGAGGGGGAGGCGCCACCGGCGGCAGCCGGACGGCCCGGCTGCTGCGCGGGAGGCGGAGTGGGAGCAGGTGGCTGGGTTGCTGCTGGCTTGCGTCGTTTAAACAATATTACCCCGCTTGGTTATGCTGCATCGGAACACAGAATGCCCCGGACTGGAAGATACGCTTTCGGGCTGGTTGCAGGCCGCAGCCCCCTTCCATCGGTTATACTTGCCCCGATCCGGCGGACAAGGGCGTTGAGGGGAACGGCGGTGCATAAAAATATCATGCGTTGCGCCGCGTACCGGCCAATGATAGCGATGCGGCGCATCATGTAGGAACAAATGGGTTATTTCATGGCGTCCGGGCGCCATCCCTGCGTGAAAGATTGGGCAAGGAGCCAGGATATGGAAAATTCGGGGCAGACAGCGGAATGCCGTTTTGACCTGCTGGGCATGGGCAATGCGATTGTTGATGTCCTTGCGCCGGTGGCGGCCGGCTTCCCGCAGGATAATGGCATGGTGCCAGGCAGCATGACACTGATTGACGCCGCGCGTGCCCAGGCGCTGTATCACCAGGTGACGCGGGAAAAGGAAATGGGCGGGGGTTCGGCCGCCAATACCTGTGTCGTGGCATCCAACATGGGCGCGCGGGTGGCCTATCTGGGCAAGGTGGCCGATGACGCGCCGGGCCGTGCCTTTGCCGCCGACATGCAGGCGGCGGGCGTGTATTTTCCCTCCTCCCCGCTGCAGGGGGATGCCAGTGAACACAGCCCCACCGCGCGCTGCATCATTCTGGTAACCCCCGACGGGCAGCGTACCATGAACACCTATCTGGGGGCCTGCGTCACCTTCAGCCCGGCCGACGTGCTGGCTGATGTCGTGCGCGCGTCCAAGGTGCTGTACATGGAAGGCTACCTGTTCGACCCGCCGGAAGCGCAGGAAGCCTTCCGTACCGCCGCACGCATCGCGCATGAGGGGGGACGCAAGGTCGCCCTTTCCCTGTCCGACCGGTTCTGCGTGGACCGTCACCGCAAGGCGTTCCATGACCTTGTGCGCGGGCATGTCGATATCCTGTTCGCCAACGAGGACGAGATCTGCGCGCTGTACGAGACCGATGATTTCGAGGAAGCGGCCCGCCGCGTCTCTACCGAGACACATTTCGCCGTCCTGACCCGGTCCGAACGGGGCAGCGTGATCATACAGGACAGCAGGCGCATCGTGATCGACAGCGTGCGCACCCAGGTGGTGGATACCACCGGGGCGGGGGATGCCTATGCGGCCGGTTTCCTGGCGGGGTGGACATCGGACCGCACGCTGGCCGAATGCGGGCGGCTGGGCAGTGTTGCCGCATCGGAAGTGATTTCGCATTACGGCGCGCGCCCGCTCATGAACATGCGCCAGGACATGGATTTCTGATCCCGCGCGCATCCATCGTGCGGGTATGAGGGGCGTGCATGCGAAGTTTCGCGTGCAATCCCGGCCTTTCCCCGTTATCTACGCACCCAGCAGCCACCCATTCCGCCGCTGCACGCACGGGTATCGCCCGTAATGTGCCGCTGCGCCCCTTATGGCATCCGCCAAGGAAAGTCAGGTCAAGAGCAGTTATGGATATCCGCAATATCGCCATTATCGCACACGTCGATCATGGCAAGACCACATTGGTCGACCAGCTTCTCAAACAGTCCGGTTCCTTCCGTGACAACCAGCACGTTGCCGAACGCGCCATGGACAGCAATGACCTGGAGCGCGAGCGTGGCATCACCATCCTTGCCAAGTGTACGTCGGTTGTGTGGAAGGATACCCGCATCAACATCATCGACACCCCGGGCCATGCCGATTTCGGTGGTGAGGTCGAGCGTATCCTGAGCATGGTCGATGGCGCGGTTGTGCTGGTCGATTCCGCCGAAGGCGCCCTGCCGCAGACCAAGTTCGTGGTGGGCAAGGCGCTGGCGCGCGGCCTGAAGCCGATCGTGGTCGTGAACAAGATCGACCGTGGCGATGCCCGCCCCGATGAGGTGCATAACGAGATCTTCGACCTGTTCGCGGCCCTTGGCGCGAATGACGAGCAGCTTGACTTCCCGATGCTGTACGCCTCGGGCCGCCAGGGCTGGGCGGACCTGGAGATTGACGGGCCGCGCAAGGACCTCTCCCCGCTGTTCGACCTGATCCTGCGCCATGTGCCGCCGCCGAAGGTCAACAAGGACGCGCCGTTCGCGATGGTCGCCACCATCCTGGAGAACGACAACTTCCTTGGCCGCGTGCTGACCGGGCGCGTTGAGCAGGGCACGGCGAAAATGAACATGCCGGTGCATGTGCTGCGCCCCGATGGCTCGGTTGTGGAAACCGGGCGCCTGACCAAGCTGCTGTCCTTCCGTGGGCTGGACCGCGTGCCGGTCGAGGAAGTCGAGGCCGGTGACATCGTGGCCGTGGCCGGTCTGTCGGAAGCGACGATCCCCGAGACGATCGCAGCCCTTGAAGTCAGGGAACCGCTGCCCTCCACCCCGGTTGACCCGCCGACGCTGTCCATGACCTTCCGCCTCAATGACGGTCCGCTGGGTGGCCGTGAGGGCAAGAAGGTCACCTCGCGCCAGATCCGTGACCGTCTGTTCAAGGAAACCGAAGGCAACATCGCCATCCGCGTGTCCGAAAGCCCCGAGAGCGAGGCGTTCGAGGTGGCGGGCCGTGGTGAACTCCAGCTTGGCGTGCTGATCGAGCAGATGCGCCGCGAAGGCTTCGAGCTGACCATCGGCCGCCCGCGCGTGCTGTTCCGCACGAATGAGGAAACCGGCGAGCGCGAGGAGCCGTTCGAGGAAGTCCTGATTGACGTGGACGAGCCGTATTCGGGCGTCGTGGTTGAAAAGATGGCGCTGCGCAAGGGCATCATGCAGGACATGCAGCCTTCGGGTGGCGGCAAGGTACGCCTGACGTTCCAGATCCCCTCACGCGGGCTGATCGGCTATCATGGTGAATTCCTGACCGATACGCGTGGCTCGGGCATCATGAACCGCCTGTTCTCGGGCTACCAGCCCTATGTCGGTCCGATCGCGGGGCGTCGCAATGGCTCGCTGATCTCGTCGGAAGATGGCGCGACCACGCAGTATTCGCTGTTCTCGCTGCAGGACCGTGGCACGCTGTTCGTCGATGCGGGCGAGAAGGTTTACGTGGGCATGATCATTGGCGAGCATTCGCGTGAGAATGATCTGGAAGTAAACCCGATCCGTGAAAAGAAGCTGACCAACATCCGTGCCGCCGGCAAGGACGAGGCCCTGCTGCTGATCCCGCCGCGCAAGATGAACCTGGAACAGGCCATCGCCTATATCGAGGATGATGAACTGGTTGAGGTCACGCCCTCTGCCGTGCGCATCCGCAAGCGCTACCTTGACCCGCACGAGCGCAAGAAGCGCGAACGTTCGGGCACGGTTGACTGATTCCCTGCCCTGAGGGAAGGGCTGCAATCTTTAGTAATGTTTCAGTTCTTGAGATTGTGGTCCCCTTGCGGCAAGTAGATGATGCTTTCCATAAATTTAGAAATTTTAATTCGAGACGACCCTCCTGCGGCATGTTACAGCATGGGGGTCGGTTCGGGTCTGGCGATTCGCCCCCTGATAGACATATTGGGATGAGAAGTCCCGGTCTGTGGAGTATTTTTATATGATCGTTTCCCCCCGTCGTTTTCTCGCAGCCATGTCCGCTGTTGCCGTCATGGGCGTTGCCGCCCCCGTCATGGCGCAGACGGCTGAACCCACCACCCCGGCCGTTTCCGCTCCGGAACATGCGCCTGACGCCGCTGCTGGCGCCGATGCCGCCGAAGCCGGTGCGAAGAAGCACCACAGCGGCAGCCACCACCACGGTGGCCGCCATCACGGTGCGAAGAAGGATGCCGCAACGACTGAAGCGCCTGCCGCTCCGGCCGCGCAGTAATCATTGCCGTGTCGTGACCGGCCCCCTGCGGGGGCCGGTTATGGCCGCCAGTAAAAAAGCCCGGTTCGTGCCGGGCTTTTTTATTATGGGCCGCCCCCTTCGGGGGCTGGGGCGTCAGCGCCCGGCATAGCGGTCCAGTGACAGGTCCAGGCAGGGAATTTCGGTGCGCCTGTTGCTTATCCGGTCCGCCAGGACGCGGCCTGACCCGCAGGCCATGGTCCAGCCCAGCGTGCCATGCCCGGTATTGAGCCACAGGTTGGAAAACCGCCCCGTCGGCCCGATGACCGGCGTGCCGTCGGGCGTGCTCGGGCGCAGCCCGGTCCAGTACGCGGCCTGAGACAGGTCGCCGCTGCCGCCAAACAGTTCGGAAAATGACATTTCCAGCAGTTCCCGCCGGTCGCGGCTCAGGCGCAGGTTGTAGCCGGTCAGTTCCGCCGTGCCGCCAATGCGGATACGATCCCCCAGCCGGGTGACGGACACCTTGTATGTCGCGTCATTGACGGTGGAAAGCGGGGCACACGCGGCATCGGTGACCGGCAGCGTCAGGGAATAGCCCTTGGTGGGATAGACCGGCAGCGCAAGCCCCAGCGGCCGCAGCAGCAGCGGCGAGTAGCTGCCCATGGACACGACATAGGCATCGGCCGTCAGCCGCCCCCGCGATGTGCGCACACCCAGGATTTCGGTGGCGGCGGCATCAAGGGCTTCGACTGTTGTCTCGTAATGGAAGGTGACGCCCAGTTCCTCTTCCGCCTTCTGGGCCAGGCGCTGGGTGAACATGTGACAGTCCCCCGACTCGTCACCGGGCAGGCGCAGGCCGCCGCTGAACAGATGCCGCTTTGCCGCAAGGCCGGGTTCGTGCCGGGCAATGTCATTGCGGTCCAGCAGTTCATGGGCAATGCCTGCCTGATCCAGCAGCGCCATGTCACGGCTGGCGGCATCAAGCTGCGCCTGCGTGCGGAACAGCTGGATCAGGCCGCGCTGTTCATCATCATAGGTGATGCCCGTCTCCCGGCGCAGCGTATCAAGGCAGTCGCGGCTGTACTGCGCGATGCGCAGCATGCGGGACTTGTTGATCCCGTAATCATGCGCGTTGCAGTTGGCCAGCAGCTGCCCGATCCAGCGCAGCATGGCGAAGTCGAGGCGCGGGCGGATGGTGATGGGCGCGTGGCGGCCGGTCATCCACCGCAGCACCTTGAACGGCAGCGCGGGCTCGGCCCATGGCGCGGAAAACCCCGGCGAGATCTGGCCCGCATTGGCAAAGGACGTTTCAAACGCCGCGGCGGGCTGGCGGTCCACGACCGTGACCTCGTGGCCTTCCTTTGCCAGGTACCATGCGGCGGTCACCCCCACCACGCCCGCGCCCAGAACGATAACCTTCACAGTTTCATCCTTACTTCCGTCATCAACACTCCGGGGGATGCGCCATGTGGCCGCAATGGTCAACCATCCGTGTTATGACAGAAGCGGGGCCGGTCCTCAGGCGCCTGGCATGCCCTTGCTGGTTGAATATTCAAAATGCAGCGCGGTATCGGGGTGCACGATGGGGTGGATGGCGTGCGCGGCCATCGCCCCCTCGGTAAAGCCCTGCAGGATCAGCTTGAGCTTGCCTGGATAGGCCGCGACATCACCCACGGCGAAGATGCCGGGCAGGCTGCTTTCGCAGCTTGAGGGCGTGACGGGAATGGTGCCGCGCACCGTGTCCAGCCCCCATTGCGCGATGGGGCCAAGATCGGTCGCCAGCCCGAAAAAGGGCAGCAGGTGGTCACAGGCGACATGGCGCACCGTGCCATCCAGTGTAGCCAGATCCACGCCGGCAAGCTGCCCGTCCGTACCCTGCAGCCCATGCAGCTGGTAGCCGATGATCTTCTCGATCTCGCCCGCCGCCACGGCCTCGTCAAGCTGGCGCAGGCTTTCGGGGGCGGCGCGGAAGCGGTCGCGCCGGTGCACCAGCCTGACGCTGCGTGCGACCGTACGCAGGGACAGCGCCCAGTCCACCGCCGAGTCGCCGCCACCGGCGATCAGCACGTCACGATCCGCGAAGTCGGCGCGGCGGCGGACGAAATACTGCACGCCCCCGCTGCGCTCGAACGCTTCCAGCCCCTCCAGCGGGGGGCGGTTGGGGCCGAATGCGCCCGCGCCCGCCGCGATGATGACCGCATGTGCGTGGATGATGTCCCCCGCGCTGGTGCCCAGGCGGAAATGGCCGCGCGTGCCCTCCAGTGTCTGCACCCGGCGGCCCAGCAGGCGGGGCACGTCAAAGGGAGCGATCTGGCGGTCGAGTGCGTCGATCAGGGCGCCGCCTTCAATGGCGGGGTGGGCGGGAATGTCATAGATCGGCTTTTCGGGGTACAGCGCCGTGCACTGGCCGCCAATGGCATCGAGTGCGTCGATCAGGACGCAGCGCAGCTTGAGCATGCCGCATTCAAACGCGGCAAACAGCCCGGCGGGGCCTGCGCCGATAATGGCAACGTCCACGCTGTGGGTGGGGGGAAGGGTGGTCATGTCCGGCTCTGTCATCCTGCGATCCATCGGGTCAAAGGCACCTGTCAGCTGCGGTTTTGCGTTTTTGTCGCCAATGGCGCAACCCCCGGCGCATCCTTCGGCATGTCCTGCCGCATGCCCCCTTGTGCGGGGCTGTGGGGCAGGGGCACAATCAGCCCATGCAAGACAGTTCCCCAACGGCCGGTGGCGGCAGGACCATACGGGACATTCCCCTGCCCGATACACAGGCGACCCAGGCGCTGGGCCACGCGCTTGCCCCCCTGCTGCGCGCGGGGGATGCCGTACTGCTGGAAGGCGACCTTGGCGCGGGCAAGACCACCCTGGCGCGTGCCCTGCTGCGTGCGCTGTGCGGCAGTCCGGACATGGAAGTGCCAAGCCCGTCCTATACACTGGTGCAGGTCTATGACGCGCCGCTGGCCGCGGTCGCGCATTTCGACCTGTGGCGGCTTGACGGGCCGGATGCCCTGCATGAACTGGGCTGGGATGATGCGTGCGAGGGCATTGTCCTGGTGGAATGGCCAGACCGCCTTGGCACGCTTGCCCCCCCGGATGCGTTGCATGTCCGCCTGCTGCATACGGCGGATGGCGGGCGGGTGGCCCGGCTGGAGGGCTGGGGCGCGCGGCTGGCGCAGGCAGGTGATATGGGGATGGGAGAACGGTCATGAGCGTGGACATGCCGCGTGTTGCCATGGTTTTCGCGGCGGGGCTGGGGCGGCGCATGCGGCCACTGAGCGAACGGATGCCCAAGCCGCTGCTGGAGGTGGCGGGGCAGCCGATCCTGGATCATGTGCTGGACCGGCTGGAGGCGGCGGGCGTGCCCGAAGTGGTGGTCAACGCCCACTGGCAGCCCGGGGCCATTCACGCAGCCCTTGCCACGCGCGCTGCGGCCGGGCGCGGGCCACATACCACCGAACAGGTTGAGGACAGCCTGCTGGAAACGGGGGGCAGTGCCGCCGCCGCCCTGCGGGCGGGAAGGCTGGGGTCGGGGCCGTTCTTCCTGCTCAATGGCGATGGCATGTGGCTCAACGGTCCGGTAGCGGCCCTGCGGCGGCTGGCGGCCGCCTTTGATCCCGCCCGCATGGACGCCATGCTGCTGCTGGGCGCCATGACCCGGGCCGTGGGGGAAGTGGGGCGTGGGGACTTTGCCATTGACGCGCATGGCAGGCCGCGCCGCCCGCGCGCGGGGGAGGTCACGCCCTATGTCTTTACCGGGGTGCAGATCGTCTCGCCCGCCCTGTTCGATGGCGCGCCGCAGGGCGCGTTCAGCATGAACCTGCTGTGGGACCGGGCCATGGCGGCAGGCCGGCTGGGGGTGATCGTGCATGATTCGCTGTGGTTCCACCTGTCGCGCCCGGCCGACATCACGGCCGCCGAGCAGGTGCTGCATTCCGCCCTCAACCCGGACCGGGACAATGATATATGACTGAAAGCCGGGGGGCACCCTGCCTGCGTGGCCGCGTTGCCGTCGTGCCGCCGCATGTACCCTTTGTGGACCAGATTGCCGCGCGCTGGCTGGATCAGGCGGGGCATGACCCGCGGGAGTGTGGCACCGGCTTGATCCTGCTGCCCAGCCGCCGCGCCGCCCGCGCCCTGACCGAGGCGTTCATGCGCCAGGTCGATGGCCGCCCGCTGCTGCTGCCCCGTATCGCCCCCATTGCCGCGCTGGATGAGGCATCGCTTGCGCTGTCAGGCCAGAACGCGCTTGACCTGCCGCCCGCGGTGGACCCGGTGCGGCGGCTGGCAACGCTGAGCCTGCTGGTCATGCAGGCGGGAAAGGCGTTTGGCGATGTGCAGGGCGTGGACCAGGCATGGCCGCTGGCGCGCGCGCTGGCGGACCTGATGGATGAGGCGGAATGGGCGGAATGTGACCTGCGCACGCGCCTGCCGCATGCGGCGGAAGGGGATTTTGCCCAGCACTGGCACCAGACACTGCGCTTCCTGTCCATCGTGACCAGCGTGTGGCCCTCATGGCTGGAAGAACAGGGGGTGATGAACCCTGTTGCCCGGCAGACCGCCCTGCTGCACGCGCAGGCCGCGCGCTGGGAACGCGAGCCGCCCGCGCCCGGTACCCCCATATGGGCCGTAGGCTTTGCCGATGCCGTGCCTTCGACCATCGCCATGCTGCGCGCCGTGCTGTCCGTGCCCGACGGGCTGCTGGTGCTGCCCGGTGTGGACACGACATGCGCGCAGGCGGTGTGGGAACACCTGCCTCCCGACCATCCCCAGGCCGGTACGGCCCGCATGCTGGCCGAACTGGGGATTGCGCGTGATGGCATGGAACAGTGGGACAGCCTGCCACCGGGCAGTACCGCCACCAGCCCGGCCGCGCGGGCGGGGCTGCTGGCGCGCGCGCTGCTGCCTGCCCATGCGCTGGAACAGTGGCGCGCGCCCGATGCGCCGGTGGCGGCCGATGGCCTGTCGGTGCTGCGCAGCGCCGACCAGCAGGAGGAAGCCGCCGCCATCGCCATGGTCCTGCGTCAGGTGCTGGAGCAGCCCGGCAGGCGCGCGGCCCTCGTCACGCCCGACCGGGCGCTGGCCGGGCGGGTGGCGACGGAACTGGTGCGCTGGGGCGTCATTGCCGATGACAGCGCGGGGGAAAGCCTGCTCACCATACCGCAGACCGCGTTCCTGCGCCTGATCGTGCAGGCGGTGGATGGCGGGCTTTCGCCCGTGGCGCTGCTTTCCGTCATCAAGCACCCGCTGGCGGCGTGTGGTCTTTCACCGGGTAACTGCCGCGCCAGCGCCCGCCAGCTTGAACGGCTGGTCCTGCGTGGCCCGGCACCGCCCCCCGGCATTGCGGGGCTGCGGCGCGCGCTGGCGCGGGCGGCGGATGATCCCCATGGCGCGCTGGCCGATGCCCCCGACGCACCGGAGGAAATCAACGCCTTCCTGAACCGGCTGGAAGCGGCCTTCGGCCCGCTGCTGGCCCTGCCGGTCAGCACGCCGGTGCCGGTTCCCACCCTGCTGGCCGCCCTGATCGAGGTTGCGCAGGACCTGGCCACGACCGGCAGCGCCGATGGCGCCGAACGCCTGTGGGCAGGCGAGGAAGGCAACGCGCTGGGCCAGCACATGAGCGCGATGCTGGCCTGGTGCGATGTGCTGCCCGATGCCCGTCTGGGCACGCTGGACGGGCTGCTGGCGTCCTCGCTCGCGGGTATGACCGTGCAGGGGCGGCGCGCCGTGCGCGGGCGGGCGGGGGCGGTGCACCCGCGTGTGTTCATATGGGGCCTGCTGGAAGCACGGCTGCAGACGGCGGATACCATCGTGCTGGGGGGACTGGTGGAAACCGTGTGGCCACCCGCCACCGATCCGGGGCCATGGATGAGCCGCCCCATGCGCACCCGTGTGGGCCTGCCCGCGCCGGAATGGGTGATCGGTCAGGCCGCGCATGATTTCGTCTCCTGCGCCTGCGCCGCCCCACGGGTCGTGCTGTCGGTAGCCGGCCGGCGGCAGGGCGCGCCCACGGTGCCCGCGCGCTGGCTGGTGCGGCTGGATGCCTATCTGGCGGGGCATGGCCACGGCCTGCCCGCGCACCCCGCCCTGCGCTGGCTGGAGGGGCTGGACCGGCCCGCGGGCGTGCCCATGCCGGTTGCCCCCCCGCGGCCGCGCCCGGCGGTGGGCCTGCGCCCGCGCAGCCTGTCGGTGACCGAGATCGAGACATGGATGCGCGACCCCTATGCCATCTATGCCCGCCGCATACTGAAGCTGAACCGGCTGGCGGATCTGGAGGAACTGGCCGATGCCGCCGATTACGGCCAGATCGTGCATGCGGCTCTGGACAGGTGGTTCCGCGCCCATCCCGCCGACTGGCCGGCCGATGGCGCGGTACGGATGCAGGCTGTCTTTGCCGATGTACTGCGTGAGGCGGGCCTGCGCCCCGCGCTGGCGGCGTGGTGGGCACCCCGGCTGGAGCGTATTGCCACATGGTGCGCCCGGACCGAACAGGCCCGCCGCGCCACCGGCGCCCCCTGCACGGTGCTGACGGAGCAGGGTGGGACCATGCGGCTGGACGACCTGCCCGGTGGCGCGTTCACCTTGCGCGGGCGGGCCGACCGGATCGACCTGCACGGGGATGGCGCGCTGAGCCTGTTCGATTACAAGACCGGCACCCTGCCCGCCCGGCGCAGCGTGATCGAGGGCTGGCAGTCCCAGCTGGTGCTGGAGGCGGCGATGATCGAGAGCGGCGGCTTCCCGCCCCCCGTGGCGGGCAGGGTAGCGGAACTGGTGTACTGGCGGCTGACCGGCGGCCATGTTCCGGCACAGGTGCTGGATGTCGCGCGCGGCACGGAACTGAGTGACCTGATCGCGCACTGCCGGCAGGGGCTGCATGATCTGGTCGCGGCCTATGACAGCCCGGAACAGCCCTATCTGTCCCATCCCTGGCCCGGTGAGGAACCGCGTTTCGCCGATTATGCCCATCTGGCCCGGGTGGCGGAATGGAGTGCCGCGCGTGAGGAGACGGCAGGATGAACCGCCCCGTCACGAAGGGGGAAGGCAGGGCGGACGCCATCGGCCTTGCCAATCGCAGCCAGGCGCAGGCGTCGGACCCGCAGGCGTCGGTTTTCGTCTCGGCCTCGGCGGGCAGTGGCAAGACCAAGCTTCTGGTCGACCGGCTGCTGCGCCTCATGCTGCCGCGCGACGTGCCGGACCGGGACGGGGTGATGACCCGCGTGCCCGGCAGCGACCCCGCGCGCATCCTGTGCCTGACCTTTACCAAGGCGGCGGCGGCGGAAATGTCGATCCGCCTGCAGAACCGGCTGGGCCAGTGGGTCATGCTGCCCGATGCGGATCTGGACCGGGAGCTTGCGCGCCTGTCCGTACCCACCGGGGTGGAGACCCGCCGCGTGGCGCGTGAACTGTTTGCCCGCGTGCTGGACCTGCCCGGCGGCATGCGCATCGGTACCATCCATGCCTTCTGTCAGTCGCTGCTGCGGCGTTTCCCCATCGAGGCCGCGATCAGCCCGCATTTCACCCTGATCGAGGAAACCGATGCCCGTCTGGCCCAGCGCGCGGCGGTGGAGGATGTGGTGGGGCAGGGTGGCCCGGCCGTGTCCACGCTGGCGGCCCAGATCGGGGTGGGGGAGTTCACCACCCTGATCGGCCGCCTGCAGGCCCAGTCGCGCCGCATCCTGCCCGTGGCGCGGCGCTGGCAGGCCGATCCCGCCACGGTGGAAGCGGCACTCATGCGCCTGCTGGGCATCAGTGGCCGCAGCGCGGAGGATGTGCTGTGCAGGGCCTGCGCCACGATTCCCGATGAGGACGCCCTGCGGGACGGCCTGCGGCTTGTCGTGCACAAAGGCGCCCCCACGGCGCGGGCGCTGGCCGAAACCATGCTGGCATGGCTGGGGCAGGATACGGCAGCCCGTGCGGCGGACTGGCCCACATGGCGGAGCAGCCTGCTGACGCAGAAGGGCGAACCCCGCCAGCGGGGTGGCCTGAACATCAAGCTGGCAGCCGAGTGTTCTGGCCTTGTTGGCCAGCTTGGGGCGGAAGCCGCGCGGGTGATCGGCATCGACCGGCAGTTGCGTGCCATCACGGTGTTCGAACTGACCTGCGCCCTGCTGTCCGTGGCCCAGCCGGTGCTGGAACGCTATGCCACGCGCAAGAGCGCGCAGGGCATGGTCGATTATGACGACCTGATCGACCGCACGCTCCAGCTTCTTGATGATCCGGGTGCGGCATGGGTGCTGTACAAGCTTGATGGCGGCATTGACCACCTGCTGCTGGACGAGGTGCAGGATACCTCGCCCGACCAGTGGGCCATTGCCGGTGGCCTGACCGCCGAATTCTTCGCGGGCGAAGGCACGCATGATGATGAAGGCTGCCCGCGCACCATCTTCGCGGTGGGGGATTACAAGCAGTCGATCTATTCCTTCCAGGGGGCCGATCCGGAGGCTTTTCGCGCCTGGCGGCAGCGCTTCCGCAGGCGCGCGGGGGCCGCGCAGGCGCTGTGGCGTGAACCGGCGCTGACCGTTTCCTTCCGTTCCACAGCACCCGTGCTGAAGCTGGTGGACAGCGTATTCGCCAATCCCGCCGCCGCCCGTGGCGTGGTGGAGCCGGAAGGCGGAATTCCCGCCCATGTCACCGCCCGGCCGGGGCAGGGCGGACGTGTGGAGATATGGCCCCCCGTGCCGGTGGAAGCCAGCGGGATGGATGTCAGCCCATGGATGGCGCCGCGCCATAATGCGGGCC
This sequence comes from Komagataeibacter rhaeticus, assembly GCF_003207855.1. Lineage (GTDB taxonomy): Bacteria > Pseudomonadota > Alphaproteobacteria > Acetobacterales > Acetobacteraceae > Komagataeibacter > Komagataeibacter rhaeticus. The sequence goes on along the minus strand of NZ_NKTZ01000009.1, from coordinate 6,843 downwards.
AGTCCACCGCCCAGCAGCGCCTGGCCGACACGCTGGCGGGCTGGATCGCGACACAGCTGCGCAAGGCACCCGCGCCGGGGGAGGCGGCACTTGCGCCCGGTGACGTGCTGATCCTTGTCCCCCGCCGGTCCGCCTTTGCCCGCGCGCTGATCCGCGCGCTGAAAACCCACGACGTGCCGGTGGCCACCCTGGTGCGCACTGTGCTGACCGACCAGCTTGCGGTGCGTGACCTCATGGCGCTGTGCGCGGCCCTGCTGCTGCCGCAGGATGACCTGACGCTGGCCTGTGTCCTGACATCCCCCATTGGCGGCCTGGATGACGATTCGCTCATGCCGCTCGCCACCGGGCGCAATGGCCAGCCACTGTGGGCGGTGCTGCGCGCGCGGCATGCCGAACGGCCTGACTGGGCCGCCGCGTGGCATATCCTCAATACCCTGTTCCGGCAGGTGGATTACGCCACCCCCTACCAGCTGCTGGCCGAAGCGCTTGGCCCGCTGGGGGGGCGTGCGCGCCTGCTGGCACGCCTGGGGCCGGAGGCGGTGGAACCGGTTGACGAACTGCTCTCCGCCGCCCTGCGCTTTGAGGAAGCGCATGCCATTTCCCTGCAGGGGTTCCTGCACTGGCTCAACGCATCGGATGAGACCGTGCGCCACGAGCCTGATGCCTCCGCCAACATGGTGCGTGTCATGACCGCGCATGGGGCCAAGGGGTTGCAGGCGCGGCTTGTCATCCTGCCCGACACCATTGCCACCCCGCGTTCCGACACCAATATCCTGTGGGCAGCCGACGACGTGACGGGTCTGCACATACCGGTCTGGGTACCCCGGCGCGAACTGGCCACGGATGTGACGGCGGGCCTGCAGGAACAGATCCGCCTGAATGCGGCGGAGGAATATAACCGCCTGCTCTATGTCGCCCTGACCCGGGCCAGCGACCGGCTGGTGATATGCGGATGGGAACCCGGAAGGGGCGTGCCCGATGGCTGCTGGTACGACCTGTGCCGGCAGGGTTTCGAGAGTGCGGGGGCAACCGCGCAGCCCTTTGATCTGGGCTGGGAGGGGGAAACCCTGGTTCTGGAGGAAGCGCGCGCGTCTTCCCTCCCCGCTGCCCCATCCCCCTGTGCCGACCATGCGCCTGACAGGTCTGTCCCCCTGCCGGACTGGATGGGCCATGCCCCGCTCTGGCGGCCTGTCATGCCGGTTGCGGAAGGCCCGCTGGCCCGCCCGCTGGCCCCCAGCCGGCCCGATGACGTGGCCCTTGGCCCGCAGCCCGCCGTGCGCTCGCCGCTTGCAGCCGCCAGCACCGTACGCGCCCGGGCGGACAGGGAGGCCAGTCGTGCGCGCGCGTTGCAGCGTGGGCAGCTGGTCCATGCCCTGCTGCAGTACCTGCCCGACTGTCCCGTATCCCGGCGGGCGGAACTGGCCGATGCGTGGCTGGCCCGCCCGGCGGCAGGACTTGCGCCCGCGCAGCGGGGTGAACTGGTGGCGCAGGTGCTGGCGGTGATGGACCAGCCGGCGCTTGCCGCCCTGTTTGCCCCCGGCAGCCGCGCGGAACAGCCGCTTGCGGGTGTTGTCGGCCAGCAGGTGATCGTGGGGCAGGTGGACCGCATGGCGGTGGATGCCGGTACGGTTACCGTGTGTGATTTCAAGACGAACCGCCACCCCCCCCAAAGCATTGACAGGACGCCGGTGCTGTACCTGCGGCAGATGGCGGCCTACCGGGCGCTGCTGCGCGGGGTCTATCCGGGCAGGCAGGTCGTGTGCGCGCTGGTCTGGACGGAGGGCGTGCGGGTTGACATCCTGCCCGCTACGCTGCTGGACAGGTATGCACCCGACATGAAGGATGCCATGCAGGCTTGACCCCACGCCCCGGCATGGCCATGTCAGCACGACACGGGCGGTCACCCCACCGCCAGAGAGGAGTTTTCAAGTGATGAGCGAAAATACGATTGCTGTCAGCGATGACCAGTTCAAGTCCCTGGTGCTGGACTCCAAGGAGCCGGTACTGGTTGATTTCTGGGCGGAATGGTGCGGCCCGTGCAAGATGATCGCCCCGGCGCTGGATGAAATTGGCGCGGAGTTCAAGGGCAGGATGACCGTGGCCAAGGTCAATATTGACGATAACCTGCGCGCCCCTAACGAATACGCCGTGCAGAGCATTCCCACGCTGATCCTCTTCCGCGATGGCAAGCCGGTGGCCAAGCAGTCGGGTGCCGTGCCCAAGAGCCAGCTCAAGGCATGGGTTCAGGCCAACCTGGGCTGATAAGTTACGGCGCGGTGGTGGCCCGTCAGCGCGCGCGGGCCACATCCGTCCATGTTGTGGGGGTTGCCCCCGCATGGGCAAGCCCCGAACGGAAACCGGGGGCGCATAGCGTGCGCAGCTCGGCTTCGTGCTCGTATGTGGGCATGAGCCGCTGCAGGAGTTTGTTCTTGGCCGTGGCCGGGTGGAAGTAGATTTCCGACAGGCCATCGGGCAGGTGGGCGGCCAGTGCGGAGACGCGCTCGGTCGTCATATGCCCGCTCCATGCCAGCCCGAAGCACCAGTCATTGGTGACAAGCCCCGCCTTGTGCGCCTGGTGGCGCAGCAGGCCGGTCCAGCGCCGCAGCGCGGCATCACCCAGCATATCGGCATAGGTGCCCGCCGCATAGAGCGGCTGGGGCGGTTCCAGCGGCACACGGATCGCGCGCAGGCCGTGGCGCAGCCCGCTTTCAATCATGTACCGTCCCACGGTGGGGTGCAGGTGCATGTGCTTGTGCGCGTTGGCGTGGTCCAGCGCCAGCCCGGTTGCGGTGAAGGCCCGGAACTGGGCCTCGATCTCGGCGGCCAGTTCCCGGCGCACGGCGGGGCGGAAGAAATACTCCACGCCCAGCTTCAGCTGGTCGGAGGGGAACTGCCCGTCCTGCGGCACCAGAAGCGGAATATCGGCTGGCGGCAGGGTGGCCGGCCCTTCGATCGCAACCAGATGCAGCCCCACCCGCAGGTCCGGCAGTTTTTTTGCCCGGCGCACGGCATCGGTGGCGGCGGGGCCGGAGACCATCAGGCTCGCGGTTGACAGCAATCCGTCCCGATGCGCGATCTCGATCGCCTCGTTCACTTCTTCGGACAGGCCGAAATCATCGGCGGATATGATGACACGCTTCATGATGGAAAACCGGGTGGCATGAAAAAAGAAATGCCGGAACCCGAAGGTCCCGGCATGGGGCAATCGCAGGCAGCCTGATCAGGCGGCGCGACGTTCGCGCAGGAACTGGAAGAATTCCACCCCTTCGCGCAGGCGGCGCTTCATCATCTGCGGGCTGCGGACCATCTCGTTCAGGATCGAGGCGATCTTGGGCGCGCGGAAGTAGAACTTCCGGTAGAACTCTTCCACGCTCTGGAAGATTTCGGTGTGCGACAGATGCGGGTAGTGCAGGGGCGCAATCTGCACGCCGTTATCATCGATCAGTTCGGCGTTCTTCTCATCCAGCCAGCCATTCTCGGTCGCCTGCTTGTGCAGGAACGTGCCGGGATAGGGTGCCGCCAGCGAGACCTGCAGGGTGTGCGGGTTGATCTCGGTGGCGAAGCGGATGGTTTCCTGAATGGTTTCCTTCGTCTCGCCCGGCAGGCCGAGGATGAAGGTGCCGTGGATCTTGATGCCCAGCTCGTGGCAGTTCTTGGTGAACTCGCGCGCCGTCTCGACACGCATGCCCTTCTTGATGTTGTGCAGGATCTGCTGGTTGCCGCTCTCGTAGCCCACCAGCAGCAGGCGCAGGCCGTTGGCCTTGAGCACTTCCAGCGTCTTGCGCGGCACATTGGCCTTGGCGTTGCACGACCACGTCACACCCAGCTTGCCCAGTTCCCTGGCAATCGCTTCGGCACGCGGCAGGTCATCGGTGAAGGTATCGTCGTCGAAGAAGAATTCCTTCACCTGCGGGAAATACTGCTTCGCCAGACGGATCTCGGCCGCCACATGCTCGGGGCTGCGGGTGCGGTAGTGGTGGCCACCCACCGTCTGCGGCCACAGGCAGAAGGTGCAGCGCGACTTGCAGCCACGGCCGGTATAGATCGAGATGTAGGGGTGCATCAGGTAACCGATGAAGTAATCCTCGATCTTCAGGTCACGCTTGTACACCTCGGTCACGAACGGCAGGCTGTCCATGTCCTCGATCATGGCGCGGTCGCGGTTATGGACGATCTTGCCGTCCCCGTCGCGCCAGGAGATGCCATCGACATCCTTCCAGTCGCGGCCTTCGGCCATTTCCTTGATGGTGAAGTCGAACTCGTTGCGCGCCACGAAGTCCACCGGCGGGGCGTTGAGCAGGCTTTCCTCGGGCTGGACGGCAACCTTGGCGCCCACCATGCCGATCTTGACCTTGGGATTGGCGTCCTTGATCATCTGCGCCACCCGCACGTCCGAGGCGAAGGACGGGGTGGAGGTATGCATGATGACGAGGTCGCGGTTGCGCACGTCTTCCAGGATCGGTTCCATGCCCATGCGCGCGGGCGGCGCATCAATCAGGCGGCTGCCTTCCACCATGGCGGCGGGCTGCGCCAGCCATGTGGGGTACCAGAACGACTTGATTTCCCGCTTGGCCTGATAGCGGGAGCCGGCCCCACCGTCGAATCCGTCAAACGAAGGCGGCTGGAGAAACAGGGTTTTCATCATGCTACGCATATCCTCGGGTTCTGGCGGGGAAACGGGGTTCCCTTATACCCGTTCTTATTGACTACAGGGTTGGTTTTTCAAAGCAGGCCCAGCCTGCCCATGGGGGGTCAGTCACGGGGTGATGCCGGCTGTGAGCGTGATGTCATGACCGAATGGGGCGTGACATGCATGGTCTGCCCGCGCCAAGCAACCCGGGTGCCGGTCACGCTGCCCACCATGATCGCGGCCGATATCCAGTCGCGCAGTGGCAGCAGCAGCAGCGGCAGCAGGCTGCGTTGCGCCAGCGTCCGGTCCAGTATGAAGGAGCATACGCCCCGCCATGCCCATGTCCCGGCAAAGAAGAACCACGTCCACGCGGCATGCGGGGCCAGGAGCACCGCGACACTGGCCCAGAACAGTGGCAGCTGGATGGCGGAGGCGGCATAGCCCGCCGGTTCCAGCGTCTTGACCGTCCGGCCCCAGCGCAGTTCATGCGCCAGTACCTCGCGCATCGAGGTCTCACCCACCGTGGTCCATGTCATGCACGCGGCAATGGCAATGTCCTTGCCACGCTCGCGCACATAGCGACCCAGCATCGCATCATCGGCAACATGGGGCACCAGGGCTTCCAGTCCGCCTATCGCCTCAAGCATGGAGCGGCGCAGCGCCATGGTCGCCCCCAGGCAGTCCTGCCGCCCCAGATAGCGCGACAGCATGACACCGGGCAGGAAGTTGTGGTTGATCTGGCATGCCGCCAGCAGGCGCGGCACCGTGGGGGAAGCGGGCAGCCCCGCATAGAGCGTGGTGACCAGCCCCACATCGGCGGGGACCAGCGCGCCCACCACATGGCGCAGGTAGTCGGGCGCCACATGGATGTCCGAATCGGAGATGACCAGCACATCATGCTTCACGCTGCGCATGATGTTGATCAGGTTGCCGATCTTGCGGTTGACCCCGTGAAAGGTGGAGTCGACCACCAGTTCCATGTCCACCGCCGGATGCCGCTCCATCAGGCGGCGCACGATGGGAATGGCCGCATCATCTTCCGACTGGACGCCAAAGACGATCTGCATCTGGGGATAGTCCTGCGTGCAGAAGCTTTCGAGCGCCTCTTCCAGCAGGGGTTCATCCCCATGCAGCGGCTTGAGCACGGACACGGGTGGCATGGGCACCTGCCGGTCCACCCGCTTTTCCTGCCAGCGGAAACGCGAGACCAGAACGGTGCCAAGCGCTGCCTGCATGCACCCGGCGGCCGCAACGGTCGCGGCCAGTCCGGCGGGTGAAACAAGAGCGTTGAAAACAGACATTATCTTTCCGGCAAGGTCCCGCGTATGGAGCGAATCAGAAAAAGGCGTAAGGGAGGGGTGCGATCACTCTTCCGAGAACGTCTTGATTTTTTTCTGTAGCAGATTTGTCAGTTTTTGCACATTGCCGCCAGACAGGGCCGAACTGAAATCGGCCCGCTGGGCCGCGACCTGGCTGATATGGGCATTGAGCAGCACATCCACGATCTGCCAGCCCCGGGCGCCCGAACGCATCACGTAATTGATTTCGGTGCCATTGGCGTCATCGGACGAGCCAATGCGTGTTACAACAATACGGTCATTGCCAACGGGGGATGCGGTCACGGCGGGATCGATGGTGAAGCGCGCGTCACTGCCCGGCTTGAAGCTGGAAACATAGCGGGCGATCGTGAACTGGCGGAATGTGGCCAGCAGGGCCTGCTTCTGGTCATCGGGCAGGGTCGCGTAACGCGGGCCGATGGAGGAGGCGAGCACGGCTTCCATGTCATAGGCATGGTCGATGGCCGGGGCCAGGATCTGCGAACGCTGCTCGAACGAGCCGGCACCCTTGGCCTGGATGCGGTCAAGCGCTGCATAAAGCGCCTTGATCGGTTCCTGCACCTGCGCATCGGATGCGCTGGCGGCATGGGCTGCATGGATGGGGAAGACGGCAGGGACGACCGGTGCCGCCATCAGGCTGGCGCACAGCACCAGCGACGTGGTTTTCAGGACATGTTTCATAATGTTCATGATTTCGGTCCGTTTGCTGTCTTTAGCAAGGGCTGCGTCATGCTGATTCCGACACCCAGCGCCTCAAGGGCGGTATTGGTAATGGCCGCCGCATCCAGCCCTGCCTCGATATACTGGGCATCCTGGGTGTTATGATCGATGAAGCGGTCGGGCAGGGTCATGGGGCGGAAGCGCACGCGGTCGAGC
>NZ_NKTZ01000008.1 GCF_003207855.1 Komagataeibacter rhaeticus | reverse complement strand
ACCAAAGCCCAATCGGGCCGAATAACCTAGCAAATCTCACCAGCAACCTCAAGAAGTTTCCCTCAGCGCCGCCGGTGAGTGCGGATATAGGTCCCACCCTCAAAACCGTCAATCAGAAAATACACATCATTGGAAAAAAATTTCACGCGCCATGATCCAGAAGCCTGAAAAACCCTGCTCTACCGCCCTTCCGGGACCATGGCAGCCTTCACTGCAATATCGGCCAGAACCGATGGCGTGCCGGATTCCGTGAATGGAGACGCCATTTTCCCCTTTCCCGGCATAAATCCTATCTAACTCCCGGTGGACGCAAGCCGACATGTTTTGAGACATATAGGCGGAACCCCATGTAGACATAGAAACAGGCTGGAACCCATGTCCCGATCACCCAAACCATCCGCCCTGATCCAACAGGTCAATGATCACGTAGCCGTCCGCATGACGATCATTTTCGGGAGCATCTGGTGCGTCTACGCCTTTCTTGTCTTTTCCCTCATCCCGCTGGCAGCCCCTGCCTGGCAGAATACGCTGCTCTATATCAGCAACTGCATCCAGCTTGTGGCCCTGCCTGCCCTTATGGTTGGCAATGCGGTCCTGAGCCGCGGCACGGACCAGCGCGCGGCGGAAGACCATGCGGCGCTGATCGAGATCCTGAATGACGTGCGTGCCGAAGTTGGCGAACTGAAGGCCGTCACCAACGATCTGGCCCGCAAGACCGATGCGGCCGCACATCGCCCGCCTTCCGAGGTTGTATCCATTTCGGATGAAGCGGTTATAAATGTGATGGATGAGGCCCCCCGCACGACGGTATCCTCCAGACCTGCATAACCCTAGCCTTCCCGTAGGAACGACCATGCCGCCAGAACTCAATCGTCCAGACATCGTGGCGGAGCTTGCCGCCGTATCCGACCGTTATGAGACCGCACTGGGCAGCAACGACATACCCGTCCTTGATGCCCTGTTTTACCAGGGACCGGAAACCGTGCGGTATGGCGTGGGAGAGATGCTGTACGGATTTGACGAAATAGCCGCCTTCCGCCGTAACCGTCCGGGCGGTTCGCCGCCGCGTGATGTCCTGCGCCGCCATATCACCACCATCGGGACCGATATGGGAACGGTTGATCTGGAATTCCGCCGTCACGGCGGCACGCGCATCGGTCGGCAGAGCCAGACATGGATCCGCACGCCCGATGGCTGGAAGATCATCGCCGCCCATGTTTCCCTTATGGCGGATGTTTCCTGACCCCTTTGCGGACAGGATTTTTCAGACGGCTGCCCCGTAGCGGACCAGTCACCCTGCCGTCTGCTGCAGACGTGACAGGGCATCGACAAACCCCATAGCGAAAGATGCCGTGCCCTGTGCGTTGCGGGCCGCCATTTCGGCGGCGCGGGCATACAGGGCATGGACCGCCACGACCGCGACAGGACGCTCCGGCCCGGCCTGCGTTACGGCAAGGGCCGCCGCGATCAACCCGCCCAGCGCGCACCCGGCCCCCGTAACGGCGGTCAGAAGGCGATGCCCCCCGGGCACGACAACCATCTGGCCATCGGGGGCAAGGATATGGTCTTCCTCCCCGCTTATGGCCACGATCGCGTTACGCTCACGCGCCAGCACCCGCCCCAGCGGCACGGCCTGCGCGATCGTGACCGTGGTTTCCACCCCGCGCGCCGTACTGGCGCCCCCTGCCAGCGCCATGATTTCACTGGCATTCCCCCGGATGACAGCAGGACCACTGCCTGCAAGCTGCCGGACAAGGGCGTCATATTCCGCAACCCCCGCGCCCATGGCCACGGGGTCCAGCACCCACGGCACCTGACTGGCGTTGGCCGCCGCGACGGCAGCCTGCATCGCCGCCATGCTGCCGTTGATCAGCCCCGCCGCATTGATCCACACCGCACCGGCCCGGGCGCCAAAACCGCTGGCCCAGCCGGGTGCCGCGCCAATGGCGGGTGCGGCCCCCACCGCCAGAAGCACGTTGGCGCTCAGGGTTGCCGCGACATAGTTGGTCAATCCATAAACAAAGGGGGCCTGCGCCCGAATCTTGCGCCCGATGGCCCGACAGGCCGGATGATCATAATCCATGGAAACAGGAGAAGGCTGCATTGACCAGGGTCCTTCCACCCCATTGTCGGCCCGTGGGTACCCGACCGGACGGACAGGGGGTTGCCTTTTGATTGTAATGGACTGAAATACAAAGGACGCAGCCGGTCAAGCATGCCGGATTGCCCCTTATTTCACATATGCGCCTTTATACGCGGCATATTGTCAGGAACACACCGTGCGCCCAGTCCGCCTTTCCGCCCCTTTCCTTCTTGCCGTTGGGCTACTGGCCGCCCCCTCCGCACGGGCAGCGGATGACGCACTGGGACAGCCAACCGCCAAGCTGTGCTTCGGCCTGCGCGATGTCGCGCTGGCGGGAGGATATTCCTGGGGGAAAGGGCGCCTTTATTTTGGCGGACATTCCTATCCCGTCAGGATCAGTGGCGGTGGCGCGGTCGGAATCGGTTACAGCAGGCTGCGCGGCGAAGGAACGGTGTACAATCTGGCCCGCCTGTCGGACATCAACGGGACCTACTGGTCCGTCCGGGCGGAAGCGACCATTGCCCGTGGCCGTAACGTGGCGGTACTGGACAACAACCATGGTGTGGATATCAAGACCACCATGCACACCACCGGCGCGCATCTGGCTGCGGCCGTGATGCGACTGACCCTGCGTGTGGACCCGGGCGGTGAACGGGTTGAAACCGCGCCCGCCCGCTGCACCTTCCCCATCCATTAACAGACTGCTTTAAAACAGAAAAATTTTTCCGGATGTCGCCTTTTTTCAAGAAGGCGACGCCTCCCGAATCTTTCTGGAAAACGCTTCACCAAAAACTTTCATATGCGTTCGGGATACCGTCCCGACTGGCTTTTCGGATAGCCGTCAGGACTGGGCGCAACGGCTTCATACAACCGTACTGATCACGATTTCCACCAGATTGGGACGGCCCGAAGCCATGGCGGCCTCGATGACGGGGGCGATGTCGTCTGCCCGTGTCACAAGGCGGGAATCCAGCCCATAGGACATTGCCATGGCCTGATAGTCGATGGGGGGGTCACGCAGGTCCATGGCCAGGAAATTGCCTTCCCGTGCCGAGACATAATGTGTCTGTCCGCGCATGAAGCCCTTGAGCACATTATATTCGCGATTATTCATCACCACGAAAGTCACCGGCAACTGCTCATGCGCGGCGGTCCACAGCGCCTGGGGGGAGTAGAGCGCCGCACCGTCGCCCACCAGGCAGACCACTGGCTCACGCCCCAGCCCCAGCGATGCCCCGACCGCGGCGGGCATGCCCCAGCCCAGCGCCCCCCCGCGCAGGAAGGAGTACTGCGCGGCCCAGTCACTATCGAGGAACATGCGGGTATAGGAGGATGTGGCAATCGCCTCATCCACAATCGCAACAGCGGGGCCGATGGCCCGCACCGCCTCATAGGCCGCGACGCAGGGTGCGACGACCGGATCATGGCGATGGCGGGCAACCAGTTCACATGCCTGCTCCTGCCGCGCCGCGCGGGCGGCCACAACCCGGTCACGCGCCGCCGTGAAGGCCGCCTGCCGGGGTCGGGTTTCCTGCACCAGCAGGGGCAGCAGTGCCTCAAGCGAGGCACGGATGTTACCCACGAGCGAAAGCGGGGTCTGGAACGTACGGCCCAGATCACGCGCATCGGCCGAGACCTGATAGACCGCGCATCCCGGCGGCACGGGGGAACCTTCGGAATACAGGATGGTGATCAGCGATTTGCCACCCAGCGCAAAGATCGCATCATAATCCGCCAGACGGCGGGCGATGTCGGTTGCGCGCGTGGGCATGTTGCCCGCCCATAGCGGGCACGACGTGGCAAAGGGTATGCGCGACGGCCATGACGCGCCATAAACCGGCGCCCCCAGCACTTCAGCCACCGCCGCGACCTGTGCCGCCGCGTTCGCACCATGCACCTCATCGCCCGCAATGATGGCCAGCCGCCCCGGCGTGATGGTGGCCAGCGCCCGCGCCAGTTCCGGCAGGCCGCCTGCTATCGAGTCCCGGTTGATGACGGACGGGAACCCGATATCGACATCACTGGCTTCCTCCATCACATCCATGGGCAGCGAGAGAAAGACCGGGCCGGACGGCGCGGCCATCGAATCGTTGAAGGCACGGCGCACCAGCACCGGCAACTGGTCGGCATGCAGCACTTCCTGCGCCCATTTGACGGCGGGGGTGGCAATGCTGACCAGATCACCAAACAGAAGCGGGTCGGAAATCGTGTGCCGGGAATCCTGCTGTCCCGCCGTCACGACAAGTGGCGTCTGGGAAACACTGGCATTGAGCAGGTTGCCCATGCCGTGACCCAGACCGCCCGCCGTATGCAGGTTCAGGAAACCGGGCCGTCCCGCCGCCTGGGCATAGCCATCGGCCATGGCCACCACGCTCGCTTCCTGCAGGGCCAGGATATATTTCAGGTCCGGCCGGCGCTGGAGGGCATCGATCAGCGGCAGTTCCGTCGTGCCGGGATTGCCGAAGATGTAGCGGACCCCTTCACTTTCCAGAATTTCCAGCAGGATGTCCGCCCCACGCCGCCCCCCGGCGCGCCGTGCGGCAACTTCAAGCGGTGTAATGGCCATGCTGTTCCCTGCCTGCTTTTGTCATTATGGCCATGGCACCACGTTTTCAGGATCGGGTCCACCGCATGTCACTGAAGTGGATATCATTTTTTCCTTGAAAATGATAATAATTATTATTATCAACAACACAACCCGTGGGTTACCCGACAGCTTTCCAACCGTCGATTTCCCAACCTTCCTCACGGAACCTCAACGGCATCACCCCGGCCCGGGTGATGCCGTTCTTTTATGGACCGTAGCGATACGGAAGGCGCATATTTTCATGGCAGGCGTGCGCGGCCGGGCACTCTTTCAATTGACCCGCACGGGGGAACGCGAAGATGATACGGTCCATGTGCCGAAATGAAAGCAAACTCCTTGCCTGCTGACAGTCCTGCCGTTCACACGCCCGCATCCCCCGACACGGCGCACGCGACCGAACTGCCGCTGCCGACGGTCATCGAGGTCCTGCACCGTATCGGCACGCTCAATGCGCAGCATATTGCGGCGGCCCGTTTCTGGGCCACGGATTACCGTATTGGCGTGATGGGGGAAGATGACCCGCATCTGGACCGGACATCGCTCGGCCTGTCCCGCCGCCCCCTTAACGGACGCATGGGGTCGATCAACCGCTACAGATATATTCATGAAATCATTGGCAACCGCTACGAACGGGTCCTGATCGCCACCATGATCAACAATATGCCGATGCATGAACTGGCATACCATACCCAGCATGATGCCCATGACGTGGCGCATCTGATCACGGTGCTGCTGGAATTCCTGACCCGGCAGTACGATGCCATGCCCGGCCATCTGTGGCAGGGCTGAAAGCCCTGTCGCCACGCCTGCTGCGGTATCCGCCCCACGGACAACAATACCGCCGGACGGATACGGACAGAATGCCTGAAGGCTGCCTAAAACAGCCAATTCAGGAAACATCCAAGAATCACCGGAAAGTTCCAGGTGAAGCTTTTTTCAAAAAGCTTCAAGGAACGTCGCCTTTCTGAAAAAAGGCGACACCCAAAAACTTTTATTATTTTTAAAAAATAAATTATTTCAAACAGGTTCTTAGCGATAAGCCTCGGCAAAGGCCGCGGCAGCACCCAGCAGTCCTGGCTGGGGGTAGGTGATCAGCTTGACGGGCATTTCCGCCATCATGCCTTCAAACCGGCCCTTGGCCACGAACCGCTCGGCAAAGCCGGAACTGGGCAGATGCTTGGCCAGGCGCAGCCCCAGACCGCCCGCGATCACGACGGCACTGCCCCCCTGCGCCAGGGCCAGGTCACCCGCGACCGTGCCAAGGCTGAGGCAGAAACGCTCGAGTGCCGCGGCGGCCACCGGGTCGGAGCCTTCCAGCGCCATGGTCCACAATGCCTTGTCATCGCGCGCCTTGACCGAAAGCTCACCCATTTCGGCAATCGCCTCATACAGGTTCAGCAGCCCCGGCCCGGATACCACGCGTTCGACCGATACGCGGCGGTAACGCCGGCGCAGCACGGTCAGGATCCGGTCCTCCAGCGGGTCAAGCGGGGAAAAATCGATGTGGCCGCCTTCGGTCTCGCACACGAAATAGCCGTTCTTGCGGCGCACGACATAGGCCGACCCCAGCCCGGTGCCCGGCCCGACAACGGTTGTCACACCCTCCTCGGGCAGCGGCACGTCCGGGCCGCAGATATGCTGGAGACTGTCCGCCCCCACCTGCGCCACCGCATGGGCCACGGCCCCGAAATCATTGACCAGGATCAGTTCATCCACCCCCAGCTTGACCGGCAGCCACGCGGGCTGGATCACCCACGGGTTGTTGGTCAGCTTCAGGATATCGCCCTTGATGGGACAGGCCACCGCAATGCCCGCGGCACGCGGCAGGGGGCGGTCGATCACGCTGGCAAAGGCTTCCCATGCCAGCTGAAGGCTGGCGTGATCGGCACATTTCAGGGTCGTGGCTTCCCCCAGTGTGACAACCCGGCCCTGGTCCACCTGGGCAATGGCGAAACGGGCATGCGTCCCGCCGATATCAACTGCTACGATCTCTTTCATGTCCGGTCACGCTCCGTGCCCATGCGGCATGCTCCTTGCCTGCAATTGCAATAAAAACAGTCTACGATCATGCCCCTCCCATCACATCTTGCGCAACAGGGGACAAAAATCAGGCATCGCAGGCCTGGTTGTTAACATATCTGTGCAGGAAACAAGCCCATGCTCCGGCCAATTTCATTGATCAATGTCACGAAATGGCCACAATCATCCAGATCCGCAACAAACGCCATGCCCATGGGATGGCAGTCCTCCTGCCGCTCAGCCGGTCTGGTCGGCTTTGATTGCTGACAGAATGCGCCGCTTGAGCGGCCACGGCACCAGGGTATCGACCAGCCGCAGCACGGAAAACAGGAACGGAAAGATCAGATGCGGCCGGTCACGGTCCACCGCGCGGGCAATCCGGCGCGCGGCCATGGGGGCAGTCTGCAGGAACGGCTTGGCCCCCACCACGCGGCGGCTCATGGGCGTATCCACAAACCCCGGCGAGACCAGGGTCACCCCGATGCCAAGCGGGGCCAGCGCCATCTGCTGTGCCTCGGCAAAGCGTTTCAGCCCCGCCTTGGAGCCGGAATAGGCAGCGGCGAACGGCAGGGCATGGAAGGCCGCCACCGAACCGATCAGCACGATATGCCCCTGCCCGCGCGGCACCATGCATTCGGCGGCGGCGGCGGCCATGGCCGAAGGTGTTGCGTAATTGACCAGACCCAGCCTGAGCACGTCCTCCGCCCGTTCCACCACATCATCCCCGCGCCGCATGTCGCCCTGCCCCGCGGCAAGGATGACGATATCAAGCGGGTGGCTGGCATCGTCTTCCCGCAGGGCGGCGATGGCGGCCGTACCATCGGCCACGTCCAGTACGCGGGTCCGCACATCCACCCCGCAGCCACGCGCCCGGGCGGCCACGTTTTCCAGCCGTCCGGCATTGCGCCCCCACAGCACCAGCGGCCGCCCACGGGCGGCGTAAAGCCACGCCAGTTCCGCCCCGATCCCGCTGGATGCACCCGTAATCAGCACATATCTGCCTTCATCCATGCGTGAAGCGGTCCTTACTGTCATTGTCCATCTTCCTTTTCAGGGTCCATCTGTGCAATGAGCACAACAACAGGACGGACCACCGAATCACTTCTCTCAACCCATGCCTGCATAGCCTGCGCGGTTCCACCATGGAAACAAGGGCCCATGCCGGTAATGTTCAGGATGCAACGAACCGGTCATGAACGAAACCGATCGTCTTACTATCATTCCCGTTTCCGGCTTTCGTCAGATGACCACCTTTATCCAGTTGCCCCGCCGCCTGTACGCCGGCCTGCCCGGTTACGTGCCGCCACTGGACCTGACCCAGCGCGACCTGCTGACACCGCGCAAGAACGCCTTTTTCCGGCTGGGCCGGGCGCAGTATTTCCTTGCCATGCGCGGCGGGCGCGCGGTGGGCCGGATCTCGGCCCAGATCGACCCGGTCTCCATGGCGCATTATGGCGAACCCGTGGGCTTTTTCGGGGCACTGGACGCGATTGACGACCTGGAGGTGGTCTCCGCCCTGCTGGATGCCGCAGGCACATGGCTGCGCCAGCATGGCATGAAGCTCATGCGCGGGCCGCAGACGCTGGACAGCAATGGCGAATTCGGCGTGATGATCGAAGGCCATCACGCCATGCCCATGGTCGCCATGCCGTGGCACCCGCAATGGCTGCCGGGCATGATGGAGGCCTGTGGCTGCGTCAAGATACGCGACCTGGTGGCCTACCAGATGCGCACCGGCCCCGATGCGGAGGAAGCGCATCTGGTCCCCGCCAGCCTGCGCCTGGGGGAAGGAAGGCTGGGCAATGTCACCACCCGTGGCCTGCGCATGGACCGGATCGAGGAGGATGGCGAGATCCTGCGCACGCTTTACAACGATGCGTGGCGCAACAACTGGGGTTCGATCCCGCTGGCGCGCGAGGATGTGCAGTCCATGATCGTGGAGATGAAGCCCATCCTGCGGCCGGAGCATTTCGTGCTGATCGAACAGGCCGGCAAGCCGGTCTGTGTTGCCCTTGTGGTGCCCAATGTATTCGATATCTCATGGGACCTGAACGGCGACCCCTCGCCGCTGGGCTGGCTCAAGCTGGGCAAGCGGCTGCTGCGGCATGAATTCCATTCCGCCCGCGTCATCCTGCTGGGGGTCAGTTCCACGCTGGATGGTACGGCGCTGGGCGCCATCATGCCCGCCCTGGCCATTACCGAACTGATGAAGCGCGGCCGCAGCCTGCCCTACCGCACCATCGAACTGGGCTGGGTACTGGAAACCAACCTGCCCATGCGCCGCCTGATCGAGCGCATCACGCCCCGGCCGTGCAAGCGCTACCGTGTGTACGACCGCCCGCTGGCGGACTGAACGCGCCTAGCCGCCTACATGGCTCCAGCCGCGCCGGGCCAGCACCATCTCTGCCCCGCAGGCGTCAAGCACACGCACGCCCGCCCCTGCCACCACCTGCCCGATGCGGGTAACCGGCACCCCCTGCCGCGCCGCATGGTCACGCAGCAACGCGTCATGCCCCGGCGGCACCGCCAGCAGCAGTTCATAGTCATCCCCCCCACCCAGGCAGGTGGGCAGCCATTGCGGCCCGAGCATACGCACGGCGGGGGAAAGTGGCACCTGTGCCGCATGGATGACCGCGCCCACGCCACTTTCGCGCGCCATGTGCCCCAGGTCCTGCACCAGCCCGTCGGAAACATCCATGCCAGCGGAAGCAACCGCACCAAGCGCCAGCCCCAGACGGGGGCGTGGCAACTGGTAGCGACCCGCCAGGTAGCCATCCCTGTCGGCTATCTCGCCCCGGCGTGCCAGAAGGCCCATCGCGCCATCGCCAATGGTGCCTGTCACCCATAGCCCGTCCCCCACGCGCGCCGTATTCCGGCGCAGTGCCATGCCGGGGGCGACATGCCCCAGCACGGTCAGCGAGAGCACCAGCGGGCCGGTGGTGGATGTGGTATCGCCCCCCAGCAGGGTAATGCCGAATTCCTGCTGGTCACGCGCAAGCCCGGTCGCAAAGCCCGCGAACCAGGCCTCGTCACGCGCGGGGGGCATGGATACCGTCAGCAGGT
This sequence comes from Komagataeibacter rhaeticus, assembly GCF_003207855.1. GTDB lineage: Bacteria > Pseudomonadota > Alphaproteobacteria > Acetobacterales > Acetobacteraceae > Komagataeibacter > Komagataeibacter rhaeticus. Next base: position 100,197 of record NZ_NKTZ01000008.1, on the reverse strand, counting down.
AGCCCAGCGGCGTCGCATCCATGCCCGCAAGGTCGGACAGGTTGCAGCGCAGCAGCTTGCGGCCCACGGTCTCCGCCGGGTCATCGGGCAGGAAATGCACGCTCTCCACCATGGCGTCGGCCGCGATCACGATCTGCCGGCCCGGTGGCGGGGTAAACACGGCGGCATCATCACGCAGGTCCAGCGCGCCATGGCCTGCAAGCGGGCGGAAAATACGGGCTATGAACCCGAATTCGGCTGGCAGCCCGGTATCGGGCAGGTCACGGCACGCCATAGCCGCCCATCCTGCTTCAGGATTCCGGGGTATCGGGCGTCACGTCCATGGCTGGCTGCGCCGCCGGTTCCTGCAGGCGCCGTGACAGCGCATCAAGCACGCCATTGAGCATGCGCGGCTCATCCCCCGCCAGAAAACCGTGGGCGATATCCATGTATTCATTGATGATGACACGCGCGGGGACGGGGTCCGCCCCCGTCATTTCGCCACCCGCCGCATGCATGATCGCGCGCAGCACCGGGTCCAGCCGGGCCAGCGGCCACGAAGCCGGCAGGATCTCGTGCAGCAGGCCGTCTATGCGTTCCTGCCGCGCCACGGCGCCACGCACCACGATGCCAAACAGGCGGGCATCGGCATCGGGCACCTGCCCTTCGGCATAGCTGCCGTCCTGCACCACGGATGTGCCCAGCCGGTGGCGGTTGAACTGGTTTATGACGTGCTCGGGGCTTTCGCCAGCCTGCTCGATCTGGAACAGGGCCTGCACCGCCGCCACGCGCGATGCGGTGCGGGAACGGACCTTGGGCTGCCGGTCACCGTCTGTCTGTGTCATGGCGGGGTACTCCTGCTGTGGCGATGCTGCGAAATCAGGGCTTCATCGCCTCTTTGGGCCGCGGGGTCCAGTTCAATCTTTGTCCTTGGCACCGTCGGGGGCAAAGTCGCTGCCCTCCTCCCCCGATACGGAGGCGGAAATCGTGTCCAGGATATCGGCAAAATCCTTGGTATCCCGGAAATCCCAGTGCACGCTGGCAAAGCGGATATAGGCCACGGAATCAATCTCGCGCAGCGTTTCCATGACCAGCCGCCCGATATCGCGTGAAGGGATATCCGTCTCCCCCATGGCTTCAAGACGGCGGACAATCCCGTTGACGATCCGCTCGATCCGCTCGGCATCGACCGGGCGCTTGCGCAGCGCGATGCGGACCGAGCGCGCCAACTTCTCGCGCTCGAACGGCACGCGGCGCCCGTCGGCCTTGATGACCACAAGATCACGCAGCTGCACCCGCTCGATGGTGGTGAAGCGCTGCCCGCACGCACCGCAGATACGCCGGCGCCGGATGGCGGCGCCATCTTCATGCGGGCGGCTGTCCTTGACCTGGGTATCATCATTTCCACAAAAGGGGCAACGCATGCGCAACGGGTTCCCGACTACAGCATAAAACAGGGGCGGCCCATGCCGGCCAGCCGGACGGGACTAGCCGCCCACTTCCGCCAGCACATCCAGCACGGCTTCACCATAACGGGCCAGCTTGGAGCCACCAACCCCACGGATCATACCCAGCTCATCCAGCGTGGATGGCCGCTCCATGGCAATGTCATGCAGCACGGCATCATGAAAGATAACGTAAGGCGGGATTTCCTGTTCCCGTGCCTCTCCCAGCCGCCAGGCCCGCAGGGCTTCGTACCGCGCGGCGGCCTCGGGCGCAAGATCGGGTCGTTGCGGGCGGGCATTCCCCATCGTGCGGGCGGCGGCCTTCAGGTCCTCGGTCGCGTCCTCGCGCAGCATGATCGGCTCCTCGCCACGCAGGATGGGGCGCGCGCGCCCTTCCTCCAGCGCCAGGGAGTTGTATTCACCCGTCACCTTTATCGCGCCACGGGCAATCAGCTGGCGGATCACCCCACGCCAGAAGGGTTCCGGCCGGTCCTGGCCGATGCCGAACACGCTCAGCTTCTCATGCCCGTGGCGCGAGACCATGTCCGATCCCTTGCCCCGCAGCACGCCCACCACATGCACCGCGCCAAAACGCTGGCCGGTGCGGTAGATGGCGGACAGCACCTTCTGCGCCGCCACCGTGCCATCAAACGTGGCGACAGGATTGCGGCAGTTGTCGCAATGCCCGCAGGCATGGTCCAGTTCCTCACCAAAACAGGACAGGAGGGACTGGGTACGGCAGCCGGTCGTCTCGGTCAGGGCGATCATGGCTTCCAGCCGCGCACTCATGATGCGTTTCTGGGCATCGGGCGCGTTGGACTGTTCCAGCCAGTAGCGTGCGCGCGCCATGTCGTCGCCGCCATACAGCAGCACCGTCTCGGCCTGTTCGCCATCGCGGCCCGCGCGGCCGATCTGCTGGTAATACCCCTCGGGCGAGGAAGGCATGTCCAGATGCACCACCGCGCGCACATCGGGCCGGTCAATCCCCATGCCAAAGGCGATGGTGGCCACGATCACCACCGGCTCTCCTGAACGGAAGCGCATCAGCGCCGCACGCTTTTCAACGGGGGAAAGCCCGGCATGGAAGGGCAGCGCCGGATACCCCTTGCCCACCAGCGAACGCGCCACGCGCTCGGTCTTGCTGCGGCTGCCGCAATAGACGATGGAGGCCGCCCCCCGGTGCCGGTCCAGTATGGCGGTCAGCTGACGCAGTTCCGATGTCTTGGGCCGGACGGCGATATCAAGGTTGGGGCGGTGGAAACTGGCCTTGAGCACCGTGGCGTCGGGCATGGCCAGGGCTTCAAGGATGTCGCTGCGGGTACGCGCGTCTGCCGTGGCGGTCAGGGCAATGCGCGGCACATGGGGGAAATGCTGCGGCAGCGCCGCAAGTTCGCGGTATTCGGGCCGGAATTCATGGCCCCAGGCGGAAATGCAGTGGGCTTCGTCAATCGCGATGACGGACAGCGTCAGCCGTCCCAGCCGCTCCAGCATGCCCGGAGAGAGCAGCCGCTCGGGCGAGACATAAAGGATATCCAGCCGCCCCGCCACCAGGTCGGCGCGCACGCGGGCGGCCTCGTCGGGTTCCAGTTCGGAATGCAGCGCGCCCGCATTGACCCCCAGCTGGCGCAGGGCGGCCACCTGGTCATCCATCAGGGCGATCAGGGGCGAGATGACAAGCCCGGTGCCCGGCCGGGCCAGGGCGGGCACCTGATAGCACACACTCTTGCCGCCACCCGTAGGCATGAGCACAAGGCAGTCGCGCCCGGCCATGACCTCATCCACGGCCTGCTGCTGCAGGCCGCGAAAGTCGGGAAAACCGAAAACATCGGCCAGCACGCCGCGCGGGTCGCGCGACGGGACTGCGTGCGGTGTCATGGCATGAAGCGGTGCGCCGTCGCTCAGTGTCCGCCCACCTCGATCTCGACGCGGCGGGACGCCAGCGCACCGCTTTCATTGTTCATCGGGCCACGCGGCTGCTGGCGGATGCGGCTGGTGTCCACGCCATCCACCACCAGCTGGCGGGCGACGACCTTGGCGCGGTCAATGGCCAGCAGTTCATCGGCCGACAGGTCATGGCTGGCGGCGGCGTAACCTTCGACACGCACATTGGCGTGGCTGGCCACCGCCCGCTGGGCCGCCTGCGTGATGACAGTCTGGGCCGGCGTGTCAAGCTGGGTGGAGTTCTCGGTAAAGAACACGACATATTTGCCCGGATGGCCACCAGCGCATCCTGTCAGCAGACCAAGACCAAGAAGAAGGGACAGGCGACGCATGATGAACTTACTCCTGTTTCAGAGATTCAAAAGACGGACCGCTTGCGCGCTTCTGGTGCGTCCGACCCGGTTTTCCGCTACTTCGTGCCCTGCGGGGCTGGGCACGTCAATCCTCTGGACCGACATGCCCGCCTTCTTATGCACCAATACCGGCCATCTTGCCGCCAGAAATCCGCCATGCGTGATCCAGTTTTTCAACCCCCGCCAGCCGGTGGGCAATCAGGATGACCGTGCGGCCGCGTGTGACCTCATTCAGGGTCAGCAGGAATTCCTGCTCGGTCCGCGCATCAAGCCCCGTGGCCGGTTCATCCAGAATCAGAATTGGCGCGCGTGAAAGCAGGACACGCGCCAGCGCAAGCCGCCTGCCCTGCCCGCCCGACAGACTGGCCCCGCCTTCCCCCAGCCAGCTGTCCAGCCCTTCGGGCAGATCACGCACCACATCGGCCACCCGGGCCTGCTCCAACGCGGCCCACAGTTCCGCCTCGTCCGCGTCGGGCCGACCCAGCAGCAGGTTGGCACGAATCGTATCGGCGAACAGATGCGTCGCCTGTGAAAGCCATGCAATGCGCCCGCGCAGGTCGTCATCGCGGATGGTGGCGATATCCTGCCCCCCCAGCGTGATGCGTCCCGCCTCGGGCGCCACCACCTTGAGCAGCAGCGCCGCAAGGGTGGACTTGCCCGCCCCCGATGCCCCGAGTATCGCAACGCGCTCGCCCGCCGCTATATTTAGGCTCAGGTCATCCAGCACCGGCTGGCGGTGGGCATCCCAGCGGAAGGTAACGTGCTCGAAGCGGATATCCGTGCCGGCCGGTGCCGGTTCGGTGCCTTCGGGCGGGGCATGTTCGGGCATGGCGCCCACCGCCACCACCCGCGCCGCCGCACGGGTAATGCTACCCGCCAGCGCACCGGCACGGGTCAGGCCGCCCACGCTTTCAAACGCCGCCACGGTCAGGAACAGCACGGCTGCCGCGGGCAGCGGGGCAATGCGCGGCAGGCCCAGGCCAAGGGCCGCCGCCAGCACGGCCACAACCGCCGCCTGCCCGCACAGATAGGACGCGGCACCGGCCAGGGCCAGCATGCGCGCCTGCCGCATCTGTGCGCGGAACAATGCCGCGTCACGGGCATGGACATGGTCACGCATGCGGCCTTCCGCGCCAAAGGTCGCGATCTCGCGCAGGCCGCCCACCATATCCAGCACGCCAATGCGCAGCTGCGCGCTGGCATGGCTGACCAGCCCGCCCTCGCGCCGCCCCAGAATGGCAGCAAGCAGGGGCAGGCCAAAGGCACCACAGGCGAACAGCCCGCTCACCACCAGTGCCAGTTCGGTATCCACCATATTGATGGCAATGAACAGGAACGGCAGGACCAGCAGCGCACCCGCAAGCGGGATGATGATGCGCAGGTAAAGCCCGTCCAGCGCCTCGACATCGGACACCAGACGCGACAGCAGGTCACCCGCGCGGCGGAAGCCAAGCCCCGCCGCGGCGCCACGCGCCAGATGGCGGAAGAACCAGACCCGCACATCCGCCAGCGCGCGGAACATGGCATCATGCGTGACCAGACGCTCGGTATAGCGCAGGATAACGCGCGAGGCGCCAAAGATGCGCAGCGCCCCGGTGGTGACCACCAGCATGCCCACCGTCATGGCCGCCACACGCAGCCCCGCCGCCCGCATGAGCAGCAGCCCGATCAGCAGCGCCAGCAGCGACAGCAGCGCGCCCGCCGTCAGCAGCGGCGCGCGACGCTGCCATATCTGCAAGATCTGCAGCACCGGGGCCAGCACGCCCTCACGCCGTGCCTGGCGCGAGAATTCCCGGTTTTCCGTGGATTTCACGATGCATGCTCCCCGCTGGTGACAATCCGCCCGTGGTCAAGGTCGATCCGCTGGCCGCCAAAGCCAGCCGCCGCCGGCGAATGGCTGGCCAGGATGACGGTGCGATGTTCCGCCAGCCTGCGCAGGCTGGCGAACACATCCGCCTCGGTTTCCGGGTCGAGATGCGAAGTGGGTTCATCCAGCAGCAGCAGCGGCGCGTCCTTGAGAAAGGCGCGTGCGATCGCCACCCGCTGGGCCTGCCCGCCGGACAGGCCGAACCCGCCTTCACCAATGCGCGTATCAAGCCCGTGGGGCAGATGGGCCACGAAACTGTCCGCCGCCGCCGCCGTGACGGCGGCCTGCAGCTGGGCTTCGGTCGCACCGGGACGAGCAAAAAGGATGTTTTCGCGCAGCGTACCCGCGAACAGCACCGGCTTCTGCCCGATCCACGATGTGATGGCCACCAGTGCGGCGGGATCGATGGCCGCCATGTCGGTGCCATTGAAGGTGATGCGCCCGGCTGCGGGCTGGATGAAGCCCAGCAGCATCTCGATCAGGGTGGACTTGCCCGAACCCGACGGCCCCCACAGCACGACGGCCTGCCCGGCGGGCACGGTGAAGGAAATGTCCTCCAGTGTCGCCCCCCGCGCGGCGTCCCACGCGAAACCCACGTTCTCGAACGCCACCCGCACGCCCTGCCCCGCGTCACACAGCGCCTGGCCTTCGGCCCGCGCGGTGGCGGCATCGGGCAATATCCGCATGGCCGCCGCCGCACCCGAGGCATGGGCACGATCCTGATAGGCCAGCGCCAGACTGCGGAAGGGGGCGAAGAACTCCGGCACCAGCAGCACGACAAACAGCCCGCGCGCCACATGCGCCGCCATCACGGTGGCGGGCACGCCCTGTTCATGCAGCGCCATGATCTGCGCCCCGTTGCGCAGCGCCACCAGCACCAGCGCCACGACCAGCGCGCAGTCAATGGAGGCGGAGGAGAGGAACGCGACACGCAGCACCTTCATGGTCCGCATGCGCAGTTCCTCGGCGCTTGCGGCAAGGCGACGGGTCTCGTCCTCGGTCCGGCCGGACAGCACGATGGTGGCAATGCCACGCACCCGGTCCAGAAACCGCGCCTGTAGACGGGTCATGGCCAGGAACTGGTTGCGCGACGCCACGGCGGCCCCGATGCCGAACAGCGCCTGACCAAACGGCACGGCAAGGCCGCATGCCGCCATGATCAGCGCCGAACCCGGCTGGACCAGCGCTGCAAGGACGCCAATGACAAGCGGCGCCGCCACCCACAGCACGGAAGCGGGCAGCCAGCGGGCAAAAAAACCGTCCAGCGCCTCGATCCGGTCAACGGCAAGGGCCGTGAGTTCCCCGCTATGGTGGTTGCGCAGCAGGCCCGGCCCGCCGCGCAGGATGGCATCGACCACGCCCCCGCGCAGCCGCGCGCGCGCCTTCATGCCCGCACGCGCGGCCAGCACGTCAATACCCATCTGCAGCGCGGCGCGCAGCACGGCCAGCCCGACAAGACCGGCAAGCGGCCATGCCGCCACCTTCGTACCGCCCGGCACCAGCACGCAGGCCAGTATGCTGGCCACGCACCAGACCTGTCCCACCGCCACACCGGCCACCGCCAGCCCCAGCAACACTACAGGCATGGCCAGCCTGCGCCCAAGGCGCGACTGTGCCCTGGTCCACGCCTTCATCACTGTCTTGTCATCGTTCATGACCGCTCCCTATACCGAATGACACGGCACAGGGACAGTCATCATGCGCCACCCCAAACTGCCCGGAACATAACTCTGCCATGCATTTTTGCATGCGATCAGGGGGCCATTTCGTCTTCTTCGGGCTGCTTTAGTGGAAAAACAAGGACATAACGTGTCCCGTTTTCCTCAAAAATCTGCAGGTTGCCCCCCAGCTGGCGCGCAAAGCCCCGGATCAGCTGCATGCCGATGCCACTGCGGGCCTCATGTTCATGCGCATTGCTGCGCACGGCGGCCATGCCCACGCCGTTATCGGCAATCCACAGGCAGGCCCGCCCGCCATCCAGCGCGCGCAGCCCCACTTCCAGCGTGCCGCGCTGCTGGTCGGGGAAGGCATACTTGATCGTGTTGCTGACCGCTTCCGTCACGATCAGGGCCAGCGGCACGGCCTGGTCGGGCACCATGAGCAGGTCATCCACGCGGATGTCGAGCGTGATCCGCCCTTCGTCGGATTCGCCAATGGCGTGCATGATCTGGCCGCACAGTTCGCGCACGAAGCTCTGCATGTTCAGGCTGTACAGTTCCCCATCGGCGTACAGGTAGCGGTGCAGGGTGGCCAGCGCGCGCACGCGGTCGCGCGCCTGGGCGAATTCTTCCCTTGCCGCGGGCTGGCGGATCCGCCCGGCCTGCAGGTTGAGCAGGGACGCCACGATCTGCAGGTTGTTCTTGACGCGATGATGCATTTCCTTGAGCAGCAGTTCCTGGCGCACCTGCGCGCGTTCCAGCCGCTTCTCATGCCGCGCCAGCCTGCGCGTCGCCTTGCTGAAGGCGTGGGCAAGCTGCCTGACCTCCAGCGGCATGGCCCAGTTGGAACGGACTTCATACATCCCCCCCAGCTGCCACTGGTTGACCGATGCCGTAAGCCTGCGCAGCGGCGTTATGACCAGCACGTCGGCGCTCTTGGACGCACCCAGCAGGCCGACAAGCAGCAGCCGCCCGCTGCTGACCAGCGATATGGCGAACATGACCACCGCGTGCCGCTCCCCCGCGTTGCGCCGCGTCATGGTCAGCACATGCACGCCCCCCAGTACGCGCCCCACGGAAAACGCGCCGTCCGACAGCGTGACATGGACCTGTTCGTGCCCCTGCGCCATCATGGCGCGCGCCCACTGCATGATCCGCGCCGGGGGGCGGGTGACCCAGTTGCAGTCCGCGCACAGCGGGGCCGCCATGCGGGCACGGGCGTCCAGCACCCATATCTCGATCGGGCCATTCTGCTGCAGCAGGTCAAGCCGGGGGTCGCTGGACTGCAGGATGCTGCTGCGCCAGGACAGGGGCATGACGGCGGCAAGATAGCCCGCGCGCGCCGGGCGGCCCATGTCGTCACTGATCATGGTGGCGACGGTAATGCGGAAGAAAGCGGGAACGTTGGTCAGCGGATCGGTAATGACCCGCATGCCGATATCACCCTGGAAGCGGGGCATGTCATCCACCGTAAGCGGGATGACATCCGTCATGCGGCCCACGGCGGTCAGGATGTTGCCGCGGTCATCGGTCAGGGCGATCTGGCTGTAATGCTGCCCGGTCAGGGACTGGACCAGTTCAAGCATGCGGTGCAGGCCGCCGTCATCAAGCCGCATGCGCGAGACGGCCCTGAGCAGCGAGCCGAGATGCTCGGATTCGTGGCGCAGTTCCAGATCAATGCGCGCCACGGCCAGGTCCGTGCGATAGCCCGGTGCCTCCAGCGTGTTGTGATAGCTGTGCCACGCCTGCACCGCGCCGATCATGGCAATGGGGGTGGCGGCCAGCAGGATGATGGCCATCATCCGGCCACGCACGGCATCGAACACACGACCGATACGGGTGAACAGGCTACGGTGACGGCCCTGCCTGCCCTGACCCGGGGAGCGAAATACGGACATTTATTTTGTCCGTTTCCGGTCTTCCTCAATCAGGCGCAGCAGTTCCTCGGAGACAGGTTCCTTGGTCACATCATCGAACAACTGATGCAGCCCCCGCTTCAACCATAGCTCGAACGCATCATCCGATCTGTTTGTGGACTTCTTTCCTGGTTGCCTGGGAGGACACTTGTCCTTCAGAGCCATCGCATTATCCCGAAGTAAATTCCCACCTCAACCACATCCCCGCACATGCGGGAACGTGCATCTTACCCTGCTGTATCCTGACAGACTGGCGCGGGCATACCTGTCAGTGCCATATTAACACCACAATTCAAAGTGGGAATTCGCTTGGTCAGAACGATGCCGCAACAGGTTCGCCCACGCGGGCGCGCAGGCGCTGCACGGCCCCGCGCAGTTCGACGGTCGACAGGTCACGCTCCTCACCATACAGCCATGTGGCAAGCTGGCGGCGGGCACGGAACACGCGGCTCTTGGCGGTGCCCACGGCACATCCCGTGGCGGCGGCCAGTTCGTCATAGCTCATGCCCTGCATCACCACCAGCACCAGCGCCTCGCGCTGGTCGGCGGGCAGGCGGTTCATGGCTTCGGCCAGTTCCTTGACCACCAGGCGCTCTTCATGCGCGCCGCTTCCCGCCATGGCGGACGCGGGCACGTCCTCGATATTGCCGGTCTCGCGCTTCTTGCGCAGGTCGGAAATGAAACGGTTGCGCAGGATGCGGTGCATCCAGGCGGAAAAATTGGTGCCGGGCGTGAAGCTGTGCTGCGCAGCCAGCGCGTTGCACACGGCATCCTGCACCAGATCATCCGCCGCCGCGCGGTTGCGCGTCAGCGACAGGGCCTGAACGCGCAGGCGGGGCAGGATTGCAATCATCTCGTCATGGAAGCTGCCGGTCATCTTGGTCTCCGCTTTGATGTCGTTCATGCAGAGGGAATGAACAGGAAGCGCGAAAGGTTACATCCGGGCATATAACGAAAACGCGAGCAGGCGGAAAAAGGCCCCTACGCCCCCCGGCCCGGGCCACCGTCGCCCATGTATTCCATGATCTGCACGCGCGCGCGTGACACACGGGCCTTGATCGTGCCGACCGTCACGCCGCACACGGCCGCGGCCTCCGCATAGGTCATTTCCTGAACGCCCACCAGCACCAGCGCCTCACGCAGGCGGGGGGAGAGCCGCCAGATCGCGCCGTTGAGGTCACGCAGGGCATCGGCCTCCCCTTCCGGCGTGCCGCTTTCGGGACGGTCGGGACGCAGGGCGTAATCCGACATCACATCGCGCTCGCGCCGCCTGTGGCGCGCCTGCTCGTAGAACAGGTTGCGCGCGATGGTGTACAGCCACGCCTTCATGCTGGTGCCGGGCGTGAACTGCCCGATCGCATCCAGCGCCCGCAGCACGGTTTCCTGCACCAGATCGTCCGCCGCCGCCGCCTGCCCGGTCAGGAAACGGGCAAAACCCCGCAACTGGGGGAGAAGGGCAAGCATCTCCCCACGCAAGTGCGTGACCGCCGACGGATCAAGTGGTATTCTGGATTCCAGTTTGTTTACTCTTCAACTCTTGCAGCACAGCCTAACGCTGTCATGATCCGGAGTGTAACAGTTTATCTGGGGAGATGAATGCCTCATGCCGCTATCACGGCGTCAAGACCTGCTTCGCGCCCTGCCCTATGCCCGGCGTTACGCCCGCGCATTATGCGGCAGCCAGTCCAGTGGCGACCTGCTGGTGGCCGAGAGCCTGCGCGAACTCATGGCGGTGGATGATCCCGCCATGCCACCAAGGCTGCGTCTGTACCAGTGGATCTCGCGTCACCATGCGCAGAACGGCACGGAAAACACGAAGGCGGGCGGCATGCCGCCCATGGCGCGCAAGCTGCTGCTGCTGACATCGCTGGAGGAACTGAGCCCGGCCGACGCCGCGCGCGTGCTCTCGCTCAGCCCCACGCAGGCCGCCACCATGCTGGAAGATGCCCATGCCCGCCTGCGCTCCTGCGCGCAGACCAGCGTGCTGATCATTGAGGACGAACCCATCATCGCGATGGACATCGAGGAACTGGTGCGCCAGTGCGGGCATACCATAGCCGGTGTTGCCAGCAGCGAGGCCGAGGCCATCCGCCTGGCGCGCGAGACCCGTCCCGGCCTGATCCTGGCCGACATCAACCTGGGTGACGGGGGGGACGGCATGCACGCGGTGTCCAGCATCCTGCAGCATCAGGACATTCCCATCATCTTCGTCACCGCCTATCCCGAGCGCCTGCTGACCGGCGACACGATCGAGCCCGCCTTCGTCATCACCAAGCCGTTCGAACCGCTGACCCTTGCGGTCTCGACCTACCAGGCCGTTTCCGGTGGCGTGCCCCTGAACTGACGCAACCGCATGCCAGCACTGGCGTCAGTGGCATCCCCTCCCCCCGCCGTTGCGTATATGCTGAACGTTCCGGCCGTGCAGTCGGGCGGTGCTGGTGCACTACTGCAACCGCTTAATTCAAGAGGGCAGAATGAAACGGCTGGTCATCGTCTCCAATCGCGTTCCCGTTCCCAAGGAAGGACTGCGCCCCGGTGGCCTGGCCGTCGTGCTCAAGGACCTGCTGGCACGCAAGGGCGGCATGTGGTTTGGCTGGAACGGCACCTGCCACCCCGACGCGGCCCACCTGCCCCCCGCACTCCAGAAGGCCGAAGGCGTGGAATACGCCACCATCGGCCTGACCCCGGCCGAGCACCGCAATTACTATACCGGTTTTTCCAACTCCACGCTGTGGCCGCTCATGCATTCCCTGCCCGAGCACATCCACTTCGAACGGCGCGAGCTTGCCAGCTACTGGTCGGTCAACGAACGGTTCTGTGAAAACCTGCTGCCGCTGCTGCGCGCGGATGACGTCATCTGGATCCATGACTACCACCTGCTGCCGCTGGCCGCCCTGCTGCGCCGCCATGGCGTGCGCCAGCCCATCGGCTTTTTCCTTCACACCCCGTTCCCCGCGCCGGACATGCTGGCCACCGCCCCCGATGGCGGCACCTTCCTGCGCGACCTGCTGCGCGCCGACCTGCTGGGTTTCCAGACGGCGGATGACACGGCCAATTTCATCTTCGCCGCCACCCGCAAGGCGGGCGCCGTGGCCATGGGCGACGATGCCCTGACATTTGAAGGGCATACGGTGCGGGTCGGCACCTTTCCCGTCGAAATCGACCCCACCCGCTTTGCCGCGACCGCGCGCGATGCCGCGGACCTGGAGGACCTGCGCCGGCTGTCGGGTTCGCTGGCGGGGCGCAGGCTGGTCTTTGGCGTGGACCGCATGGACCCCACCAAGGGGCTGGACCACCGGCTGGCGGGCTATGAACGCTTCCTGGAAACCTATCCGCAGCGCGAACGCCAGGTCACGTTCCTGCAGATCGCGGCCGAAAGCCGGACGGATGTGGCATCCTACCAGGCGCTGCGCAACAAGCTGGAACACCAGATCGGCCAGCTCAACGCCCATCGCGGGCAGGCGGACTGGACACCGCTGCGCTTCCTGACACGCGGCAGCCCGCGCCCGACGGTGGCAGGCTACATGCGGCTGGCCGATATCGGCTACATTACCCCCCTGCGCGACGGAATGAACCTGGTGGCCAAGGAATTCATCGCAGCCCAGGACCCCGAAAACCCTGGCGTGCTGATCCTCTCCCGTCTGGCTGGCGCCGCAAAGCAGCTGGATGCCGCGATCCTGGTCAACCCGCTTGACCATGATGACATGGCCGACGCGCTGGAACGCGCGATGGTGATGTCGGCCGCGGAACGGCGCGAGCGCTGGCAGTCCTGCTGGAACAGCATCGCCAGCCGCACCGCCCTGGGGTGGGGGCTGTCGTTCCTGAACATACTGGAGGGGGCGAAACAGGCGTGCCCGCCCGCGTAGCAGCCCTTGCACACCGTGCCATGGAAGGGACATAAGCGGACATGGCTTCTCCTCCCCTTCTTCTCCTTCAGGATATTACCCTTACCCTTGGTGGCGCGCCGCTGCTCAACGGGGCGGGATTTGGCGTGGGCGCCGGTGAGCGGCTGTGCCTTGTCGGCCGCAACGGATGCGGCAAGTCCACCCTGCTGCGCATCGCGGCGGGTGAGATACAGGCCGATGACGGCACCGTTTTCGTCCAGCCCGGCACCACGATACGCTACCTGCCGCAGGAACCCGACCTGTCGGGCTTTGCCACCACGCTGGATTACGTGCGTGCCGGCATGGGGCCGGGCGACCCGGATTACCGCGCCGAACTGCTTCTGACGGAACTGGGGCTGAACGGCACGGAAGACCCGGCCACCCTCTCGGGCGGGGAAGCACGACGCTGCGCGCTGGCGCGGGCACTGGCCCCCGAACCCGACCTGCTTTTGCTGGATGAGCCGACCAACCATCTGGACATGCCCACCATCGAATGGCTGGAGCGTGAACTGCTGTCGCTCTCTTCCGCCATGGTCATCATAAGCCATGACCGCAGGCTGCTGGAGACGCTGTCGCGTTCGGTCGTGTGGCTGGACCGGGGCATCACCCGCAGGCTGGACCAGGGATTCGCGCGCTTCGAGACATGGCGCGAGGACGTGCTGGAGCAGGAAGAACGCGACAGCCACAAGCTGGACCGCCAGATCGCGCGCGAGGAAGACTGGATGCGCTACGGCGTGACCGCGCGCCGCAAGCGCAATGTCCGCCGCGTAGCCGAACTGGCCGAACTGCGCAACACCCGCCGCAATGCCATCCGCCCGCAGGGCGGGGTAAAGATGGAAGCACGCGAGAGCGACCTGTCGGGCAAGCTGGTGGCGGTGGCCGAGGACATCTCGCGCGCCTATGACCCCGCCCACCCGGTGGTCAGCCATCTTGACCTGCGCATCCTGCGCGGGGACCGGCTGGGCATCGTGGGCGCCAATGGCGCGGGCAAGAGTACGCTGCTGCGCCTGCTGACGGGCGTGGACAGGCCGGATTCGGGCACCATCGCCATTGGCAGCGCGCTGAACGTGGTCACGCTGGACCAGCAGCGCCGCACGCTCGACCCCAATGCCACCCTGGCCGATACGCTGACCGGCGGCGGCGGCGACATGGTGCAGGTCGGCAGCGAGAAGCGCCACGTCATCGGTTACATGAAGGACTTCCTGTTCCGCCCCGAGCAGGCGCGCACGCCGGTGGGCGTGCTGTCGGGCGGTGAGCGGGGGCGGCTCATGCTGGCCTGCGCGCTGGCCCGGCCCTCAAACCTGCTGGTGCTGGACGAGCCGACCAACGATCTTGACCTTGAAACGCTGGACCTTTTGCAGGACATGCTGGCCGGCTATTCCGGCACGGTGCTGCTGGTCAGCCATGACCGTGACTTCCTCGACCGGGTCGCCTCCTCCATCCTGATGGCGGAAGGCGGCGGGAAATGGGTGGAATACGCCGGTGGCTACAGCGACATGCTGGCCCAGCGCCGTGATGACACGCTGGCCGCCCGCCCGCGGCAGGAGCGCACGGACACCACACCGGCCAGAACCGACGTGACGCCTTCCCCGTCCCCCCGCCAGCCCGCGCGCAAGATGTCCTACAAGGACAGGCACGCGCTGGAACAGCTGCCCAAACAGATGGCGGCGCTGGAAAGCGAGATCGAACGCCTGCGTGCCCTCCTGAGCGATGCGGGACTTTACGCGCGCGACCCCGCCGCCTTCACCGCCGCCACCACGGCGCTGGAAAAGGCGCAGGCCGACCTGACGGCGGCGGAAGAACGCTGGCTGGAACTGGAGATGCTGCGCGAGACGCTTCAGTCCCCCTGAACGGGGGGAATGATCAGGCCCGATGCTTCCATCCGCGCACGGGTGGCGGCAATGCCCTGCGTTACCGCAAGGGCCGCCGCCAGCGCGCGGCGTCCGGCCACGGCATCGACCAGCACTTTCGCCCCATCAAGGCAGGAGGCGGCAAAGGCCGCGTGCTCGGCGGCCAGCGTGTCATGGTCGCGCCATGTCACGGCTTCGCGCCGGAAGCCGCCCGTGCCCGGCAGCGGCAGGCCACGCTCGCGCCCGATCATGGTCAGTTCACGCTTCATGAAATCGGCGGACAGGTAGCCTTCCTGCGAGAACAGGCGCATCCGCCGCTCGGTCTTGAGCGAGATGCGGCTTGCGGTAATGGTGGCGACACAGCCATTTTCAAAACGTACGCGGGCGTTGGCAATGTCCTCGAACGGGGAACTGACGGCCGCCCCCAGCGCGTCCACGCTCTCGATCGGGCTGTCCACGATGGCCAGCACCAGATCAAGGTCATGGATCATGAGATCAAGGATGACCGAGACATCCGTGCCGCGCGGCTTGTAGGGGGCGATGCGCGTGGCCTCGATATAGAGCGGGCGGGAAATGCGTTCGGTAATGGCCCGGTGCTCGGCCGAATAGCGCAGCAGGTGCCCCACCTGCAGCACCACACCCTTCGCATGGGCCAGACGGGCCAGTTCGTCAGCCTGTTCCAGCGTTGCGGCCATGGGTTTTTCCACCAGCACATGGCGGCCCGCCGCAAGGGCCTGCCGGGCCAGGTCGAAATGATATTCGGCAGGGGCCGCGACGATGATCGCATCCGAACAGGCCAGCAGATCGGGATAGGACAGCACCGGCACGCCACCGGCTTCCCGCGCCACCACGCGCGCGCGGTCCCCATCCGGGTCATGGATGCCCGTCAGGACCTCACGCGCGGAATCCAGCACCTTGAGCGCATGGAAACGGCCAAAATGCCCGGCCCCCACAATGCCGATGCGCAGCTGCCGCCCTGCCGTACCCGCGCCTGCCGCCTGCGTCATGCCCCGTTCCTGTCCTGACGTGTTCCCTCCATCCCGATTAGCAGCCAGGGGCGGCGGCGCACACCCCCGCCACGCTCACACCCGGCATGAATGAAAAAACGGAATGCGGCAAAACGGCAACGTCCACCATGCCTGTGGCGCATCAGCGGTTGCATCATCGGGCCGGGAGCGGCATGTTCCCGCCACTGAATTTCGTGCACACGAGACATTGACCATGCCGGGCAAGGGAACCGGCCCAGCCGGGCGTAGGGAGCTTTCCATCAAGTCATGATGTATTACAGTCGGCTCAGAATGGCCTCGGTCATTGGCGTATGTCTGGTCGGGCTGGCGCTGTGCCTGCCCAATGTCATACGCCAGCCCGTGGCATCCCTGCCCTGGCGCCAGATCCATCTGGGCCTGGACCTGCGGGGCGGGTCCTACCTGCTTCTGCAGGTGGACATGAACAGTGTCGCGGCCGACAGGCTGCGCGGCCTGCAGGATGAAACCCGCCAGACGCTGCTGAAAAACAGCCTGGGCTACCGCAACCTGGCCACCACCGCGCACGGCGTGACCTTTACACCCCGCACCCCCGAGGAAACCCGGCCCGACCTGAAAGCCCTGCGCGCCATGCCGATGAACGTGCCGGGCGAGTTCACGGTCGAGCAGGGCGGGGACGGGCAGATCACCCTTACCCTTTCGGCCGACGCGGCCCGCCAGCGCGCCTATGACGCGGTGACCCAGTCGATCGAGATCGTACGCCGCCGGATCGATGCCACCGGCGCGATCGACCCCGAGATCACCCGCCAGGGCGAGGACCGGATCATTGTGGAACTGCCCGGCATCAGCGACCCCGAGCGGGTGAAGAACCTGCTGGGCACCACGGCGAAGATGACATTCCATCTGGTGGCGGATTCCGCCATCGGTTCCTCCGTCCCGCCGCCGGGCGTGGACCTGCTGCCCATGAGTGATGGACAGGGCACGCTGCCGGTATTCTCGCATGTGGACGTGGATGGCGCGGACCTGACCAATGCCAGTGCCTCGATCGACCAGCAGAGTGGCGAATGGGCGGTGAACTTCACCTTCGATTCGGCCGGGGCGCAGGAGTTTGGTGACGTGACGCGGGCGAATGTGGGCAAGCGCTTCGCCATCGTGCTGGATAACAAGGTGATCGAGGCCCCGGTCATCCGCACCGCCATTACCGGCGGCAGCGGGCAGATTACCGGCGGGTTTTCCGCCCAGCAGGCCACCGACATGGCCCTGCTGCTGCGCGCGGGCGCGCTGCCCGCCCCGCTCAACGTGATCGAACAGCGCTCCATCGGCCCGTCGCTGGGTGCGGATTCGATCCGGGCCGGCGGCTACAGCCTGGCCGCGGGCTTCGTGCTGGTGATCGCGTTCATGGCGCTGTTCTACGGCCGGTTTGGCTGGTACGCGAACATTGCGCTCCTGGCCAACCTTGTGCTGATGACGGCCATCCTGTCGCTGTTCGAGGCAACACTGACCCTGCCGGGCATGGCGGGCATGCTGCTGACCCTGGGCATGGCGGTGGATGCGAACATCCTGATCAACGAACGCATCCGTGAGGAAGTGGCCCGTGGCCGCAGCGCGCTGCAGGCCATGCAGGCCGGCTTCGAGCGGGCCACAGCCACTATTGTGGACAGTAACGCCACCGCCCTGCTGGCGCATGTGATGCTGTTCGTTTTTGGAACCGGGCCGGTGCGCGGCTTCGCGCTTACCATCACGATCGGTATCGTGACGACCCTGTTCACCACCCTTCTCCTGTCCCGGATGCTGATGGTGCGCTGGTATGCCCGCACGCGCCCCAGCACCCTGCCGGTCTGAGGCGCGCCGCATGATGTTTGACCGTCCCCTCCTTCGGTTCGTGCCGCGCGGCACGAAAATCAACTTCATGCGTGGCCGGTTCATCGGCCTCGCCACATCGGCCGTGCTGTCCATCGCCTCGCTGATCCTGTTCTTCCACCCCGGCCTGACGCTGGGGCTGGATTTCCGCGGCGGGATCGTGGTCGAAGCCCGCACGCAGGGCCCGGCGGATTTCAACACCATCCGCGCGGCCCTGAACGCCCAGCATGTCAATGCCGCCGGCGTGCAGTCCTTTGGCGGGCCGGATGACGTGCTGATCCGCCTTGATACCCCCCCTGACAGCGAACCCGACCACGAGGCCCGCACGCAGGCCATGGTCGATTCCGTGCGCCACGCCATTGCCACCCTGCCCGGCGCGCAGGTGCTGCGGGCGGATGCGGTGGGGGCTTCGGTATCAAGGGAACTGTTCCGCAACGGCATGCTGGCGCTGGGCATCAGCCTGCTCATGATCCTGGCCTATATCTGGTTCCGTTTTGAATGGGAGTTCGCGGTCAGTGCGGTGGTGACGCTGGTGCTGGACCTGACCAAGGCGATTGGCTTCCTGGTCGTCACGCATTTCGAGTTCGACCTGGTGATGGTGGCCGCCATCCTGACCATTCTGGGCTATTCCACCAATGACAAGGTGGTGGTGTATGACCGCGTGCGCGAGAACCTGCGCAAATACCGCACCATGCCGCTTGCCGAACTGATTGACCTGTCCATCAACGAAACACTCAGCCGCACGCTGGGCACGTCGTGCACCGTGTTCCTGGCGGCGCTTCCTCTGGCGCTGTTTGGTGGCGCCAGCCTGTCGGGCTTTGCATGGGTGATGCTGTTCGGGATCGTGGTCGGCACGTCCTCATCCATCTTCATCGCCGCCCCCCTGCTGCTGCTGATGGGGGAAAAACGGCTGCGGCGTGACGCCCGGCCGCCCGCGCGCACCTGAAGCCAGGGGCGCGGGCCAGACCACACGGTCATGACCCGCGCGATTCCTTATCGCGCCACGTTATCTGTGGGCAGGTCCGTCCGGCTGTGGCGGCACCTGCCCATTTGCGTTGGGCGCACTGGCGCCGGATGCACTGGCGCCAGGGGCACTGCCGCTGGAGCCGAATAACGGCACACCGGGAAGGCAGCGCGCGGGCGTGCCGCCCCCCAGCGTGGACGGATCGACCTGATTGGTGCAGGCCAGCATGATCTCGATCGCCTGCTGCCCCCTGCGCCGCGCGGCATGCGAGGGATGGCTCAGCGCCTCAAGCAGCATGTGCTTGCCATATTTGAGCGAGGTGGCCATGTCATATACCTGCTGCCCCGACAGGCCGCCATCCTGCAGGCGGCTGACAAGCCCCCCTTCCGCCATGAAATAGGATGTCACCAGCAGGTAGTCCTGTGCGGAAGGCGGCAGGTGGGCCATGTCGCGTCCGGGCGTTGCATGACAGCCGGACAGCAGCCCCCCGGCCAGTAACGCCAGCAGGCCCGCGCGTATATGTCGTTTGAAATCAGTCATGAAACAGCCCCCCAATACGGGGGGATATTGGGCAGTTCGGACAGGGGGCACAAGACCGGCCGGCCGGCACGCACAAAAAACGGGCACCCTTCCGGGTGCCCGCCATGCCGTTCCAGCATGTTGAACGCGTTCAGCCCTTCGGCGTGGTCGCGCCCTTCTGTGCGGCTTCGGCCTTGAGTACATCAAGGATATCCTGCAGCAGCACCTCGTTGCGCGGCGGTGCCGGGGGGGTGGCAGGCTTCTCGGCCTCTTTCTTCACGGTCAGGCGGTTGATCACCTTCACGACCCAGAAAATCACGAAACCGATGATGATGAACTGGATCACCGCATTGAGGAACAGCCCGACATTGAGCGTGACCGCCCCGACCTTCTGCGCATCGGCCAGGGTGGCAAGATGCGGGCCGCGCAGGGTAACGAACAGGTTGGTGAAATCGATGCCACCGATCAAAAGCCCCAGGATGGGGGTAAAGATATCCTTGACCAGACTGTTCACGATGGCGGTGAACGCCGCACCCACGATCACACCGACCGCCAGGTCCACCACATTGCCGCGCATGAGGAATGCCCGGAATTCCCCCAGCCAGCCCGGTACATGAATATCCTTTACGTGCAGTTCGGGCACATGGTCCGGCAGTTTTGCCATGAAGGCCAATCCTTTAATTTGATGGAGATGACCTATCTCTAGCAACAACCCGCCGCCATGACGACCATATATTGCCATATACCCTGTTCGCGTGCCCGTTCGTGATGCAATGCGGTAACACCCCTGCCCCACGGGGGGCCATGGCGGCTTTTGTGGCCATGGGGTGTTGATCTTGGCGGCCCTTGTCGTCTATACGCCTGCCGATACATCGCCCCCGGTCGGCATCGGTGGGCCCAGCGCGAAAGTTGTTTGAAATGAAATCCGGCATCCACCCCGACTATCACGAGATCACCGTCATCATGACCGATGGCACCGAGTACCAGACCCGTTCCTGCTACGGCAAGCCGGGCGATACGCTGCGCCTGGACATCGATCCGAAGTCCCACCCCGCCTGGACCGGCGTGCAGCGCATGATGGACACCGGGGGCCAGGTGGCCAAGTTCAACAAGAAGTTCGGCGCGCTGGGGCAGCGCAAGAAGGGCTGATTGCCCCCTGCCTTACACTTCATGAAGTCATGACTGCGGGAAATGCCCGGTCCCTTGAACGGGGGGCCGGGCATTCCCATGTCTGGAATGCGCCGGACGCCCAAGCGGGTCCATGCGCATCACCCGGAAATGGCGGCCCGCTCGACGCAGGGGCCGCATCACAGCAGACCTTGCTTCATGGAGGTTACAGAACATGGCTTACGATTTCGCGCCGCTGTTCCGCAGCGCCATAGGATTTGACCGTCTGGCCCAGCTTGTCGATACGGCGGCCCAGAACCCGGTCAGCCCGTCCTACCCCCCCTATAACATCGAAAAACTGTCCGATGCCCAGTATGCCCTGACCATGGCGGTGGCGGGTTTTGGCCCGGATGACATCGAACTGACCGTGCAGGACAACACGCTGATCGTGTCCGGTCGCGTGGGAGATGCCCCGGCACAGGGCCGGGAAATGCTCTATCGTGGCATCGCCACCCGTGCGTTCGAACGCCGCTTCGTGCTGGCTGACCATGTGGTGGTGGAAAACGCCGACCTGACCAACGGCCTGCTTCGCATCGCCGTCCGCCAGATCGTGCCCGAAGCGCTCAAGCCGCGGCGCATTCCCATCTCGTCGGGGCATGCCATGGCAGCCGACACGGCCCGGCCCGAACCCGCCCCGGCCGGCAGCCCCGAACCGGACAGCGCGCAAAGCCTGCCCCCGGTCGTTGCGGCCCATGCCACGGCACCGGCCCCACAGCATGCGGGATGCTGCGCGGCATAAGGGCCGGCACCCACGATCCGGCGCAGGGGCGGGCCAATGGTCCGCCCCTGTTTTTTATTGATGAGAAACATTCCGGGCGCGCGGATTGAAGTCTTGACCTTTGCCACCCGCAACCTTCATATCACTGCCACGAGTGTTTTCTGTTTCTGGCGCGCCAGCAGGTACGCACGGTTCCCACGCGGATAGGGAACCGTTCCGAACACCCTTTCAGGTGCCTGCGTGTGGCGCCACACGCTGTAGGACCTGATTGATAATGACTGCCCTGCCCCTGATGCCCAAGGCAACCGCCGTGTGGCTTATTGAAAAGACGGCGCTGACCTTTACCCAGATTGCCGAATTCTGCGGAATGCACCCCCTTGAGGTCCAGGCGATTGCCGATGGCGAAGTGGCACAGGGAATCGTGGGCTACGACCCCATTGCCAACCACCAGCTGACCCAGGCGGAAATCACCCGCTGCGAAAAGGACCCCGAGGCACGGCTGAAGATCCTGCCGCCGGCCAATCCGATCAACCGCCGTTCCAAGGGCGCGCGCTATACGCCGGTGGCCAAGCGCAACGACCGCCCGGATGCGATTGCCTTCATCCTGCGCAATTTCCCGCAACTGTCCGAACAGCAGACCAGCAAGCTGCTGGGCACCACCAAGGACACGATTGAAAAGGTACGCAGCAAGCAGCACTGGAACAGCGCCAACATCAAGCCGCGCGACCCGGTCACGCTGGGGCTGTGCAGCCAGACCGACCTGAACGCCATGGTGCTGGCCGCCAACGAGCGTCTGGCACGCGAAGGGCAGGCCGTGCCCCAGCCGCTGGAACTTGATGACGAGGACGACCACGCCATCTGATCCCTTTCCGCCGCACCCGCACGGGTGCGGCGGATACCGGGGTTCAGCCCAGCCGGGCCAGGCGTTCGATTTCTTCCTTTACGCGCAGTTTCTCAAGCTTGAGGCGGCGTAGGGCGCCCTCATCGGGCAAGGGCCTGCGATCCTCGTCAAAGATACGGGCATCGAGGCGGGCATGACGGGTCTTGAGGCTGTTGATACGTGCTTCGTACGACATGGAATCCTCCAGCGTTTCGTGCGGCAACCCGATCAGGCTAGACCAGACGCGCGGGCGAATTCCATGTTAAAATTGCAGGCCATGGCGCCTTTTCCCGGCATGTCGCCTTTTGCGGCGGATATGCTTAGGATGGTAACATGCCCACCTAACAGATGAGCCGCCATGCTGACAGATCGGGATACCCTCCTTCGCAAGCTGCACGAACTGCGCAGTGAACACCGTGATCTTGATACGGTCATAAGCCGCATGGCCCTGCAGGTAACGGACCAGTTGCAGCTGCAGAGGCTGAAAAAGCGCAAGCTCCTGCTGAAAGACGAGATTACATGGCTGGAAAGCCGCCTGATCCCGGACAGCATTGCCTGAATATCTGACGAGAGTACGCCAAACGTGACCATCCCTTCCCCCTCGCCCGCCTCCACGGCCGCCCCACGCATCGGGGTGATCATGGGCAGCCAGTCCGACTGGGAAACCATGCGCCACGCCACCGAGGTGCTGGACCGGCTGGAGGTTGCGCACGAGGTGCGCATCGTCTCCGCCCACCGCACGCCCGACCGGCTGGCCAGCTATGCCAGGTCAGCGCAGGGCCGGGGGCTTTCGGTCATCATCGCGGGCGCGGGCGGGGCGGCCCACCTGCCGGGCATGTGCGCGGCCTGGACCGCGCTGCCGGTGCTGGGGGTACCGGTCGAATCGCATGCGCTCAAGGGCATGGACAGCCTGCTTTCCATCGTGCAGATGCCCGGCGGCATTCCCGTGGGCACGCTGGCCATCGGCAGGGCCGGAGCAACCAACGCCGCCCTGCTGGCCGCGTCCATTCTGGCGCTGGCCGATCCGGAACTGGGGGACAGGCTGGCCGCGTGGCGCGCGATGCAGACGGCATCGGTCGCGGATGAGCCGACCCGATGAACAGGCTTCCCCCTGGCCGCGTGCTGGGCATTGTGGGTGGCGGCCAGCTGGGCCGCATGTCCGCCATCGCCGCCGCCCGTCTGGGCTATCGCGCTCATGTCCTGACCCCCGAGGCCGATGGCCCGGCGGCCCAGGTTTCCCATGGCGTGACCGTGGGCCGGTATGATGACCATGACGCCCTGCGCCGCTTTGCCGGTGCGGTGGATGTCATTACCTTCGAGTTCGAGAACATCAGCGCCGACGGGCTGGACCTGCTGTCCGGCATCCGGCCGGTGCATCCGGCGGGTGCGATCCTGCGCATAAGCCAGGACCGTATCGCCGAAAAAAGTTTCATGGGGGAAAACGGCGTTCCCGTTGCCCCGTGGCATGCGGTGGAAAACCGGGCCGATCTGGACCGGGCGGCGGACGCGCTGGGCTATCCCTTCATCCTCAAGACCACGCGGCTTGGCTATGATGGCAAGGGACAGGCGCGCATCCATAGTGCAGCGGAACTGGACCACGCATTCGACACGCTGCGCCCCCACCCGCTTGTGGCCGAAGGCATGGTGCGCTTCGCCTGTGAGGTCAGCGTGATGGTGGCGCGCAATGCGCGTGGCGACATCAGCACCTTTGACGTGACCGAGAACCGTCACCGCAACGGCATTCTGGACATAAGCCTGGCCCCGGCCCGCATTCCCCCCGCCCTTGCGGCGCAGGCACAGGAACTGGCGCGACGCATCGCCACGGCCCTTGGCCTGATCGGCCTGCTGGGGGTGGAGATGTTCGTGGACCATGATGGCAGCCTGCGGGTCAATGAAATTGCCCCACGCCCCCATAATTCCGGCCACTGGACCATGAATGCCTGCCCCGTGGACCAGTTCGAGATGCATGTGCGCGCGGTCACCGGCCTGCCGCTGCCGCCCGCCATCCGCCACAGCGATGCAGTGATGAAAAACCTGATCGGCCCCGACGACATGGCGCTCTGGCCCGAAATCCTGGCCGCCCCACGCCTGCTGGCCCATCATTATGGCAAGGTGGAAGCCCGGCCCGGCCGCAAGATGGGGCATGTCAACGTGCTGTTCCCCGCAGGCGGCCTGCCGGGGGAATTCGGGGTGGAGGCCGCCCTTGGCCCACTCGCCACACCACCAGCAGACGACGCGGCATAAGCCCGCTAGCCAAGCAGACCCGCCGCCCGGAAGCTGAGCGTGCGGCCATTGCCCACGATAATATGGTCATGCACCTCCACCCGCATGAGCCTGCCAAGCTGGGCAATGCGCAGGGTCATCTCGATATCCGCACCCGATGGTTCCGCCCTGCCGGCAGGGTGATTATGCGCCAGCACCAGCCTTGCCGCCCCCAGCCGCAGGGCGCGGCGCATGATCTCACGCGGGTAGACGGGGGAATGGTTGACCGTGCCGGTACCCATCAGTTCATCGGCCAGCAGGTGGAACCCTTCGTCCAGAAACAGGACACGGAACTGCTCGATCACTTCATGGCCCATGCAGGCCTGCAGATATGCCTCCAGCCCCGCCTGGCCTGACAGCACGTCCGTGCGCCGCACCCGGCCGCGATACAGCCGTAGCGCCGCCTCCCGCGCCACGGCCAACAGGGGGGGCATGACCGTGCCCCGGCCCGCCACTTCATCCAGCGCGCCCACATGCGCCGACAGCATCATTCCCGCCGAGCCAAAGCGCGCCAGCAGGTCCGCCGCCAGCCGGTCGGGGGCGGGATGCGCGGGATCAAGCGTGCGGATCAGCCGCTGTACAAAGGCATGGTCATCCGCCCGGCTGACCGTTCCCGACAGGGGAACCGGAACCGGGGCCTGCGGCCTGTGATCGGGCAAAATGCTACGTTCCCAACAATTTCAGGACAAAAGCCGCCCCGATGGTACATGATGCAGACAGAAAAGGGAGGTTATAGACCTGCATGCATTTCAACAGATCCCATACCGTACTCTTTGATCTGGACGGAACCATCGTCCGCTCCCGCGATGGCATTGTGGACTCCATTCACGCTGTCCTGCGCGACCTTGGGCATGAGCCTGACCTGTCGATCGACCTGACATGGGTGGTGGGTCCGCCGCTGGAAGAACTGATCGCCCATATCCTGGCCCATTATGGCGATGACCGGGTACACGAAGCGATGGCGCTGTACCGCAGGCATTACGAATCGGAAGGCATGCATAAAAGCCCCGTATTCGAGCATATGCGCGAGACGATCGAGACCCTGTCCGCCAAGGGCGTGCGGCTGTTCGTTGCCACGTCCAAGCCACGCCACCTGGCGCGCAGGATCCTGCACCTGCGCAACCTGGTGCAGTATTTTGATGGCCTGTCCGGCGCGCGCGCGGATGACAGCGGTGCGGAAAAACCCGAACTGATCGCCGCCGTGCTGCGTGAGCATGACATACGGCGCGAGGATGCGCTGATGATCGGCGACCGCCGCTTCGACATTAGTGGCGCCCATGCCAACCATGTCCGCGCACTGGGTGTATTGTGGGGTTATGGCACGCGCGAAGAACTGACCGAAGCCGGGGCCGATGCGCTGGTCAGCCAGCCGTCCGAACTGCTGGAGGCCATAAGCCAGCAGTTTGCCGCAGCCGAAGCCCATCCCCACAGCTAGGGAACGGTCTGGAAGATAGAAAAGTTTTTGGTGACGCTTTTTTCAAAAAGCGTCAAAGGACGCCGCTTCTTCGAAAAAAGGCGGCCCCCGAAGGCTTCTGTCATGTCAGGCCACCAGGACGGGGCGCAGGCTGACTGTCCTGCCCCCGCCCCGGATCAGGCAGTCCTGCACGTCCATCCCCATCAGGCGGGCATGATTGTACAGCATGCGCCCCCAGCGCTGGTCCGCCATGCTGCCCTGCGGCGGGGGAACCGCCGCACCCGTGTCGCGCATCGTGATAAGCGAGACGGCATGCAGTTCCAGCGCGCGGGCCAGTATGGCACGGCACATCTCGGCTGCCGCCGCCTGCGGCACCACTTCATCCGCCAGCAACTGGCCTGCTGAATCCAGATGGAACACGCGCACACCATCGGGGTCCCGGTTGGGCAGCCGGTCGCAATAGGCCAGCAATGCCGCCATGTCCGCAAACAGCACACACCCGCGCAGGTCGGCATGGGCAAGCCGCCCGGCCACCAGCGCCGGACAGGCCATGACCGCAACCCCGCGCGGCCCAAGCCCCGCCGCGCGCAGACTGGCGGGGGAGGCTTCCAGCACGGCTTCAAGACTGCCAAAATGGGCCAGAAGCGCCTTGGCCTGCGGCTTGGTGTCACGGCGGGGGATGGCGGCGAACAGCAGCACTTCCAGCAGTTCATAATCGGCCAGCGACTGCGCGCCCGCCACGCGGATGCGCTGGCGCATGCGCCCCCGGTGGCCACCCGGCCCCGTTGCAACCGGTTTTTTCATGCCCGCCCCCTTCTGCAACCGCAATTCCTCCTGTCGTGTCCCCATTTCATGGGGCACCCGATAGCATTGGTGCCCCCGCGCCGGGATTGCTATAGAAGATAACGCCATGGACAGCCTTATCCCAACCGGCCGCGCGCCGGATTACCTGAACCGACTCAATCCCGAACAGCGGGATGCGATCGAGACCACGGATGGCCCGCTGCTGGTCCTTGCCGGCGCGGGCACGGGCAAGACGCGGGTGCTGACCACGCGGTTCGCGCATATCCTGCTCTCGGGCCGGGCGCGCCCGAACCAGATTCTGGCCGTGACCTTTACCAACAAGGCCGCGCGCGAAATGCGCGAGCGCGTGAGCGCCCTGCTGGGTGAACCGGCGGAAGGTCTGTGGCTGGGCACGTTCCATGCGCTGTGCGCGCGCATGCTGCGCCGCCATGCGGAGCATGTCGGGCTGACCAGCAGCTTCACCATCCTTGATACCGATGACCAGCTCCGCCTGCTCAAGCAGGTGCTCGAACCCTACCGCATCGACACCAAGCGCTGGCCGCCACAGGCCATAATGGGCGTGATCCAGCGCTGGAAGGACCGTGGGCTGGTGCCCGACGCCATCACGGCGGCTGAGGATACCGACTTCGCCAATGGCCGCTGTGCCGAGATCTATACCGACTACCAGCAGCGCCTGAAGCAGATCAACGCCTGCGATTTTGGCGACCTTATGCTGCATATGACGGAAATCCTGCGCAGGCACCCCGATGTACTGGCGCAGTACCACCGTTTTTTCCGCTACATTCTGGTGGACGAATATCAGGACACCAACACCATCCAGTACCTGTGGCTGCGCCTGCTGGCCCATCGGGACGGGCAGCCATCGAACATCTGCTGCGTGGGCGATGATGACCAGTCCATCTATTCCTGGCGCGGGGCGGAAGTGGAAAACATCCTGCGCTTCGAACGCGACTTCCCCGGCGCGCGCGTGGTGCGGCTGGAACGCAATTACCGCTCCACCCGCCAGATCCTGGGCGCGGCGTCGGGCCTGATCGCCCATAACGAGGAACGGCTGGGCAAGACGCTCCACCCCGGCCGCGAGGATGCGGAAGGCGAGAAGGTGCGCGTGATTTCCGTACAGGACTCGGACGACGAGGCCCGCATGGTCGGCGCCGAGGTCGAACGCCTGCGCGCCGATGGCCACCCGATGGCCGAAATCGCGATCCTTGTCCGCGCCGGTTTCCAGACCCGCGCGTTCGAGGAACGGCTGATCACGCTGGGCCTGCCCTACCGCGTGGTGGGCGGCCTGCGCTTTTACGAACGCGCCGAGATCCGTGACGCCATTGCCTATATGCGCGTGGTCAACCAGCCATCCGATGACCTGGCGTTCGAGCGCATCATCAACGTGCCCCGCCGGGGCGTGGGCACCACGGGCCTGCAGAAAATGCACATGCACGCGCGCGCGCGCCAGATGCCGCTGACCGCGGCCGTGCTGGAAATGCTGGCGGCGGGCGAGATCAGGGGCCGGGCGAAGGACCAGCTTGCGGCCCTGATGCGCAGCATCGCCACCACGCGCGAGATGCTGGGGCGCGAGGGGCATGTCGTCGCCATTGACCACCTGCTGGAGGACAGCGGGTATATCGACATGTGGAAGGCCGACAAGTCCCCCGATGCGCCGGGGCGGCTGGAAAACCTGAAGGAACTGGTCCGCTCGCTGGCGGATTACGAAAACCTCAGCGGTTTCCTTGAACATGTCGCCCTTGTCATGGATGCCGAGGACAGGTCCGGCGCCGACAGCATGAGCATCATGACCCTGCACGGCGCCAAGGGGCTGGAATTCGATACCGTGTTCCTGCCGGGATGGGAGGAAGGGGTCTTCCCGTCCCAGCGCACGCTGGATGAAGGCGGGCTGAAGGGGCTGGAGGAAGAACGCCGCCTGGCCTATGTCGGCATTACGCGCGCGCGGAAATTGGCCATCATCAGCCACGCCGCCAACCGCCGCATATACGGCAACTGGCAGTCCGCCATTCCCAGCCGCTTTGTGGAAGAACTGCCCGCCGAGCATGTCGAGACACGCGGCGATACCGCCAACAGCCGGCGTGCCTTCCCTGGCCGCCCCGCCGTGTTTGGCAGCACGCCCTTTCCACTCATGGCCACGCGGCGCGTACATGACGTGACACCCCCCACCGCCGCGCGGTCGGGCATGAATGTGGGGGTGCGTGTGTTCCACCAGAAATTCGGCTACGGCACCATTACCTCGGTCGAGGGAAACCGGCTGGAAGTCGCGTTTGAAAAAGCAGGCCCCAAGCGGGTGATCGATACATTTGTTGAGCAGGTATAAATGAGCCTTTCCCCCCGGCGTCACGCCACAGAACTGGAAACCATATCGGTCACGGTACCGCCGGATGCGGTGGAAGCCTATGAATCCGCCCTTTCCACCGTATGCGCCACCATCGGCATTTTTGAAGTGGACGACAGCCAGACGCTGTGGCGGGTGGAAGGTGTGAAGGACATCGGCAGCGGCGAGGACGAACTGCGCGCGGGCCTGATCATGGCAGCCCTTGCCACCGGCGTGGATGCCGAACTCGACCGCACCCATACCGAGGCCGAAGGCTGGCTGGCGCGCACCTACGAATCCTTCCCCGAGCAGCTTGCAGGTCAGCGCTTCGCCATCCGTGGCACGCATCTGGACGATGCGCCCAACCCGCAGCGCATCACCATCACGCTGGATGCCGGGGTCGCCTTCGGCTCGGGCGAGCACGGGTCCACGCGCGGCTGCCTGCGCGCACTGGAAATGGTGGCCTGTCGCAGGCCACGCCGTATCCTTGACCTTGGCTGCGGCTCGGGCATCCTGGCCATGGCGGCGGCCGCCCTGCTGCATACGCCGGTGCTGGCCACCGATATCGATCCGTGGTCCGTGCGCGTGACCCGGCGCAATGCCGCCATGAACGGGCTGGGCAACCTTATCTCGTGCCATCTGGGCAATGGCTGGGCCACGCCCGCCATCCGCCACCATGCGCCCTATGACCTGGTATTCGCCAATATCCTGGCCCGCCCGCTCTGCGCCATGGCGGCCGATCTGGCCCGTAACCTGCTGCCCGGTGGCACCGCCATTCTGGCGGGGCTGCTCAACACACAGGTCCGCATGGTGCTGGCCGCCCACCGCCGCCATGGGCTGGTGCTGGAACGCCACCTGCGTGAAGGGGACTGGGGCACGCTGATCCTGCGCAAGCCCCATGGCTGATACGCCTGATCTCCTGATCCGCGATGCCACGGACGCGGACATTCCGGCCATTGTCGAAATCGTGAATCACGCCATCCGCAACAGCACGTCCATGTGGGAGACGCACGAGACCGACATCGCCACCCGGCTGGAATGGCTGCATTCCAGTCAGGCCAGCGGCTTCCCCGTCCTGGTGGCGCAGACGCCCGATGGCCATGTGGCGGGCTACAGCAGCTGGAAGACGTTCCGCCCCTTTTCAGGCTACCGGCATACGGTCGAACACTCGCTGTACATCTCCCCGGCGTACAAGCGCCAGGGCATTGGCAGCGCCCTGCTGCAGGCATTGCTGGACCGGGCAAGGGAGGCCGATGTGCATGTCATGATAGCGGGCATCACCTCCACCAATATCGCATCGCGCCGGCTGCATGAGCGCTTTGGCTTCCAGCACGGTGGCCTGCTGCCCGAATGCGGCACGAAATACGGAAGGTGGATGGACCTGCTGTTCCTCTACCGCATCATGTCCCCCGCCTGATCTTTCACCCCCGACCAAGGATGGTTCCCATGCCCCCTGCCCCCAACCGAGCCAGCGCACTGCGTGCCGTTCTCAGCCAGATGGGCGTTGACGGTTTTATCCTGCCCCGTGGGGATGAACACCTGGGCGAATATGTCGCCCCCTGTGCCGAACGGCTGGCATGGCTGACCGGCTTTACCGGCAGTGCCGGCATGGCCGCCATCCTGCCCGACCGCGCCGCCGTGTTTTCCGACGGGCGCTACATCACCCAGATGGACCAGCAGGTGGATGCTGGCGTGTGGGAACGGCTGCATATCCGTGAAACCCCGCCACCCGCATGGCTGGCGGCCCATGGTGCCAGCCTGCGCATCGGTTATGACCCGCGCCTGATTGGTGAAAGCGCGCTGCGCCCCTTCAGCGACGCGGGGCTGGCACTGGTTGCCCTGCCCGCCAACCCGGTGGACCGGATCTGGACCGACCGTCCCGCCGCCCCCTGCACGCCCTGCGTGCCGCAGCCCGAAGACCTGGCGGGACAGTCCAGCCACGACAAGCGCGCGGCCCTTGCGGCCAGCCTGCGCGGTGCCGGTGACAGCGCGCTGGTGCTGAGTGACCCGGCCTCCATCGCATGGCTGCTCAACATCCGGGGGCAGGACGTGCCCTACACCCCGCTCAGCCTGTCTTTTGCCATCGTGCATGACACCGGGCATGTCACGCTGCTGATCGACCCGGCCAAGCTGTCCGGTCCCACGCGCGCGTGGCTGGGGCCGGACGTGACCCTGCTGCCCCCCGATGCGCTGGAAGAGACCCTGCGTGCCCTGGCGCCCGCGCGCGTGCAGGTGGACCCGACCGGCAACGCCATCTGGTTCATCCAGACACTGGTGGATGCGGGGGCCACCGTCATCCGCAAGGAAAATCCGTGCGTGCTGCCCAAGGCGATCAAGAACCCGACCGAACAGGAGGGCAGCCGCCACGCCCACCTGCTGGATGGCGTGGCCATATGCCGCTTCCTGCACTGGCTGGAGGGGAACGCAACCCGTACCACGGAACTGGAGGCGGCAGACCGGCTTGACCGCTTCCGCGCGGCCAGCCCCGATTACCGGGGCGAGAGCTTTCCCGCCATTTCGGGTGCCGGGCCAAATGGCGCGGTCATCCACTACCGTGTCACACCTGAGACCAGCCGCGCGCTGCAGGCAAACGAAGTCTACCTGATCGACAGTGGCGGCCAATATCCCTTCGGCACGACGGACATCACCCGCACCGTCTGGACCGGTCCCGACGTGCCGGGTGCTGATATCCGCAACGCCTTCACCCGTGTCCTGCGCGGGCATATCGCGCTGGCCCGGGCGCGCTTTCCCACCGGGGTGACCGGCCATGCGCTGGACGCGCTGGCCCGTCATGCCCTGTGGGACGGGGGGCTGGACTACGACCACGGCACCGGCCACGGCATTGGCAGCTATCTGTCGGTGCATGAGGGGCCAGCGACCATCGCCCCCGTCTTCCGGCCCGTCATGCTCCGTGCCGGCATGATCCTGTCCAACGAACCGGGCTATTACCGCCCCGGCGCATTCGGCATCCGGCTGGAAAACCTGCATTTGGTACAGCCATCCCCCATTGGGGAAGCGGGGCGCACGTTCCTGGAATTCGAGGTGCTGACCCATGCCCCCTTTGACCGGCGGCTGATTGATGCAACCCTGCTGCAACCTGACGAAATTGCATGGCTGGACCGCTATCATGCGCGGGTTCTTGAAAGGATCGCCCCACAGCTTGAGAGTTCGGCACGCACATGGCTGGAAGCCGCCTGCGCGCCCCTTAACGCCGGATAATGTGACTGCAAAACCACGGCCATCGCCCCGTGGCCCGATTGTCACACGGGGCGGGGCGGCCTAGGACTTTTAACCAGTTCCGACGGGGCACCCGGCAACGAACCGGGTCCGCCAAGCCGGTGCGCATGCTGAAACGCTTTTCAGTAGCAAGCACAAAGGGAGACGTTCGAGAATGTCTACAGAAAAAACAATTCCCGCTACCCTGATTCCCGGTGATGGAATCGGGCCTGAGATTGTCCAGTCCGTTGTCGAGATCCTGGATACGGTTGGTGCGCCCTTCAAATGGGAAAAGGCCCTTGGCGGTGTCGCGGCACTTGACGCCACCGGCAGCCCGCTCCCCAAGGAAACCATCGAGAGCATCCGCCGCACCGGCCTTGCGCTGAAAGGCCCGCTGACCACCCCCGTCGGTGGCGGCTTCAAGTCCATCAACGTGACACTGCGCCAGGAGTTCGGCCT
This sequence comes from Komagataeibacter rhaeticus, assembly GCF_003207855.1. Lineage (GTDB taxonomy): Bacteria > Pseudomonadota > Alphaproteobacteria > Acetobacterales > Acetobacteraceae > Komagataeibacter > Komagataeibacter rhaeticus. Next base: position 67,741 of record NZ_NKTZ01000008.1, on the reverse strand, counting down.
GTTTGCGAATGTCCGTCCCACAAAGACCATCGTGCCCGGCGGCCGGTTCGAGAACATCAACCTCGTCATCTTCCGCGAAAACCTTGAGGGGTATTACGCGGCGATGGAAAACTACATTCCCTATGGTGACGACCCGCATGCCATCGCCACCAGCGCGGGCTACACCACGCGCAAGGAATGCAACCGCATTGTCCGCTATGCCTTTGAATACGCGGTCAAGAACAACCGCAAGCGCGTGACCCTGGTGCACAAGGCCAACATCCTGAAGCTGCTGACCGGCCTGTTCCTGGAAGAAGGCCGCAAGGTTGCCAAGGAATATGAAGGCCGCGTGGAAGTGAACGAGCGCATCGTTGACGCCTGCGCCATGCAGCTTGTGACCGACCCGTGGCAGTATGACTGCATTGTCACCACCAACCTGTTCGGTGACATCCTGTCCGACCTGACGGCGGGCCTGGTTGGCGGCCTTGGTCTGGCGCCGGGTGCCAATATTGGCGAGAAGGCCGCCGTGTTCGAAGCCGTGCATGGCTCCGCACCCGACATTGCGGGCCAGAACAAGGCCAACCCGACCTCGCTGCTGCTGGCTGCGAACATGATGCTGGCCCATGTGGGCCGCCAGGATCTGGCTACCCGCATCGACAAGGCCATCGAGAAGGTCATCACCTCGGGCGCCGTGCGCACGGGCGATCTGGGCGGCAAGGCCAGCACGACCGACCTGACCGCAGCCCTGAAGCAGGCGCTGGTCTGATCCGGCCCTTCCCCATGGTGGCCTGACCGCCATGGGGAAGATAAAAAAGGGGCCGTGGCGCATCAAACGCCACGGCCCTTTTTGTCTATGACAGTTTTCGGGTGCTGCCTTTGTTCAGAAAGGCAGCGTTCCTTGAAGCTTTTTGAAAAAAGCTTCACCAGAAACCTTTCCCTGATTGATCGGCGTTTAAGCCGGTCAGCTTCCGCGATAGGTCGAGAACCCGTACGGCGAGACCAGAAGCGGCACATGGTAATGCCCCCCCTTTTCCCCCGCCGCTACCTGCGCCATGCCAAAGGCGATCGGCACGACATCAAGGAATGGCGGGTCGGACAGCACCACATCCTGCCCCCTGAAATAATCTGCCACCGCGAATTCCAGCCGGTAGGCCCCGGCCTGCATCGCGCCCGTCTGCTGGCCCAGTTCGGGGCAGCGGCCATCGGCATTGGTCACGCCACGGAACAGGCAGTCCTGCCCCGCCCACAGGCTGATCGCCATGCCAGCCGCAGGCCGGCCCGATACAAGGTCAAGCACATGGGTGGAAAGGGTGCTCATGCCTCCGCCTCCAGCTTTGCCAGTACATCGGTCAGGCGCAGGGCCGCAATCTTGTTGATTTCAGCCAGGGCCACCTGCTGTTCGGCAGCACTCGTGTTTTCCAGCCGGGTTTTCATGCCGTCCAGAATGCCCTGCTTGTCCGAGCGCCGCACGCAGATGATGAACGGAATGCCGAATTTGGCCTGATAGGCATCATTCAGCGCGCGAAAGGTGGTGAACTCCTCCGGCGTCAGCCGGTCCAGCCCGGCGGAAGCCTGCTCGGCGGCGGATGCCGAGGTCAGGGTCGGGTCCACCCCCATGCGCTGCGCCAGTTCGGGATGCGCGCGGATCAGGGCCAGCTTCTCACCCTCGCTTGCGTGCGCCAGTTCATGCTGCATGGCGGCCAGCAGGGCCTGCGGGTCGGCAAAGGGCGCATGGGCATACGCGCGCTGGGCAATCCAGGGGGAGTGTTCGTATATCGGGCCAAACAGTTCGACAAACCGCACGGCGGAAAGGGCATTGACCCGGTCCATCACGCCGCTCATGCCGGATGCACCTGCAGCCAGTGGCGCGCGATATCAAGCCGGGTGGCCACCCATACCTTCTCCCGCGTGGCAATATAGTCCAGAAAACGCGCCACCGCCCGCGCGCGGCCGGGACGGCCCGCAACACGGCAATGCAGGCCAACCGACATCATGCGCGGCCTGTCGGCCCCTTCCTCATACAGTTCATCGAACGTATCACGCAGGTAGTTGAAGAACTGCTCGCCCTCGGTAAAGCCGTTCAGGGCGACGAAACGCATGTCGTTCACATCCAGCGTATAGGGCACGATCAGCTGTGCGCGGCCGTTGCTGCGGTCATAATACGGCAGGTCATCGGCATAGGAATCCGCGTCATAGACAAAGCCACCCTCCTCGGCCACCAGGCGTGCGGTATTGGGGCTGGTGCGCCCCTGGTACCAGCCCAGCGGGCGTGAGCCGGTCAGCTTCGTGTGCAGCGCGATGCATTCCTGTATGTGCGCGCGCTCCACCGCTTCGGGCACATGCTGGTAATCAATCCAGCGCAACCCGTGGGAGGCGATTTCCCAGCCCGCTTCCTTCATCGCGGCCACCGCCTGCGGATTGCGCGCCATGGCGGCCGCAACCCCGAATACGGTCAGCGGCTGGTTGCGCCGGGTAAAGATGCGGTGCAGCCGCCAGAACCCGGCGCGCGAGCCGTATTCATACAGGCTTTCCATCGCAATGGCGCGTGCGCCGGGAATGGACTGCGCGCCCACCATTTCGGACAGGAACGCCTCCGACCCGCGATCACCGTGAAGGATCGAATTCTCGGCGCCCTCTTCGTAATTGATCACGAACTGGACGGCGATGCGCGCGCCGCCGGGCCATTTCGCGTCGGGCGGGTTGCCCGCATAGCCTACAAGGTCGCGCGGATAGGAAGCGGATTCAGACATGAGGGTGTGTTTCCCGGTCATCATGCACCATAAGCGGCAAGGGCTGCGTCCACCCCCGCGCCCGCGACAAAGTGGTGGCCCTCGGCACGCAGTGCGGCTTCAAGCGCGCCCAACGTGAGCAGTACCTTGGATTTTTCAGCATTATAGCCCATCGCGCCGATGCGCCAGATCCTGCCCTGCAGCGGGCCGAACGCGGTGCCGATCTCGATTTCGAAATCATTGCGCATGCGCGCCCGCACCCGCTCGCCATCCACGCTGGCGGGAATGTACACACCCGTCACGTTGGTCATGCGATGCGCATCGCTGCCAAACAGGTCCAGCCCCATGGCGCGCAGGCCCGCGCACATGGCTTTCGAGGCACTGGCATGACGGGCAAAACGGGCTTCCAGCCCTTCTTCCACCATGATGCGCGCGGCCTCGCGCGCGGCGTACAGCATGCTGGTCGCCTCGGTATGGTGGTTGAGCCGCTTTTCGGACCAGTAATCCATGATCATGGCCAGATCGAGATAGTTCGACGGGATGCGCGCACGCACGCCATCGGTCGTATCCGCGCCACGGATGCCCGCTTCCACATGCCGGCGGGCAAAGATATGCGCCGCCGCCCGGTCGGAAATGGTGATGGGGGCGGAACCCGGCGGTCCACCCATGCATTTCTGCAGGCCACCGCTGACCACATCGATCCCCCAGTGGTCGGTCGCAACCGCCATGCCCCCCAGGGTTGCCGTGGCATCGACATAGGACAGCACATCATACTCGCGGCACAGTGCCCCCACGCCATCCAGCGGCTGGGCCATGGTGGTGGAGGTATCGCCATGGATGCAGGCCAGCACCTGCGGGCGGTGGGTCTTGATCGCGCCTTCAATCTGCTCCAGCGTGGCCACTTCCCCCCACGGGATGTCCAGCGTCGCAATCTCGGCCCCGATACGGGTGGCAATTTCGGACAGCAGCAGGCCAAAGCGGCCCGCGCGGACGATCAGCAGCTTCATCCCCGGCTCGACCAGCGAGACGAGTGCCGCCTCGATGCCTGCGCGCGCCGTGCCATCGACCAGCATGGTCCAGCGGTTTTTGGTCATGAACACCCGGCGATAGAGGTCCATCGTCTGGTTCATGTATTCCGTCATCTCGGGATCGAACTGTCCCAGCATGTCGGCGGCCATGGCGCGCAGCACGCGCGGATGGGCGTTGACCGGCCCCGGCCCCATCAGGAGGCGGGCTGGCGGGTTGATCTGGCCGTAGAAGGTCTGCGTCATCCGGAATGTCTTTCAAGAAGTCCGATAAAGGTGATGAGGGCACGGAAGGCCGCATCGGTGTCGGCGGGTGTCACGGATTCGGCGGGATTGTGGCTGATCCCCCCCGCACAGCGGATGAACAGCATGGAAACCGGGGCCAGATGCGCCATGATCATCGCATCATGCCCCGCCCCGCTGACCAGCACGGGCGCGGGCGCGCCGGTCACGCTGCCAACCGCCTGTTCCATCAGTTCCGTCAGCCGTCCGTCACAGGGTGTTGCGTCAAGATCCTGCTGGAGGGTGATGTCCATCTCAAGCCCGCGCAGGGCACAGGTATGGCGGGCCGCCTTCAGGATATCCGCCACCGCCTGGTCACGCCCCGCATTGCTCCCGGCGCGGACATCAAGGCTCAGCACCACCTCCCCCGGCACCACGTTGGCGGCCCCCGGCACCACGTCCAGCGAGCCAACCGTGGCCACCAGCCCGTCCGTGCCCGCGCGCCCGATCCGCTCGGCCGCCAGGATGATGTCGGCAGCCCCCGCCAGCGCATCGCGCCGCAGCGCCATGGCCACGGTACCCGCATGGCCCGCCATGCCGCGCAGGGTGATGCGGTAGCGCTGCTGGGCGGCAATGGCGCTGACCACGCCCAGCGCGCGATCCGCCGCCTCCAGCGCGGGCCCCTGTTCGATATGGGCTTCCACATAGGCCAGAATGCCGTCCCGCCTGCGTGCGGCACGGTGCATCTGCCCGGCATCAAGGCCGAATTCCGCCAGCGCGCTGGCCAGCGTCGCCTCCCCCGCCCAGTCGGCCATGGCCGGGTCCGGGTCCTGCGGCACGCCCGCTACGGCGTGGGAAGTCAGCATGCCGGTGGGAAAGCGCGATCCTTCCTCATCACCAAACCCGATGACTTCCAGCGCGAAGGGAAAGCGTTTCCCCGCATGCGCGAAATGCGCCACCGTCTCGATCCCCAGGATCACACCCAGCATGCCGTCATAGAAACCGCCATCACGCACGCTGTCGATATGTGAGCCGAGCAGCACGGCCGGGGCATCAGGGACCAGCCCCTCATACCGCCCGACCAGGTTGCCCGCCGCGTCCATGCGCGTGGCCATGCCCGCCTGTTCCATCCACTGCGCCAGCCGTGCGCACGTTGCGCGGTAGGATGGGCCGAGATAGGGGCGGAACAGTCCGCCCTCCATATCCGAATACGGTGCCCGGCCCAGTTCGGTGCAGCGTGCGACCGCACGCTGGCCCGAGGGGGTATCAAGCCTGTCCATCAGAATTACCATGCTGCCACACATCCATCGCTACGCGGGTCGGTCGCCCCTTCCAGCAGGCCGGACGGGTGGCGCACCAGCGCCCCCGCATGCCCCATGGTGGAGGAAAACGCCTCCACCCGTTCCATCTGGTGGCCCGCCGCCTGCATGCGGGCAATCACTTCGGGGTCGAAGCGGTCCTCGTATTTCAGGCTGACGCTTGACTTCCCCCATGTCCGCCCCAGCAGCCAGCGCGGTGCCGTGACCGCCTGCTGCAATGGCACGCCATAGCGCGCGTAGCGGGTGAAGATGGCGGCTTGTGTCTGCGGCTGGCCCTCGCCCCCCATGGTGCCATAGACCATGGTGCGCCCGTCATCGAACCGGGCACCGGCGGGGTTAAGGGTATGGAAGGGCTTGCGACCGGGCTGCAGGCCGTTCCACCCCTGCGGGTCAAGCCCGAAGCTGGTGCCACGGTTCTGCCAGACCACGCCGGTGCGGGGCAGCACGATACCCGAGCCATATTCGAAATACAGGCTCTGGATCATGCTCACTGCCAGCCCGTCGGAATCGATCACGCCCAGCCAGACCGTATCGCCCGCCTGCGACTGCCATGGCCAGGGGGCGGCGTGGTCGGGGTCGATGGCGGCGGCCATGCGGTCCAGCGCCTTGCGGTCATCCAGGATGTCCTGCGCCTGCACGGTCATGTAGGCGGGATCGCCCACATGGGTATCACGGTAGCGGAAAGCCTGCTTGGTTGCTTCCACCAGACCATGCAGGTAATCGAAATCATCCACCTGCCCCGCCCGCAGGCGGTCAAACAGGGCAAGGATCAGCAGCGAGGCCACGCCCTGCGTGGGGGGGGCCATGTTATACAGGTCCGCCCCACGGATGCGGGCATGCAGCGCGGGCTGGTGGCTGGCCCGGTGCGCCTGAAGGTCCGCCAGCGTAAGCGGGCTGCCCAGATCGGCCAGGTCGGCGGCCAGTTCACGCGCCACCGTGCCACGATAGAAGCTGTCCAGCCCCTGATCCGCCAGCTGTCGCAGCGTACCGGCAAGACGGGGGTTGTGCAGGATGTCGCCCACCTGCGGCAGGCGGCCACCGGGCATGAACTGCGCGGCAAATCCGGGCACGTCACGCAGTTCGTCCGCTTTCCGCGCGGTCAGTTCGGCGGCACTTGCGGTAACGGGCGCGCCCTGTTCGGCATAGTACAGCGCATCACGCAATATGCGCCCCAGCGGCAGGCCCGGCGCCACGGCATGGCTCCATGAAAGCGCCATGTCCCAGCCGGACACGGTACCAGCCACCGTATTGGCCGCAAACGGGCCGCGCCACGGAATGGCATCCAGCCCGGCGGCACGGTAGAAGCCCACATCGGCCCGGGCGGCCGCCGCCCCGCAGGCATCTATGGTTTCCACGCGGCCATCGGGCCACATGGTCAGCCAGAAGGCATCCCCGCCAATGCCGGTCATGTGCGGATAGACCACGGCAAGAGCCGCAGCCGTGGCGACGGCGGCCTCCAGCGCGGTGCCACCGGCCTTGAGTACATCCAGTCCCGCCTGGCTGGCCAGATGATGCGGGGATGTGACCATGCCCCGGCACGAGCGCGGCGTATTGAGCATCAGCTATCCTTCCGCGCGTAACCCGCACCCAGCGGGCGGCAGGCCGCAAGACCCGCGCGCTGCAGTTCGGCCGCCACGGCAAACAGCCGGTCCTCGGCGCCGGGGGCGCCAACAAGCTGGATACCCAGCGGCATCCCCGCCACCGCCAGCGGCACGGCCAGGACGGGCAGGCCCGTCAGGCTGATCGGCTGGGTGAAAATGCCAAGATTGGCGCGGGCCGACACGCTTTTGCCATCCACGATGATGGCGGGCTGGTCGATGCGTGGCGCAACACCCACCGTGATGGGGGCCACCAGCACATCGGCCTGCGCCAGGGCTTCATGCACCCGGGCGCGGAACCAGCGACGGAAGCGCTGTGCCTGCACGAAGGTGGCGGCAGGCAGCATGGCCCCGGCCATAAGCCGCGAACGCGTTGCCGGATCATACTGCATGGAACGCAGGCGCAGGCGCGGCAGGTGCAGGTTGCCCCCTTCGGCCGCCGTGATCAGGAAGGCCGAGGCCCGCGCACGCGCGACTTCTGGCAGTTCGATCACCCTGTCACCGCCCAGATGCGCCATGACCGCATCAATGCCCGCCGCCATTTCAGGGCTGATGTTGCTGGCAAACCAGCCGCCCAGACGGGCAACACGCACCGACCCCACATCCGGCAGCGCCATCGGGCTCCGGTCCGCCATGATGGTGTAGACGGCCTGCAGGTCCTCAACCGTGGACGCCATCGGCCCGACCACGTCAAGACTGGCCACGAACGGATAGACCCCCTGCAGCGGCACCTGCCCATAGGTGGGCTTCAGCCCCCACACCCCGCAGAGCGAGGACGGCACGCGGATCGAGCCATTGGTGTCCGACCCAAGCGCGAACGGCAGCAGCCCCGCCGCGACCGAAGCCGCCGACCCGCCCGATGACCCACCGGCCAGGCATGCCGGGTCATGCGGGTTGCGGGTGGTGCCGGTATGCGCGTTTTCGGTGGAGAAGCCGTAGGCGAACTCATCCATGTTCAGCGTCGCCACCGGCACGGCACCCGCCGCGCGCAGGCGGGCCACCACGGCGGCATCCCGTGATGCGGGCAGGTTGTCACGCAGCACGATGGAGCCTGCGGTGGTCACTTCGCCCTGCACGTCAAACAGGTCTTTTACGCCAAAGGGCACGCCCGCCAGCGGGCCGGGGTCCCGCCCTGCCGCCACGGCCCTGTCCACGTCCTCCGCCTGCGCCACGGCGGCAGGGCCAAGGATGCGGGTCACGCTGTTGAAGCGGGTGTCACGTGCCTCGATATCCGCGATCACGCCCGTCACGACCGAAACCGCGCTGCGCCGTCCGGCCCGCACGTCTGCCGCAATGGCAAAGGCCGCACCGCCGGGCTGCATGTCAGCGCTCATGGCGTGTACTCATAGGCGGGTTCACACGTATCGGGCAGCGCAAATCCCGCAAGCAGATCGGCATAGCCCTGCAGCAGCACGGCATTCGCCACGACGTCGGGCAGGCTGGCGGCCGGAACGGACAGCCCGATGCCCCGCGCCATGTCGGATACGGGTGGGACCTTGCGGTCATCATGCCCCCCCGCGCCGGTACCGGGCGCGGAAGGGGAAAGGCGTGCAGCGCTGCTCATCTACTCACTATCTCCCGAATGGATAAATCTACCCGGGACGCATCATGCAACAGGTGGGTCAAGACTGACCAGTTCCTGCACGTCATAGGACAGCAGACTTTCCAGGTGCTTCTGGCCATCCGCCACATAAAGGTCACGCCCCAGCCCGTGGGCCAGGCGCTCCACGCCAAAGCGCATGCCGCTGATCGAGGCCCCCGAAAGCCCCATGCTGGGCGTGGCCGAAAAGGTGAAATTGTGAATGTTCGCAAGCATTGGCGCCAATGGGTCATCCTTGCTGCGCGGCTGGAACTGATAATTGGCGCCCAGATAGGGATAGCTTTCCAGCACCGCACTTTCCGAACCCCCGGGCGCGGTGTAACGGTCCCCCCACAGCGCCACGGATGCGGCAAACGACTTCGTTTCCGGCCGGAGCGCGAGATCGGTTGCAAAGCCGGTCCCGATGATCACGAAATCGAAGCGCATCTCGCCAGTGGGCGAATCGACCACGATCTCGTCGCCTTCCATGCGCACCGCCGTCCACGGGCAGCCGGTGCGGTAAGAGAAATTGGCATGGCGGCGGCAGCGCCAGAACGTATCCTGCGGCGGCGGCTGGTTCAGCTCGAATATCCGGCGCATGAAGCCCCAGCGCAGGTCATCGGACAGGGCGGGGTAATAGGCCAGGAAGCCGGTATTCTCCATCCACCGGTACGGGTTGATGGAGGGGATTTCCTTACGCCGCAGGCACAGCGTGACACTGCCCGCGCCCTCTTCCAGCGCGGTGGCCGCGTTATCGAAGGCGGATGCCCCCGCCCCCAGCACGCCGATGCGCTTACCCTTAAGCGCCGCGAAATCAATGGCTTCGGATGTATGGGCATAACGCGTGCGCGGCAGCCCCTCACGAATGAAATCGGGCACATTCCACGTACCACAGCCTTCAATGCCGGTGGCCAGCACCAGCTTGCGGGCATAATGCACATGCGTCGTGCCATCGGGCCGGCCAAAGGTCAGGCGCAGCAGGCCGTTTTCCCATGTAACACCCTGGAAATCATGATCATTGGCAACCGGCAGGTCCAGGATGTCGCGGTACCAGTCCAGATAGGCCTGCCACTGCCCGCGCGGGATCTTGTCCAGCTTTTCCCAGGCTTCGGCCCCGAACTGCGCCTCATACCATGAACGCGGCGTGAGCGAGGGCACGCCCAGGTCGGGCCCGGTCACGTATTTGGGCGTACGCAGCGTGATCATGCGCGCAAACGTCACCCACGGGCCTTCGCCCCCCTTCGCGGCACGATCGAAGATACGGACATTGGTGATGTTGTTGCGCTTGAGGGCAAAGGCCGTGGCAAGCCCGCCCTGCCCCGCGCCGATAATGGCGACATCCAGCACGCGCCGACCATCATGCTCGATGGCGGGAACCCATTCCCTGCGCGGGTAGCGGATGATTTCCAGATCGCGGCGCACCGCCGCGTCCAGTGCTGCAAGCCCGCCCTGTGCCCCGGTACCGGGCTGCGTGTTGGTATCCATCTGCGGGTCCCCGTCTGTTTTCAGCGTTTGATGATGCAGCCCGCATGGCGCCCCCCGGCGCCATGCGGATATCCCCCAACCGCACCATGATGGTTAAATCTAATCAAACCAGACGGTGTTCCGTCCAGTATAATGATCTGACCGTTCCGTTGCCCAAAACGCAACACAGGGTCAGACAATCCGTTCATCACCCACCCCCTGCACGCGGCGCAGTTCCTGGCGCAGTTCCTCGATCACGGTTTCCAGCAGTGGCGGCAGCCAGCGGGATTCGCGCACATAGGCGCCAAGGTCGGTCACCGCGCGGGTATCGCGCAGGGGCACATGGCACAGGCGTTCCTGCCCCGGCCGGGTCTCCAGCGCCAGGGGGGACTGGAACGCAAGCCCCGCCCCCGCCTGCACCATGCGGTTGGTCAGTTCGATCGATCCGGTATGCAGCACCACGTTCAGCCGGTCCTGCCACGGGCGCAGCATCGGTTCCATCACCCGGTAGAGCGAGAGCGTGCGCGTGGGCAGGATCAGGCGGTAGGCCACGCATTCCTCTACCGTGACCGTACGCAGCGCCGCCAGCGGATGGTCCGGCCGCACCACGGCCCCCACGGGAAAATGCGCCACCGCCACCCGCCGCAGTTCGGGATAGAGCGCCAGCGAGAACGCAATGCCCAGATCCACCCGCCCATCCTGCAGGGCGGAGACGATGGTCTTGGGCGACCCCACCTCCACATGCAGTTCAACAGTGGGAAACGCGCCCAGTATCCGCTCCAGCAGGGCGGGCATCAGCTGTCCCGCGATCCCTTCCACCGCCATGATGCGCAGCCGCCCGTCATGGCGGCCGGACAGGGCGTTGATCTGTTCTTCCGTCCGGGCGGCGTCCTGCATCACGGTCACGATATGCCGGGCCATGATGGTGCCCACGTCGGTCAGCACCATGCCCTCGGGCAGGCGGTCGAACAGCGGGGCGCCGATCTCGGCCTCCATCTGCGCCAGCTGCCGGGTCAGGGCGGACGGCGTGACATTGAGCCTGCGCGCCGCCTCACGGATGGAGCGGCATTCCCGCACGGCGTTGAAATACGAAATGCCGCGCGCATGCAGGCGCATCATGCGCGGGGTGCGGGAAAGCGGATCATTCATAAGGTCGTGTCATCCCCGTTTATCCTGTGCCCTCAGCCTGCGCCGGATGCAGGAAACGGGTCACGATTTCCGCCGCCACCAGTGCCGCGATCACGGCGGGGCGCTTGTCGCGCACGCCCCGGTCGCCTATCGGGCAGACCATGGTGGCGATCCGCGCATCGGGCAGGCCGATCTGGCGGAACCCCGCTTCAAACCGCCGGCGCTTGGTGGCCGAGCCGATCAGCCCGACATAGCGAAAATCACCCCGTTCGAGAATGGATGCAACAATCAGGCTGTCCAGCGCATGGCTCTGTGTCAGGACCAGTGCGCCGGAACCGGGGGGTGCCGTGGCCACCAGCCCTTCCCAGTCCCCATCATCATGCACCGTGACACCGGGGGGAATGGTGGGGCCGAATTCATGCGGGCGCGAATCGCACCATGCCAGCCGCAGCGGCAGGGGAGCGAGCACATGGGCCAGCGCGCGCCCCACATGCCCGGCACCAAACAGCAGGAGCAGCGGCTGGGTACGCCGCGCCTGTTCAAGCCGGGCCAGCACGTCTTCCAGTTCATCCGCGTCGGGCAGGTCAAGCGTAAGCGTGACTTCCCCGCCGCAGCACTGGCCCGAGTTACCGCCAAGGCTTATGCGTACCTCCTGCCGCGCACCACCCGTGCGCAGCAGGGCGCGGGCCTGATGGATCGCGTTCCATTCCAGATCCCCGCCACCAATCGTGCCCGACTGTTCACTGGCCGTAAGCAGCATGAAGGTCCCGGCCGCGCGCGGGGTGGAGCCACGCGCGCCAGACACGCTGACCCGTGCCACGGGCTGGCCTTCCAGCCGCCACCGCACCAGATCGGCCCGCATCTGCATGTCCATGGGTCAGGCGGCGGGCAGCGGGCCGTTGCGCATGCGTTCCACCGTGCGCAGGACCATCTCCGGCGTGGCGGGGGCATCCAGCCGCGGGCAGGTGCGGTAGCCATCAAGGCTGGCCAGCGCATCCGATATGGCCTGCAGGACCGAGACACCGTGCACGAAGGGCGGCTCCCCCACCGCCTTGGAGCGGAAGATGGTGTGCTCCCGATTGGGCGCATTTTCCAGCAGGTCCACATTGAACACACGCGGACGGTCGGAACAGGCCGGGATCTTGTAGGTGCTGGGCGCATGGGTGCGCAGCCGGCCCGCGCCATCCCAGACCAGTTCCTCACATGTCAGCCAGCCTGCCCCCTGCACGAAGCCCCCCTCGATCTGGCCGATATCGAGCACGGGGTTCAGCGATTCGCCTGCATCATGCAGGATATCGACGCGCTCGATCTTCATCTCGCCCGTCAGCAGATCGACAATGACTTCGGAACAGGCGGCGCCATAGGCGAAATAATAGAACGGCCGCCCCTGCCCCGTATCCCCGTTCCACGAGATCTTGGGCGTCTTGTAAAACCCGTTGGCGGACATGGAGATGCGGGCAAAATAGGCCTGCCGCGTCAGGTGGGCGAACGCGATCACCTTCTGCCCCACATGCACGCCATCGGGCAGGAAGCGGACTTCATCCTCACCCACGTTCCAGTGGGCGGCCGCGAATTCCACCAGCCTGCGCTTGATGCGGCGCACCGCGTCCAGCACCGCCATGCCATTGAGATCCGCGCCACTGGACGCAGCGGTGGCCGATGTATTGGGCACCTTGCCCGTGGTGGTGGCGGTAATGCGCACCCTGTCGGTGCCCAGCCCGAGTTCGCGCATGACCACCTGCACCATCTTGGTATGCAGGCCCTGCCCCATTTCGGTGCCGCCATGGTTCACCTGCACCGACCCATCGGTATAGACATGCACCAGCGCACCGGCCTGGTTGTAATGGGTGGCGGTGAACGAGATGCCGAACTTGACCGGTGTTATGGCAATGCCGCGCCGCAGGTGGCGGCTGCCCGCGTTGAATGCCCGCGCCGCCGCGCGCCGCTGCGTGTAATGGCAGCGCCGGGCCAGCTGGGGCAGCAGGTCGTGGGTGATCGAATCCTCCACCACCATGTTGTAGGGCGTCACGTTACGGTCATGCGTGCCGTACACGTTGCGCAGCCTGACTTCCAGCGGGTCGAGGCCGGTGGCGAAAGCCACTTCCTCGATCACGCGCTCGGCGGCAACAATGCCCTGCGGGCCACCAAAACCGCGATAGGCGGTGTTGGACTGGGTATTGGTGCGCAGCGGCTCGGAACGCAGGCGCACATCGGGGTAGAAATAGGCGTTATCGGCATGGAACAGCGCCCGGTCGATCACCGGGCCGGACAGGTCGGCCGACCAGCCGCAGCGCGCGGCCAGCACCATGTCCACCGCCACGATCCGGCCTTCATCGGTAAAGCCGACATCATAGTCGATCACGAAGTCATGCCGCTTGCCGGTCATGGTCATGTCGTCATCACGGTCAAGGCGCATCTTGGCGGCACGTCCCGTGCGGTCGGCCACAAGGGCGGCCAGGCACGCGCAGGCATTGGCCTGTGTTTCCTTGCCGCCAAAGCCGCCGCCCATCCGCCGCACTTCGGTGGTGATGAGGTTGGACGGGCGGTCGAGCACATGGGCGATCATGTGCTGGGTCTCGGTCGGGTGCTGGGTGGAGGAGATGACATGCATCTCCCCTTCCTCACCGGGGCGGGCCAGGGCGATCTGGCCTTCCAGATAGAAATGCTCCTGCCCGCCCACGGTCATGCGGCCCGACAGGCGGCGCGGCGCGTGGGCAAGGCCGGCCTGCGCATCGCCACGCTTCATTTCCATGGGCCGCCAGACCATGGGGCTGCCGGCCTCACGGGCCTGCGCCACGTTCAGGATGGCGGGCAGGTCTTCATACTCGACCCGGGCCAGCCGTGCCGCCCGCCGTGCCGCCCCGCGCGTGGTGGCCGCCACGACAAACAGCGGCTGACCGTAAAACGCGACCAGATCGGTCGCCAGCAGCGGCTCATCGCCCTTGCCCACCGGGCTGATCTGGTTGTCACCGGGAATGTCGGCGGCGGTATAGACACCCACGACCCCCTCGGCCTGCCGCACGGCGCTCAGGTCCATGGACAGCACGCGGGCATGCGCGCGCGTGCTCAGGCCGGGCACAAGGTGCAGCGTGCCACGGGGTTCGGGCAGGTCATCAATATAGCTGGCGCTGCCCTGCACATGCATGGCGGCACTTTCATGCCGCAGGCTGCGTGAGGCCCCGCCGGGCACGATCGTGTCCGCCACGGCCGGGATTGCGGCGGCGGCAGGCATGTTTGCGTCAGCCATGGGCGTGTTCTCCGCGTCCGGTGCAGGCGGCCTGCACGCTGATCGGCGCGCGCGCGCCCTCCGGCCCGCAATCGGCATACAGGCGTGTCAGCAGGTTGGCGGCAACGGTGCGGCGGTACCAGTCACTCGCCCGCATGTCGGAAATGGGGGCGAAATCCATCGCCATTGCCGCGCGCGCAGCCTCCAGCGTGGGTTCATCCCATATCCGGCCGCGCATGGCCGCTTCCGTATGGCTGGCACGACGCGGGGTGGCCGCCATGCCACCAAAGGCGATGCGGATATCGGCAATGCGGCCATCAGGCGCCAGCGTAAGCGAGAATGCCCCCAGAATGGCCGAAATGTCCTGATCGAACCGCTTGGACACCTTCCACGCCCGGATGGCCGTATCCGGCCCCGGCACGGGAATGGTGACGCCTTCCACAAACTCATCCGGCGCGCGGTCCTGTTTGCCGTAATCGATGAAGAAATCCTCCAGCGCCATGCTGCGCCGTACGTCACCGCGACGCAGGTGCAGCCGGGCACCCGCCGCGATCAGCACCGGCGGTCCGTCCCCGATGGGGGAGCCATTGGCAATGTTGCCGCATACCGTACCCGCGTTGCGCACCTGCACCGAACCGATGCGGCGGAACACCTCCTCATCCGGCTGGGGCAGGATTTCCGACAGCGCCGCGCGGGCTTCCTGCCATGTGACAGCGGCCCCGACATACAGGCCGTCCGGCCTGTGTTCGATCCGCCGCAGTTCGGGTATCTGGCCAATGGAGACGACATGCGGCAGCACGCGCAGGCCCTTGGTCACCCACAGGCCGACATCCGTCGCCCCCGCCACGATCCGGGCATCGGGGTGTTCCTGCATGGTCGCGGCCAGCCCGTCCACGGTCGCGGGAATGCTCAGGCTGCCGGTCGGGCCGCTGATCTCCACGGTTGCGCCATCGCGCAGGCGTTCCAGCCTTGCTGCCATGTCCTGCGCCATGGCGTCAAAATGGTCGGGGCCGGCTTCCATGGCGTGGCGCATGGCGCGCACGATGGGCGCGTAGCCGGTGCAGCGGCACAGATTGCCCGCCAGCATGTCATCAATGCCGCGCTCGTCCTGCGCCAGCCCCGCCGCCTTGCGCCCCGCCACCATGGACATGACAAAGCCCGGCGTGCAGAACCCGCATTGCGAGCCGTGATGGTCCACCATGGCCTGCTGCACCGGGTGGAGCGTACCGTCGGGCGCGCGGATGTCCTCGATGGTCAGTACCTGCGCGCCATCAAGCATGCATACGAACTGGATGCACGCATTGACCGCGCGCCAGACCAGCCGGTCGCCTTCCAGCCTTACCACCAGCACGGTGCAGGCACCGCAATCGCCTTCGTTACAGCCTTCCTTGGTGCCGGTGCGGCCCTGCTCCTCGCGCAGCCAGTCCAGCAGCGTGCGCGTGGGCGGCGTATGCGCCAGCGTGTGGCATTCGTCCCCCACATAGAAACGAATGGTGTGTCGGATCTCCGTCAACTCTGTTCCCCCCGTCATGCCGGCCACAGGACTGCCCTGCCCCCCTCAAGGCCGACAGCCGGAACAGCCGCGTGTTCCCTCTTGCGTTATATATGGAACCTGCCCGGCTCCTGTCACCTCACCAAAAAAGGCAATGGCCCCATCGCAGAATGAGTGCGCCACGGGACAAAACGCTCCAGCCCGCGTCATCCGGCGTGCAGGCATCTACAGCAGGTCACGCAACCCCCGCCCCCGCGGACCCATGGGTTACCCGTCGCCTTCCGGTGCAATGAATGGCGTGGCCCCTGTCCGGGATCAGCCATCGCGCAGGGACAGGCGGGCCGCCTCGCGCAGTTCCACCGACAGGCCGGAGCGGAAGGCCGGGCACGGCACATAGGTCCCGTAACAGCCGTCATCATACAGCCGGTTGTCCTTCCACACCGTAACCCCGCCCCGGATCACCTGCACCGCGCGGCCACCCAGCATGATCCCGCCATAGGGAGTACCGGGGCCGTGGGGGCTGGTTTCCTGAGCATCGGGGTCCCACAGCACCAGATCGGCATCAGCGCCGGGCATGATGGCCCCCTTGCGTGGATAGATGTTGAAGGCACGCGCCGCCGCCTGCGCGGTCACGGCCACGAATTCCTCCGCCCCCAGCAGCCCTGCCTGCACGCCATGCCGCCAGACCACGCGCATGCGTTCCGCCAGGCCACCGGGCAGGCCATTGCCCGGCCGGCCCACCGGGCGGAACCCGCTGGCCACTATGCCGATGGTGCCACACGCCAGCGCCCCCCACAGCGCACGCCGGTGCGTGCCGTCACGAAAGGGCGGCAGGCTGGTCCAGGCGGCACCACCCCCGGCCGCATCGGCGTCATGGGCCGTCTCGTCCACCACCAGATGGGGGGCCAGCACATGCCCCTCCACGCGCTGGCCGTTCAGGCGGGCGGCGGCCAGGCAGGCTACGGCCCCCATGGTGGAAACCGGGCCGACCTGCACCGGCGCGCCCTTCAGCCCCGCCAGCATGAGGGCACGGCCCGTGGCCTCGGCCTCGACCGGCGGGGGCGCGCTGAGCAGGCTGGCCTCGCCCCCCGTAATGCCCGCCCGCGCCAGTTCCGCGCGCAGATAGGCCACGGCCTGCGCGTTCTGCGCCTCGATCCGGCATAGCGCGCCACAGGCGGCGGCGTGGCCGGCCAGTTGCAGGATGGCGCGGTCGGACAGCCCGTCGGCCATGGACAGGTGAAAGGCGTTGACCCCCCTGCGCGCCACCAGCATGTCCATGCCCTGCAGCACATCGGGGCTGGCTGCGGGCAGCGCCATGTGCACCCCCACATCGACCCGTGAACGCGCCGCCGCATGCCACCATGCGCGCCATGCATCGTCCAATGAAGCACCCTGCGGGTACAGGGTATCGAGTATGGTGGTGGTGCCCCCCGCAAGGGCCTCGGCCGTACGGGCAAAACCGGCTTCATCCGCGCCGATGGCGGTATGCGGGTCAACCCCGCCGGGCATGACCAGCAGGCCACCGGCATCGACCACCGTGCAGCCCGCCGGTATGTCCAGATCCGGCCCGACGGCCAGCATCTCGCCCATGCCGCCACACAGCACGTCCACCCGCAGCGAGGCCTGCCCCGTCACCACCATGCCGCCACGCACCAGCAGCAGGTCACGCACCACCCCGTGCCGCGCGCCCATGCCGCTAGTGATCGCGGATCTTGACGGACAGGCCCAGCGCCGCCCCCAGGCGCTCAAGCCTGCGGCGCACGCTTTCCCCCTGCACCACGTCCCGCCCCGGGGCGAAATGCAGCGACAGGACGCCGCCTTCACACTCCAGCCGCGTGCCATCCAGCAGCGCCTCGGTCCCGCCGCTGACACTGTAGGCCAGCCGCAGGGCCTGCCCCAGCGCCACGGCATGGCCAAAACGCATCTGGTCGAGCAGCAGCCGTGAGGGTTGCAGGTAATCCATCGACAGGTCAGCCCCGTACCGCACCGCCAGCGTAAGCGACAGGAAAGCCCGCGCCGGATGGGTAAAGCCCACGCCCTGCAGGCGCAGGATGCGCAGATAGGTCTGTTCGGCGCGGTATTCCGGGTGGTCATGCGCGCCCACGTCCGACAGGCCGCAGGCCACATGGCGCAGGCGCCGGGCGTCCTCATCCTCCTGCACGAAAAGCGGGGCGGTCCAGTCCGCCAGCCGACCCGGCAGGGTCATGCTGCGGCCCAGCATGCGGCACATTTCATGCGCCACCGCGTCCTGCGGGTCATTGGCCGCGACCGAAGCGGCGACATTGCGCATGTACCACCCTTCCCGCAGGCCATCGACACAGAACACCACCCCGCGCGACTGCGTGCGCCGCATGAGGCGGCGCAGCACGGTCGCGGCATAGGGCGTATCCTCCAGCCGCTTGCGCGGTACGCCGGGCAGGCGTTCAAGCGAACGCCGGCCGGCCCCGATGATCCAGTCCGCCATCTCACGCGCGGTTTCGGGCGGCAGGCTGTAAAGATGGACGATGTTGAGCGGATAGGCCGTGCGCGCGATCTGCAGGCGTGCCAGCGCGCGGAAGGCGCCGCCCACCAGATAGATGTCCTGCCCCTGCACATCATCCAGCCAGTCCACGCGGGACAGGTCCTCATCCACCAGCGCGCGGGCGCGGGCCAGATCGCCATCGGCACGGTCATTGAGCCGGATCACCCCCAGCGGCAGCGTGCAGGCATTGCGCTTGCGCCCGTTCTCCAGCCGGATCAGTTCCAGCGAGCCACCACCGATATCGGCCACCAGCCCGTTGGCGTCCGGTATGCCGCACAGCACGCCGGTGGCGGAGTAGTCGGCTTCCTCCTCCCCGCTCAGGATGCGGATCGGCACGCCGGGCAGGCGCGCGCGCAGGCCCGCCACGAATTCCGGCCCGTTGGAGGCATCGCGCACGGCGGCGGTGGCCAGTACCTCGAAGGGGCTGGCCTCCATCCCGCGCGCAATGGCGTTGAAGCGGGCCATGACTTCCATGGCCAGCGGCACGGCTTCCTCGTTCAGCCGCCCCGTGGCGTTCAGCCCCCGGCCCAGGCGCAGGACCACCTTTTCGTTGAAGATGGGGGCCGGATTGCGCGAAATGCCATCAAACACCACAAGGCGGACGGAATTCGACCCCAGGTCTATGACCGCCGAGCGGTGAAACCCACCATTACCCGTCACATCCGGCCCCATATGCTGCCTGTCCCCCATGCCATGCGCGCGCCATCCATGCCGTTGCCCTCAGTCCTCAATGTTCTGTTCCGTATGCCATGGCTGGGAGGCGCTGACCCGGATGGGGGCATCCCCCGCCGCCGTGCCGCGCCCCATCGGCCCCGGATGCTCCATGAAATATTCATGCGATGAAAACGGCCTGCGTCCCGGCTCCAGCCTGCGCCACACGCCGTTGCGCTGCAGGATCCATGACTGCAGGTTGTCCTTCAGGTCAATGACCATGATCTGGTCCAGCACGCGGGCATGGATCTGCGGGTCCAGCATGGGCACCATGCTTTCCACCCGCCAGTCCATGTTGCGCTGCATCCAGTCCGCCGAGGAAATGTAGAGCTTCGCCTGCCGGGAAGGCAGGCGGTGCCCGTCACCAAAGGCATAGATGCGCGCGTGTTCAAGGAAGCGGCCGACGATGGACTTGATCCTGATGTTTTCCGAAAGCCCCGGAACACCGTGGCGCAGGCAGCAGATGCCGCGCACCACCGCCACGATGCGCACCCCGGCGCAGGAGGCTGCGTACAGCCGGTCGATCAGGTCGGGGTCCACCAGCGAGTTCATTTTCAGCCAGATATGCGCAGGCCGGCCCGCCTGCGCATGCGCGATCTCGCCCGCGATCAGTTCCTCCAGCGTGCGGCGGATCGTGACGGGGGAAAACGCGATCGCCTCCATCCGGGCGGGCACGGCATAGCCGGTCATGTAGTTGAACAGCCGTGCCGAGTCCCGCACCAGTTCGGGATTGCAGGTGAAGTAGGACAGATCGGTATAGATGCGCGCCGTGATGGGATGATAGTTGCCGGTGCCGAAATGGGCATAGGAGCGCAGTGCCCCCCCCTCGCGCCGCACCACAAGGCTGAGCTTGGCATGGGTCTTGAGGTCGGAAAAACCAAAGACCACCTGCACGCCCGCCGCCTCCAGCGCACGCGCGAGGCGGATGTTCGCCTCCTCATCGAAGCGTGCGCGCAGTTCGACCATGGCGGTCACGGCCTTGCCCGCCTCCGCCGCCTCGATCAGCGCCTTGACGATCGGGCTGTCGCGCGACGTGCGGTACAGCGTCTGCTTGATCGCCACCACGGCGGGGTCAAGTGCCGCCTGCCGCAGGAACTGCACCACCACGTCAAAACTCTCGAAGGGGTGGTGCACGATCATGTCACGCGCGCGGATGGCGGCAAAGCAGTCACCGCCGCAATCGACAATCCGTTCGGGAAAACGCGGGGTGTAGGGCGGGAACAGCAGGTCCGGCCGGTCATCGACGATCAGCTGCTTGAGGTCCACCACCCCGATCAGCCCGGACTGGACGGATACCTCATCGGGGGGCGGGGCCAGCCCTTCGGCCATGGAACGGGCCAGGTCCTCGGGCATGCGGGATTCGATATCGAGATGGATCACCACCCCGCGCCTGCGGCGCTTGAGCGCGCTTTCGTACGAGCGGACCAGATCCTCGGCCTCGTCCTCGAATTCCACGTCCGTGTCGCGCACGATGCGCATCACCCCCCAGTCCCCCGCCACCAGGCCGGGGAACAGGCGGTCGATGCACATGACAATCAGGCGTTCAAGCAAGATGAAGCGCGTCACACCGGGGGGCGACAGGCTTGCCGGCAGCCGGATGAAGCGCTCGATGCGCGCGGGCAGCAGGATCAGCGCCTCCATCACGAACTGCCCGGTCTCGGCATTGAGCAGCCGCAGCGCCTGCGCAATGCCCATGTTGGGAATGAAGGGCAGCGGATGGGCGGGGTCTATGGCCAGCGGGGTCAGGACGGGGAATACCCGCTCCATGAAGCAGCTTTCCAGCCAGGCCTGTTCCTCGGCGGTAAACGAGACCTCGTCACACAGCACGATGCCCGCCCCTTCCAGCTCGCGCTGCAGGTCGCGCCAGATGCGCTGCTGTTCATACAGCAGCCTGCCGGTCCGCTCACGCACGGCCGCAAGCTGCTGCTGGGGGGTCAGGCCATCGGGCGAGGTCTTGACCAGCCCCTCGCGCACCTGTCCCACCAGCCCCGCCACACGCACGGAGTAGAATTCATCAAGGTTGCTGGCGCTGATTGACAGGAAGCGCACCCGCTCCAGCAGCGGGTTGCGGGGATTGTCGGCCTCATCCACCACGCGCTGGTTGAAATCGAGCCACGACAGTTCCCGGTTGATGAACCGCTGGGGCGACGTGGCATCGGGCAGCGGCATCACGGGTTCACGCACCACCATCTGCCGCCCCGTGCTGGCAGGCTTGCGGCTGCGCGTACGGGCACGCGGGGCCGGTGCGGGCTTGGCTGCGGACTTGCGTGGCGGTCTGGTCACTGGTTTCAAGCTCCCGTTCGGCGGTGGCATTATGTTTGTTGCAATCGACCCTAAAGAGCCATGCGGGTCCTGGCCAGAGCATGGATGCCGGCACGCCGTTCAGGGACCGGGTCCGGGCGGCGTATCCCCGGCCCCCGCCAGCATGTCGGACAGCACGCTTGCCGCCAGCGCGCGGGTGACGGGGCGCCCCGTGGCCAGGGCCGCGTGATCAAGCCGGCGCACGGCGGCCTGCATGGCGCGCGCGGTACGCGGCAGGCGGCGCAGCAGCCATTCCACCACCGGCTGGGCCACCACGATCTGCCGTTCCGCCAGCAGGCGCAGCAGCAGCACGCGCAGCAGCCCGTCCCCCGGCTGGCCCACGGCCACGGCCATGGTCGCGCGCAGCCTGCTGGCCAGATCGGGCAGGATGACCGGCCAGCGCGCCGGTGGCGTGCGCGCGCCCAGCAGCACGGCCATGCCCTGTTCCCGCGCGCTGTTGAGCAGGTGCAGCAACGCATGCTCGTCACCACACATGTCCGCCCCGTCCAGCGCCATGGCCATGGGTGGCCTGCGCCCGCCACGCGCGGCAAACAGGGCCGCGACATGCGCATGCGTCAGGCTGCCGCCGTGCAGGAGAAGGGCCTCATGCCGCCGCGCCCAGATATCGAGCATATGGGTCTTGCCGGTGCCCGCCGGCCCCCACAGCGCCAGCCTGCGTTCGGGCCACGGGGTGGGACCGAGCAGCCAGCTGCGGGCGGCGGCGTTGGAGGCGGAAAACACGAAGTCACTGGCGGCAAAGCGCGGCGTGTGGGCAAACGGCAACACCAGCTGCCCGATCGCCCCGGCAACCGTGTTTTCATCCGTTTTCAGCTTCGTGCGCCCATCCACTGCTTTGTGCGTAGCCCCGCCATGACGTAAAGAGAGCCGGAAGTCCGTTTGGCCCCGGTTCCATATGGCGGTTTTCATAGCCTGCCCGCGGGAGTCCGGGGAAGTGATAGTTTGATTACGAAAAAAGGCCCGCCGCATGACGTCCGCCCCCCGCCCGCCCGTTGCCCCCGCCGATACCACGCCCGCCACCTACCGCGATGCCGGGGTGGACATTGCCGCCGGTGACGCGCTTGTCGAAGTGATCAAGCCCGCGGCAAAGGCCACGGACCGTCCCGGCACGATGGGGGGGCTGGGCGGATTTGGCGCGCTGTTCGACCTGAAGGCGGCGGGCTTTGCCGACCCCATCCTTGTCTCCTGCACCGATGGGGTGGGCACCAAGCTCATGATCGCGATCGAAAGCGGGCTGCATGAGACCGTGGGCATCGACCTTGTGGCCATGTGCGTGAACGACCTGGTGGTGCAGGGTGCGACACCGCTGTTCTTCCTGGACTATTTCGCCACCGGCAGGCTGGCGGTCGAGGATGCGGCCAAGGTGGTGCGCGGCATTGCAAAAGGCTGTGCCGACTCCGGCTGCGCGCTGGTGGGCGGCGAGACGGCGGAAATGCCGGGCATGTATGCCGCGGGCCATTACGACCTGGCTGGTTTCTCGGTCGGGGCGGCGGAACGCGCGGCGCTGCTGCCCGGCACCATCCAGCCCGGTGACACGCTGATCGGCCTGCCCTCTGCCGGTGTGCATTCCAATGGCTTCTCGCTCGTGCGCAGCATCGTCACCCGCAGCGGGCTGGGCTGGGACGCGCCCTGCCCCTTCGCCGAAGGCCAGACACTGGGCCAGGCGCTGATGACGCCCACCACGCTGTACGTCCATCCCGTGCTGGACCTGCATCATGCGGGGCTGCTGGTGGGGGCGGCCCATATTACGGGCGGCGGCCTGCCGGGCAACCTGCCGCGCGTGCTGCCCAAGGGCGTGTGCGCCGTGGTGGATGGCACGAGCTGGCCCATCCCGCCCGTGTTCAGCTGGCTGGCCAGCACCGGCAATGTCATGACCGAGGAAATGCTGCGCGTGTTCAACTGCGGCATTGGCATGGTGCTGGTGGTGCGCGACAGCGCCGCGGCCCTTGCCCATCTGGCCGAACGTGGCCAGCAGGCCTTCGTGATCGGCTCGATCGTGGCGGGCGAAAGCGCGGACAGCCCGGCCACGCTGGCGTTTGACGAACTGCCCGAACTGCGTGACTGATCCGGCCGTGCAGCACAAGACACCCATCGCCATCCTGATCAGCGGGCGCGGCAGCAACATGCGCGCGCTGATCGAATCGTGCGCCCGCCCCGACTACCCGGCCCGCATTGCCCTGGTACTCAGCAACAACCCCGACGCGCCGGGGCTGGACGTGGCGCGGGCTGCGGGCCTGACAGCGCAGGCCATCGACCACCGCCCCTATAAAAAGGACCGGGCAGCGCATGAGCGCGCACTGGATGCCGCCCTGCGCGCGGCGGGCGTGGACTATGTCTGCCTTGCGGGATACATGCGCCTGCTCACCCCGTTCCTGACCACGGCATGGCGCGGGCGGATGCTCAACATCCATCCCAGCCTGCTGCCCGCCTTCCCCGGCCTGCACACGCATGAACGCGCGCTGGAAGCGGGCAGCCGCATCCATGGCTGCACCGTGCACTGGGTGACCGAAGGCATGGATGAAGGCCCCATCATCGGGCAGGCGGCGGTGCCCGTCCTGGCCGATGACACGCCCGATATGCTGGGCGCGCGCGTGTTGCGGCAGGAACATCGCCTGTATCCCGCCGCCCTGCACCGCGTGCTGGCGCCCGACGCGGCACCCGCCGCCACCACGTCAGACTGCCTGCTGTCGGTCTGATCCCTGATCCGTAAACGTTTTCGGGTGCTGACTTTTTTTCAAAAAGGCGGCGTTCCCTGAAGCGTTCCGGGCTTTTTGAAAAAAGCTTCACCAGAAACTGCCTTGTGACGGGCATGATGGTGCCAGGGCCAATTGTTCAGACAGCCTCCGGACATGAAAAAAGCCAGCCCGAAGGCTGGCTTTTCCATTGGCGGGGACAAAAGCCCCCGCCACCATGACCCGTAAGGATCAGGGCAGGATTTCGGTGCCGGCGAAGAAGAAGGCGATTTCGTTCTTCGCGTTTTCCAGGCTGTCGGAACCGTGGACGGAGTTCGCCTCGATGCTTTCGGCAAACTGCGCGCGGATGGTGTGGGCCTCGGCCTTCTTGGGGTCGGTGGCACCCATCACTTCGCGGTTCTTCAGCACGGCGCCTTCGCCTTCCAGCACCTGCACCACGACCGGGCCGGAGATCATGAAGGACACGAGGTCGTTGTAGAACGGACGCTCCTTGTGCACTTCATAGAAAGCGCCCGCGGTCGCCTTCGTCAGCTGGATGCGCTTCTGGGCAACGATGCGCAGGCCATTGCCTTCGAACACGGCATTGATCTTGCCGGTCAGGTTACGGCGGGTCGCATCGGGCTTGATGATGGAGAGGGTACGTTCGACTGCCATGGGACAGCTCCTTTCAAACAGATACTGAAATGCACGGGGCGGCATTGGAGATGACCCGACATCGCCCTACAAGGGCCATCTAGAGCATATCGCCGCGGACTGGTAGGTACAACCCGCACGAAACCAGCCATGTCCCCCATATTGCCGGAGTTTTCCCCCGTGAGCCTGCTCGTCATAACCGACCTGACCCTGCGCATTGCCGGCCGCACCCTGCTTGATGGTGCCAGCCTGAGCATTGACCCGGGTCGCAAGATCGGCCTTGTCGGCCGCAACGGGGCCGGGAAATCCACGCTTCTGGCCGCAATCGCAGGCGATATCGCGCCCGATGGCGGCACGATCCACCTTTCCGCCCGCGCCCGCATGGCGCGCATCAGGCAGGAAGCGCCCACCGGCCTTGGCTCCCTGCTGGACACGGTGCTGGCGGGTGATACCGAACGCACCAGCCTGCTGGCCGAATCCGAAACCTGCACCGACCCCGCCCGCGTGGCCGACATTCACGAGCGCCTGCTGGCCATCGACGCCCATAGCGCCCCGGCGCGGGCGGCGGCCATCCTGTCCGGGCTGGGGTTCAGCACGGAAGCACAGGCGCGCCCGGTATCGGATTTTTCGGGCGGGTGGCGCATGCGCGTGGCCCTTGCCACGGCGCTGTTCCTCAACCCCGACCTGCTCCTGCTGGATGAGCCGACCAACCACCTTGATCTTGAAGCCACGATCTGGCTGGAAAACTGGCTGGCCCGCTTTGCGGGGGCGGCGCTGATCGTCAGCCACGACCGGGGCCTGCTGGACCGCGCGGTCGATGCCATCGCCCATCTGGACCGTGGCAAGCTGACCCTGACGCCGGGCGGGTACGAGGAGTTCGTGCGCATCCGCACCGAACAGGCGCTGCAGCAGGCCCGCATGGCCGAGCGCATCAACGCCCGGCGCGCGCACATGCAGTCCTTCGTTGACCGCTTCCGCGCCAAAGCCACCAAGGCAAAGCAGGCGCAGGCCCGCATCAAGGCGCTGGAAAAACTGCCGCAGATTGACAGCGTGGTGGAGGATACGCCCAGCCACTTCGCCTTCCCCGAACCCTCCGCCCTGCCGCCGCCCATGCTGACGATGGAGCGGGTCTCGGCCGGGTATGGCGATCACACCATCCTGTCCAACCTGTCACTGCGCATCGACATGGAGGACCGGATTGCCCTGCTGGGTGCGAACGGCAACGGTAAATCCACCTTTGCCAAGCTGGTGGCGGGCAGGCTTGCCCCGCAATCGGGCACGATGCAGCACAGCCCGAAGCTGAAGGTGGGCTATTTTGCCCAGCATCAGGCCGAGGAACTGCGCCCGGACGAAACCCCGGTAGACCACATGGCCCGTGCCCTGCCCGGTGCCACGCCGCCTGCCGTGCGCGCGCAGCTGGCCCGCTTCGGGCTGGATGCGGAACGGGCCGAAACCCCCACCCGCGACCTGTCAGGCGGCGAGAAGGCCCGCCTGCTGCTGGCACTGGCCACGCGGGACGCGCCGCACCTGCTGATCCTGGATGAACCGACCAACCACCTTGACCTTGACGCGCGGGATGCGCTGATCCGGGCGCTGGCGGAATTCGAGGGCGCGGTCCTGCTGATCAGCCATGACCCGCATCTGGTGGAACTGGTGGCCGACCGGCTGTGGCTGGTGGGGGACGGCACGGTGCGCCCGTTTGAGGGCGACATGGCGGAATACCGCACATGGCTGACCGAACGCGCCCGCGCGGTCTCGAACAGTGATCCCGCACGCCCCGCCGCCGCCCCCAGGCGTGACGACCGCCGCGAACGCGCCGAAGCCCGCAAGGCCACGGCCCCCCTGCGCAAGCGCATCCGCGACGCCGAACAGCTCATGGCCCGCCTTGTAGCCGAACGTGCGAAGCTGGAAGCCCGTCTGGCGGACCCCAAGCTGTATGAAAGCGGCAGGGCGGAGGATGTCACGGCACTCAACACCCGGCTTGCCGCCATCGCGCGCGAACATGACAGGGCGGAAGAAGACTGGCTGGAAGCGGAGACGGAACTGGAAGCTGCCAGCGCGGAGTGAAATGTAATAAAAGTTTTTGGGTGTCGCCTTTTTTCCAGAAAGGCGACGTTCCCTGAAGCTTCTTGAAAAAAGCTTTACCAAAAACGTCTTTGCGTTTTTCTGTCAGGCTGGCAGGCGCCGCAGCCCTGATCGCTGGACCAGTATGCCCAGCCCGAACACCGCAAGCCCCGTGGCGGACAGGCAGGCTGCTGCCCATCCGACCGACTGCATGCCGTAACCCGCCGCAATCACAGCGCCCCCCAGCCACGCCCCGAAGGCATTGGCGATATTGACGGCGGAATGGTTCAGGGCGGCGGCCAGCACCTGTGCATCCGCCGCCACATCCATAAGCCGCGCCTGCAACGCGGGCAGCAGCCCGATGATGCCGCCCATAAGGCTGATCACCAGCAGGATCGCCACCATATTGCCCGCACACAGCGCAAACAGGCAGGACATGAGCGTGCTGCCCGCCAGGATCACCGCGATCGCCCGCACGGGGCTGGCATCAACCAGCCTGCTGCCCGCGATATTGCCCGCGACCATGCCCACGCCCCATAGCGACTGCGCCAGCGGCACCACCCCTGCCGGCACATGGGTGACCGTAAGCAGCACTCCGGTCATGTAGGAGCCGATGCAGAACATGCCGCCAAAGCCGATAGCCCCTGTGGCCAGCGTGAACCACAACGGCCCCCGCTTCAGCACCCCCAGTTCGCGCAGAGGCGAACTGGCGGGTCCCGCCGCCATTTCGGGCACGTTGCGCGCCAGCAGGCCCAGCGCCACCACGCCCATGAGCGTGATGACCCCGTACATCGCCCGCCAGCCCAGCACCTGCCCGCCCCATGTGGTCAGCGGCACCCCCACCACATGGGCCACCGTCAGCCCGACAAACACCCCCGCCACCGCGCGTCCCCGGCGCGCGGGGTCCGCCATGGCGGCCATGATCAGGGCAGCCACGCCGTAAAAGGCCCCATGTGGCAGTCCGGTCATGAACCGTGCGTAAACCAGTGAGCGGTATCCTGGCGCCAGGACGGAGGCCGCGTTGCCCATAATGAACAGAACCTGCAGCGCCAGCAGCAGCCTGCGCCGCGACAGCCCGGCCCCCATAATGGTGATGAGCGGCGCGCCCACCACCACCCCCAGCGCGTACGCGCTTATGACATGCCCCGCCACCGGCACCGATACGCCAAGCGTACGCGCCATGTCGGGCAGCACGGCCATCAGCGCGAACTCCCCCGTGCCAATGGCAAAGGTGGCGACGGCCAGCGCCAGCCCGGCATGGCCCACCAGTGGGCGGCGGCCCGCGGGGCCGGAAGGCATGTCAGGACTGGTCACATATCCGCCCTTTCGTGGCAGTAAGGATTGGCTTACGGCTTGCAGGTCAGTGCGGGGCCGGCCCTGTCATGCGTAATGGGGCGGCATGGCCCCGCATTGCAGTCCGGCCCGGCGCGACCCAGGCTCCGTGCCAAACGTTATCGTGGTTCCATCTGTGCCTGCATTCACGCACGGCACAACCCGTTTCATGCCCACCATATGGACATTTAGATGACACTCTCATCCCCTTCGGCCCCTTCCCACGTCCCACCGGAGTCCGGACACGGCACGGAAAAAAACCATTCCGGGGATCCCCGCGCCGTACAGCTTGCCCGTATCTATGCCCTGCTGCGCCTGACGCTGGCCATCACCATCGTGGTCATGCTGATCTGGGTGGTGGGCGATGTACTCATGGTCATCTTCGCCGCGACCCTTGTCGCCGTTATCCTGCACAATCTTGCCGGCATTGTGGAACGCCGCACGCACATGCCCTACTGGCTGGCACTGGGCGCCGTGGTGGTCGTGCTGATCGGTGCCCTGACCGGACTGATCTGGAGCAGCGGCCCCGAAATCTCGGAACAGGCGGTCAAGCTGCGCACCGCCCTGAGCGAACAGGCCCACAACCTGCGTAACGGCATGGGCGATTCCTCCACCGGGCGCATGATCCTGGACAACCTGCCCACCACACTGGGCGGCAATGAAGCCACATCGGGCAATAGCGGCTTCGGTTCGCTGGCCGGGTCCATGACGGGCTTCGTCTCCTCCGCCTTCGGGGCGGCGGGCACGCTGGCGGTCATCCTGATCGCGGGGCTGTATTTCGCCATCTCGCCCGAACTGTATGTCAACGGCATGCTGCGCATGGTGCCCCATCCCTACCGCATGACGGCGCGCGAACTGCTGCTTACGGCGGGGCGCACCCTGTGGGCCTGGACGGCGGGACAGGCACTGGACATGACCGTGGTGGGGCTGCTGTCCTTCATCGGGCTGTGGTGCATTGGCGTGCCGCTGGCGCTGGCGCTGGGGGTTGTGGCCGGGCTGGCCAACTTCATCCCCTATATCGGCGCGTTCGTGGGCGCCGTGCCCGCCGTGCTCATCGCGCTCTCGCAGGGCACGCGGGAGGGGTTCATGGTGATGGGGCTTTATGCCGCCATCCAGTTCTTTGAAGGCAATGTCATGGCGCCCCTGATCCAGCGCCACGCCGTGCAGATGCCGCCCGGGCTGACCATCCTGTCACAGACGATCTTTGGTACCATCCTTGGCATTCCGGGGCTTATCCTGGCGTCTCCCCTTACCGCCGCCCTGCTGGCGGTGGCGGACCGCGCCACCCCGGAACTGAAGGAAGACGAGCGGGTCTGAAGACCGTTTCACGATAATGGATTGATCATGAACAAGCGTTTTTGGGGCCGTTTAAAAAAACGATCCCAAAAACTTTGACCCTACCGGAACTGCTGGTCAAAAGCCCATGACCAGCGATGTCCCGGTCCGGATGGATGGCAGTGTCATCCTGTTCTGTCCGGCCTCTTCATGTATTCTCAAAAAAGCTGGCATTCCCCGTTTTCCGGGATTTCATATGCAGGATCATGACCAGTCATCATACCTCCGGTAACGGGGATCGCGAGGAGTGCAGATGACCATAAAAAAGTAGACAATTCCGGCGATTATCCAGATTCCCGCGAGTGCCAGAGCCGCGATGACAAAATAGTACGCCACAAACAGTGGCCAGAGCACGACATGCAGAAACGTATGGAACGTTATGTATTGAATACCAGGTAATCCAAAGATGAATACCTGAAACATGACCCCCAACAGCAGGTAGAACAGAACTAACTTAAAGGTGGAAGGCGTCTCTGTCACATTCCGATTCCTGTAGCCGGATGTTTCCATATAGGCAGGGCATAGCTGCCCTAGCACATTATAAGACCACCTTGTCTATATTATTTATGAAAAGCGCAGGCAGACATCTGCCTCAGGGGCCGCATGCCCGTTCCTGACCATGCCCCCGATCATACCCGGGGGCTGTAGTCAGGCCACAGCCCTGGTGCACTGCCCCCGCCGGTGTCGATATATTTCGGGCGGACGAAGTGGACCCGATCCGGTTATCCCTATCCGGCCAGCAGGGTATTCACATCCACATGCGCCATGCCCGCGCGGGTGGCGGCCAGCATGCCCTCGCGGCTGTCCTCGAACACCAGGCAGGCACCAGGTTCAAGCGCCAGCCTGCCCGCCGCCAGCAGGAACATGTCCGGCGCGGGCTTGGGGTTTTCCACGTCATCTATGGTGATGATGGCGTCAAACAGCCGTTCCAGCCCCAGATGGCGCAGGCAGGCCGAAACGATCCGCCGCGACCCGTTGGACGCCACCGCCATGGGCAGGCGACCATGGTAATGGCGGGCAATATCCGCCACCACCGTGATCTCGCGCAGCGCATGCAACTGCTGGAGCATGCCATCGCGCGCCCGGGTTATGATGCCCTCGCGGTCCACGCCGCGGCCCAGCTTTTCCTCGATGATGTCAAGCACCATGTGCTCCGACATGCCACCATGGCCATGGAACCACTCCAGCGGCACGTTCTGGCGCAGGCTGTCCTCCAGCGCCGCGATCCAGCCCTCACGGTACATGGGCAGGCTGTCGACCAGCGTGCCATCACAGTCAAAGATCAGCCCGGCCGTGCTGTGTGGCACAAGGCTCATGGGAAAGCGGACCGGGGATAGTCATACTGGTTGACCAGATCACGCAGCGCGTTGAAATCCTTGTCCTTGTAGTGATGGAAGCGGATGACGGCGCCCGGCTTTTCCTCCACGAACACGGTATTGTTCCAGTCCGCCGCACTGATGCCGGTCCAGAGCGTGATACGGTAGGGAGTGGGCTGCCCCCCTGCCTGCGGCTGCTGGCCTGCAGGCGGCGCCACCTGCATTTCCAGCACGGCATCCCCGCTGGAAGGCGGCGTCTGGCCCAGCGGGCCCCAGCCCTTGGTATGGGCCTGCATCCAGTCATTGAGCGCATGGACCTGGGCTGCGGTCAGCGGGCGCTCCGCGCGCATCGGGCCGATTGAAATGGTGCCGCTTTCCATGGTGGGAAAGCTCATCGGGCGGAAATTGGGCATGGCCATGTACCACAGCCCCGCCGCCGTACCGATGGTAATGAACAGGAACCCGATCAGCAACGCTGTCTCGCGTCTCATTGTCGTATGATCTCCCTCAGGACTCGCACACGGCCGCGATAATCCGGCCTACGTCGTTATCCGACAGTTCAGGATGCAGCGGCAGCGCCATGATGCGGCGCGACAGGTCCTCGGCCACGGGCAGGGCCGCCCCGTCATGGCTGGCCCTGTAGGCAGGCTGCTGGTGCAGCGGGCGCGGATAGTAGATGGCCGAGGCGATGTTGTGCCCCTTCAGCCTGTCCTGCAGTGCGGCGCGCGCGTCTTCCCCCTTCGTCAGTACGGAATAGACCGACCACGACCCGTGGCTGTCCGGCACGCGGGCGGGCGGGATGACATGACCTGCAAGGCCACGGTCATAGGCCGCGGCGATTTCGCGCCGGCGTTCAAGCTCCATGTCGAACACATCCAGCTTGGCCAGCAGGATGGCGGCCTGGATCGTATCAAGCCGTGCGTTCATGCCGGTGCGCAGGACTTCGTAGCGGGTCCTGCCTTCGCCATGCGTGCGCAGCGAGCGGTAAAGTTCGGCGCGCGCCGGGTCATCGGTCAGGATGCCGCCCGCATCGCCATAGGCCCCCAGCGGCTTGGAGGGGAAGAAGGACAGCGTGGTCGCCACCGCCTCACGCCCCAGCCTGCGGCCGCCCAGCGTGGCACCAAAGCCCTGGGCGCAATCCGCCATCAGGAACAGCTTCTCCTCCGCCGCGATCGCGCGCAGTTCCGCCCACGGCGCGGGCTGGCCGAACAGGTCCACCCCGATCACCGCGCGCGGGCGCAGCCTGCCCGCCCTGCGCACGTCCGCGATGCGGCTGCGCAGGCTGGCGGGGTCGATCTGGAAAGTAGCGGGGTCCACATCCACGAATACCGGGGTTGCGCCCAGCACCAGCGGCACCTCCGCCGTGGCGGTATAGGTGAAGGCGGGCAGGAACACGGCATCGCCCGCGCCGATTCCCTCCGCCATCAGCACGATCTGGATGGCGTCCGTGCCCGATGACACGCCAACACACTGCGCGGCACCGCTGTAGCTGGCCAGCCGCCCCTCCAGTTCCGCGACTTCAGGACCCATGACAAAGCGGCAGTGCTGCATGACCGCATCGACACGCTGCCTGATTTCCTTGGCGATCAGGCTCTGCTGCTGGGGCAGGTTCAGAAAACCTATGGGTGTCTCCACCGGAGCGTTCATGATGCATTCCTTTCCACATCGATCTGCCCCGCCGGGTCGGGCATGTCCATGCCATGCGGGTTATGGGCAAATTCGGGTACAAGCCTCCGGACCAGATCCAGCGCACGGGCGCCATCACCATCCCGGCATGCCACTGTAAGTGCATCCATGATATTGGCGACCTGCGCAAGGTCCACCGTACGCGGCGTTGCCATCCGCAGGCCGGGACAGCCGGTGGGCTGCAGGATTTCCTTTTTGTAAAACAGGTCTTCCGTCAGCTTTTCGCCCGGTCGCAGGCCCGTGAAACGGATGTCGATGTCACGCCCCGGCCGCAGCCCGGCCAGCACGATCATCTGGCGTGCCAGATCCACGATCCTGACCGGCGTGCCCATGTCCAGCACGAACACCCCCCCCCGGCGCAGCGGGGCGGCAAGCCCCGTGGCCTGCACCCCCGTGCCACAGGCCGTGGCCTGCAGGACCAGCCCCACCGCTTCGGACACGGTCATGAAATACCGCTCCATGCGCGGATCGGTGACCGTAAGCGGGCCACCACGCTCCAGCTGGTGGCGGAACAGCGGGATGACCGATCCGGTCGATCCCATGACATTGCCAAACCGCACGCTGACGCAGCGCATGCCGGTGGCGCCATCCGTCATGTCGCGGGCCTGTACGTCCAGTGCCTGACAGTACATTTCCGCCACCCGCTTGGACGCCCCCATGACCGAAGCGGGATTGACCGCCTTGTCCGTCGAGACCAGCACCATCGCCCGCGCCCCATGCCGGGCGGCGATATCGGCCACGATACGGGTGCCCGTCGCGTTGGTCAGCAGGCCCTCGCAGGGGTTTTCCTCCACCATGGGAACATGTTTCAGCGCGGCGGCGTGAAAGACCAGTTCCGGCTGGAAACGGGCAAAAACCCGTTCCATGCGGGCAGGATCACGAATATCGGCCAGCACCAGATGGCGTGCCGGCTCCGGCGCGTTTTCCGCCAGGTCTATGTCCACCTGCCACAGCGCGAACTCCCCCACATCCAGCAGCACCAGTTCAGCGGGGCGGTGGCGGGCAATCTGGCGGGCCAGTTCACTGCCGATCGTGCCACCCGCCCCGGTAATCAGCACGCGCCTGCCCCCCAGCAGGCCAGCCAGTCCCTGCGCATCGGGCAGCAGGGCCGGGCGGTTGAGCAGGTCCGCCAGCCGGACCGGATGCAGGGGGCCCGCCTGCCCCCCGGCAATACCCGACAGGTCGGGCATGCAGCGCACGCGGGCACCCGTTTCCTGCACCATCCGCAGCACACCGGAAAGCCGCTCCCCCCTGAAGCGCCCGTCCGCCACGACCAGCAGCACGTCACCATCCCGCGCCATGGCGGAAACGATACGGCGCAGTTCCGTCACCTGCCCCAGAACCGGCACGCCGCGCACCCGCCGCCCCGGCCTGCGCTGGCGGCTTTCCACCACCATGCCCACGACACGCCCCGCCATGGCGGGCATGAGCTTCAGGAACCGCGTGGTGTCGGCCTCACTACCCAGCACGATCACGGGGCAGCCCACCCGCCCGGTACGCGGGCCTGCCTGCCGCCAGCGCTGGTAGGCCGCCCGCGTGGCCGCCATGCACACGAAGGCCGCCATGCCGTAGCTGACGCACCAAGACGCGGCCCCGACCCCCCTGTCGCCCGCTGCCGCCAGCACCCCCATGACCAGTACGCCCGCCAGCACGCAGGCGCAGCCCAGCCGCCAGAAATCCGACCGCCCGGCAAAGCGCCAGTGCTGCACGAAAATGCGAAACGGCAGTCCCCCCGCCGCAATACCGCCCAGCCCCAGCCCGGCCACGCCCCATAGCGGCCAGCCCCCGGGCGCGTGACCGCACAGGCCAACCGCCCCAAGGGCCGCCACGGCCCCCATGATCACATCAAGGGCGCTGTTTACCGCTATGGTCCGTGTCATGCGCAGGCATGTGGCAAGAGAACGGCTGCCGGAGGATTGCGTCACCATTACTCTCTCCCTATAGCCGAGCAGGGCAGGGGCAAGAAGGAGAGATCATGCACCGCACCGTGCTTTCATGACGCCACCGCCTTCCACGCATGACGGGGCCACCCTCGCCGCCGCGCTGCTGGTGGGTGCCGCTGCCGTGGCGGCACTGCTGTCGCGCCGGGTCATCGGGCTGCACGTCATGGATTATCCGGGCAGCCGCAGCGCGCACGCCGCCCCCGTGCCCAAGGGCGGGGGACTGGCCATCCTGACCGTTTTCGTCATTGGCGTGCCGCTGCTGCAGCGCATGTTCCACCACCATCCCGATGTGGGGGACGTGACACTGCTGGCCGCAACCGCATGGCTGGGCCTGTTCAGCTGGCGTGACGACATGCGCCCCATGCCGCCGCTGTGGAAGCTGGGGGCACAATGCGCCGCGGGCATGCTGGTGGCATGGGGCGGCATGGCGGCGTCAGGGCACAGCGTAACCCTGCCGGGGCTGGCATGGCGCATGCTGTGGCTGGTCATGCTGTGCAACGTGCTGAATTTCATGGACGGGCTGAACGGACTGGCCAGTGGCTGCACGCTTATCGCGGCCCTTGCCACGGCGGCACTCTGCCTGATGGCGCAGGGCGGCGTGGAGACATGGGGCACCGCACTGCTGCTGGCCGCGGGCATAGCGGGCTTCCTGCCCTTCAACTTTCCCCATGCCCGGCTGTTCATGGGGGATGTGGGCAGCCAGTGCTGCGGGCTGGTGCTGGGCGCGCTGGGGCTGCACATGGCCACCATGCCCCGGCTGGCGCACGGGGCGGCGCTCATGCCGCTCATGCTGTGTGGCCTGCTGGCCGATGTGGGCCTGACCCTGCTGCGCCGGGCATGGCTGCGGCGGCCCGTCATGCAGGCGCATCGTGAACATGTCTACCAGATGGCCCATCGCGCGGGCCTGCCCGCCCCCTTTGTCACGCTTCAGGCATGGGGGGCGACACTGTGCGGCGCGCTGGCGGCCATGGTGGTGGGCCTGCATGGCGCGCGCCCGGCCATGTCCCTTGGCGTGCTGCTGTGCCTGCAACTGGCCTGGACCGTGGTCGTGACCCGGCTTGTGCGCCGCACGCCCGGGCTGCACTGGTAGCAAAAGGAACAGGGGAACGGCCTGCTGGCCATTCCCCTGTCCGTGCAGCCGACAGTGGATCGTATTTATTTGGTCAGGGTAATCTTCATGCCCTGTGCCGCAGCGGCCAGACGACCGCCGGAACTGGATGTATCAAGCCGGATACGCACGCCCGCCGGATTGTTGAGCAGTACGGCCCCGATGCCGGTCCCCGCCGTCACATCACCGTTGACGGCGGCGTAGCTTCCCTCGAAATCCTTGACCCGGGTCAGGTTATAGACCGTGCCATGTCCCTTGATGTTGGCATACCCCACCGCCGCCAGTGACCCGCCTTCAATCCTGAAGCGATAGGTATGGTGCTGGAACACGAGCTTGCCCGTGCCCCATGTGTGACCAACGCCGATATCAAGCGACTTGAACTTCATGGTCACCTCGCCCGACGGCGTGCCAAGCGTGGACTCCTCGGCCATGGCGGCGTGGGGAAGACCGGCCAGCGGAGCCAGGACGAGTGCGAGAACAGCCAGACGGCGTGACATAAGCATGGGATCAGACCCTTTCCATCCTTGGGTGCAATATTGACCCGCAGATAACTCAGCCCGCGCGGCGCAGTTCCTCGACCCCGCGCACACGCTGCGGCCTGCGGGCCGGGGCGGCTTCCTTTTCCTGGATCGCGGTCGCGGTCTCGGTCACGATCTTGCACAGCTCACGCAGGTAGGCCTTGCCCTTGGGCGTGTAGCGGATCAGCACGGAACGGCGGTCCATCTGGTCCTGCACGCGACGCACAAGGAACAGCGCCTGCAGCCGGTCCAGCGCACGGGTGATGGCGGGCTTGGACACGTTCAGCTCTGCGGCAAGGTCGCGGACCGTCTGCTCGTCATTGGTGAGATAGCAGGTCAGGAACACGGCCAGCTGGCGTGCCGAAAGATCCGGCCCGTCGCGGCGGACCATGGCGACAATGGTGTCGCGCAGGGCGTTGATCGTCTGGTCCTGATTAGTCTGTGATGCCTTGACCATCGGTTGAAATCCTCTGTCGAATGTCAGGTCCGGCTCCCTGCCCGCGCAAGTGCGGGAATCGGGCCGGACCTGGAATGATGTCGTTTGCTACTGCCTATATAATTGGCATTTACGGCATATATAAGTCGCAGCAAGCAAATTAGTTCGCATCCGGCATTGTTTCTTTAGTGGTGCATTCTGTCCTCGATATTAAATATTTTTAATATCCCTTCGTAAGTCGCTCTTAAACCAAGACTTTCTCCACCTTCCGGTTTGCCAAGCCGTGCAGAATCATTCCATCCGTAGGTGTCGATATGAACCCAGCGCACATCAGTTTTGACAAAATTCTCCAGAAAAAGGGCCGCCGTAATGGCCCCGGCCATCGGTTTGGATGAAATATTGTTCAGGTCTGCCACCGGACTGCGCAGCCATTTCCGGTAGCCCGGCCATAGCGGCAGCCGCCACAGCGGGTCGCCACAGGCCATGCCCGCGGCAACGAAAGCGGCTCCCGTTTCCTCATTGTTGCTGAACAGGGCTGGAACATCCGGGCCAAGGGCCACGCGGGCCGCGCCGGTCAGGGTGGCCGCGTCAACCAGCAGGTCGGGCTGGCGCGCGCAGGCCGCGTGCAGCAGGTCGCACAGCACGAGTCTGCCCTCCGCATCGGTATTGCCGATTTCCACCGTCAGCCCCGCGCGCGTCCGCACCACGTCGGACGGGCGCATGGCATGACCGGATACGCTGTTTTCCACGCAGCCCAGCCGCAGTTCCAGCCTGACGGGCAGGTCACGCAGCATGATCAGGCGCGCCAGCCCGAGCATGATGGCAGCGCCCCCCATGTCCTTTTTCATCCGCAGCATGCCGGCTGGCGGTTTGAGGTCGTAGCCACCCGTATCAAAACACACGCCCTTGCCCGCCAGTGAAAGAAGCGGGGCATCATCCGTGGCGGTGCTGCCCTGCCAGTGTGCTTCCACCACGCAGGGCGCGCGCTCCGATCCCATGCCCACATGCCGCACGGTCGGGAAATCCTGCGCCAGGCGGGCACCACGCAGCACCGAGACATGCGCCCCCAGTGGCAGCAGGGCCGCTTCCGCCGCCGCTGCCAGATCATCCGGCCCCATGAGGTTGGGGGGCGTATTGATGAGCGAGCGGGCCAGGTTCATGCACTGCGCCATCTGGCTGGCGCCATGTCCCTCCGCCCCCACCACCAGCCGCGCCGCCGGGGCGGCGGGCGCGTTTTCCCGCCCGAATGCCGGCATCCGGTAGGCGCCAAGGCAGAAGCCAAGCGCGATGTCGCCCGCTGCCACCTCCGCCGGGGCGCTGACCCGCCACAGCCCGGCGGGCAGCGAGTCGGGCAACGCGCCGAATACGAACGGGTCGGCCCCTTCCGCTTCATCCCCCATGCCCAGCAGGGCGGTGGCAACCGTGCCATCGGCCCCCGGCAGCAGCTGGATCTGGCCATGCCGGGCGACAAAACCGGCCTGCGTGGCAAAGCGGGCCGCCCCTTCCTCCACCAGCGCGGCCAGTTCACCCAGCATGCCGGGGCGGATGGCATGCACCACCCCTACCGGCTCATGCCCCACATGATCGGCGGCGACCAGACTGTCCTGTCCTTGCAAGCTGTTCATCGAACGTCCCTTCGTGCATGGCTTTATATCAGGCAGGGTGCGTCCGGCTTTGCGCCAACGCAACACCCCGGCTGGCCCGCATGCTGTTTTGCTTGCATTTGCGGCCACTTGGCCGGAGCATGGGGACATGACGGGTGTACCCAAGGGCACTGGTGGCCCCTATCGCGCAGCGGCCGGGCAGGGTTCCGGCCTCCCTTCCGACACGACGGTGCGGGCCGTACTCGGCCCGACCAATACCGGAAAGACCCATCTGGCCATAGAACGCCTGCTGTCACATGGCTCGGGCATCATCGGTTTCCCGCTACGGCTGCTGGCGCGCGAGAACTATGACCGCATGGTGGCCCGCAAGGGCGCGCAGGCCGTGGCCCTGATAACGGGTGAGGAAAAGATCGTTCCCCCCAATGCCCGCTGGTTTTCATGCACGGTGGAAGCCATGCCGCTGGACCGGCGGGTGGAATTCGTGGCGGTGGATGAAATCCAGCTCTGCGCCGATCCCGACCGGGGCCATATCTTTACCGACCGCCTGCTGCATGCGCGCGGCACGGCGGAGACGATGTTCCTGGGTGCCGACACCATCCGCAACCTGATCCGCAGGCTGGTGCCGGGCATCGAGATCGAACACCGGCCCCGCCTGTCGCAACTGACCCATGCCGGGGGCTGCAAGCTGACGCGCCTGCCGCCGCGTTCAGCCATTGTCGCCTTTTCCGCCAGTGAAG
Source organism: Komagataeibacter rhaeticus (assembly GCF_003207855.1). GTDB lineage: Bacteria > Pseudomonadota > Alphaproteobacteria > Acetobacterales > Acetobacteraceae > Komagataeibacter > Komagataeibacter rhaeticus. Next base: position 29,024 of record NZ_NKTZ01000008.1, on the reverse strand, counting down.
TTTACGCCATTGCCGAACTGCTGCGCCGCAGGCGGGGTGGGTGCGCCATTGTCATGGGCCAGCTTTCACCGCGCACGCGCAACGCGCAGGTTGCCCTTTATCAGGAAAAGGAAGTCGATTACCTGGTTGCGACCGACGCCATCGGCATGGGGCTGAACATGGATGTGAACCATGTGGCCTTTGCCAGCCTGTCCAAATTCGATGGCACGCGGGTGCGCCCGCTCAACGCGGGGGAAATAGCCCAGGTGGCGGGCCGTGCCGGGCGTGGCCTGCGCGATGGCACGTTTGGCACCACCGGTACCTGCCCGCCCCTCCATGAAGAACTGGCCGAAGCGGTGGAGGAACACCGCTTCGACCCGCTGACCCGCCTGGCATGGCGTAACAGCACGCTTGATTTCTCGTCCGCCCCGGCCCTTCTGGCCAGCCTCAACCAGGCTTCCCCCCGGCCGGAACTGGTGGCGGGGCATGAGGCCAGCGACGTACTGGCCCTGTCGGCCCTGGCGGCAAGCACCGAGATCCGCCCGCTGATCCATTCCCGTGCGGCGACGCGGCTTCTGTGGGAAAGCTGCCAGATCCCCGATTTCCGCAAGCTGGGGGATGACAGCCATATCCGCCTGTGTGGCCGTATCTTTACCCATCTCATGACCGATGGCCGCATCCCCGCCGCGTGGATGGAAAACCAGATCACCCATTTCTTCCAGACCGAAGGCACCATAGACAGCCTGATGCAGCGGCTGGCGGGCATAAGGGTATGCAGCTATGTCGCGGCCCGTACCGGATGGATCACCAATGCCGCGCACTGGCAGGCCCGCACGCGGGAGGCAGAGGACCGCCTGTCCGATATCCTGCACGAACAGCTGACCGCCCGCTTTGTCGACCGCCGCGCCACCACCCTGATCCGCAGGCTGGATGAAGGCGGGCATGACAGCCTGCTTTCCGCCGTGACCGCGCAGGGCAATGTGGTGGTCGAAGGCCACGAGGTCGGGCGGATTGCCGGGCTGGACCTGATTGCGGGCGACCATACGGATGCGGAGGATGGCCGCCTGCTCATGCGTGCGGCGCGTCGGGCGGTGCGCAGCGAGATACCACGCCGCGTCGCCCTGCTGGTGGGGGATGATGACCGGCAGTTCGCCTTCTCCGCCGATGGCACGCATGTCATATGGCAGGGCATGCCGATTGCCCGCATGCAGCCGGGCAGCACAATCCTTTCGCCGCGCCCGCAGGTGCTCGACAATCCGTTGCTGGACAATGCCCAGCGCGAGCGCATCCGGGGCCGGCTGCAGTCATGGATCAGCCAGGTGGTGCATGAACATCTTGCCCCCCTGTTTGCCGTGCAGGCTGCCGTGGCCGGCACACCCGAGCTGAGGGGACTCGTCCACCGCCTGGTGGAAGGCGCGGGCATCGCCCCACTGCCCCGTGGCGAGCGCCCCCGCCCCGACATGCTCCGCCGCCTGCGCCAGCTTGGCATACGGGTCGGGCATTACAGCCTGTTCATGCCCGCGATCCTGAAGGAACGCCCGCTGCGGCTGCGCGGCTGGCTGGTGGCGATCAGCCTGAACATGGCCTGCCCGCCCCTGCCCGCCATGAGCCGCATCACCCTGGCACCCGATGCCCTGCCCGCCCCCTTTCTGGACCGGATGGGCTGGCTGGACGCAGGGCCGGTGCGCATCAGGCTGGATATCGCGGAGAAGTTCATCCTGGAACTGGCGCGCATGACCCGCCATGCGCCCATACCCCTGCCCGCGCTGCTGGCATCGCGTCTGGGCGTGCGGCGCGAGATGCTGCCCGCCCTGATGAAGGGGCTGGACATGCGTGTCTATCACCCCCGGCCCATGGCGGCTGACAGCTACGGCCCGCCAGCCCCCCTCATGATCCGGTTCCAGCCCCGAACGGGAGAGAACCGGAAGGACAACACGACCCGTGCCCCACGCCGCAAGGCTGGCAGACCACCGCCGGTCACGCCGGCCCGCGCCACGCGGCCCGACAGCCCCTTTGCCGCCCTCGCCACCCTTTTCAAGCGCTCCTGACCGCCATGAAACAGACCCCGCCCCCTGCAATGCCAACCGCCCAGCGACTGGACCTGTGGCTGCTCCATGCCCGCTTTGGCCGCAGCCGCACGGCCTGCGCGCAACTGGCAACAGGGGGGCATGTGCGCATAAACCGCCAGCGTGTGACCAAGGCCCACGCCCAGGTGCATGTTGGCGATATCCTGACCCTGCCCTCGCCAGACAGGAAAACGGTGATCGTAATTCGCGTCAGGGCCTGCGCGGAACGGCGGCAATCCGCCCCACTTGCACAACTTCTGTATGAAATTGTTCCGGAAACCGCCTGAATATTGTGGCGCTACCGCCAATGCTGGCACTGATTGTGCATTACCTGCGGTCTTGGGCTTGCCACGGCCCGAAAACACTCTCATATCTTCCGCCATTCCCGATGAGGTCGTATCCCCTGTGATGCCTCATCCCTTTCAATGGCCGGGCCTATTGCCGCAGGCCGCACAAATAATGATCGGAGATAGGCGATGACCTATGTGGTCACCGAAAACTGCATTCGCTGCAAATTCACGGATTGTGTCGAAGTCTGTCCGGTTGACTGCTTCTACGCGGGTGAGAATTTTCTCGTAATCAATCCGGATGAATGCATCGACTGCGGTGTGTGCGAACCCGAATGCCCGGCTGAGGCCATCTTCCCCGATAGCGACGACCGCGCCACCCCCTGGGCCGAGCTGAACGCCAAATACGCCGCCGTGTGGCCCAACATCACGCGCAAGCTCGATGCCCCGGCCGATGCCGAGGAATGGAAAGACAAGCCCAACAAAAAAGATCTTCTCTCCCCCGAACCCCAGAAGGGCTGATCCCGGCTTCTTTACCGCAGGGTCGCTTTTCCCAATAAAAAAGACCGGCACGGTTCCCCGTGCCGGTCTTTTTTTATGCTGTCCGGCCCGGGGGTGGTTTGCCCCACCCCCGAACCCCGACATGACGCCGCTTAGCGCGACATCATGTTGATGGACGTGTCATGCATGATGAACATCGTGCCGGCCACAAGGACCAGAACCGACAGCACCGTGAAGACAAATGCCATGACATTCCAGCGCTGTTCGGACGAACCGTTCATGTGCAGGAAGTAGATCAGGTGAACAACGATCTGGACAACCGCCAGCAGGGCAATCGCCCCGCCCGTGGCGGAGGGTGACATCGCATGCGACATCACCAGACCAAACGCCGCAACCGTCAGGATCACGGCCAGTACGAACCCGGTAAGGTAAGACCCTACGCTCCCGTGGCTCTCTCCCGAGGAAGAAATATGGTCTCCCATCAGATCACACTCATCAGATAGACAAAGGTGAAGACACAGATCCAGACGATGTCCAGAAAGTGCCAGAACAGGCTGAGGCAGGTCAGCTTGCCGATCATGCGCTCGTTCAGCTCGGTCTTGCCAGCCGTCTGGAACAGCAGGACCGCCATCCACAGCAGGCCGCAGGTGACATGCAGGCCATGCGTGCCAACCAGCGTGAAGAAGGACGACAGGAACGCGCTGCGATCCGGGCCGTTACCTTCGGCAATCATGTGCGAGAACTCACGGATTTCCATGAACAGGAAGCCCAGGCCCAGCAGGAAGGTCACCCCGAGCCAGGTCCGCATGGTGCTGACCTTGTTCTCGTGGGCGGCAATCATGCCAAAACCATAGGTGATGGAGCTGAACAGCAGGATTGCCGTTTCAATGCCAACACCCGAAAGCTCGAACACTTCGTGGCCGGTCGGACCGCCGGCAAACTGGTCACGCAGCACCGCGAACACTGCAAACAGTGTACCGAAGATGATGCAGTCCGTCATCAGATACAGCCAGAACCCGAACACCACGGGAGATTCGTGGTGTTCATCATGGGCATGGGCTGCATCAGCAGTCATGTTTTGCGCCATTATTCCGCTGCCTGTGCTGCCATAAGGTTATGGGTGTGCTCCTGCTCAATGCGAACCACCTCGGACACCGGCACATAGTAATCGACGTCATTGTCGGACGAACGGGCGATCACCGTAGCGATGACGCCAATCAGACCAACAGCCGCCAGCCACCAGATGTACCAGATCGCGCCGAAGCCAAGCACGAAGCTGAAGGCACCGATCAGGAAACCGCATGCCGTGTTCTTGGGCATGTGGATCGGCTGATAGTTGCCACCGGCCTGACGGGTGTCGATACCGGCTTCCTTGTCATGAGCAAAGGCATCCAGCTCATGCACTTCCGGCAGGATAGCAAAGTTGTAGAACGGCGGGGGCGAGGACGTGGACCATTCCAGCGTACGAGCGTTCCAGGGATCGCCCGTCAGGTCACGGTTCTCGGCCAGGTTACGGTCACGGATCGAGACATACAGCTGGGTCAGCTGGCACACGATACCGCAAGCGATCATGACAGCGCCAACTTCAGCCAGCAGCAGCCACGGGTGCCATTCGGGGTTGTCGTAGTGGTTCATACGACGGGTCATGCCCTCGAAACCAAGGACATACAGCGGAACGAAGGCAAAGTAGAAGCCAACGAACCACAGCCAGAACGCGCGCTTGCCCCAGGCTTCGTTCAGCTTGAAGCCGAAAGCCTTCGGGAACCAGAAGTTCATGGCGGCAACGTAACCGAAATACACGCCACCGATGATCACGTTATGGAAGTGGGCGATAACGAACAGCGAGTTGTGCAGGACGAAGTCAGAGGCCGGAATGGCCAGCATGACACCCGTCATACCACCGATCGAGAAGGTGATCATGAAGCCGATCACCCAGTACATGGTCGCATGGAATTCAATGCGGCCCTTGTACATCGTGAACAGCCAGTTGAAGATCTTCACGCCGGTCGGAACCGCGATGATCATCGTCATGATACCGAAGAACGCGTTGACGTTCGGGCCGGCACCCATGGTGAAGAAGTGGTGAACCCACACCACCAGCGACAGGACCATGATGGAAGCGGTCGCATAGACCATGGTCTTGTAGCCGAACAGCGGCTTGCGGGAGAAGGTCTGCGTGATTTCGGAGAACGCACCGAAGGCAGGCAGAACCAGGATGTACACTTCCGGATGGCCCCAGCCCCAGATCACGCTCAGATAGAGCATCTGGTTGCCGCCGCCGTCATTGGTGAAGAAGTGCATGCCCAGGTAACGGTCCAGACCCAGCAGGCCCATGGCCACGGTCAGGATCGGGAAGGCAACCATGATCAGCACGGTCGTGCAGAAAATGGTCCAGGTGAACACCGGCATGCGCATGTAGGTCATGCCCGGCGCACGCATCTTAACGATGGTGGCGAAGAAGTTCACACCCGTCAGCAGCGTGCCCACACCGGACAGCTGGACCGCCCAGATATAGTAGTCAACACCGACGCCGGGGCTGAACTGCTGCTCGGACAGGGGCGGATAGGCCAGCCAGCCGCACTGCGAGAACTCACCGATGAACAGCGAGACGTTGACCAGCAGAAAGCTGATGGTCGTCATCCAGAAGCTCAGCGTGTTCACGAAGGGGAAGGCCACGTCGCGCGCACCGATCTGCAGCGGCACCACGATGTTCATCAGACCCTGCATGAACGCCATGGCCATGAAGAAGATCATGATGGTGCCGTGGGCGGAGAAGATCTGGTCATAGTGGTGCGGCGGCAGGTAGCCGGGGTTGCCGGCATAGGCCAGCGCAAGCTGGGAGCGCATCATGATCGCGTCCGCAAAACCACGGAACAGCGCCACGAGGGCCACAACGATATACATGACACCAATGCGCTTGTGGTCGACCGAGGTCAGCCATTCACGCCACAGGTAGCCCCATTTACCGTAATAGGTGATGAGACCGACAACAGCGAGGCCAGCAATGGCCGCACCGATGAACGTCCCAACAAGGATCGGCACATCATAAGGAATGGCCGACAAAGTCAATTTGCCAAACATCTGTCCTATTCCTTCATGTTCATGTCGGACATCGCGGACTGCTGCACATGCAGCATCTTGCCGGTGCTCTTATCCATGACCATGCCGTTGTTGTACTTGGCAACGATCTCATCAAAGAGACCCGCATCGACATGCGAGAAGTATTCAACCGGGTTGGCCTCGCTCGGCGCGGCCAGCTTCGGATAGCTTGCGCTGTCCAGCTGCTCGGAAGAAGCCTTAACCTTCTCTACCCACGCGCTGTACTGGTCCGCGGGCATTGCCAGCGCACGGAAACGCATGTCGGAGAAGCCACGGCCACTGAAGTTGGAGGATTCACCCTGGAAGTCACCCGCTTCATTGGCAATCAGGTGCAGCTGTGTCTGCATGCCTGCCATGGCGTAGATCATCGTGCCGAGCTGCGGGATGAAGAACGAGTTCATCACGGAGTCAGACGTGATCCGGAAGTCAACCGGCGTGTTGACCGGCATGGCCATCTGGTTGACGGTCGCGATCCCCTCATCCGGATAGATAAAGAGCCACTTCCAGTCCAGTGCCACAACATCGACATGAATGGGCTTGACATTGGCGTCAGCCTCAATCGGCTTGTACGGGTCAAGCGAATGACATGTCTGGTAGGTCAGCACCGCCAGGAACAGGATGATCAGGCTGGGAACGGCCCAGATGACCACCTCGATCTTGTTGGAATGCGACCATTTCGGCAGGTATTCCGCCGCGGTGTTGGACTGACGGTAGTGCCATGCGAACACCAGCGTCAGGATGCAGACCGGTATGACAACCAGCAGCATCGCGTAGGTCGAGGTCAGGATCAGTTGTTTCTCGTGTAAACCGATCACGCCCTTGGGGTCGAGTGTATCCCATGTGCAGCCTGCTAGCAGCGCTGCCGAAGATAGACTCATCAGCTTTGTTAATCTTGGCAAGATTTTTTTCTTCATCTCACGCCTCGTTGGTTTCGACATCACCCTGTTTTGCTCACATCCTCGCTTCATCCACGGGCTTAGACAACAACGGCCACGTTATACGCTTGGCAGGGAAAATGCATCCGGCTTTCCCCCTGGCACCCAGCGACATCGCGCCTACGTCGACTTCCGAAATCGAAAAACGCTCTCTTTCGGTTTGCATCCGTCATGAGTTAGTTGCCGACCGGCTGACCATGATCTTGATCAATACGGCCCGCCAGACCTTACGTAATCATTACTGTCAGGGCAGATCGGACCATAAATCGCGATGCCGTCCTGTGTGCTGAAGCGCATGTCCTGTGCCGCATACCCTTTCATATGGTTTCTCTATTCAAGGGTTATCCGACCGGAATGGCCTTAGAAGCAAGCCTTCACATAATATTTCAATAGATTTCATTGCTAAAAATTTATTCAAAAAAATCATTGTTTTACAATGGGTTGCGCAAGTGTCACGAAGCTCACACTCTCGTCATTTAATATTTTCTATATATGAATAAGTCTTATCTTTTTTAACAACTGCCCCGTCAGGGTCATCATTTCATACGAAAAAGGGCCACCACTTGCGTGGCGGCCCTGCTGGCCCCTCATATCAGACCGTATCGGTCTTGATAGGTCAGGACTCCTGTCTCAGTCGTTGCTGTTGCTGCGCACGCCCATGAACTGCAGCAGGAACTGGAACAGGTTGATGAAGTTCAGATACAGGTTGAGCGCGTCATAGACGGACCGCTTGGCAGCCTGATCTGCCCCTTCGTAATAGGCGAACTGCTGATAGGTGGCCTTGATGCGCTGGGTGTCGAACATGGTCATCCCGACAAACAGCAGCACACCGACCGCGCTATAGACAAAATACAGTCCCGGGCTGTGCAGGAACATGTTCACCAGCCCCGCAATGACAAGACCGAACAGCCCCATCATCAGGAAAGAACCGAACCGGCTGAGATCGGTACGAGTCGTGTATCCCCAGATTGACATGGTGCAGAAGGTGGCGGCCGTAATGAAGAACACCCGCGTGACCGAAACACCCGTAAACACCATGAAGATGTTGGACATGCTGGCACCCATCACGCCGCAGAACAGCCAGAACAGGGTCTGTACCGTCTGGGTGGACAGGCGGTTGACGCCAAACGACATGACCAGCACGAAGCCCAGCGGCGCGATCATGGCCAGCATGGACAGCGCGGTCGGCCGCAGTGCCACCCCACCCATGGGCAGCGGCACATGCTGATAGAACAGCGCCTGCAGTCCGGTATTGGCAATCAGATAGGCGACGAGTCCGGTCAGGACCAGTCCTGATGCCATCCAGTTGTAGACTCGCAGCATATAGGCGCGCAGGCCCATATCGACAGAGTCCACGGCGCTGTTAGCGGTGGGGCGGATGAAGCTCCGCGAATCAGGGCCAAAAGCCATTGTGTTTCCTTCCTCCACGTCCTGGACCGACGTGCCTCTCCCAGCATGTGGGGCTACGGTAGAACACGTTCAAGAACTACAGCGTGTCCAACACATTACAATACGGCAACATGCCTCCCGGGCACATCACACTATATATACTGTACACCTGTCAGTCCGGCATATGCCGTTTCTCCCTTTTTACCGGCAGGATCATCATGCGTCTTTTCATTGGCCTGGAACTTCCGCCTTCCATCTCGCTGGCACTGGCTGACCTGCGGGGCAGCCTGCCGGACGTGGCGTGGACTGCCCCCGAATCCTGGCACCTCACCCTGCATTTCATCGGTGAGGTCACCCAGCCACACCAGCTGGAAGAAATCCATCACGCCCTCTGCGCCATTCACGCCGCCCCTCCCCTTCTGGAACTGGCCGCCCCCGGCCTGTTCGAAACCCATGGCCGTCCCGCCCGGGACGTGCTGTGGATTGGCTGCGCACCGGATCCCGCCCTGCTGCACCTGCGCAGCCGGGTGCGCGCGGTGATGAATCGCACCCTGCCCGCCACGGTACCAAACAGCCGGCGCTTCGTACCGCATGTCACGCTGGGGCACCTGCACAATCCGGGTCCGGAGCTGCGGCAACGCTGGCTGGCTACCGCCCTGCCCGCATCGCAGCCGCAGACAGTCGGGCATTTCACGCTTTTCCGTTCCATCCGCCATGCTGATGGCCCCTTCCACGAAGCACTGGAACACTATCCCCTGCCGTCCTGATTCTCCGCACGGAAGCTGGCGGGGGAGGGTCCAGTACGGTTCCGGCAAGGCAGCCCGATCCATAATTCATGCCATTTATGAATAATAAAAATATATTTCTGACGAATTATTGTGAACCATATGCCACCGGCGACCAGACACGTATTGTAATTTTCCTAGATATATCAACACATTTTTAGGATTTCTCCACAATGTCCAGCTATCCGTATCATTGCTTATCGGACACCATGTTCACGTTTTAGTGAGCCTGAACACTAAAATGTCAGGAGACGGGCGTGCTAGCCTCTCTATGTTCGGATGAAACGGACTGCCTGCTTTTCTACCCTGCCTGAAGCCGGTTTCCTGTCTGGTCGGAAAAGAGGCGCACCCCGCGCTTTTTTACCGGGTACATTCAGAAAGCCTGCCCCGGCGGAAAGTTGCAGCGGCGGGCGTCCTGAATTCGAAACCGTTAGTTTTCTGAGGACATCACATATGATTTCTGCCGTTTTCGGAAAAAGACGTTCTCTGAGCAGAACGCTTACAGCCGGAACGATATGTGCGGCTCTTATCTCGGGTCATGCCGTCATGGCATCCGCGGATGACGGGCAGGGCGCCACGGGGGAAGCGATCATCCACGCCGATGATCACCCCGGCAACTGGATGACCTACGGCCGCACCTATTCTGAACAGCGCTACAGCCCGCTGGACCAGATCAACCGTTCCAACGTTGGTAACCTCAAGCTGGCCTGGTATCTGGACCTTGATACCAACCGTGGCCAGGAAGGCACGCCGCTGGTTGTCGATGGTGTCATGTACGCCACCACCAACTGGAGCATGATGAAGGCCGTCGATGCCGCAACCGGCAAGCTGCTGTGGTCCTATGACCCGCGCGTGCCCGGCAACATTGCCGACAAGGGCTGCTGTGACACGGTCAACCGTGGCGCCGCCTACTGGAACGGCAAGGTCTATTTCGGCACGTTCGATGGCCGCCTGATCGCGCTTGACGCCAAGACCGGCAAGCTGGTCTGGAGTGTCAACACCATCCCGCCCGAAGCCCAGCTGGGCAAGCAGCGTTCCTATACGGTTGATGGCGCGCCGCGCATCGCCAAGGGCCGCGTGATCATCGGCAATGGTGGTTCCGAATTCGGCGCCCGTGGCTTTGTCACGGCTTTCGATGCGGAGACCGGCAAGGTCGACTGGCGCTTCTTCACGGTTCCGAACCCCAAGAACGAGCCGGACCACGCCGCATCCGACAGCGTGCTGATGAACAAGGCCTACCAGACCTGGAGCCCGACCGGCGCCTGGACCCGCCAGGGTGGCGGCGGCACGGTTTGGGATTCCATCGTGTATGACCCCGTGGCCGATCTGGTCTACCTGGGTGTTGGCAACGGTTCGCCGTGGAACTACAAGTACCGTTCCGAAGGCAAGGGCGACAACCTGTTCCTGGGCAGCATCGTGGCGCTGAAGCCGGAAACCGGCGAATACGTCTGGCATTTCCAGGAAACGCCGATGGACCAGTGGGACTTCACCTCGGTCCAGCAGATCATGACGCTTGACCTGCCGATCAACGGTGAGACCCGTCACGTCATCGTTCACGCACCGAAGAACGGCTTCTTCTACATCATCGATGCGAAGACCGGCGAGTTCATCTCGGGCAAGAACTACGTCTATGTGAACTGGGCCAGTGGCCTTGATCCCAAGACCGGTCGCCCGATCTACAACCCCGATGCGCTCTACACCCTTACGGGCAAGGACTGGTACGGCATTCCGGGTGACCTTGGCGGCCACAACTTCGCGGCCATGGCGTTCAGCCCCAAGACCGGGCTGGTCTATATCCCGGCGCAGCAGGTGCCCTTCCTGTACACCAACCAGGTTGGCGGCTTCACCCCGCACCCGGACAGCTGGAACCTGGGTCTGGACATGAACAAGGTCGGCATTCCCGACTCGCCCGAAGCCAAGCAGGCCTTTGTTAAGGACCTGAAGGGCTGGATCGTGGCCTGGGACCCGCAGAAGCAGGCTGAAGCCTGGCGCGTGGACCACAAGGGCCCGTGGAACGGCGGTATCCTGGCAACTGGCGGCGACCTGCTGTTCCAGGGCCTGGCAAACGGCGAATTCCATGCCTATGACGCGACGAACGGTTCCGACCTGTTCCACTTCGCGGCTGACAGCGGCATCATCGCGCCGCCCGTCACCTACCTTGCCAATGGCAAGCAGTATGTCGCGGTCGAAGTGGGCTGGGGTGGCATCTATCCGTTCTTCCTTGGTGGCCTTGCCCGCACCAGCGGCTGGACCGTCAACCATTCGCGCATCATCGCCTTCTCGCTCGATGGCAAGTCCGGCCCCCTGCCCAAGCAGAACGACCAGGGCTTCCTGCCCGTCAAGCCGCCGGCGGAGTTCGACAGCAAGCGTACGGATAACGGTTACTTCCAGTTCCAGACCTATTGCGCCGCCTGTCATGGTGACAATGCCGAAGGTGCGGGTGTGCTGCCTGACCTGCGCTGGTCCGGTTCCATCCGCCACGAGGATGCGTTCTACAATGTTGTCGGCCGCGGCGCGCTTACCGCCTACGGTATGGACCGCTTCGACAGCAGCATGAACCCGACCGAGATTGAGGACATTCGTCAGTTCCTGATCAAGCGTGCGAACGAGACCTATCAGAGGGAAGTTGACGCCCGGAAGAACACTGCCGGTATCCCCGAGCAGCTGCCGTAATCTCCCGGTTTTGACAATTTTTCGCATCGACGCGACGCATGATGGTGAACATAATGATCAACAGGCTTAAGGTGACATTCAGCGCGGCAGCGTTTAGTCTGCTGGCAGGGACGGCATTGGCTCAGACGCCCAGTGCCGACTCCGCGCTAGTCGAAAAGGGGGCGTATGTCGCACGACTGGGTGACTGCGTAGCGTGTCATACCGCCCTCCACGGTCAGGCTTATGCGGGTGGGCTTGAAATCAAGAGCCCCATCGGCACAATCTATTCCACAAACATTACACCGGACCCCACCTACGGTATCGGTCGCTATACGTTTGCGGAATTCGATGAAGCCGTCCGCCACGGTATCCGCAAGGATGGGTCCACGCTGTATCCGGCCATGCCCTATCCTTCCTTCGCCCGTATGACGAAGGAAGACATGCAGGCGCTGTATGCGTATTTCATGCATGGGGTGAAGCCGGTGGCACAGCCGGACAAGCAGCCGGAAATTTCCTGGCCGCTGTCCATGCGCTGGCCCCTGGGTATCTGGCGTATGATGTTCTCGCCCGCGCCGGCGGATTACACACCGGCTCCGGGCACGGATGCCGACGTGGCGCGTGGCGAATACCTAGTCACGGGTCCGGGCCATTGCGGCGCCTGTCATACCCCGCGTGGCTTCGCCATGCAGGAAAAGGCACTGGACGCCAAGGGTGGGCCTGACTTCCTGGCCGGTGGCGCCCCGATTGACAACTGGGTTGCCCCCAGCCTGCGCAACGACCCGGTCGTGGGTCTGGGCCGCTGGTCCGAGGATGACATCTACACCTTCCTCAAGTCCGGCCGTATCGACCACTCCGCCGTATTCGGTGGCATGGGTGACGTGGTGGCATGGAGCACCCAGTACTTCACGGATGCGGACCTGCATGCCATGGCGAAGTACCTGAAGAGCCTGCCGCCGGTACCGCCCTCGCAGGGCAACTACACCTACGATGCGTCCACCGCGACCATGCTGGCTTCGGGTAACACCGCCAGTGTCCCGGGTGCCGATACGTATGTGAAGGAATGCGCCATCTGTCACCGTAACGACGGTGGTGGCGTGGCCCGCATGTTCCCGCCGCTGGCTGGCAACCCGGTTGTCGTGACCGAGAACCCGACCTCGCTGGTGAACGTGATTGCACATGGTGGCGTGCTGCCGCCAAGCAACTGGGCACCGTCCGCAGTGGCCATGCCGGGTTACAGCAAGTCGCTGTCCGCCCAGCAGATTGCTGACGTGGTCAACTTCATCCGCACCAGCTGGGGCAACAAGGCACCCGGCACCGTTACGGCGGCGGATGTGACCAAGCTGCGTGACACGGGCGCCCCGGTTTCCAGCTCGGGCTGGAACAGCATGAGCAGTGGCTGGTCGGTCTTCCTGCCGCAGCCCTATGGCTCAGGCTGGACGTTTGCACCGCAGACGCACACCGGTCAGGACGCCGCGCAGTAATGCGGCAGGGTGGCTCCCCGGAGCCACCTTTCCCTGAATGCTGACCAGGTAAAGCCGCCATGGGTTCCACCCATGGCGGCTTTCCTGTTTTAAGGGCCCTGTTCATACTGCATCACGCCATTATCGAACGGAGACACTCCAGCATGCGGCACATCGTGGTACTGACCGGCGCGGGCATAAGCCAGGAATCCGGACTCCAGACCTTCCGGGGGCCGGACGGATTATGGAACCATGAGCGGATCGAGGATATCTGCACGCCCCAGGGCTTCCGGCGTGACCCGCTTCGGGTGGATCGATTCTACAATGGTTTAAGGGCCCAGCTGGCCGACGTGCAGCCCAATGCCGCCCACCGCGCACTGGCCGAACTGGAACAGGCCGCGCGCACCGGCCGGTGGCAGGGGCAGGTCACCATCGTTACCCAGAACATAGACGACCTGCATGAACGCGCGGGCAGCCGGAATGTGATTCACATGCATGGCGAACTGCTGCGCCTGCGCTGCACCCACTGCCATGCCACCCCGCCATGGCATACCGACTGCTATCCCGACACACCCTGCCCCCATTGCGGCCAGCCCGCGCTACGGCCCGATATCGTATGGTTTGGGGAAATGCCCCATCATATGGACGCCATTGCCCGGCATCTGGCGGCATGTGACCTGTTTGTCGCCATCGGCACGTCCGGCGTTGTGTATCCAGCGGCGGGATTTGTGGAGAACGTGGCCGATCATGCGGATACCATGCTGTTCAACCTTGACGCGCCACAGGGGCCATCCGCGTTCGAACAGGTCATTCTGGGGCCGGCCACCCGCACCGTGCCGATCTGGACACACGACCTGATGGCGGCGTAAGGCTGGACCATGGCCGAAACCCTGCAAGACCTGCTTGATGCCATCCGCGCCTGCCAGACCTGTGCCGCCCACCTGCCGCTTGGCCCCCGCCCGGTCCTGCATGTCTCGCGCACGGCACGGCTGCTGATTGCAAGCCAAGCCCCCGGCACGCGGGTGCATGAAACGGGACAGTCCTTCAATGATGCCTCGGGCGACCGGCTGCGCGGGTGGATGGGCATAGACCGGGCCACATTCTATGATTCAAGCCGGATCGCGCTGGTACCCATGGGCCTGTGCTATCCCGGCCGCCTGCCGCAGGGGGGCGACTGCCCGCCCCGCCCTGAATGCGCGCCGCAGTGGCGGGCCCGCATCATGGCGCAGATGCCTGATATCCGGTTGACCCTTGTCGTGGGGTCGTATGCCCAGCAGCACATTCTGGGCAAGGGGCGGGTCAGTGAGCGCTGCCTCGACTTCCGCCGCTACCTGCCACGCTATTTTCCACTCCCGCACCCGTCATGGCGCACCGGTGCATGGGAACGGCGCACACCCCGTTTTGGCAGTGACGTGCTGCCTGCCCTGCGCGCATGTGTACAGGCCGTTCTGGCAGACCAGCCACTACCTGTTATTGCGCCCGCGCCTGCGGACTGAAGACCTGACCCACAACAATAAAAGTCTCTGGGCGCCACCTGTTTTCAAAAAGGCTGCATTCTTCAAAGCTTTTTGAAAAAAGCTTCACCAGAAACTTCTCCATGATTACAGAAATGCGCCAGCGCGCCGGACGCAGGCCGTGATCAGCTGGCCATGAGCAGTACGGCATGCGCGCTGGACAGGATCACACCCTGCACGCCCGTGATCAGGATCTGTACCCCGATCGAAAGCAGGATCAGCGCAGCCAGGCGCGAGACAATGCGTGTGCCTGTGGTACCCAGCAGGCACAGCAGCTGGTCGGCATAGGTATAGGCGGCCCATACAATCCCCGCCACCAGCAGCCCCGCAAGCGAAAGCACGCCATAGAACACGAAATGGTTGCCCCCCGGCGGCCCTTCGGACCCCAGGGCAATCGCTACCGCAATCGTGCCGGGGCCAACGGTAAAGGGCATGGTCAGGGGAAAGAATGCCTGCCCCATGATGTTGGCGCTGGCCTGCACCGCGCTGCCCTGGGCCTGCTTGCGGGCTTCCTCCGTTTCCGGTGCCTGCAGCAGGGACCACGCCCGCACCGCCACCACCAGTCCGCCGGCAATACGCAGAGCGTCGATGGTAATGCCGAAAAATGAAAGAACCAGCCCCCCCATCCAGATGGAGGCCAGCATGAGCACGGCGGAATAGAGTGCGACCTGCCGCGCCAGCGCAATACAGTTGCGGCGTGACTGCCCGGCCGTAACCTGCGCGAAAATAAGCGCCGCCCCCAGCGGGTTGACGATGGAAAACAGCGCCGGAAACGCCATGAGAAAGGCACCCGGCAGGCTGGGCAGCCCCACCACGGTGGAAAAATGGGTCAGCAGTCCCGCATGTGCCGTCATGGCCTGCGCCTGCTGCTGCACGGATCATGGCACATGGTGGCTCAGTCCCTTTCCGGCCCGGTTGGCACGAAGGCCCGGCGCATGAGCGCCCGGACCATATTCAGGTCATCGGCCGCGGCACACAGGAACCAGGGGTGACTGGGATCGCCCTCTTCCGTCAGCGGCCAGGGGGTCAGCCCCAGTTCGTTATAGACCGGCAGCAGGCATATGCCCGTGCGCCAGAATGCCGGCTGGCAGCCTTCCTGCACCGCAAGGTCACGCAGCCACCAGATGGTGGAAACACAGTCATCCATGCTGCCCGCCGGATCACCCAGCCCGATCAGGTACGGCCCCAGCCGCACAAACGGCAGCAGGGCCTGCCGGCGTGCCCCCGGTATCAGTCCCGCGGGCGGCGGCGTGCGCTGCCCCAGCCCCTCCAGCGCATGGTCCAGCGCGCCATAACGCGCGCGCGTGGCGCTGTCCCATGGCAGGACATGGATGCGCCCCGGCCGCACCAGCCGCACGATCATGACCAGCCCCAACATGACCGCCAGCCCCAGCGTCCACTGCGCAATGCCGGGACGGGTGGCAAACAGCATGATCTCCCACCAGCTTCCGCCCGCCGAATCATGCGGTCCCGCCAGCACCAGCACCACGACGGAACTGATCAGCAGCACAAGCGACACGATGGTGTGGGACGAAAGCGGCTCGCTCATGATCCGGGCATGGCGGTAATAGGAACTGCGGAAGGGCGCGATCAGCATGCAGACCAGCAGCAGCAGCCCCGGCACCGCCATGGGGGAGCCACGCAGCAGGGTCAGCGCGCAGGCACCGCCCAGCAGGACCAGCGTGGCCTTCCACGCCAGCGTTACACGTTGCGAGAGGCCAATGCCCAGCCCGATCAGCGCAACACCCGCAAGCGAGAGCAGGTAATCCCCCACCATGGCAAAAACCGGCTGCAGCCGTCCGGCATTGAGCCAGTTTTCGGGATCGAGCAGCGTCAGCGCCAGCAGCAGCCCCCCACATAGTGATACGGCGCCCGTGGCCACGGCCACGGAAAAATCGGCCTCGCTTTCCCGTATGACCTGACTGGCCCGGCCCGTGCGCGGCCCGCGCAGCGGACTGCGGGCACCCGCCTTGCGCGCAAGGGCGGCATCACCGCGCAGGAACAGTTCATGGGCGGCGAACATGATTCCCGCCACGAACAGGGGCACGATGTAGTAGAACAGCCGGAAGATCAGGATGGCGGTCACGATGCGGGTCGCGGGTACATAGGCGCCCAGCGCCAGCATCATGGTGCCATCGAATACCCCAAGCCCGCCGGGCACGCTGGCCACCAGCCCTGCCGTGTAGGAGGCGATGTAGATGGCAAGGAACGTACCGTAATCCAGCCCCGGCGTCACGGGCAGGAACGTGTAGGCAATCGTGGCGGTCGCGGCCACTTCCAGCGCCGCCACCACGGTCTGCATGACCGCCATGGCGGATGAGGGGAAGGTGATCTGCCACCGCCAGATCTTCACCTCGTTCACATAATGGCCCATGACCACATAGGCGATCACCCCGCCCCACAGCAGCACGCCCGCCAGCCGCATTACCATGGCGGGCAGCGCATTGCCGATGAAGGGCACCGTGCCCGGTTCCAGCACGAGCACGCCACCGATCAGCACGGCGGCCCCCAGCAGGTAGGTGGCCGAGCAGAAGGCGATGATCTGGGCCACCTGGAATGGTCTCAGCCCCCAGTTGCCATACAGCCGGAAGCGCACCGCCGCTCCGGAAATGGCCGAAAACCCGAGATTGTGCGACAGCACATAGGAACAGAAGGCCGCGAACGCCGTGCGCCGGAAGGCCAGCCTGCACCCCACCTGCCGCACCGCAAGCCAGTCATAGAAAGACAGGACAAGATAGGACAGCAGCGTAAAGCCCGCCCCCGCCCACAACGTGCCGGCGGGAATGGCCGCCAGCGCAAGACTGATGTCATGCCAGTGCAGGCTGCGGACCTCGCGCTGCACCACAATCACAGCCCCTACCAGCAGCAGCAGCCCGATCCCGTGGGGCAGGTGGCGGATCAGCGCGCTCCTGCGCCGCGCGGGTGACGGACCTGGTGCCGACTGCCCTGCTTCGTCCGGCAGCCGGTCGTCAGCTTGCGATGGACGTTCAGCCATGGGCTGGCCCTCAGGCCGCTGTTCCTTCGGTGCGGGTCAGGGCCGCCTCGATCAGGGCCACGGTCTCCGCAACGCCGTACAGGGCTACAAAAATCCCGAAACGCGGCCCTTCCTTCTGCCCCAGCAGCACTTCATACAGGCAGCCGAACCATGCCCGCAGCGGCTCGAAGCCATGGGTCTTGCCGATCTCGAACACCAGGTTCTGGCAGGCATCAGGGGTTATCTCCGTCCCTTCAAGCCCGCGCAGGGCTTCGGCCAGATCAGCCAGTGCGCGGCGCTCATGCGCATCGGGCGCGCGGTAATGCTTCGTGGGGCGCACGAAATCGGCGTAATAGACAATGGCGTGTTCCACCAGCCGCGCCAGCATGGGGCAGCTTTCGGGTGTGGCCTGTGCATCATAACGCTGGATGAACTTCCACAGCACATCCGGCGTCTCGGCATTGGCCACACTGGCCAGGTTGAGCAGCATGCCAAAGGTGACGGGGCTGCCCGCATCCGCCGGGATCAGGCCCTTGTGGATGAACCAGGCCGGGTTGGTCAGAAGCTGCGGATCATCGGTGGCAAGGGTCTTGGCCTTGGCCACATGCGCCAGGTATTCATCCGTTGCCTTGGGGATCACGTCAAAGAACAGGCGCTTGGCACGCTGCGGGGCGTTGAACATGTACTGGCCAAGGCTTTCGGCCGGGGCATAGCGCAGCCATTCCTCGACCGATATGCCATTGCCCCTGGACTTGGAGATCTTCTGCCCGTTCTGGTCCAGAAACAGCTCATAGGTCAGCCCTGCTGGCGGCTGGCCACCAAGGATGCGGCAGATCCTGCCCGACAGGCGCACGCTGTCGATCAGGTCCTTGCCCGACATCTCGTAATCCACACCCAGCGCATACCAGCGCATGGCCCAGTCGGCCTTCCACTGCATCTTGGCGTGGCCGCCGGTGACGGGGGTCTCGAACGTCTCGCCATCTTCATCGGTCCAGCGCACCGTGCCCGCCACGGGGTCGATCGCATCCATCTTCACCTGCATGACCTGGCCGGTGCGCGGGTGAATGGGCAGGACGGGGGAATAGGTTGCGCGCCGTTCCTCGCCCAACGTGGGGGCGATCACCGCCACGATCTTGTCATGCACTTCCAGCACGCGCTTCAGGGCCGCATCAAAACGGCCGCCTTCGTAATACTGCGTGGAGGAGGCGAATTCGTATTCAAACCCGAACCCGTCAAGGAAGGAACGCAGGCGGGCATTGTTGTGGGCGGCAAAGGAGTCATGCGTGCCGAACGGGTCGGGCACCCGCGACAGCGGCTTGCCGATATACTGGCGCAGCATGTCCTGGTTGGGCACATTTTCCGGCACCTTGCGCAGGGCGTCCATATCATCGGAAAACGCCAGCAGCCGCGTGGGCAGGCCGGTCAGCTTCGTGAAGGCCTGCCGCACCCATGACGTGCGCGCCACCTCGCCAAACGTGCCGATATGGGGCAGGCCGGACGGGCCATAGCCGGTTTCCAGCAGGGCGGGACGGGACGGCGTCACCTCGCGCCCGCCCACATGGGCCGCGAGTTTCGCCGCCTCCTCGAACGGCCAGGACTTGGGAAGGGGCGAGATAAGGGAGGGGTGCTGTTCTGACATGGACCGGCAAGCTATGGGCAGGAAGGACGCGGGTCAATTATCCTATTCCACACCCTGTGGTACAGCAATGAGAATACATGACACACGACGGGCGACAGACGTCCGCGCGTGCCCTATATCATGTACCAGCATGCCAGACACCCCGCCCCTGCCGGACAGCGCGCCGGCACTCCTGCCGCGCAATGGCGCCTGGTCGGTCCTGACCCCGGATGGGGAACTGCTGACCATAACGGCAGCAGACATACGGCGCGAACTGCCGCACTGGCCCGCGCCGCTTGTCATCCATGCCCCCGCCATGGCCCGCAGGCTCGACCTGCCGCCGCTGCCACGCCCCGGCCCGTGGCTGGACCTGCTTGAGCTTTTTGCCTTTGTCATGCCCGCCTGGGGCGTGCCCCCCACCGCGCGCGGACTGGGCGGGGCACTGGACATTGCAGCCCACAGGCTGGACGCGCCCGAGGCCGACCTGCTGCCCGACTTGGCCTTCGCACTGCTGCACCGCCTGGCCCGGACGCGCGACACGCCCGAGGCGGCCATAAAGACCGCGCTGGCCTGGCGCATGCGTGAAGCGAGCTGGCCATGGGGGGCCGCCACCTGTGCCGCACTGGGGCTTGGCCCGGACGAACGCCCCCCGGCCGACGCCATCCAGCCCAATGACGCGCTGCGGGTCTGGACCCGCCTGCCCCAATGGGAGGAAACCGCCCCGCTCCCCGCTCCCGGCGCGCATCCGGTCACGGGGGAGGAAGCACGCGCCCGCCTGCGCGCCATACTGGGTGAAGGGGCCGAACAGCGCCCTGCGCAGGAAGCCTTCAGCCATGTCGTGGCCAGCGCCTTCGCCCCGCGCGCAACGCAGGGCGACCCGCACATGGTGCTGGCGGAAGCGGGAACCGGTACCGGCAAGACGCTGGGCTATGTAGCCCCTGCCAGCATCTGGGCACGGCGCAATGGCGGCAGTGTATGGATCAGTACCTATACCCGCCACCTGCAGCGCCAGATCGAATCGGAACTGGGCCGCCTGCACCCCGACCCGGCCACGCGCATGGCCCATGTGGTGGTGCGCAAGGGGCGGGAGAACTACCTGTGCCTGCTCAATATGGAAGAGAGCGTGAACATCGCCCTCTCACGCGGGCAGGCGGGCAATGGCGCGCTGGTCGGGCTGGCGCTGATTGCGCTGTGGGCCGCCCATACGCAGGATGGCGACCTGTTTGGCGGCGACCTGCCCGGCTGGTTTGCCGACCTGTTCGGCCGTGGGCTGCTGGTCAGCATTGCCGACCGCCGTGGCGAGTGCATCCATGGCGCCTGCCCGCATTACCAGAGCTGCATGGTGGAGCATTCCATCCGCCGCGCGCGGACGGCGGACCTTGTCATTGCCAATCACGCGCTGGTCATGTCGCAGGCGGCATGGCACGCGCTGGACGGGTCGGACACCAGTAACGAGGACCACACCCCCACCCGCTACATCATGGACGAGGGGCACCACATTGCCGATGCGGCGGACAGTGCCTTCGCCCTTGAACTGTCGGGGCTGGAGGCCGCCGAACTGCGGCGCTGGCTGCTGGGGGCCGAAGGGGCACGCTCGCGCGCCCGTGGGCTGCGGCGCCGGCTGGAAGACCTGCTGGCCCATATCCCCCGCATGGAAACCCCGCTCGATACCGCCCTGATGGCCGCCCGCGCGCTGCCGGCACCGGGATGGTCCGCGCGCCTTGCCGCCCTTGATCCCGTGCACCGCGCGGCCACCCCGCCCGCCGCTGCCGGGACGGAATCAGGTGAGCCAACCCTGTCCAACCCCACCGAGATGCTGCTGCACGAACTGCGCCAGCAGGTACTGGCCCGCACGCAGGGCAGCCCCGAGGGCGGCCCCCGGCGAAGCGACAGTGAATGTGATCTCTATCCCATGCCCGATGCGCTGCGCATGGCGGCGCAGGCCATGGAGCGCGCCCTGCGGCGGCTGGCCGAACCCCTGCGCACGCTGGTGGCGCGACTGGATGAGGCGCTGGAGACCGAGGCCGACTGGCTGGATACCCCGATGCGCGAACGCATAGCCGCCGCCAGCCGCTCCATCCGCCGGCGCGCGCTGGCGCGGGTGGATGGCTGGTGCGCCATGCTGGGCAGCATCCAGGCGGAAAAACCGCAGGTGGGTGGCGAAACCCCGCAATATATCGACTATATCCGCATGGACCGGCGCGAGGGCCAGAACCCCGGTGAGCGGGATGTGGGGCTGTACCGCCACTGGCTGGACCCGACCATTCCCTTTGCCAGCGTGCTGGCCGCCCCTGCGCATGGCGTGCTGGTCACTTCCGCAACCCTGCGTGACGAGACGGGGGATGCATCGGATGATGAGGGTGCGGACCGCGCCTGGGATGCGGCCGAAGCCCGTGCGGGCGCGATCCATCTGCCCTCCCCCGCCATCCGGGCGTCCTTCCCCAGCCCGTTCGATTACGCGCGGCAGAGCCGG
The DNA here is from genome assembly GCF_003207855.1 of Komagataeibacter rhaeticus. Taxonomy (GTDB): domain Bacteria; phylum Pseudomonadota; class Alphaproteobacteria; order Acetobacterales; family Acetobacteraceae; genus Komagataeibacter; species Komagataeibacter rhaeticus. The sequence continues at coordinate 7,292 of NZ_NKTZ01000008.1, read as the reverse complement.
GCCTTCATCATTACCGATGTGGCGCATGATGACCCGGCTGCCCTGGCCGGGGCCTACCGCACGCTGTTCACGGCATCGAACGGGGGGGCGCTGGGGCTGTTCACCGCCATATCGCGGCTGCGGGACGTCTACCGCCGCATCGTGACCCCGCTGGAAGCAGCCGGGCTGCCGCTTTACGCCCAGCATGTGGACCCGATGGACAACGCAACACTGGTGGACATACTGCGCAGCGAGCACAATGCCAGCCTGCTGGGCACGGATGCGATGCGTGACGGAGTGGATGTGCCGGGCGCGGCACTGCGGCTGGTCGCGTTCGAACGCGTGCCCTGGCCACGGCCCGACATCCTGCACCGGGAGCGGCGCATCCATCTGTCGGGCGGGGAACCGGGGCGGTATGATGACAGGATAGCCCGCCTGCGCCTGCGGCAGGCCTTTGGACGGCTGATCCGCAGCCGCCAGGACAGGGGTGTGTTCGTCCTGCTGGACAGGCGCACCCCATCACGCCTGCTATCGGCTTTTCCCGCCGGGGTAACGGTGCGCCGCCTGGGCCTGCGTGCCGCGGCGGCGGAGATCGGGGCCTTCCTGCATGAGCAGGATACGGCAACCGGCCAGCTTCACTGACCGGACGCCCGGGCCCTTCCCGCTACACCATTCCCCGGAGCGGGAGAAGTGTCAGAGCGCCTTGAGGTTGGTCGCGGCGGCCTTGCCACGTTCCATGGCGATGTCGTAGCTGACAGCCTGATCCTCGTTCAGGCCACGCAGGCCAGCCGCCTGCACGGCAGTGATATGCACAAACACGTCCTTGCCGCCATCATCGGGCATGATGAAGCCAAAACCCTTGGTTGCGTTGAACCATTTTACTTTTCCGGTAGCCATAGCCAGTCTCTTCTCCAGCGCCATCCTTGCCGGTCCTAATACCGGCAATCCGGGCGCGTGCCTTTACGGCCATGAAAAAAACGGGGCATCCGGAAAACACCCTGCAGCTTTCACGTCGTTCGTGCACCATAGGGGCAGCATGAAAAGGGCCGCCCTGTCAAATGATGACGCGCGCTGGCCGCGCAGATCGGGACATAATCAATCAAAAAATAGTGACTGCCCGCCCATGGGTCCCACCGTTCGGCCGCCGCCCCGCCCGCATGGCATGCCTTACCGGCGGCCCGGCAATGCAATACACTTTAAACCGTAACGAATCAGACCGCGCGGAACCCACTGCCCATGAGCCAGAACATTTATGACCAGCCCGATTTCTTTCACGGCTACAGCCAGTTGCCCCGCTCACGCGCGGGGCTGGATGCCGCGGCGGAATGGCCCGCCATGCAGGCCCTGCTGCCGCCGCTTGCGGGCGCGCGCATTGTTGACCTGGGCTGCGGCTTTGGCTGGTTCTGCCGCTGGGCCAGCGCGCGCCATGCCGGATCGGTACTGGGGATAGACCTGTCGGAAAACATGCTGGCCCGCGCCCGCGGCTTCGGCCATGACGCGGCCATTACCTATGCCCGGCAGGATCTGGAAACGCTGGACCTGCCCGCAGCGGCGTTCGATCTGGCCTACAGTTCGCTGGCGCTGCACTATATCCGCGACCTTGCCCCCCTGCTCCGCACCATTCACGCAGGGCTGGTACCGGGCGGGCATTTCGTATTTTCTACCGAACACCCGATCTATACCGCCCCGTCCCGGCCCGACTGGATACAGGATGCCGCAGGCACCCGTGTCTGGCCGCTCAATGACTACCAGATCGAAGGCCCCCGCAGCACGGACTGGCTGGCGCCGGGCGTGATCAAGCAGCACCGCACGCTGGGCACCCTGCTCAACCTGCTGACCGGCACGGGATTTACCATCACGCATGTGGAGGAATGGAACCCGAGCGACAGGGACCTTGCAGCCCACCCCGACTGGGCACCCGAGCGTGACCGGCCAACCTTCCTGCTGGTTGCCGCGCGGAAACCGGCTTCCCCCATGCCATAAAAAAACGGGTGTGACCGAAGTCACACCCGTTTTTCCGAAAAGTCCGCAGGGGGTGGGGAAGGCGGGCGGACCCGCCATCCCCGGACACCCGGCATGGCCTGAGGCTATGCTCAGAAGTCCATGCCGCCCATGCCACCCATTCCGCCCATGCCACCTTCCGGCATGGCAGGAGCCTTCTTTTCGGGGCGCTCGGCCACCATCGCTTCGGTGGTGATCAGCAGGCCCGCGACCGAGGCCGCATCCTGCAGCGCCGTGCGCACGACCTTCATCGGGTCGATGATGCCGGCTGCCACCAGGTCCTTGTAGTCACCCATCTGGGCATCGAAACCGAAGGTGTAGGTGTCGTTTTCCAGAACCTTGCCGGCAATGACCGCACCGTCTTCACCCGCGTTGTGGGCGATCTGGCGCAGCGGGGCCTGCAGGGCCTTGCGGATGATGTCCGCACCAACGCGCTGGTCGTCGTTATGGAAGTGCAGGCCACCCAGCTTGGTCGAAGCGCGGGCCAGTGCCGTGCCACCACCGGGGACAATGCCTTCCTCAACCGCCGCACGGGTCGCGTGCAGGGCATCGTCAACGCGGTCCTTGCGCTCCTTCACCTCGATCTCGGTGGAGCCACCGACGCGGATCACGGCAACGCCGCCAGCCAGCTTCGCCAGGCGTTCCTGCAGCTTCTCACGGTCGTAGTCGGAGGTGGTTTCCTCGATCTGCGCACGGATCTGGCTGCAACGGCCCTTGATGCCCTCGCTGTTGCCAGCGCCTTCGACAATGGTGGTGTTTTCCTTGTCGATGTGCACCTTCTTCGCGGTGCCCAGCATGTCCAGCGTCACGCTTTCCAGCTTGATGCCCAGATCTTCGCTGATCACCTGGCCGCCGGTCAGGATCGCGATGTCTTCCAGCATCGCCTTGCGGCGGTCGCCAAAGCCCGGGGCCTTGACGGCGGCGATTTTCAGGCCACCACGCAGCTTGTTGACCACCAGGGTCGCCAGCGCTTCGCCATCAACATCTTCCGCGATGATCAGCAGCGGACGGCCGGACTGCACAACGGCTTCGAGCAGCGGCAGGATCGGCTGGAGCGAGGAGAGCTTCTTCTCGTGGATCAGGATGTAGGGGCTGTCCAGATCGACGGTCATCTTCTCCGCGTTCGTCACGAAATACGGGGAGATGTAGCCACGGTCGAACTGCATGCCCTCGACCACGTCCAGCTCGGTGTGCAGGCCCTTGGCCTCTTCCACCGTGATGACGCCCTCGGAACCGACCTTCTGCATGGCCTTGGAGATCATTTCACCGATCTCGGCCTCGCCATTGGCGGAAATCGTGCCGACCTGTGCCGTCTCGGCCGGGGTCGTGATCTTCTTCGCGTTCTTCTTCAGCTCTTCAACAACAACGCCAACCGCCTTGTCGATGCCGCGCTTGAGGTCCATCGGGTTCATGCCAGCGGCCACGGCCTTGGCACCTTCACGCACGATGGCCTGCGCCAGCACGGTGGCGGTGGTGGTGCCGTCGCCCGCGATGTCGTTGGTCTTGGAGGCGACTTCGCGCACCATCTGCGCGCCCATGTTCTCGAACTTGTCGGCCAGTTCGATTTCCTTGGCGACGGAGACACCGTCCTTCGTGATGCGCGGTGCGCCGAAGCTCTTGTCGAGCACGACGTTACGGCCCTTGGGGCCCAGCGTCACCTTGACTGCGTCTGCAAGAATGTCCACGCCACGCAGCATGCGCTGGCGGGCTTCACCGCCGAACTTTACGTCCTTGGCTGCCATTTTCTTATTCTCCGGTATGGAAAGTTTTTCAGGAGGTTACTCGGTGCGGAAAACGCGGGTGGGTCAGCCGACCACGCCCATGATGTCGCTTTCCTTCATGATCAGCAGTTCTTCACCGTTGATCGTCACTTCCGTGCCCGACCACTTGCCGAACAGCACGCGGTCACCCGCCTTTACGTCCAGGGCCACGATCTGGCCCTGCTCGTTACGGGCACCCGGGCCTGCCGAGATCACCTCGCCTTCCATCGGCTTTTCCTTGGCGGTCTCAGGAATGATGATACCACCTGCGGTTTTTTCCTCGCTCTTGAGGCGACGGACGACCACACGGTCATGCAGGGGACGAAATTTCGTCATGGGATGGATCGCTCCATAATATCTAAAGGTAACGCCCTTGAATCAAGCAACGCCACCGGTTGGCGCGCGCGCCAGGCCGCATCGCGTTAGCACTCCCCTCATGAGAGTGCTAACAACCAGATAGGAAGCCCCCCTACGGGTGTCAAGAAGCGGGACGGGGCTGATGGCGCGGAATTCGCACATCCGGTCCATCAAGGCCGGATCTCAGGATTTTATCTTTTGATATCAGACATCTGTTTCATCCAGGCCCGACCCGTCAAAAGGGGAGGCCCTGCCCTCCGTGCAATACATGATGGGGGTGGCACCGATTCCGTCCCTGCCCCCTGCCATGCCAGGGGGAATGCGCTCTCCCTGCATGGGGCTTAACGGAACCAGTACCGGTCGGGCAGATGAAAGCCGGGATATGGTGCGGGCAGGAGAAAATTCCCATAAACCGCATCTTCACGCGGGTTTCATATTGACGCGATGGTGCCCCGCATCATTGTGTGACGGACAATAATGGAACAAATGGAGTAGAGGCCATGGGCGCAGTCATCACCATTACCGCGACCGACGGGCATGCATTTTCCGCTTACCGGGCCGGTCGGCCAGATGCCGCGCGCAGCGTTGTGGTGGTGCAGGAAATATTCGGGATCACGCCTTATATCCGCGCCGTGTGCGATTCCTTTGCGGCACAGGGCTATCAGGCCATTGCCCCCGCCCTGTTTGATCGCGTGCGGCGCGATGCCATCCTGCCCTATGACAGCGCCGGCATGCAGGAGGGCCTGGCCCTGCGCAGCCGGATTGCACAGGCCGACACGCTGAAGGACCTTGTTGCCGCGGCCGCTATCCTGCCAACGGACAGGAAGGGCATTGTCGGCTTCTGCTGGGGCGGCAAACTGGCATGGGAAGCAGCCTGCCACACCAGGGCCTTTGCCGCGGCCGTGGCCTGGTATGGCGGCGGCATTGCCCAGACCCGCAGCCAGGTGCCCAACTGCCCCGTGCAACTGCATTTTGGCGCAGACGACGCGCATATCCCCGCAAGCGAGGTGGAAGCCATCCGCGCGGCGCATGAGGATATCGAGATCTTCACCTATGAAGGGGCCGATCACGGCTTTGGCTGCACTGACCGCCCTTCCTATAACGAAGCGGCCGCAACGCTGGCCATGCAGCGCACGCTGAGCTTTTTCGAGCACTGGCTGTAACGGGCCCGCATGAAAAAACGCCCGTGCCCGGCAAGGCATGGACGTTCCTTCAGGAGCCAAGAGGAAAGACGTTCCAGGCGAGGCTTCTTTCAAAAAGCTTCAGAAAGGTGCGGCCTTTAAAAAAAGGCGGCACCCGGAACCTTCTGTTGCCTTCCCGGATCAGGCCCGGTTCAGCACGCGGCCGGCGACGGCATCCAGCTTTTTCAGCAGGGCCGGGTCACGTCGATCGGGGGCCGTGATGATGGCATGTTCCAGCGCCCGGTCACAGCCCGCGTAGCAGGGGCCACGCTTCGCGCCCAGCTTCGGGATGACAGAACGGACAAGGGCGCGCGCACGGCTGGCATTTTCCTGCATGACCTTGACCACCGCATCCACCGTCACGCTGTCATGACCGTCGTGCCAGCAGTCGTAATCGGTCACCATGGCCACGGTGGCGTAGCAGATCTCCGCCTCACGGGCGAGCTTGGCTTCAGGCATGTTGGTCATGCCCACCACCGAACAGCCCCAGGAGCGGTAGAGGTTGCTCTCGGCACGGGTGGAGAACTGCGGCCCTTCCATGACCAGATACGTGCCGCCGCGCGTCACATCCAGCCCCAGTTCGCGGCACTGGCCTTCCAGCACGTCGCCAATGCGCGGGCAGAGCGGGTCGGCCATGCCCACATGGGCGACACAGCCGGTATCGAAAAAACTTTTCTCGCGCGCGAACGAACGGTCGATGAACTGGTCGATCACCACGAAATGGCCCGGCGGCAGTTCTTCCTTGAGCGACCCCACGGCGGAAAGCGACACGATATCGGTCACGCCGGAACGCTTGAGCGCATCGATATTGGCCCGGTAGTTCAGCCGTGAGGGCGGCAGCGGATGCCCGCGCCCATGGCGGGGCAGGAACACGCAGCGCACGCCATCGAGCCGGCCGAACAGAAGCTGGTCGGAGGGCTTGCCCCATGGGGTCTCGACGGTGCGCCACTCCTTGTCTTCAAGGCCTTCGATATCATACAGGCCGGAACCACCGATCAGGCCGATAACCGGCTCGATCTGTTCGCTGCTGGCAGGGTTAGGGGACATTGGACCAGGTTCTCCGTTTCAGGCAGATGGAAAGGACAAGCAAAACCAGCAGGAACACCACGGCCCCCACGCCCGCGCGGTGCCGCGCGGTCAGGTGGGGACTGGCCACCCATGCCAGGAAGGTCGTGACATCGCGCGCCTGCTGGGCAACGGTTGCGGGCGTGCCATCGGGATAGGTGACACCGCCCTCATGCAGCGGGGGCGGCATGGCGGTCTGCCCGTTGGCGGCATAGGGGTTGTAGAACAGGCCCGGCGGCACGGCGGTGCCGGGCGGCGGGGTCTCGCCATAGCCGGTCAGGAAGGCCAGTATCCGGTCCACCCCGCCGGGATGGACCACCGCCAGCCGCGACTGGTCGGGCGGCATCACGCCGTGATTGGCCGCCGCCGCCGCGTGGGGATTGGGATAGGGCGAGAGCAGGTGGTCATCCATGTTGGCCGGGCGCGTGACCGGGTGGCCGCTGCCGTCCACTCCGGCGGGCACATGGTGGGCGCTGGCAATGGTGTTGACATCCGCCATCTTCAGTCCCAGCCCCGCAAGGTCGCCATAGGTTACGGACTTCATGCCATGGCAGGCGGAACAGACCTGGGCATAGACCGTATAGCCACGCTGGACGGCCGCCATGTCGAAATGCCCCAGCGGGCCGCTGAAGCTCCATGCCTGCGGCGGGGGGGCACGGTAGTCGTGTCGCGGCTGCGCCAGTGCCGTACTGGCGGGCAGGCCAAGCGCCGCCAGCAGCAGGCCGCGCCGCAACCAGCCCCCTGCGCGCGCGCCATGGCCGCGCTGATGACGCCGTTCCTGCATGTCCGCTCCGTTTCCGCCCCAGTGATCGGTCTTCCTTCCGCATCGGATGCAAAAGGCTGGCCCTTCCTAGTGTCCTGATCGAGAAGTTTATATGATTATCCTGATGGCAGGGGTAATCGAATGGGACGTGTAGCGGTTGCGATTGAACTGACGGCATTGGAGCGT
>NZ_NKTZ01000007.1 GCF_003207855.1 Komagataeibacter rhaeticus | reverse complement strand
TCTTCCAGTCTCCCCTTACCACCGCGGGGTGGAGCAGCCCGGTAGCTCGTCAGGCTCATAACCTGAAGGCCGCAGGTTCAAATCCTGCCCCCGCAACCAAACCGAACATACTGATATCTAACAAAAAATGCCGCCCTTAGAGGCGGCTTTTTTGCGTCCTGAATTCCACTGCAGGAAACACATGGGAAGCACGCGGAAATGAGACTTTTTTGGGTCTGAAAGTCACTATGGGAAACATAGAAAGGATCAATCATGCGGCGTAGAGACTGATCAGAGTGTGCCCACTCTGCCCGGTTTCCTGCTCCAGCGGCAGCCTATGCCTGTTTGATACAGATAGGATGAATGGTTTTTACGGACTGTCCACCCCACCCAGACGGTACTGCTGCATGCCTGCTCTATCTCTGAAAAGCAAAGGAAACATCAAGAATTGGGTGGAAGTACACGCATTCTGGAACCGTATGCTGGCTGACGATACATTTTGGCGCATTTCTGCCATCTGTATCGGGAACAGAAATATATGTCTTTCCCAATACCTGTTGTGGCATCTTCAGACTGGCGCCAGATTTGGCATTGGATAATTTGTTAAGAGACTGTTTGAAAAGTTAGGCCGGAAAACATCCAGCAATCATAAAGAAGTTTTTGGTGAAGCTTTTTTCAAAAAGCTTCGAAAAACGCCGCCTTTTTGAAAAAAGGCAGCACCCAAAAACTTTTATTATTTTTTATCAATGACTTGTTTTCAAACAGTCTCTAAGTTTCTTTTGCGGAACGTGTGGTCAGAATCTATGGCAAAAGCCCTGATGCCTTCATATTGGCATATTCTGTCAGGACTTTTATAAAATATGGTTACTATTTCTGTTTTGAACTTGTTTTAAATATACCATCAATAAATATGCCAGTAATGGCATAGTTGGCATCATGATCTTTATAATGATGCTTGATGTGATGCACCTTCAGTTTCTTTAGCCATTTTGATTTCATGGGGAACTGATGGCATGAATAATGAATGATGTCGTAGCCAATATAACCGCATATGAAACCTGCGGCAGCAGCGCTACCATTGCCTTTTCCCATGAACCAGACACAGCCTGTCCATATGACCGCAGCCAGGGGCAGGGACACGCTTAACGGCATGAGATTGCGCAGTGGATGATTCGGCTGTTCATGGTGGTTGCCGTGAATCAGGAAGACCATGGACTTCACGAACGTCGATGTGCCCTTCAGGTGGAAGAGGAAACGGTGGAGCAGATACTCCATCGGAAACCAGACAACCCACCCGATCAGGAAACAGATCACGAAAGCCGTTACCGAGGACGCGTGGCTGAATGCATAGAGCAGGGCAATAAACAGGATCATACCCCATACGACAAGAAATATGGGGAAGGACAGCAGTGTCATGCATTCAAAAACAGGATTTTTGAATAACCGGATCGGCATATCATCGGTTTCATTTCTGCCTACCCGACGCATGTAAGACATCCTTGAAGTTGAATTGTGGTAATTGTCCTGCGCCTTTTTTACTATTGGCGGCTTCCGTGAAGATGCCAAATTTTCTATCATAAATTTTCGGCACAACCTACCATGCAGTTCGTCTCTCTGCCCCGGAAAGACGCACTGCTTCTTAATACACGATTATCCGAAACGCCAGCCAAATGCTTCTGTCACACCCCGGTCTGTTCCTGTTCGCAGCATGATCTGATCAAGGGCAGGGCAATACCATTTTCCTTGCCAGAGGTCTATCTGGCCTGTGGAAAAAGATACGGAAATGCATTAGGAGACGTCCCAGATGTTGAGAGGAACATGGATTGGCCTGCCATAGCCTGTTTCGTTGCCCCCCGTTTCGTGAGACGAAGCCCGTCCGCCTTGCCGTTCCATCCGGTCGTTCCCTTTGTGTTGGCACAGACGAAAAAATTGCCTGGCTGCGCCATGAAATCGTAACCCGGCGGGTGGGTGGCACATTCTGGGCACCAGCCCGGCATCCCGGTCGTTCCTTTCCCGTTCTTGTCTGCTGTTCCGGCATGCAGGGTACAACATCCCAGCCCCTCGTACAGTTGCTTCAGCGTGTGCTTGGGCAGCATGACAAAACTGATATCCTGCTCTTTTATCCTTTTCGGCATGGCCGGGTTGCCCGATTTGCAAGGCAGCATCGGATCCGCCACGTCTGTACTCCATGTGATCCACATGATCTGCTGGATCATGTGGGACAGGTCCATGAACTGGGCAATGGAGATATAGGGACGCTGGCCAGCCTGCGCGGCCTGCCTGTGTGGCGTTATGCGCTGCCGCAGCAGGGTGGGACAGACCATCGGGAACCGACCCCGCTTGATGGCGATACGGTTCTGCATGGATTACTGTCAGACTGGCATTATATTGACCCATTCGATAAACGTTTTACTGATATCAATAATATTATAGAAATTCTGACGCTGTGGCGTAAGATCATTGATGAAAACCGCCATATCGGGGCATGCGTCGGGATGTCATGGTGGAAGCGTGGCAGAATAGCGGATTTTCTGACGATCCCCCCAACCAGCCCGCGATTTGTCCGTTCGGCTGCTCAGGCACTGCGACTGTGTCGGGAGCGTGGCGCATCAGTCGCGATGTGGGCGACGCGTGTGCCGCCTGGACTGGAGGAAAAGGCAGCGAAAGAAAACATTCCTATCTGGCGGGTGGAAGACGGGTTTGTAAGATCTGTTGGCTTGGGAAGTGGCCTGCAGGTTCCCGCATCCATTATTCTTGATAAAAGGGGGATCTATTACGATCCGGCCGGGCCCAGCGACCTTGAACATATCCTGGCAACGGCCCGGTTCGACCCGCAACTGCGCCAGCGCGCCCGTCATCTTGGTCATTACCTGGTTCATAAAGGCATTACAAAATACGGCAGGGCCGACCAGGCCGGGATTGCCGGGTGGGACAGCGGTGGACGCCGTACCATCCTGGTGCCGGGTCAGGTCAGTGATGATCAGTCCGTGCTGCGTGGCGGTGGCCGAATTCGTGGTAATCTGGAACTGCTGCGGGCGGTGCGCCGTCATAATCCGGACGCCTTCATCATTTACCGCCCGCATCCCGATGTGACTTCAGGCTACCGCTCTGGTGCGTTGAACGATAAGGACGTATTGTCCTGTGCGGACCATGTCAGTTATGGCGGTTCGATAGCCGCCCTGATGGAACGCGTTGACGAAATCCATACCCTGACGTCGCTTGCGGGGTTTGAGGGCCTGTTGCGGGGGATCAGGGTCGTGACCTACGGGGGCCCGTTTTATGCGGGCTGGGGGCTGACGACGGATATGGGAGACGTGCCATGGTCCAGACGCGGACGCATGTTGCATATTGAAGAGCTTGTCGCCGGTGCCCTAATTCTTTACCCACGTTACCTTGATCCGTTGACCCGGTTACCTTGTGAGGCCGAGATCCTTGTCAATCGTTTCGAAGATCCGGCCTTGTGGCGTCCAACCCCGCTCATGCAGGTCAAGACGGCCTATGGAAGGACGAAGGTAATGTTGTTGCATCGTATCAGTCAGGGCGCATGGGCCAGCAGGAGCCAAAGCAAGTAATATGGTACAGGATATGCAGGTTCCTGCAGGCGGTCCCCGCAGGTTTCTTCTGTTGCAGGGGCTTATGGGGCCTTTTTTCCGCCGGGTCGGCATTGCCCTGCGCAAGACCGGATACGAAGTTTACAAGATCAACTTCAATGGGGGGGACCAGCTGTTCTGGCGCCTGCCCAACGGGCTGGACTTTACCGGGTCCAGCGCGCAGTGGCCGGACTTCGTGCGCAGGGTCATTCGTGAGTACGGCATTACGGATGTCATGCTGTTTGGTGACTGCCGACCCCTGCATCGCGTGGCGATCGGCATCTGTCATGAAATGCATGTGCGGGTCTATGTATTCGAGGAAGGCTATATCCGGCCTGACTGGGTGACGCTGGAACTGGATGGGGTGAACGGGCATTCTCACCTGCCGCGTGACCCGGAATGGTATGTACACCGTGCGGCGCTGTTGCCGCCGCTGGGGCCGCATTCCTACGTGCCTTCTTCGTTCCGTCGGCGGGCACTGGAGGCCGTGGCCTATAATGCGGCGGATATCCTGACCCGGTGGTATTTCCGGCACTGGAATGATTACCGCCCCTGGCATCCGTGGATAGAAGGTATTGGCTGGCTCAAACGCCTCAGGAACCGTGATGCCGCCCAGGTGCGGACCGATGCCATCATGGCCGAGGTCAGGGAAAAGGCGCTGCCCTATATGCTTTTTCCACTCCAGCTTGATGCGGATGCGCAGATCAGGCTGCATTCCGAATTCAAGGGGAATGAAGGGGCCATTGACTATGTCCTTCAGTCTTTTGCACGGCATGCGCCAGCTGATCTGTACCTGCTGGTCAAGGAACATCCACTGGACAATGGCGTAAAGGACTGGCGCAGGCTGGTCATGCGCATTGCCCGCAAATACGGCATTCAGGATCGTGTCCGTTATCTGGAATGTGGGGATATTGCCGTACTGGTGCGCGCGGCGCGCGGGGTCGTGACCATCAACAGCACGACGGGCACGCTTGCACTGGCATCCGGCGTGCCGATCATTACGCTGGGTCAGGCGATTTATGATATTCCCGGTATTACCTATCAGGGAAGCCTGAATGACTTCTGGTGCAATCCACCGCCGCCGGATGAAGAGATATTCAATGCTTTCCGCAGGGTACTGATTGATCGTTGCCTGATTGAAGGGGGCTTCTTCTCCGAGCAGGGGCTGGACCTGCTGGTACGCGGCACGTTGCAGCGCATCCAGTCGCCTGCCCGTTCGGATGACGGGTCAAGCTTTGTTACCTCCCATCTGGAACGCCTGCAGGTTGTAAGGCGGTAGGCAATACCGTTGCCCACAAGACATAATAGGAATGCCAGCGGTATGTCGGTGCATATCTTCATGGATCTGTCACGTCTGATCGCGCGGGCCGGCGTGCCTGTGCCCACAGGCATAGACCGGGTCGAATATGAGTATGCCCGCCATCTTCTGGAACATGAGGCGCACCGGACGCATTTTGTCGCGTTTCATCCCGTCGGCCGGATTGGCGAGATACCGTTTGAAGAGGCCCGGGATTTTGTGGGACGGACCGGTCGTGCCTGGGACGGCGCGCGCGAACTCTGTTCCAGCCTGCGCTGGCAGGGGCGGCGCCTGACATGGCAGGCGCTGAAGGCGGCGGACAGGGGGCAGGGTGTTTCCTCTCCCGCCATGTACCTTAATGTGTCGCATCATCACCTGACGCGCCCGCGCAGCATCGGGAATTTCCTGGTTCGTTACAATGCGCTTTTCATTGCCATGGTGCATGATCTCATTCCCATGGAATTTCCGGAATACGGTCGACCGGGGGAAGCGGAAAAGCATCTTGTCCGGATGCGGACGGTCGCACGCCTGGGGGCCGGGGCCATTGTGCCGTCACATGCCGTTGGCCGATCGCTGGCGCCATATCTGCGGCACAGTCCGGCCAGGGAGCATGTGGCGGTTGTGCCGCACGGCGTGCATCTGGGGGAGACCGTTCCGGAAAAAGGTGCGTTCCAGAAGGATCTGATGCAGAAGGGGCGCCCCTATTTTGTCTGTCTGGGTACGATTGAGCCGCGCAAGAACCACCTGCTGCTCCTGCATATCTGGCGCAGCATGGCAGAGGAAATGGGCGCGCAGGTGCCGCATCTGGTTGTTGTGGGCAAGCGCGGCTGGGAAAATGAAAATGTGGTTGATATGCTGGAGCGCTGTCCGGCATTGCGTGGCTGCGTTCATGAATGCCAGGGCCTGACCGATCCGGAAGTCGCGGCCCTGCTGCAGGACTGTGCGGCTCTTGTGTTCCCATCCTTCAGTGAAGGGTTTGGCCTGCCCCTGGCCGAGGCGCTTGTACTGGGCGTGCCAGTCATATGTAGCGACATTCCGGTTTTTCATGAATTTGCCGGAAGTGACGTTACCTATATTGATCCAACCGATGGGCCTGCGTGGATGCGTGCAATCCGTGATGCCAGCAGGGGAAAGGCCCCTGCTACCGCATCAGGGGGGAGCGATTTCAGGGCGCCCGATCTGTTTCAGTGGCCGGAGCAGGTCGGCAAGGGAATACAGGCGGCGGATTCCATCATTGAAAAATATCGACGTAATGGCCTGATACCTGCGTAAAACGCATCGGCACGTTTTTTTATCAAAATAGATTTTGATATTACATGTATTCCATAGAAACATGTTTATCATTTCGAATTCAAAACAAACAGATAAGAGAAAATATTTAAAAATCAATACCATATTATAAGTAAAAATAATGCAAATAATACTGTAATTTTAAAAACGTATACCAATATACAAATATTATAAATATAAAATTTAATAATATTATTCCGCATAAATATATAATTTCACTTGTAATTACAAATATATAATATGTTTATACCAAATCATAAAATTAAATAACTTAAAAATATTTATTTTTATTTATTTATATATAATCATATATATCTGGTATTGTGGCGTTAAGATATGTGAAAAATATATTAAATCCTCATTTTTTATTTCTTGACAATCGTTTGCCATAAAACTAACAACTGGCTTCTATGAAAAATTAAGTCAATAATATGACTGAAAAGTGGCGATCCGCATGGTTTTACGTCAGGTCAGGTGATCAGGTACCTGTTTTTGTGCAGGGATTTCGGCTTGTGCCGTTTTGCGGCGGGCATCTGGGGGGGCTGCACGCTGCTCTTCGTGCGGATGTGTGGTTCTACGCAGGGCGGGTATCGCATTCTTGGGTTTTAGGCAGATCTGACGGTATGCATGGCGCAGTTTGTGGATAAAATTACCAGATTCATGGAGCAGGCGGCTACCGGCAGGGTGCCTTCATGGGTGCCGATCGTGATCGGTGTCGTCATGATGAGCTTTGTGGGTTCGGTTGCATTGCTGCCGGACATGCAGGGGCTGATTTCAATCGGGACGGTCCTGCTGCTGCTTGTGCTGAACCGGTTCAAGGGGCGCGGCATCACCATATTCCTCATGATGCTCTCGCTGCTGGTGTCCATGCGTTACGTGGTCTGGCGGCTGACATCGACGATCGAGTTCCATGGGTGGATACAGTCCGCCCTGTCCATCCTGCTGCTCCTGGCCGAGGTTTATGCCCTGTCCACCCTGTGCCTGAGCTATTTCCAGATGGCCTGGCCGCTGGGGCGCAAGGAGCATCCCCTGCCCGAGGATACGTCCTCGTGGCCACATGTGGACATATATGTTCCATCATATAACGAGGAACTGTCCCTGGTCCGCTCGACCGTGCTGGGCGCGCTGAAGCTTGACTGGCCAGAGGACAAGCTTCACGTCTACATCCTTGACGACGGGCGCCGGGTCGCCTTTCGTGACTTTGCGCTGGAAGCGGGGGCGGGCTACATCATCCGCTCGCAAAACAACCATGCGAAAGCAGGCAACCTCAATCATGCGCTGAAGATTACCGATGGCCAGTTCGCCGTGATCTTCGACTGCGATCATGTGCCCACGCGCGGCTTCCTGAAAAGAACCATCGGCTGGATGATCGCCGATCCCAAGCTTGCCCTGCTGCAGACCCCGCACCATTTCTATGCGCCCGACCCGTTCCAGCGCAATCTTGTGGCGGGTGCCCATGTCCCCCCCGAAGGGAACATGTTCTATGGTCTGGTGCAGGATGGCAATGATTTCTGGGACGCAACATTCTTCTGCGGTTCCTGCGCGGTCATCCGCCGCTCCGCTGTTCTGGGCATTGGCGGCTTTGCAACCGAGACGGTGACGGAAGACGCGCATACCGCGCTCAAGATGCAGCGCAGGGGCTGGCGGACCGCCTACCTGCGTGAACCGCTGGCCGGCGGGCTTGCGACCGAACGGCTGATCCTGCATATCGGCCAGCGCGTGCGCTGGGCGCGTGGCATGCTGCAGATCATGCGGCGGGACAATCCCCTGCTGGGGCGCGGGCTGCGGTGGGAGCAGCGGCTGTGTTACCTGTCCGCCATGTCGCACTTCCTGTTCGCCATTCCGCGCGTGACCTTCCTTGTCTCGCCGCTGGCGTACCTGTTTCTGGGGCAGAATATCATCGCGGCCTCGCCACTGGCCATCAGTGTCTATGCGCTGCCGCACATCTTCCATTCCATCCTGACCCTGTCGCGTATTGAAAGCCGCTGGCGGTATTCATTCTGGAGCGAGATCTACGAAACCTCGCTCGCCCTTTTCCTGGTCAGGATCACCATCGTCACGCTGCTGCAGCCCCACAAGGGGACCTTTAACGTGACGGACAAGGGCGGCCTGCTGGAAAAAAGCTATTTTGACGTGGGGGCCGTCTATCCCAACGTCATCCTTGCGGTCATCCTGTTCGCCGCATTCCTGCGGGGCATATTCGGCATTGTATGGCAGTTCCATGACCGCCTGGCCCTGCAGTCCTTCGCGCTCAATACGCTGTGGGTGGTCATAAGCCTGATCATCGTGCTGGCTTCCATCGCGGTCGGGCGTGAAACACGCCAGACCCGTGCCGCCCCGCGCATTGCCGTGGCCCTGCCGGTCAGGATAACCGACATGGAAGGCCGGAGCTTTGCCGGACATACCCGCGATATCTCGCTGGGTGGACTGGGGGTTGACCTGCACTGGCCCGCAGATGTCGCACGGCCCGACAGGGTCATGATGGAATATGTAAACGAGCGGGACGGGATCCATGCCACCGTGCCCGCAACGGTCCTGGCCCTGGATGAACGTTCCATGCGGCTGCAATGGGAACGCCGCGATCTGGAAGATGAAAGCCAGATCGTGGACATGGTCTTTGGCCGGAATGATGCCTGGGCGAACTGGGCCGATTTCGAGCCCGATCGCCCCCTGCGCAGCATTGCCATGGTGCTCAGAAGTATTGGTGGCCTTTTTAAATGGCAGGCGCGTGAGATCCCACGCCATGTGGCGGATGACGAAGAGGCCAAGGCGCCTGTCGTGGAAGCAAAACTGGAGAAACAAAGCCTCGTGCTGAAACCTGTTCGACGCAGTGCCCGGAATGGTGCTGCCGCATCCGCTGTCCTTCTCGTGGCTCTTGCCGCCCTCAGCCCGGTCGCGATGGCGCAGGTGCAGCCCGCCGCGTCCGCTTCCGTGCCGGACCAGACGGGCGTCAGCGCCGAAACCCCGTTCGGGGACAGCAATACCGGGACCGTGCCGGACATGATTCCGGTTATCGATCAGGCGGCGGCGGACCGGATCAGTGATTCGGAAGTGACCCGCACCCTGTCCTTCCGCAATCTGGGGGCCACGTCAGGCCCGCTGACGCTGCGTGGCTATTCCCCCCTGCAGGGGCTGGATGTGATCGTGCCCGCCAACAGGGTGGTCACGCATGCGCGGCTGTCCATTTCCGGCGCCCTTTCGCCCTCCCTGCTGCCGGAAGCCAGCGCGGTTACGGTCACGCTGAACGAGCAGTATATCGGCACGATCAAGGTCGATCCCGAACACCCGCAGTTCGGGCCGCTGACATTCGATATCGACCCGCTGTATTTCACGGGCGACAACAAGCTCAATTTCCGTTTTGCGGGCGAATACCGGCGTGACTGTAATGATCTCTTCAACGAGATCCTGTGGGCGCGTATCTCCGATATGTCCCAGATCACGCTCACGACCGTCCGCATCGCCCCCGAACGCAAGCTGTCGCGGCTGCCCGCGCCGTTTTTCGATCCCAACCTGCGTTCGACCCTGCGGGTACCGGTCGTGCTACCCGATACGAATTCGAAAAGCAGCCTGAAGGCGGCGGGACTGGTTGCTTCGTGGTTTGGCAAGATTGCCGATTTCCGCAAGCTGTCCTTTCCGGTCTTTACCGCCATCCCGGCATCGGGCAATGCGGTGGAGGTGGGTGAAAACCTGCCCGTTGACGAGGCGGGCACCCGGCCACGTGGCCCCATGCTGGCGGAAATCGCCAATCCCAACGACCGCTGGGGCACCATCCTGGTCGTGACCGGGCGCAATGCGCAGGAAGTGGAAGCGGCCGCGCGTTCCCTGGTCTTTTCGGCCGATACACTGGGCGGGGTTGCCGCCAAGGTGGTTGATGACGTGTCGCTGGAGGCGCGCCAGCCCTATGATGCGCCCGCCTTTGTCCCGACCCCGACCGGCTTGTGCGTTTTGGTGAACTGGTCGGGGCCGCCGACCTGCAGGGCGGCGGTTTCACACCCGCCGGCATGACGCTGCCCTTCCACCTGCCGCCCGATCTCTATACCTGGCGTGGCCGGCCCTTTCTGATGGACATGTGGATCCGTGCGCCCGGTGGCCCCGTGGTCGATCTGGAGACATCCCGCGTTGATGTCAGTCTCAACAACAACTACCTGCAAAGCTATACGCTTTCGCCGCCGGGGCTATGGCAGCGGTGGTCGCAGCGGCTGGTGAACCTGCATGCCGGGGCGGTGGGACATACTACGGCACTGCCCACCTGGCTGCTGTTTGGCCAGAACCAGCTGCTGTTCAATTTTGACGCCCGGCCGATCGACCGCGGGGCCTGCCGCCGCACCCCCGGTGACATCCGCATGAGCGTGGATTCCGATTCAACGCTTGATTTCCGCCGCGGCTACCATTTTGCCGAACTGCCCAACCTGTCCTATTTCGCCGAGGCGGCATTTCCCTTCTCCCGCATGGCCGACCTGTCCGAAACGACGGTGGTCCTGCCATCCCATGTCGATGCCGGGACGGCGGGCGCCTTTCTGGACCTGATGGGTTTCTTCGGGGCCTCGACGTGGTACCCGGCCGCCGGTGTGCAGATCATGACGGCAGACCAGGTGGGCGCCGCGCAGCCCGGGGGCGATATCGTGGTGCTGGGCACGGCGGAACAGCTGGGCAGCGCGACGAGCCTGCTGTCGCGCTCTCCTTACGTCATCAGGGACGGCCGCATCCAGGTTGGCGAACATATGGGCCTGCAGGGCATCTGGTACCTGTTCCAGGACCGTGACCACGCGGGGCTGAAGAATGGTGTGACCGCCAGGCTGAATGCCCCGATCGTCGAGGCAGGGCTCATGCTGGCGGCCCAGTCACCCTATGACCATGCGCGTTCCGTCGTGGCCTTCACCGGTGATACGCCGGAGCGGATTCACGATCTGGTCCTCAGCCTTCGCAACAAGACGGACCTGCCGTCGCTGCAGGGGGATCTGGTCATCAAGAATGGCAACCAGTTCACCAGCTACCGCACGGCGCCGACCTACACGGTGGGGTCCCTGCCGCTATGGGTGCGGGCGGACTGGTATCTCAGCCATCATCCCCTTGCGCTTTACCTGACCGGCCTTGCCGGGGCCGCGCTTACGGCGCTGGGTGTATGGGGCTGGTTGCGGCGCCTGTCGCGCAGGCGTATCGAGAATGAGGAACTGGCCGGGGAACAGTAACCGTTCCCCCTGCAGGAGGTAGTAAATGTTGAATGAAATCAATGTTGTCATCGAGTCTATTGGCGCATAGTCCTGGATTTTCAAAAGACGAATTATATTGTTTGGAAATGATCGATGAATGCTCTTCTTGCTGGCCTGACACTTCTGATTATCGGTGATAGTCACGTAACCTTCAAAGACACCCTGCTTTCGGTCCTGCCTGATGAATTTACCAGACAGGGCGCAAGGGTCGTGACCTATGGTGTGTGTTCCTCCACTGCGGCGGACTGGGTTGTGCCTAATCCCAATAACGGATGCGGGGCGGCCGAACGCATCGGCACCGCCCCGATCGGCGCGCCCGACATGAAGCCGGCCTCGCCGCCGCCGGTGGCCGAACTGATTGCGAAATGGCACCCCGACGCGGTCATGGTCATCCTGGGGGATACCATGGCCGCCTATGGGCAGGGCGCGGTCTCGAAGGACTGGGTGGACGAGCAGGTCAAGTCCCTGACCTATACGATTGGCAGGACCGCGTGCATCTGGGTCGGGCCGACCTGGGGGCAGTTCAGCCCGCGTTATGGCAAGACCGACCAGCGCGCGATGGAAATGGCAAGCTTCCTGAAGGGGGAGGTGGCGCCATGCACCTATATCGATGGCACGGCGCTGCTCAGGCAGGGAAGCGTCAGTACCACCGATGGCATTCACGCGACACCGGAAAGCTACCGGGCCTGGGGCAATGCCATCGTGCAGGCGGCGCTGCCGGAACTGGAGAAGCTGAAGTCTCCCGCCGCGGCGGGACAGTAGGGACCGCTCACGCCACGGCACTGTCCCTGACATGTCGCGGGATGTTCCCATCTTGCCGGATACGGACGCATACGTGGAAATTTGTTGATGCTGCAAGTAAATGACGCCGCCCCCGCCAGCAGATGGCGGGACATGTTCGGAAAGGACTTCTTTCCCCAAAACCGTCGGCGCGATATCGACGGGCTGCGTGGTCTTGCCGTTGCCCTTGTTGTCCTGTTCCATGCGGGCTGGCTGAAGGGGGGCTTTGTCGGGGTTGACGTCTTTGTCGTGATCTCGGGCTATTTCATGGGTCGTTCGGCGCTCATGCAGCATCCGTTCCAGCCAATGCGCTTTGTCTGCCGCAGGCTTTACCGCCTGCTTCCCGCGCTGCTGTGCATGATCGCGCTGGTCTCGGCCGGCATGCTGTGGTGGGTGCTGCAGAGTGACCGGGCCGATATCGCCGATAACGGCGCCTATGCCCTGGTCTACCTGTCCAATATCTGGGCATCGGGGCATGTCGGCTATTTCCAGGGGCAGAGCATTGCCTACCCCTTCCTGCATACATGGTCGCTTTCGCTGGAAATGCAGTTCTATGCCATCATCTTCTTGATGGCCCTGCTGCTGCCGCTGACACGGCACCGCAGGCTGGTACTGTCGGGCATCTGCGTGGCGTCGTTTGCCTTTTGCATCAGCTGCGACATCCGGGGGGATACGCAGGCCTATTACAACATCTTTGCCCGGCTGTGGCAGTTCTCGCTTGGCACGATGATCTGGATGTTCCCGCGCCCCCGACTGTCGGCGGTGGCGGCGAATACCATCCATGCCGGGGCCGTTGGGGTGATTGTGGGCGCGGCCCTGTTCTATACGCTCCGCTTTGCCTGTCCGTCCAGCATGGCGGTTTTTCCCTGTGTGGCCGTTGCGGCCATCATCATGCTGCCCCAGACGCAGGCGGGCAGGCTGTGCCTGGTGCCGCTTTCCCCGCTGGGGGTCATTTCCTACTCGGTCTATCTTTGGCACTGGCCGGGTATTGTGGTGGCAAACTACCTTCTGTTCTTTCAGGTGCATGGTCTGGTCATGGCGGCGGTTCTGGGCATCGTGCTCGTGGTCAGCCTGTTCAGTTACCTGCTGGTGGAACGTACCGGCCTGAATTACGAGGACAGGGTCGTCCCCGCCGTCCGCAACCGTGGGGCGGCCCTGCTGGTGGGGTCATGCATGGTGCTGGCCATGGTCCTGTTCTACGTCTCCCGTGTGTCCCGTGTTCATTAGGAAATACATGACTCGACAATACTGTCCCGCCCGTGGGCGGCAGCCTGCCGTGGCATGGCGGAAGGCGCCTGCGGCGTGGGTCATGCGCCCCGCCGCCTGCCGGCCGTCATCGGCATGGCTGGCCGGGGGTGGATGGAAAATCATCTGTGGCATGGTTGCCGGTGTCATCATGTCCGGGGAGATCGCGCAGGCGGAACCCGCCTGGACGGCAGGACCGGACACCGCGGCGTCCCCCGCCGGTGGCAGCACCCAGATTACCGTGACCCCCGATGCAGGCCAGAACGCGGCCAACAACGCGCATCTGGCGCATGCCGCGGCCGTGCTGGAACTGCTGCTGAACCAGGGATATTACTGGCTGGGGCAGCACAACCTGCCCAAGGCACGCGAGACGATCCAGCGTGCGTTGTCCATCGAGCCGGATAATAACGAGGCCCTTTTCCTGCTGGGTCGCCTGCAGATGGCGGAAGGCCAGACGAAGCTTGCCGCCGCCACACTGGGCAGGCTGATCCAGAACGGGAATGCACCGGGTCTGGTGGCTGATCTCAGGGCCCAGATCCATGCCGGTCCGATAGACCCCAGGGGGCTGGCGGAAGCCCGCGCCCTTGCGGCCGAGGGCAAGATGATGCCCGCGATGTTCAAATACCGCGCCCTGTTCAAGAACGGTGACCCGCCGCCCGACCTGGCCATGGAATATTACCGCGTTCTGGGGGCCACCACCCTTGGCTATCAGGAAGCCGCCACCAGGCTTGCCGCCTGGGTGGCGCGCAACCCGCGTGACCTGGACGCAAAACTTTCGCTGGACCGGATCCTGACCTATCATGTCACCTCGCGTGACGAGGGGCTGGATGGCCTGCGCCAGCTTGCCCGTTCCAATGCTTCCGCCGCGATACGTGACGGGGCCATTGCCGCCTGGCGTGACGCCCTGCTGTGGGAGCCGGTCACGGGACCCACCATCGCACTGTATAACGAGTGGCTTGACCTGCATCCGGGTGATGCGGAAATCATTGACCGCCGGCACAAGGCGCAGGATGCGCAGAATATCATTGATGGCGCGAATTACCGCCAGCAGGGTTTCGTGCTGCTGTCGCGCAGGAATATCGAAGGGGCCGCCGACCTGTTCCATCGCGCCCTGGCCATCAACGCCCATGACGCGGACTCGCTTGGTGGCATGGCGCTTGTGGCGCAGGCCCGCCAGCAGCCCGCCCTGGCACGGCGCTATTTCCAGCAGGCCATACAGGCGGACCCGGATTCCGCAGCCCACTGGCGCGCGGCCCTGAAGGCGATGGAGGCAGGCGGTGGTGGCGGGATGGACCCGCTGGTGGCACGGATCATACAGGCCATCAATTCCGGACATTATGATGCGGCACAGTCCGACCTGGCGCTGCTGGGCCGCCGGGGCAACACGATCACGCTGCAGGCGCTGCAGGGCATGCTGGCGCGCAGGCAGGGCCATATGGAGGAAGCCGAGCGCCTGTATCGTGAGATCCTGCGCCGCGCGCCGGGCAATGCCGATGCGCTGTTCAATCTGGGCGGGATCCTGATTGAAACCGGACGCGAGGCCGAAGCGCAGGATATCATCGCGCGTCTTGCGCACATCCGTCCCGACCTTGCGCGGCATCTGGAAGTGGCCGGGCTTTCAGCCCGGTCGGACCGGACACGCAATAATGACGAAAAGCTTTCATTGCTGAACCGGGCCATGGCCATGGCCCCCACGGACCCGTGGATACGGCTCAAGCTCGCGCGCGCGCTGGATGAAGCGGGCAACCATGCGCAGGCCCAGGCCATCATGGATGGCGTGACCAGTGGCCGCGCCGTCACCCCCGATGACCTGCAGGCCGCGATCCTCTATGCAATGGGCCGCCATGACATGGCCAGGGCGGAACAGCTTCTGGCGCGGCTGCCCCCCGGTATCGAAAGCCCCGGCATGGCCCGCGTGGCCGAGCAGATCGAACTGGTCCGGCGCATACAGGAACTCAACCGCGTGCCGCGTGCGCCCAACGCGCTCCTTGTGGCGCTGGCCGACCGGCCTGACCCCACGGGTGAACGTGGCATGCGTATCGCCAACGCGCTGCTCGACCGCCATGCCCCACAGGATGCCCAGCAGGTACTGGCAACGGAAGAACGTCTGACCCAGCCGCCCCAGCCATCCCAGCTCCTTGCCTATGCGGGTGTGTACCTGCGGCTGCATTCCGCTGTTGATGCAACGCGATGCCTCAATGCCTTTGATGCGATGGCCCGGGCCCGGCCCACCGACATCACGGCGGACCAGCAGGAGATACGCAACCAGATCGCCATTGGCCTTGCCATCATGACGGCGGACGGGTTCAACCGTTATGGCCAGACGGCGCGGGCGTATCAGGTACTGGCGCCGGTGCTGCAGGCACATCCGGATTCCGCCGAGGCGCATCTGGCCATGGGGCGCGTCTACCAGACCCGCAACATGGCCCGTCGCGCACTGGAAGAGGACCAGATCGCCCTGCGCCTGAAACCGCACAACATATACGCCCTTGCCGCCGCCGCGCGTGACGCGGGGGGACTGCACCAGATGGCAGAGGCAAAAGACTATTCCACCCGGCTGGCACATGAAGACCCCGACGGCCCGATGAGCTGGGAAGTCCGTTCCGATATCGAACGGATAGAGGGCAACACACGCGCGCAGCTGGTGGATGTGGAGCATGCGCGCCACGCGCAGTGCACGCTTGATGGTGAAGGGACATGCGACGGGCAGCATGAAAGCTTCCTGCCGGACTATCGCTGGCCTGAGATCGACAGCAACTACATCAACCTGCATGGCGCGACCCTGCCTGCAACCTATCACTACATTCCCGAAGATGACGGGCCGGAGGCAATGGACCGCCAGATCGTCTATCTGCGGGATTCCGTATCGCCCCAGATCGATGCCAATTCCTACGTGCGCAGCCGTACGGGCACCGCGGGGCTGGGGCAGCTGACGGAATTCGCCGTGCCGATTACGGGCACGCTGCCGTTTGAATCCTGGGAGCACAGGCTGTCCTTCTCGATCGTGCCCACGCTCCTGTTCACCGGCAATCCGCTTGCCAATCCCTATTCGGCGCATGAATTCGGTACCTATGCCATCAATGGGGCGCTGCCCGGCTCATCCCACCATTATTACACGCAGGGTGTGGGGCTGAGCCTGAATTACGTCAATCACTGGTTCTCGGCGGATGTGGGGTCGTCGCCACTGGGCTTTCCCATTACCAATGTGGTGGGCGGGGTTGAATTCGCGCCACGCCTGACCCGCAACCTCGGCCTGCGCATAAGTGGTGGCCGCCGCATGGTGACGGATAGCGAACTGTCCTATGCCGGGATGCGCGATCCGGGCACCGGCAGGCTATGGGGCGGTGTGACACGCATGTTCGGCCATGGCGCGCTTGAATGGTCGGAGCCGACATGGAACCTGTACGCGGGCGGTGGTTTTGCCTATCTGGGTGGCACCCATGTCGTTGACAATACCGAAGTGGAGGCCGGCGCGGGTGGCAGTGCCACGGTATGGCAGTCGCATGACAGGCAGTGGCTGCGGGTCGGGCTTGACCTGATGTATTTCGGCTACAAGCGCGATACCTATTCCTTTACATGGGGGCAGGGGGGATACTTCTCGCCGCAGCAGTATTACGGCGCCATGATACCGGTCGAATGGTCGGGACATGACCGGCGGTGGACATGGTTCCTGCGTGGTGAAGCGGGTTTCCAGCACTATCACAGCAATGGCGCGCCTTATTACCCGACGGATTCCGCCCTGCAGGCGCTTTCTGTGGCGCACCAGCCCGATTATTATGGTGATGAGGGGGAAAGCGGCCTTGCGGGGAACATACGTGGTCGTGTTGTCTATCAGTTCACCCACCGCCTGCGTCTGGGCATGGAAGGTGGTTACAGCCGGGCAGGAAACTGGTCGGAAACCAGCGGCATGTGGATGGCACACTATACTTTTGATGGCCAGTAATGCCGTAGCCACGCGTCGGGCCGCGCCCTGTCCATGACAATGACAGCGCGGCGCGGCATGGGCGGTCATGGATTGTCGGCAGGCTGAAAAAAGGCGGCCTGCCGCGCCGCCCCATTCATGACGGTCCATGCAGGCCATGGATATTCAGTAAATGAAATGGTCCGGGTAATGATTTTTTTAAATACGGCGTTTTGGGGAGTTTCCTGACAGGACCTTCTTTCAGGATGCCGCCCGTTGCATGGGCAGGATTTTAAAACAGTCGATAGGGGAGAGAGGATGGCGTATGCTGCCCGCATGGCGGGGACAGGCCGGGCTTATGGCATCAGGTTCGAACCCCCGTAACCCGGGCAGGAGGCGCATCATGGCAGACCGGTCCTATCCCCGGCCTTCATCTGGCGAGATCACGCCACGTTCGGCATGGCTGTCGCGGCGCGCGCTGCTGGCCGGTGCGGCGGCGGGGGCGGCCACGCATCTTGTCTCGCGCGCGGGGGCACAGACATTGTCCGTACGGCCCGGCCCCTTTCAGGCCGCGGAACGGCCGACCCCGCTTCAGGATGTGACACATTATAATAATTTCTATGAATTTGGCCTCGACAAGGGAGATCCCGCCGCCCTTTCCGCCCGTTTTGCCGCGCGGCCATGGACGCTCTCGGTCGAGGGACTGGTCGCCCGCCCACGCGTATGGGATATCGACCAGCTGATTGCCGCGATGCCACTGGAAGAACGCCTGTACCGCATGCGCTGTGTCGAGGCATGGTCCATGGTCATTCCATGGGATGGCTTTCCGCTTGCCAGCCTGCTTGCACAGGCGGAACCGCTGGGCAGCGCGCGTTATGTCGCCTTTGAATCCGTCGTGCGGCCCGCGCAGATGCCCGGCCAGCGCAACGGGCTTGATTCACTGGCATGGCCCTATGTGGAGGGTCTGCGGCTGGATGAGGCCATGCATCCGCTGACCCTGCTGGCGGTGGGACTGTATGGGGAGATCCTGCCCAACCAGAATGGCGCGCCCGTCCGGCTGGTGGTGCCATGGAAATACGGGTTCAAGGGCATCAAGTCGATCACCCGTATCCGGCTGGTGGAAAGCCAGCCCCCTACAACGTGGAACCAGATGAACGCGCAGGAATACGGTTTCTTCGCCAACGTCAATCCCGAAGTCGATCATCCACGCTGGAGCCAGGCGTCGGAACGGATTATCGGCGCGGGCGGCTTCTTTGGTGGCGGGCGGAAGAAGACCCTCATGTTCAATGGTTATGGCGAACAGGTGGCCGGGCTGTATGGCAGCATGGACCTGCGGCGGAATTACTGAACGTGCCGTATCTGTCCGGTACGCCCCGCAACCGCCTGCTCGTACCGTGGCGGGGTGAGCGGGCGGCCCTGGCCCTGCTGGGCCTGCTGCCTGCCATCCTCTATTTCTGGTACGGCGCGCATGATGCACTGGGGCCGGACCCGGTCAATGTGTTCGAACGCTGGCTGGGGCTGTGGGCGGTGCGCTTTCTGCTGGCGGGGCTGCTGGTTACGCCGCTGCGCGTGCTGACCGGCCTGAACCTGATACGCTACCGCCGCATGCTGGGGCTGCTGGCCTTCTGTTACGTGTGCCTGCATGTGGGCGTGTATGTGGGGCTGGACCAGCAGGGCAATATTGGCGTGCTGGTGCAGGATCTGACCCGGCGCCCGTTCCTCATGATCGGGTTTGCGGCCTTCATGCTGATGGTGCCGCTGGCGATCACGTCCACTGACGGGGCCATGCGCAGGCTGGGCAGGCGGTGGGGCAGGCTGCACCGGCTGGTCTATGGGGTGGCCCTGCTGGTGGCCGTGCATTTCCTTATGGCATTCAAGACCTATAACGTCACCAGCGTGACCTATGCCGGCCTGCTCATGGCCATGGTCGTGTGGCGGTGCCAGGCTGCGTGGCGCAGGTGGCGACGACGGGCAGCATAATGCACTCCCGTGCGCCAGATCATCCGTTATGCCCGGTGGCTGGCCGCAAAGCCTGCCGTTAAAAACCGACACAGTTTTTTTTTGGGAAGCATTTTTCAGAAGCTTCGAAAACGCTGCCTTATTGAACGGGGGCAGTATCCGGAAACTGTTATTTAAAACAATCTCCAGACCATACCACCGGCAGGGAGCCGTATTGCCGTATCAGGCGGGAGGGCTTTCCAGATTACGCAACCTGCGGTGCAGGGTCGAGCGGCTGACGCCCAGCATGCGGGCCGCCACCGCCACCTTGCCGCGCGCACTGGCCAGCGCGGTCTGGATGGCCACTGTCTGGGCTTCACGCAGGGGGGCGCCGGGGCGCGGTGCCGTCGTGTCATCCAGCAGGCACAGATTGACATCCTGTGCCGGGGCAATGCCCATCTGCATGCGCGCGGCAAAGGTGGCGCCTACCACATGCCGCTCCCGGTCCAGGGCCACCATGGGCACGGACGACCCCATCGCCGCCCCCAGCAGCATGATGGCGTGGCCACGGTAGCGGTCCATGAAGCAGGTCCGCTCGATCTGGCGCGCCGCCTGCAGCAGGGCCGATGCCAGCAGCGCGCCCATCGTACCCTCTGGCGTGGGACGGAACGAACTGGCGTTGAGGCAGGCCGCCATGCGGCCCGTCGCGTCATAGACCGGGGTGGCCACCCCCGCCAGCCCATGCAGCCCGCTGCGCCAGTGCTGGTTGCGGTGCACGCTTACGCTGCGCTGTTCAGCCAGGCAGGTGCCTATGCCGTTGGTGCCCGCATCGCGTTCGTGCCATACGGCGCCGGGCCAGAAATGCCACCGTCGGCAGCCGCGCCGGATGGGGGGGGCTGTGCGGTGGTCCAGTACCACGCCCCCGATATCGGCCAGCATGACCGTATAGCCCACCGGTTCCAGTGCCGCGTGCAGCAGATCCAGTTCCGGCGCCGCTAAATGCATGACACGCCCGGCGCGCTGGCAGGACTGGCGCAGTTCGGCGCCCGACAGCACGCAGGGCAGCGCCGGGGTGGCGGGGTCCAGCCCGTATTCATGCTGGCAGCGCCGCCATGAACCTTCCAGCCCGGTCCCGGCCGAGGGGATGGCGGCAATGGGTGGTGCGGAAAACAGGAAACGGGCGCCATGCAGCATGCTGTTCCTACAGGTTTTGAAAAAGAGGGGACGATAGCAGCTAAAGGACCTGCCCCGTGTCGCGGTTTCGCGACACTTCGTACCGTCCCTGTCACATGGCCGTGAAACCTGTCCACCGCGTTGTTGCCGGCAGGCAGGCAAAGCGTGTGTGCTGCCCCCAGCCCGCCGCATGCCCATGCGCATGAGGGGCGGAGGCAGTAAAGAACAGGGGAAACACCCATGCAAATAGCGCGTGAAACGCTGCTGCGCTCGTATCGGGCCATGCGTACCATCCGCATGTTTGAAGAGCGCCTGCATGTCGAATTCGCAACCGGCGAGATACCGGGCTTCGTGCATCTGTACTGCGGCGAGGAAGCCTCGGCCGTGGGCGTATGCGCCAACCTGACGGATAACGACACCATCGCCAGCACCCATCGTGGCCACGGCCACTGCATTGCCAAGGGCGTGGGTGTTGCCGGCATGATGGCCGAAATCTATGGCCGCAGCACCGGCGTGTGCCGTGGCAAGGGCGGGTCGATGCATATTGCCGACCTGAGCTGCGGCATGCTGGGGGCCAACGGCATTGTGGGCGGCGGCCCGCCGCTGATCTGTGGGGCGGCCCTGTCGCACAAGACGCTGGGCGATGGCGCGGTGGCGGTTGCCTTCTATGGCGATGGCGCGTCCAACGAAGGCACCACGCTGGAAAGCCTGAACCTTGCCAGCGTGTGGCAACTGCCTGCCGTGTTCGTGGTGGAGGATAATGGCTATGGCGAGGCCACGGCCGCATCCTATGCCTGTGCGGGCACCCAGCGCGCGCGGGCGGCGGCCTTTGGCATGCCGTATATCGAATGTGACGGCTCGGACTACTTTGCCGTGCACCAGGCGGCGGGGGAAGCGATAGCCCATGCGCGCGGCGGCAACGGCCCGGCCATGCTGCATGTGCACCTGACGCGCTGGTACGGCCATTTTGAAGGCGATGCCATGACATACCGTGCCCCCAACGAGGTGGCCGAGGCCCGGCGTGACCATGACTGCCTCAGGCTTTTCCGTGAGCGGGTAACCCAGGCGGGCCTGTTTGAAGGCAGCGCGCTGGATGAAGTGGACGCCGCCGTGGCGGATGAAATCGAGTCCGCCGTGCTGCGCGCCAAGGACGACCCGCTGCCCCAGGCGCCCGATCTCATGGCCGATGTCTACGTCCGTTACTGAGCCGGTCCCCTACAGCAGGAAGGAAATGTACAATGAGCAAGAAAAGCTTTCGGCAGGCGATCAATGAAGCCCTGCGGCAGGAAATGCGGCGTGACCCGACCGTCATCCTGATGGGGGAGGACGTGGCCGGGGGCCGTGGCGGCTCCGCTGGTGTTACGGATGCCTGGGGCGGTGTGCTGGGTGTGACCAAGGGACTGTATGAAGAGTTTGGTGCCACCCGCGTGCTGGATACCCCGATTACCGAAGCCTCCTATATCGGGGCTGCCGCCGGTGCGGCCGTTACCGGCCTGCGCCCGGTGGCGGAACTGATGTTCGTGGATTTTGTCGGCTGCTGCCTTGACCAGATCATGAACCAGGCAGCCAAGTTCCGCTACATGTTTGGCGGCAAGGCACGCACGCCGCTGGTCATCCGCGCCATGTATGGCGCGGGCTTCAACGCCGCCGCCCAGCACAGCCAGGCGCTGTACCCGCTGTTTACCCACATACCGGGGCTGAAGGTCGTCATCCCGTCTTCCCCCTATGAGGCGAAGGGCCTGCTGATCTCGGCCATACGGGATGACGATCCGGTCATCTTCCTCGAAAACAAGGTGATGTATGACGAGGAAGAGGAGGTGCCCGACGAGGCCTATACCATTCCCTTCGGTGAAGCCAACCTGACACGCGAAGGCGATGACGTGACCATCGTGGCGTTCGGCCGCATGGTGGGATTTGCCAACCAGGCCGCTGACCGGCTGGAAAAGAAGGGAATCAGCTGCACGGTCATCGACCCGCGGACCACATCCCCCCTTGACCGCGACACTATTCTGGAATGCGTGGCCGATACCGGGCGGCTGGTCATTGTGGATGAGTCCAGCCCGCGCTGCAACATGGCGACCGACATCGCGGCCCTGGTGGCGGAGGAAGCGTTCGACACCCTGCGCGCGCCCATCCGCCGCGTGGTGCCGCCGCACACGCCGGTCCCCTTCGCCACGGTGCTCGAGAGCCTGTACATGCCCAGTGTGGAGAAGATCGAGGCAGCCGTAACCGCCACCATGAACCATCGTGTAGTGGAGAAAGTCTGACATGGCACAGGACATCACCCCCATCACCATGCCCAAATTCGGCCTTGCCATGACGGAGGGCAAGATTGCCGGCTGGCTGGTCGAACCCGGTGCCAGCATTACGGCGGGCGAGGAACTGGTCGATATCGAGACCAGCAAGATCACCAACACGTTCGAAAGTCCGCTTGCGGGCACGTTCCGCCGGCAGGTCGCGGCCAATGGCGAGATGCTGCCCGTGGGCGCGCTGATTGGCGTCGTGGCCGATGCGGCGGTGCCGGATGCGGACATTGACGCGTTCATTACCCGTTTCCAGGCCGAATTTGCCGAGAGTGCCGGTGATGGAGAAGGTGACGCGGTCGCTGATGAGCCGGTTACGGTTACGGTGGGGGAATACACCCTGCGCCTGCATGAACGGGGCGAGGGGGATGAGATACCGCTCGTGCTCATCCACGGTTTTGGCGGTGACCTGAAGAACTGGATGTTCAATCACGCAGCCCTTGCCCAGGGGCGGCGCGTCATTGCCTTTGACCTGCCGGGGCATGGTGGTTCCTCGAAGGATGTGGGGCCGGGCACGCTGGAATTCTTTGCTGGTGTAACCATACGGTTACTTGATCACCTTGACCTGCCGCGCGTGCATGTCATGGGGCATTCGCTGGGTGGCGGCATTGCGCTGACACTTGCGCGCATGGCCCCGCAGCGGGTGGCATCCCTTGTGCTGGTTGCCCCGGCCGGGCTGGGCCGCCAGATCAACATGGACTTCATCAACGGCTTTATCGCGGCCGACCGGGTCCGTGCCCTGCAGGATGTGCTGAAATACCTGGTGCATGACAAATCGCTGATCGGGCGGCGCATGGCCGATGACGTGCTGCGCTACAAACGGCTGGACGGGGCGGAGGCGGCATTGCGCACGATCGCGGCCGCCTGCTTCCCCGCGGGCCAGCAGGGTGATGACCTGCGCCCCGACATCCAGGCGGCCGACATGCCGGTCACCCTGATCTGGGGGCAGGCGGATGAAGTGCTGCCCGCAACGCAGGCCGAGGGCCTGCCCGCCGCCATTACCCGCCACATGCTGGCGGACATAGGGCACATGCCCCAGCTTGAAAGTGCCACGGCCGTCAATACGATTGTTGAGGAGTTCATAAAAACGAAGGTCGCCACGTCCTGAAAACCGCTCAAAATAATCCTTGATAAACATGAAGGCTTCTGGGCGCCGTCTTTTCAGGAAGGTGGCGTTCTTCTAGGCTTTAAAAACAAGCCTTGTCAGAAGGTTATTTAAGATTTGCGGCATGTCGTGAATGCAGGCGTCAAAGGCGCATGGAGGGGAAAGGCCGGTCAGGCTTTTCCCTTTTTTCATTTAAAGGGAAACCGTTTTCAGTAAGTAATATTTCAACTGTTCCCGACCTTACTGTCCCGTGCCCGGGCATCATGCCTGCCGGGGGGTGGTCACCAGAAGGTGTGCAGCCCGTACTTGCGCTGTTGCGGGCAGTATGCATTCACTTGCAGCACACGAACGCGGCAAAGCAAGAAGGCCGGACCGGTACGCCGGTCCCGGCACGGGAATAATAATAATGTTTGTCGGGATTGATCTGGGCACTTCGGGCCTGAAGGCCGTTCTGGTTGATGGGGCGCAGCGCGTCCTTGCCAGTCACACGCATCCCCTGCATGTCACATCCCCCCATGCGGGATGGAACGAGCAGGCACCGGGGGACTGGTGGGTCGCCCTTCTGGCCGCCATGGACGTGCTGGCCGCCCGCCATCCGCGTGAAATGGCGGTGGTCAGGGGCATTGGCCTGTCGGGCCAGCAGCATGGTGCCGTGCTGCTGGGGGAAGACGGGGGCGTGCTGCGTCCATGCATCTTGTGGAACGATACCCGCGCCACAGCGCAATGTGGGGAATTCGAGCGTCGCTTCCCCGAATTCCGGCAGGTATGCGGCAACATGGCCATGCCCGGCTTTACCGCGCCCAAGCTGATATGGGTGGCGGAACATGAGCCGGATGTATTTCGTGCCACCCGTCATGTCCTGCTGCCCAAGGCATGGCTGCGTTATCGCATGACTGGCGAGATGATCGAGGACATGTCCGACGCATCGGGTTCCCTGTGGCTGGATGTGGGCAGGCGCTGCTGGTCCGATGGCGCGCTGGCGGCCTGCGGGCTGGAGACGCGCGCCATGCCCGCGCTGGTGGAAGGCACGGCGCGGGCAGGTGCGCTGGATGCCGGTCTGGCGCGTCGGTGGGGGATGAAGGTACGCCCGGTACTGGCGGGGGGCGCGGGCGATAATGCGGCGGGCGCGGTGGGGCTGGGGGCGGTGACGCCGGGTTCATCCTTTCTCTCGCTGGGTACGTCCGGCGTGCTGTGGCTTACGACAGAGCGCTTCAGGCCCCACCCGCAGGGTGGCATCCATGCCTTCTGCCATGCGGTGCCCGACAGGTGGCACCAGATGGGGGTCACGCTGTCGGCGGCGGCGTCGCTGGCATGGTGGGCGCGCACGACCGGCATGACGGAGGCGGCCCTGCTGGCGGAACTGCCCGATCCTGTCACGCAGCCTTCCCCCGTCATTTTCCTGCCGTACCTGTCGGGTGAACGCACGCCGCATAACGACGGGCGCATCCGGGGTGTCTTTGCCGGCCTGTCGCAGGGCACGACGCGGGCACAGATGACGCAGGCGGTGCTGGAAGGGGTGGCGTTCTCCTTTCGTGACGTGGTGGACGTGCTGGCGGCGGCGGGGTCCGTGGTGCGGGAAGCGGATGTGATCGGGGGTGGTTCGAACAGCCGTGTCTGGGTGTCCATCCTGGCCAACGTGACCGGGCTGTCGCTGCATCGCCTGGCGCATGGGGCGCAGGGCGGTGCCTTTGGCGCGGCCCGCCTGGCCCGCCTTGCCGTAACGGGGGAGGAGGTAGAGAGCGTATGCCTGCCGCAAAAGCGCGAGGAGACGCTGGTGCCCGACCCGCAGGTCAGCCCGGCCTATGCCGCCCCGCTGGCCCGTTATCGTGCGCTCTATCCGGCCGTGCGCAGCGCCATGGACACGCTACCTGCCTGACAATGGCCACCCTGCCACGCGCCCGCATTCCTGACCGGGACAAAAGACTGGTATAGCCAGAGGGTCGTTCATCCCGCCCGGCTGGGCAAGAATACGGAAATGGATCAACCAGTATGAAAACAGGCCTGCTTTCCACGATTTTGCACCGCCGCGCGGGCGCGGCCCTGCTTCTGTCGCTTCTGGCGCCGGTTGCGGCCCGTGCGGCAGACAGCGTTGACCACGGGGCGGCCGCCACCGGAAATGTCAGCGTTGTCGCGCGCTTTGCCGACATGCAGCCCTCCGGCATCGCGGCCCTGCCCGATGGGCGGGTGGTGCTGGCCTTTCCGCGCAGTGCGGCCGACCACAAGGGGCCTCGCCTTGGCCTGCTGCGTGACGGCAGGGTTACCCCTTTTCCCGACGCGGCGACACAGGCCCGCCTGATCTCCCCCCTTGGCATGACGGTGGATGCATCGGGGCGGTTGTGGATTGTCGATGAAGGCACGGTTGCGGGCCAGAAAACCCCGCCCACCCCGGCCCTGATCGGCATGGATGGGCATACGGGCCAGATCATTGCGGATATCCCGCTGGACAAGGGCGCCACACTGCCTGACAGCCACGTCAATGACGTGCGCGTGGACATGACGCATGGGGCGCAGGGCACGGCCTATGTCAGCGATACCTCGCTTATGGACCATCCCGCGATCATCGTGGTGGATATTGCCACCGGGCAGGCGCGCCGTGTGCTGGAAAACGCCCCTTCCACCCGTGCCGAGCCGGGTTTCGCCATGGAACTGGATGGACGGATGCTGCGCTATGACATGGCGCATCCGGCCATGGGACAGGGGGGAATCGATGGCCTGACACTCAGCACGGATTCCAGCAGGCTTTACTGGCAGCCCCTGTCCAGCCGCAGGCTGTACAGTGCCCCCACCGCGCTGCTGGCCAATCCCGCCACCAAGCCTGCCCAACTGGAGCAGTCGGTGCGTGATGAAGGCGAGGACGCCGTGGTGGACGGCATGGCCACCGGGCCGGACAACACGCTGTACCTGACCGATATCGAGCGCCATGCCGTGCTGCGCCGCACGGCGGACGGACATCTGGATGTGCTGGCCCATGACCCGCGCCTGATCGCGCCCGACGGGCTGGCGCTGAAGGACGGTGCGTTATGGCTGACCGTGGGCCAGTGGGGGCGGCTGCCCGTTTTCCATGACGGGAAGGACATGGAGGAGCGCCCGTGGCTCGTGGTGCGCATTCCCCTTAAATAAACCCGGCCGGCACCCGTCCGGACCGGCAAGCTGAAAGAACGCATGATAATGGCGCATGACAGGCAGATGGCTTCCCCCGGTTCCGGTATTGTCAACCTGATTGCCGGGGTGGCGGCAACGGGCGGGCTGCTGTTCGGGTACGATACCGGCATCATATCCGCGGCCCTGCTGCAGATAACACCCGACTTCGCACTGGATACGCTGGGCCAGCAGGTCGTGACATCGGCCATTGTGGCGGGTGCGCTGGGGGGCTGCCTTATGGCGGCGCCGCTGTCGGACCGGCTGGGACGGCGCTACATGATCATGTTCGCGGCCCTGGTCTTTATTGTCGGCACGCTGGTGGCATCCCTGGCGCCGGGGGTGGTGCTGCTGGTCTGCGCGCGGTTCATACTGGGGCTTGCGGTTGGCATGTGCTCGCAGATCGTGCCGGTCTATATTGCCGAGATCGCCCCGCGGGAAAAACGCGGGCAGATGGTCGTGCTGTTCCAGCTTGCGGTCGTGTCCGGCATCCTGGTGTCCTTCATTGCGGGGTATCTGTGCCGCAACCAGTCATGGCGGCTCATGTTCGGGCTGGGGATCATACCGGCGGTCATCCTGTTCGGTGGCATGTCGGTGTTGCCGCGCAGCCCGCGCTGGCTGGCCATGAAGGGCAATCTTGAAGGCGCGTTCGAAGTCCTTCAGCGCCTGCGGCGTGACCCGCAGGCCGCGCGCACGGAACTGGACGCCATCGTCGCCATGCATGATGAGCAGGCGCCATGGTCGGCCCTGCTGCAGCCCTGGGTGCGGCCCGCGGTCGTGGCTTCGGTGGGGGTGGCGCTGTTCTGCCAGATCACGGGCATCAATGCGGTGCTGTATTATGCCCCCACCATTTTCGCGGGTGTGGGATTTGGACAGAGTTCCGCCCTGCTCACCTCCATCGCCATTGGGGTGGCCATGGTCCTGTCCACCGCCTTTGGCAGCTGGGCGGTGGATGCGTGGGGGCGGCGGCGGCTGCTGTTGCGGCTCATACCCGGTGCGGTCGTATCGCTTATGGTGCTGGCCACGATGTTTGGCATCGGCTCGACACAGGGTATCAACACCTGGATCACGGCGGCAGCCGTGGTGTGTTACGCCATATTCAACGTGGGCAGCCTGTCTGTGGCCATATGGCTTGTGGGGGCGGAGGTCTATCCCCTGTCATGCCGCAGCAAGGGCATGAGTCTGGTAGCCGCCACGCACTGGGTGGCCGATTTGCTGATTTCGCTGACCACCCTGTCCCTGGTGCAGGCGCTGGGGGCGGCGGGTACGTTCTGGATGTATGCGGGGATCAACCTGCTGGCGTTCGTGTTTGTCTGGCGTTGTGTGCCTGAAACGCGTGGACGCTCGCTGGAGGATATCGAGACGGCGCTGAAAGATGGCACCTTCAACCAGTTGACCTGAGTGCACGGCATTATTTCGGGACAGGAAACAATAAAGCTTTTTAAGCGCTGCCTGTTTTTCAGATAGGCAGCGTTCTTCTACAAGACTGTCTGATCAGTCAGCTCATGATAGCGCTTTGGGATTGAAGAAAGTTTTTGGTGAAGCTTTTTGCAAAAGCTTCGACAGAACGCCGCCTTTTAAAAAAGGCGACACCTAAAAATTTCTATATGATTGATGGATTTTTCCATAAGCAGGCCGCCCTGCGGGTGGTAGGGCGGCCTGTGGGCAGGAGGAAACGTACCAGCCGGGATCAGTGATTGATACTGTGATGCGTGTCGATTGCGGAGGCATGGGCCATTGGGATACGGGGCAGGGGGGCTTCTTCAGGCAGTAGCTGGTACAGGATTTTCTCGCCAATGGCATTCTGCCACAACCACAGGCTGTTGACCTGTCCGTTAAAGCTGCTTTCCCCTCCCATGGTGGCGGACGCGCTGTAGCCCGAAGCCAGCCCCAGGCCGAATAGCCCCGGAATTTCGTGGCCGGACCCATCCATTATGCCGCAGTCCGGTCCGGTCAGGCTGCCATCGGGATGGTCCGTGGCCAGCGCCATGGGATGGTTGTCACGGTCCATGATGGCCACGCGCCGGGGGCGGTAGCCAAGACAGGCGACAAGGGCATCCGCACTGTCCAGCGTGGCCTGCACCGCGCCGTCATTATGTCCTGTCATCTGCATCGTGTGCAGCCGGGGTTCGGGGGCGGCGTTGGCAATGCCCATCAACTGCATGGCCAGATTGCGCGAATCATAGCGCAGCCCCCCGAAGCGGTACACAAAATGGCTGATCGGACAGATATCGGCCGCGCCGAAATCGGTATAGCCATCGGCAAGGGCCTCTTCTGCCGTCCGGTAGAACAGTTTCAGGCGGGACCTGTGCAGCAGCGTCAGGTTGCCCGGCACGATCCGGTTCCCCATATCCCGTAGGATGACCCGGGCAACGGACAGCGCGCTGCTGGCACCGCCAATTATGGCGATCTTCGGCTTTTCGCTTCCGGCCACCAGCGTGCGCAGCCGGCTGATGCCATCAGGGGCAAGCAGGTCATCGGACTGCATGAGCCTGCCGCTGTAACGCGGCAGCAGCGCGGCCCCTCCCACCTGTTCATCATGCAGGCGGCATTCGGGCTGTATGGCACCCAGTGCCAGAACAACCTTTGCCGCCCTGACATGCTGTGCCCCGGCCCCATCGGCCGAGACAAGATGGGCGGCCCATTCCCCCCTGTCGTCCTGACGCAGGCTTGCCAGCCGCCAGCCTGTCAGAAGCCGGGAGGCCGGATGGTTCCGGATCAGTCCGGTCAGGACATGCCCCACCAGATCCAGATAATCCGCCACCACCCGCAGGGGCAGGGTGTCCTTGCCATGGGCCTGGATCATCTCCACCAGCGGGTGGGTGCGCAGTCGGGCCAGTTCGGGTACCGGATTGTCGGTCAGGGCATCGACAAAGGTTTCCGCCGCGCTGTCGGAATTGATGACATAGCGCCCCAGCATGCCGGAACCGATGGTGTGGCCCTGTTCAACCAGGGTAATGCCTTCATCCAGCAGGCGGGACAGTTCGCCC
The DNA here is from genome assembly GCF_003207855.1 of Komagataeibacter rhaeticus. GTDB lineage: Bacteria > Pseudomonadota > Alphaproteobacteria > Acetobacterales > Acetobacteraceae > Komagataeibacter > Komagataeibacter rhaeticus. The sequence continues at coordinate 119,234 of NZ_NKTZ01000007.1, read as the reverse complement.
ATGCGGGAGGCTGCAAGCAGCAGGGCAATCCCCGCCGGACCACCACCGGCGATCAGGACGGGTGTCAGGGGATAGGATGGCATGGCGTATATATCCGTTTTCCGCAGGGTTGGGGGAGCGGGGGGCTTCTACATATCGTAGGCGGCGCAGGCATCCAGGAATTCCCGGCATACGTACTGCACCATCTCCGGTGTCATTTCATGCCACAGGGGGAGTGACACGATGGAAGCGGACAGGGCGCGTGTCGCGCCCAGATCGCCTGCCTGGCTGTGGGTGGAGAAATAGCTCTGCTCGTGCAGGTGGGGGGAGAAGTAGGTGGATGTCCCGATCCGCCTGTTTTTCATGCGTTCAAGTATGGCGCCGCGATGGGGAACAAGATGGGCGGGCAGGCGTACGGGCAGGAACTGGTAGGATGTACGCGTACCGCGCTGGTGCTGGAATTCAAGGCCGTGCAGCAGTTCATAGTAAAGCTGCTCTATCTGTACTTTCTTTCTGATCACGCCATCCAGATGGTCCAGTCCCGACAGCGCAAGCAGGGCCCCGATTTCCGGCAGTTTGGAATTGAGTCCCGGCATGGTGGCGTGGCGGATCTGCCCGAAACCGAAATTACCCATCGCGCGCAGGGCTTCGATCATGTCGGGGTTGTTCGCGTATATGAAGCCGCCTTCGCCAATGCCCATTGTTTTTGTTGCATGCAGGGAACAGACAATGGCGTGTGGGGACCCGCTTCCAAACCCCCGGCCCTGCGCGTCATGCGCGCCAAGGGAGGCCGCTGCATCAATGACGACAGGCACCCCCGTCGTCTTTTCCAGTTCCGTGTAATGCGCGATATCGATGGCATTGCCAAATGTCGCGTAAGGAAAGACGGCAGCCACCTGCCCATCATATTTGCGTAGCAGGTCATCTTCCGACTGGTGTGATGCCATCCAGTCCAGTGGATCAATATCACAGAACAGTGGTGTAAAACCGGCCCATAATACGGCATGGGCAGCCGCGGCAAAAGTAAAGGATGGCATGATGACGTAACGTGCCCGGGCCGGATCAGTATGCCGGGTGGCATATTTCAGCGCCATCATAAGGCCGATCGTGGCATTGCATACCGTGACACACCGGCCCACCCCGCCAAACATCTGTTCAACCAGACGTGTTTCGAACTTCTGGTTGATCGGGCCGTAATTGGTGTAGATGCCGGATGCTTCCATTGCGATGATGCCATCGGACAACTGGCTTATCTTCGGAATATTGGAACGAATGAACGATATTTCCGGATACGACATTTCTGTCATCTTTATATTCCGCTTCCTGAAATCCGATGGCCACATCTGTCCGCAGGTGCAGAAAAACCGCGTGTCCGTGCAGCCAATACTAAACTCGAACGGTCAGTACAAGTTCACCGGAAATATAAATATATTATTTACCACACGTTTATGTGACATGTGTAACATGGAGAAGTATACAATTTTTGAAAAAACACCGTTAAATTCATGCATGATTGAAAATTATAAAATCGGCATGTCTATAGGACATATTCATGTTGAAGAAAGTGTAAAATATTCATCTCCTCCTTTACATATGAATCGACCCGATCCTGTGGAGTGCCGGACGTGATCACAGCCAGAAAATGTGCGGTTGTGCTGAAGACATATGCATGGGACAGTTTTGTCCACCGACAGCTCAGGCGGTTGCAGTCCACCTTCCCCGATACGGATATTTTTGTATCCGTTGACGAAACGAACGGATTTGTCGGTACCGTTGCGCATGACCGCGTACTGCGTACCTGTAATGCGGATATGGTGGCCATGGGATTTGCCAACCGTTTTGAAAAGGGCAGCCTGATCTGGTGGAATGCTGATTATACCCATTACCAGGTACATGACCGCATTCCGGATTATGATTATTACCTGTTTGTGGAATATGATGCCTGTATTACGGGTGATGGCCAATGCCTGCTGGCGGCCATGATGGCCGATGGCGCCGATTTTGTGGCCCATCCCATTTCATCAGGGCCACGATGGTACTGGGCGCGCTTTCATGCCGGGGTCTATCCCGCCGGGCGGTTGCGTGCATCCCTTAACTGTATTTCGTTTTTTTCAGCCCGGGCGCTGTCCCATCTGGCGGGCAGGCGGCTTGCCATGTCGGCAGATAATGGCGCAGGGATTGCGTTCTGGCCGCTGGGGGAAGCCTTTGTGGCATCGGAGGTGGCCGCGGCGGGCCTGAGCTTCGTGCCGCTGGCGCGTTATGGCGATGTTACGCGCTATAACTGGTTCCCGCCCGTGCTGGAAACGGATCTGGTCGCCCCGCCAGTCGGGCCTGCCTTCATTCATCCGGTACTGGATCGTAAACGTTATATTGCCAGCCTGCTGCGGCATACCCATTTTGTCCGGCATTATTTCATGCCGCGTAGCGCATTGCGTCGGGAACTTGCGCGTTTCTCCGGTGAGGTCTCGCGCAGTCAACTGTACCGCGCCGCAGCCCGCCGTGCCGGGGAGCGCCTGCGACTGGCATGGGGTGGTGTATGAGTGTTCATGTGGAACCCATCGGTAACGGATGGGCAGGATGCTCCGGGTGTCGCCTTTTCCAAAAAAAGGCGACGGTCCCTGAAGCCGCCTGAAAGCAGCCCCACCAACACTTGCCTGATGGCTGGCGCAGGGGAGGGATTCAGGGCTGCTGGCGTGCCATCAGTTCCCCCACAACCCGTTCCACTTCCGGCCGCCAGGGGCCGGGCGCGCAGTCAAAGACCTGTTTCAGCCGCGTGCAGTCAAGCCGCGCATCATGCGGGCGGTGGGCGGGGGTGGGCCAGTCCGCCGTGGTAATGGGTTCAATCACGGGCTCAGGATTGCCGTGCCGTGCCGCCGCCTTTATCGCGGCACAGGCCAGTTCGTACCAGCTGGCGCTGCCCTCGCCCGCCGCATGGTAAATGCCGGCGTATTCCGGCCGCCATCCCGTATCGCGGATGCGGGCAATGATGTGCATGATCACATCCGCCAGCGCGTCCGCACTGGTCGGGTTGCCGATCTGGTCACTGACCACGCGCAGTTCGGGGCGTCTGGCTGCGGCCTCGATCATGGTGCGTACGAAGTTGCGGTTATAGGGGGAATAGACCCATGCCGTGCGCAGGATGATACTGTCGGGGCATGCTGCCAGTACCGCCTGCTCGCCTGCCGCCTTCGTGCTGCCATAGACCGAGCGCGGGTCCACCGGGTCAGACTCCACATAGGGGCTGCCCTTGTCACCGCTGAATACGTAATCCGTCGAGATATGGATGAACCGGCTTCCCATCTCCCGACATCGTGCCGCCATGCGGGCAGGACCCGTGTGGTTGGCGCGGTCGGCCTCCTCCATATGGGATTCCGCCGCGTCCACTGCCGTCCAGGCCGCGGCATTGACCACAATCGCGGGCCGGTGTGCCCGCAGCACGGTATCGATCGTATCGGGGCGGTCAAAGTCAAGATCCGGGCGGCCCACCCGTATTACATCCGCATGCGCGGCCAGCGCGCAGGCAAGCTGGCCACTGCCGCCGGTTACCAGAATGGATGACTGCATCTCGATATGTTTTCTTCTTCAATGACAGGAAAAGGGAACCTGCACGCTCATGCGTCGGCTGTGTGGGTAAACCAGTCATCCACGCTGGAAAAAGCCAGTGCCTGGGCATCCTTGGCGGATACGATCGCCTCCCCTGCGGCGACCGGCCAGTCGATTGCAAGCAGCGGGTCGTCCCAGCGGACGGAACGTTCACATTCACGGTTCCAGAAATCGGTGCATTTGTACTGCACTTCCGCATTGTCCGTCAGCGTGCAGAACCCGTGCAGGAAGCCTGCGGGAATCCAGAGCTGCGCCCCGTTTTCTGCCGAGAGGGTTTCCCCCACCCATTGCCCGAATGTGGGGGAGCCTGCGCGTATGTCCACCCCCACGTCCCATATGCTGCCCCGTGTGCAGCGCACCAGCTTGCCCTGCGCATGTGGGGGCAACTGGCAGTGCAGGCCGCGCACGACCCCGCGCTGGCGCGAAAGGCTGTGATTGTCCTGTACGAAGGGTTCGGTAATGCCGATTTCCTTCAGGCGGGCGGCATTATAGGTTTCCGTGAAATAGCCACGATCATCTTCGAAGCGGGGCGGGGTCAGCAACACCAGACCTTTGATGTTGAACGTTTTTATATCCATGCGTGGGGTTCCTGTGTCCCTGTTGAGAATACCATGATCTGAAATTCAGCGGCTTTTGCCAAGGAAGGGCCGGATGGCCTGCATCTGGGGCCGGTCGGCGCCATGGTCGGGCTCCAGCGTGAACATGTAGTTGCCCCACAATGGACCCGCCGCCCAGTAGGTCCAGCCGGACCATACATCGGCATTTTCCCGCATATGGGAGAGAAGGGGCGCTAGCAGGGCCACGCATTCGGGCTGGCGGCTGACCCCGAATTCCCCCAGGAAGCCATGGGCCCTGTGGGCACGCAGCCAGTCGGTAAAGGACTGGAGCCGGGCAACAGCCTGATCGCGTGAGATACAGGCAGGCTTTGTGCCTGACGCATCGGTGTCAAAATACTCGTGCACTTCATAAACCAGATTATGGGCCGGATCCGTAAGCGTGCCAAGGCTTGGCCCGTTAAGCGACGCAAAGGACTGCGCCCCGTCCCAGCCGATGCCAGGCACAAGGATGGTATTGTGGCTTCCTGTCTTGCGTATCGCGTCGATCGCGGCCTGCACGCTGTTCTTCCATGCCTGGGCTGAATGCTGCTGGGGTTCGTTCATCAGTCCGAACAGCACATGGCTATCCGTGCCGAATGCCTGGGCCAGCCGTGACCACAGATCGGCAAAGGCCGCATCCGGCACGGCGGTGGAACCGACTTCCTGCCCCCGGTAACGGCCATAATCGTGAATGTCGAGAACCGTGCTGGCCCCCCTGTCCCGCGCGTAGCTGACGAACTGGCGCACGCGCCGCAGTTCCCCTTCATCCAGCGGGCCATTCAGGCCGGGTTGCAGGCGCTCCCACAGCACTGACAGGCGGAATATGTTCATGCCCGCCTGGGTAAAATAGTCCACTTCGCTGGGCTTTGGGTAGATATAGTCGTACCCGTACCGCCCCGGCAGCCTGGAGGATGAATAGGCCGCTCCTGCCAGGTTCACGCCCCGCCAGGTCTGGGCCATGGCGGGATGGAGGGTGGGCAGCACAAGTGCCGCCACCCCCACGCAGCCCGCAAGCCAGCGACCGATGCGGTCGGGAAAAGGTCGTTTCATGCACCATGCTCCGGTGAGGGGGAGAAGCGGTTGAAGCGAAAATATTTCAGGCGTGCCGTCGTGGCCGCGGGCGCGTCCGCCGGGGTTACGACACTGTTTGTGGTGCCATACAGGAACCACAGCAGTGCCGCCGTCTTGATGGTGAAGACCGAGGCCCCGATGCACAGCGATGTGGCGAAATAGAGCGAAATCATCGCCTTCATCGACACGGCGGATTCCGTGCGCGCCGGATGCATGGCGAACAGCGCCAGCAGGAACAGCGTCAGCGGCAGGCCCAGATTGTTGATGATGTAGGCATAGCCGGTATCGGCCGTATAGACCTGTGACGGGGCCATGGCGAACCATTGCGGCAGGTACCAGTAATCCAGCAGCCGCCCCGAAAACAGCAGCCGTCCCGAGAAATTATCCCCGATGATGGAAGGCAGGATGCCCGGCATTTCATGATTGGCACCCTGCAGCATCAGCCCCATCATGACCGCGACCGGCATGGCAAAGACCACGAAGCGCGAGCGGTAGAGCGGCGTCATGCGCAGCCCGATCATGGCCATGGCACAGCCCGAGGCGAAGCGGGAATCCGCCAGCACGAAGCACAGCGCGGACAGGAAGAACAGGAACGCATGGCGCAGGCGAGAGCCAAGGCTGGTGCTCAGGCACCATGCAAAGCCTATGGCCGAGAAGTTGCCCAGTGAATCCGGCTCCAGAAACAGGGAGGACACGCGGTGCGAGCCGAATATGGACTGGAAGAAGGTACGCGACGCCGCCGCCCCCCGGTTGCCGCTGATGAACAGGTTGGTATTGCTGTAATTGACGGTGCTGGTGCTGATCACGCCCTTGTTGACGTAATAGGTCCAGACATCGAACACCATGCCGAACAGGTTGGTGAACAGCAGCTCGAAAAATCCGATGAACAGGATCATCGCCATGAGCACCCACATGGTCCGTTCCCCCGAGCGCAGGGTGGAGCGCGTGCCCAGCTGGTAGAACAGGTAGGCGATGGCAAGGTCATGCAGGATTTTCAGGTCAAGCCGGGGATTGATGAGTTTTGCCCCGATCTCGAAACACAGCATGACCGCCGTGATCCGCACCACGGCGGGGGATATGGTATTGCGGACCTCGATAAAGGCCAGGAAGATTATGGCCAGTTCGCACAGGGCGATTTCGGAACTGTGGACCGTGATGACATGTCGCGTGTTGATGAAGCACAGGGCAAGGTTGAACACCGCCCCCGCCACCACCAGCCATGAGACGCCATCCGCCCGTGACAGCGCTGGCGCGCGGGTGGCGGGACGGGCAGCGGCGCGCGCGGGGGCGGCCGCGAATGCAAGGAATGGGGTGTCAGACGCGAGAGACATGCGTATCCGCCCCCTGTCCTGAAGCAATGGGGGCGGGGCTGGCCGCCGCCGGGCTGAGTATGCTCCGGCCCAGGCGGCGCCCCATATTATGCAGCGGCAGTTCCAGCACCGTATAGGTCAGCGCCGCCAGCGCCGTGGTCAGGACAGCCGTCACCATTCCCAGCCCGAACTGCGCAGGCGTGGGATGGGAGAGAATGGCAGGCGTGCCCAGGACGTGGCCAGCCAGGCTGAACACGATCAGCATGACCGGCAGATGCAGAAGGTAGATGCCATACGAGAGTTCACCCACCGCGATGACCGGCTTGCTGAGCAGGAAGCGGTACTGCCGCCCCGATGCATACAGGTCGCGGATCACGACAAAGGCGGCTGCCGTCTCGATCATGTCGGCAATGCGTTCGGGCAGGGCGAATGGCGCAAGGGCGTAACGGTCATATAAAAGTACGCCGACCGCCAGCAGCGCATAAAGTCCGTGCCGGCGGGGCAGGGTGGCGGGAAGAAGCGGGATCAGCGCCCCCAGCCCGAAGGACAGGGCAAAGACCGTTCCCACCTCATGCGGCAGGGGCAGCAGGGCAATGGCAGCCAGCACCACCAGTGTCACGACGCGCAGCCGGGGCGTGCGGACCAGCACGAACAGCAGCGGAAACACCACGGAATACATCAGTTCAACACGCAGCGACCACATCGGGCCGTTATAGCGGGTGAACAGGCCCGTGACTGAGGCAACGGTATTGCGGATGGAAACCGGTGTCTGCAGGTTGCGTGACAGCCAGCCCACAAATACGCCATCGCCCGCCCAGCCGCGCGCAATGACCATGCTGGCAATGGCAAGGATGATGGAAAACCATAGCAGCGGGTAGATGCGGAAGATGCGCTTTACATAAAAACTGCCAATAATGCGTCCGGTCATATGTGTATATTTTCGTAACGACAGCGACAGCACGCATCCGCTCAATACAAAGAACAGGACAACAGCCGCTTCCGCATTGAAGGCATAGGTCACGAGATCATGCATCATGGCCTGTGGCGCCGGGCGTCGGGGCTGGTTGTAACGAAACACCTGTATGGCATGGCCAAACAGCACGATCAGGCAGGCGACACCGCGCAGGGATGTCAACTGGTGCAGATAATTCCGTTCCGTTCCCGACGTTTCTGTCACGGATGGCATTATTCGGTTTCCCCCGGCGCAAGATATGGCGTGGTTGAGGCGAAGACAGTGTTTATGCAATGGCCGGCAGAGCCTAACAGAATATAAATGTGGAAAACACGTAAAATATGCTCACACAGTTCTTTGTCTCGACGCCACCATCAGGGCACGAACTTGTCATCATGCTGCCTTAATCCGGGGGTCGATTCAGGCGTTCCACAGGGTCGGGGGTGTCGTGGCCCTGGATGAACCACGCAGTCGCGGCTGAACCGCATGCCGCTGCCCCGTCATGCCCGCATGCGTGCGGGACGGCGCAAGACAGGAGTCTCCTTTTCCATGACACGGTCCCTGTTTATTTCCGTTCATGATTTCCGCAGTCTCCGTAAGGCAAGTATCCATTTTATCGCGGCGGAAATGGCGCGCAGGGGGCCGGTCGCGTTCCTGTCCATAGGGCTGAGTGCCCTTTCGCTGCGGCGCGGTGACACGCGCGCGAACCTGGTGGAACGCGCCAACCGGGTGGAAGTGGTTGACGGGGTCGAATGTTATCTGTGGCGCATGCCCTGGCACCCGTTCAACCTGCGCCGGGCGGCGCTGGCCCCGGTGGAACGGGGGCTGTTCTGGCTTTACCGGCGGATGCTGCCCGCCATCGCGCGCAGGTGGATACGGCGTGCGGATACCGTTTTTATTGAATCCGGCATGGCACCAATATTTATTGCCGATGTCAGGAAACTTAATCCGGATGCGCGTATTATTTACCTGATGTCCGATGATCTGGAGGTCGTAGGCTGTGCGGATACGATCAAGAAGGATTTCGTGCGCAATTTCGACATGATCGATACGGTTCGCATGCCCTCGCGCTACCTGCTGGAGCGCCTGCCGCATGCCCGTTCGGCCGTTTTCGCGCCACACGGCATTGACCGCAGCATTGCCGATGCAACATATCCCGATCCCTACCGGCCGGGGCGCATCAGCTGTGTCTCGATCGGTTCGATGCTGTTTGACAGGACATTCTTCCAGCTTGCGGCGCAGCTGCGCCCCGATATCGATTTTCACATCATTGGCGCGGGGCACGCCGCCGACGGGCTGGACGCGCCCAACATCATCATCCATCCCGAAATGGCGTTCGAGCGCACGCTGGCCTATCTGCAGCATGCCAGTTTTGGCGTGGCCCCGTATCGTGACGCCAATACGCCGCGCTACCTGCTGGATACGTCGCTCAAGCTGCGCCAGTTCGCGCTGTTCGGCATTCCTGCCGTCTGCCCGGATTTCGCGCTGAATGAGACCGCGGGGCGCTTTGGCTACCGGCCGGGCGATGCGCGATCCATCGGGCAGGCGATCGGGGATGCCCTGCGGTTTTCCGACCCGATAGAACTCGAGGCCCATAGCTGGCCCGAGATCGTGCAGCGCATCCTTACGCCGCAGGACTATCCCGACACGCATGTATGACCGCAGGCATGGCCTGCGCCGAGTAGAGGAAAGAGCGATGGACATGAGTGAGGCAGGTAAGGGCGGGTCCGGCATTTCGGTTGTCATGGCAACCTATAATGGCGCGGCCCATATCCGCGAGCAGCTTGACAGCCTGGCCGCGCAGACGTGCCTGCCCGCTGAACTGATCATAACCGATGACGGATCAACCGACGCGACACTGGACATTGCGGCGGATTTCGCGCGTAACGCGCCTTTCCCCGTCCGGATTTATCGCAATCCCGAACGGCTGGGTTACAAGGGCAACTTCATGCGGGCCGTCGGGCTTGCATCGGGGGACCTGATTTCGTTCTGTGATCAGGATGATTTCTGGAAACCCGACAATCTGGCAAAGGTCCGGCGTGCCTTCGCGGATGATTCCGATGTGATGATGGTCTTTCACAACGCGCGTCTGGTTGATGCGCGGCGCAATGACATCTCCACCTTCTACGCCACTGCGCCCATGCCCGCCATTGCCCGCCCGCTGACACTACAGCCCTGGAGCTTTTCATACGGCTTCATGCAGACTTTCCGCAGCGTGCTCAAGCCTGCGGCGGCGCTGTGGCCACGCATGCGCGACCATTACAATCCGGGCAAGGAGATGGGGCATGACCTGTATTTCTTCCTTGTCGCATCCGGCCTTGGCAGCATTGCCTATCTGGACGAGGAACTGGCCGAATACCGCATACATGGCGGCAATACGGTCGGTTCGGGCAAGCGCACCAGCCCCACCTTCATCGACCGCTGGCGCTACCGTCTGGAAGACCGGGCCGATACCTACCGCTATCTTGCCCGCATGACCGTGCAGGACAGCAACCTTTTCGCCGACCTGGCGCAGGATGCGGCGCTGCCGGAGGAACTGCGCACGCGCGCACGCGCGGCAGCGGCGGCATGGCGGTCGCTGGAACCTCTCTACAGCGCGCGGGCGGAGGTCTGCTCCGCCAGCCTGCCGCGCCGGATCGCGGCCTTTGCCCGCCTGGTGCGCGCAGGCGGCTATAGTGAACGCTCGTTCTGGACGTTTGGCCCCCGGGCCATGAAAAAGGATGCGGTGCTGGGCGTGCTGCTTGCCCCGGTCGTACGGCGTTTTGGCCGTGAATCCTCGCGCACGGACCGGGCATGCCACCGGGGCAGCGCCTCCACCATGGCCAGCCCGCAGGCCGTGGCGGCATGACCGTGGCAGTGTCCCCGGGGGATGGCGCCCTGGCATCCGGCCCGTCCCGGCCCTATGTTGCGATCTACCGGACCCAGATCCTGCCCATTTCGGAAACCTTCGTGCGCGACCAGGCCCGTGCATTGCGGCGCTGGCGGCCGGTGCTGACCGGTGAGCGCACGATCGGGCAGCTTCCGCTTGATGGCATGGCGGTGCGTGCGCTGCATGACGGGCCGCCAACCCTGCTGCAGCGCCTGATCGGCATGGGTTCGCGCTATCTTGACCGCCCGGTGCCCGGCATGCTGCGGCTGATGCGTGATGTCGCGCCCGCCCTGGTGCACGCCCATTTCGGTTTTGACGGGGTGGAGGCATGGCCGGTGGCGCGCGCGCTTGGCGTGCCACTGCTGGTTACGCTGCATGGTTCCGACATCACAACCCACATGCACTGGTTTGCCTCTGGCGGCGGCGGGCGGCGGTGGCGGGCCTATCCGCGCAGGCTTGAACGGCTTGCGGCCGAACGCCGGGTCAGTTTTGTTGCCGTCTCCCACAGTATCCGCGAGGCCGCCATCCGCGCGGGGCTTCCCCCGCAGCGCATCCATGTCTGCCCCATCGGGATTGATGTGCAGCGCTTCCGGCATACGGGCAGGCCCGTGGCCGAACGGGAGCCGGTCATCCTGTTCGCGGGCCGGCTGGTGGAAAAGAAGGGTTGCCGTTATCTGATCGAGGCCTTCCGTACCGTGCGCGCGCAGATGCCGCAGGCACGTCTGGTCATTGCGGGGGATGGCCCCGAGCGTAGCGCACTGTCCGCCATGGCGGCGGATATGGAAGGGATCACCTTCCACGGCCGCTATTCGGCAGCCCAGATGCAGCCCCTGCTGCAGGAAGCGCGCGTGTTCTGCCTGCCCAGTGTCACGGCGCGCAATGGGGATGCGGAAGGCATGGGGCTTGTGCTGCTGGAAGCGCAGGCCAGTGGCGTGCCGGTCGTGACATCCGCGCGAGGGGGCGCGACCGAAGGCATCCTGAATGGTGAAACCGGCTTTGCCTTTGCCGAAGGGGATGTGGCGGCCCTCAGTGCCCATCTGCTGGCCATCCTGCGCGATGACGGTCTTGCCGCGCGCCTGTCCGCAGCCGGCCCCCCGTTTGTGGCACAACAGCATGACCTGTCACGCTGGGCCGGAAAACTGGAAGACATCTACGACAGCATGACAGGACGCCCATCATGAACACGCCCATGTCCGTCAGCCTTATCATTACCACCTACAATGCCCAGGCCTTCATCATGCGGGCCATCGGTTCGGCCCTGGAACAGACAAGGCCGCCACTGGAAATAATCGTGGTGGATGACTGCTCCACGGATGGTACGCCCGAGATACTGCGCAGGCTGGAGCGCGGGCATGACAGTATCCGGCTGCTTTCCACCCCCCGCAACGGTGGCCCGTCGCTTGCACGCAATGTGGGGCTGGATGCGGCAAAGGGGGACTGGGTCGCCTTTCTGGACGCGGATGACGCCTTTGCACCCGACCGGCTGGATGTGATCATGGCGCGCGCGGCACAGGGCGACTGTGATGGCGTAGCCGATGACCTGGCCTATTACGACGCGGCTGCGGGTCAGGTCACGGGCCGGGCAATGGGCGCGGGCAGGGTGCCGCAGGCACCGGTCAGCCTGCGCGACTATGTTGGCCATAACCTGTCGGGCGGGGAAGGGTTCGACTGGGGGCTGCTCAAGCCGGTTTTCCGTCGGGAATTCCTGCGTGAGCAGGCCATACGTTACGATCCCCTGGTACGCCATGGGGAGGACTTTCTACTTATGGTCTCCTTCCTGCTGGCAGGGGGGCGGTTCTGCCTGACGGACCACGCGAGCTATCTCTATACCCAGCGCCAGGGAAGCGTGAGCGGGCGGGCATCGGGCATGTCACGCACCACCATCGCCTATCGGGACATGCATGATACCGCGCTGGCGCTGGCGCGTGATCCGCGGATCTGCGATGACCCGGTGCTGGTTGACCTGCTGCACCGGCGCGCCGCAGGGCTGCAGCGGCTGGATGATTCCCATTTCGTATCCGTGGCCCTGCGTGCGGGCGCGGTGGGGGCGATCGTGCGGCGGATCATAAGGCGGCCTGCCTTCCTGCCCGCCATGATCCGTCAGGTGGCGATGGCGCTCCGGCGCAGGCTCTGTCATTCCTGATCCGTCTGGTGGGCGAGATTTCCGCCTGGTGTGATCCGCCCGATCCGGAATGCTGAAGCTTGTTCCAAAAAGCATCAGGGAACGCCGCCTTTTTTGGGAAAGGCGGCGTTCATAAGATTCGTGTTTGTCAATGTGGTTTTGAAGCAGTCCCCGGGCGGTCCGGGCCATGCTGCCATGGCCCGGGTTGCCCATGTAATCAGGACGCGGCCCGCACGTCGGGCCGGCCAAGCGAGATATAGTCAAATCCCGCTTCCCTGATGGCCTGCGGGTCCCAGATGTTCCGCAGGTCCGCGATCTTGCGGCCCTTCATCTGCTTCTTGAGTTTTTCAGGGGCAAAGGCACGGAATTCGTTCCATTCCGTAAGAACGACCAGAATATCCGCGCCCTCCATCGCATCCATCGCATCCCTGCAGTAAGTAACCGCCTTGGGCAGTACCGGGCGGGCGGTCTGCATGCCGGCGGGGTCGAATGCACGGATATGCGCGCCGCCCCTGTCCAGCTGGTCCAGGATCACGATGGACGCCGCCTCGCGCATGTCATCGGTCTCGGGCTTGAAGGTCAGCCCCAGCACGCCAATCGTAAGGCCGCGCACATCGCCACCGGCAAAGGCGATAATGCGCTCGCCCATGGCCTTCATGCGCGCTTCATTGACCGAGACGGTGGTTTCGATCAGCCGCACGGGAGAGCCCGCATTGCGCCCGATGGCCGTAAGGGCGCGTGTATCCTTGGGGAAGCACGACCCGCCAAAGCCGGGGCTTGGGTGCAGGAATTTCTTGCCAATGCGTCCATCCAGCCCGATGGAGCGGGCAACATCGTTCACATCCGCGCCCACCTTTTCACACAGGTCCGAGATTTCATTGATGAAGGTGATCTTCATCGCCAGGAACGAGTTGGCGGCGTATTTGATCAGTTCCGCCGTTTCCAGCCCGGTAAAGACGATCGGCCGCTCCAGCAGGTAAAGCGGGCGGTAGAGCTTGCGCAGGATGTCCTGCGCGCGCTGGGTGCCGCCGGGCTTGTCCTGATCCGTGCCAATCACCACGCGGTCGGGCTTCATGAAGTCCACGATGGCGTTGCCTTCGCGCAGGAATTCAGGATTCGAGGCCACGTCGAAATCAAGGTCCGGCCGCGTTTCCCGCACGATCCGCGCAATCTCGCGCCCGGTGCCCACGGGGACCGTCGATTTTGTTACAATAACGGTATAGCCTTCCGCTACGCGGGCAATCTGCTCGACCGCCGCATAGACGTAACTTGTATCGGCCTGCCCGTCGCCCCGGCGCGAAGGGGTGCCTACCGCCACGAACACGGCATCCGCCCCCTTTACGGCGGCGGCCATGTCATCGCCAAAGGTCAGGCGGCCCGCCTCCACGTTTTCCGCCACAAGGCGGTCAAGGCCGGGTTCATAAATCGGTATGCGCCCTTCCCGCAGGGCGGCCAGCCGGTCCGGGTTGGTTTCAACAATGGCAACATCCGTGCCGAATTCAGCAAAGCACGTACCGGAGACCAACCCGACGTAGCCCCCACCGATCATAGCAATTCGCACCTGGACCTCCCTGATTATGTCCCGCGCCCTATTATCCCTAACAGGCGCGAACCCAAAGCTTTCAAAGCAGTTTGAATGAAACCCACAGTAATGACGGGTGCATGTTCCGTAACGCGGAATGTGTCATGCAAAAGCTACACAAGGGCATGAACACGACGAAAATATGTTTGCGCACCACATTCTTGACAAAAAAAATAGGCCTAAGTTCCTCCCCGACAGGAATGGCTGGCACGAAAGATGCCGTTCCGTGGCCATGGCCGCGGATACGCATATCATGAAATCTGCACGACGGAGTTGCGATCCATGACTTTTATGACAGTAACGGATGTACACATTCCCCCCGCGCAGGCCAGCGGGCGCACCATCACGCCCGTCATCCTGTCGGGTGGGACGGGCACGCGCCTGTGGCCTGTCTCGCGTGCCAGCCACCCCAAGCAGTTCTGGGCGCTGACATCGGAGCGCACCATGATAGGCGAGACGCTGCGGCGCGCGACGGGGGAAAACTTTGCCCCCCCGATCGTGGTCTGCAACAACGAGCACCGCTTCCTCGTGGCTGAAAGCCTGCGTGAAAGTGGCTGCGAGGACGGGCGCATCATCCTTGAACCCGCCGCGCGCAACACGGCTGCGGCCATTGCCGCCGCCGCCCTGCTGGCGGCACGCGAGGACCCTGACACCCTGTTGTGGATCATGGCGGCCGATGCGTCCTTCCGCCACCCCGAACGCCTGGCGGCGGCACTGGAAAAAGGGGCACAGGCCGCGCGTGAGAATTATATCGTGACATTCGGCATCCGGCCCGACGCGCCGGAAACCGGCTATGGCTACATACGGACCGGTGCGCCGCTGCATCCGGATGGTGGCGTTATGGATGCGCACCGGGTGGCCTGTTTTGTTGAAAAACCGGACCGGCTGCGGGCTACCGAAATGCTCAAGGATGGGGGCTATCTGTGGAATGCCGGCATGTTCATGGCCCCGGCCTCGCTTCTGCTGGCGGAACTGGCGCGGCATGAACCCGCTGTGCTGGAATGCGTGCGCGCGGCGCTGGCCCACAGCCAGAGCGACCTGACCTTCCGCCGTCTTGATGCGGCGGCATTCCTGCGCTGCCCCAGCGTCAGCATTGACTATGCGGTGATGGAGCGTACCGACCGGGCCGTCGTCATACCGGCGGATCTGGGCTGGAGCCATGTCAGCAACTGGAATTCGCTGTGGGAACTGGGTGACAAGGATGCGCGGGGCAATGTGGTGGCGGGCGATGTGGTGCTGGAACAGTCCCATAACTGCTACGTGCGCAGCGAGGGCATGCTGACCGTGGTGGCGGGGCTGACGGATGTGGCGCTGGTTGTCACATCCGATGCGGTGCTGGCCATCCATCGTGACTACGCGCAGGATGTATCGGCGCTGGTCGCTCAGCTCAAGGCCAGCCGCAGGCCGGAGGCCGATATTCACAACCGCTGTTACCGGCCCTGGGGTTTTTACGAAGGGCTGATCCAGGGCGAGCGTTTCCAGGTCAAGCGGATCGTGGTGTATCCGGGGCAGAAACTTTCGTTGCAGAAACATTTCCATCGCGCGGAACACTGGGTTGTTGTCAGCGGTACCGCAGTGGTGACGCGCGACGATGAAAAACTTCTGTTGCAGGAAAACGAAAGTGTCTATCTGCCGTTAGGGTGTATGCACCGGCTGGAAAACCCCGGCCGTATTCCCCTGACCCTGATCGAAGTGCAGTCCGGGCCTTATCTGGGGGAAGACGATATCGTCCGTTTCGAGGACACGTACGGCCGGCAGTAGGGCAGGGCCCCCATGGGTTCGCATGGACCTGTGGGGAAGCGGTGAGCGTGGAAAAGAAGATGGCGGAGGGTCGTGCGGGCTTACTCGTTACGTAATAATAACGGTTTGCCGGATTGGTTAATTTTTTATGAAAATGAAGGGATGGGGGACTTATGTTACTGTATTGTGTGCATGACATATTTTGGCCCCAAAACAGGCAGAGTATTGCCAGATCGGGCCGGGTAGTACCGAGTCTGGAATAATAACAATAAAACGGGGGTTTTTTCGCACTCGATTGTGCAGTGCGGAAAATGACGGGCAAGGCCTTAATCCGGCGTCAGGTCGTATTCCGCGTCGACAGGAGATGTTTCAAGATGAGCGAGGCACTCAGGCAGTTGAAGAACGGCGAACCCGACCTGTCGCTATCCACGATGGGTGAAAGCAGGCTCAGGCTCCCGCATCTGGGGCGCCGGGCTGATGACGGCAGCTTTTCCTACCGTCACCCCGTCCTGCCGCAGATCGTGATCCTGTCGGATGCGCTGTGTGTCTGCCTTGCCGTCATGGCGTGCATTGCCTGGCAGCGTCTTTATGACATGCCTGAACTGTCCGGGGCGCTCCTGCTGGCCAACATCATGGCGGCAGGGGCGTTTTTTCTGTTCCCCCGCAATGTCCCGCTGCTTGACATTCCCGATGTGACGCGGCTCTCCGCCCAGCTGCGTTACCTGCTGCCGCCCGTGCTGTTCGGCGCGATGGTTTTCTGTGGTGTCCTGCTCATGCTGTCCTGGCCCATGGGGGTCACGCTGCGCCGTGCATCGGAATGGCTGGTGTTCGTGGCGCTCATGCTGGCGGCGGAACGGATCGTGGGGACCTACCTGCTGCATACCGATGCGGTGGCGCACCGCCTGGCGCGCCGGGTCGCCATTATCGGTTCCGGCCCTGCGGCACTCCGCATGGCCGCGCGCATCAATGCCGGCATGCAGCGTTCCTTCCGTCTGGTCGGCCTGTTTGATGACCGGGGCGGGAAGGTGGATGGCACGGTAGAGGAACTGGTCGTGCGGGCGCGTGAGGAGGGGATTGATGCGGTCATCATGAACTTCTCCCCCGAGGAGGGCGGCCAGCAGCATGTCATGGAGGAACTGTGGCGCCTGCGCGGCATGCTGGCGGATGTCTATGTCGTGCCGACCCTGATGACGGAAGACTGCCATGGCTGGCCGGTTGAACGGTTCGGGCCGTTCTCGCTTACCGTGCTGCAGCGCCGCCCGCTGAGTGAATGGGACATGCTGGAAAAGCGCGCCTTCGACCTTACGGCAAGCATGCTGCTGCTGCTGGCGCTTTCCCCCGTTCTGGTGCTGGTGGCGCTGGCGATCAAGCTGGACTCCCGCGGGCCGGTCCTGTTCTGCCAGCCGCGTCTGGGATACAACAATCTTTACTTCGATGTATTCAAGTTCCGTTCGATGTATACGGACATGGCCGATCGTGACGCGGCCCGCCAGACATCGCGTACCGACCCGCGGGTGACGCGCGTGGGCAGATGGATACGGCGCCTGAGCATTGATGAACTGCCCCAGCTGTTCAACGTGCTGCGTGGCGATATGTCGCTTGTCGGCCCGCGCCCGCACGCGCCACAGACCCGTGCCGGCGGCCAGCTCCTGCATGAGGCGATGGAAGAATACGTTGCGCGCCATCGCGTGCAGCCCGGCATTACCGGCTGGGCGCAGATCAACGGATCGCGTGGCGAACTGGTCACGCGCGATGACCTGCGCCGCCGTGTCGTGCTGGATCTTGAATACATACGCGCCTGGTCGATCTGGCTGGACATCAAGATCATTTTCCTGACCGTGAAGCGCGAGATCTTTAGCCGCAATGCATTCTGAACTCCCAATTTCACCCGATGATGAACGGTGTATTCAAAATGAACGCAAATACTGAAATCATGGTGGATGACACGGTTGTCGATGTCATGGGCCTGCCCCTGCGCGACATATCACGCGAGGACATCATCGAACGCGTCGTCACCGCTGTCCGGGCACGCCAGAAGCTGGTCATCGTCAATGCCAATGCGCATATGGCCGTGGTATCACAACGCCAGACCTGGCTGCGTACCCTGTTCCGCCGGGCCGATATCGCGTTCTGTGACGGGGCGGGGGTGCAGCTTGCCGGCATGATGCTGACGGGCCGCCACCTGCCGCGCACCACGCCGCCGGAATGGATCGGGCCGGTGCTGTCGCAACTGGGGCCGGAGGCCTCGGTGTTCTGGATTGGCGGAAAGCCCGGCGTGGTGGAAAAGGCGGCCCGCGCGTTTTCCGCGCGTTATGGCGTGCGCACGGCGGGCACCCAGCATGGTTTCTTTGACCAGACGCCCGGTTCGCCTGAGGCCACGCAGCTGCTGGCGCGCCTGCATGAAACCCGGCCCGACATCATCCTGCTGACCATGGGCATGCCACGCCAGGAAAGCTGGCTGCGCGACAACATGGACCATATCCCCTCCGGTGTGATGCTGACGGCGGGCGCGCTGGTCGATCATGCGGCAGGCCATGTGCACCGCCCGCCGCGATGGGTGGCGAACATGGGGCTGGAATGGCTGGTGCGGCTGGTGCGTGAACCGCGCAGGCTGTGGCGGCGTTACCTGCTGGGGCTGCCGGTATTCGGTTTTTACGTGCTGCTGTATCTGCAGCGCAGGATGCGCGCCACGTCTGCATCCTCCATCTCGCGGAAACTTGCCGGGTAATCAGCATGAATTATGTTTCCTTACAGGGACGGGCCACTTCAATGTCATGGACAGCACAGGACGTGGGTCTCGTCATCCGCCAGACGGTGCGGGCCTTTCTGCGGCACCGGCTGCTTTTCGTGCTGACGGTGCTTGGCGTGCTGGTCGCGGGGGGGGCAGTCATGATGACGCTCAAGCCGCGCTATACCGCCACCGCCACGGTGGTGGTGTCCGGTCGTGCGCAGCAGGACCCGCTGGCCCCCAATGGCCAGCAGCAGAACCAGGCCCCGCCGGATGACTCGCTGGTCCAGACCGAGGCGGCGATGATCCATTCACGTGACGTGGCCGCCGCCGTGCTGGCCCAGCTGCCGCCCCCGGCTGCCGCCCCCCATGTCGGGCTGCGTGACAGGCTGTGCCATATGGGGCTTGGCTTCCTGTGCCACGCAGCACAGCCGGTGGACCCCGCGGTGCAGCGCGCGCGGGACGAGGATGCCTTCCTCAACAACCTGACCATCACCCCCGAGGCCCATACCCAGATCCTCGACATCAACGTGGTGGACGGCGATGCCGCGCGTGCCGCCGCCCTGGCCGATGCGGTGGTGACGAACTACCAGCGCCTGGCCCTGGCGCGCCAGACGGCGGACATCAACCGCGTGGCCGCATGGCTGGACAGCCGCACCGCGGAACTGCGCCAGCGCTGGATGGATGCGGTGGAAAAGGCCAATGCCTTCGATACCGCCCATGGCCTGACCAATACCAGTGAGGGCAGTACCTCAAGCCCGCTGATCGAACGCCAGATTGCCGATACGGCCGCCAATCTCAGCCAGGCACAGGGCCGGCTTGCCGCAGCCCAGGCACGGGCGGACGCGCTGCGCGACGCCGCATCGCGCGGGGATGCGCGGGCGGCGGTCGCCCTGTCGCAGGAACCGATCCTTGTTAGCACCGCCAATGCGCTCATGCAGTTGCAGAGCACGCGGCAGGAGGAAGCGGCAACCTATGGCCCGCAGCACCCGCGCCTGCGCGCGCTGGACCAGCAGATTGCGGTCACGCGCGCAAGCCTTGCGGCCGAGACGCAGGCGGCGCTGAACTCCATCCGTGAAGACCAGATTTCCGCCAGGGCGGAAGTGGACCGCCTGAACGAGAACCTTGACCTGCTGCGCCAGAAGGCAGGCGGCCAGAGCGCGCCCCAGGCCGAATACCGCACTCTGGACCAGGAAGCGCAGAGCGCGCGCACGGTATACGAAACCTTCCTTGAACATGCCAAGGAAGTGGTCGATCGCGCGGCCCTGCTGCAGCCGCCCATCTCCCTTGTCTCGCACGCTTCGGCTCCCGATGTGCCCAGCTTCCCCAACCGCAGGAAGATCGGCATGGGCCTTGTTGCCGTGGCCCTTGCGGCGGGTGCGGGCATCGTACTGCTGCGGGATTACTTCACCGCGGGCTTTACCGAGATCGAGCGCCTGCGCGCCGCCGTGCCGTTGCCTCTTATGGCCGTGATACCCAAGGTGCGTGCCCGCACCGAGCAGGGCGTACGCCGGCATGTGCTCGACCATCCCTATTCCCGTGCCACGGAAGCGGTGCGCAGCCTGGTCATGCAACTGTCCATGCGGGTGCATGACGGGGGGCAGCCGCTCTGCCTTGCCATTACCTCCGCCGGGCCGGAGGAAGGCAAGAGCACGCTGGCGCTGTGGATGGCGACCATCGCCCGCCGGGGTGGACAGAAGGTGCTGGTGATTGATGCGGACCACCGGCGCGGCATGCTGGACCAGTACCTGACCGATGTGACGACGGGCCGCCCGTCGCTGGGCATGAGCGACCTTGTGACCACGGGCGCGCGGGTGGAGGAGGTGATCCGTACCGACCCCGATACCGGTTTTGACTACATTCCCGCCGGCCGCACGATGGAGCACGCCTTCAGCCCCGTCGAGATCCGCCGCCTGCGCGCCATGCTGGTGGAACTGAAGCGGACATATGAACTGATCATCATCGACTGTCCGCCGCTGCTGGGGCTGAGCGATGCGCTGGTGCATGCCAACATGGCCGATCAGGTGATCTTTGTCTGCCGCTGGAAGAGCACGGCGCAGCGTGCCGTCATGGCCTGTCTTGAACGCCTGGAGGCCAGTGGCGCGCCACTGGCAGGCGTGGTCGCCACCATGGTGGAGGACAACGCCATGGATGTGATGGGTTACAGCTACGGCAACCGGGATATCAAGATCCTGAGCCGCTTTGACGAGAAATGAACGAAGGGGGATGAAACATTGAAAGTCCTGCATATTTGCCGTCAGTTCAGTCCCTCTGTTGGCGGGTTAGAAGATTCACTGCTCAACCTGGCGCGCAGCCAGCGCCAGAAGCTGGGCGTGGATGCGCAGGTGCTGACACTCGACAGTGTTTTCGGCCGTCCCGGAAAGCTGCCGCACCGCGACGTGGTTGATGGCATACCCGTCACCCGCATTCCGTGGCGTGGTTCGACACGCTACCCCTTTGCACCGGATGTATTGCGCCACATCCGCGGGTTTGACCTGCTGCATGTGCATGCAATCGACTTCTTCTTCGATTTTCTTGCCTGGACCTGGCCGCTGCATCGCAGGACCATGATCGCGTCAACCCATGGCGGCTTTTTCCATACCGGTGCACTGCGGCGGGTAAAGGAAGTCTGGTTCCGCACCATCACCCCCGTCTCGGTCCATGCCTATTCGCGCATCGTGGCGTGCAGTTACAGCGATGCCGACATGTTTGCCACGGTTGCGAAAGGACGGCTGCAGACAATCGAGAACGGGATCAACCAGACCCGCTTCCGCGATGCCGCATCGCGCACGCCCAACCGCACCATCCTCGCATTCGGGCGGTTTGCGGTGCACAAGCGGCTGGGGCTTCTGTTTGAACTGGTCGCGCGCCTGCGCCGTGACAATCCGCAATGGAAGCTGATCGTGGCGGGACAGGATTCCAACCTGACCGCCGATGACCTGCGCCAGCAGGCCCGTGCCTGCGGGATCGGGGACAGCATGCGCATCGTGCCCGGCCCGAGCGATGCGGCATTGCGGGACCTGATGGCGGAGGCCAGTTTCTTTGGCTGTCTTTCCGCGCATGAAGGCTTTGGCCTTGCGGCGGTCGAGGCCATGTCGGCCGGGCTTGTACCCATCCTGAGCACCATCACCCCGTTTGTCCGGCTCATGCAGCAGGGGGCGGCGGGGGTGATGATCGACCCGGACAACCTTGCCCCCGGCGCGCGGGATGTGGAAGCCCTGGCCGCCTCCCTGCCCGAAACGGGGGAGGCCCTGCGGGCACGCAACATCGATGTGGCCAGCCGGTATGACTGGAACAGCGTGGCCCAGGAATATGTGCGTGTGTACCAGCAGGTCCTTGGCCATTCCCGGCCCCGGTCCGCCATGCTGACGGCAGGGGCGGAGTAATGGCACAGAGCAAATTTTCCACCAATTTCCTTTTCAACGTTTTCGGTTCCATTTTCCCCATTGTCGTCTCGCTGGGTACGGTGCCCTTCTACCTGCGCCTGATCGGCACGGACCGGTACGGTATCGTGGCGATATCGTGGATCCTGCTGGGGTATCTGGGGTTCCTGGATTTCGGGCTGTCGCGTGCCTCGGCCAATGCGCTGGCGCAGCTGGGGCATGCCACGTCGCGCGAGCGCTCGCCGGTGCTGATGACGGCATTCTACAGCAATCTTGGCCTTGGCGCGCTGGGGGGGCTGATCCTGTACCCCATCGGGGATATGGTGCTGCTGCATTTTGTCCGCATCCCGCCCGACCTTATGGCCGAAACGCGCCATGCCTATCCATGGATGGCGGTCATGCTGCCGCTGGGCATGATCAATGGCGTGGCCACGGGGGCCATGGAATCGCGGGAGCGTTTCCTGCTCTCCAACATGCTCAATTCCAGTACCACCATGGCGGGGCAGATCATTCCGCTGATCTGCATCCATTTCCTGGGGCCACAACTTACGGTTGTCCTGCCCTCCATCGTCCTGTCCCGGCTGGGCATGATCATGCTGTCCTACTGCGTGGTCATGGCGCTGGAATGGCCGATCCGCCCGCTGGACTTTGACGTGACATGGCTCAAGCGCCTGCTGGGCTACGGGTCGTGGGTCAGTATTTCCAGCCTGATCAACCCGCTGCTGGATACCTCCAACCAGCTTATCATCGGTGCGACGCTGGGGGTGACATCGGTGGGGCAGTACACGGTGCCCATGAACCTGGCCATGCGCTCGCAGGTGGTGGCTACCGCACTTGCGCGCACGCTGTTCCCCCGCCTGTCGCGCGCTGACCGGGGGGAGGCGGTTGACCTGACCCGCCGGGCCACGGCCTCGCTCACCTACGGGTTTGGCATGATCTGCGCGCCGGGTGTGCTGTTTTCGGGCGCGTTCCTGCATATGTGGGTGGGCGGCAGCTTTGCCGAGGTCTCCCGCCCGGTTGCCGAGATCCTGATGTTCGGCGCCTGGACCAACGGCATTGCCTTCCTGCCCTACGGGCTGCTGCAGGGGCAGGGGCGGCCCCATATCACGGCCAAGGTGTCCATGGTGGAGATCCTGCCCTTCTTCTGCGTGCTGTGGCTGTTCATAAAATGGTGGGGGCTGCCGGGGGCCGCCGCGGCCTGGACGTTACGGGTCACGATTAATTTAATTGCCCTTTATCTCCTGTCGGATTGCCTTTCCAGGCAGACTTGGCGGCTTGTGCCGGGAATGATAGTCATGACAGGGGCATTGATTGTGAGTCTGCTGGTTCCCATGAACCTTGTGGTTTCCGCCTGTGCGGCCACGGTAGCGGGACTTGCCATGGCTTTTGCTGCATACCGGTTGGACCCGGGTTTGCGTGATGTCGTGCACCGGTTTGTCCAGCGCGCGGGGGGCAATCCCCGTCTTACGATCACAGGTTAGGATGCGGTATGAAGGTCAGGCGGTTGCGGTGCAACGCCACGGTGGGGCGTTGCCTGTCGTGGGGGCCCGTCAGTGTGATGGTTCTGGGGATCGGGCTGCATGCGGGCAAGGCGCATGCACAGCTGATCCAGCAGCTTTTTCCTTCCGATGTGCCGGGTTATGCCACGGACATGACCGGCTCGGTCGTGACGCGGCAGATGATGGGCCAGCAGGGCGACGGGATCGGTCTGGGCAGCTGGCTGCTGCGGCCCACCGCATCGGAAAATGTGGGCTACAACACCAATACGCTGGGTATTCCGGGTTCGGGCAGCCCGGCGGTGCAGACATCGGCGAATGTCAGCGCCAGCTCGCGCTGGCGCAGGCACGCGCTGGGCGCGTCCGTGGGGATGGATGACCATCGCTACCCCACGCAGTCCATCGCCAGCTACACCAACTGGCATGGCAGCATCGGGGGTACGCTCAACCTGGGGCATGACACGCTCAGTGCCGCTTTTTCCCATTATCAGTATCATCTTTCCGCGACCAATCTGGGCGTGTACGGCGTGGTCTATCCCGTGCCCTATCAGGTCAATGACGGGCGGCTGACCTATACCAAGGTGTTCGGGCGCTTCAGCCTGATCCCGGCCTTTGATTATCAGGATTTCTCGTTCGGGACGGCACCGGGGCCGATCTCCATTGATTACGGCACCATCAGCCACAAGGTGGAAACCGGCTCACTGACCTCGCGCTTCGCGTTCTCGCCGGGGAATTCGGCGGTTGTGGTTTTCCGGGGTTCCGCCGCGCAGTATGATGCGGCCCTCCAGGCCTCGACCAACAACTATGCCGACGGGGCAGGCTTTGCCGGGGTGGATTTCCGCAGCGGACAGGTCTGGCAGTACCGGCTGCTGGTGGGGGGCGAGACGCGCAGCTTTGCCAACGGCTACAGCCCGTCCGTCAGCACGCCCACGTTCGAGGTCAACGTATCATGGATGCCGCGCAGGATCGACACGGTCAACCTGACGGCCGGCCGCCACCTGAGCGACCCCGAAACCCCCTTTGCCCGTAACCAGGTGATTACCGACGTGCGCCTGCAATGGGACCATGAACTGCGCCATAACGTGTTCCTGCGCGCCTATGGCGAGTTTGGCGAGAGTGATTCCCAGTCCAGCACGCAGGTGTCCGGCACGACCTCCACCACACTGGCGGGCAGCCGGCTGCAGAAGCAGATCCATTTTGGCGGATCGGTTTTCTGGAACATCGACCGCCATATTCGCGCCTCCCTGACCTATAACTATGTCAATAACGCCACATCGGGCGGAAACGTGAATTATCTGAACATCCCCGGACGCCTTTCGACGTTTACGAGCAATACGGTACTATTGGGCTTTTCCTTCTCCGGTTAGGGAGAGCCCCGGCGGGGCACCGGAACGGGAGAAGTCGCATTCAATGATTTGGGAGTGGCCATGTTTGCAATGATACGGAATACGTGTCGGCCTGGAATGACGCAGGCAATCGCCGCTACAGCCCTGCTGGCACTGGGGTCATGTGCATCGGCACGGGAACAGTCCTTTGCATCGGTTGATGCACGCGCCTACCATCTTGGCCCCGGCGACCAGGTGCGTGTCATTACTTATAACGATCCGCAGTTGAGCAATACCTTTACTGTAAGTGACAACGGCAACATCGACTTCCCGCTGCTGGGCGTGGTGCCCGCGGCAGGGGCCGCGCCACGGGACCTGGCGCGGCGCATCTCCTCCAGCCTGGAAAGCAGGGGCATCCTGTTCCAGCCCAGCGTTTCGGTGGAGGTGGCGCAGTACCGTCCCATCTACATCCTGGGGGAAGTCAACCATCCCGGGCAGTATCCCTACCAGCCGGGCATGACCATGCTGACGGCGGTAGCCCTGGCGGGCGGGTTTACCTACCGCGCCATAACCGGCCATGCGACCGATGTGCGCCACGAGGACCTGAATACCGCGCCGCATGAAGGCCGCATTACACGCGCGACCGAACTGCTGCCCGGCGATGTCGTAACGATTGACGAAAGATTTTTCTAGAACCCGAACCCATATGCATAAGGGGATAACATGCCCAGGGCCCGTTCCATCCCCAGCCTGACCGGTGTGCGCGGTGTTGCGGCGCTGTGGGTTTTCATGACCCATTTCTATGGTCTTGCTGCCGACATGCTGCATCAGCCATGGCTGATGAACTCGCTGTTCCTGTTCAATGGCTTTCGTGGGGTTGACCTGTTTTTCGTGCTGTCGGGCTTTATCCTCATGCATGTGCATGAGGGGCAGTTCGTACAGTTGCGCTGGCCTGTCATCCGTGATTTTTTCATTGTCCGTTTCTTTCGCGTCTATCCGCTCAATACTTTTGTCCTGCTTGCGCTGGTGCCGCTTGTATTGTTTGCACCCGGTTATGTTGCCATGCAGCGCCATTATACCGATCCCGCCTTTGCCTACCGCGCGCATAACCTTTCGGTTCCCGGTTTCATCCAGACCCTGCTGCTTGTGCAGAGCTGGACGGTACTGAAATTGGGGGAGTGGAACATCGTATCATGGACGCTGAGCGCGGAAGTGCTGGGCTATATCCTGTTCCCGCTACTGGCCATGATGGCCATGCGCGTGGCCAGCATGCGCAGCGCGCTGGCATTGTGCGTGGCAAGCCTGGTCACGCTGGTTGCCATCCTGTTTGCCTGCCATCATGCCAATAACAATCCGACCGGCACGTTTGGCGCCATCCGCATGTTCTTCTGCTTTGCCGCCGGGATCATGCTGTACCGCGCCTATCATCTCGCCCCCGAAGGTACCGCCCGGTACGGGGCGGCCATTACGGTCGGGGCGGTGGCGTTTATTGCCGCTACACTGTTCTTTCCGGTGCTGCCGGTCTGTGATGTATTTGGTTTTGCGGCCCTTGTCTTTGGTCTGGCCTATCAGCGCGGGGCGATCAATGCGTTCCTGTGCTCGGGGCTGGTCATGTGGCTGGGCCGCATATCGTTTTCGTTCTACCTGACGCATTACCTGATCATCGGCATCCTGTCCTGGGCCATGGGGAACTGGCTGCGCGGCCTGGGGACTGTCGGGGGTATGATGGCAACGATTGCCATATTCGCCGTATGCCTGCTGGTGGGGGTGTCGTGTTACCATCTGGTTGAACGGCCATCGCAGCGCCTGGGGCGGCGGGTCATGCAGCGGGTTGAGGCACATGATGCCCTGACCGGGGCGCAGCGGACTGCATGAATGCCCGTTCAGACGATCATGCCATGGCACGCTTTTCCCTTTTTGACAGACAGGGGCATGGTGCCCACATTTCTGACACACACCGCACATTACAGTGTCACGATTCATATCAACGCGCGGGTGGGCCTGCCCTTTTCCCGCGCGGGCCTGACGGATGGGCCGGCCCGGCTTTTCCGGTCCGGCAGGGCAGGATAATGTGCGGCGTCCCAAGGGAGGAAGGAAGCAAGGAATGCGTATACTCATAACGGGAGGCTGCGGATTTATCGGCTCCGCAGTCGTGCGGCATCTGATCGGCCAGACCGCGCATGACGTCCTCAATGTGGATGCCCTGACCTATGCCGCCAGCACGCAGGCCACGCAGGCGGCTGCCGAGAGCGGGCGCTACCGGCTGGAAGTCGCCAATATCATCGATGCGGCGGCCATGGATCGGGTCTTTGCCGAATTCCAGCCCGATGCCGTGATGCATCTGGCGGCTGAAAGTCATGTTGACCGTTCCATTGATGGTCCCGGCACCTTTGTCAGTACGAATATTGTTGGCACCTATACATTGCTTGAAGCCGCGCGGCGCTGGTGGTCGGGGCTGGATGCGGCGCGGCGCGGGGCCTTCCGCTTCCATCACATTTCCACCGATGAAGTCTTTGGCGCGCTACGGCCCGGTGATCCGCCCTTTACCGAACAGACCGCCTATGACCCGCGCAGCCCCTATTCGGCCAGCAAGGCATCATCGGATCATCTGGTGCGGGCCTGGTACCATACCTATGGGCTGCCCACGTTTGTTACCAATACCACGAATAATTATGGCCCCTGGCACTTCCCCGAAAAGCTGATCCCCCTTGTCACCATCAATGCGATCGAAGGGCAGGAACTGCCGGTCTATGGCGCGGGGCAGAACGTGCGGGACTGGCTGTTCGTGGAAGATCATGCCGAGGCACTGGTGCGCGCGGTGGAACATGGCCAGCCGGGCGAGACCTACGCCATAGGGGCCCGCCAGCCACGCACCAACATGCAGGTGGTCGAAGCGATCTGCGCCATTCTGGATGAACTGCGCCCGGACCCGTCCGGCCCGCATGCGCGTCTGATCCGGCATGTGGCCGACCGGCCGGGGCATGACTTCCGCTACGAGATCGATCCCTCCCATGCCGAACGCGCGCTGGGCTGGCGCGCGCGGCATGATTTTGAACACGGCATCCGCCGTACGGTACAGTGGTATCTTAATAACCGGGAATGGTGGGAAGCCATCCGGGCCGCCCGCTATGCGGGCCAGCGCCTGGGGCAGGCAGGAAAGACAATGGGAACAGCAGCATGAACGAACAGATACAGCAGAAGCCGACCAAGGGTATCCTGCTGGCGGGCGGGTCGGGCACCCGCCTGCACCCGATGACGCTCGCGGTCAGCAAGCAGCTGCTGCCGGTTTATGACAAGCCGATGATCTTCTACCCGCTTTCCACCCTCATGCTGGCGGGCATACGCGATATCATGATCATTTCCACCCCGGCCGACCTGCCGCAGTTCCAGCGGTTGCTGGGGGACGGGTCGGATATGGGTGTTACCTTCACCTATCGTGAACAGCCGTCACCCGATGGCATTGCCCAGGCCTTTGTCATAGCCGATGACTGGCTGGATGACGCGCCCTGCGGGCTGGTGCTGGGTGACAACCTGATCTTTGCCGACCATCTGGGCAAGCAGATGCGTGCTGCCGCCACGCGGCCGGTGGGGGCCACGGTCTTTGCGTATCAGGTGCGTGATCCCGAACGGTATGGCGTGGTCAGTTTTGGCGAGGATGGCCATGCGCACGATATTGTTGAAAAACCTACCGACCCGGAATCCAACTGGGCCGTGACCGGTCTGTATTTCTATGATGGCAACGTGCGTGAATACGCGCGCGGTCTCAGGCCATCCGCCCGGGGCGAGCTGGAGATTACCGACCTCAACCGGATTTACCTGCAGAAGGGGGCGCTGCATGTGCAGCGTCTGGGGCGCGGCTGTGCATGGCTTGATGCCGGCATGCCCGACAGCCTGATGGAAGCCGGTCAGTTCGTGCATACCATCCAGTCCCGGCAGGGGCTGCTGGTGGGGTCCCCGCATGAAGTGGCGTTCCGCATGGGCTTTATCGATGCCACCCAGCTGGAGGCGTATGCCCGGCGCATGATCAAGACCGAACTCGGGCGTATCCTTATGGAAATCGCCACGGGGGAATTCTGAACATCCGTCCCGTTCCGGCCACCCGGATACAGGGGCATGCATATCATAAAGTGGTGTTGTCGGGGCTGGATCAGTGTGTCCTTCGCATAAAGGGGGCAGGCTCCGCCCATTGTTTTGACAGGACCTGAAACCGGGGAGAGAATCATGGGACGGGTATCGGCAAAGGTGGCGCTGGTTACGGGGGCTGCGCTGGGCATTGGCAAGGCAACGGCCCTGCTGCTGGCGCGTGAAGGGGCCAGGGTGGTCGTGGCCGACATGAAGGCGCAGGAAGGTCACGCCGTGGTGGCCGAGATCGAGGCAGCGGGCGGAGAAGCCCTGTTCGTGCCCCTCAACGTGACGGTGGAGGAGGACTGGAGCAAGGCCATGGCCGCGATCAAGGCCCGCTTCGGCCGGCTGGACATTGCGGTCAACAATGCCGGTATTGCCTATACCGGCACGGTCGAGAGCACTTCCCTTGCGGACTGGCGGCGGGTTCAGGCGGTCAACCTTGATGGCGTATTCCTGGGCACCCGTTACGCGGTGGAGGCCATGAAGCCGCAGGGTAGCGGGTCGATCATCAATCTTTCGTCCATCGAGGGGCTGGTGGGCGATCCCACGCTGGCCGCCTATAACGCCAGCAAGGGGGGCGTACGGCTGTTCACCAAGTCCGCTGCCCTGCACTGCGCGCGCTCTGGCTACAAGATCCGGGTCAATTCCGTCCACCCCGGCTATATCTGGACCCCCATGGTGCAGGGGCTTACGTCCGGGACACCGGACCAGGAAGCCGCCCGCCAGAAGCTGATCGACCTGCATCCGCTTGGCCATCTGGGGGAGGCGGATGACATTGCCTACGGAATCCTGTTCCTTGCATCCGATGAATCCAAATTCATGACCGGAAGCGAACTGGTTATTGATGGTGGCTATACCGCACAATAAAGGCGGTTGTTCTGCACTGTATTCCTGAAGATAAGAAGTAAAATTTTTTTGGGCGTCGTCTTCTTTCAAAAAGGCGACGCCCAAAAACTTTCCGATGCCGGCACTCAGGGGCAGCGGCGCGGGATGTAAGACACCACGCGGTCCAGCAGGATATCCAGTTCCGGCCGGGTCACGGGGTCCATGCAGGTGGCGACATAGGCCCGGGCGCGCTGCTTGATCATGTTGGCCGAGCGCAGGTTGATGGCCAGCATGTCGCTTTCCTCTATCATGTCCGCCACGGTCATGTGGCGGTGGTAGGCCGCGCGCGTGATTTCAAAGGCGAGCCGGTCCACGACCGTCTTCATCTCGGCCTTGCCGAAAGCGGACTGGCAGTTCTGCAACTGGGTATGGGCCTGTGCGTAAAGCCGGATAAGGGGAAGCTGGCCACTGCGGTGGAAATGCTGCTGGTGCCACGCCCGTGCCCACAGATGCTCGCGGTTGGCGGTCTCGTATTCATGCAGGCCGGTACTGTCATCGCGGATCAGGGCATGCACGGCCTGTGCCGCCAGCCATGCGGATGCGAAATCCGGGTAGGCCTGCCCGTTCCATAACGGCTCAACCCCGTGGGAGCCGGTGGCAAAGCGGAAATTCCGCTGCCCGTCCACGCCATACAGAATGGACAGGGCGGGCGTTGTCGCCCCGTCACGCCCCAATACAAGGATATGCCCGCCATCGCCCGCATGCATGTGGCGCTGCATGGTAAACAGGTCGAACAGGGCTTCATCTTCCACCACCCGTTCGGCATGGGCCTTCACATAGGTCAGGAAAAGCGGGTTGCGTACCCCGGTCACGCCACGGGGACAGAAGTCAAACCGCCACCAGCGTGACATCTTGACCAGGTGGAACGCCAGTGCATTGCGCAGCCGGGTCAGTTCCGGCGGGTGCGTACCCGCGCTGCACAGGGCCTGTACATCACGGAAGCGCCCGGCCAGCATGTTGATCTGCCGGGCAAAGGGACGGCAGGGATCAAGATAGCGGAGGAACCGGGCGGGGCCGGAGTGTTCAAGGTGCCAGTCGGCCGTGCATCCTGTGGTTTCACTCATGATGGACATGATCCCTGCATGAAAGGAAGAAGTGCGGCATCACCCTGCGTGTGGTGATGCCGCATGAGTTTTCACGGCCGGGTGCTGGGAAATCGACGGTTGGGAAAACTGTCTGAGAAAGCCGTGAGTGTTTTTTTGATATTGCAAACGAATATCAATTGCAACTGAAAAATGGTCTTTCCGCCCTTTCTCCACCGCAGGGCCGCCATGCATGCAACTTGCCGCCAGATGGGCGTTATGGGTGCGCATGCAGGCCGCCGCACGGACAGAAAAAACATCGTGACGTCGGCACGCCTGTTTCCCCGATGGAACACAAGCAGTGGAGACAATGATGACAACCAAGGCGGCGGCAGAAGCGGGCAAGGCCCATGTCCGGACCTATCTGGGTACGCCCACGGACCTGAAGCACGAAGCGGTGCGGGAAATAGCCGGCGGGCTGAAATCGGTCCTGGCGGATGTGTTCGCGCTTTACATCAAGACCAAGAATTTCCACTGGCACATGAGTGGCCGGCATTTCCGTGATTACCACCTGCTGCTGGATGAGCAGGGCGAGCAGATCTTCGCCATGACCGACCCGCTGGCTGAACGCGCGCGCAAGATCGGGGGCAATACGCTCCATTCGGTGGGTGAAATCAGCCGCCTGACCAGGGTGGCCGATAATGATGCGGAATACGTCACGCCCGAGGACATGCTGGCCGAACTGCGTGAGGACAACCTGGCCCTGACCGCCCGCCTGCGCGCGGTGCATGCGGTGTGCGACGAAGGCAACGATGTCGCCACCGCCAGCCTGCTGGAAACCTGGATTGACGAGACCGAACGCCGGACATGGTTCCTGTTTGAGGCTACCCGCCCGGCCTTTGGGCACAATAGTTAAAGAATTAAATAGGAAATAAAGGTTTTTGGTGAAGCTTTTTCAAAAAGCTTCAGAGGACGCCGCCTTTTTGAAAAAAGGCGGTTCCCGGAAACGTTCTCTGTCCGACAGGCTTGATGTTCAGCGTGTCATGGCCTTGAAGTTGCGCGTCTGTTCGGTCAGCGCAACCTCGACCGGCAGGCGTTCCATGCTGGACGCCCCATAGAACCCGTGGCAGTCCGGGCAGGCCGAGAGCACTTTCTGCGCATCCGCCGGCATGGCGATCGGGCCGCCATGGCACAGCACGATGATGTCGGAGCGCACGCCACGCGCGGCTTCGGTAATCTGGTTGATGCGGGCAATCGAATCCTCCAGCGTGAACGCGGTTTCCGCACCGATGGCGCCGCCGGTGGTCAGGCCCATATGCGCCACCAGCACATCGGCACCCGCCTTGGCCATGTCCACCGCCTCGGCTTCGTTGAACACGTAGGGCGTGGTCAGCAGGTCCTTGCGGCATGCGCGGGCCACCACATCCACTTCCATGCTGTAGCTCATGCCGGTTTCTTCCAGGTTCTTGCGGAAGGTGCCGTCAATCAGCCCTACGGTCGGGAAGTTCTGGATGCCCGAAAAGCCCACGCGCTTCACGTCGTCCAGAAACACGTCAAAATCCACGAACGGGTCCGTACCGTTTACACCGGCCATGACCGGAATATGCGGCACCACGGGCAGGACTTCGCGCGCCATGTCCATGACAATCTGGTTGGCGTTGCCATAGGCCAGAAGGCCCGCCAGCGAACCACGCCCGGCCATGCGGTAGCGACCGGAATTATAGATCACGATCAGGTCGATGCCGCCCGCCGCCTCGCATTTGGCGGACAGGCCGGTGCCCGCGCCACCGCCCACGATGGGTTTGCGTTCAGCGATCAGGGTGCGGAACCTGGCAAGGATCTCACTGCGTGGGATGCGGGGCATTGTCTGTATTCTCCGTGAATAGGCGTGAAAATTCATGCGCCAGCGCGGCGGCGAAAGCCGGGTCGTTGATCGCATGGGGCAGGCGGATCAGGCGGCGTCGGGGGGTCTGTTCCAGTGTTTCGGCCAGGGCCGCGTAAAAGGCTTCATCCGCCGCCGGGTCATGAAAAGGCGCGCCCGGCTGGTCAAGCAGGGAGAACCCGCCCTCGGGGTAGAGAAAACGGACCTCGCCTTCGCACCGGTTCAGTTGATGGCCGATCATGTGGCCCATGGCCCGGCATTCCGCTGGGTTGGTGCGCATGAGGGTGATCTGGGGGTTGTGTTCGACAAGAACGCGGTTCCGGTACTGCGCGGGCA
Organism: Komagataeibacter rhaeticus; assembly: GCF_003207855.1. GTDB lineage: Bacteria > Pseudomonadota > Alphaproteobacteria > Acetobacterales > Acetobacteraceae > Komagataeibacter > Komagataeibacter rhaeticus. Next base: position 86,228 of record NZ_NKTZ01000007.1, on the reverse strand, counting down.
CCGTGGCGCGCGCGCCGAAATTGACCATGTCCAGCCCGCCGCAACTGCCCACATAGGGAAGGCGGGTGCGGATCACGGCACCAAGCCGGTCACTGTCACACGGGAATATGCCGCCTGCCACCCGGTCACAGAACTCGGTCAGGGTGGTATCGACAAAGCCGCGTATCATGCCCGCGTCCGCCAGCCGTTCCATGGCCTGGCCTCCCGTGCCCGTGGCATGGAATACCAGGCAGTCAAAGCGGGCGGACAGGTGCCGGAGCACATGGTTCACGCATGGCGTGGTGACCCCGAACATGGTCAGCCCGATGGCCGGGCGCGGGTCGGCCACAGGCTGGCAGGGTGTGCGCACCATGCCCGCCATGGCATGGGCGGCATTGCACAGGATGATGCGGGAGAGGCGGTTCAGCCCCTCCATGTCCGTTACGGAATACAGCATGGCAATATCCGCCCCACCCACATAAGGCGCGGTATTGCCCGAGGCCACGGTGGAGACGACCAGCTTGGGTAGCCCCAGCGGCAACGCCTGCAGCGCCGGGGCCACCAGCGCCGTGCCGCCTGAACCACCAATGGCGATCACGCCCAGCCTATCCTCCCGCGTGGTCAGGTAGCAGCGCAGTGCTTCCGCCATGGCGGCGATGGAACGGCCCCTGTCATCACCAAATACGTGGCCTGCCCCCTGCGGGTGGAAACCGGCCACCGTGCGGGCGCTGATATCGGCATGGCCCGCGTGGCCGCGGGTGCTGACATCCACGATCCGTGCGTCCACCCCGCTGTCATGCAGGATCTGGCGGATATAGGTCAGTTCGGGCAGCTTGGTGTCGCAGGTGCCCAGAACGTACACGCAGCCTGCCGTCACCGCGTACCCTCCGCCACGGGGGCGTTCAGCAGCGCCAGGACGATGGTGACGGCCCCGGTGGCGCACAGGCCGCCCAGCAGGAATACGATGTCATACCCGAAGCGGTCCGCCAGCAGCCCCGCCAGCGGGCCGGTCGCGCCATAGGCCAGATCCTGAAAGGCGGCGAAACCGCCCAGTGCCGTGCCGCGCATGTGCGGCGGCACCAGGCGCACCACCTCCACCCCAAGCGAGGGATAGACCATGGAACACCCCGCCCCGGTCAGGACCGCACCCGTAAAGGCCAGCAGCGGGGAAGGCGCGCACCAGAGCAGGTATTGCCCTGCCGCCTCGATCATGAGCGAGAACAGCGCCACCTTCAGCCCGCCAATGCGGTCGGGCAGGTGCCCGCAGGCAACCCGTCCGGCCACGAACGCCACCCCGAAGCAGGTCAGTCCCAGCCCGGCATGGGACCAGTGCGCATGGATGAAACGCAGCGGCAGGAACGCGCCCAGTGCCGCAAATCCTACCCCCTGCAGGGCAACCGCCATGCCCTGCCAGCGAATGGTGCCCAGTATGCGCCAGAACGGTGGCCTTGCCCCGGCATGTGGTGTGGTGGCGGGCACGCCATGCACCAGGGCAAGCCCTGCCAGCGGCAGCAGGGCCGATACCGCCATAAGGGTTGCGATGCCACCGTGTTCATACAGCGCCAGCCCGATCGGGCCACCGGCGGCAAAGGCGCCGTACATGGCCGCCCCCGTCCAGGCCAGCACGCGGCCCGCGCGTTCGTGCCCCATAAGCCCGATGCCCCAGCCCAGCATGCCCACAATGGTCAGGCTTTCACCGACACCCAGCAGCAGGCGGCCCGTGATCAGTATGGCGTAACGGATGGTAAAGGGCAGTGCGGACAATCCGGCCAGTACACAGATCATGCTGGCCGTGACATACAGCGCAAGACCCGCGCGCATGCACGGCCGCCCGCCCTTCATGTCGGCATAGGCGCCGGCATGGTTGCGGCTGAGGATGGTGGAGAAGAACGCAATCCCCACCGCCAGCCCCGCCAGCCCGTTGCCATAGCCCGGCCAGTGCAGGATCGAGACCGGCAGGGCCGCCAGCGGCAGCGCCACCGCCATGTAGGACAGGAACAGGGCAGCGGCCAGACGGACCAGCAGCCGCGGCGCCGGGTCAGATTTCACGGGTGATGCGGACATGCAGCGGTTCGGCCAGCGCGGTTTTGAACACATCCGCCATGGCGCGGAAATGCGGTGTGGTTTCATGCACCGCCAGGGCTTCGGGGCTGGCCCAGCGTTCGACGAATACGAACACGTCCCCATCCCTGATGTCACGGTGGCACTGATAGGAAAGATTGGTTGCCTCCTGCCGTGATGCCGCAACACAGTGGCGGATGGCGTCCAGCGCCGCCCGTTCGTGTCCGGGGCGCACGCGCAGGGTGGCGATGACCGTAATGGGCTGATCCGTCATGGGTGTATCTACCGGATGCTGTGACTATGGAACGATGATAGGCGGGTGTGACACTTTTCTTCCATCGGTAAAGTGTCACGTGACACTTTTGCCCTGCTCACCGCATAACGCACGCAGGCGGCACAGGGCTTCCGTCAGGTCCGGCAGGGGGGCCGGGCCAAGGCACAGGCGGATGCCCGCATGGCCGCTTGGGTGCTGGCTGGTCATGAAGGGGGCCAGCGGTGTCACTTTCACGTTATGGCGTGCGGCTTCCGCCTCAAGGCGCAGGGCCTGTTCCTGCGGCATGGGCATCCAGGCATGAAAGGCATCATGGCGCGGCGGGGTGACATAGGGGCCAAGCCTGTGCAGGACCAGTTCCCTGCGCCGCCGGGCTTCCGTGCGCAGGGCGCGGCGCACGGAGACGGCCGTGCCATCGAGCATCCACTGCGCCATCAGGGCATAGGATAGCGGTGCGATCATGAGCGATGAGTTGAGCAGCGCCTCACACGCCGCCGCCATGAACGGGGCCGGGGGGGCAAGCGTGCCAATCCGCAGGCCGGGGCTGAGTGTCTTGGACAGGCTGCTGACATGAAAGGTCCGTTCCGGTGCCAGCGTAACCAGTGCGGGCAGCGTGTCATCGGCCACGCAGTGATAGACATCGTCCTCAATGATCAGGGCATCATGCGCGCGGCACAGGCGCACCACGTCCTGCCTGCGGGCAAGGTCCATGGTGGCGGTGGTGGGGTTGTGCATGGTGGGCGTGACATACAGCACGCACTGCCCGTGGCCGTTGCGGCGCAATGCGTGTTCAAGCGCCGTGGGCAGCACGCCACATGCATCCATTGCCAGCCCCTGCGGGGGCAGCCCCGCCTGGCGGAGCAGGGAAAGCATGCCGGGATAGGTCAGGTCCTCGGTCAGGACCGTGCGGGCCACCTGCCGGCTTGCCGCCAGCGCCACGCCAAGCGCCTGCTGTGCCCCGCTGGCCAGCAGCAGCCCGTCGGGGGCGATATCCACCCCCAGTTCCGCCAGCCAGTGGCTCATGATGCGGCGGTGTTCGATATGCCCGGCAACGGGGGGATAGACGTTGAACAGCGCCGGGTCCACCGTGCGGGCCAGCCGTGAAAGCGTGCGTGCCAGCGCGCGGTCACCGAACATGGGGGGCGGCATGTTGGCGGACAGGTCGATCACGCAGCCATTGCCGCCGGGATGCGACGCCACGAAGGTGCCCCGCCCGCGCACGCTGCGCACCAGCCCCCGGCGTTCCAGCATGCCATAGGCGCGGGTGACGCTGCCGATCCCGATGCCCAGCCGCCACGCAAGGTCCCGATGGGCGGGCAGGCGGTCGCCCGCGTTCAGTCTGGCCCCCAGTATGTCACCCGCCAGTGCATCGGCCAGACGTTCGGCGGCTGGCGTGTCACCGGCGGGCAGATGGGGGGTCCATGGGGAGCGCAGGCGCATCGCGGGCCAGCCTGTCCTGTTGATGGGGCGCCCAAGCCATAGCAGCCCGGCCCCCGTTACGGAACCGGCGGGTGGGACAGGTTTCGGGGCCGCATGTTACGATATCGTCATAACCGGCGTCGTGCGGGGGCGCGTGGGAACGACAGGAGGCTGCTGTGGGCGGGGATCAGGCATCGGTGGGGCAGGGAACATATGGCAGGCGGCCGCTTATGGTCATGGGCGGGCTGTTTTTCGTGATCGGGTTCGTGACATGGCTCAACGGCCCGCTGATCACGTTCGTACAGGTCGCCTTCGGGCTGGGGCCGGTGGGCGCGTTTCTGGTGCCGCTGTGTTTCTATCTGTCCTATCTGGTCTGTGCCTTTCCCGCCATGGCGGTGGCGCGGTGGACGGGCCTGCGTGGCGGGATCAGCCTGGCGCTGGCCATCATGGCGGGCGGGACGCTGCTGTTTGGCGAATGTGTGGGGCGGTTGTGGTATCCGGGCGCGCTGGGTGGCCTGTCCGTACTGGGGGCGGGGCTGACGCTGCTGCAGGTTACGGTCAACCCGTATGTCACGTTGCTGGGCGCGCCGGGCCGGGCGGCGGGGCGTATTGCAATCATGGGGATTGCCAATAAGGTATCTGGTATTATCGCACCTGTTGTATTTTCACTCCTTGTCATGCCAGATATCGGCGGCGTGGTGGCCCGACTGGCTGCGGCGGTGGACGGCGGGCAGCGCGCGGGGGTGCTGGCGGCGTTCGCCCGGGCCGTGGTGGTGCCCTATCGTGGTCTGGCGCTGGTGCTGCTGCTGGCCGCCGTGGGGCTGCGTCATGCGGGGCTGCCCGCCCTGTGCCTGCCCGCGCCACGTATGCCGGCGGCCATGCGCCGCATGCCCGTGCGGGCATGGGTGGGGGTGGGTATCGTGTTTGTCTATGTGGGTGTGGAAGTCATGGCGGGGGATGGCATTGGCCTGTATGGGCGCGGAATGGGGCTTTCGCTGGGAAGCGTGCGGTTCCTGACATCCCTTACCCTTGGGGCCATGCTGGCGGGTTACGGGGTGGGCACGCTGGTCGTGCCGGCGCGGTGCGGTGCGGTGCGTTATCTGGCAGGGAGCGCGGCGCTGGGCATCGTGCTGTGCCTTGTGGCGGCCTGCCTGCAGGGCGCGGGGTCGGTTGCGTGTATCGCCCTGCTCGGGCTGGCCAATGCCATGATGATGCCCATCGTGTTCCCGCTGGTGCTGCACGCGGCGGGGGACAGGCAGGACCGGGCAGCGGCCCTGCTGGTCATGGCCTTTTCCGGCGGGGCGGTCATGCCGCAGGTCTTTGCGCTGCTGATCGGTCCCGTGGGGATGAAGGTGGCGTTTATCGGGCTTATGACCGGCTCCTACCTGCTGATCGGGCTGTATGCGCTCGTTCTGTCCGCGTGGGCGGCGCATCCGGTGACGAAAGGGTTGGGAAGCGGGGCGTAATGGGGCAGCATGGCCCCTGTTCATCTGATCGTGGAAAAGAGTACGCCCATGTTTCGTGCCCGCTGCATCCGGTCCCGCCTGCCACTGCTGCTGGCGATGGGGGTGTTTGCCGCAATGGGGCGGGGACGCGCGGCACCCGTGCTCATGCCGCAGCCCATGGACTATCACCAGCGGGGCGGCACGCTGGCCCTGACCGGCGGCATGAAAGTGGAATGGCAGGGCGCCCACCCGACCGTACTGGACAGGGCGGTGGTGCGTTTTGCCGCACGGCTGACGGCACTGTCCGGCTGGAATGCCGTGCCGGATGGCAGGCCGGGACTGATCCTGCGCATTACCTGCCGCAGCCCCGACCCGGACTGGCTTACCATCCACATGCGCGAGCACTATCAGTTGCGCACGGGGCCGCAGGGCGTAACCCTGGTGGCGGATGGTCCGGCGGGCGTGCTGCGTGGCCTGAGCACGCTGCTGCAACTGGTGGAGCCGCGTGACACCGGGGCCGTGCTGTCGGGTGCCGTTGTGGATGACAGCCCGCGTTTTGCATGGCGGGGGCTGCTGGTTGATGTCAGCCGCCATTTCATGTCGGTCACGGCGCTGGAGCGGCAGATGGACATGATGGAGCTGACCAAGCTCAACGTCCTGCACCTGCATCTGTCCGATGGGCAGGGCTTCCGGGTGGAAAGCAGGCTGTTCCCCCGCCTGCAGCAGGTTGCGGGGGCAGGCGGGTATTATACCCGGCAGCAGGTCCGTGCGCTGGTCGGATACGCGGCCGATCGGGGTATCCGCATCGTGCCGGAGTTTGATGCGCCGGGCCACAGCTATGCCCTGCTGCGCGCCTACCCCCAGTATGCCGCCCAGCCCGTTACCAGCCCCATGGACCCCAGACGGGTGGTGCGCGCCGCACTCGATCCTTCCAACCCGCAGACCTATGTTTTCCTGGCGCAGTTGTACCATGAAATGGCGGGGCTGTTCCCCGATGCCTATTTCCATGTAGGCGGGGATGAAGTCCGGCCCGATGAATGGACCGCCAACCCGAAGATCAGCGCTTTCATGAAGCAGCATGGCTATGCCGACGCGCCAGCACTCCAGGCGGCCTTCACGCAGCGCATACAGGCCATGCTGGCGCAGGCGGGCAAGGTCATGATGGGGTGGGATGAACTGATCCAGGCCCCGGTGCCCGCCTCCATCGTGATCGAGCCGTGGCGGGGGTCACGCTATACGGCGCAGGCCACGGCGGCGGGGCATCCGGTTGTGGTTTCGGCGGGGTATTATCTCGACCTGCTGCTGCCCGCGCAGGAGTACTACCGCGTCGATCCGCTGGACCCGCAGGGCAATGGCCTGCCGCCAGATCAGGTGGCGCAGGCGCATGCGTCCTTTCTTGATGCCTTCGCGCTTGACCCCACGGCCCGCATGACCCCGGCACAGGACCGGCGCGTAATGGGCGCCGAAGCCGCGCTGTGGACCGAAATCGTGACGGAGGATATGCTGGATTCCCGCCTGTGGCCGCGTAGCGCAGCCCTGGCGGAGCGGTTCTGGTCACCGGCATCCGTGCCGGATGCGGACAGTCTGGCCATGCGCCTGCCCGTGGTGCAGGCGGAACTGGAAAAACTGGGCAACCATGCCACGCTGGACCGACAGCGCATGATGGACCGCCTTGCGCCGCACGGTACGGCCCCCCTTGCAACCCTGCTTTCAGTCGTAAGCCCCGTGCGCAATTACGCCCTTAACCACGTTTTTGGTCCGGGCCGTATTCCCCCCACCGAGGCCCCGCAGCCACTTGACCGGGTGGCTGACATCGCAACGCCTGACAGTTTTGCGGCAGCCGCATTCATGCGCGACGTGCGGGCCTATCTGGCCGGGCGGCGTGATCTGGCCGCCACCCTGCGTGTCCGGCTGGAGCTGTGGCGTGACAACGACGGACGGCTGCGGCAGGCCGCGCGGGTTGATACGGCCCTTGATGAAGCCCTGCCCGCATCGGCCCTGCTGGCGCAACTGGCGCAGGCGGGGCTGGATGCGCTGGAGAATGCGCATACCGGCTGGCAGCCCCGTGCGCGCGATGTGCTGGCCACGGCCCGGGCCCAGTTTGCGGCCAGCCAGTCCATTCTGGCCGTCAGGACCATGCCCCAGCCCGCGGGTGACCTGCTGCAGGCCGTAACCCCGGGCATTGCCGCGCTGGTGGCGGCGGCCCGGCCCGGGGGCTAGTCCCGGTTGCGATGCGGGGCCGCGCGGACATACAGCCATGTGGTGACCGGCAGCCCCACGGCCCACGATATGTCCACCCCATGCAGGGCGCGCGCCAGAAAGCCGCTGTGAAACCCGTTCTGCATGAAGGGCAGTTCCACCGCCACCCCGATGGCATATGCCCACAGGGCGGGAAGGTTGCAGTAGCCATACACCCCGCCGTCCTGACGGAAAAACGAGGGTACATCATACCGGCCCCGGCGCAGCAGGTAGTAATCCGCCAGGTTGATGGCGGTCCAGGGCACCATCACCGCCATGAGCAGGTCCAGAAAGGCGGCATAGGATTTCAGGAAACTGTCAGCCATGCCCAGCCCCATGGCCAGTGCCGCCCCGACCAGCAGCAGGGTGACCAGCGTGCGTTCGCGCAATGCCGCGCGCCAGTCGGGCATAAAGGTCTGGATCACGGTTATGGCGGACAGGGCCCCGCCATACAGGCTCATGGCATTGCCAAGTGCAATGGAAAGCGACAGGACAACCAGCACGGGCGTCGCCCATGCTCCCGCCAGACGGGCCATGACCGTGGCGACCGGGGCACCATGGGCCAGCAGCCCGATCATGCCGCCCAGGATCATGGGCAGGACGGTGCCGGTGACTGATCCGGCATAGGTGGTCAGAAAGGCGGCGCGGCTGCCGGATTCATTGGCGGGCAGGTAACGTGACGAGTCGGAAACATAGGGCGCATAGGCGATCTGCCACAGGGCGGCAGCGGTAAACGTGCTGCAGAACCCGGCAACGGAACCGTGCATGTCCACCATGGTACCCGGTGGAAGCGCCGTGCAGCCCAGCCACAGGCAATACAGGATCACGCTGCCTGCTACCCACGTCACCACCTTGGACCACGCATGGATGATACGGTAGCCCATGCAGCAGGGCACGAAACTGAGCAGCGCGATAAGCAGGATCGCACGGGTGCGTCCGGTGGCGGGCAGGGCGGTATACAGCGCCTCTCCCCCCACCACAAAGTTGGAGGCCACGAACCCGATATACATCAGCACGACAAGGCAGATGATGGGCATTGCCCCGAAGGAGCCGAACTGCCCCCGGCTCTGCACCATCTGGGGCACGCCCAGCATCGGACCCTGCGCCGCATGCAGCGCCATGACCACGCCACCCACCAGGTTGCCCAGCACGATGGCCAGCATGGCCAGCGGCAGCGACAGCCCGAACAGGTCGGTGCCCAGCGTCCCGGTCACGACGGTCAGCAGCGTCAGGTTCGTGCTGAACCATACGGCAAACAGGTCACGTATCCGCCCATGCCGCTGGTCATGGGGGATCTGGTAGATGGTATGGTTTTCAAACGCCGTGCTCATCAGGACTGTATGCCTGATGAACCCTGTGATGGATATATCCACCGTATGGCCGGGAACGGAGGCGGCCGGTTCCGGTGGCCAGGCAGCGGGCGCGGTTACTGGAACGGACTGGTGGAATAGGAAGGGGATGTATAGCCCGCGGCCGGTACCGGCATGGTGGGGGTGGGGTAGCTGGCGGGGCGGCTGGCAGGGGACGTGTAGCCCGGCGTGGAGAGTTTCTGCTGTGCGACCGAGGAATGGGCTGTGATGCTGCCTGTGCCTGTGCCTGTGCCTGTGCCTGTGCCTGTGCCTGTGCCTGTGTCTGCATTCACGTCGGGCCGGGCGGGCAGGGAGCGTGGCAGGGCCGTGGCGGCCGGGGCGGTGCTGTCTGGCAGTATCCGGTCGGGATAGACCACGCCGCTGCTGTCATAATCCGTAGCGTTATAGCGGCCGACGCAGTTCTTGCCCCGTTCGGCGGTATGGACGGCTTCCAGTTCCCCCCTGATCTGGCCAGGTGTTGAAGGGCGGGCATATGCCGGTGCGCGGGTGCCCGCCGTGGCAAGGGCCTGTGTGTCCGTCTCGTCCAGCCAGGCCAGTTGTGCGCAGGTCCGGCGCATGAAGGGTTCGGGATTGACGTATTGCGCAGTGACCGCCGAAGGCTGCGCGGCACAGCCTGCCATACCCAGCATGCCCAGGCACAGGATCATCTTTTTCATGATATTCCTGTCATATGTTTGTCGTCATGTCTGTAATGATTCCTGTCTGATATGAATCCGGGACCATGGTCGCGGTTAAAATTTTCAAATTCATTAAAAGTCGCAGAACAGGGGAATGCGTTTCCGGCAGAAGGGAACAACATGCAGGCATGACAGGACGTCCTCGTCATGCTGGTTATTGGCGGGCACCATCCGCACGGCCGCCCTGCAGCATGACGGCCATGACGAAGAACGCCTTGGCGCCGTATCGGTTGCAGGGTCAGTGGAAAGGCGCGGAAGCTGTGAGCTGGGGTACCCAATCCTGTGTCAGAAACCCGTATCGGTCATAGATACGGATGATGTGCTGGCCGTTCTACTCTAATATCCTGTCAGCCTCGGTATGGGATCATGATCCCTACCTTGCTGAAGAGGCTCTCATGGAAGCAATTCCGATCTATTACCGGCCACTTGGGGAACTCATCGGCAAGAGGGTAGCGTCTTACGGTGCATATCCTTCCTGTGTCTGCCGCAGGGCTTGAGGTGTCTGGATGGCCGCAAAGTATGCTCTCAGGTGCTCTCGGTCTGCCCTGCTTATTCTGGAACCGCTAAGATGAACTGTTCCAATCGCTTCACAGTTCCACAGGGTGCCTTTGCGTGTCAGCACCCGGCCCTTCTCTCCATATAGCGACGGCTTACCTTCAGTCAGCCAATCGAATGTTCCCAGACCAATGACAATTAAACATTTCGGTCGGAGTGCCCGCACTATTTGCTCGGTATGCTGTCGACTGAAATTCTCAAGTTTCTGCCGAAGAGGCTTGGCTATTTTATTCCATGCGGCAACACTGGGCGCACGGAAAAAGATTACGTTGAGCCCGGTGCAGCGCTCGACAACATCAAGGCCCCAAATAGAACGGACTTGCTTAGCGAGAGGCCAATTTTGGGTCACATAGTCGCTGACCTCTGGCCATGTATTGTGGTGTGCCGCACAATCAATTCCTCGGCCGCCCGGTTGATACCCGATGAACAAAAACGGAGCATCAACTACAGGCGGGCCATACAGGATACGAAAGCCGAGCGCATGTTCGCCAAGCGTTTCAGTAATTTCAGAATAGTATTTGCGAGTTTCTTCGTAGATGTTCTGACAAATATTTTTTGCTTCTTCAGATAAATTTTGCATCGCTGTTGACCTTCTTTGGACAAAGAACGAGCATTTTGTTTTGGAGTGGTCAAGTTTGACATGGCGGATTACAGACTCTGTCCCTTGGCCACCATGACAAGTTCCCCTTGGCACGCTTTTACCGCTCCGGCAGTGCCGGATATACGGGGTTTCCTACGGCTTTGCGCGCCGGTTTCCCGGCACTACGGAGTTCATGGATGCCCATTAGCGTGTGCTCGGCAATCGCTTCAATCAAGGTCGGAAGTGCGGTGCAGGAAGGGAGTGTAAAACTTCCAGAATGTTTTACACTTTGTCCGCTCTTAAATCCCGGTTATCCGGGCTTTAAGGATATGGTTGGAGGTCTGGGCGGGAATCGAACCCACGTACGCGGATTTGCAGTCCGCTGCATCACCATTCTGCCACCAGACCTCAGCGGCACAGGGGGTATATCTGCCGAAATGTGGTGCAGGTCAAGCCGTTGTGTGCGGGTCGGGCGTTGTTTCCGTGTAAAAGGGGCGCATAAATATGAAAAAAGCCGGGAACTTCCCGCCCGTCCGGCCGGGCCGCAGCGCGATACCCAGGGCCTGGGTGCCATGCTTCAAGGAAACGTTATGGACAGGACAGACCCCGATTACGCCCCGCTTGATCCCGTAGCCGCCCGCCAGCGCATGGTGGATGCGCAGATCCGTCCCGCGCAGGTCAGCAACCCGGCGGTGATCGCCGCCATGCGCGCTCTGCCGCGTGAACTGGCGGTACCGCCCGCATTGCGGGCCTTCGCCTATGCCGACCAAAACCTGCCGCTGGGCGAGGGGCGCTACCTGACCGAACCACGCGTGACCGGCCGCATGCTGCAGGTGGCCGACATCCAACCCGGGGCACGGGTTCTGGTCGTGGGCGCGGGCACGGGTTATGTGGCCGCGCTGCTGGCCGGCATGAGGCAGGGGCTTGTGGTCACGGCACTGGAATCGGATGCACGGCTGGCGGCAGCTGGCCGGGACCTGTGCCGGCAATGGGCGCCGGACGTTCACTGGCACGAAGGCGCGCTGGTAAAGGGGGATGCGGCTGATGGCCCCTATGACCTGATCCTGATCGATGGCGCGGTGCGTCAGGTGCCCCCGGCACTGGTGGCGCAACTGGCCGAAGGGGGACGGATCATCGCGCCCATATGTGCCGATGGGGGGGTGACATCGGTCAGCCTTGTGCTGCCCACCCCGCAGGGTAGTGCGGCGCAGCCGCTGTTCGACGCGGCGGTTCCCCTCCTGCCCGAACTGGAACCGGCCCCGGCCTTCGTGTTCTGATGCCCGTGTCCCCGGTTAACGTGGGGGCAATATCCTGCTGCTAGACGTGCCGTCAGGGCCAGGGCCCTGCATGGCATGTCAGGTGGCAGGTGAGGCAATGAAGGGTCAGTGGGTAATCGGAACGGGGAGCGCGGCCATCCTGTGCTGCGGCACGGCACTGGCGCGTGCGCCCCATATGGACACACCCGGCACGGAGGTGCCGCATACCCTCAGTGCGGCTCTGGCGGCGGCTTACCTGAGCAATCCGGTCCTGCGTCAGGAGCGTGCCAGCCTGCGCGCAACCGATGAACAGGTGCCTCAGGCGCTGGGGGGCTGGCGGCCGACCATTACCGGTACCGCCTCCATGTCCTATTATTCCGGTGTGACCCGCATGGCCCCCACGGCGGGGGAAGACGGGTATGCCCGCCAGTACGACACACCCGGCTATTCCGGTGGCGTCAGCATCGCCCAGCCCATCTATACCGGTGGCAAGACCACGGCCTCCACGCACAAGGCCCGCCATGCGGTCATGGCCGAACGCGCCCGGCTGATCGCGGCGGAGCAGCTGGTCTTTACCGATGTGGTCAATGCCTACATCAACGTGGTCGAGGACGAACAGATCCTGAGCATCGACATCAATAACGAACAGGTCTACGCCGCCCAGCTGCGCGCCACCGAACTGCGCGCCCATGGTGGTGAGATTACCCATACCGATGTCGCGCAGGCGCAGGGCGCGCTGGCCAATGCGCGGGCGGTGCGGCAGCTGGCCGAGGGCACGTTGCAGGCCGACCGCGCCACCTACCGCCAGGTCGTGGGAACCGACGCGCCCGACGACCTGACCCCGCCCCAGCCGCTGGTGCTGCCGCTGCGTACCGAACAGGAAATCATGACACAGGCGGTTCAGAACAACCCGCAGGTCATCGCCGCCCTGTTTGATGAAGCCGCGAAGAAGGATGCGGTCGGTGTGGCCTTTGCCGCCCTCATGCCCACCATCAATGCACAGGCGGCCTACATGCACGGCATCAACCAGGATGAAGGGCGTTCGCTGGCGGACAATAAATATGCCGTCGTAACCGCATCCCTGCCCCTTTATCAGGGGGGTGGGGAATATGCCGCCGTGCGCATGGCCCGCCAGCAGGCGGCGGAAGCCGCACAGGCGGTGGACGTGCAGCGCCGGACCGCGGTGCAGCTGGCCGCGGCAAGCTGGCAGCGCATGCAGGCCAACCGGGCGGCCATCGACAGCAACCGCGAGGCCGTGGCCGCCGATGCCACCGCCCTGCACGGCATGCAGCGTCAGGCCATTGTGGGCACCACCACCACGCTGTCCGTGCTCCAGCAGCAGGAAACCCTGCTGCAGGCCCAGATCGCGCTGGTCCGCAGCGCGGGCAACCTTGTCCAGTCCACCTATCAGGCCACGGCGGCCATTGGCCGCCTGACGGCGCGTGATCTCAACCTTGATGTGCCGCTATATGATGAGCGTGCCTATTATCATGCCGTGCATGACCGGCTGTGGGGGATAAGTGACTACGCCACCAGCCAGCCCGGCCGCTAGGGAAGTCTTTAAAAACAGACAATCGGTGACAGATAAAAGTTTCTGGGTGTCGCCTTTCTTCAAAGACGTAACCGGAAGCATTATGAAAAAGGTTTTCCCGGAAGCGCCTGCCTGATTTACCCGGCAATTTCTGGCAGGACGATGGGAAACGGTTCCTTGCAGCGCACGATACCCGTCCATCCGGCAGGCGCGCATAAAGATTGCGGCAGTGGCGTTCCCTTCGCGTCGGTTTGGGGTATATCTGCCCTTGGTCGGGCATCTTGTCCGGCCCTGCGTCTGATTATGGTGGATCTGGTTTTTCGTGATGCTTGACAAGTCGTTCTCCCCCGACGGGACAGAAACTTCCCTCTATGCCCTGTGGGAGGCCAGCGGCGCCTTTGGCGCACAGCCAGCCAGCACGGCCGCGCCCTATACCATCATGATCCCGCCGCCCAACGTGACGGGCACGCTGCATATCGGTCACGCCCTGACCATGACGCTGCAGGACACGCTCATCCGCTGGCGCCGCATGCAGGGGCGCGACGTGCTGTGGCAGCCGGGCACCGACCATGCCGGTATCGCCACCCAGCTTGTGGTCGAGCGGATGCTGCAGAAGGAGGGTACGTCCCGCCAGGAAATGGGCCGCGACGCCTTTGTCGAGCGTGTGTGGGAGTGGAAGGCCGAATCCGGCGGCGGCATTACGAAACAGCTGCGCCGCCTTGGCAGTTCGCTGGACTGGAAGCGCGAACGCTTCACCATGGATGATGGCCTGTCGGACGCGGTGAAAGAGGTGTTCGTCACCCTCTACCGTGAGGGGCTGATCTACCGCGACCGCCGTCTGGTCAACTGGGACCCGGCTTTCCGTTCCGCCATTTCGGACCTGGAAGTGGACAACCGCGAGACGCGTGGCAGCCTGTGGTATATCCGCTACCCTGTCGAGGGGCAGCCGGGCCGCACCATCACGGTCGCCACCACCCGGCCCGAGACCATGCTGGGCGACATGGCCGTGGCCGTCCACCCCGATGACGCGCGTTATGCCGATCTTGTGGGCAGGAACGTCATCCTGCCGCTGACCGGTCGCCGCATTCCCATTGTGGCCGATGAACATTCCGACCCGACCAAGGGCAGCGGCGCGGTCAAGATCACGCCCGCCCATGACTTCAACGATTTTGAGGTCGGCCGCCGCCACAGGCTGGACATGCCCAGCGTGCTGGATGAGGAAGCGCGCATCACGCTGGCCGAGATCGAGGGCGAACTGCGGGCGGAGGAAGGGCTGGCCGATCCCGCCTTCGTCCGCACGCTGGAGGGCATGCCGCGGGATGCGGCGCGCAAGGCGATGGTGGCCGAGCTGGAACGCCTGGAATGGCTGGAAAAGATCGAGCCCCACACCAACCAGGTACCCCATGCCGAACGCAGCGGTGCCGTGGTCGAGCCGCGCCTGACCACCCAGTGGTACTGTGATGCCAAGACCCTGGCCGGTCCCGCGATCGAAGCGGTTGAAAGTGGCCAGATCGAATTCGTGCCCCGGCAGTGGGAAAACACCTTCTACGCCTGGATGCGCGACATCCAGCCCTGGTGCATCAGCCGCCAGTTGTGGTGGGGGCACCGCATCCCGGCATGGTACGGCCCGGACGGACATGTGTTCGTAGCCCATGACGAGGCCGATGCGACAGCACAGGCCCGCAGCCATTACGGGCAGGACACGGCGCTGACACGGGACGAGGACGTGCTGGACACATGGTTCTCCTCCGCCCTGTGGCCGTTCTCCACCCTTGGCTGGCCGGAGCGGACGGCGGACCTTGCACGCTACTACCCGACCGATGTTCTGGTTACGGGTTTTGACATCATCTTCTTCTGGGTTGCGCGGATGATGATGATGGGCCTGCACTTCATGAAGGATGTGCCGTTTCGCAAGGTGTTCATCCACGGGCTGGTGCGCGATGAGCGTGGGCAGAAGATGTCCAAGTCCAAGGGTAACGGCATTGACCCGCTGGAAATGATCGACACCTATGGCGCGGATGCCACGCGCTTTTGCATCTGCGCGCTGACCGGGCTGGGGCGTGACGTCAAGCTGGGCCGCAAGCGGGTGGAGGAATACCGTTCCTTCATGACCAAGATCTGGAACGCCGCGCGGTTTTGCGAAATGAACGGCGTGGCGCCGGTTGAAGGGTTCAGCCCCGCCAGCGTCCGGTCCCCGCTGGGGCGGTGGATTCTGGCCGAACTGGCCCAGGCGGTGGAAGACGCCACGAAGGCGCTCGAATCCTTCCGTTTTGATGAATATGCCGCGACCTGCTACCGCTTTGTGTGGAACTGCTTCTGTGACTGGTTCCTTGAATTCGCCAAGCCGGTCTTTGGCGCGGGCGAGACGGCGGAAGCGGTTGAGACGCGGGCGGTGGCGGCCCATGTGCTGGGTACCATCCTGCGCCTGATGCAGCCCGTGACCCCCTTCATGACCGATACGCTGTGGCAGCATTTCGGCTTCGGGGCGGAAGGCACGCTCATGACCGCGCCGTGGCCGCAGCCCGAACATCTGGAAGGGGCGGCGGCAGCCCGTGACGAGATGGAGTGGCTGATCCGCTTCATCAGCGCCATCCGCACCGTGCGCTCGGAAATGAACGTGCCACCATCCCGCCTTGCCCCGGTGCTGCTGCGTGATGCGTCACCTGCCACCGTAGTGCGCGCGGCCCAGTGGTCGGAAGCCATTGGCCGCATGGCCCGCGTATCCGAAGTGCTGCCGCTGGAAGGCGACATGCCGCAGGGCGCGGCCCAGCTTGTGGTGGATGAGGCGACGCTGGTCATCCCGCTTGCGGGCATCATTGACATCGCGCAGGAACGCCTGCGTCTGGAAAAGGAATGCGCCAAGGTGGAGGGCGAGATCACCAAGGTCGAGCGCAAGCTGGGCAATGCGGATTTCGTTGCCCGTGCCAAGCCGGAAGTGGTGGCGGAAAACCGCGAGCGGCTGGATGCGTTCATGGCGGAACGCACGCGCCTGCAGGCGGCCCTGGCCCGTATCGGCTGAGGCCCGCTACAACCGCATGGAACAGGGAGAGACGCAGACATGACCGGACAGGCATTGGAAACACTGGTGCTGGGCGGGGGCTGCTTCTGGTGCATTGAAGCCCCGTTCAGGGAACTGCGCGGCGTGCAGGCGATCGAACCCGGCTATGCGGGCGGCCAGACCCCCAACCCGACCTACGAGCAGGTCTGCACGGGCCGCACCGGCCATGCGGAGGTCGTGCGCGTGACGTTCGACCCCGCCGAACTGTCCTGCGCCGACCTGCTGCGTATCTTCTTTGTCATGCATGACCCCACCACGCTCAACCGGCAGGGCAATGATGTGGGCACGCAGTACCGGTCCGCCATTTTCTGGCAGGATGCGCAGCAGGAAAAGACTGCCTGCGCCATTCGTGACGAGATCGCGGCGGCAGGCGTATGGCCGAACCCGCTGGTGACCGAGATTGTAAAACTGGATCATTTCTGGCCGGCGGAGGATTATCACCGGGACTACTTTGCCCGTAATCCCGGCAATCCGTATTGCAACGCGGTCATCCCGCCCAAGATCGCCAAGATGCGCCGCCTGTTCCGTGACCGGCTGGTGGATACGGCGGGTTAGTATGAAAAGGGAATAAAAGTTTCCGGGTGCCGCCTTTTTTCAAAAAGGCGGCGTTCCTTGAAGCTTTTTGAAAAAAGCTTCACCAAAGACTTCTATTTTTTCAAACGCGTCTACTCGGTTTCGTCCTCAAGGAAAAGCTGGTCGGCTTCCTCATCAAAGTCGAACAGTTCCGCATAGCGTGCCCAGCCGATCAGGGTCTGCAATGTCTGGCGGGCATAGTCGGGGGACATGCTGTCCTCCAGTTCGTCACGGAAGCGCTCGGCGGAGGCACGGTGGTTGGGCCGTTCGTCCAGCACCGCGCGGATGGTGCGTACCATGGGCAGGTTGTGCAGCA
Organism: Komagataeibacter rhaeticus; assembly: GCF_003207855.1. Taxonomy (GTDB): domain Bacteria; phylum Pseudomonadota; class Alphaproteobacteria; order Acetobacterales; family Acetobacteraceae; genus Komagataeibacter; species Komagataeibacter rhaeticus. Next base: position 68,899 of record NZ_NKTZ01000007.1, on the reverse strand, counting down.
TGCTGGCGCGCAGGATCGTCTTGCGCGTGTCATGCTCGCTCTGGACAAAACGCAAGCCCTCGGGGGTCAGCAGGATGTCCCCGTCCTCCAGTTCGGCAAAGCCCAGCAGTTGCAGGGATTCGCCCAGGGGGAACAGGTCATCGAGTTCAAGCTGCAGCCGGCTGGCCAGCAGCGGCAGGTCGGCGCGGCCATGCAGCGGGTCCGCCGCCAGGGTTTCCATCATGCCCACAATGGTGTTGATCGGCAGCGCGGGCAGGGCCACGGCATCGGCGGTGATCTGCACATGCCGCATCTCGGGATCGGCCATGTCCGCTTCCGACACGACCGGCGCGCGACGGGTCATAAGTGCGTAAATCCGGTCCACGAACTGGCGGAAGGCCATGTCCTCGCGGTTGCGGGGGTGTTCGAAGGGAACCTGCAGTTCGTACGCCACCCTTCCGGGATTGGAGGAGAAGATGAGGATGCGATCACACATCAGCACCGCTTCCTCGATATTATGGGTAACAAGCAGGATGGACTGGATGGGCAGTTTCTTTTCCGCCCACAGTTCCACCAGGTCGGTGCGCAGGTTCTCTGCCGTCAGCACGTCCAGCGCGGAAAAGGGCTCGTCCATCAAAAGCAGGTCGGGTCGCACCACCAGCGCACGCGCCAGCCCAACGCGCTGGCGCATCCCGCCCGACAGTTCCTTGGGGTAGGCGTTCTCGTACCCGCCAAGGCCGATCAGGTGAATGGCATCTTCCGCCAGCTTCTCACGTTCGGCGGGCGCCACACCCTGTGCTTCCAGCCCCAGTTCCACATTCTTCTGTACCGTCAGCCACGGGAACAGGGCAAAGGACTGGAACACCATGGAAATGCCATCCGCCGGGCCTTCCAGCTTCCTGCCCTTCCAGATCACCTCGCCCGACGTGGGCGGCAGCAGCCCCGCGATGATGCGCAGAAGCGTGGACTTGCCCGAACCCGACCGGCCTAGCAGCCCCACGATTTCCCCGCTGCGTATGGACAGGTTGACCCCGTCCAGCACCACAAGGTCGGTGGCACTTTCCTTGTGATAGGCCTGGCGGCAGTTGACGATCCGGACAAGCTCCGTCCCGGTCTTTGCCGTGGTGGGGGCGGCGGTGTTGGGCTGCATCATGAACTCTCAGTCAAAGGTATAGTGCCGGGCGGCATAATTGGCGAGCGGGCGCCAGAGTACGCGGTTAAGCAGCAGCACGAAGCCCGCCATGATGGCCATGCCCAGCCCCACCCGGTCGGTCGCACCCGCCACGGTGGCATGCGCGATATAGGCGCCCAGGCCCTGCGCGCTGAGCGTGGTGTCACCCCAGCTTGCCACTTCGGTTGCGATGGCCGCGTTCCATGCCCCGCCCGATGCGGTCAGCGCCCCGGTAATGAAATAGGGCATGATGCCCGGCAGCATGATGCGCCGCCACCACAGCCAGCCCCTGACATGGAAGTTCCTGGCGGCTTCCAGCAGGTCACCGGGATAGGAAGAGGCACCCGCCACGATATTGAACAGGATATACCACTGCGTGCCCAGCAGCATGAGCGGGGTCAGCCAGATATTGCTGTTCAGATGCCAGTGCACGATCCCGATCACCACAAGCGGGAAGAACAGGTTGGCCGGAAAGGCCGCCATGAACTGTGCCGCCATCTGCGCATGCCGTGCCCGGCGGGGGGACAGGCCCAGCCATATGCCAAGCGGTACCCACACCAGTGAGGCCACGATAACCGTGCCCATGACCCGCAGCAGCGTGATCCCGCCCAGCATGACCACATGCAGCACCTGCGCCACGCTGTAATGGGAACTGCCGTAGGTCCACGTCTTCCAGCCGATGGTCAGCGCACAGACCGCCAGTGCCATGCCCCATGCCCCGTCCATCAGGCGGGAAGGAATGATGGCGCGGACGGGCTGCGAGGGGCGCGGGCCTATGGCCAGCCAGCCGATGCGCGTCATGGTGTCACCCAGCCGCAGGCAGAACTGACGCAGCAGGTGGGTCCGGCGCAGCAGGGTCAGCACCCACGGGTCGGGGGCGGCCACGGTCGCGCCATCATCGGTGCTGAACCGGGCGGACCATGCCACCAGCGGGCGGAACAGCAACTGGTCATAGATGGTGATGACCGCCAGCATGGCGATGATGGCGTAGAAAATCGCCCCTATGTTGCGCTGTTCTATGGCCACGCCAACATAGGAACCAATTCCGGGCAGGGCGATGTCGGTACTGCCCACCGTGATCGTTTCGGAATACACGACCATGAACCATCCGCCGGACATGGAAATCATGGTGTTCCAGACCAGTGATGGAATGGCAAAGGGCACTTCCAGCCGCCAGAAACGCTGCCATGGTGTCAGGCCGAAGCAGCGCGCCGCTTCCTCCAGATCGGGCGGGACGGTGCGTAGCGCCTGGTACATGGCAAAGGCCATGTTCCAGGCCTGGCTGGTAAAGATGGTGAAGATGGCGGCCAGTTCCGCCCCCATCATCCGGCCCGGAAACAGGCCAAGGAAGAACACGACCGTAAAGGTCAGGAACCCCAGGATGGGCACGGATTGCAGGATGTCGAGCAGGGGAATGAGCACCTGTGCCGCCCGCCTGCTCTTGGCCGCCCAGACCGCATAGGTGAAGGTAAAGACCAGCGATGCCGCAAGGGCTGCGAACATGCGCAGCGTGGTCCGCACGGCATAGGCGGGCAGCCATGCGGGGCTGAGGTGTATGGTGCCCGTCTCGCTGGCGGGAATGGGCACCAGCATGTGGCGGCCGGCAGTGGCAATGACAGCCGCCCCCGCCATGATCGCCAGCAGCCCCATCAGGTCCGCCAGGTTGGGGCGGACACGCAGGTTGCCCGGCAGTCCGGTTTCACTCACCCTGCGGTGCCCGTACTGCCAAAGCCGCCCGCGCCGCGTGCCGTTTCTTCCAGTTCCGCATATTCGACCCATGTCCCGCGCACGACCGGGGCCAGCACGCCCTGCGCGATGCGCATGCCGCGTTCGATGACAAAGGGCGCGCTGCCGGCATTGAGGATGATGATGCCGATCTCGCCGCGGTAATCCTCATCGATCGTGCCGGGCGCATTGGGTAGCGTAATGCCATGCTTCAGCGCCAGGCCCGAGCGGGGGCGCACCTGTAGCTCGAAGCCCCGGGGCAGGGCCACGCACAGCCCCGTGGGCACCAGCGCGCGGCCACCGGGCTGTATGGTCACGGGTTCGCTCACGGCGGCCAGCAGGTCCATCCCCGCCGCTCCGTCCGTGGCGTAGGATGGCAGGGGCAGGCCGTGCGCGTGGGGCAGGCGGCGGACCTGGATGGGAAGGGGGGCGGTCGTGGTCATGTCTGGAGTCCGTCAGGTTTCGCTTGGGCTGGGTGAAGGAAGGCTGCGATCCGCGCGACCAGCCGATGGGCGACCTGAAGCTTGTCCAGTCGGGGCCAGTGTGCGGATCCCGCATCGTCAATCAGGATGATCTCGTTTTCCCTCCCGCCCATGATGCCGGTGGCGGGACTGACATCATTGGCCACCATCCAGTCACATCCCTTGCGCAGGCGCTTGGCGGTGGCGTGGGCCAGGACATGCTCGGTTTCCGCCGCAAAGCCGATGACCAGACGGGGGCGCAGCGCCGAGGGCTGGCTCAGGGTGGCCAGAATGTCCAGGTTCGGGACCAGATGCAGCACGGGTGGCGTACTGTCTGCCGTTTTCTTGATCTTCTGGGCGCTGGGGGCGACATGCCAGTCGGCCACGGCGGCGGCGCAGATGGCGATGTCACACGGCAGCGCCTGCTGGCAGGCATCCAGCATGTCACGCGCTGTCTCCACCCGTATGGTGGTGACGCCGGGCGGGTCGGGCAGCGTGGTCGGCCCGCTGACCAGCGTGACCGTGGCCCCCGCCTGCGCCAGTGCCGTGGCGATGGCATAGCCCTGCGTGCCCGATGAGCGGTTGGCCAGGTAGCGCACCGGATCAACAGGTTCATGGGTTGGCCCGGCGGTTACCAGCGCGGTGTATCCGGACAGGGGTTTATCCCCATCCAGTTGACGTAGGATGGCGGCCAGTATGGCTTCCGGCTCGGCCAGGCGGCCCGGGCCGGTCTCGTTGCATGCCATAAGCCCGTGCTCCGGCCCCACGAAGGCCACGCCACGCGCGCGCAGGGTGGCGACATTCGCCTGCGTGGCAGGGTGTTCCCACATCCGTACGTTCATGGCGGGGGCAACAAGCACGGGGGTATCGGTGGCCAGCAGCAGGGTGGTGGCCAGATCATCGGCAAGCCCTGCCGCCATGCGGGCAAGGATGTCGGCCGTGGCGGGGCAGACCACGATCAGGTCGCTGCTGCGCGAAAGGGCGATATGGCCCATTTCGCTTTCCTCGGTCAGGGAAAACAGGTCACCCGATACCCGCTCCCCGCACAGCGCCTGCAGCGCCATGGGGGTGACGAATCGGGCACCCGCCGCCGTCAGCACCGGGCGGACGCGCATGCCGTGCTCACGCAGCCTGCGGGCAAGCTCCAGCGCCTTGTAGGCGGCAATGCCCCCGCATACCACCAGCAGGACAGAGCGTTCCGCCGGTGCCCCCATCAGATCTTCCAGCCGGAGTGGATTGCGGCAATCCCGCCCGACAGGTTCTGGTAGGAGACACGCTCAAGCCCGGCCTCGCGCATCATGTCGGCCAGCGTTTCCTGATCGGGGAACATGCGGATGCTCTCGGCCAGGTACTGGTAGCTTTCCCGGTCGCCCGCGATTGCAGCCCCCATGCGGGGCAGTACGTGAAAGGACCACGCATCGTAGACCGGGGCGAAGGCCGCGACCTGCACGCGGGAGAATTCAAGGCACAGGAACCGCCCGCCGGGACGCAGGATGCGCCGTGCCTCACGCAGTACCTGCAGCTTGTCGGTGCAGTTGCGCAGGCCGAAGGCGATGGAGACGCGGTCCACCGAATTGTCGGCCAGGGGAATGGCCTCGGCATCGACGGCCACGAAGTTGAGGCCGGACACAAGCCCGCGCTCCAGCGCGCGGTTGCGGCCCACGCTCAGCATGCTGACATTGATGTCGGACAGGATGGCGGGGCCACCGCCACCGCGCAGCCAGCCGAACGAGATGTCACCCGTGCCGCCGGCCAGGTCGAGCAGCGACAGGTCGGGATGCGGGGCGAGTTCGTTGACGAATATCTTCTTCCACGCGCGGTGAATTCCAAGCGACATGACGTCATTCATGATGTCGTATTTGGAGGCCACGCTGTCAAAGACGTTGCGGACCAGGGATTTCTTCTCGCGCAATGGCACATCGCGGAAGCCGAAATCGGTGGTATCCGCCGGGCGGTCACCGGGACGGCCTGCGGAAGGGGAGGGGTGGTGTGGCTGGCTATTGTCGGTCATGATGCACAGGTATAACCCCAGATGAGGCCATGCCGGAACTCCCTGAAGTCGAAACTGTGATGCGCGGGATGCGAGTGCATCTTGAAGGCCACACTATTTCACGCGCCAGCACGCACCATACCGGGCTGCGATGGCCGTTTCCCCCCGGTCTGGCTGATGCGCTCGCGGGGCGCGGGGTGGATGGATTCGCCCGGCGGGGAAAATATATCCTCATCACCCTTTCGGGTGGCATGGTGCTGGTCGTGCATCTGGGCATGTCGGGGCGCGTGCTGCTCTCGACGCCGGCAGGGACTGTTTCCCCCGCGCTGCACGAACATCTGGTGATTGAAACGGCCGAGAGCGCGCGCTGCGGGCTGGTTGACCCGCGCCGCTTCGGCATGGTCGACCTGGTGCCCGCCAGTGCGGTGGAAGGCCATCGCCTGCTGGCGGGCATGGGGCCGGAGCCGCTGGGCAACCGCTTTGATGGCGCATGGCTTGCCGCGCGCGGCAGGGGGCGGCGCAGCAGCATCAAGGCGCTGCTGCTGGACCAGCGCGTGGTGGCGGGCCTGGGCAATATATATGTGTCTGAAGCCCTGTTCCGTGCCCGCATCCACCCCGCGCGCGCCGCAGGTGACGTGAGCGGGGCGGAATATAACCGCCTTGCCACCGAAATCCGTGCCGTGCTGGAAGAGGCGATCGCCGCTGGCGGCTCAAGCCTGCGTGATTATGTGCAACCCGATGGGGAGCTGGGTTATTTCCAGCATGCATGGCGTGTATATGGGCGCGCGGGGCAGGGTTGCCCTGACTGCCCCGGCCCGCCCGTGTGTGACGGGGTGGTGCGCATCACCCAGTCCGGGCGTTCGACCTTTTTCTGCCCCCGCCGGCAGGGGATGAAAAACGATGGGGGCAAAGACTTGTCTTGACGAACAGGCTCCGGGTGGACTAGACCGCCTGCCTGATATGGGGATGTCCGCAACGATCGGGTGGCGGACCGCCGTAACCTGATTTATGCAGATGAACTGAGAGCAATGGCCAATACAGCATCCGCGCGCAAGCGCATCCGTCAGAACGAAGTCCGCAACGCCCGCAACACGGCGCGCATGTCGCGCGTGCGCACCTTTGTCAAGAAGGTGGAGACCGCTATTCTGGCCGGCAAGAAGGACGAGGCCGCTGTCGCCCTGCGTGAGGCCCAGCCGGAACTGCAGCGCGCCGTTGGCAAGGGTGTTATGCATGCCAACACGGTTGCACGCCGTATTTCGCGTCTGTCCGCACGTATCAAGTCGCTTGCTGCCGCGTAATATACGGCCGTTTTCTTTCGCCTGAAAGAATTCCGGAAGTAACAAAAGGGGCTGCGCGCCGTCAATATTGGCGGTTGCAGCCCTTTTTGTATTTCTGTTGCCAGGTGTAATCGGGTTTTGATGGTGGGGCGGCAGATTCCCGTTGCTTCGTACCATCCCGTGCTCTAGCTTGTGTGGATAACTCCAGCGTCATCGTTGATCCGGCCCGTTCGGGCCGGATTGTGGGTCGTGTCGGGGGCACGGCCGTCCGCCTGCCCTGTGCGGGGCGGATGGCGTTGGGGAACAGGTTGAATAAGGGGGCAGGGGGCATGCGCGGGGGCGCATGGCGGCCGTGCCCCATATGGCCGGGAGCGGATATGACGGGTGGACTGGGAGGCTATGACGCTGTGGCGGAAGCCAACGCGCAGAAAAGTGTGCTCGCCATTCACTGGTCGCGCATTTGCGAACGGCTGAAGGTCGAGGTGGGGGAAGTCGAATACCGCACATGGCTGCGCCAGATCACGGTCGGCCCGGTGGATGAGGATGAGATTACCCTCTACCTGCCCACCCGCTTCCTGCGGGACTGGGTGCGCGGGCAGTATGGTGACCGGCTGGGCACGCTGTGGAACGCGGAAGTGCCCGCCATCCGGCGCGTGGAACTGCAGGTTGCCCGCCCTGCCACCGATGCCGCGCCCGCAGGGCGGGAGGATACGCCCCCCGTACCCGCCGCCCCGTCGCCCGACAGGGCGGCCCCCCGTCCGGCGGCATCCGCGCCGGTGGCCGAGGAGCCGCGCCCTGCCGAGGTGCGTACCGATCTGGCCGCCCCGCTGGACCAGCGCTTCACGTTTGACACTTTCGTCGTGGGCAAACCCAACGAATTCGCCTATGCCTGCGCCCGCCGCGTGGCCGAGCAGCCCTCCAGCCCCGGCTTCAATCCGCTGTTCCTGTACGGCGGGGTTGGGCTGGGCAAGACCCATCTCATGCATTCCATCGGCGCCGAACTGGTGCGGGAGGGGCGGGTTTCGGTGGCGTACATGTCGGCCGAGAAGTTCATGTACCGCTTCATCGCCGCCATCCGCTCCCAGTCCACCATGGAATTCAAGGAGCAACTGCGTTCCGTTGACGTGCTGATGATCGATGACCTGCAGTTCCTGATCGGCAAGGACAACACGCAGGAAGAATTCTTCCACACGTTCAATGCACTGGTGGATGCGGGGCGGCAGATCGTGGTCTCGGCCGACAAGTCGCCTTCCGACCTGTCGGGGCTGGAGGACAGGCTGCGCACCCGCCTTGGCTGCGGCATGGTGGCCGATATCCACGCCACCACGTTCGAACTGCGCATTTCCATCCTTGAGGCCAAGGCCACCGCATCCGGCGTGGTGGTGCCCGCCAAGGTGCTGGAATTCCTTGCGCACAAGATCACGTCGAACGTGCGCGAACTTGAGGGCGCGCTCAACCGCCTGATCGCCCATGCCAACCTGTTCGGCCGCCCCGTAACGCTGGAGGCGACGCAGGATGTGCTGCACGACATCCTCAAGGCGCATGACCGTCGTGTCACGATCGAGGAAATCCAGCGCAAGGTGGCCGAGCACTGGAACATCCGCCTGACCGACATGTCTTCCGCGCGCCGTGCGCGGGCGGTGGCCCGCCCCCGGCAGGTGGCGATGTACCTGGCCAAGCAGCTGACCAGCCGCTCCCTGCCGGAAATCGGGCGCAAGTTCGGCAATCGTGACCACACCACCGTCATCCATGCCGTCTCCCGCGTGACGGGCCTCATGGCGGAAGACCCGGCCTTTGCCGAGGATGTGGAACTGCTGCGCCGCATGCTGGAAAGCTGATGCCGGGCTACAGGGGCACCCGCGCCCCTTTACCTGTGTCGTGCACGCCTGCTAGACATGTCGGCCCCGTCATGGCGTTGCCCGATCGTGGCGCGGGGTGGAGGATATCGTACCGATGAAGTTGAAGGCCGACCGCGTAACGCTGCTCAAGGCACTGGCCCATATCCAGAGCGTTGCCGAGAAGCGCAATACCATCCCCATTCTGGCCAACGTGCTGATCAATGTCGTGGACGGGGCGATGACGCTGACCGCAACCGACATGGAAATTGCGGTGGTGGAGGGCGTTGCGGCCGAAACACAGCGCGATGGCGCGGTGACGGCGCCGGCTGCGGTCCTGTACGAGATCGTGCGCAAGCTGCCTGATGGCGCGCAGGTGGAACTTGACCATGCGGGCGGTGACGCGCCGCTGGGGCTGCGGGCCGGGCGGTTCGCCACCAGCCTGAACGTGCTGGACGTGGATGATTTCCCTTCCATGATGGCCGGGGCGCTGCCGCATGAATTCAGTATGCCGGCCCAGGTGCTGCGCGGCCTGATCGACCGCACGCGCTTTGCCATCTCCACCGAGGAGACGCGCTACTACCTCAACGGCATCTTCCTGCATGTGGCGGAAGGCGAGACGGGGCCGGTCCTGCGCGCGGTTGCGACCGATGGCCACCGTCTGGCCCGGGTCGAGACCGAACTGCCCGCGGGCAGCGCGGGCATGCCCGGCGTGATCGTGCCGCGCAAGACCGTGGCCGAACTGCGCAAGCTGCTGGATGAAGGCCCGGAGCAGGTGGCCGTGGCGCTGTCCGACACGCGCATCCAGTTCTCGATCGGCAACATCACGCTGACCTCGAAACTGATCGACGGGACCTTTCCCGAATACGAGCGTGTGATTCCGCACGGCAATGACAAGATCCTGCGTGTGGGCAAGAAGATCTTCTCCGATGCCGTATCGCGCGTGGCCGCGATCAGCCAGGAGCGTTCGCGCCCGGTCAAGCTGAGCATGGGGCACAACCTGCTTACGCTGTCCGCCGCCAGCCAGGACCAGGGCACGGCCACCGAGGAACTGGATGAAAACCACGTCTCCTATGCGGCCAGTCCAATCGAGATCGGTTTCCAGGCCCGCTACCTCAACGATATTACCGATCAGGTGGAGCGTGAGGTCGAATTCGCGTTTTCCGACAGTTCGGCCCCGACCATCGTGCGCGACGTGGACAGTCCTTCCGCGCTGTACGTGCTGATGCCGATGCGCGTGTAAGCGCGCCGGGCCAGGCTGCCCCGGCATGGCCTTTGTCAACCGGCTGGTGCTGACGGATTTCCGTAATTACCGCCATCTTTCATGGCGGCCGCAGCGGGCGGTCACGGTCATTACCGGACCGAATGGCAGCGGCAAGACCAATCTGCTTGAAGCGCTGTCCCTGCTGGCGCCGGGTCGTGGCCTGCGTGGGGCACGCATGGATGAACTGCCCCGGCATGGCGCGGCCTTGTGGGGGGTCGCGGCCGACGTGGCGGACTTGCCGGGGCCGGATGGCCTGCCGGTATCGCTGGCCACGGGGGCGGACCCGCTCCGGCCCGAGCGTCGGACGTTCCGGGTAGATGGCCAGACCCTGCGTAACCGCGATGGTATTTCCGGATATTTTGCCGCCGTATGGCTGACGCCGCAGATGGACCGCCTGTTTCAGGAAGGCGCTGCCGGACGTCGCCGCTTTCTGGACCGGCTGGTCCTGGCGCTGGAACCCGGCCACGCGCGGGAAGTGGCGGCGCATGACCGGGCCATGCTGCAACGCGGCCGCGTGCTGGCGCAGTACGGGGCGGACCCGCACTGGCTGGCCGCGCTGGAGCGGACCATGGCCCGGCATGCGGTGGCGGCCACGGCGGCACGGGCGGACATGGTGGCGCGCCTCAATGCCGACGGGCAGGCCCTGCTTGATGGTTTTCCCGCTGCCCGGCTTGCGCTGGACTGTGTGATCGCACGGCGTCTGGCACACGAACCCGCGCTGGCGGTGGAAGACTGGCTGGCCGAATGCCTGGCCGGCACGCGCGCGGTGGACCGGCAGCGCGGTGGCAGCCGTTTTGGCGCCCACCGAGCCGACCTGCACATGGCCGACCGGCTGACGGACCGACCGGCCGGCCAGTCCAGCACGGGCCAGCAGAAGGCGCTGCTGGTGGGCATCATACTCTCGCATGCCCGGATCCTGACCGCCTGCCGGGGGCAGGCCCCGCTGCTGCTGCTGGATGAACCGCTGGTGCATCTGGATGCGGCGCGGCGTGATGCCCTGTTCCATGCCATGGGCCGCATGCGGACCGGGGTGATGCTGACCGGAACGGACAGGGAACAGTTTGACCCGCTCCGCCAGAGCGCCGAATTCGTGACGCCGGGTGAGGGCAATCTTGCACACGGTGCATGATTTCGGCCGGGAATGCTGGTTACGGGGGCCGGTTCGGGCTATAATGCATTCTGTTGTTTTGTTGTTATCCGCTGTGGAGCATCTGCCGGCATGTCCGATCAATCCAGTCCCGACCAGAAACACGATGCCGAGGTCGCAGGCAGCATCCCTCCCGCTGCGGATTACGATGCGGCATCCATCTCGGTTCTGCGCGGGCTTGATGCGGTACGCAAGCGCCCCGGCATGTATATTGGTGATACCGATGATGGTTCGGGCCTGCATCACATGGCCTTCGAGATCATTGATAACGCCGTGGATGAGGCACAGGCCGGGTTTGCAACCACCTGTATCGTGACGCTCAATGGCGATGGCAGCGTGACCGTGCGCGATGACGGGCGTGGCATCCCGACCGACATGCATCACGAGGAAGGGGTAAGTGCCGCCGAAGTCGTGCTGACCAAGCTGCATGCAGGGGGCAAGTTCAACCAGAACTCCTACAAGGTCTCGGGCGGGTTGCACGGCGTGGGGGCGGCGGTGGTCAACGCGCTGTCCGAATGGATGGAAGTGCGCATCTGGCGTGAAGGCCGGGAGCATGTGATCCGTTTCCGCCATGGCGAGCGTGACGAGGCGCTGCGCGTGGTGGGGGAAAGTGCCGAGCCACGCGGCACGCAGGTCACCTTCAAGCCCAGCGCCCAGACCTTTGCCAAGGTCGAATTCGAGTTCCCGATCCTTGAGCGCCGCCTGCGTGAGCTGGCCTTCCTCAATTCCGGGCTGAAGATTGTCCTGCGCGATGAGCGCCATGAGCCCGCGCGGGAGGAAAACTTCCATTACGAAGGCGGCCTGTGCGCCTTCGTGGAATGGCTGGACCAAGGCAAGACCGCCATTGTCGAGCCGCCGATCACCGGCAGCCTGCAGAATGATGAAAATGGCATCAAGGTCGAATTCGCGCTGACATGGAACGACAGCTTCCATGAAACCATGCTGTGCTTCACCAACAATATTCCGCAGCGTGACGGCGGCTCGCACCTGGCCGGTTTCCGTCAGGCGCTGACCCGTGTTGTGGGTCGGTATGCCGAAGCGAACGCCACCAAGAAGGACAGCCACGCCCTGAATGGTGAGGACATGCGCGAGGGCCTGACCGCCGTGCTGTCGGTCAAGGTGCCCGATCCCAAATTCTCATCCCAGACCAAGGACAAGCTGGTCTCCTCCGAAGTGCAGCCGGTAGTGCATGCGGCCGCAGCCGACATGATCTCCCACTGGTTCGAGACCCACCCCAAGGAAGCCCGCCACATCGTGGCCAAGGTGATGGATGCCGCAGCCGCCCGTGAGGCCGCGCGCCGTGCGCGGGAACTGACGCGGCGCAAGGGGGTGCTGGACATTTCCTCCCTGCCGGGCAAGCTGGCGGACTGTCAGGAGCGTGACCCTTCCAAATGTGAACTGTTCCTGGTTGAGGGGGATTCGGCGGGCGGCACCGCCAAGCAGGGGCGGGACCGGCGCTTTCAGGCGATCCTGCCGCTCAAGGGCAAGATCCTCAATGTGGAGCGCGCGCGTTTCGACCGTATGCTCGGCTCGGCTGAAATCGGCACGCTGATCACGGCGCTGGGCACCGGCATCGGCCGGGGTGACGTGGAACATGGCGGCTTTTCCATCGAGAAACTGCGCTACCACCGCATTGTCATCATGACCGATGCCGACGTGGATGGCTCGCACATCCGCACGCTGCTGCTGACCTTCTTCTTCCGCCAGATGCCCGAACTGATTGAGAAGGGGTACCTGTATATCGCCCAGCCGCCGCTGTACCGCGCCAAGCGGGGCAATGACGAGCGGTACCTGAAGGATGATGCCGCCCTTGAAACCTACCTGCTGGACAAGGCGCTGGCCAATGCGGCGCTGCGTTATGCCGATGGGCGTGAACTCACGGGCGAGGCCATGCGTGCCGAAGTCCTGTTCATCCGTGACGTGACGCGTGCCCTGTCGCGCCTGTCGGCGCGGGTGCCGGTATGGGTACTGGAACAGGCGGCCATCGCGGGCGTGCTGCGTCCCGACCTGCAGGCCATGCCGGAGCGGATCGTGGACCTGCAGGCAAGGCTGGATGCGGTTTCCCCCCCGGCCGAGCGTGGGTGGAAGGTCGCGGTCAGTAACAGCGGGCTTGAAATGGCGCGCAGCGTGCGCGGTGTCGGGGAAGTTTACCGGCTGGAGGCCACGGCCCTGCGGAGTGCGGAAGTGCGCTGGCTGGCTGAACGCCATGCGCGGCTTGTGGCCGATTTCACGCAGCCGATCACCCTGCTGCTGGATGGCGCGCCCCAGTCCTTCAATGGTCCGGCATCGCTGTATGAACGGATTCTGGCGCAGGGCCGCAAGGGCCTGTCCATCAACCGCTTCAAGGGCCTGGGCGAGATGAATGACGAGCAGCTGTGGGAAACCACGCTGGACCCCGCCATGCGCACGCTGCTGCAGGTCAAGGTGGGTGACATCGAGAATGCGGCGCAGGTCTTCTCCACCCTGATGGGCGATGTGGTCGAACCCCGCCGCGACTTCATTGTGGGCAACGCGCTCAAGGTTGCCAATCTCGACGTCTAGCAGCCGTCAGGCCGGGATCAGTTCGCCTGCCAGGCGGGCAATTTCGGCAATGGAATCGGCGCCAACCGTGGCACCGGCTTCCATGTCCGGTCGCCCGTAACCCCAGCGGGCGAATATGGCGGGGACATGCGCGCCAAGGGCGCAGGCCACGTCGTTATGATGGTCCCCGGTCATGATGGCGCGGCGCGGGTCGCCGCCCGCCAGTTCTATGGTGCCCAGCAGGGGGCACGGGTCGGGCTTGCGGGCGGCGAAACTGTCGCCCCCGCCAACCGCGACAAACCAGTCCTCCAGTCCCAGGCCCTTCAGGATATGGCGCGCGGCGGCAACGGGCTTGTTGGTGCAGACAGCCATGTGCCATCCGTCCGCCCGCAGGCGGGCCAGCATGGTCTCCGTGCCGGGAAAGGGGCGGGACAGGTCGGTTGAATGCGGGGTATAATCGGCCATGTAGCGGGTCGTGGCCTCGGTCGGGTCAATTGCCGCGGCAGCCGGTCCGGCATGGGCCAGCAGGCGGCGGACAAGCATCGCCACGCCATCGCCAACCATGGGACGTACAAGATCGGGGGTGATCGGGGGCAGGCCGTAATGCTCAAGCAGCCGGCTGGCGCAGGCGGCAAGGTCGGGCAGGCTGTCGATCAGCGTGCCGTCCATGTCAAAAACGGCCAGGCGGGGCAGGGAAACTGTCATCATGAACTCCTCGTGATGATCCGGGCGGGAAAGTAGCAATCGGAAATTCTAAGTGATGGTCTCGGGCATGCATAAGGGTTTGACAGGGTGCGCGGGGGCGGAGTACCCGCACACTGCCATGAATACCAAGACCGATCCCGCACTATCCTCTCCCCCCGCCCGCCTGTCGACCGCTGTCATTCTGGCAGCGGGGCGGGGCACCCGCATGAAGTCGGAGCGGCCCAAGGTCATGCATCCGCTGGCGGGCCGGCCCATGCTGCGTTACCTGCTGGATAACGCAGCGCAGGTGTTTGACCGGATCGTGGTGGTGATCGGACCCGGCATGGACGATGTGGCGGCACTGGCCGCCCCGCATGCGGTGGTGGTGCAGCACGACCGCCTTGGCACCGGCCATGCCGCCCGCCAGGCCGAAAGTGTCTTTGGCGATGGTGATGTGGCGGTCCTGTATGGTGATAATCCGCTGATCACGCCCGGCACCATGCGCGCGCTGCTGGCCCAGCGGCGTTGCGATGATACGGGACTTGCCCTGCTGGCCATGGAGCCGGCGGACCCGGCGAAATATGGCCGTGTCGTGACGCGCGACGGGCAGGTCGCGCGCATTGTGGAATGGGCGGACGCCACGCCGGCCGAGCGCGCGATCGGGCTGTGCAATGCGGGCGTGCTGTGTGCCGATGCGGCCGATTTCCGCCGCTGGCTGGATGGGATCAGCAACGACAACGCGCAGGGTGAGTATTATCTGGGCGACGTGGTGGCCCGTGCCGTGGCGGATGGGCGGCATGTGCGTGCCGTGGTCGCGCCAGAGGACGAACTGCGTGGCATCAATTCCCGTGCCGAACTGGCGCAGGCCGAAGCCTGCGTGCAGGCCCGCCTGCGGCAGGCGGCCATGGCGGGTGGCACGACGCTGGTTGCGCCCGATACGGTGTTCCTGTGCGCCGATACCGTGCTGGAACCCGATACGGTGGTGCATCCCCATGTGGTGTTCGGGCCGGGCGTGCATGTCAGGCGGGGCACGGAAATCCACGCCTTCTCACATGTGGAAGGCGCCGTGGTCGGTCCCGATGCCCAGATCGGCCCCTATGCCCGCCTGCGTCCCGGAACGGACGTTGGCGCGCAGGCGCGCGTGGGCAATTTTGTTGAACTGAAGGCCACCACCCTTGGCGCGGGGGCCAAGGCCAGCCACCTGACCTATCTTGGCAATGCCACGGTGGGTGGCGGGGCCAATATTGGCGCGGGCACCATTACGTGTAATTACGACGGGGTGTTCAAGCATGCCACCGAAATCGGGGCGGACAGCTTCATCGGTTCGGATTCGGTACTGGTGGCGCCCGTGCGGGTGGGCGCGCGGGCGCTGACGGCGGCAGGCAGCGTGATCACCCATGATGTGCCCGATGGCGCCATGGCCCTGGGGCGTGCCCGGCAGGCCAACAGGGCAGGTTATGCCGACACGTTTCGGGACCGGCTGAAGAAAAAGAAGGAACAGGGCTGATGTGCGGCATTGTTGGGGTTGTAGGAAGCAATCAGGCCACGCCAGTCATTCTGGACGCGCTGCGCCGGCTGGAATATCGCGGCTATGACTCCGCCGGTATCGCAACGCTTGAGCAGGGGCAGGTCGAGCGCCGCCGCGCGGCAGGCAAGCTGGATCATCTGGCCAGCCTGCTGGCGCGCCTGCCGCTGCCGGGTGTTACCGGGATTGGCCATACACGCTGGGCCACCCATGGCGCGCCCACCGAAAACAATGCCCATCCGCATGGGACGGAGCGGGTTTCGGTCGTGCATAACGGCATTATCGAGAATTTCGAGCAACTGCGCCACGAACTGGAGGCGGCAGGGCAGGTGTTCTCGACCGATACGGATAGCGAGACCATTGCCCAGCTGGTGGATTATCACCTCCAGCGTGGCCTTTCCCCGCGGGAGGCGGCGCATGAGTGCCTCAAGCGGCTGGAGGGTGCTTACGCGCTGGCCATGATCTTTGCCGGGCATGACGGCATGGTCATCGGCGCGCGGCATGGCGCGCCGCTGGTGGTGGGGTTCGGGGACAACGAGATGTTCTTCGGTTCCGACAGTCTGGCCCTTGCGCCGCTGACCCGCCGCATCGCCTATCTTGATGACGGGGACTGGAGCGTGATCACCCCACAGGGCGCGGAGTTCTTTGACATGGCGGGCAATCCGGTTGACCGTCCGGTGCGTCTGACCGCGCTGATCGCGGCATCCGTAGGCAAGGATGGGTACCGCCATTACATGGAAAAGGAACTGCACGAGCATCCGGTGGTGATCGGCCAGACCCTGCAGCGCCTGATCGACCCGGCCACCCGCCGCGTGGTGATGCCTGAACTGCCCTTTGACCTGGCCACCATTCCCCGTGCCGTGCTGACCGCCTGCGGTTCAGCCTTTTACGCCGGTATGATCGGGCGTTACTGGATCGAGCAGTATGCCCGCCTGCCGGTCGATATCGATGTGGCGAGCGAGATGCGCTACCGCAACCCGCCGCTGGCGCAGGGGGGGCTGGGGCTGCTGATTTCCCAGTCGGGCGAGACGGCGGACACGCTGGCCGCCCTGCGCGGCATGCGGGCGGCGGGGCAGCATATCGTCTCGGTGCTCAATGTGGAACAGAGCACCATGGCGCGCGAAAGCGATGCGGTGCTGGGCACGGTGGCGGGACCGGAAATATCGGTGGCCAGTACCAAGGCGTTCACCGCCCAGCTTTCGGTGCTGGCGTGCCTGACCATTGCCCTTGGCCGGGCGCGGGGGCTGCTGGATGGCGCCACGGAAGAGGCGATGGTCACCGCCCTGCTTGACCTGCCCAGCAAGGCGACGGAAGTATTCGAACGCCATGACGAGATCCGCCGCATGGCCGCCATTGTGGCGGATGCGCGCGATGTCCTCTATCTGGGGCGCGGGGCGATGTTTCCCGTGGCGCTGGAAGGGGCACTCAAGCTCAAGGAAATCACCTATATCCATGCCGAGGCTTATGCGGCGGGGGAAATGAAGCACGGGCCGATCTCGCTGATCGACAGCAGCGTGCCGGTGGTGGCGACCGTGCCCTCGGGGCCCCTGTTCGAGAAGACCCTGTCCAACCTGCAGGAAGCCCGTGCGCGCGGGGGGCGGCTGCTGGTGTTTACCGATATGGCCGGGGCGCCGCGCCTGCGTGAAATCGCGGAATGCGTCGTGGCCATTCCCACGGTGGATGAATTCGTGGCCCCCATTCTCCAGACCATTCCGGTGCAGATCCTGGCCTATGAAGTGGCCCTGCTCAAGGGTACGGATGTGGACCAGCCCCGCAACCTCGCCAAGTCCGTTACTGTTGAATAGACAGGCGGGAGCGGGTCGGCACAATCATCGCGGGTCGTCGCGACAACAGCAGGGGGACGCAGCGCATGGCAGCACAAACGGCTTTACCTACCGGATCGGGGCCATCCGTCCTTGTACGGGGGGCGGGCGTTTCCGGCCTGACGGCTGCCGTGACGCTGGCCGAACGGGGGGCGCGGGTCCATGTGCATGAAAGCGGGCCACGGGTCGGTTCGGGGGCTTCATGGAAGGCGGGGGGCATGCTGGCCCCGTGGTGCGAGGCGGAGTCCGCAACACCGGAGGTGACCGGGCAGTCCCTTTCCTCCCTCGACTGGTGGGATGCGCATGTGCCCGGTGTCGTGCGCAATGGCACTCTGGTCCTTGCCCCCGCGCGCGATGTGGGCGAGATCGCGCGTTTCGGCCGCCGGACTGCGCATTTCACTACCATAGGCGAGGGCGAGATCGCGGCCCTTGAACCCGATCTGGCGGACCGTTTTTCGCGTGCGCTGTTCTTTGCCGGCGAAGGCCATGTCGATCCGCGCCGGGCGCTGGTGGCGCTGGCGGACAGGCTGGTGGCCCTGGGTGGAAAAATCAGTTTCAACGTTCCCGCCGGTCAGGCCATGGACGGTCATGACTGGGTGCTGGACTGCACGGGCATTGCGGCACGCAGCCAGATGGCGGACATGCGCGGGGTGCGGGGCGAGATGCTGCTGCTGCGCTGTCCCGATGTGGGGCTGCGCCGGCCCGTGCGCATGCTGCATCCGCGCATTCCCATCTATATCGTGCCGCGTGCCGACCATGTGTACATGGTGGGCGCGACCATGATTGAAAGTGAAAACGCAGGTCCCATGACCCTGCGCTCCATGGTGGAGATGCTGGGCGCGGTCTATGCCCTGCACCCGGCCTTTGGCGAGGCCGAGATACTGGAGACCGGTACCGGCCTGCGTCCGTCCTATCCCGACAACATGCCCGCCGTCCGGCGCGACGGGCGGCACATCCACATCAATGGCATGTACCGCCATGGCTTCCTGCTTTCCCCCGTCAGGGCGGCGGAGGCGGCAGATATCGTGTTCGGCGCGTGAACCGGACCCTCCCGCACAGGAGTTGGACATGCAGATTATGGTGAACGACAACCACCACGACGTAACGGCCACCACACTCGCGGCCCTGCTTGAAGAACTGGGCTATGACGCGAAGGCCCGCATTGCCACGGCCGTGGAAGGTGCCTTCGTACCGGCGGGC
Source organism: Komagataeibacter rhaeticus (assembly GCF_003207855.1). Taxonomy (GTDB): domain Bacteria; phylum Pseudomonadota; class Alphaproteobacteria; order Acetobacterales; family Acetobacteraceae; genus Komagataeibacter; species Komagataeibacter rhaeticus. Next base: position 50,298 of record NZ_NKTZ01000007.1, on the reverse strand, counting down.
AGGCGTGCTGCCCAGCCCCTGCGCGAAGGCGCGCGGGTGGAGATTCTGGCCCCCATGCAGGGAGGATGACGGCATGACCCTTTTCTATGGCACGGCGCTGACGTCACGCCTGATGCTGGGCACGGCCCAGTATCCCTCGCCCGAAATCCTGAGTGACGCGGTACGGCGTGCCGGTGCCGGGGTGGTGACGGTATCGCTGCGGCGCGAGGCGGCGGGATCGCGCGCGGGGGAAGCGTTCTGGAACCTGATCCGGGAACTGGACGTGCCCGTGCTGCCCAATACGGCGGGCTGCCATACCGTGCGCGAAGCCGTGACCACGGCGCAGATGGCGCGTGAGGTGTTTGGCACCGACTGGATCAAGCTCGAAGTGATTGGCGAATCCGATACCCTGCAGCCCGACATGTTCGCACTGGTCGAGGCCGCGCGGATTCTTGTGGAAGATGGCTTCAGGGTCTTTCCTTACATGACGGAGGACCTGGTCGGCGCCGAACGCCTGCTGCGCGCGGGGTGTGAGGTCCTGATGCCCTGGGGCGCGCCCATCGGTTCGGGCAAGGGGCTGAACAACCTGTTCGGCCTGCGCGCGCTGCGGGCCCATTTCCCCGATGTGCCGATGGTGGTGGATGCCGGGATCGGCGTGCCCTCGCATGCGGCGCAGGCCATGGAACTGGGCTATGACGCGGTGCTGATCAATACGGCGGTGGCCAAGGCCGGCAACCCGGCGGAAATGGCGCGTGCCTTTGCCCTGGCGGTCGAGGCCGGGCGCATGGCCTATGTGGCCGACCCGATGGAAGAGCGCGACATGGCCGTGCCCTCCACCCCCGTCATCGGGCAGGCGGTACTATGAACACCCCGCTGCCCTCGCGCATCTATCCGGTTGTCGATACCGCGCAGTGGGTTGCCCGGTTGGGGCAGGCGGGTGCAAGGCTGATACAGCTGCGCCTGAAGGACATGGCGGATGAGGCCCTGCACCATGAAATCCGCGAAGGAATCCGTCAGGCACGGGCGCATGGCGTGACGCTGGTGCTGAATGATTACTGGCGGATCGCGATAGCGGAAGGGGTGGACTACATCCATCTGGGGCAGGAGGATCTGGATACGGCGGACCTGTCCGCCATCCGTGCCGCGGGCATCCGGCTGGGCGTCAGCACGCATAGCGATTCGGAGCTGGAGCGCGCCCTGTCGGTTGCACCCGATTACGTTGCGCTGGGTCCGGTCTGGCCCACAAAACTCAAGAAAATGCCCTGGGCTCCGCAGGGAACGGGCAAGCTGACCCGGTGGAAGCAGCGCATCGGCACCATCCCGCTGGTTGCCATTGGCGGGATTACGCTTGAACGCGCGCCGCTGTGCCTGGCGGCCGGGGCGGACTGTGTTTCCGCCGTATCCGACTTCATCCGCATGCCCGACCCGCAGGCGCAGGTAAAGGCATGGCTGGCGGCAACGGCCGTCCCGGCGGGGATGTGAAGGACTGGAACATAAAGTGATCTGGCCTGTGTTGTTCCTGCAACGGGCCTGTGGCATTATTGATACTTGACCGGGCAATCCATGTGGCCGTGCTTCCATGCCACCGGATACCGGTCGTCTCAGGTCCCGTTTCGCTGATCTGCAATGTAATGAACATAATCTGTTCATGGTCGGTCACTAGGATTGGACTATAGTCGTCGCATGGCCATGAATCGGGGATTTTGAATGGAGATAGCGGGTCTGGCAGCAATCCTGATGGCAATTGCCGTACTGCTTGTCGTGGTCAGTGCGGTGCAGCCGCTTGCCCGCCGCCTGGAACTGTCCGAAACCGTCCTGCTGGCCATTGTGGGCATCGTGATTGGTGGCGCGGCCGATCTGGTACTGCGCAATTCCCATATGGAAATTTTCAGTGGCGCGGCGCAGACGTTGCTGGACTTCCCGCTCAATAGCGAAGCCTTCCTGCTGATCTTCCTGCCCATACTGGTGTTCCAGGGGGCACTGGGCATTGACGTGCGCAGGCTTGCGCATGAAACCGCGACCGTGCTGCTTCTGGCCGTGGTGGCGGTGGCCGTGTCCACGGCGGCGATCGGCTTCGCGCTCTATCCCTTTGCCGGCATGCCGCTGGCGGTGTGCCTGCTGCTGGGCTCTATCGTGGCCACGACCGATCCGTCGGCGGTGGCGGGCATCTTCAAGGAAATCGGTGCCGCAAGCCGCCTGACCCGCCTGGTGGAAGGCGAGGCGCTGCTCAATGATGCCGCCGCCATTTCCATCTTCACCATCCTGCTCGGCTCCATCACCTCGCATCACAAGATCATGCTGGGCGGGGCGATGCTGGAATTCCTCGTCTCCTTCATCGGCGCGCTCATCATCGGCGTGGTGTTCGGGCGGCTGACGCTCATGCTCATTCCGGCGCTGGGGGCGGCCCCGGCGGCCGAAGTCACGCTGACCGTGGCGCTGCCCTACCTGGCCTATATCGTCTGTGATGAATTCCTGGGATTTTCCGGTGTCGTGGCCACGGCGGCATCTGGGCTGACCATCTCCATCTATGGCCCGTCCACCTTCCGGCCCCAGACATGGCGGTTCCTGAACGAGCTGTGGCAGCAGCTTGTGTTCTGGGCGGGGTCGCTGGTGTTCGTGCTGGCGTCCATGCTGGTGCCGCGCCTGCTGGTGGGCATGACCAGATGGGACTGCGTGCTGATCCTGCTGGCCGCAGGTGCCGGGCTTCTGGCCCGCGGGGCGGTGGTGTTTGGCATGCTGCCCGTTCTTGCCGCCACCAAGCTGTCGCCGCCGGTGCCAACGCCGTTCAAGGTGACCATGGTGTGGGGGGGGCTGCGCGGTGCGATCACACTGGCGCTGGCGCTGGCGGTGACCGAGAACGAACATGTTTCCAGCAGTGTTGCCCATTTCATCGGCATCATCGCCACGGGCTTCGTGCTGATCACGCTGTTCGTCAACGGCCTGTCGCTGCGCTATCTCGTGCTGTTTCTCAAGCTGGACCAGCTTCCGCTGATCGATCAGGCGCTGCGCCACCAGATCCTGGCCATCGGGCTGGGGGAGGTACGTGACCAGACGCGCGAAGTGGCGGGGGAGCTGGGTTTCTCGCCCAATGTCACCACTACCGTGGTCGATGTGCTGGACCGCCGCGTCCATTCGGAAGAGCAGGCCAATACCTTTGACACTGCCCTGGGGGACCGGCAGCGTGTGACACTGGCGCTGATTGTCATTGCCAACCGGGAGCGTTCCATCCTGCTGGACCTGTTCCGCATACAGGGGCTGTCGCGCCGGGTGATGGAGACGCTGCTCCGTTCGGCCGAGGCGATGGTGGATGGCGCGCGGCTGGAAGGGCGTTTCGGCTATGTCCGCGCCCTGCGGCGCCGGCTGCGGCCCTCGCTGCGTTTCCGTGTGGCGCAGGTCATCCATCACCGCTTCAATTTCGATACGCCGCTCATGTACTGCATGATGGAGCGGTTCGAGATGCTGATGATCGGCTATTTCGTCTCGCTTTCGCTTACACGTTTCATGCGCCAGCGCATGGAGCCCACGCTTGGTACGCGTATCAGTGAAATCGTGGGAGAGGTGCTGGGCCGCCAGTGCAAGCTGCTGGATGAAGCCCTGCAGACCCTGCGGCTGCATTATCACGGTTATTCCGAAGCCTTGGAAAACCGGATGCTGCGCCAGATCGCGCTCAGGCTGGAAGAGGAAAAATACGATACCCTGATGGCCGACTCGCTTTTGAGCGAGGAACTGCACCGCGAACTGCACAAGGATGTGGAACATCGGCGTGAACAGCTTGATTTCCGCCTGAAGTTCAACATCCGCGCCGGGATTGAAAGCCGCATCCACAACTTCCCCCTGTTCGAAGGGGTTGCCGATGGCGTGCTGCATGACGTGGCGATGAAGATGTCCATCCACTTTTCCTCCCCCGGTGAGCGGCTGTACCGCAAGGGGCAGAAGGTGCGCACGGTCTATTTCATCAGCGCGGGACTGGCAGAGACCCATTACCCCAAGCACGATGTCCGTTTTGGCGCGGGCGCCGTACTGGGGGCGGAGGAAGCGCTGCGCGACGAACGGGTAACCGCAACCAGCCGGTCGTTGCAGTTCGGCCATTTCATGACCATGAGCGCACGCGATTTCCGCAAGCTGGTGGAAGACTATCCCCGTATCGGTGAAAACCTTGAACGTCTGGTGCAGGCGCGCAGCAAGGGTGAACTGCCCGATGCCCAGCTTCTGCCACAGGCCGGGAAAGATGCGCCGGAAAGCCCGCCGTCCTATGATGCCATTGACCTGGCCACGGCCCCGGTCACACGCGCCATTCCGATCAATCATGACAGCGAGGCAACCGACGCCTGATCCCATGAGGGGAGCCGGTCTCCATGGAACGCCCGTTGGCCCTGGCGTGGCTGCGGGCGTTTTTTGCATGGACAACGGGGCGTGAATGGCCGCCACAAAATAACTTGTTGATAAAGAATAAAAGTTTTTGGGTGCCGTCTTTTTTCAAAAAGGCGGCGTTCCATGAAGCTTTGTGGAAAGGAGTTGGTTTATGACCGCATGGCGGAGCGGACGACCAGTCCCGCCCACGGGTCAGAAAGCGCGCAGCAGCCGGTCGAGATATTCCAGTTCTTCCGGCGGCCGGGTGCGGTCGGCATCGCGGCGGCGCAGTTCCTGTTCGATTTCACGCGCGCGCTCACGGCTGGCCTTGTCTGGCACATGGGTGTCGTTATCCATGCCCGCATGGGTGCCGCCGGTCTTGCGGCCAAGCGGGTCGCGGTCTCCGCTGCCCCCGGCCTGCTGGTCCGTATCGTCCTCGTCATCCTCACTGGCGGGATGATCGCCCCCACTGCCATGACTGCCCCTGCCGTTCTCCTGTGACAGCATGGGCAGGAAAACGGTCATCGCCCCCTGTGCGCTCTGGCTGCGCATGGACTGGCGCATCTGCTGGCTACCCTGCTGCAGGTCGGCCAGTACCTTTTTCTCGGCGCTGGCGGCATCGGGGTCCTTGCCCGCGCCCAGTGCCGCGCGCACGGCTTTCATGTCCGCCTGTGCCTTGTCCAGCGCGGGCATGTCCTTGCCGCCAAGCTGCCTGAACTCGCGTTGCAGTTCATGCAGGGCGCGGGCCAGGGCATGCTGCACCGCACGGTCGGCATGCTGCTGGGTGGCGCGGGCCTCCGGTGTCATGCTGGCGGGTGTGGGCGTTGCGGGCTGCGGCTGCGGGGTAGCACCCGGCGGGGTGACACCCAGCTGCCGCAGCAGGTCGGCCGTGGACATGGTGGACAGGTCGCCCCCGTCCTCATCCATGTCGGTCTGGTGGCTGGCCGCTTCCTGATCGCGCTGGCGCTGGTCCTGATCCATGCGCAGCTGGGCGTGGTCCAGCAACTGTGACTGGCGGCTGACCAGATCACGCAGGTCACGGCGCAGTTCCATTGCCTGCTGGCGGGCCTGCAGCTGCCGGGCCAGGGCGACCATGTCCTGCGGGGTGGCGTTGCGCATGCCCTCGGCCATGTCCTCCATCTGCTGGAGTTTCTGCATGGCATCGGCATTATGGCCGCCTGCCGCGTCATCCTGCAGCTGCTGCATCATCTGCGAGAGGTTCTGTTCCCCCCGCGATGTCATTTCTGGAATGGCGGGCATGGCGGCATGGTCGCGCATGGCCTGCTGGGCCAGGGCCTGCATCTTGCGTGAAATGGCGTCCCTGAGCGCCTGCATGCGGTGCTGGAGTTCCGCCTGCTGGTCCGGCCCCTGTCCCTTCGCCCCCATTTCACGCATGTGCTCAAGCTGCTCGCGCACCGCTTCCTGCGCGGCCTGTACGCCAAAATCGGCCTGTGCGTTGTCCATGTCGCGCCGGCCATGCTCGATATCCAGCGCCAGGAACCACAGCCGTCCGGTGGCCTGGGCTATGGCGTAGTCATCCGTCACGTCGTCGCTGCCCAGCACGGCGGCGACACTGGTCAGCGCCACCATCAGCCCGGCATGGTGGGTCAGCATGGTATCGGCCTGCGCCAGTGCCAGCAGTTCACGCCCGGCCTGCACGCGGTTTTCACGGTGCAGGGCCACGCGCTTGCGTATGTCCAGTATGGCCTTGGCCAGCGGATTGACGAAGGGGCGTGCCCCGATGCGCAGCCGCACGGGGGCGGATGTGGCGTGTGTGCCGCTGTTACTGGTGGCAACCAGCCGTGCGGTCACGTCCTCTCCCGCCCACGGGTTCTGGGACAGGTCGGGTGTGGCGACACCATCGGCCACGCGCGGATGGCCATTGAGTGGAATGGGCACGTCCAGCACATCATGCGGGCTGTCGGGCATGACCAGTTCGGCATGGATGGACGCGATGCCATAGGGCTGGGCTGCGTGATAGGGCAGGCGGGTGCGCCATTCCCCCTCCCGGCTGCCAGGGTCCTTGCCCCATGCAATGTCGGGGGCGGGATTGGGGGTGACGTGCAGGGTCCACCGCGCCAGCGTCCGGCCCCGGCCGCGCAGGGTCAGGCGGCCACTGGCCTGTATGGTGGCCTGCATGGTCCAGCTGCCATTGCCCAGTGCGTGAAAGCCATGTGGCCCCATGCTGGCCCGTGCGCGCAGGACGGGCCGGCCGTCCAGCCCGTTCAGGGTTACACTCAGCTGTGCGCCCGCGGGCACGTCCGCGCTGTCATGCGCGGCATCAAGGAAGACCGGGGCGCCGGGGGCATAATCGGGCAGCGTGATCCATGCATTGATCTGGGGGACGGGGGTGTCGCTGTCATCCACGCCGGGCAGGAAGGCGGCCATGATCCGGCTGGGGGCATGGCTGCCGTTCCACGCCAGCCCACCGGCCAGCAGTACGGCCAGGACCGGCGTCGCGGCCCACCATCGTGCGCCCCGCAGGCGCGGCCGTGGCCACCCCCCGCGCAGCGGCCCCATGCCTGCCATGATACGGTTCAGGTGAAGCTGCCACAGATAGCCGGTTTCCGGTGTGGGGGGGGAAGCGGGGCGGTCCTGCAGGGTGCGCAGCGGCTGGCCGCTCAGGCCGGATGCCTGCTCCACCCGCCGGTCGGTCTCGGCCGGGGTGGGGCGGCGTATCCCGCGCCATTGCCGCCATGTGGCATGGCCCACTCCCGTGATACAGCCGGCCAGCAGGATGGCATGCAGGCTGTCGGGCAGGTGCTGGGGCAGGCGGGTCAGGCCCAGCAGGGCAATGCCCATGGCCGTATCCGCCGCAGGCAGCATGAGCGGCCACAGCCGCTCCGCCCACAGGGCGCGGCGGGCCTGCCGGCGGGCACGGGCCAGGCGTTGCGGCAGGCCGCCGCTGGTCTGGGGGCTGTCCTGCCCGGCTGTCATAGGCCTCCGCCAGATGGGAGAAGGGTTTCATCCACCCATGGGGGAATGCTGTCGGCGGCCCAGAGTTCCGTGATTGCCTGCCGTTCACGGATCACGGCCCAGTGGCCGCCATCAACCATGACCTGTGCCGCCAGCGGGCGGGCGTTGTAGGTTGAACTCATCACCATGCCGTACGCGCCGCAATCCAGCAGGGCCAGCCGGGCGCCGGCGTCCATGTGCGGCAGGGTGCGGTCATGGCCGAAGGTGTCGCCGCTTTCACAGACGGGGCCGACAACATGCACCTGCTCGGCAGGGGCGACGGCGTCCCTGGCCGACAGGGGAATGATGCCATGCCACGCATCATACAGGCTGGGGCGCATGAGATCGTTCATGGCCGCATCCAGCACCAGAAAGGGCGGCATGCCCTCATAGCCACGCTTGCGCAGGATGACCGTGCTCAGCAGCAGGCCGGCGGGACCGGCCAGCCAGCGCCCCGGCTCGATGGCCAGTCGCGTGCCCAGCCCGCCCAGTTCGCCGTGGATGGCGGCCGCCAGCGCCTCGGGCGCCCCCTCGGTTTCATCTCGGTAGGAAATGCCCAGCCCTCCGCCACAGTCCAGGGCCTCAATGTGCAGGCCCCGCGCCCGGATGGCGCGGACCAGATCGGCCAGCCGGGCATAGGCTGTGCGGTAGGGCTGCATGCGCACGATCTGGCTGCCGATATGCATGGCCAGGCCCACGGGGCGGATGCCGGGCAGGGTGGCGGCATGGGCGTACAGATCGACCGCGCGGTTGTAGGGAATGCCGAATTTGTTGGTGGCAAGGCCGGTGGTGATCTTGGCGTGGGTGCCCGCGTCCACATCGGGGTTGATGCGCAGGGCGACCGGGGCTTCCAGCCCTTCGGCCTGCGCCACGGTGGACAGCAGTTCAAGCTCTTCCGCACTTTCCACGTTGATCTGGGCAATGCCCGCGCGCAGGGCGGCCTGCATCTCGGGCATGGTCTTGCCCACGCCGGAAAAGACGATGCGCGCCGCCGGTATGCCCGCCATCAAGGCGCGTTGCAGTTCGCCCCCGCTGACCACATCCGCCCCGGCCCCCTGTGCCGCCAGCACGCGCAGTACGGCCAGATGGTCATTGGCCTTGACAGCGAAGTGAATGGAAACCGGCCGCCCCGTTGCCCTGAATGCCGTGGCAAGGCGCTGGTAGCGGGCGCGCAGGGTGCCGGCACTCATGACCCATGTGGGCGTGCCAAGCGCGTCGGCAATGGTGTTGAGGGGCACCTCTTCCAGCACAAGCCCGTCCATGGCATGCATGGACAGCGCCGGGCGGACGGCCAGAAGAGCGGCAACGGAGGGGTCCTGTCCGGGACAGGGGGGGGAAGCTTCAGCCATGATGGAATGCACGATACCGCCTTGCCCCCTCCCTTCCAAGGTGTCTGGCGCAGGAAAGAACGAGAAGGACAACCGGTTATGGATATCAAGCCCCTTGTGCAGTCGGCAGTTGACGCATACGGGCGCGCCTATGCGCCCTATTCCCGCTTTCAGGTGGGGGCGGCGGTGGAGACGGATGATGGCCGTATATTCGCCGGCTGCAATGTGGAGAACGCGGCCTACCCCGAAGGCACCTGCGCCGAAGCCGGTGCCATAGCGGCCATGGTGATGGCGGGCGGGCGGCATATCCGTCGTGTCGTGGTGTGCGGCGGGGGGGATGCCGCCTGCACGCCATGTGGCGGGTGCAGGCAGAAGATCCGTGAATTCGGGGCGCCCCAAACGCCGGTTACGATGGTTTCCCCCAGCGGGACGGTGCGTCTGGTGCGCACGCTTGCGGAACTGCTGCCGGACAGTTTCGGGCCGGACAACCTGCGCTGAACAGGGGGCGTGGCGGCAGGGCCGGATACGTTCCGGATGAAGCTTTTTTCAGAAATCCCGGGTAATGCCGCCTTTCCGAAAAAAAGGCGGTAGCCGGAGTTTTTTTTGAAATAGCCTTTTAACGGTCCGGGCTGGGGTAGGTCCGGTAGTAATCACGCGTGCCCGCCGGCTGGTGCGGCGGCCCGATGCGCCCGCACGCGCCAAGCGTGGTTGCCAGGACCAGCATGCCAAGCGTGACCAGCCTGAAGGCGGGCATGAAGCGGGGACGTGTCGGGGAAGGCCTGCGCATCATGCCGTCTCCAGTGCATCAAGCCAGCGCGTGGCCTGCGCGCGCACATTGCCTGCCGCCGTGCCGCCGTAGCTGGTCCGTGAGGCGATGGAGGAATCGACCGTCAGCACCGAGAAGATATCGGCGGTGATGCCCGGCTCTTCCGCCTGCATTTCCTCCAGTGTCAGGTCGGACAGGCCAACCCCCCTTGCCTCCGCCCTGCCCACAAGCCGTCCGGTTACGTGGTGCGCGGTGCGGAACGGCACCCTGAGCACGCGCACCAGCCAGTCGGCCAGATCGGTGGCGGTGGAAAATCCCGACCCGGCATAGGCGCGCATCTGCTCCGTGTTCACGCTCAGGTCACGGATCATGCCGTCCATCGCGGCCAGGCTGAGGCTGGCGGCATCGGTCGCGGCAAAGACGGGTTCCTTGTCTTCCTGCATGTCCTTGGCATAGGCCAGCGGCAGGCCCTTCATGACCGTAAGCAGGCCCATCAGCGCGCCAGTAATGCGCCCGCCCTTGGCGCGGACCAGTTCGGCGGCATCCGGGTTGCGCTTCTGCGGCATGATGGAAGAACCGGTGGTGAACGCATCGGACAGGCGGATGAAGGAGAAGGGGGCCGAGCACCAGATCACGATCTCTTCCGCCAGCCGTGACAGGTGCATCGCCATGATGGACAGGGCGGAGAGGTATTCCAGTGCGAAGTCCCGGTCCGACACGGCATCGAGCGAATTGGCGGTCGGGCGGTCGAAGCCCAGCGCGCGGGCCGTCATCTCCCGGTCGATGGGGAAGGACGTGCCCGCAAGGGCGGCCGACCCCAGAGGGGATTCATTGAGCCTGCGCCGCGCGTCGGCAAGCCGGCCCCGGTCGCGGGCCAGCATTTCCACATAGGCCATCAGGTGATGGCCGAAGGTCACGGGCTGGGCGGTCTGCAGGTGGGTGAAGCCGGGCATGGGGGTGGCCGCGTGTTCCAGTGCCCGGCGCGCCAGGGCGCGCTGGAGCGAGGCCGTCTGGTGTTCCAGCCCGTCAATCGCATCGCGCACCCACAGGCGGAAATCGGTGGCCACCTGGTCATTGCGCGAGCGCGCGGTGTGCAGGCGCTTGCCTGCCTCCCCGATCCGTTCGGACAGGCGGGCTTCGATATTCATGTGAATATCTTCCAGCGCCGTGCTGAATTCAAAGGTCCCCGCCGCAATCTCGCCGCCGATCTGATCCAGCCCTTCGGTAATGGCCCGGGCATCGTCTGCGGAAATGATGCCGGTTTTCGCCAGCATGGCGGCATGGGCTTTTGAACCGGCGATGTCCTGTCGCCACAATGCCCTGTCAAACCCGATGGAGGCGTTGATGTCCTGCATGATGGCGGCAGGCCCGCCGGCAAACCGGCCGCCCCACTGTGCATTGGCCTTGTGCGCGTCCTGATCCGTCGGCGTTTTTGCGTTCCCCGGCATCGTGTATTCCAGCTACCCAAAGTGTGAAAATGATCATGTCGTGCCTGTCATGGCATCAGGCCACGGCGTGGCGCACACTACCGGGGTGAAGCGCCAGATACAATCACCCTGCCCATGCCGCGCGGCGTGGCGGGCGGGGCAGGGTGCGTGGACAGGGGTCTTTCGTTCCCGTGGCCGGGCCTGTAGGGTCGGCCATCCAACCCGCCCATGGCCAGAGGACGCGCCGCTACGATGCAACATGCAGCCCTTGCGCAGGAACCGTCACGCCTGCTGACGTGTGATGACCCGGCTCCTGTCATCCAGTTCGGCACATCGGTCATGGAAGGTACCCAGCCGCCGCCCGGCCTGCCCTTCGTGCTGGTCAGCGACCATGCGGGCCGCGCCGTTCCCGCGGCACTGGGGGACATGGGGGTCAGCGCGCAGGACCGCGCGCGCCATATCGCCTGTGACCTGGGCATGGCGGAGACCGGGCGCCTGCTGGCGCAGCACCTGGACTGCATCCTGATCGAGCAGGCCTATTCCCGCCTCGTGATTGACTGCAACCGCGCGCCCGGCCATCCCACATCGATCGTGCGGCACAGCGACGGCACGGCCGTGCCCGCCAATACCGGCATCACCGCCGCACAGGAAGGCTGCCGGGTGGAAGAGATATTCCTGCCCTACCACCGGCAGATCAGTGACGAGATCACGACCAGGCTGGAAGCGGGGCTGCCGGTGGTGCTGGTCTCGCTGCACAGTTTTACCGACCGTATGAACGGCGCCGACCGCCCGTGGCATACCGGCGTGCTGCATAACCGCAACCCCGCCTTCGGCCTGCGGGTGCGGGACCTGCTGGCGGCCGAGGACGGGCTGGTGGTGGGCAGTAACGAACCCTATGCCCTGACCGACAGCAGCGACTATACCGTGCCGGTGCATGCGGAAGGGCGCGGGTTGCCCTATCTTGAAATCGAGATACGCCAGGACCTGATCGCGACCCCGCAGGGGCGGGCGGAATGGGCCGCCCGTCTGGCCCGTATCCTGCCGCAGGCCTGGCAGGAGTTCAGTCACCAGACTTCAGGCCCGTCCACGCAGGGAAAGGCACGATGGAAAAGACAGGGGACATGATGCCCGACGCAGGGAACATCCGGATTGACGGGCACACGCTGCTGGCCGGGGTAATCGGGTGGCCGGTGGCCCATTCGCGCTCGCCGCTCATGCATAACTGGTGGCTGCGGCAGGGCGGGATCAATGGCGCCTACGTGCCGCTGCCCGTGGCGCCCGGTCAGTTCGAGACGGCGGTGCGGGGCCTGCTTGCGGCGGGATTCCGTGGGGTGAATGTCACCATTCCGCACAAGGAATCCGCCTACCGGATCGTGGACCGCCTGCACCGGTCCGCCCGGCGTTCGGGTTCGGTCAATACGCTGGTCTTTGACAGTGATGGCAAAATCGAGGGCTATTCCACCGATGGTGACGGCTTTGTCGCCAATGTGGAGGCGCATGGCATTGCCGTGAACGGCGGCCGCGCCCTGCTGCTGGGGGCGGGCGGTGCCGCGCGCGCCATTGCCGCCAGCCTGCTGGACCGGGGGATGGAAGTGCTGGTGGCCAACCGCACGCGTGCCCGTGCCGATGCCCTTGCCGCGTCGCTTGAAGGGGTCGTGGTGGTGGACTGGGCGCAGGCAGGCAGTGTCCTGCCCGGCTGCGCCATGCTGGTCAACACCACCTCGATCGGGATGGAAGGGGGCGCGCAGGCACAGTTTCCGCTTGATCTGGCACAGGCCGATCCGGCGCTTGTGGTCTGTGACATCGTTTATGTGCCCCGCCGGACCGGACTGCTGGAATGGGCGGCCGGGCATGGGCTGCGTACGGTTGACGGGCTGGGCATGCTGATCCATCAGGCCGGGCTGGGGTTCGAGAAATGGTTCGGCGCGAAACCGGATATCGGGCCGGCGGTCGAAGCCCTGCTGGATGCCGACCTGCGCCACCCGCGGGCACGGGACGCGGGCTGAGCATGCGGGTGCTGGGACTGACGGGCGGGATCGGCATGGGCAAGTCCACCACGGCCCGCCTGCTGAGGCGGGCGGGGGTCAGGATATTCGATGCCGATGCCGTGGTCCGCGCCCTGCAGGCCCCGCATGGGGCCGCCCTTCCCGCCATTGACCGGCTTGTGCCCGGCTGCGTGCGGGGCGGGGTTCTGGACCGTGTGGCCCTGCGGGCGGCCGCACTGGCGGACCCCGCGGTCATGCGCGGGCTGGAGGCGATCATGCACCCGTTGGTACGCAGGGCAAGGCAGCGTTTTCTTGCCCGCGCGCGGCGTGACGGGTGCCGGTGGGTCGTGCTGGATATCCCGCTCCTGTTTGAAACGGGCGCCCAGCGGCAGTGTGACCGCGTGGCCGTGGTCAGCGCGCCAGCCGCCATCCAGCGTGCGCGCGTCATGCGCCGGGGTACCATGACATCGGGGCAGATCGATGCCGTTCTGGCCCGGCAGATGCCCGATGCCCTGCGGCGGCGACGGGCGGATGCCGTGATCAGGACCGGCCTGTCACGGCATGAAACAGTAAGGCAGGTGCGGCGTCTGCTGCAGGCGATGCGTGAGGGAGGCCCCGCCGCATGGGCCGCGGCAAGGGGAAAGCGGGCATGAAACGGACCATCCTGTTCGATACCGAAACCACGGGGCTTGATCCGCTCAAGGGGGATCGGGTGATTGAAATCGCGGCCCTTGAGCTGGTGGGGGATCTGCCCACGGGGCGTAATTTCCATGTGCTGATCGATCCTGAACGCGATGTGCCCGAGGAAGCCTCGCGCGTGCATGGCTTTACCCGCGCCGATCTGGAGGGAAAGCCGAAATTTGCCGAAGTGGCTTCCGGCTTCCTGGAATTCGTGGGCGATGATCCGCTGATCGCGCATAACGCGCGCTTCGATTTCGGCTTCCTCAACGCGGAACTGGCGCGGGCGGGCCAGCCCGTTCTGGACATGGGGCGCATGGTCGATACGCTGGACATGGCACGCGAACGTTTTCCGGGCATGCCCAACAGCCTGGATGCGCTGTGCCGCCGTTTTTCGATCGACCTGTCGGAACGGACCACCCATAACGCCCTGCTGGACTGCCGGCTGCTGGCCGCGGTCTACCTGGAACTGACCGGAGGGCGCCAGCGTGGCCTGAGCCTGGCGGTCGAGGACGGCGGGGGCGGCATCGCCACTTATGACTATGTCCGCCCGGCAGGCCACGCGGTGGTGCGCGTAACGCCCGACGCGGCTGAAATCGCGGCCCACGAAACCTTTGTGGCAAGGCTGTCCAGCCCGCTGTGGAACGACTGAATGGGCGCCATGTAACAAAGACGGTGGTCGCGGTGGCCCGTTTCGGGTACACTGGATCACATTCGGAATAATGGATGTCTTGAACAGGAAGAGAGCATTGTCCACGGACGAGATTGTCGATCCCACGATTGCCCCTTCTGATCAGGTCAGGCGCTTCCTGTTCCATATCGGCATTCCGGTAGCCGCTGTCGTCTCGACCATTGGCATCATCGCGGCCGTGGGGTGGCATTCCTACCGCACGGTGCGTACCGGCGCCCTTACCCTTACGCATGACCTGCTGGTCAGCCAGCAGGACTATATTGCCAAGGAAGTCAGCTCCTTTCTCATGCCGGCCTCCGCTGGTGCCATTGTCGCGCGCGACATGCTCGAACATGGCGCGCCGGAGGTGGAACAGAAGATATTCACCGCCTACAGCAGCACGATGCTGCGCAACGTGCAGCAGATCCAGTCCTTCTATATTGCCGATAGCGACGGCAATTTCAGCACGCTTGAACATGGTGACAACAGTCAGGATGTCGCCATAACCACCCTGCACGATCAGGACACGCCCAAGGCGGGTTTCACCCACGAACTGCGAGACCCCACCGGCAAGGTACTCAAGAAGTGGGAGACGCCGGCGGGTACGTATGACCCGCGTGGCCATGCCTGGTTTGCCGACACGGTCAAGGCCGGGCAGCTGGCCTGGACCCATCCCTATGTGGTGGAAGTTACCAAGCAGATCACCATTACCGCGGCCGTGCCGTACAAGGGCACGAATGACAAGACCTATGTCTATGCCATCAACATGTCGCTCAACCACCTCAACAATTTCCTGAACTCCCTCAGGATTGGCGAGAGCGGCACGGCAATCCTGATGGATCAGGAAGGGCACGTCGTGGCCGGGCATGGCATGGCGGAAGCGCAGGCCAGGGCGCATGGCGATGCGGACCGGATGACCCTGGACCCCGCCCGTTTCCCGGTCATGACCAAGGCGTTCGACCAGTACCGCGTGCATGGGTATGGCGCGCGCACGGTCACGGTCAAGAACAAGAAATACGTCACCATTACGGCCCAGCTGCCGGTGGGCAAGGACAGCTGGGTCCTGCTGCTGGTGGCACCGGAGGATGACTTCTCCCGCTTTGCCATGGCGGATGGTCGGCAGAACCTGGTGTTCTTCGTGCTGGTCGTGCTGATGGCCCTGGCGTTCGGGCTGCTTTTGTTCCTGCAGGCCCGGCGGGCCGACCGCATGCGCGGCCAGATCGCGCAGTCCCGCGCCGTGGCCAATTACGAAAGCCATGCCCTGCAGTCCGTGGCAAGCTATCCCGACCTGTTCAACCCCGAGGACAACGCGCTTGTCCTGACCGAGACGCTGGCCGACCAGTCGCATGCCCGCCGTGCGGCAATATGGCGCATCCTGCATGACGGGCACACCCTGATGTGCATCGATTCCTATGACCGCCAGCAGGACGTGCATTCCGGTGGGTTTGAAATGTCCACCACCGACCTGAAAAGCTTTTTCGATTCCGTCTCGCATGGTGACGCGCTGGTGGCGCAGGATGCCTCAAAGGATGAGCGCTCGGTGGCCTTCTACCGTGTGTACATGCGCAGTTTCGGCAGCACGGCGCTGTTCTGCAGCCCGATCCAGGGCAGCACCGGCCCGGTGGGGGTGATCACGCTGGAAGATGCGCCGCGCGCGGCAATGGTCTCGCATTTCGTGGACATGATCGCAGGGGTCACCGCCGCCCGTTTCTCGGCCCAGCATTACACCGCCGTTGCCGCGGCGAAGGAAGAACTGGAGTCCGAACCCTCGACGGAAGACATGCAGCGCGATCCCAGCCAGGGGTTCCTGCTCCGGCCCGGTGCATTGTCCATGCATGGGGGGGCAGGCGCGCCCGATCCGGCCAGTATCGAGGGATTCTATCCCGCCGTGGCCATCATGGTGATCAGCCTGTCCGATGTGGTGATGACGGCCCAGAACGACCCCACGTCCAATATCAAGCTGCTCGATTCCATGGCGGGCATGCTGCAGGATATCGCCCATCAGTGCGGCCTGTATTCCATCCGCATGCTGGGCCATCGCGTGGTGTGCGTGGCGGGATGGTCCCGCACGCCGGACAAGGGGGCGGCCTACCGCATTGCCAATGCCGCGCTCATGATGCGCGAGAGCACGCTGGCCGCCCTGTCTCAGGCCGATCTCGACCCGGTCTTCCGCATCGGCATCGATGTGGGACCGGTCTATGGCGGCATGCTGGGCAAGGACCCCCAGGCATTCAACCTGTGGGGCGATGCCATGGGCATGGCGGAAATGATGGCGCAGGGGGCACCGGACGTGGGTACGATCCAGGTGTCGGAGGATGTCTATCTCGACCTGCGGCAGTATTTCCTGTTCCGTGAGCGCGGGCGCTTCTTCATACCGGGTGCGGGGCTGACCCGCACCTACGTGCTGGCTGGCCGCCGATGACCGGAACCCCGCCCGACACAACAGGGCAGGGCACGGCGCGGCCCGGTGGCATGGCCCTTCCATCCGCGCAGCCTGAACCCGAAAACAGGGGGCGCCTGATCGCGCTGCTGGGCCGTTTTGCGCCGTGGCTTGCGGCCATCGGGCGGCTGACGCGCCATCAGGTCCGTTTCACGCTGCTGCTGATCGGCGCCGGGTGGGGCACGCTGCGTGAAAGCCTGCGGCCCAATTCGTGGCGCAGGCCGGTCAAGTATGAATTCCGCGCCACCCTGCGGCAGGTGGTCAGTGGCGGGTTCCTCAGCATCGTGATCACGGCCACCCTTGCGGGTCTCATGGTGGTGTCCCAGGCGGCTTACTGGCTGGGCTATGCCGGCATGGCCCAGATGACGGGGTCCATTCTGGTATCGGTACTGGTGCGTGAAATCTCGCCCATCCTGGTGGGCATTATCCTTATGGGGCGCAGCGGCATGCTGTCGCTGACCGAAATCGGGATGATGGTGCTGGGGGGCGAAGTGCGGGGGCTGCAGGCCCGGGGCATCGACCCGTTCCTGGCGCTGGTCATGCCACGTACTTTTGCCTTCACGCTGGGGGGCTTCACGCTGGGTATGATCTTTGCCGTGGTCTCGCTGCTCATGGGTTTTGTCGTGGCGCATGCCAGCGGGGCCATCACGTCTTCGGTCTGGACCTTCTTCTTCAATGTCCTTGCGGCCATGACCACGTGGGATTACCTGATCATCCCGCTCAAATTCGTGCTGGTCGGCTTTTTCGTGGGGCTGGGTGCGTGTATTTCCGGCCTGACGGTAAGCAGCACCGATACGATGGCCACCATCATGCCGCGCGGCTTCGCGCGCGGGATCATGCTGGTGCTGGTGGTCAACATTCTCTTCATGCTGGATTTCTGATCATGGCAGCAAACGCGCCCCTGCTGGAACTGCGTGATGCCGTCCCGTCGTTCGAGGAAAGCGGGCTCATGCCCGCGCCCTACAACCTGCGGATCATGCCCGGCGAATGCGCGGTGATAGACTGTCGCGATGTCGAGCGCGCGGCACTGTTCGCCGATCTGTGCACGGGCATGATCTCGCTCACGCAGGGCAGCATCAAATTCATGGGGCTGGACTGGAGCGTGCTGCGTGACCGGCAGCTCAATGCACTGCGCGGGCGCATTGGCCGTATTTCACGTCATGGTGGCTGGCTGGACATGTTCGGCACGCATCTCAACATCATGCTGCCGCACCTGTACCATACATCCGAGCCGTTTGATCATGTCGTGCTGCATGCCACGGAGCTTGGGCACAAATTCGGCCTGCCCGGCCTGCCCATCTCGGCCCCGGACCGGCTTTCGGCGGCGGATCTGGCGCGCGCGGCCTGCGTGCGGGCCTTCATGGGGCGGCCGGCCCTGCTGGTGCTGGAGGACATATCCGACATGCTGCCCGAAGAGACGGTGCTGCCGTTCCTTGAAATGCTGACCGCCGCCCGTGACCGGGGGTGCGGGGTCCTGTGGCTCGTCCGTTCGGGGGCGGCCTGGCATGATTATCGCAAGGCGGTGAATATCCACATGCGCCTTCTTGATGAAGGTCTTTTTTCCATGCGGGTGGTGTAATGGTCCAGAAACAACAGTCAGATGGTATCCGGCAGCTCGTGCGGGTCCGTTATGCCGATGAATGGGTGGGCATTCTTGTCCTGCTGGCACTTGTCATCCTGCTTGGCGCGGTGATCGAGGCGGGTGTGCTGCGTGACTGGCTGACGCCCGCGGGCAGGCTGCGGATCGTGCTGCCCGAAAACGGGGTCAGCGGCCTGTCCGTTGGCGATGACCTGGAGGTCATGGGCATCCATGCCGGCACCGTGCGCCGGGTGCGCATCAACCCCGCGGGCGGCATGTATGCCATTGCCGAAATCGATCCGGATATCGAACCCTATATCCGCCGGGACAGCACGGCCATCATCCGCAGGCGCTTTGTTGTGGCCGGGGCCAGCTACATCGATATCTCACGCGGGGTGGGGGACAAGCTGGACTGGAGCTATGCGGTGCTCAGCGCCACCAATGCCCCGAACCCGGCCGATACCATTACCCAGACCTTCAGTGACATCCGTGACCGTGTCATCCCGGTTCTGGACAATGCCCAGCACATGATGGCAACGCTGGATGCCACCATTACCGACATGCATGCGGGCAAGGGATCGATCGGGCGGCTCATGACCAATGATGACCTGATCCGTCAGGCCGAGCAGATGATCACCAGCCTGAACGCCACGGTCAGCCAGCTTACACCCATTGAAAAACAGCTTGGCACCGTGATGGAGCGGGCCAATGCCAGCATGACCAATGTGCAGAAGGCGACGGGTGACCTGAGTGATGCAACCCCTGCCATTACCCGGAACCTGAAGGATGCCAGCCAGCAGCTTCCCGTGCTTCTGGTACAGGCCCAGACAACGGCGGCCAGCCTGCAGAAGCTGGTCGACCAGATGCGGGGCCTGTGGATACTGGGTGGCAGTGGCAGCAAGACAACAGCCAGGCACGCACGCCTGTCACCGCAGAAGGTGCAGCCATGAAGATGAGGAAAGATTACCTGGCCCTGGGGCTTGCCCTTGCACTGGCCGGATGTGGTGGGGGGGGGAAGGCTGTCTCCCCTGTCGACAGCACGCTGTCACAGGATATGGACAGCGCGCATGACGCCGTGGGGCTGGACCGGCTGGCGGTCGCGGAACAGCAGTACCGCGCCGCAGGCAAGCGGGCACTGGCGCGTGACGACGTGACGGCCATAGGCGATGCGGGTTACAATCTGGCGACCGTGCAGCTGGACCAGAACAGGCCGGCGGATGCGCTGTCCACGCTGGCCGCGACCCGGTCAGCCCTTTCGCTGCGCGGGCAGACGGCGGATGACGCCGGGCTGGATCTGGTACAGGCCGGTGCGCTGCACCGGCTGGGCCGCGAGACGGAAGCGGCTGGCGCTGCCGCACGCGCGGCCTCGGGCCAGGATGCGGATATTACGGAAAAGGCCCAGCTTATCCGCGGCCTGATTGCCGATGATAGCGGGGACCATGTCACCCTGGCTTCGGTGGCGGCCTATTTCGCCACCCTGACCGGCAAGGTGCCCGATAGCTGGACCGCGGATGCACGGGAGATCGCAGCCCGCAACCTGCTGGCCACCGCTGGCAGCAGCCAGACGGCATGGCAGGATGCCATGCAGGCGGCCACACTTCACCAGACACAGGTGGATTACCGTGACATGGCACGCACGCTGGGTGTCGCGGCCCGTGCGGCGGACCGTTCGGGCAATGCGCAGGCGGCGGCCCAGCTTTATGCCCGCGCCAGCCAGAGCGCGCGGCAGGCCGGTGATACGGCTGCGGCCGACCAGTGGGCAAGGCAGGCCGGGTCCGCCGTGGCGGCCGATCCCTTTGTGGACCCCGCACCGCCCGCGCGCGGGAAGTAGGCTGAACAGACTGTCTGAAAAGTCGGTTTTTGAAGACAGCCTGCACATTATAAGGAAGTGTTAGGGGAAGCTTTTTTCAAAAAAGCTGCGGGGGATGTCGTCTTTTTGAAAAAAGGCGACATCCGGAACCGCCCTGTTTTTTATCAGTACACTGTTTTCAGCGCGGCGGAGCAGGGGCCGGGCCGGTGATCAGGCAAGGTTCTCCAGCCCGGTATGGCGGCTTAGCAGGGCGGTGGTGGCGCTGTTCAGGCCGACCAGGTGGACCTGCATGCCCTGTGCCTTCATCTTTCCCACCAGTTCTTCCAGCATTCCTGCCGCTGTCATGTCCCACAGATGGGCGCGGGTCAGGTCGATGGTGATGTGACGGGCGGTATCATGCAGGTCGAAAGCATCGGCAAAGCTGTCGGATGAGGCAAAGAAAACCTGCCCGTCGACCACATAGGTCCGGCCGGTTCCATCGGCCGAAAGCGTGCTGTCGACCGTCAGCATGTT
This sequence comes from Komagataeibacter rhaeticus, assembly GCF_003207855.1. Taxonomy (GTDB): domain Bacteria; phylum Pseudomonadota; class Alphaproteobacteria; order Acetobacterales; family Acetobacteraceae; genus Komagataeibacter; species Komagataeibacter rhaeticus. The sequence continues at coordinate 29,818 of NZ_NKTZ01000007.1, read as the reverse complement.
CGAGACCTGGAAGGCGAAGAACAGCCCGTTGAGCAGCACGCCCACCGCAACACCCGCCGCAAGGTCATGCGTGCCCACGACCACCGCAACCGTGGCCAGCATGATGACGCTGGTGGTGCGCGGATGATGCACAAGGTCCCGCAGCGACGACCATGAGAACGTGCTGGCCGAGACCATGATCATGATGGCCACCAGCGCCGCCACCGGCACCTGGGCCACCCATGGGCGCAGCAGGACCATGAGCAGCAGCAGGAAGGCACCCGCCACAAAGGTGGACAGCCGTCCCCGCCCGCCATAGCGCAGGTTGCCAACCGTCTGGCCAATCATGCCGCAGCCCGCAATGCCGCCAAACAGGCCGACCGCGATATTGGCTACGCCAAGGCCCAGGCATTCGCGCTGCTTGCTGCTGTGGGTTTCGGTCAGGTCATCCACCACGCGGGCGGTCATCATGGATTCCAGCACGCCCACGCTCGCCATGGCCAGCGCATAGGGGGCGATGATGCCAAGGGTATCGAGTGAAAAGGGCACGTCAGGCCAGACCAGATGCGGCAGGCTGTCGGGCAGGCGGCCAAGGTCGGCCACCGTATGCAGCGGCATCGGATAAAGGACGGCAATCACCGTCAGTACCACGATGCAGATCAGTGGCGAGGGGATGGCCGAGAAGACACGCGGCACGGAATAGATGATCACCAGCCCCAGCGCGATCATGGCGTAGGTATGCCACGTTACATGCAGCATATGCGGCAGCTGTGCAGAAAAGATCAGGATGGCCAGCGCGTTGACGAACCCCGTGCGCACCGGACGCGAGACGTAGCGCATGAGGACATGCAGCCGCAATATGCCAAACACCACCTGCAGCAGCCCGCACAGCAGGGTGGCCGCCAGCAGGTACTGCACGCCATGGCCGCGCACCAGGGCGGCCGCCACCAGCGCCACCGATCCCGCCGCCCCCGATATCATGCCCGGCCTGCCGCCGGTCAGCGCGATCACCACGCTGATGACGAAGGATGCGTAAAGCCCCACCGCCGGGTCCACGCCCGCCACGAAGGAAAAGGCGATCACTTCGGGGATCAGTGCAAAGGTCCCGACCATGCCGGCCAATGTGTCGCGTGTGATGTTGCCGAACCATTCCTGGCGATAGCGGGTAAGAGCTGACATGGGCGGGGCGGAACCTTTCAGGGCGGGTTGGTCAGGATAGGCCGGTATCGGCGATGGTCATGTCCGCCCGGCGCCACCAGCACTGCGCGGCGGGACGCGGCTGTGGCAGCACCGCAAGCGGGTCGCCGCTGTAGCGGATCGTGTTGGTTGGGGTCTCGTCAATTTCTATGCTGGCGCAGGACAGAATACCCCCATCGGCGGCCAGGAAGGCATTGAGCTTGGCCATGAGCAGGCAGGCCAGAAGTTCCGTGGTCGGGTCTCCCGGCGTGACCAGGATGCGCTGGGCGCGTTGGGGTTCATGTTGGGCAAACCAGCCCAGCAGGGGGTCATCCTGCGCCAGCTGCAGGGCATGATCGACATGATTGTCGATGAACTGGTGCCAGATGCCCTTTGCACGCTGGAAGGGCAGGACCATGTTCGCATGCCCGTCAAGGGCCGTGGGGGCCGTGGCGCGCAGGCTGACACGGACATATTCGTTGTGGCCGTGGGGCAGGGCGCAACGCTCGCTCCCGCCCGCAAGCAGGCGGTGCGCCATGGAAAAACGGCGGGTAAAGACCAGTTCAAACATGGGAACATTCCGCGAGGAAGCGCTCCCACCCTGCCTTGCGCAACTGGCAGGCCGGGCACGTCCCGCAACCATGGCCCCAGGGGTGCAGCGTGCCGCGTGTGCCCAGGTAGCAGCTGTGGCTTTCGCGGTTGATCAGACCGACCAGCGCGTCACCCCCCAGCGTGCGGGCCAGTTCCCATGTCCGGGCCTTGTCCAGCCACATGAGCGGCGTGTGCAGCACGTAATGGCTGGCCATGCCCAGGTTCAGGGTCACCTGCAGGGATTTGATCGTATCATCCCGGCAGTCGGGGTAGCCGGAATAATCCGTCTCGCACACGCCGGTTATGATGTGGCGGATATTACGCCGCGCCGCCAGTGCCGCCGCAAAGGTCAGGAACAGCAGGTTGCGGCCGGGCACGAAGGTGTTGGGCAGACCGTTCTCGTTCAGCGTGATCTCGGCCTCACGCGTCAGGGCCGTATCCGACAGGGTGCCAAGAACCGCGAGATCCAGCGTATGGTCCGCTCCCAGCCGTGCGGCCCATTGCGGGTTTTCGGTCGCCATGCCTTCGCGCAGGGTGGCGCGGCATTCCAGTTCCACCGCGTGGCGTTGCCCGTAATCGAAGCCCAGCGTTTCCACCCGTCCAAACCGGGCCAGCGCCCATGCCAGGCAGGTTGCCGAATCCTGACCGCCGGAGAACAGGACCAGTGCCGCTTCGCGCGCGGGCGTGGAGGGAGGGGGGGAGACGCTCATGTCAGGGTATCCCGATCAGCTTGTGGGTCTGTAATGACAGACGCCATTGCGGATGATGCAGGCAATAGTCAACCGCGGCACGCGTATTGTGATCGCGCGCGGCATTGTCCATGGGTTGCAGCCAGAACTGGCTGAAGTCCAGTCCCGCCACCTGTCCGGGCAGCAGATCCGGCTGGGGATAGACCAGCTTGAGTTCATGGCCGCTGGTCTGCACCAGTGGCGCACCCGCCTTGGGGCTGACACAGATCCAGTCAATCCCGCCGGGCGCGCGGAGCGTGCCGTTGGTTTCCACGGCAATCTCGAACCCACGGGCATGCACGGCGGTGATCAGTGCGTCATCAAGCTGGAGCAGGGGCTCGCCGCCGGTAAAGACCACGAAGGCGGCCTTCCTGTCCGGGGTGGGCCAGTGGGCGGCGATGGCGTCGGCCAGCAGGCCGGCACTGGCGAAGCGGCCGCCGCCAGCGCCATCGGTGCCGATGAAATCCGTGTCACAGAACCGGCAGGTCGCCCGTGCCCGGTCGCGCTCCAGCCCCGACCACAGGTTGCACCCCGTAAAGCGGCAGAATACCGCCGTGCGGCCCGCATGCGCGCCCTCACCCTGCAGGGTGGGGAATATTTCCTTTACGGTATAGGACATGTTCCGGATTTCATACTGAACGCGGCAGGCCGCAGGCCAGCGTGGGAAAATGCCCCGGCCGGTCCCGCGCCCGGCTGCGTCGGGTTCAGCCCTGTTTGTGGGACGTATGCATGCCCAGCCGGTCCAGCAACTGCCGGTCGCGCAGGGCGGCGGGATTGGGGGTGGTCAGCAGGCGCTCGCCATAGAAAATGGAATTGGCACCGGCAAGGAAGCACAGCGTCTGTGCTTCATCCGTCATGTCCTCACGCCCTGCGGCAAGACGCACCCGGCTGGCGGGCATGGTAATGCGGGCGGCGGCAATGGTGCGCACGAATTCGATCGGATCGACCGCCTCTTCCGTCCGGCTGGCAAGGGGGGTACCTTCCACGCGCACGAGCATGTTGATCGGCACGCTCTCGGGGTGGCGGGGCAGGCTGGCGAGTGTTGCGATCATGCCCGCGCGGTCGGTGCTGTCCTCGCCCATGCCCACAATGCCGCCACAGCAGACATTGATGCCCGCGTCCCGCACGTTTTCCAGCGTATCAAGCCGGTCCTGGAAGGTACGGGTGGAGATGATGTCGCCATAATATTCGGGCGAGGTATCGATGTTGTGGTTGTAGTAGTCCAGCCCGGCATCCTTCAGCCGGTGCGCCTGGGCATTGTCCAGCATGCCCAGCGTGACACAGCTTTCCAGCCCCAGCGCCTTGACCCCTTCCACCATGGCGCACACGGTTTCCAGGTCATGTTCCTTCGGGCTGCGCCATGCCGCTCCCATGCAGAAGCGCGCGGCCCCGGCGGCCTTTGCCGCGCGGGCTTCCTTCAGCACGTCCTCCACCGCCATCAGGCGGCTGGCCTTTACGCCGCCATCCTCGTGCATCGCACTCTGCGGGCAGTAGGCGCAGTCCTCGGGGCAGCCGCCGGTCTTGATGGAGAGCAGGGTGGAAATCTGCATTTCCGTGGGGTCGAAGCGGGCGCGGTGGACCGTCTGCGCACGGTAGATCAGGTCGGGAAAGGGCAGGGCCATAAGGGCCGCCACCTTATCGCGCGTCCAGTCCGTCCTGACGGGGGGCAGGCTGGTGGGGCCGGCATGCGGCAGGGTGTCCGGGCTGCTCCCATCGGGCATCGGTCTGGCTCCTGTGGCGATGATGAAGGTGGAAAACGGCACTGGCTGTGCCACAGAAAACCGGCAATGACCACTTTTTTATCGTTATGGGGTCATTGCCGGGACAGGGGATCAGCGACGGGGGGATCAGCCCAGCACGCGGGCCAGTGTCACACCCAGTTCCGCCGGGCTGTGCGAGATATGGATGCCCGCTTCGCGCATCGCCTCGATCTTGGCGCTGGCGGTTTCGTGCCCGCCGGTAATGACCGCCCCCGCATGGCCCATGCGGCGGCCCGGCGGCGCGGTGGCGCCCGCGATGAAGCCCACCACCGGCTTGCGCGTGCCGCTGGCGCGGATCAGTTCCGCGCCCTCGATCTCGGACGTGCCGCCAATCTCACCGATCATGACGATGGAATGGGTGTCGGGGTCCGCGATCATGCGTTCGAGCACATCGGTAAAGTCCATGCCCTTGACCGGGTCGCCACCAATGCCGACGCAGGTGCTCTGTCCCTGGCCAATGGCCGATGTCTGGGCCACGGCCTCATAGGTCAGGGTGCCCGAGCGCGAGACGATGCCCACATGCCCGCGGCGGTGGATGGGACCGGGCATGATGCCGATCTTGCATTCATCGGGGGTGATGATGCCGGGGCAGTTGGGGCCGATCAGCAGGCTGCCCGAGCGCTCCAGTGCGGCGCGCACGCGCACCATGTCCTGCACCGGAATGCCTTCGGTAATGCAGACGATCAGCGGGATTTCGGCGGCGATCGCCTCCAGTATCGCATCCGCGGCCCCCGCGGGTGGCACGTAGATGACGGAGGCATCGGCCCCCGTGGCCTCACGCGCCTGGCAGACCGTATCGAACACGGGCAGGCCAAGGTGCTCGCTGCCGCCCTTGCCCGGCGTGACCCCGCCAACCATGCGGGTGCCATAGGCGATGGCCTGTTCAGTATGGAAGGTACCCTGCGCGCCGGTAAAGCCCTGGGTAATGACCTTGGTGGACTTGTTGACAAGAATGGACATTCACTCAGGCTCCCGCGTTACGGACGGCGGCCACGATCTTGCGGGCGGCATCGCCCAGATCATCGGCAGGGATGATGGTCAGGCCGGATTCAGCCAGCAGCGCCTTGCCGCGTTCCACATTCGTGCCCGCCAGGCGCACGACCAGCGGCACGTTCAGCCCGGTTTCGTGCGAGGCGGCGATGATGGCCTCGGCAATCACGTCACAGCGCATGATGCCACCGAAGATGTTGACCAGGATGCCGCGCACCTTGGGGTCGCTGACAAGGATGCGGAAAGCCGCCGCCACGCGTTCCTTCGAGGCGCCGCCGCCGACATCAAGGAAGTTGGCCGGTTCCTCGCCTTCCATCTTGATGATGTCCATCGTCGCCATGGCCAGGCCCGCGCCGTTGACCATGCAGCCGATGTTGCCGTCCAGCCCCACATAGGCCAGGCCGTAGCCGGCGGCCTCACGCTCACGCGGGTCTTCCTCGTGCTCGTCACGCAGCCTGGCCAGTTCGGGGTGGCGGAACAGGGCGTTCTCGTCAAACGACATCTTGGCGTCCAGCGCCAGCAGGTCACCACTGCCCGTCACCACCAGCGGGTTGATTTCCACAATCGCGGCATCAAGGCCGGTAAAGGCGGTGTAGGCCGCGCGCACCACGTTCTGGAACGCGCGGATTGCACGGCCCGTCAGGCCCAGCCGCACCGCCAGATCGCGGGACTGGTAATCGCACAGTCCCTTTGCCGGGTCGACATACTCCTTCAGGATACGCTCGGGGGTGCGGGCGGCCACCTCCTCGATTTCCATGCCGCCATCGGGGGAGGCCACGATCACGATACGGCCACTGACCCGGTCCACCAGCATGGAGAAATACAGTTCGCGTGCGATGTCGCACCCGGACTCGATATACAGCGTGCGCACCTTCCGGCCTGCGGGTCCCGTCTGCCTGGTGACCAGTACCTCACCCAGCATGGAGCGGGCTGCGGCATCGACCTCGTCCAGGCTGCGGGCCAGGCGTACGCCGCCCTTGCCTTCGGGCCTGCCGGCAAAATGCCCCGCGCCGCGTCCGCCCGCATGGATCTGTGCCTTGACCACGGTCACGGGCGCGGCAAGGCCGCGCGCGGCTTCCAGGGCTTCGGCTGCGGTGGTGGCGGCACGTCCTTCAGGCACGGGCATGCCGTAGGAGCGCAGCAGCGCCTTTGCCTGATATTCGTGAATATTCATTTGGCGACCCAATCTGTCGTTCTTATTGGCGGTGTCGGGCTACGCCCCTAGCACGATTTGGCCCCGCAATGACAGGGGTGGGATACAGGCAGAATTGGCGTAAACATGAAACATGTGTCATGTCGTCGCAGGCAGTGGCACGCGCGGCGCGCCGTGATGGAGAAAATGCAGAAGAACAGGTTGCGATGAAACACTGGCGCATTGAACAGATGAACTGGGAACGTTTCGACCCGCAGCGGGTGGACCCTGACATTGTCCCGCTGGTGAAGGCCGCATCGGTGGTGGAGCGTAACGGGCTGGATTATGCCCGTTATCTCAAGAACGTCTTTGCCGATGATCCCGCTTTCCGGCAGGCGGCGGACAACTGGGCGGAAGAGGAAGTCCAGCACGGCGATGCGCTGGGCCGGTGGGCCATGCTGGCTGATCCGGCATGGGACTACATGGCCGCGTTCGAGCGTTACCGGCAGTCCTACCGGCTGGATCTGGATGTGGATGCCTCCATCCGCGGGTCGCGCACGGGGGAACTGATCGCGCGCTGCATGGTGGAAACGGGTACGTCATCCTTCTATACCGCCCTGGCCGATGCAACGGACGAGCCGGTGCTCAGGGCGATATGCCGGCAGATCGCGGCGGATGAATACCGTCATTTCAAGCTGTTCTATGACCATATGAACCGTTACCTGCGCCGGGAGCGGCTGGGCGTATGGCAGCGCACCCGTATCGCGCTCGGGCGGGTGACGGAAAGCGAGGATGATGAACTGGCCTCCGCCTACCACACCACCAACGAACCGGCGGGCCTGCCCTATGACCACCGGCGCTGCATCGCGGCCTACATGTCGCGCGCGCTGCGTTTCTACCAGCCACGGCACGCCGTCAGGGTGACGGGCATGATTCTCAAGACCATAGGCTGGACGCCCCATGGCCGCCTGCATGCGCTGATCGCCCGCGGGCTGTACCGGCTGCTGATGATGCGCCAGCGCCGCTTTGCCCGCGTCCTGGCCACGGCCTGACCGGTTGCGTCCCGCTACAACGGCACTGACAGGAATGAAGATAGGACAGGAATGAAGATAGACGGTATGATGGTTCAGGGCATGAAAACGCGCGGCGCCGCCCTTCTGGCCGCGGGCTGCCTGATGCTGGCGGGGGCCGCGCGGGCGGACGTGCCGGCCACGCCGGCTCCCGCCGGGGTGGATTCAGCGCCTGAAGCCCGGATCAGCGACGCCACGCGCGCCGAGCGGCTCATGGCATCGCAGATCGGGCTGCGCAATTTTACCGCCGCCGGGTTCCATCCGGGCAGGGTGCGCCATATCGTGCTGTTGCGTTTCCTGCCCACCATTACCGACGCGCAGCGTGCCGAAGTGGTGCGGCGTTTCATGGCGCTGGGTCAGGTTTCACGGCGCGAGGACGGCTCCCCCGTCATTTCCGCCATCGAGACGGGCGCCCAGATCAGCGGCGAGGGGGCGGATGAAGGGCTGCAGCAGGCCTTTGTCGTGACCTTCCGCTCCGAAGGGGACCGCAACTACTATGTCGGCCGCCCCGTGGTGACCGATCCCGCCTATTTCGATCCCGCGCATGAAGCATTCAAGAAATTCGCGGCCCCCTATATCGTCTCCGCCGTCGTGTTCGACTATGCCCTTCCCACCCCCCATCCCCAGCACGCCGTGCCGGTCCGCACCGGTGGCGCGCAGGTTCCCCGGCAGCAGGGCTGACGGACCGGATATCCCCTTCAAGGAGTGACACCATCATGACAACCGTGACCCTCGGGCATCTGGACAATACCGTGCAGCAGGCCAGTGCCGCCGCCGTGGCCCGTGTGCTGGAGGCCTATGACCTTGAGGTCGAATACGTGGCGGCTTCCCGCGCCGGGATGGAAGCGCACATGCGCCAGGGGGATGTGGACCTGTTCGTCTCCGCATGGCTCCCCGATGTCGATGCGGGTTTCCTGGCGGAGGGGCTGGGCATGGAAGCCTTCGGGCAGCTCTACCGCCCGGCCTTTGGCTGGTGCGTGCCCGAAGCGGCCGCCACCGGCATCACCTCCATTGCCGAACTGGCCGCCGCCGACTGCCCGGTGGGGCGTGAGATCGTGGCCCCGGCCTCGGTCATCGATCTGGTGCGCCAGATCGTCGCGGCCTACAACCTGACCGAAGCGGGCTACACCATCGCCGTCCGCCCCGATGCGGAAGCCTGCGATCATGCAGCCCAGGTGCTGGAAAACAGCCTGCCCGAGATCATTCCCGTCTGGCAGCCCTCCTTCGTCCATTACGGCCAGCGCGTGGTCCAGCTGGAAGACCCCAAGGGGGCCTGCGGACCGGAACAGGACGCGCGTATCCTGCTCCGCTCCGCCATCCGTGCGGAAATAGACCAGGACCTGCTGGACGAGCTGGATGAACTGACACTGGGCAACAAGGTTGTCAGTGCGCTGGACCACGCCATGCGCACCGAGGGCATGAGCGCCGAGGACGCGGCCGAGGCGTGGCAGCGCGGCAAGCTGCTGCCGCGCTGAGGCCCCGCCATGACCATGCATGAAGGTGACGGGTCCCCCGCCCATGATGCGCGGGATGCGGGGCTGCAGGCCCAGTACGAGCAGTATCCCTATCCCGCCCGTGACCCGCGGGAGGAAAAGGACAGGCTGCTGATTGGCAGCCCCAGTCACCTGCGGGAAATCGATTACTGGGTTTTTGGCGCCATGCGTCCGCAATCCACCCCGTTGCGGGTGCTTGTGGCGGGCTGTGGCACGGGCGATGGTGCGATCATGCTGGCCACCCACATGGCGCGTGCGGGGCGCGGGGGGGAGGTGCTCTGCCTTGACCGCTCACCCAGGGCGCTGGAGATCGCGCGCGGCCGGGCGGAAATACGTGGGCTGGGCAACATGCGCTTCGTGCGCGGTGACCTGTCCAGCCTTGCCACGGTGGCGCCGGGGCCGTTCGACTATATCGACTGCTGCGGCGTGCTGCATCACCTGCCGGACCCCGATGCCGGGCTGGCGGCGCTGGAAGGCGTGCTGGCGCCCGGTGGGGGGATGGGCCTCATGGTCTATGCCCCTTACGGGCGCACCGGCGTGTACATGCTGCAGGACGCGCTGGAACGTCTGGCCCCGGTGGATGACGCCCCCGCGCGCAGGCTGGACGTTGCGCGCCGGGTCATGCGCCACCTGCCCGCTACCGCATGGTTGCGGCAGAACGTCAATTTTGGCGACCATCTGAGCGGGGGGGATGCCGGGCTGTATGACCTGCTGCTCAACCCGCGTGACCGGGCGTATGACATCACCGCCTTCCACGCGCTGCTGGACCGCGCGGGGCTGGCGGCGGCCTGCCTGATGGAACCCGCCCGCTACGATCCCGCCCTGCTGCTGCCCGACCCGCGCCTGCGTGAACGCATTGCCGGCCTGCCCGAACGGGCGCGTCAGGCCGTGGCCGAGGATGTGGCGGGGAACATGGCGACGCACGTCGCCTATGTCCGCCGTGCGTGTGAACCCGTGAAGCGCGCGGATGCGCTGGCGCCCGGTGCCGTGCCGGTCATGCGCGAGATCCCCGGCCTTGAACTGGCCCGCATGATGGGGCCGGATGACCGGCTGCCCTTCGCCTTTGGCACCCTGCAGGTCGCCGTTGCGCTGCCGCCGCAGGCGCGCGGCATCCTGCCGCTGATCGATGGGGAACGCACGGTGGGCGACATCGCCGCGATCATGGAAACGCGTGGCGTATCCGCCAGCCGGTTCGCCCGGGTGTGGGAACAGATGTTCACCACGCTGGAATCGCTTAACCGGGTGCTGCTGCGCGCGCCGCGCTGACAGGCGTGCGGCAGGGGGGCGGCGTGCTGCCGGTTGTCATATTCGGCGCGAAACTGCGGCCCGATGGCACGGCGGCCCGCACATTGCGGTGCAGGGTGGAAGCCGCCCACGCCTTTGGTCGCCAGCACGGCCCGGTCGTGTACATGCCCACTGGCGGCCCTTCATGGCCATCGGGCCTGACGGAGGCCAGCGTGATGGCCCGCCTGCTTCTTGATGCCGGTGCCGCGCCGGGCAGCGTGCTGGTGGAAGATACGGCGCCGGACACGCTGGCCTCCGTCATCGCCTGCACGCGGCTTTTGCGGGCGACCGGGCATGCGGGGCCGGTGGCGGTGGCCAGCAGTGCCTATCATCTGCCACGCTGCCTTGTACTCATGCGGATGATGGGCTGGCGGGTACGGCGCGTGCCGCCGCCCCCGGTGCCCGCCGCGCGCCGGTGGGGCAGGCGCTGGTTCTGGCGCCTGCGGGAAGGGGCGGCCCTGCCGTGGGATGTGCTGCTGCTTGTCCTGTGGCGGCTGCGGGCCGGGCGTGATGGTGATTGACACCGTCCGCCCAAGCCCGCATCACGCGGGGGACACGAAAAACAACATGAGTGTGGATGGAAGTCATGCCTGTGCAAGCCTTTGTTTTCCCCGGTCAGGGAAGCCAGTCAGTTGGAATGGGTCGCGATCTGGCCGAAGCCTTTGCCCCCGCGCGCGAGGTGTTTCAGGAAGTCGATGATGCACTGGAGCAGCATCTCTCCACGCTCATGTTCGAAGGGCCGATGGAGGAGCTGACCCGCACCGACAATGCCCAGCCGGCGCTGATGGCCGTCTCGCTGGCCGTGCTGCGGGTGCTGGAACGCGAAGGCGGGCTGGACCTGAAGCGCGATGTGGCCCTGGTGGCGGGGCATTCGCTGGGCGAATATTCCGCCCTGGCCGCGGCCGGGGCGCTGGGCATTGCCCGGACCGCCCGCCTGCTGCGCCTGCGCGGCAATGCGATGCAGGCAGCCGTTCCCCCCGGCGAGGGTGGCATGGCGGCCCTGATCGGCGCGGACATGGACATGGACCGTGCCGCCAGCCTGTGCGCCGAAGCCGCGACCTTTACTGACGAAGCCGGCAAAACCCACACGGAGGTGCTGGAGGTCGCCAACGACAATGGCGGTGGCCAGGTGGTCGTGGCGGGCCAGATGGCGGCGATTGACCGCGTGATTGCCCTGGCCAGGGCGCAGTGCGTCAAGCGGGCGCTCAAGCTGCCGGTCTCGGCCCCCTTCCACTGCTCCATGATGGCACCCGCGGCGGACGCGATGCGCGCGGCCCTTGCCGATACGGACATCGTAGCCCCGGCTGTGCCGCTGGTGGCGAATGTCACGGCGGCCAAGGTCACGGACCCGGCCAGGATCCGTGACCTGCTGGTCCGCCAGGTCACCGGCACGGTACGCTGGCGCGAAAGCGTTGACGCCATGGTGGGCATGGGGATCGACAGCTTTGTCGAGATCGGTTCGGGCAAGGTCCTGGCGGGGCTGGTGCGCCGCATCAACGGCGACGTGGCGACCCGCTCGGTCGGCACGCCTGCCGATATCGAGGCCTATCTGGCCGCACGCTGAAAAAGCCCATGCCCGCGTCACGGGGCATGTTTCATTGATGGATACCGAAGGAAACGGACAGGTCATGTTCAGGCTGGATGGAAAAATAGCACTGGTAACCGGCGCATCGGGGGGAATCGGGCGCGAGATCGCCCGTGCGCTGCATGCGCAGGGGGCGGGTGTCGTGCTGTCGGGCACCCGTCAGGGCGTGCTGGAGGACGTGGCGGCCGAAATTGGCGCGCAGGGCGGAGCTGAACGGGTGCATGTCTGTGCGGCCGACCTGTCCGATCCGGCGGCGGCCGAAGCCCTGGTGGCGGCGGCCGAGGAAAAGGCGGGGGCGCCACTGGCCATTCTGGTCAACAATGCTGGCCTGACGCGCGACACGCTTGCGATTCGCATGAAGGACGAGGACTGGAGCCGCGTGCTGGACGTGGACCTTGCCGCCCCCTTCCGCCTGTGCCGCGCCGCCCTGAAGGGCATGCTGCGCCGCAGGGCGGGGCGGATCGTCAACATCGCTTCCGTGGTGGGGGTGACGGGCAATGCCGGACAGGCCAATTATGCCGCCGCTAAGGCCGGCATGATCGGCATGGGCAAGTCGCTGGCGCAGGAAGCGGGCAGCCGGGGTGTTACCGTAAACACCGTGGCGCCGGGCTTTGTCCAGACCGCCATGACCGATGTCCTGCCTGATGCGCAGAAGGAAAAGCTGGTGGGCGCCATCCCGCTGGGCCGCATGGGCCAGCCGCAGGATATCGCACCCGCCGTGGTCTACCTTGCATCGGACGAGGCGGGCTGGATCACGGGGGCGACAATTCATGTCAATGGTGGCATGGCGATGCCCTGACAGATGTGATATTCTGCCCGACAGCAGACTTGCAGGTGACAGAAAAAGAAGGGGCCATCAGGCCCCGGCTGTCCCTGATTGCAGGGCGCGCGGACAGGAAATGCAATCGCCGCCTTGGCGATCACATCAAAACCGTGCTAATCGCCCGCAGCTTCGTCCGAAGCGGGCCGGTACGCAACGCCGGTTTGCAGGGACGTACAGGACGAACACGTTTCGAACCGCCCGTTTCATTCAGGGGCAGACAGGAAGCAGAGACAGATGAGCGAAATCGCTGATAAGGTTAAGAAGATCGTAGTCGAGCACCTTGGTGTGGACGAAAGCAAGGTTACCCCCGATGCCTCGTTCATCGACGATCTGGGTGCGGACAGCCTCGACACGGTTGAGCTGGTCATGGCTTTCGAGGAAGCGTTCAGTGTCGAGATCCCCGAGGACGCGGCTGAAAAGATCACGACCGTGAAGGACGCGATCGACTACATCGAGAAGCAGAAAGCTGCCTGATCGGTCCCTTTTTCCGATCATGTTTTTACGAATTCAGTCAGGTATCGTTACTTTCAGGAGCAGGACGGGTTGATGCAGTCTACCGGATTGACGTCTGGACAGCGGCGCGTTGTCGTGACCGGTATGGGCATTGTCAGCCCTCTCGGACTGGGTGTGGAGCGTAACTGGTCACGCCTTTTGGCCGGGGAAAACGGCTTTGGCCGCATTTCCTCGTTCGACGCATCCGACCTGCCGGCACAGGTTGCGGGCGAAGTCCCCGCGGGGCCGACGGAAAGTGGCGGCCTGACCCTTTCGGACTGGATACCGGTCAAGGACCAGAAAAAGATGGATCGCTTCATCCATCTTGGTCTTGTGGCCGCGACCGAGGCGGTCGAGGATTCCGGCTGGAAGCCGGAGTCCGAGGAAGACCGCTGCCGCACCGGCGTCATGATCGGTGCCGGTATCGGCGGACTCCAGACCATCTACGAGGCATCGGTGACGGTAAAGGAAGGACGGGCGCGCAGGCTTTCGCCTTTCTTCATCCCGTCCGCCCTGATCAACCTGGTCTCGGGCCATGTCTCGATCAAATACGGATTCAAGGGGCCGAACCATTCGGTGGTTACGGCCTGCGCCACCGGCGTGCATGCCATAGGTGACGCCGCCCGCATGATCATGCTGGGTGATGCCGATGTCATGGTGGCTGGCGGGGCGGAAGCCGCCGTGTGTCCGCTGGGCATCGCGGGGTTCTGCTCGGCCAAGGCGCTGTCCACCCATTTCAATGACACGCCGGAGAAGGCATCCCGCCCGTGGGACCGCGACCGCGACGGTTTCGTAATGGGTGAGGGTGCCGGTATCGTCGTGCTGGAAGAATACGAGCACGCCAAGGCCCGTGGCGCCAAGATCTATGCCGAGGTGATTGGCTACGGCATGTCGGGTGATGCGCATCACATCACCGCACCTGCCCCCGGGCATGAAGGGGCTTTCCGCGCCATGCAGAACGCCGTGCGCAGCGCGGGCCTGACCACGGCGGATATCCAGTACGTCAACGCGCATGGTACCTCGACCATGGCCGATGACCTGGAGCTGGAAGCCGTCGAACGCCTGTTTGGCGATGATGCGCGCAGGCTGGCCATGTCCTCCACCAAATCGGCCACGGGCCATCTGCTGGGGGCGGCAGGCGCTGTGGAAGCGATCTATTCCATTCTGGCCATCCGCGATAACGTGGCGCCGCCCACGCTCAATCTGGACAACCCGTCGCGGGAGAGCGTGATCGACCGGGTGGCCCATACGGCGCAGGAACGCAAGATCGATACGATCCTGTCCAACAGCTTCGGCTTTGGCGGGACCAATGCCAGCGTGATCCTGCGCGGCGTATGAGACCGGGGCGCCTGCGGGCGCCCTTTCCATTTTTGGCAAGACGAACAAGGGGATGGCGTGCGCAGGATTCTGGCGGTACTGGCAGGGGCCTTTCTGCTGCTTGTCCTGTCAGGTCTCGGCATCGCGTTCCTGGGGGTGCGGCACTATGATGCCCCCGGCCCGCTGGCCGACCAGCATACGGTGGTGATTCCGCATGGCGGAGTGGCGCAGGTGCTGGTCACACTGCAGGATACGGGCGTGCTGGAACGTGACTGGACCACGCGGAAAGTCTTTGAGATCGCAACCGCCCTGACACGGGTGGACGGGGCCTTCCATGCGGCGGAACTGGTTTTTCCCGCCCATGCTTCCATCCATCAGGTGCTGCAGGTCCTGCGCCATGGCAGGCCGGTCATACACAGGCTGACCATCCCCGAAGGGCTGTCCGCCATCCAGATCGCGGCCCTGCTGGAACAGGCGCCCTATATGGACGGCAGCTTTCCCTTCCCCGATGAAGGGTCGGTCATGCCGCTGACCTATGATTACGAATGGGGCATGCCGCGCGCGCAGATGCTGGCGCGCATGCAGCATGCCATGGGCCGCGCGCTGGATCGTGCATGGGAAGGACGGGTGGCCGATCCCGCCATCATGGACCGCCATGACCTGCTGGTGCTGGCGTCCATGATCGAACGCGAGACGGGCAGCGCGGATGAGCGGCCGATGGTGGCGCGTGTCTTTCTCAACCGCCTGCATCAGGGCATGCGCCTGCAATCCGACCCGACCGTGGTGTATGGCCTAAACAAAGGTGTCGGGCCACTGGGCCATGCCCTGACCCGTGCCGACCTGCTTCAGCCCACGGCCTATAATACATATGTCATAACCGGCCTGCCGCCCGGCCCGATCTGCTCGCCCGGCGTGGCGGCACTGGAGGCGGCGGCCCATCCCGCATCGGGGGATCAGCTCTATTTTGTGGCGAATGGCCATGGCGGTCATGACTTTGCAACCACGCTGGGTGATCATAACCGCAATGTCTCGGTCTTCCGCGCGACAAGGCGGGGGCAGCAGCCCGTAGCCGGGGAAAAATAGGGGCCATGCCGCGCCCTGCCTGATGTTACTGGGGCGGCAGGCTCTGGCTGCTGACCGAGCCGGACGGCGCCACGGCCGTAGGCTCCTGCGCCACCGGGGCCGCTGTCGTGCCGGTGGCCTGCCCGTTCTTGTCCGGGCGGCTCTGGGCCGTGGTCAGCACTTCGGTCAGGGCCGAGCGCAGCGGGTCCGCACCGGAATTGTTGACCCGCATGGACACCACGATATCTTCCGGCCCCACGATCTGGTTGTAATAGGCGTGATTGGCGGCACTATTCACCCGCATCTTGGACCCACCCAGCGCGGCACCGGCAAACAGTCCCTTGGATTTCTGCACGCCCTTGATGCTGGTGTTGTGCTCACCCGCCGTGCCGCTTTCCAGCCCCGAGCCGGATGAGGCAAAGGATGTGCCGACATCCGCACTCAGCTTGAACTGGCTGTCCAGCAGGGACTGCACGCCCTGGTCCGTCATGACGAACAGCATGACCTCCACATCCTGCATGCCAAGCTGTAGCCCGAAATTGGCCGAGGACATGCGGTAGAACGCCGGGTCCGACCATGAGCCATGGGCATCACGTGTCAGGAACACACAGCCGCCGCCGCCGCCGCCAAAGGCAATGGACATGCGAAAGACAGAGGGGCAGACAATCACGCCGCGCGACTGCGCCAGATAGCGGGTGACCTTGCTGTTCGCCGTGGCGGTGGAAAACATGTCCCGCACGGTCAGGGTGGCACGGTCGACCAGGCTCTGTTCTTCCTCCATGCTGGCCGCAAGGGCACCGTGGAGCGGCATCATCAGGGTTAGGGTGGCAAGTGATGTCCTGATGAAATGAGATGTGCGCAAAACCGTGCTCCCCTTCCGATTCGTAACGGCAGATCCACCAAAACGGCCCGTGCCATGGAGTGGTCTGTTTTCATGGCCGAATCATGGCCCGCAAGGCAAGCCCGCCAGGCGGCCCGCCGCCATATATTGCCGTTATTTAAGGGAAACCCCGACAGCGCGGGAAAACGCATCGGCAATGCCGGGAGCAGCGGCAAGGATGCTGATGCCATCGGTCAGGCCACCATCGCGCAGGAAGGGGGAAACGCAGGCCCCCGCTTCTTCCAGCAGCACGAGGGCGGCCGCCACGTCCCACAGGTTGATGCGGATTTCCAGATAGCCATCCTGTCGCCCGCAGGCGACCTCGGCCAGCGCGATGGCCCCCGAACCGCCCGAGCGCGGCATGGCGCCAAGGTTCAGGATCGCATCAATCTTCTGCTGGAACACGCCGGGCGGCACGCGGTTGCTCCACCCCATCTCGATCAGGGAGGACGCCGTATCCGTCACGGGGGAGGCCATGATGCGCTGGCCGTTGAGGAAGGCGCCATGGCCCCGCACCGCCGTATAGGTCTCGCCCAGGGCCGGGGCCTCGATAATACCGGCAACCGGGGTATCGCCCTCCATCAGGCCGAGCGAGACACACCAGCGGTTGCGGCCTCGGGCATAGTTTGACGTACCATCAATGGGGTCCACCACCCAGCGCAGGGCACCGGTGCGGGTGCGTCCTTCTTCCTCGCCCTGAAATCCGTCTTCGGGGAACAGCGTGCCGATTCGCTCCGATATGAACGCCTCGACCGCGCCATCGGCTTCCGTCAGCCAGTCCTGCGCGCTTTTCTGGGTGCCCTGCGGGCCGCCGGGGGCGGGTCGCATCTTCATCGCCAGGGCGGCGGCATCACGCACGACGGAGCGCGCGGCTTCAAAGCGGGTCAGGATGGCTTGGGTCATCGGGTCACCTTTCATGGGATGGAAATGCTATTCCACACGTAATGCCGTTCTGAGTGTCTGGTCCAGTTGCGGCATCTCTGTCCGGCCCAGCCGTTCGGCGGCCTGCATGGCAAACCGCAGGGTCAGGCTGCGCCTGCGTGCCGGGGCCAGTGGGGTATGGGGCGCGGGGCGGATGAGTGCGCAATCCACGCAGGTCGGCCTGTCATCGGCGCCCCTGCCGGTGGCGGCAACGATCAGGCCGGCGGTGTCGGGCAGGACCGTGTGGGGAAAATCCTGGTTGACCGCGAAATAGAGCTGGTCACACCACGGCAGGTAATCGGGCCATTTATGGTCGGCCCGGAAATCGGGCAGGCCCGACTTGATTTCGATACATACCAGATGGCCCTGCGGCGTCAGGGCCATGATATCGGCGCGCCTGCGGTCAGGCAGGCCGAATTCATGCAGGACCGCCCAGCCATGCAGCCTGCACATCTGGCTTGCGCCCATGCGTATCGCCGTCTGGATATGGGGGGCAGGCAGGGGGCCTGACATCGGGTAATGCCGGGCCGGTTCAGGTGGCGGATGCCGTGGAAAGCAGATGGGTGACCAGTTCCAGATCGGCCGGCTTGTCCACATCCACCGCGGCCCGGCCATCAGCCAGCGGGATCAGGGCCACGCGCGCGTGGGAAAGCCGGCCGATGCGGCGGCAGACATCCGCGCGTGTCAGGCACCGGAATACGAAGCGCAGCAGGATGCCCGGCCCCAGAATGCGCGCCATTTTCAATGGATGCTTGCGATCCGCCTCCAGCTTCTGCCACAGCCGGATCACCCCGGCCGCGGCAGGCGTGCGGAACAGGAACATGTTGCAGCCCGAAAACGCGCCATCGGCCAGCCGGATCATGGTACGTTTCGTGCCTGGCACATCGCGCAGGATCGACTGTTCCATGGCGATTGCGGCGGCGACGTCACACCCGCTTTCCTGTGCCGCCTGCACGAAGCTGCGCACCCAGCCCGGCTGGAGCAGGGCATGGTCCGCCGTGGTGACCAGAAGCGGCGTGCCCAGCGTGTCAAGCGCGTTCATGACGCTGGCGCTGGGTCCGGCGGCGGGCGGGATGAAGGTCACGTCATCGGGCACGACGCCATCCAGCACGTCCGGCTGTTCGATACAGATGGCGATCCGGCCAATTGTCTCGACCGATTTCAGTGCGGTGACGACCCGGCTGATCATGGGGGTGCCGCAGACCGGCAGCAGCGCCTTGTGCGAAAGGCCGGCAGCCTGTGCCATCGGGTCAACCCGTCCGGCCCGGCTTCCGGCAAGGATAAGGACATTAAGCCCCATGCTCATGCCGCGTTGCGTGTGGGGTTGGCGCCATCGGGCCGGTCACGCGGGGGGGCGCCGGTCTCTTCCATCACCCAGGGGTACTGCTGGGCTTCCTTGACGTCGTAGCCAAGGTTGAACACCGTGGGGCTGCGCGGGCAGCCGCGTGCGTCACGGTAATAGCTGCGGAACAGACGGTCGGCCACGAAGCTGGTGATGCCGTAATTGCCGTTCTCGTTGTGGAAGTGATGCAGGACGTGGCGCTGCTTCATGCGCTGGATCCAGCTCATGCGTGGCTTGTAGTTGAGGTGCTGGATGCAGTGAAAGAATTCATAGATGCAGGTAATGGTCAGCCCGGCGCCAAAGGCCGCCGCCGCCGCGGGCATGCCACCAATGGCATAGCCGATGGGAATGGTCACGATGGCGATGGTGGGAATGGTGTTGAGCGGCGAGCCGAACAGCACATCCAGCAGGTGCGGGTCCTGATGATGGTCGAAATGGATGCGTTTCCACAGCGATGCGCTCCATTTCATGCGATAGAGGAAGCGCCCGTGCAGGATGAAGCGGTGGATGGCGTACCAGACCAGCGGGTAGACCAGCATGACCGCCCCGATGCTGACCGCAACCGGCGCGAGGGTGGTCCAGGTATACGCCATGACGGTAAAGCTGCACGCAACCAGGGCAAAATAGAGCAGGATGGTGGGATAGGTGAGGTAGGCAATCCAGAGCTGTGACAGGTTCATCTTGCCCAGGTCGAAGCTCCGGCCCGTGCGGATTGAACTGTTTTTCAGTGTCTTGGTAATCATCGCTCTTCAATCCTCAGTAGCACGGTGATGACGCCAAGGATGAAAATAAGAATCCCGACGAATATCGCCATAAGCGAGGGCAGCGTTCCCGCATTTCCCAGCGCGCGCAGCAGCCCCTGGAATACGACAAACAGCAGGCCGGCGCCCAGGCACCATACCGGCAGCCAGCTGCGGATGCCAGCCCGCGGGGGGATATAGACCACCGGCACCGCCAGTAACAGCATTACCGTGAAGGTTAAGGGTAACATGATGCGTCCCAGTATTTCCGTCAGGAAGAACGAAGGGGACTGGCTGGAAGGCAGCCGGCCGGCCTCCTCGTCCAGCATCGTGCTGATGGACTGGGTGAAACTTATGGTCAGCTGGGTGATGTAGCCCGGGGTCAGCGTATCGGGCCAGTCAAGCCGGATGCTCTGTCCGGGCGGCACATCCAGCAGGTCGATGCGGGTGGGACTGATGACGCTGAGCACGCGTGTGGGCGTGCCATACCAGTGGCCATGCACATAGCGCGCCGTGTCCAGCGTGGTCACCTTCTGCAGCAGGCTCTGGCGGTCGCGGTGGTAGACCGTCACGTCCCCGAGGACACTGGCGCCACTGCCCAGGAAATGGATGCTGATCAGGTCATTGCCCGAACGGACCCAGTAGTTGTGCGCCTCGGCAATGGCGCCGGGCGTGGTGACATTCCACCACTGGGCCAGGGCCTGTTCGGTACGCGGGGTGACCTGGTCATTCACAAGCCCGCACAATATGCCTAGCGCGATGGT
This sequence comes from Komagataeibacter rhaeticus, assembly GCF_003207855.1. GTDB lineage: Bacteria > Pseudomonadota > Alphaproteobacteria > Acetobacterales > Acetobacteraceae > Komagataeibacter > Komagataeibacter rhaeticus. The sequence goes on along the minus strand of NZ_NKTZ01000007.1, from coordinate 9,689 downwards.
TGTGGGCAGGAACAGCTTGATCAGCCCCGGTGTGGACAGGCCCGCCGCCCGCATGATCGCGATCTCGTTTGACGTGGTCATCTGCACCAGCGCCAGCAGGGCGCCGATCAGCACGGCGATCGGCATGGCATTGCAGAACAGCAGCGGCAGCCGCATGACCGCGTAATACAGCACCCCCGTCAGGCCCAGATGACGGTGCATGATCTCCGTCACCTGTTCCAGCAGGGACAGGATTTCCATGAGCGAGACCACGATGACGGCGGTGGCGAATACCTTGCCCATCATCTCGCGTGACAGGTAGCCCAGCAGGACCGTACCGCTGGCCAGGCGCAGCCGGTGCTTCATGCCTGGTGTTCCATCATGCGGCGCGGCAGGCCATCGGCGGAAAGCTGCCGGGGGGGCAGGGCTGGCCCCTGTTCAAGCAGGATGCGCAGGCCGCCTGCCTGACGGATCAGCACGCCCACGCAGATCAGGCTGAAAACCAGGGTGGGCAGCCAGATCACCAGCAGCGGTGACATATGCATGTTGGCGACGAAGCTCATGCCCATCTGCAGCGTATGGTCGAAGCCGACCAGCGTGATGGCGGCAATGGCCAGGCCCGGATTGTTCTTCTGCCGTTTGCGTACACCCGCCAGGGCACAGGCCAGGATGGGAATGAAGGGAATGGCCGCCGTGCGGGCCAGACGGAAATTCAGCTCCGCGATCATGTACGAATGGCTGATGGTGGGGTTGCCGTATCTTATGCCGTAATACAGTTCCGGCACGGTCAGTTCGCGTTCGGTCTCACCCCGCTTGCGGTAGGCTTCGGTATCCAGCTTGCCCTTGGTCGAGATCATGCGCGTGGTCCGGCTGAAGCTGGTGATGGTGGGTGGCTTGTCCTGGCTGTCGGTGATGACGGTGCCATCAACCAGGTCAAGGCGTATGTTCGACCCATCCGCCGGATTGAAGAGATAGCCCTTCTGCGCGGAAATAAAGCGGACATGCGCCTTGTCCGTCCCGTCACGGATGAAGACATTCCACATCCGCGAGCCGGCATGGTCGACGTTTTCCGCTGTCAGGACGATATCATCCGACAGGGCGAACATCTTGGATTGCAGGTGCGGCGTCCAGCCCGCATGGCTGGCGAAGTAGAAGGCCGAACGGTAATCATAGCGCGCATAGGGCTGTATGAAGCCGTAAAGCGAGAAAGCCAGGAAGCCGAATATCGCCCCTGTCAGTACAAAGGGCTGGCAGATGCGGAAAATCGAAACCCCGCTTGCCATCAGCGCATCGATTTCATGATTGGCGCTCATCCGCCGGATGACGGAAAACACGCTGACGCACATCGCGGCGGGCAGGGCCAGGCCCAGATAATGCGGGATCAGGTCGCTCAGCAGCGCGAAGAAGGTTTTCATCGAGCTGCCATTGGCAGCCAGCAGGTTGAACAGTACCAGAAGGCGTTCCAGAAGCAGCGCCGCCATGACAACGCCCAGCGCGATCGAGAACGGTGGCACGACCTGGCGCAGCAGATACCGGTCCATGGTGGTTGGCGCCAGCTTCTCCAATATCCGGGAATGGAACGACATGCGGTTCATGAAGATATGCTTATACCCGGAAAGGAACGGGAAGGCGAAAGGGGCGTGAAGACAGTTTCCTGGCTGGTAACAGCCTGCCCCCCGTCGGGGAAGCAGCGCCGTGTGACACCCAGTGCGTAACCCGTGTCTCCCCTGTGGACCGTGATGCGATTCCACCCTGCCGCGCGCAGGGGATCCGCCGAGCGGGCGGAAGCCGAGGCAATCCCCAGAACCGGCACGGCCCCCTGAGGTCCGGGGAGGGACGATATGCTTGAGGTATGAATATGGCCATGCAGTACCATCTCCGCCCCTTCGTGCGCAATACAGGCAGCGAAATTATCCGGGTCGCGGAGGGCCTTGCGGGCAACGGCCAGCCCGGCGACCGGCGGGTGATGGATCATGACGATGCGGCACAGCCCCTGCCGCCCGGTCTCGTGCAGCAGGGTGCGCAGCCGTGCCGCCTGCCGCACCCCCAGGGTGCCGGTCGCCCTGAACCACGGCGTCGGCACGGCCGAACTGACCCCGATCAGCGCAACTGACCCGACCCGCCGCACGAAGGGAAAGGGCAGCGCCCCCATCCACGGCTGCCACAGGCCCACGGTTTGCTGCCAGTCGGCATGCACAAGGGTGTCATGATTGCCGGGTATGACTGTGCAGGGGGCGGGCATGCGTTCCAGCCAGCGCAGGGCGTTGCGGCATTCCCCCGGCAGGCCCATGTTGGTCAGGTCCCCGGTTACGGCAATCATGTCGACAGGCGTGGCGGCCATATCGGCCATGACCCGCGCCAGGATTTCGGGGCGATGGATGAAACGGCGATGCCGCCGCCATGAAATATGGCTGAATATGCGTTTGTTAAGGCGGTCTGCAAGGCGGGGCGGCGCCATTTCCGTTGGCAGATGGGGGTCTGACAGATGTGCGATGGTGATCGGGTTCAAGCTCGCCTCTTTCCTTGCATCATGCCCGCCGGGCCGGGCACGGGTCCGTGTTGTGCCAGACCACCACAGGGGGGACACCATCTTTTCGTGCCTTGCAATAGAAGGCAGATGGTTGCTTATGGCCTGTAAGTCAAATTTCAGACAGGGATGGGATAATCAGTGACCGGACGTTTTGCGCTTGTTTACAACCCGCGCAGCCGGCGGAATATGGGCGACACGAGTACCTATGCCCAGACGGCCCGGGCACTGCTGGGAAGCAGTTTCATCGATCCGGCTGATCGTTCCCGTCTGGATGCCCATGTTGCCGAACTGGCCGCATGCGCCATGGACTGTATTGTCATAGATGGCGGGGACGGAACGGTAAGCGATGTGCTGAGCGCCGTGCATCGCCATTACGCCCCTGACCGCCTGCCGGCCATTGCCGTCCTGCCTTCGGGCAATACCAACCTGATTGCGGGGGATGTGGGCTTTGGCCTGCGTGGCACCCCGGCACTGGAACGGCTGCAGCAGCTTGCCCTGTCCGACCGGCTGCGGCGCAACGTGCGCAGGCGCTGCGGGCTGGTGGTGCAATGGCCCGATAGCGATGGCCGGCCCCCGGTCGTGGGCATGTTTCACGGGGCGGCGGCCTTCACGCGCGGCATAGAACTGGCCCACCAGCCCGCAATCCTGAACAACTATTCCCATGAGATGGCGGTGATCGTCTCCTTCCTGTCATCCGTTGCGCGCCTGCTCACGCGCCGTTCCCGGCAGGAATGGATGCAGGGGGACCCCATGACGGTCCTGCCCGGGCAGACGGCACGGCTGGATGGCAACTGCTTCCTGTTCCTGTCCACCACCCTCCAGCGGCTGCCCTATCGCATATGGCCGTTCTGGACGGGGCGCGGCATGCGTGACGATGCCATCAATTTCCTGCATGTGGCAGGCCATCCGGTCCGGCTGGCGGCTGCGGCATGGGCGCTGCTGCGTGGACGGCAGCCCGCATGGCTGCGCCATAGCCCCGATTACAGCAGCGGCTGCGAGGACCGGATCGAAATGCTGCTGCATTCCGACTTCGTGCTGGACGGAGAGGTCTTTTCCCCCGGTGCGGCCGGGCGCATCATCCTGTCCGCCACCGCCCCCATAGATTTCATCCATGCCTGAAGGAGCGATGACCATGCCCCAGCCCGCACCGACAGGCCGCCTGGCTGCCGCTGGCCGGATCGCGCACCTGCTGGCCGGTGAACTGGTCCAGCCGGTTGCTCCGTCTGTTACGGCGTTCGTGGCGCAGCTTGTCGGCGGGGCGCAGCCCCTGGGCGTGATCTTTTACGGTTCGATCCTGCGTGCATCGGACCCTGACGGTATCCTGGACTTTTATGTCATCGTTGAGCGGCTGGAAGACTGGGGATCGCGCCCCCTGGCACGCGAGGCCAACCGGCTGCTGCCCCCCAATGTCGAATATCATGAAATTCCCGTGGACGGGCGCATCATCCGCGCCAAGGTTGCCATCCTGTCCATAGCGCAGTTCCGGCGCATGACGGGGCGGGCATCGCTGGATACCACGGTGTGGGCGCGTTTCTGTCAGCCGGTACGTCTGGTATGGGTGCGCGGGCCGGAGGCGGCGGATGCCATCCTGGCCTGCATCGTGCGCGCGGTGGCGCAGGCGGGACGCTGGGCGGCGGCGCTGGGGCCTGCGTCAGGCACGGCGGATGATTTCTGGCTGGCCCTGTTCAGCCATACCTATGCCGCGGAGCTGCGGGTGGAGAACGGGCGCAGGCCCCGGACCCTGCTGGAGGGGCATGAGCAGCGTTACAGGACCCTGCTGCCGGATATATGGCTGGCCGACGGCCTGCCCTTTGAACGCAGCGGGGATGTGCTTGCCCCCCGCCTTACGCCGGGCCTGCGCCGCAGGATGCGCGAAGGCTGGTGGCTGCGCGGGCGGCTGGGGCGTGTGCTGAACATCGGCAGGCTGGCCAAGGGGGCCTTCACGTTTGAAGGGGGCGCGCGCTACATCGCATGGAAAATACAGCGCCATTCCGGCATCGTTCTGCCGCTTGGCCCGTTTTCCGAACGGCACCCACTGATCTGCCTGCCGTATCTGTTGTGGAAGCTACGGCAGGCCGGTTTTTTCAGGCGGCGCGGTTGATCCCCATCTCGCCTGCCACCGTGGCAAAAATTTCCACTGCCCGGTCAATCTGCTCCGGCGTATGCGTCGCCATGACCGATGTCCGCAGGAGCGGGTGCTGGTCAGGCGTTGCGGGTGGCAGGCTGAGATTGACGTAAACCCCCAGGTCAAGCAGCCGGTTCCAGAAGGCGACCGCCGTCGGGACTTCGTCCAGAATGACGGACACGACAGGGCTGGCCTGCGGGCCCGTGCGCAGGCCGGCGGCCTGAAGCCCCGCATGCAGCCTGCGGGCGTTGTCCATAAGGCGGACCCGCAGTTCCGGCCGGTTTTCCAGCTCATCCAGCGCGGCCATGGTCGCGGCAATCACTTCCGGCGGAAGGGACGCGGTGAACATGTAGGGGCGCGAGCACAGGCGGATCAGGTCCAGTCCCGCATGGTTGGACACGCAGTATCCCCCCACCGTGCCAAGGCTTTTGGAGAAGGTGCCGACAACAAAGTCCACATCCGCTTCCACGCCATCGGCTTCCGCCACGCCCCGGCCATGTTCGCCCATCACGCCCACGGAATGGGCTTCGTCAGCCAGCAGCCATGCGCCGGTCTCACGCTTGACGGCCGCGAATTCCGCCATGGGCACCACGTCACCCATCATGGAATAGATGCCTTCAACAACAACCAGCTTCGCACCCGGCGTGCCATCCAGGCGGCGCAGGCGCTTGTGCAGGTCATCGGCATCATTGTGGCGGAAGCGGATCACCTGCGCATGGCCAAGGCGGCTGCCATCATAGATGCTGGCATGGCTGTCCGCATCCAGCAGCAGGTAATCATCCTTGCCCGCCAGTGCCGAGATCGTACCCAGATTGGCCTGGTAGCCGGTGGAGAACACCATGCAGTGCTGACGCCTGAAGAACGCGCACAGACGTTCCTCCAGCTGGCGGTGGAGTCCCTGCGTGCCGTTGGCAATGCGCGAACCCGTGGTGCCCACCCCATATGCCCGGGCGGCCTTTACCGCAGCGTCGATCGCGGCAGGTGACTGGCTGAGACCCAGATAGTTGTTGGTCCCGAACAGCAGGGTCTCGCGCCCTTCGATCAGCCCGACCGTCGACGAAATGGGTTTTTCGATAACCACGTTGAAGGGGTTGCGGCCACCGCCGGCGGTGACAGCGGCCAGGGCTGATGCCAGCCCTTCATATTTCGAGAAAATTGACATGATGCGTCAGGACGCCTGCTTGAGGGAGACGATGCAGGCCGCCAGATCATCGATGGTGCGGATATCAGCCAGCCGGTCAAGCGGCACGGACACATCGAGGGTATCCTCGATTTCCATGACAAAATTCATGACGGCCAGTGAATCAAAGGCCAGATCTTCAACGATCTTGCTGCTGCCATTGATATCACGGGGAACCTTTGGGTTCGCCAGCAGCGTCTTCACGATCAGCGCGGAGACGCTCGCTACCGTTTCACTCATTCCTACATCCTTATGGCACGTCCAGCCTGCACACGGGCAGGGGAACAGCATGAATGACCTGCCCACGATCCATAAACCGGGGGTGGGGACTGTATTCGCCCCCTGATCGGAAGTCTTATGGGCGAAAAACTGGTTTTTGACCAGTCCCGCTTTGCGCGGACACCGGAGGCATGGCGCCCCCTGACGTCAGACGACCGATACGGACGAGGCTTCCAGTGGCTGGAAAGCGCCCGCCAGCAGCATTGCCTTTGCCCGTGCCCGCGTCAGCTTGCCCGATGATGTCTGGGGCAGGGTGTGGGGCGGTACCAGGATGATGGACACATCCACCCCATGCTGGCGACGGAACAGGTTGGCCGTCTCGGTTTTCAGCGTTTCGCGGGCTTCGGGGGAGGAGGCGCGGCACTGCACCAGGGCCACGATCTTTTCGCCTTCATTTTCATCGACCGAGAATACAGCCACGTCGCGGCTGCGCAGGGTACTGATTTCCGTCTCGGCCGACCATTCCAGATCCTGCGGCCAGATGTTGCGGCCATTGATGATGATCAGGTCCTTGGCGCGCCCGGTCACGACAACCTGCCCATCCAGCATGTAGCCCAGGTCACCGGTGTTGAGCCAGCCTTCCGCGTCCACCACGCGCGCGGTTTCCTGCGGGCGGCGGAAATAGCCCTGCATGAGGCTGGGCCCGCGTACGAATACGGTGCCGACCTTGCGGTCCGACAGCACGCGGCCTTCGCTGTCACGGACTTCCAGCTCGTGCTGGGGCAGGACCGCACCGCAGATGACAAAGGTGCGCAGCGCGCGTGCCGGGTCGTTGGATGGTACGGCCTCACCGCGTGTCTCAAGGGCACGCAGGTCGATCGTATCCGTACGGATGCCCGACCCCAGTGGCGCGAAGCTTATGGCCAGCGTTGCTTCCGCCATGCCGTAGCTGGCGGTGAACGCCCGGCTGTCAAAACCGGCGGATGCGAAGCGCTGCGCGAAATCTTCCAGGATATGGTAGCGGATCATGTCCCCGCCGATACCCGCGACGCGCCATGTCGAGAGATCCAGTTCGATCGATGTGGCACGTCGGGCGCACAGCTCGTAACCGAAGGACGGGCTGTATGAAATCGTACCGCGGTTGCGGCTGATCAGGTCCAGCCACACATGGGGGCGGCGCGCGAACTCACGCGTGGGCAGCATGTCCACGCTGAGCTGACAGGTCATGGGGGTCAGGAAGAATCCCACGAGTCCCATGTCATGGTAAAGCGGCAGCCAGGAAACACAGCGGTCTCCTGTTTCCCGTACCTTCAGCCCGTTCAGGGCGATGGCATGGGCATTCGCCACGCCCGAACGCTGCGTGACCGCAATGCCCATGGGGAAGCGCGTGCTGCCCGATGAGAACTGCAGGTAGGACAGGTCATCTGGCCGGACGGCTGGCAGGGTCTCGACGGTAATGGGCATTTCCAGCAGCCGGGCGGGCGTGCCGGAGAACTTCAGGTCAAGGCCATTCGTGATTTCATCTGTCCAGCCGGCAATGATCTCGGCAATGACCACGGCGGAAGCGGCAGCACCCTCGATCATGCCCCGCAATGTGGCGACATAACCCTCACGCCCACCAAAGGCCACGGGCAGCGGCAGCGGGGCGGGCACAAGCCCAGCGTACTGGCAGCCAAAGAAGATGCGTGCAAAATCGCCATCGCTTTCGGCCACGATGGCCACGCGCTCACCCGGCTCAAGCCCCAGGGAGAGCAGGCGCCTGCCGGTCTCGATCGCCTGCTCGCGCAGGGTGCTGTAGGGCAGTGCCTCAAGCAGTACACCCTTGCCAGAGTAGATGTTGAAACCGCTCTTGCCCTGTGCGGCATAATCCAGCGCAGCCGGGAACGTCGGGAAATTGCCGTAACGACGCGGCAGACCAGAATCGGAGGGGGTCGGGAGGCTTATCATTTCCGGTAATGTGACTTCCACAGACGTAACTTGAAACGGCGAATGGGCGGTGTTCAACCAATTACCCTCAAAAAGTCAATGATCGATTTCGCGCCCTTGGCTGCCGTATCCTGTGGCGCCGCAAACCCGAAGGTCTCCCATATATACTCTTTTTGTCGATCAAGGAAATTTGCATGCGACAGGAAAGCACTGTCAAGGGCAGGGCCCAGGTCATCCACGCTGTCCAGCACGTCCCCCAGGGTCCAGCTCTGGTAATTGGGATCGTCCCGCCACCGGGTATGATGGGCGTTCAGGAACAGGCAGGGTCTTGGTTTTATCAGGAATTCACTGACCTGGCTGCTTACGTCGCCCAGATACAGGTCTGAACCCATGGTATAGGTCATATCGACACTTCTGTCGCTGCCCGGATCAATAATCATGTGAGGCTGGTCGGTAAAGGGGGCCAGCATTTTCATGGCTCTGGCACGGTTTGTGTCGAACAGTCGGTAATGGGGGGCGAACACCAGATTGTATTTTGTCTGTCGGGCGAAATACCGCAGGATATCCATGCCAAATCGTGGCCATGACGACAGGCCCAGGCTGAAATGCGGGTTATAGAGTATGGTCGGCCGCCCGTTGGGGAACAGGGGAGCATTCCTGGCATGCAGGCGGCGCACCATGTCGAATTTGGCGTAGACTCCTGATGTATAGTGCCCTGGCCGCAGGGCGCCGCTTTCAAGCAGGCGGGCTTCCACCTTGTGGCCTGCCATCAGGATGTAATCGAATTTCGCCGCATCATGCGCAAAGCCTATGGCCCTGTCGCCCGCGCCATGCCGGGTCCAGATCAGCCGGGGATGATGTACGCCCATCTTGCGGAGCAGGAGGGATGTACGTTCCGGCACCACGATTGCCTGAAATCTGTTGAAATAATTTCTGTTCAGAAAAAGCACCGCTATCTTGCCCAGCGGGGTCGGGCCATGGCGCTGGACATGTCGGCGGAGCCAGTCCGGCATCTTCAGGATATCAAAGACAACCCGCGCATCAGGATAGAGTCTGGACAGATTGCGGATGCGGGAATCGCGCTCGGCTGTCAGGCTGGCAATATGGATCGTGACGTCTGGATCAAGCCGGGCCATTTCCAGCGCGATGGGAAGCGAGTGGAATTCCTGATGTGGCTGGGCAAGATAGGGGAACAGGATATGTGACACTTAGATAATAAACCTGACGCAAACCTTAAAAGGAAGACAGCCGCAACAGTTTAGCCCGAATGATTTCATGAGATGAACTAACCAAGAGTAACATATCATATCGGTCATGCGGGGCGGCCGACATTTCATATAGGCTGCCCAGCGCATGCAGACCCTGATCCGCGCCCCGGATGGATTGCCATCCCGGCATCCATTTGCGGCCGAAGCAGGGCAGGGAAACCAGCGACAGGAGACAGGGAGGGGCCTGCCCCTCCTTTTTTCACATAAATATCTTTTTTTCTTCGTTTTTTTGGTTCGCATTGTGAATGTTAAGTGGGGTTTATGGCGGATTTCCGTTGTTTTCCTGTGTTTTGGGGGTAGCGTTGACAGGGTGGGCCAATATCCGTAAAAGCCCCTTCACCGGACGGCGCTGCTGCTCCGGCGGGTCTTTGACAAGAGAATAGAGAGAGTATCTGGAAGGGATATGCTGGCGGCGCGGTTGTTGCTCTTTAGGGGGTGATGATTGGCGGCCTGGACTGGGTG
>NZ_NKTZ01000006.1 GCF_003207855.1 Komagataeibacter rhaeticus | reverse complement strand
TGGCCGCCGGTGGTGGAGACGGCATCGATCGTCTCGGAGCGCAGTTCATCCGCCAGCTGCCTGAGCTGCTCCACCGAAAGGTTGCGCAGGTCATGGGGGGCCCGCACACGGTCAAGCTGCGGGTAGCGACCAAGGGTGGGAATCGCGTTGGGCGTGTTGCTCTCGCTCATGTCACTCAGTTCCTGCGCTCGACCACGTAGTGGACCAGATCGCGCAGGCGATCAGCCTCGGGGCCAAAGATGTCGATATGGGATAGGGCCTGTTCCGCAACACGGCGGGCTTCCTTGGCGGCACCCTCCACGCCCAGCAGGGCGACATAGGTGGACTTGCCGGCGGCTTCATCCTTGCCCGCGGTCTTGCCCAGTTCCTCGGCGCTCGCGGTGGCGTCCAGCACGTCATCGGCAATCTGGAAGGCGGCACCCAGGTCACGGCCATAGGCGGAAATACGCTGGCGGGCGTCCTCACCGGCCTGGCCCAGGATGGCCCCCGCTTCGGCCGAATAGCGGATCAGGCAGCCGGTCTTGAGCGCATGCAGGCGCGCGACCTCTTCCAGCGACAGGGCGCGGCCCTCGCCTTCCATGTCGATCATCTGGCCACCGACCATGCCGGCAGCACCCGAGGCATCGGCCAGGGCGCGCACAAGGTTGATGCGCACCTCCGCGCCGGCATGCGTGAGCGGGTTGGCAAGGATATCGAACGCCATGGTCTGCAGCGCGTCACCGGCCAGGATGGCGGTGGCTTCATCGAACTTGCGGTGGGTGGAGGGCTGGCCACGACGCAGGTCGTCGTCATCCATGGCGGGCAGGTCATCATGCACCAGCGAATAGGCGTGCAGCATCTCGACCGATGCCGCGACGCGGTCCGCGCCTTCGGCCGCCACCTTGAACAGGCTGGCCACTTCCGCCACCAGATAGCCGCGCAGGCGCTTGCCCCCGCCCAGCGTGGCATAGCGCATGGCATCGATCAGGCGGCCCTCGCCCCCTTCAACGCGGGGCAGCAGGCGGTCGATCATGCTCTCGATCGCGGTCGCGCGCGCGGACATGGATGCACGCAGACGGACCATGCGGTCCGCACTGTCGGTTCGGGACGAGGGGGCTGTTGTTTGGCTCATCTGGCGCATCAATCCATTGGTTTTACATCCAGCGCCCCATCGGCACGCTGGACAATCGCCTGGACGCGGGCCTCGGCCTCGTCCAGTTTCTTCTGGCAGTACTGTCGCAGGACGGCGCCACGCTCATAGGACGTGATCGCGTCCTCCAGCCGGAGCTGGCCGACCTCGAGCTGGCGCACGATGGTCTCAAGCTCGGCCAGTGCGTCCTCGAACGAAAGGTTGGTCAGGTCCTGGGTCATGGGTGCGTGGCATTTCCTGAAAATGACTTGGCTGGCGCAGGGCTTACATCCATGTGGGGCATCCTGCCAAGGGTACAACTGCGTTTGCGGCGTTCTGGCACTTATGCGGGCATCGGGGTGGTGGCGGTGTCCGCCGCCACATCCGGCCTGCGCCGGATGACGAAGGACAGCGTGCCGCCTTCTTCCCCGAACGCGATCAGCGCGTGGCCGGTCTCGCGGCAGAAGGCCTGGAAGTCGGCCACCGATGCTCGGTCGGTCGCAATCACGCGCAGCCGCGCGCCGGGCGGCAGGCCACGCAGCATGCGGTTGGCCCTGAGCACGGGCAGGGGGCAGTTCAGTCCGCGGGCGTCCAGCAGTATCTCGCTCATGGGAGCCATGTCTCCGTGGTGGGGGCAACCATGCCCGTGCATAGTAGGGTTTGATGTTCCATACGGGTACGACCATAAAAGAAAACGTGCCGTTGATAAAACATGATGAAAGAAAGACTCTGCATGGGCTCCTATCGTATCGGAATTGATTTTGGTGGCACCAAGATCGAAATAGCCGCTCTTGCCAGGGACGGGGCAGAGCGCGTGCGTCGGCGGATTACCAATCCCGGCAACTATCCGGCCGCCATCCAGGCCATGTGTGAGCTGATTCATGGGGTGGACAGGGAACTGGGTGGAACAGGTACGGTGGGAATCGGCATTCCCGGTTCGATCAGTCCCGATACGGGCGTGATCAAGAACGCCAATGCCACATGGCTCAACAACCAGCCGCTGATCAAGGACATGACGGCAGCCCTGGGCCGGGAGGTGCGCATCGAGAACGATGCCAACTGCTTTGCCCTGTCCGAGGCGATTGACGGGGCAGGTGCCGCGCATCACAGCGTGTTTGGCGTGATCATCGGCACGGGCATGGGGGCTGGCATTGTCATCGATAGGAAACTGCTGATCGGCCATAACCACATTGCCGGCGAGTGGGGGCATGTCCCGCTGCCATGGCCGCGGATCGAGGAATTCCCCATGCCCAAATGCTTTTGTGGCAATGAGGGCTGCATGGAGCGGTTCCTCAGCGGGTCGGCGCTGGCGCAGGACTGGAAGGGGCCGGGCCACCGCAGTGCCGCCCATATCGAACAGGAAGCCGCGAACGGTGACCTGACCGCGATCGGCGCGCTGGACCGTTACATGGACCGCATGGCCCGTGCCTGCGCCATGGCCATCAACTTCATGGACCCCGATGTGATCGTGCTGGGTGGTGGCGTGTCCAACCTGGACTCGATTTACGAACGGGTGCCCCGCCTCATGCGCCGTTACGTGATCACCCCCAACTGCAGCACGCCCATCGTGCGCAACCGCCACGGTGACAGTTCGGGCGTGCGCGGGGCGGCGTGGCTGTGGAACGAACACCACATTGCGTGACCATTACAGGCCGCGCTGACCGTGCGGCCTGGATCAGCCTTCCGCTGTATCCAGCCCACGGAAGCCGGTCGCCACCACGTACAGTTCGCTTGATTCCTTGCGGCTGGCCGGTGGCTTGGCGTGGCGGACCTGCGTGAACAGGCGCTTGAGATCCGCCAGCATCTGTTTTTCCGATCCGCCCTGGAACACCTTGGCCACGAAGGCGCCATCGGGGGCCAGGATACGGGTGGCGAAATGCAATGCCAGTTCCGCCAGCCCGATAATGCGCAGGTGGTCGGTTGGTGCGTGGCCGGTCGTGTTGGGTGCCATGTCCGACATGACCAGATCCGCCCGGCCGCCCAGCAGGCCGGTCAGGCGGTCGGGCATGTCGGGGTCATTGAAGTCGCCTTCTATCACCGTCGCACCCGGCACCGGGTCGACCGGCAGCAGGTCTACCCCCACCACTTCCGCGGCCCCGCGCTTGACCGCGACCTGTGTCCACCCGCCGGGGGCGGCCCCCAGGTCAACCACGCGCGTGCCGGGCCGGATCAGGTGAAAGCGGTCGTCCAGTTCGATCAGCTTGAAGGCCGCGCGGGAACGCCAGCCCTGTTTCTGGGCCGCCTGCACGTAAGGGTCATTAAGCTGGCGCTGCAGCCAGCGGTGCTGGGCGGTGGTGCGCCCGCGTGCCTTCTTTACGGTTACGGTCTTGGTCCGGTTGGTCCGGGCGGCCTGTCCGTCGGTGCTGCTGTCGCCCGTGCCGGGGGTCAGACTGCTGGTACGGGCCTTGCCCGGTATGCGGGTGGGGGAACGCTGTTTCATGACTGGACGCGGTCAGGGGCTGACCCGGTGCTCCATATGGCGATGCAGGGGAAAGGAAAGGGGCGTCGGGGCCGGGCCACCGTGCCGCCCGCGGTCGCCGATCATGCGTAAAAGCAGGCCATCACGCAATCCCCTGTCCGCCACCGTCACATTCATCATGGGCCATGTGGTGACGATTGCCTCGAATATCGCGCAGCCGGGCAGCAGGTAGCGCGCGCGGTCCGGGCCGATGACCGGGTTGCGTACCAGTCCCGCCATGCCCGCGCCACGCAGGCTATCGATCATGGCCAGCGCCTGCGGTACGGACAGGCGGCTGCCATCAATGCCCGCGCGTTCATAGCGCCCCTGTCCCTGCGCCAGGCTGGCCAGCGTGGTGACCGTGCCGCTGGTGCCCAGCAGCATGACGTTGCCGCGCGCGATTTCGCGGGTAATGCAGTGTATGTCATCAAAGCCGCGCAGGATGCTGACAATCCCGTCCACGATCCCGCGGTAGCCGGCATCGGTAAAGATGTCATTCCCGTGGCGTTCGGCCAGCGTCATGATGCCCATCGGCAGGCTGACATAGCCTGACAGGTCGTGGCGGCGGGCATCGCGGTCGATTCGTGCCCAGGCAATTTCGGTCGAACCACCGCCAATGTCGAACAGCAGGCCGCGCCCGGTGGCGCTGCCACGGTCGTGCAGCAGGGAGGTGCAGGCCGCAAGCGCCAGTTCGGCTTCCTCCCGCGCGGAAATGACGGATATGTCCAGCCCCGTCTCATGCATGACGCGGGCAATGAAGTCCATGCCGTTGGCTGCCCTGCGGCAGGCTTCGGTCGCGATCGCGCGATGGCTGTGCAGTTCGTACAGCCCCATGCGCGCGACACAGGCGCGCAGGGCGGTGATGGTGCGTTCCATGGCGGCCTCGGCCAGCTGGCCGGAATGGTGCAGCCCTTCGCCCAGGCGTACGGCGCGGCTGAAGCTGTCGATCACGCGCAGCCCGCGCTCCCCCGCGCGGGCCACCAGCAGGCGGCAGTTATGGGTGCCCAGATCAATGGCGGCATAAAGTGGCGCGCGCGCCATGCGGCGGTTCGTGGCAGACGCAGGCGGTAGGGGCGTTGCCTGCGGGTGTGTTGCGGCACGGAGCCTGTGCTGGACCATTGTTCATCCAATACCCGTTAACGGCCAAGGTATTACCTATTGTGTTGAGTGTTCTGCATAAAACGCAAGCCAAAAGAGAAAGTTTGCAAAAAAGCCATTGTGGGGGTTGCGCCCCTTGGGGCAGGCGGCTATATGCCTGTTCACCGCAGCGCACCGCGCCGCTTTCTCCTTGCTGGGGGATAGTTTAGCGGTAGAACTACCGGCTCTGACCCGGTCAGCCCTGGTTCGAATCCAGGTCCCCCAGCCATAGAGACCTTCCCTGAAAATATCTGGTCAGCAGGCACAGGCAAATCAATATTTGTCGGTCTCTGTGTGAAGTCATGGTCATGATTTCCGGCATCACCAGCCGGGATCATATAAAGATCCTGAATTATCGGTCTGTTTCCATGTAATTCTCTGGCTGGTCGGGAAGTGGCAGGTGATTCATCCTATGATCAGCTTCTATAAAAGTCCGTGTCGGGTTATTTTTTATTATAGTGGTCATGAATATAATAATATTTTATCATATTATTGGAATATATATTTTAAAATTTTCCATGATAATATAAAATATCATCATATTTTTTGGTAATAATCAATCTGTTTCCATGACCGGTTTGCTGTCCCTGCGGTTTTCGTTCAAGATGGCGCATCAATATTCGGAAGGTTATGGTTTCATGCCGGTTTCCGGGTCATGACAACATGGTTTACGGCCGACCTGCATTTCGGTCACGAGAGTATAATCCGGCATTGCCACCGGCCCTTTGTCGGGGTGGCGGAAATGGATGCCGTGCTGGCTGCCAACTGGAATGCCCGCGTCCAGCCTGATGATGACGTGTGGTGCCTGGGAGATTTCTGCTGGCGGGATGTGGCGCGGTATGGCGCGCGCCTCAGTGGGCGCAAGCATCTGGTCACGGGCAATCATGATGGGGACGGGGTGCGGGACTGGCTGGGCTGGGCCAGTGTGCAGCCCTACCGGGAACTGAAGCTGGCGGGCAGGCGCGTGGTCCTGTTCCATTATCCCATTGCCGAGTGGAACGGTTTTTTCCGGGGCGCGGTCCATCTGTACGGTCATGTCCATGGTAGCCGGCCCGCGACGTCCACGTCATGCGATGTGGGGGTGGACTGCTGGCATTACGCACCCGTGTCATGGCAGGAGATCGAGGGCTTCCTGGCCTGTCAGCCAGCAGCCTGAAAAAACGGGCAGGGAATGCCCGCCCTGCCGGCTATGGCGGGGGGCGTTCAGTGCCGGCGCATGGACATGGGACCCGTCCGGGCAATGTGCATGGAACATCCGGCAAGGGGACGGGGCGGCATTCATGTTCGGGCGGGACCGGACCTGACGCCTTCCCGATGCGGCCCATATCCCCGCAAGAGGGGGTATGGGCGGGTTCAGCAATGTCATCGGGTGTTGAGACACGGGCGGGCGGTAGGCCGCCCGCGCGTGGTGATGTCAGGCGGCAAGCCCCCCGTCGGTGGTCAGTGCCGAGCCAGTGATGAAGCTGGCCTGCGGGCTGGCCAGGAATGACACCACGGATGCAATGTCGCCAACCTGTCCATATTCCTTGTGGCACATGAAGCTGCGCAGCAGGTCGGCACCGGGGCCGGTGGCGGGGTTCATGTCGGTATCGATCGGGCCGGGCTGGACCACGTTGATGGTGATGCCGCGCGGGCCAAGATCGCGCGCCGCCCCGCGCGCGAAGCCGTTCAGCGCCGATTTGGAAGCGGAATAGAGCGAAATGCCGGGGAAGGGCGAGCGGTCGGCAAAGGTGGACCCGATCAGGATGATCCGCCCGCCCTGCGCCATGTGGCGTGCGGCCTCGATGGTCTCGATCATCACGGCGCGCACGTTCAGCCCCAGCACCGCATCGACCTGCGCATCGGTCATCTCGGTCACGTCGCCATGGGGGTAGACGCCGGCATTGCACACCAGCGCGTCAATCCGGCCCATTTCGCTTACCACGCGCCGGATGGCGGCGCGGTTGCCGCTGCCTTCGCCATCGCAGCGGATGGCCAGGCCCCGGCGGCCCAGCGCGCGGACCGCCTCCAGCGTCTGTTCGGCCGCCTTTTCATTGCGGGCATAGGAAATGGCAATGTCAAAACCGTCTTTTGCCAGTGTCTTGGCAATGGCGGCGCCAATGCCCCGGCTGCCGCCGGTTATGTAGGCCACGCGTTGGGTCATGGTCTTTTCCTCCATTCTGATTATCCCCTTTCCCCTACAGCACCTCGGGGGCAGGGGAAAGGATGCGGATGTGTACCTTGGGGGTTGATCGCGCCCGCAGGGTTGTCTATAGCCTGCCTGTTCGCGCGTCCGGGCCTGTAGGGCATGCCCGGCCGCAATGGAGTGTCCCGGCTTTACCCGCAAGGGGGCAGGGGACACACGCACCAGACAGACAGGAGAAGCAAATGCCCAAGATGAAGACCAAGTCATCGGTCAAGAAGCGGTTCAAGATCACCGCCACCGGCAAGGTGCTGGCGGGTCCGGGCAACAAGCGCCACGGGCTGATCAACCGCTCGCAGAAGATGAAGCGCACGAACCGTGGTTCGCAGGTGCTGACGGAAATGGACGGCCGCACTGTAAAGCAGTGGGCCCCCTACGGTCTGGCATAAGGAGCACCTGAGACATGGCACGTGTGAAACGCGGCGTAACCACCCACGCCCGCCACAAGAAGGTTCTCGAACTCTCCAAGGGGTTCCGGGGCCGTTCCTCCACCAATTACCGCATTGCGCTGGAACGTCTGGAAAAGTCGCTTCAGTATGCGTACCGTGACCGCCGGAACAAGAAGCGCGAATTCCGCGCCCTGTGGATCCAGCGCATCAACGCGGCGGTGCGTGAGCATGGCCTGACCTACAGCCGTTTCATCAACGGTCTGGACAAGGCTGGCATCGAGATCGACCGCAAGGTCCTTGCCGCCATTGCCTATGACGATGCGGCGACCTTCGCTGAAATCGTGAAGAAGGCCCAGGCCGCCCTGGCCTGATCCCTGTCCCACGCCCGCGTGGCGACAGGTCCACGAAACGGGTCGTCCCATCGGGCGGCCCGTTTTGTTTTTTATGCAAGGCCCGTGCCGTATCCGCCAGCGGCCACGGGCACAATTCCATGCGCCGGGTCTGGCCCGCCGGTAGATACCCCTTTGCCAGCCCGCCCGACGTGAGCCTGTGCGAGGTGCTATGAGTGACGATCTCGAAACCCTGAGGGAACAGACAGTTCAGGCACTCGCTGCCGCGACCGACCAGCGCGCGTGGGACGCGGTGCGCGTGGCCACGCTGGGCAAATCGGGCACGCTGACCGCACTTCTCAAGCAGCTTGGCCGCATGACACCGGATGAGCGGCGCACGCGTGGCGCCGCGCTCAACCGGCTGCGTGATGAACTTTCCCGTCTGATCGATGCGCGCGGGCAGGAACTGGAAGCCGCCGCCCTGAACGCCCGCCTTGCGGCCGAGCGGGTGGACGTGACACTGCCCTGCGCCCCGGCCCCCGAGGGGCTGCTGCATCCCATTACCCGCACGATCGAGGAAATGGCCGCCATTTTCGGTTCCATGGGCTTCACCATAGCCGAAGGCCCGGATATCGAGAGCGACTGGCACAACTTCTCGGCGCTGAACACGCCCGCCCACCATCCCGCCCGCACGGACCAGGATACCTTCTACCTGCCAGCCGTGGCCGAGGGCCAGCCCGAGCGCGTGCTGCGCACCCAGACATCGGGCGTGCAGATCCGCACCATGCTGGGCCATGAACCCCCCATCCGCATCATCGCCCCCGGCCGCACCTACCGCGCGGACCATGATGCCACCCATTCCCCCATGTTCCATCAGTGCGAGGGGCTGGTGATTGATCGTGGCATCACGCTGGGCCATCTCAAGGGCTGCCTGTCGGATTTCCTGCGCGCGTTCTTCCAGATGCCGGACCTGCCGGTGCGGTTCCGGGCGTCGTATTTCCCGTTTACCGAACCCTCGATGGAAATCGATATCGGCTGGTCACGCAAAACGGGGCAGATCGGCACCGGCGGTGACTGGCTGGAAGTGCTGGGGGCGGGCATGGTTCACCCCCGCGTGCTGGCCAATTGCGGGCTGGATGCCCGGCAGTGGCAGGGCTTTGCCTTCGGCATGGGCATCGAGCGGCTGACCATGCTGCGCCACGGCATTCCCGACCTGCGCTCGTTCTATGAAAGCGATGTCCGCTGGCTGCGCCATTACGGCACCAGCCCCCTGTCTCCCGCCCTGCTGCACGAAGGTCTGTGATCGATGAAGTTCTCCCTGTCCTGGCTGCGCGAACATCTTGAGACCACGGCAACGCTGGACGAGATTACCGCTACCCTGAACACCATCGGGCTTGAGGTGGAAGGGGTGGAAAACCCGGCGGCAGCACTTGCCGCCTTCCGCACCGCACGCATCATCGAAGCCACCCAGCACCCCAATGCCGACCGGCTGCGCGTCTGCCAGGTTGATGCGGGGGAGGGGTTCGGGCGCGTGCAGGTCGTGTGCGGTGCGCCCAATGCGCGCACCGGGCTGCATGTGATCTTTGCCCCGCCCGGCACCTTCATCCCGGCCAGCGGCATCACCATCAAGGCGGGCAAGCTGCGGGGCGAGACCAGCGGCGGCATGCTGTGCTCGCTGCGTGAACTGGGCATTGGCGAGGAAGACAGCGGCATAGCCGAACTGCCCGAAGGCACCGCGACGGGGCAGTCCTACCCGCTGTTCGCCGGGCTGGATGATCCGGTCATCGACATTGCCATCACCCCCAACCGGGGCGATGCGCTGGCCGTGCGCGGCATTGCGCGTGACCTTGCGGCGGCGGGACTGGGCACGCTCCGGCCCTGGCGGCCCGGGACGGTGGAAAGCCGGTTCGAGTCCCCCATCACATGGCGCATCACCTATCCCGAAGCCTGCCCATGGGTGCTGGGGCGCGCCATAAGGGGTGTCCGGAACGGTCCCAGCCCGGACTGGCTGAAGCGCCGGCTGGAATCCATCGGCCTGCGCCCGGTCTCGGCACTGGTGGATATCACCAATTTCTTCACCTTCGACCTGGGGCGTCCGCTGCATGTGTTCGATGCGGACAGGATCATGGGTGGAGAACTGACCATCTGCCGTGGCGCGGGCGAGACCTTCACGGCGCTGGATGGCAGCGAGCATGTCATGACCCCCGATGACTGCGTGATTGCCGACGGGCGCGGTGTGCAGTCGCTGGCCGGGATCATGGGCGGGGCCGGAAGCGGTGTGAGCGATACGACAACCACCGTATTCGTGGAATGCGCGCTGTTCGACCCGGTGGCGATCGCGCTGGCGGGGCGACGGCACAACCTGCATTCCGATGCCCGCCAGCGCTTCGAGCGCGGGGTGGATCAGGCCCTGCCGCCCGCGGCACTTGAGGCCGTGACGCGTATGATCCTTGACCTGTGCGGCGGTGAGGCGGGCAGCGTGGTCTCGGCCGGGGCCGAGCCTGCGTGGCAGCGCCAGGCGCATCTGGACTTCGCCCGCCTGGAGACGATCGGCGGCCTGGTGGAAGAACCCGACCATGCCGTGCACCTGCTGGAGGGGCTGGGCTTCACGGTGCGTGAATGTGATGCCTGCCATGTGGTGGTGGACGTGCCGCCGTGGCGCAATGACATCGCAACTCCCATGCTGCTGGACCAGCAGGCCGACCTGCCGCCCGCGCGCGCCCAGACTGCGGCGGAAGGGGCCGTGGCCCTTGACCCGGAAGTGGACCTGATCGAGGAAGTGCTGCGCCTGCGCGGGCTGGACAGCGTACCCGCCGTGTCGCTGCCGGTGGGCAATGCCGTGCCACTGCCCGCCTTCACGCCGCGCCAGAGCCGGATTGCCAGCCTGCGCCGCCAGCTTGCGGCGGGTGGCCTGCTGGAGACGGTGGGCTTCTCGTTCGTGGCCATGGAGCAGGCCGCCGAATTTGGCGAGACCCCGCCGGAACTGCACCTGCTCAACCCGATTGCGGCCGATCTGGACCAGATGCGCCCGACACCGCTGGTCAACCTGCTGGCGGCGGTGCGGGGCAATGTCGCGCGCGGTTATCCCGATCTGGGCCTGTTCGAGGTCGGGCCGGCCTTTGGCCCGGAGGGTCAGGTGCTGGTGGCCGCGGGCATCCGCAGTGGCCATTCGCCGCGCCTGCCGGGCCAGGCGGCACGGCCGGTGGACCTGTGGCAGGTCAAGGCCGATGCGCTGTCGGCCCTTGCCGCCGCAGGTGCGGCCATGGAGGGGTTAAGCATGACCCCCGATGCGCCCGCCTTCTACCATCCGGGCCGTTCCGGCGTGATCCGGCAGGGACCGAAGCTGGTGCTGGGGCATTTTGGCCAGCTGCATCCGGCCCTGCTGGCCACGCGCGGCATTGACGTGCCGGTCTGCGCGTTCATGCTGTATCCCGATGCGGTGCCTGAGCCCAAGCGCAAGCGCAAAGCCCCCCCGGCACTGTCCGCCTTCCAGCCGCTCCGGCGTGATTTCGCCTTTGTGGTGGCGGCGGATGTTCCGGCGGAAAAACTGCTGCGGGCCGTCAGGGGTGCGGAACGCAACCTGATTGTCGCGGCAAACCTGTTTGACGTTTATGAAGGTGACAAGATCCCGGCGGGGCACAGGTCGCTGGGTGTGGAGATAACCCTTCAGCCGATGGACGGGACCCTGACCGATGCGGAAATCGAAGCCGTTTGTGAACGGGTGCTGGCCGCCGCGCAGAAAAGCTGCAATGCGGTCCTGCGGGGCTGAACCCGCCATGCGTGCGCCATCTCCGCGGCAGGTGCGCCATGGTTTGGGGGCGGGGCTTGCGGTCTTGCTGGGGCTGCTGGGCGCGCGGGCCCATGCCACGGAAATCACGGGGGCGGGGTCCAGCTTTGGCGCGCCGATCTATGGGGCGTGGGGGGCTGCTGTCGCGCGCGCGACCGACATCCGCCTGAATTACCAGACCATCGGCTCTGGCGCCGGGCAGAACCAGGTCAAGGCCCGCACGGTCGATTTTGGCGCGTCCGATGCCCCGATGAGTGCGGCCCAGTTGGCGCAGAACGGGCTGATCCAGTTTCCCACCGTGCTGGGGGCGATTGTCGCGGTGGTGAACCTGCCCGGTGTGGATGCGGGCCATCTGCATCTGACCGGCGAATTGCTGGCGCGGCTCTATGCCGGTGACATCACGATGTGGAACGACCCTGCCATCGTGGCCGAAAATCCCGGCATGGCCCTGCCCGCCATTCCGGTGGCCCCCGTACGCCGGGCGGATGGATCGGGCACCACGTTCGTGTTCACCTCCTACCTTGCCCGTGTCTCGCCCCGCTGGGCGAAGGAGCAGGGGAGCGGCACTTCCATCGAATGGCCGGTGGGTGAGGGCGCGCGTGGCAATGACGGGATAGCCGCCGCCGTGCGCAATACCGAGGGCAGCATAGGCTATGTGGAATATGCCTATGCCGCCGGCAACCACATGCCGATTGTCGAACTGCGCAACCGGCATGGGGATATGGTCGCGGCCGATCCGGAAAGCTTCCGCCACGCCGTGGCCACCGCGCACTGGGCACAGGACGCAACCCATGCGGGGGACGTGCTGGATGGCGAGGGTGTGGGCGCATGGCCGATCATGGCCGCGACCTACGCGCTGCTGCCGCAGGATAAGGCCGATACGCCCCGGGGCCGTGCCGTGCGGGCCTTCTTTGACTGGAGCATGCAAAATGGGGGCGAGGCGGCCCTTGCCCTGCATTATGTGCCGCTGCCCGATGACATCCGTGCCACCATACGCGGCCTGCTCAGATAGGAAACGGTAAAGGTTTCCGGATGCCGCCTTTTTTGCAAGAAGGCGACGTTCCTGAAGCGTTCTGAAAAAAGCGCCATCAGAAATTTTTCATGTATTTGCGCTGCCGGGGCCGACGCGATAAGCCGGTCAGGCATGACCGGACCTTCATCTTCCCCTCCGCCCGCCGCAACGGATGCGTCCCCCTCCGGCCCGACCATATGGATCATGGCGGGCGAGGCCAGTGGCGATGTGCTGGGCAGCCGCCTCATGGCGGCCCTGCGCGCGCGCTGTCCGGGCGTGCGCTTTGCCGGTATTGGCGGTGAGCGCATGCAGGGGCAGGGGCTGCACTCGCTCTTCCCGCTGCGTGATCTTGCGGTCATGGGACTGATGGAGGTACTGCCCCGCCTGCGCCACCTGTCGCGCAGGCTGGACCAGGCGGTGGCGGATGTTACGGCGCGCCGGCCCGATCTGGTCATTACCATCGACAGTCCGGGCTTTACCCTGCGCCTGCTGCGGCGGATCGCGCCGCTGTCCATTCCGCGCCTGCATTATGTAGCCCCGCAGGTCTGGGCATGGCGCGAGCACAGGGTGCGCGAATTTCCCGGCCTGTGGGAGCGCATGCTATGCCTGCTGCCGTTTGAGCCGGAATTCTTTGCCCGCCATGGGCTGGAGGCGCGTTTTGTCGGCCACCCCGTGCTCCAGTCCGGTGCGGATGCGGGGTCGGGTGCGGCCTTCCGCACACGGTACGGCATTGCGGCGGACGCGCCGGTGCTGGTGCTCATGCCCGGCAGCCGCCGCTCCGAAGCGCCCCGCCTGCTGCCGGTCCTTGGCCGGATGCTGGCCCTCCTGCGGCGGCGCGTACCGGGTATCGTGCCGGTGGTGCCCGTCTCCCCCGTCATTGCCGGTATCGTGCGCGCGGGTGTGGCGAAATGGCCGGTCCGGCCCATTATCGTGACGGACGTGGATGACAAGCACGATGCCTTTGCCGCAGCCGATGCGGCGCTGACCAAATCGGGCACGTCCACGCTGGAACTGGCCATGGCGGGCGTGCCCATGGCGGTGACCTACCGTGTCAACCCGCTTACGGCCGCCATGGCGCGGCGGCTGATCCGGGTGCCGTATGTGGCCATGGTCAACCTGCTGTGCGGGCACAGGCTGGTGCCCGAACTGCTGCAGGAGCGCTGCACGCCCGAACTGCTGGCGGCCACCGTGGAACGCCTGCTGCGCGACCCGGCCAGCCGTGCCCTGCAGCGCGCCGGGTTCGGCCATATCCGCACGATCCTGCGCGGGCCGGGGGGGGACCCCGCCGGCGCGGCGGCGGACGAAATCATGGACCTGCTGGGGGCGGTTACTGTGCGCGCCCGTTCGGTGTAGCCCGCACGGCGGGGGAAACGGGCGTGCTCTGGTCATCGCCTGGTGTGGCGGGTGCGGATGCGCCCGGCGGCAGCGGCTCGTTTTCCGATATCAGGGCATGGAGTTCCGTGCGCAGCATGAAAATGCCCATGATGACGGTGCCCAGCACGGTAATCCCGATCCAGACCAGCTTGCCGATCTGCTCATCGCGTTCTTCCCGGCTACCGGGAGCGGGTTTGTCAGGCTTTGCCATAAAGGGCCTCCGCTGAAACCAGGGGTTGCGTGATTTCCACGATTCCTTCGGGGCGCAGGGCATTGTAGAAGCAGCTGCGCCGGCCGGTGTGGCAGGCCACGCCCTTCTGGTCCACCAGCAGCAGCACGGCATCACGGTCGCAGTCCAGCCGCGCGTCGACCAGGGTCTGCACCTGCCCCGATGTCTCGCCCTTGCGCCACAGGCCGTTGCGGCTGCGGGAATAGTAGCACACGCGGCCCGTGCGCAGGGTTTCGTCCAGTGCCTCGGCGTTCATCCATGCCAGCATCAGCACCTCTCCGGTGTCATGCTGCTGGGCGATGGCGGTGATCAGGCCATCGGCGTTGAAGCGGACCCTGTCCAGCATGCTGGCGCGGACGGCCGGGTCGGGCGGTGTATAGGGCATCTGTCTTGACCTTGCATAAAAACCGGGCTGGCCCATGGGCAGGCGCCTGCCTGCCGCGTTGACGAAGGGCCGGCCGTCAGTGAAGTCCCGTGCCGGAAATCATTTCTTATCCGGCAGGGTGAACCATTGCGGCACTTTTACGTGCAGCGCGTGCCCTCCCGCCACCAGATCCGTATCATGGATATGCTCGTTACGGATCATCGCCATGCCGGCGCTATCGCGTGAGGACCGCATCTCGCCCACTGCCGTATCGCCCGACATGACCGGCGTGCCCGGCGGGGGTAGTTCCCGTCCGGCCATGACGGGCAGCAGGTGGCGGCGCACCAGCCCACGATAGCGGGTGCGCGCGGTCAGTTCCTGACCCATGTAGCAGCCCTTGGTCCACGATATGCCGTTCAGCTGGTCGAAATTGGCTTCCAGCAGCAGGGTCCTGTCACTTTCGCAGTCACGCGCGCCGTCCGGCAGGCCCAGGGCCAGGCGGTGGCGGTCATAATCCACGTCATCGGCCGATGCGTCGGGGGCAGGGTGGCCCAGCAGGACCCGCCATCCCGCATCCGGCAGGCGCGGGTCGGGGGCGGCGGGGTAGCCTGCGGGTGGCGTGAAGCCATCGCCCCATGCGGCATGCACGGCGTAGCCGGTCTCGCCAATCTCGACCTGCGCGCGCAGGCGGTAGCGCGACAGGCGCTGGCGCAGCATGTCGGCCTGCGCGCGGTCGCAGTCCACCAGCAGGCGCACGCCTTCGGGGTCGGCAAGGACGAAGAAATCCGCCAGCCACTTGCCCTGGGCCGACAGGAAGGCGGTCCATACGGCGTGGCCGGGGGCAACGGTGGTCATGTCATTCGACACCAGCCCCTGCAGGAAGGAGACACGGTCCGCCCCCGAAACAGCGAGCACGGCGCGATCAGGAAGATGAGCAATTCTGGCCATATGCGCAATCTGGCCATGCCCGCGCCCGCAGGCAAGGGCAAAGAGAGGTTGGCACGCAGGCAAAATCTGACTAGCACCCGTGCATGCACATCCTGTTCATCACTTCCACCCGGCTGGGGGATGCCATCCTGTCCACAGGGCTGCTGGATACGCTGCTGCACCGCTACCCGCGGGCCGATTTCACCATTGCCTGCGGGCCGGTGGCCGCCGGCCTGTTCGCGCACATGCCGCGCCGCGTGCGTACCATAGAAATGGTCAAGCGCCCGCGTGACATGCACTGGGTGGACCTGTGGCGGCAGTGCCGGGAAACCAGATGGGACCTGTGCGTGGACCTGCGCGGTTCGATCGTAAGTTACTTCCTGCGCGTGGGCAGGCGTCACATCATGCGCGGTGGCCGCAGAGAAGGGCGGCGCATCACCCATATCGGCAACCTGCTGGACCTTGATCCCGCCCCCATGCCGGTGACGTGGACCAGTGCCGGGGAACGCGCCCGCGCCGCCGCCGTGCTGCCCGATGACGGGTCACGCTGGATTGCCCTTGGCCCCACGGCCAACTGGGATGGCAAGATCTGGCCGGCAGACCGTTTTGTCACGGTTTTCAACACCCTGCGCGCAGCGGACCCGGCCATGCGTCCCGTCATCCTGTACGGACCCGGCGAGGCCGAGCGCGCCCGCGCGCGGACGGTGCTGGCGCAGCTGCCCGATGCGCTGGATACGGGGGGGGCGCTTTCCGTCACGCAGGTGGCGGCCCTGCTGGCGCGGTGCACGCTGTTCATTGGCAATGATTCCGGGCTCATGCACCTGGCCGCCGCCACGGGCATTCCCACCGTGGGGCTGTTCGGGCGCAGCAAGGCTTCGGAATACGCGCCCGCAGGCCCGTGGGCGCGCGTGGTCATGGCGCCCGGCCCGGTGGGCAATGCCCCGATGGAGGGGCTGGATGTGGCCAATGTCGTGACCACCGCGCGCTGCCTGCTGGCAGACCGGGAAAGAGCGAAGCGGTGAAAGACCCGAACTTTTTGCATTTCCGTCCCGCTTGTGGCTGGCGGTGGAAAACGGGCCGGTCTATGTGAACGGACTGGTCCGGGTGCACAAAGGTCATGGCCACCCCTATATGGCGGTTTGCCGTGCCGGTCCGGGCCGGATATGCTGGGGCCGACAATCACGACGCGCGGGGTGTGACGCACCGCGCAAGCGAGCAGGGAACGACAGGAACGTGGCTGACGACATCTTCACGGAAGTCGATGAGGAAATCCGTGCCGAACGCATAAGGGCACTGGCGCGGCGCTATCTTGTTGTCGCCGGTGTCGTGGTGGCGGGTATCTGTATCGGGGCCGGGGGATGGCAGTATTCCCTCTCCCGCGCGCACAGGGCGGATGCGGCGGTCTCGGCGGCGTATTTCACCGCCATGGCCGATGCCGCGCGTGCGCCGGACGCGCCGGCTACCGGCGTAACCCCGCTGACCACAAGACAGAAAACCGGCCTGGCGGAACTGCAGGCGCTGGATGCGAAGGCCCGCCCCCCGCTGCGCATCCTGGCGCGGATGGAGCGTGCTGCCCTGCTGGCGGGCAGTGGCGACCTGCCCGGTGCCCTTGCACTATGGGATGGCGTGGCGCAGGAAAAGGCGGTTGACCCGACCATTGCGGCCCTGGCCAGCCTGCTGTGGGTCCAGCACCAGATTGACAGCGGTGATCCCGCCACCCTGCGCTCCCGCCTTGCGGTGCTGGATGGCACGGGCCAGCCCTGGCGTGGCCAGGCGATCGAGGCCGAGGCCCTGCTTGACCTGCGCACCGGGAAGGACACCGATGCGCGCGCACGCTTCACGCGCCTGGCCATGGACATGGGCGTGGGTGACGGCGTGCGCAACCGCGCCGAAGCCATGCTCCAGACGATGGGGGGCGACGCAGGTGGCTGACCCGACCCCCGGCACCCCCATGCCCACAGACAGGAAAACCATGAAACCAGTCCTGAGCCGCCGTCACGCGCTTCTTGGTGCGGGGGCGGCGCTGCTGCCGGCCCTGGCCGCCTGTTCCAGTGGCCCGAAGAAGAAGCCGCTGCTGATCGGCCACCGTTCCGACGTGCTGCATACCGTGGCCGGCCTGACGGTGGACCCGGACGAGACGCAGGCCGTAAGCGTGCCCGCGCCCACGGCGGTGAACGCATGGCCGCAATCGGGCATCACGCCCGACCACAGGGCGGTGGACATTGCCTGGCGTGGCAGCATGAACCATCTGTGGACGCATGATATTGGCGCAGGCAATTCGGAGCCGGAATTCCTGTTCTACGTCGCCCTTGGCGATAGCGGGCGTGGCGTGATCCAGGCGACACCGGTGGTGCAGAACGGCCGCATTTTCGTGGCGGATGCGCAGGGTGTGATCCGGGCCTATCGCTGGCCCGCCATGCACAAGCTGTGGGAATACAACCCCAAGCCGCGCAAGATGCTGTCCAGCAATCTTGGCGGTGGCCTGAGCGTGGATGGGGACACGCTTTACGTCGTGGACGGGATCGGGCAGGCGCTGGCGCTTGATGCCGCGACCGGCAAGCTGAAATGGCGCGTCAACATCCAGACACCCGGCCGTTCCGCCCCCACCATTGCCAATGGCCGCCTGTTCTTCGGCACGATCAACGAGCACCTGTACTGCCTGGATGCCGGGAACGGCAACATATTGTGGACCTATGCCGCGACCAGCGCCGATACGGTGATATACGGCCAGCCCGCCCCGGCCGTGGCCGATGGCGTGGTACTGGCGGGATTCGGGTCGGGTGACTTGGTGGCGCTGCGTGCCGAAGGTGGCGAGGTGGTCTGGGCCGATACGCTGGGCAGCACCAATGGCCAGCAGGCACTGATCGATTTTTCCTGTGTGCATGGCATGCCGGTCATTGTTGACGGCACGGCCTATGCCATAAGCACCGGCTCGGTCCTGGTCGCGATTGACATGCGTTCGGGCCGCAGGCTGTGGGAGCGCGGCATTTCGGGCCAGAACACGCCGCTGGTGAGCGGGGACTGGATATTCCTGCTGTCCATGGATGAACAGCTGGCCTGCATTGACCGGCTTTCGGGCCATGTGCGCTGGATCACGCAGTTGCGCCAGTACGAGAATTCCGACAAGCAGAAGCGGGGCATCGTATGGAACGGCCCCATCCTGGCGGGTGGCAAGCTGGTGTGCATCTCCAGCTTCAAGGACAACGGCGTGGTGATTGTCGATCCGGCCCAGGGGCACATAGAATCGCTGCACACATTGCCATCGGAAGTGACGACAGCACCGATCGTGGTCGATAATACGCTGTTGCTCATGGATAATAAGGGCTATCTTCTGGCCTATAGCTAAAAAGAAAGTTGCCGCAGTGAGTTCATCTTTTCCATCCGCGCCAGTGGATGCGCTGCCGGTTGTCGTGATCGCGGGCAGGCCGAATGTCGGCAAGTCGACCATTTTCAACCGGCTTGTCGGGCGCAGGCAGGCGCTTGTGGCCGATACGCCGG
Organism: Komagataeibacter rhaeticus; assembly: GCF_003207855.1. Classification (GTDB taxonomy): domain Bacteria; phylum Pseudomonadota; class Alphaproteobacteria; order Acetobacterales; family Acetobacteraceae; genus Komagataeibacter; species Komagataeibacter rhaeticus. Next base: position 147,529 of record NZ_NKTZ01000006.1, on the reverse strand, counting down.
GTGTCACCCGCGACCGCAAGGAAGGCCAGGCCACGGTGCGTGGCCGCAATATCCGCATCATCGACACGGCGGGGCTGGAGGAAGCGGCCCCCGACACGCTGTACGGGCGGATGCGGGCATCTTCCGAATCGGCGGTGGCGCATGCGGACCTTGTGCTGTTCTGCATTGACGCGCGCAGCGGCATTACGCCCGCTGACCAGCATTTCGCCAACTGGCTGCGCCGGCAGGGCCGCCCGGTCCTGCTGATCGCCAACAAGGCGGAGGGCAGGCAGGGGGCTGCGGCTGCGATGGAGGCGTTCTCGCTCGGGCTGGGCGCGCCGCTGGCCATCTCCGCCGAGCATGGGGAAGGGGTGGCCGACCTGATGGCGGAGATCGTGGACCGCCTGCCGCCCACCGATGCGCCGCCGGTCCAGAAGAATACCCGCCGCCTGCGCCGTGAGCAGGCCGAGGCGGCGGAAGGCGAGGAAGAGGATGTCCGCCCCCCCGGCCCGCTGCGCCTGGCCATTGTGGGGCGGCCCAACGCGGGCAAGTCCACGCTGCTCAATCGCCTGCTGGGCGAGGAGCGGATGATTACCGGCCCCGAGCCGGGGCTTACGCGCGATTCCATTGCCGTCATGCTCAGTGATGACGAAGGCCCGATCCAGCTGGTCGATACGGCGGGGCTGCGTCGCAAGGCCCGTATTGACGAGACACTGGAGAAGATGTCCGTCTCCGCCTCCATCGAGGCGCTGAAGATGGCGGAAGTCGTCATTCTGGTGCTGGATGCAACATTGGGCGTGCATGAGCAGGACCTTCAGATCGCCCGCCTGATCGAGCGTGAGGGCCGGTGCTGCGTGCTGGCGCTGAACAAGTGGGATGCGGTGGAGGACCGGGCAGATACCCGCCAGGCCATCCGTGACCGGATCGAGATGTCACTGGCCCAGATGCGTGGCATTCCGGTCGTGGCGTTCTCGGCGCTGACGGGGGCGGGCATCAACAAGCTGCTGCCGACCGTGCGGCGGGCGTATGAGGTCTGGAACCGCCGCGTGGCCACCGGCGCGCTCAACCGCTGGTTCGAGATGATGATCGAGCGCCATCCGCCACCGCTGGTTGATGGACGCCGGCTCAAGCTGCGCTACATCACGCAGGCCAAGTCCCGGCCGCCCACCTTCATCGTGTTCGGCACCCGTACCGACCAGTTGCCCGAGGATTACCAGCGTTATCTGGTCAATGGCCTGCGCGAGACGTTCGACCTGCCCGGCACGCCCATCCGCCTGCTGCTGCGCGCGTCCAGCAACCCTTACGCAAAAAGCTGAGGCATAGCGGCCACCATGCACGATGCGCGCCCTGACCGGAATCGACCCGCCGCCCGTGGCCCCGCCATAGGCAGGGATGATGCCGGCAGGGCGAAGGATGCAGGATGGCCATAACCCGCACCGATGCCCTGCTGATTATTGACATGCAGGTTGACTTCCTGCCCGGTGGCGCGCTGGCCGTGCCGGGGGCGGACGCGCTTGTGCCGCTGATAAACCGGCTAGGCCGGCTGCCTTTTGGCGCAGTGGTGGCAAGCCAGGACTGGCACCCGGCGGATCATGTTTCCTTTGCCACACGGGGCGGCCCGTGGCCCGTGCACTGCGTGGCGGGCAGCCGGGGGGCCGATCTTGCGCCCGGCCTTGAACAGGATACGATCGGTGTGCTGCTGCGCAAGGGGCTGGACCCCGCCATCGACAGCTATTCCGCCTTTGCCGATAATGCCGGGCAGCATCGTACCGGACTGGCGGCCCTGCTGAAGGAGCGGGGGATCACGCGCGTTTTCGTGGCAGGTGTCGCGCTGGATTACTGTGTGACCCATACCGCGCGCGATGCACGGCAGGCCGGGTTTGACACCATGGTGCTGCATGATGCCTGCCGTGCCGTGGCACAGGCCCCCCACGCCATACTGGCGGCACTGGACGCGGAGGGGATCGGCCATGTCGCCAGTACGGAACTGCTGGCGCAGCGTACGGCCTGAAAGACCGGAAAGAAGCTTTTGGTGAAGCTTTTTTCAGGAAGCTTCAGCAAAACACCGCTTTTTTGAAAAAAGGCAGCACCCGGAAACGTTCATTCCCTTTGCCTACCCGACAAACAGCGACAGCAGCAGCGCAAAACCCAGACCCAGCACGGCAATCAGCGTCTCGATAACCGACCATGTCTTGATGGTCTGGCCAACGGACAGGCCAAGATATTCCTTGATCTGCCAGAAGCCCGCATCATTGAGCGGCCCGAGTGCCACCGACCCGGCCCCCGTCACGATCACCATGAGTTCGGGCGATGCGCCATGCGTGCGCAGCAGGATCGGGCCCACAATGCCCGCCGCCGTGCTCATGGCCACCGTGGCAGACCCGGTGGCCACCCGCACCACCACCGCCAGCAGCCATGCCAGTACCAGCAGCGGCACATGCGCGCCCACCGCCAGGTCGGTAATGGCGGATGACACGCCACTATCCACCAGTTCCTGCCCAAAGCCGCCGCCCGCGCCCACCAGCAGCATGATCAGCGCGGTCGGGGCCAGGCAGTCATTGGTGAATTTGAGGATCGTCTCCCGGCTGAACCCGCGTGACAGGCCAAAGACCTGGAAGGACAGCAGGGTGGCCAGTGCGAGCGCGATATCGGTATTGCCAATGAAATGCAGCGCGTTGCTGAGCGGTGTACGGGGTGCGGCCACCATATCCGCAACCGATCCCACCAGCATCAGCACGACGGGGGAGAGGATGGTCAGCACCGTAATGACAAAACCCGGCATGTTCTGCGGCGGCTCGTGCTGGACGAACTGCGCTTCCAGCGCCGATGGCTGGACCGGCCCGATCCGGCCCGCGATGAAGCGTGCGTAGACCGGCCCGGCCAGGGCGGCCACCGGCGTGCCGATCACGATGCCCCACAGGATCGTCCGCCCGATATCGGCATGATAGGCCGACAGGGCAAGCAGGGTGGCCGGATGCGGCGGGATCATGGCATGGGTGACTGACAGCGCCGCCCCCATGGGCAGCGCCAGCAGCAAAAGCGGGGTATTGGTCCGCCGCGCCAGCGTGAAGGCCAGCGGTATGAGCAGCACGAACCCGACTTCAAAGAAAACCGGCAGCCCCACCAGCAGCCCGATCACCATCATGGCCCAGCTTACGCGCTTCCTGCCGGTCAGGTTGGTGATGGTCAGCGCGATCCGGTCGGCCCCGCCCGATTCCGCCAGCATCTTGCCCAGCATGGTGCCCAGCGCGATGACGGTGGCCACATGCCCCAGTACCCGTCCCGCCCCGGCCTCGAACGAGGCGATGGCCTTCTGCGGCGGCATGCCCGCCCCCAGCGCAAGCGCCAGCGACACCGCGAACAGCACGATGAACGGGTTGATCCGGAAGCGGGCGATCAGCACCACGACAGAGACAATGGCCAGCGTGGCAAGGGAGAGGGCAAACAGGGATGACATCACGGTTTCTGTAATAAATTCATGGCCCATACAGGCCGGTGGCAGTGGGAGATGTCAACGCATGAAGCTATTTTTTGCGTAATATCCGAACAAAATTACTTCATTTCCGGTCATGATATTACAAAAAAGCCCGGACCATCCCCTCTCGCCGGGTTCTACCCAACGCTGCTATCATGGCTTTTTTGCGCATGGGCAGGAGCCGCTTCGTGATCATCCACACGCATGAGACCGCCGATATCCCCACACCATCTGGCATGATGCGGATGCATGTTTTCCGCCCGGCGGTGGCGGGGCGTTTTCCCGGTATCGTACTCTTTTCCGAGATCTATCAGGTCACGGCCCCCATCCGCCGGCTGGCGGCCATGATGGCGGGGCAGGGCCATGTGGTGTGCGTGCCCGAGGTCTATCATGAATACGAACCGGCGGGCACGGTGCTGGCCTATGACAAGCCGGGCACGGACCGGGGCAATTTCCTGAAATTCGAGAAGCCGCTGGGGGGATATGATGGCGATGCCCGCGCGGCGCTGGACTGGCTGGCGGCAAGCCCCCACTGCACCGGCGCGCTGGCCACGATGGGGGTGTGCCTGGGCGGGCATCTGGCATTCCGCGCGGCGCTGGACCCACGGGTGAAAGGGACGGTGTGCTTCTACGCCACCGATATCCATTCCCGCACGCTGGGGCAGGGCAGGCAGGATGACACGCTGGCCCGCGTGGGGGAATTGCGTGGTGAGGCGCTGATGGTCTGGGGCAGGCAGGACCCGCATGTGCCCTTTGCCGGGCGGCAGATGATCCGCGAGGCGCTGGAGGCGGCGCAGTGCACTTATGAGTGGCACGAATTCAATGCCCAGCACGCCTTCCTGCGCGATGAAGGGCATCGGTTCGACGCGGCCCTGTTCCTTCAGTGCATGGACCTGACCCGTAATTTTCTGGGCCGGGTCCTGCACATCAGCGCGTAAGGAGACCCGCCAGCAGGGTGAGCGCTATGGCAAGCCCGGTTTCGCGGTTGAAGCGGAACAGGCGCAGGCAGCCTGCCGGGTCGCGTTCATCCAGCCTGCTGACCTGCCAGCCCAGCAGCGCGGCGGGCAGGGGCAGCAGGTACCAGAAGCCCGCGCCCGTACGGGCCAGCAGGCCCGCCACCCCCAGCCCGAGCAGGGTCAGTGCGTAGCACGCCCCCACGAACAGCCGCGCATGGCCTGCCATGAGGCGGGAGGTGGAGCGCACGCCAATGCGGGCGTCATCCTCCATGTCCTGAAAGCCGTAGATCGTATCGAACCCCAGCTGCCAGACAATGGTGGCCGCATACAGCGCGCACAGCGCCGCATCGACCCGGTCCGCCGCCGCCGCGTAACCCAGCGGGGCGCCAAAGCCGAAGGTGAACCCCATGACCAGCTGCGGCCACCACGTCACCCGCTTGGCCAGCGGATACAGCCCCACCAGGATCAGCGAGGACGCCCCCAGTATCTGCGACAGGGGATTGAGGTTCATCAGGATATTGAACCCGACCAGCAGCAGGGCGGCCAGGAACAGCGCCGCCTCCCGCATCGACAGCGCACCCGAGGCCAGCGGACGGCCTGCCGTGCGGGCAACCTGGCGGTCGATGTCACGGTCCCACATGTCATTGACCACGCAGCCCGCGCCCCGCATCACCACGCTGCCGATGCCGAACAGCACGATCAGGAACAGGCGCTGGCGGGCGGGCACATGGTCAGGCAGCAGGATGCCCCATATACCGGGCAGGAACAGCAGCCACGTGCCAATGGGCCGGTCCAGCCGCGCCAGCAGCGCATAGGGCCGCAGGCGGGGGGGCAGGCGGCCGATCCAGCCATCGGCCCGGATGTCCGTATGGGGTACAGGCTGGTCCATGCCGCAACTCCTTGGCGTGAATGCATGCCGCCCGCAGGGCCGCCTTTGCCGGTGACGGCGCGCCCCGTGGCTGCTAATGGCGAACAGATGGGCCGGAAGGCCCCGCCGGGTCAAGACCGGCCACGGCCATGCAAGACAGCGAAAGGTTACCACCAGGCATGAGGGACTGCCCGCGACTGTTCATCCCGCCCGACACCACCGCGCCCATGGTTGCGGGGGGCATGCTCGAACTGGAACCGGGGCAGGCCCATTACCTGGGCGCGGTGCTGCGCCAGCAGGCCGGCGGGGAAGTGGCGGTTTTCAATGCGCGTGACGGGCAGTGGCAGGGCGTGATCGACCACCTGCGCCGTGAGCGCTGCCAGATCCGGCTGGTGGAGCGGACTCGCGCGCCCGAGGCAACGGTGGGACTGGGCCTGCTGTTTGCCCCCCTCAAGCGCGATGCGACGGAAACGGTCATCCGCATGGGCACCGAACTGGGGGTGACGCGTTTCTGTCCCGTGGTGACCGAGCGCACGAACACCCACCGCCTTAACGCCGCCCGGCTGGAAAGCATTGCCCGTGAAGCCGCCGAACAGTGCGAACGGCTGGACGTACCCGGCATCGACCCGCTGGTGCCGCTGGTCACCCTGCTGGCGCAGTGGCCCGAAGGGATCAGCCTGTTCGCGGCCCTTGAGCGCAGCATGCCCCGGCCCATGGCCGCTCCGGCACAGGCGGGGGACTGTGTCCTGATCGGGCCGGAAGGCGGCTTTTCCGCGCGCGAGCAGGACATGCTGCGCGCGCGCGCGTTCGTGCGCCCCGTCTCGCTGGGAAGCCTGGTGCTGCGGGCGGATACCGCCGCCGCCGCCGCCCTGGCTCTTGTCGGGGCTGGCCTCAAGGCCGTATGTGATGCAGGTTCGTAAATCATTCCGTTTTCATCCGGCATGCGCGCTCCGCCTGTCGCCGGCATCAATCTGAATTCTGACTGTCATGAGGATACTGCCCCCGCCATGTCGAATCCCGGCGCGCATAATTCAAACGTAATCGAATCTTTCGACCAGATGGTCGGCATACTGGCCGCGGGCGCACGCCCCCGGTCGGAATGGCGGATCGGCACGGAACATGAAAAATTCGGCTTCGTGAAGCCCGATGCCGCAGGCCCCGGGCGCAGGGCATGGTCATCGCCCCCCTATGCCCCGCGCGGGATCGAGGCGCTGCTGCGTGACCTGGCGGCCGAGCACGGTGGCACGCGGTGGGAGGAGATCATTGACCGTGGCGCCCTGATCGGCCTGAAGGGCCGGGCGGATGCAAAAGGCAGTTCCATATCGCTGGAACCGGGCGGGCAGTTCGAGCTTTCCGGCGCGCCGCTGGCCAGCCTGCACCAGACCGAGGCGGAAATGGCGCAGCATTTCAGCGCCATCCGCCCCGGCTGTGCCGAACTGGGGCTGGGCTTCGCCCCGCTGGGCTTCCACCCCACCGCCACGCGCGCCGATATTCCGTGGATGCCCAAGAGCCGCTACGCCATCATGCGCAACTACATGCCCAGGGTGGGCGCGCTGGGGCTGGACATGATGCTGCGCACCTGTACCGTGCAGGTGAACCTGGATTTCGGGTCGGAAGCGGATATGGCGCGCAAGATGCGCGTCTCCCTTGCGCTGCAGCCGGTGGCGACGGCGCTGTTCGCGTCCTCGCCGTTCTATGAGGGCAAGCCCAACGGCTTCCTGTCCAACCGCGCGCGTGTCTGGACCGATACCGACAATGCGCGCGCGGGCATGCCGCTGTTTTTCATGCGCGATGGCTTCAGCTTCGCCCGCTATGTGGACTGGCTGCTGGACGTGCCGATGTATTTCATCATGCACAACGGCGAGATGGTGGACGTGGCGGGCTGTTCCTTCCGCGCATGGCTGGACGGGACGGACCTGCCCGGCCTGCCGGGCGTGCGCCCCACCATAGGGGATTTCGAGGACCATCTGACCACGGCCTTCCCTGATGTGCGTCTCAAGCAGTTCCTTGAAATGCGCGGCGCCGATGCGGGTTCACCCGCCATGATGCTGGCCCAGTCCGCACTCTGGACCGGAATCCTGTATGACGACGCGACGTTGCATGCTGCCGAGGCCCTGGTGCAGGAGCACGCATGGGAGGAATACGTCGCCCTGCGCGCCGCCGTTCCCCGCACCGGGCTGGAGACGCCATGGGCGGGCGGAACGTTGCGCGGGCTTGCCGCGCGCATGATCGAACTGGCGACCGATGGCCTGCGTGCCCGTGCCCTGCGTGACGGCGCCGGACATGACGAGACCCGTTATCTTGCCCCGCTGCATGAAATCGCCGCAGGCGGCCCGACCCAGGCCGAAGCGTGGCTTGCCGCCTATCATGGCCGCTGGCAGGGTGATGTGACCCGTATCTTTGCCGAAGCTGCCGTATAACCAGCTGTTTTAAAGGAACAGAAATTTTTGGATGTCGTCTTTTTGCAAAAAGGCGACATTTCCCGGAGCTGTTTGAAAAAAGCTTGACCTCGAACGTCCTGATGCGTGCCCGAATGTTTTTTGGGCTGACTTTTCAGGCAGCGTTCAGGGACCGGCATGGGGCAGGGGTCATGGTTGCCGCCTGTCCTGCCCGTGGGAATGTGCGACAGGACATGTAATCGAGAAGCATAATCATTTTCGATGGAATACTTTACGAATACAATTGAGAATTATTTGTAGTTATACAATATTCTTGAGGTCATGAAAGAATTTATGCATAGACTGCGCAATGCGTAAATTCTCTTCCCTGTCCGATCAGGAAATACTCGCGCTCGCCATCTCCAACGAGGAGGAAGACGGCCGCATCTATTCCGATTTTGCCTATGCGCTGCGGGAAAACTACCCCGATACATCAAAAATATTCACGGACATGTCGGTGGAGGAAGATGGCCATCGCCGCGACCTGATTGACCTGTATGCACAGCGTTTCGGCCCGCATATCCCGCTTATCCGCAGGCAGGACATTGCCGATTTCATTGTGCGCAAACCGGCGTGGCAGGTACAGACGCTGGGGATAGAAGCCGTACGCCAGCATGCCCGGCAGATGGAGATGGACGCCGCCCGCTTCTATCGCCAGGCCGCCCTGCGCACGACAGACGCCACGACCCGCAAACTGCTGGGCGACCTGGCCCATGCCGAGGACCAGCACGAACAGGCCGCCAACGCCATACAGGATAACCGCCTGCCCGCCAGCAAGCGCGAGGGGGAGGACGAGGATGCCCGCCGCCGCTTCGTGCTGCAGGTGATCCAGCCCGGGCTGGTGGGGCTTATGGACGGATCGGTTTCCACACTGGCGCCGGTCTTCGCGGCCGCCTTTGCCACCCATCTGCCGTGGAACGCCTTCCTGGTGGGCATGGCGGCATCGGTCGGGGCCGGGATTTCCATGGGCTTTGCCGAGGCATTGTCCGATGATGGCAAGCTGTCGGGCCGTGGGGCGCCGCTGCTGCGCGGGGTGATATGCGGGCTCATGACCACGGCGGGGGGCATCGGGCATACGCTGCCGTTCCTGATCGATGATTTTACCGCCGCGATGGTGGCCGCCATGGTGGTGGTGGTGATCGAACTGTTCGTGATTTCATGGATACGGTGGCGGTATCAGGATACGCCGTTCGGCTCTGCCGTGGTGCAGATCGTGCTTGGCGGGCTGCTGGTGTTTGCCGCGGGCGTGCTGATTGGCAGTTCCTGAACCGCCTGCCTTGATATTGGCGGCATGATGGGGCACCAGTGGGGGCGGTACTGTCAGCAGGAAACGCCCCGTATCATGAGATTTCCCTCCCTTCTTGCCCTCTGTGGCCTGTCCTGCCTGCTGGCTGGTGGCGTGATGCCGCCTGTGGCTCATGCGCAGGAGCAGATGGCTGTTGGCGCTTCCGATCAGGACCATGCGCTGCTGGAGCAGGTGGAGCACCACCTTGATGCGATCAGCCAGCTCAAGGCCCGCTTCCGCCAGACCGCGCCGGATGGCAAGCAAAGCACCGGCACCGCCTGGATCGACCGGGCGAATCGTCGCATGCGCTTCCAGTATGATCCGCCCAGCCCGCTTCTGCTGGTGGCCAATCATGATCAGGTCGTGTTCAATGACAGCCAGCTTGACCAGACCACCACCATGCCCATGGAAAAGACGCCGCTTGGCCTGCTGCTGCGCCCGCATCTCCAGCTATCGGGGGATGTGACGGTAACCGGCCTGTCGCATGATGGCCATACGCTCAACATCACGCTTGTGCGCACCGATTCCCCCGGTGATGGCAGCATGACGCTGGTCTTCCATGACAGTCCGCTACGGCTGCGCGGCTGGATCATTCAGGATGCCCAGCAGGAAACCACCCGTGTTGACCTGCTCGACATCACCACCAGCGGTGGTGTGCCGCCGGATTCGCTATTCAATACCGACCTGCCCGAACACTAGGCGCCGGCTCTGGCGGCCTGTTCAGGATTCATCGCGCGCCAGTTCCAGCGCGCGGGCATAGACGGTGCGGCGCGGCAGGCTGGTAATGCCCGCCACCAGGGCCGCCGCGTCCTTGACCGACAGGGTGCGCAACGCTGTGCGGAGCTGGCTGTCCAGATCGGTGGCCGTGCTGTCATCTTCCAGCGGTGGGCCGACCACCACGGTAATCTCGCCGCGTGCCGGGTGTTCGCCGTAATGGGCGGCAAGGTCGGCCAGCGTGCCGCGCCGCACTTCCTCAAAGCGTTTGGTCAGTTCCCGCGCCACGGCGGCCGGGCGTGCAGGCCCCAGTACAGCAGCCAGCGTTGCCAGCATCTCGGCCAGCCGGTGCGGGGCTTCATGCCAGATCAGGGTGGCGGCAAGGCCCGCGCATTCGGCCGCGTGCAACCGCGCCAGTACTTCGCGCCGTGCTGCCTCACGCGGCGGCAGGAAGCCCGAGAACAGGAACGGATGCGGTGGCAGGCCCGACAGTGTCAGCGCCATGATGGCGGCATTCGGCCCCGGTATGGCACTGACCCGCGCCCCTTCGGCCACGACCGCGCGCACCAGCCGGTAACCGGGATCGGACATGAGTGGCGTGCCCGCATCCGATATCACGGCAATGCGCTGTCCCGCCGCCAGGGCGTGGAGCAGGGCGGGGATCTGGCGGTCCTCGTTATGGTCATGCAGCGGGCGGGTTTTCGTGTGGATGCCGTATTCACGCAGCAGGCGCGCGCTGGTGCGTGTGTCCTCGCACAGGATCAGGTCGCTTGCCTGCAGCGTTTCAATCGCGCGGCGGCTGATATCGGCCAGATTGCCGATGGGGGTTGCGACAAGGACCAGTTCCCCATCCTGATGCACAACCGCGGCGGCATCCGGCGCGTTCCCTGCATGACGGAGGGGCAATTCTCCGCTATGAACCGTATCATGGGAACTATCCGCCGGATATTCCGTGGCATGTTGAGACTTTGAAGGCGAGGAAGATGAGGCGTCAGACATTCGGAACCCAGATGCAAGGACAGGATGCTGATTCTGCCTCTCCACGCGCCGCATGCAAGCGCTTATTGCTGGCCGGGCTGGCGGTATCGGCATTGACCGCCTGCGCCAGCGGCGGCGGGCACCATGCGCCACATGCCGGGCGTAACGTGGGCGTGCTGCTGCCACTGAGCGGGAACAATGCGCGTCTGGGGCAGGAAATGCTGACCGCCACCCGCATGGCCATGAATACCCCGACCGCCCCGACGCTGGACGTACATGATACCGCGGCCCCGGGCAGCAGTGCCGGGGCTGCCGCCCAGGCCGCCATTGCGGCGGGTGACGGGCTGATCCTTGGCCCCCTGACTACCGATGACACCGCGCAGGCGGCAAAGGTCAGCGTACCCGCCAATATTCCCATGCTGGCCTTTACCAGTGATATTTCGGTAGCACAGCCCGGTGTATGGGCGCTGGGCATCGCGCCCGAACAGCAGGTGCGGCGCATGGTGCTGGCGGCGCACCAGCAGGGGCGGCAGCATTTCGCGGCCTTCCTGCCCAATAACCGGCTGGGGCAGGCGCTGGGGCAGGCCCTTCAGCGGGTGTGTGAGGAAAATGGCCTCCAGTCCCCGCAGGTCATGTTCCATGACAACACGCAGGAAGCCGTTACGGCCAGCCTGAAAACCCTGTCCGCCTATGACAGCCGCGCGGCCTCCGTGCCGCAGCCGGACCCGGCGGCGGCAACCGGGGCCGCTCCGGCCCCCGCCGCCCCGGCCCAGCCTGATGCGGCTGCGGTCGACCCCACCAATCCCGACGGTGCCGCCCCGGCGCAACCCACGGCGCAGGAAGCGGCCACGCCTGCGGTCGCCGCCACGCCGGTCGCTTTTCCGCCACCGCCCTTTGATGCGCTGCTGCTGGGGGATACGGGGCTGCAACTGGGCCAGGTCATCAACGCACTGGCGCAGGCGCATGTTGACAGCACGCAGGTACAGATCATGGGGCCCGGCCTGTGGGGCGCGTTCGCCAGCAAGCTCGGTACGCTGTCGGGTGCATGGTACGCAGCGCCCGATCCGGCCAGCAGGCAGGCCTTCGTGCAGCAGTTCATGGCGCGCTATCACCACATGCCAACCCCGCTTGCAGACCTGACCTATGATTCGGCGGCACTGGTCAAGGCGCTGGACCAGGCGCGCCCGGCGGGCAGCCCCAATGGCTATTCCGTGCAGGCGCTGACGCGGCCGGACGGGTTTGGCGGGGTGGATGGTGCGTTCGGTTTTCTGGAAAATGGCCGGACACGGCGTGATCTGGCCGTGTTCCAGATATTGCCGGGTGGCGGCAGCAGGATTGTCATTCCCCCGGCGGGCAGGCTGCGCCGCAGCGCCAATTAGGCGATGGCCTGAAATAATTTACCGACAGGAAATAAAAAGAGGTTCCGGGGTCGCCTTTTCAGATAAAGGCGACGTTCCCTGTAGCCAGCCCGGTAAAGCTTCACCGAACGTTTTCTTGTGGCCGCGGGCATGGTCCATGTAGCCTTCGGGCGCGGGCGGGAAGCCGCGATCAATTGCGGGGGATTAACCGCCGCCGTTCAGGCGGCGACCGTGGCCCCGTTCGACAGCACCGGGCGGATTGCGTGCAGTGCTGCTTCAAACGTGCGATAGGTGGCGATGGGGCGCTCGCGGATCTGGTCGATCAGCACCCAGCCCATGCCTTCCGGACGGACCATGTAGGCGGGGTTGGCGTTTTCACGCACCCAGACCAGAACATGCTCGATATCGGCCTCGTCATACTCGTTGCGGTCCAGCACATCCGCGTCACACAGGCCCATGCAGGCACCCGCCTGCAGCCAGCGCATCAGGTATTCACGGTGGCGCGGCAGCAGGCCCTGCCGCAGGGAAACCACATTGGTGGAAGAAACCTGCTGATCCATCATGTACATTTCGGTGGCCCCTCTGACTGTCTTGCTGTCGTGGCGTGACAACGTATGAACACGCTATTCATGCATGGCTGCTTTGCAAAACTGAATTTAGGCAAAAAAGCCGCAGAAACAGGCAGAAGGTTAATCCTGTGATAAAAAAGCAATAATTCGATATATAACTGACTATTTTTTAGGCTTCTTTGTGTGCATTTGCATATTCCATCGGCGATGAAGCCAGAGCCAGCAGCCCGGATGCTGCCGGATGATGCCTTCCATCCAGTCATTGACATGTTGTGTCAGATCCATCTGGTCCTGAATCCGGTCGCCACCATCGGGCAGGTCCAGCGGGGGGTGGACATGGATGCGCAGCCGCGCGGGGCCAAGGCGTTCCACATAACCGGGAATGACCGGGCAGCGCAGCCTTAGGGCCATGGCCGCCATGGCGCCTGCTGTCATGGCGGGCTGGCCGAAGAACCGGGCTTCCACGCCGTCATTCATCTTCTGGTCCACCAGCATGCCCAGATGCCCCCCTTTCAGGATATGCCCCAGCGCGCCACGTGCGCCGCGCGCGCCCTTGGCAAACAGTGGCACGGGCTGGCCCATTGCCTCGTCACGCAGGTCGCACAGAATCCGGTCCACCAGCGGATTGTTGGGCGCGCGGTAGAAGGAGGAAAACGGCAGCCCGTAACGCGCCACCGCAGGCGGCAGCATTTCCCAGTTGCCGATATGGCCGGATACGAAAATGACCGGACCGCCGCGTGCTGCCTGCGCCACAAGGTGTTCTGCCCCCACCACGTCCCAGCCGGGGCCGGGGTCACCGTTGCGGGGCAGGGTGGCCAGATGCGGGAATTCCCCCGCGTTGCGGCCGATATTGTCCCACATGTCGCGTATGACCGCCCGGCGTGCGGGACCATCCAGTTCGGGCATGGCCATGCGCAGGTTGGCGTCGGCAATGCGGGAGACCGGCAGGCGTGGTCCCACCGTGCGGCACAGCCATCCCCCCAGGTTGGAGGCCCGGACCGGTCCGATTCGGCGGAACAGCGCCAGCAGCCCACGCACGAACAGGGCTTCAAGGCGCATCTGCCGGGTGGTGGGGCGGGTGGGGTCTGTCTGGGTCATCCGTCTTTCCTGTCCAGCCACAGGTCCAGTATCCGTTCGGGCATGGCGGCGTCGTTCCATGCCAGTGCCAGCCCGACGGTGTGGACCTGCCGCCGCCAGGAAGCGGGCAGGCGCACGGCGTCCTTCAGGGTGGTGACAAGGCAGGCATCCTGCCGCGTGGCCAGTGTGCGCAGGTGCTGCCAGTCCGCCGGGGTATAGGGATGGTGATCGGCAAAACCCACGCAGCGGACGGGGGGAATGCCCGCGCGGGCCAGTCCGTCAAAGAACCGGGCGGGATGTGCGATTCCGGCAAAGGCAATGACCGGCCGCCCGCGTGGCACGTCGCTCACGTCCTGGCGCAGTGTTGCCGTAAAACAGGGCAGGCCGGGTTCCAGCCAGCGGGTCACGCCGTATTCATCCGGCCCGATCACCACAACGCCCTGTGCCCGTGCCAGCCCGGCGGGCACGGGTTCGCGCAGTGGCCCGGCAGGCAGTACGCGGCCATTGCCGAATCCTGTCCGCCCGTTCACCACCACCAGGGCGATATCGGGGCACAGGGTCGGGTTCTGCAATCCGTCATCCATGATCAGGCAGTCCGCGCCTTCGGCTATGGCCTGACGGGCGGCGCGCGCACGGTTGGCGCCCACATGGCAGGGGGCGATCCGGGCCAGCAGGAGCGGTTCATCACCCACATCGCGCGCCGTGTGCCGTGTGGGGTCTACCCGTATGCCCTGCGTCATCCGGCCGCCATAACCGCGTGACAGGAAAGCCGGCCTGCGCCCGCGTGCAATGGCGCGTTGTGCAAGGTCAAGTGCCAGTGGCGTCTTGCCCGCGCCACCCGCACCAATATTGCCGCAGCACAGGACCGGCACGGGTGCGGACCAGCCCGCGCCGCGCATCCGGTACGCCGTGGCCGCGCCATACAGCCACCCCAGCGGGGCAAGAAGGCGCGCGGCCCCCCCCGGCTGCGAGGGGGGACGCCACCAGAAGGCCGGGGCGCGCATTACCCGCCCCCCGGTGCCAGCAGGGCGTGGGCCACCCGGCGGGCGACTTCCGGATCGGGTGCGGCAAGGCGACTGGTCCTGGCCCCCAGTGCCCGGGCGCTGGCAGGCTGCTGGAGCAGCGGGATGACCCATGCCGCGATATCCTGTGCCGTATGGACCCTGCGCGCGCAATCGCCCAGCCGCGCATAGGCGGCGCGGAAATTGCCTGTCTGTGGCCCGGTTGCGATGGGGCAGCCCATATGGGCGGGCTCGGCCGGGTTATGGCCGCCGCCCGTGCAGCCGGGCAGGCTGTTGCCCAGCAGTACGGGTGCGCCAAGACCGTAGAACAGCCCGGTCTCGCCCAATGTATCGCCTATCCATACGCCATCATGAATGCTGGGCCACTGCTCCAGCGCGCGGCGGGGTGGCGCGGGGGTGGCCATGGTTGCGATTTCGGTCCCGCGATCGGGGTGGCGGGGAATGATGATGGCCAGTGCGTCCGGCACGGCCTGCCGCACCAATTCCGCCGCCGCGATCAGGACCGGTTCTTCACCCTGGTGAGTCGAGGCCGCGATCCAGACCGGGCGGCCGGCAAGCCCGTGGCGCAATGCGGCCAGTTCTGCCGGGTTGCACGGCAGGGGGGGCGCTGCATCCTTCAGGTCGGCCACGAGATCAATCCGGGATGCGCCGCCCTGTTCCAGGCGGCCGGCATCTTCCATGCTGCGGGCCATCACCCAGCCGAAAGCGGACAGCATGCGGCGCAGCAGGCAGTGTGCCCGGCGCCACCCGGCCAGCGAGCGGTCGGACAGTCGCCCATTGACCAGTGCCAGTGCAATCTGCCGGTGCTGGCAGGCGGCAATCAGGTTGGGCCACAGTTCGCTTTCCACCAGCGCGGCCACATCAGGCCGCCAGGAATCCAGAAAGCGCGCGACCCAGCGTGGTACGTCAAGCGGGGCGAACTGGTGGATCACGCGCCCATGCCCTGCCATGTCGGCCACACGCGCCACCAGTACCTCGGCTCCCGTTACGGTGCCGGTGGTGACAAGCACATGCACGGATGGGTCATTGATCAGTAGCTGGCCGATCACCGGTATGATCGCCACGTTTTCCCCCACGCTGGAAGCATGGAGCCATATCAGCCGGCCTGCGGGCCGCGACCGGCTGGCGATGCCCCGCCGCTGGGGCAGGCAGGCTGCGATTTCCCGGCCCCGGCGCGCCCGCCTGCGCAGGTTTGCACGCAGCACGGGGGCAAGCAGTGAGGCCAGTCCCCACCAGCCTGCACCCAGTAGGGCCGCGCACAGGTCCCGCCCCGTTATGTGCATACGGGTCATGGCGTAAGCAGCGGTAAAACACGGTTGCGCATGATGGTGCGGTAACACGCCGCGCGCCGGGGGGAAAGCAGGCGGGCTTTCCCACCCCACCGGTCAGCCCAGGAAGCGGCGCAGCCCCAGCCCCTGCGGGCGCTCATGCAGGGTGGAAGGCTGGTAGGCGATGGTGATGATCTCATGCGCCTGCCGCCACACGCTTATGTCTTCCGCGCGTTCGGTCTGCACGGTGGTCACGCCGCAGCGCAGCAGGAATTCGTACTGGTCGGGCAGCGGCTTGCCGGTGGCGCGGATCTCACCCTTAAAGCCCAGATGCTCACGCAGGGCGCGGGCCTGCGTAAACGCCCGCCCGTCACGGAATATGGGGAAGGTGACCGCCACCAGTTCCAGCCGGGGCAGGGCCGTGCGCAGCACCGCCACATCCACATCCGGTGCAATGGCCACGCCCAGCGGGGCGTCACCCGTGCGGGCAAGCCCTTCCTCAAGCCGTTCGAGGGGAACGATCACCGCACCTTCCGGCAGGGGTTCACCGTCCACCGCCACATGCCAGCGGTCCGGCGTGATCTGGCCGTTCTCAAGCAGGGGCATAGACGGCATCCTTGAAGCTGGCGGCGCCAAGGCGCCGGTAGGTGTCGAGAAACTGCTCATTGTCATGGCGCAGCACAAGATAGGCGTCGATCAGCCGGGCAATGGCGTCCACCGTTTCATCTTCCGGCAGGGCCGGGCCGATGATCTGGCCGATGGCCACATCCCTGCCTGCCGAACCGCCAAGGGTAAGCTGGAAGAATTCCTGCCCGCGCTTGTCCACGCCCAGAATGCCGATATGCCCCGCATGATGGTGCCCGCAGGCATTGATGCAGCCCGAGATGTTGATGTTGAGCGGCCCGATGCGCTCCTGCAGTTCGGGGTTGGCGAAGCGTGCGCTCAGTTTCTGTGCGATGGGGATGGAGCGCGCATTGGCCAGCGCGCAGTAATCCAGCCCCGGGCAGGCGATGATGTCGCCCACCAGCCCGATATTGGGCGTGGCCAGGTTCGCGGCCGCCAGCTTGCGCCACAGGTCGTGCAGCTGGTCCTTGCGCACATGGCCCAGCACCACGTTCTGCATGTGGGTCACGCGGATTTCGCCAAAGGAATGGCTGTCCGCCAGATCGGCCACAAGATCCATCTGGTCGGCGGTGATGTCGCCTGGAATGCCGCCATCGGGCTTGACCGAGATGACCGCGCAGATGAAGCCCTCGTGCCGGTGGGGATGGGTGTTGGTGCGTACCCAGCGGTCAAAGGCCGGGTCCGCTTTACGGCTGGCCGCCAGTGTCTGTTCCGCATCGGCCGGGGCGTTCAGCGGGGGAATGCCGAAGCGCGCGCGGATGCCGTCCACAATGGCGGGGTCAAGCCGGTAGTCCGCGCGGTTCATCAGCGCGAATTCCGCGTCCACCTTTTCCCGGAATGCCTCGACACCAAGGGCCTGCACCAGAATCTTGATGCGCGCCTTGTACATGTTGTCGCGTCGGCCATAGGCATTGTACACGCGCACGATCGCCTCGAGATAGGCGACCAGGTCCTCTTCGGGCAGGGTGTCACGCAGCTTGACGCCAATGATCGGCGTACGGCCAAGCCCGCCGCCCACGAACACGTCAAACACCGGCCGCCCCTGCGGGCCGGGACGTGCCACCAGCCCGATATCATGGAAGCGGGCGGCCACCCGGTCATGCGGGCTGCCACTGATGGCAATCTTGAACTTGCGCGGCAGGAAGGTGAATTCGGGGTGCAGGGTGGACCACTGGCGCAGGATCTCGGCATGGATGCGCGGATCAAGCAGTTCGTCGGCAGCCGCCCCCGCAAACTCGTCGCATGTCACGTTGCGGATGCAGTTGCCGCTGGTCTGGATGGCATGCATGTCCACACCGGCAAGGTGTTCGAGGATATCGGGCGTATCTTCCAGCCGGATCCAGTTGAACTGCACGTTCTGGCGCGTGGTGAAATGCCCGTAATCGCGGTCATACGTACGTGCGATATGGGCCAGCGCGCGCATCTGGTCAGAGCCCATCATGCCATAGGGCACGGCCACGCGCAGCATGTAGGCGTGAAGCTGCAGGTACAGCCCGTTCATCAGGCGCAGCGGCTTGAACTCGTCCTCGCTCAGGTCGCCGGCCACGCGGCGGGCCACCTGCTCGCGGAACTGGGCCACGCGCTGCGACAGGAAGGTACGGTCCACCTGGTCATAGGCATATCGCCCGACCGGCAGGGTCGTGGTGTCAGTGGACATCGGATGTCTCCACGGGCGCGAAATCAGGATGGACACTCGGCCCGAACGCCCGGATGCGTTCACGGACCGTAAGGGGGGTGAGACCGGTGGCATCAGGGTCAAGCTGCACGCCATAAATGCCGACAACCGTGCGGGCTTCCGGCATGGCCCTGGCCTGTTTTATGGCGTCCTCGATTTCCGCATTGTCGAACACGCGGGCATGGGTGATCAGTTCCGACCAGCCCTGTGCGGCAAGCCAGACAATCCGGCCATCAAGCAGGCGGTTGGCGGTAATGACGCTTGCGCCGGTGCTGTCCCGGCGATTGTTCCTGACATCCACTTGTAAACCGATCCCCTTCAGGCAACAGGTTTCATTTCTATCGACACTGGTAGGAAAAGGCGCACGCATTTACAAGCGCACGCCCTGCCTTAATTTCAGCCCGCACCTGTATTCATGGCCCACCCGGCGCGGTACGGGTGGGCCGGTACGTTCAGGACTGCTGGCGCCGCGCGCCATCGTCCAGCCGGATCGCGTCACCGATATAGGTGGCAAGGCGGGCGGCCGTCTCGTCGCTTGTGGCGCCTGCCGTCTCCAGCCGCAGGGCCGGGTTGGCGGGGGCCTCATAAGGCGCGTCGATGCCGGTGAAGCCTTCGATTCTGCCTGCGCGGGCGGCAGCATACAGCCCCTTGGGGTCACGCTGCTCACAGGTGGCCTGTGGCGTATCGATGAAGATTTCATGGAAACCCTCGCCCACGATCTGGCGGGCCAGCTCGCGGTCCGCCACGGTGGGGGAGATCAGCGCCACGATCACCACCTGGCCACTTTCGGCCAGGATGCGGGCCACGGCGGCGGCACGGCGCACGTTCTCGCGCCGGTCGGCATCCGAGAAGCCCAGGTCCGAGCACAGCCCCGCGCGCAGCGTGTCACCATCCAGTACCGATACGTCGATGCCACGGGCGAACAGGCGGTTTTCCGCCCCGCGCGCCAGCGTGCTCTTGCCCGCGCCCGGCAGCCCGGTCATCCAGAATACACCGCCACGATGCCCCTTGGCGCGTGCCCGGTCCCATGGCGAGACGGCGCTGCCCGTGGGGTGGATGGCATTGCGGCCGGCAACGCTCTCGGCCACGCCAATCAGCGGCGCGCCGCCCACGATCTGCTGGTTACGGTCCACCAGTACGCCGCGCCCATCCGCCGTGCCGGGCAGGAAGGGGTCGAACAGCATGGTTTCGGATACGGCCAGCGTAATCTCGGCAAAGCCTTCGGGCGGGACTTCGGCGGCGGGGTGTTCGGTCAGGTCTTCCAGCCGCACCACGGAATCAATGGCGGCAACCGTTACCTGATGTTCAGCGGTGGCAAGGCGCAGCCTGAAGCTTTCCCCCACGCGCAGCGGTTCCTGGCGCAGCCAGAACAGGCGGGTGCGGATGCGCGCGGCGCGCAGCGGCGCATGGTCGGCCGGGAACAGGAAGTCACCCCGGTCGGGGATCACGTCCGGCTCCAGTGTAACCGCAACCGACTGCCCTGCAATGGCCGCGACCTGCGGGGCGGTGTGCCAGCTTTCGATGGTGGCGATGCGCGCGCGTGCGCCATGCGTGCCGATCACCACCTCGTCGCCCACGCGGATGCGCCCGCGTTCGATCCGGCCCACGACCACGCGCTTGGTATCAAAACGGTAGACATCCTGCACCGGCAGGCGCAGCGGCAGGTCGGCGCGTGAGGAAGGAGCGGGGACGGCGGCCAGCGCTTCGGTCAGCGTGGGGCCTTTGTACCACGGCATTTTATCGGAGCGTGAGGCCATGTTGTCGCCTTCACGCGCGGAGGCGGGGACGAACACGGTCGGCTCGATTTCAAGCTGGTGCAGCAGGGTGGTGATGTCGCGCTCGGCGGCCTCGATCTTCTTCTGGTCGTAATCCAGGATATCGACCTTGTTCATCAGCACGATGACATGGCGGATCCCGATCAGGCGCAGCAGCATGGCGTGGCGGCGGGTCTGTTCCTGCGCGCCTTCATTCGCATCCACCACCAGCACGGCGGCTTCGGCATCGGCGGCACCGGTAATCATGTTGCGCAGGAACTGGCGGTGGCCCGGCGCATCCACGATCACGAACTGGCGCTTGCCCAGACGGAAGGGAATGCGGGTGGAATCCACCGTAACACCCTGGTCACGCTCGATCTGCAGGCTGTCGAGCAGGAAGCTCCATTCCACCGCGAGTCCGCGCTTCTTGCTGGATTCAATGATCTGGGCCACGCGCCCGTCGGGCAGGCTGTCGGTATCATACAGCAGGCGGCCGATCAGGGTGGACTTGCCATGGTCGACATGGCCCACGATCACGATGGGGGTCGCGGCTTCCTGCGGGGCAGGGGTCGGGACTGTATTCATTGTCATATAACTCCGTCCTGTCCGCTCAGAGATAACCGGCCACGCGCAGGCGTTCGAACGCGTCTTCGGATTCATGGTCCATGGCGCGCCCCGCACGTTCGGAGGTGCGCGAGGTTTCGAGTTCGGCAATCACCTCGGCCACGGTCGTGGCATTGCTTTCCACCGGGCTGGTGATGTCCTGATCCCCCAGGGAGCGGTAGCGCTTGCCGTCCCTGGCAAAATACAGGTCAACCAGCGGGATGCCCTCGCGCTCGATGTAGCGCCAGATGTCGATCTCACGCCACGACAGCAGGGGGTGGACGCGCACATGCATGCCGGGCTCGTGCGGGGTGGCGTACTGGTCCCAGAATTCGGGGGGCTGGTTGCGCACATCCCATTTGTGGCCCGAGCCACGGGGGCTGAACACGCGTTCCTTGGCACGGGTGGCCTGTTCGTCACGGCGGATGCCCGCGATCACGCCCGCCAGCTTGTACTTGTCGATCATGGCGGCAAGCCCTGCCGTCTTGCGCGCGGCGGAACGGGCGGCGGGCGGCAGGGTGGGGTCGATTTCCTCTACCGGCGGGCAGTCGCCCAGCAGCAGGTCCAGGTTCCACTTCTTGGTATATTCATCGCGGAACTGGTACATCTCGGGGAATTTCTTGCCCGTATCGACATGCATCACGGGAAAGGGCACGCGACCGAGGAAGGCCTTGCGCGCCAGCCAGACCATGACATTGGAATCCTTGCCCAGCGACCACAGCATCGCCAGCGGCTTCAGCTTCCGGTAGGCTTCACGCAGGATGAAGATGCTCTGCGCCTCGAGTTGGTCGAGATCGTCCATGGAATTAAGACCTTCCGTTACAGGAAAGAAAACAGGCGGCCGGTATGGCCGGTTAAGGGGAAACCCCCGCCATTCAGCTGGCGGTGGGAAGGTGAATGCCGCATTCCGTCTTGGCCTGACCGGCCCAGCGGCCCTGGCGCGGGTCTTCGCCTTCCGCCACGGGCCGGGTGCACGGCGCGCACCCGATCGAAGGGTAGCCGCGCAGGGTAAGCGGGTGGCGCGGCAGGTTGCGGCGCGTGATTTCGGCATCAAGTTCGCGCGGGGTCCAGGCGATCAGCGGGTTGATCTTGATCCTGCCGCCCGCGGCCTCTTCCACCACCGGCAGCCCCTGCCGGGTTGCGGCCTGACTGCGCTTGCGCCCGGTAATCCACGCATCGAACGGGATCATGGCCTCATCCAGCGGTTCGACCTTGCGTAGCGCGCAGCAGGCATCGGGGTCGAACGCCCAGAGCTGGCCCTGAGGGTCACGTTTCTCGATCTGTTTTTCAGCCGGGTGGAGGTCACGCACGTCACGCAGGCCCAGCACGCGGGCCAGTTCCTGCCGGTATTCCAGCGTTTCGGGAAAATGCTGGCCGGTCTGCAGGAACAGGACCGGCACGTCGGGGTCAATTTCAGCGGCAAGGGCCAGCATGACCGCCGATTCCGCCCCGAAGGAGGAAACCAGGGCAATCCGCCCGCGCAGCCGCGTCAGGGCGGCCCGAAGGACCGCGGGCGCATCTTCGCCCGCCGCCTTCAGGGCCGCCATAATCTCCGCATTGATGCGCATAATGTCCTCCACGCCAGATTTTACACTAGGTCAGGGCGTTCTTTTCACGCCACACCTAACCCTCACGGAGCGTAAAATCAAGAGAAGCGCGACATTTATACATATTTTTTTGCAAAATTGTCCATCTCCCGCCCGGCCCTGTCGGTCGGGCGGGTTCCATCCCCGGTTCAGCGGCTCATCAGCACGGTAATGTCGCTGTTTTCCAGCATATGCCGCGTCACACCGCCCAGAATCATCTGACGCAGGCGGGAGTGGGAATAGGCCCCCATGACAAGCATGTCGGCGTTGAAGGCGTGGGCGGCGGCCAGCATGTCCTCGCCCACCGGGTGGGAATCACTACCAAATTCGTGAATATGCGCGGTTACACCGTGAAGCGAGAGAAAGGAGCTGACATGACGTGCCTCCGGTCCCGGCCGCTGGTAGGCGGGACTGTACAGGATGCACACCGCCTGCGCGCGGCGCAGCAGGGGAAGGGCATGGTGGATGGCCGATGCCGCCTCCGACGTGCCGTTCCAGCCAATGCAGATGCGCTTTCCCACCGTGGGCGGGGCGACGGGGGGGACGATGATCACGCCCTGCCCACTTTCAAACAACACGGCGTGCAGTGTGTCGGAGGAGGAGACATCCCCCTCCGGGTTGGGCTGGCGCAGCACGACAAGGTCCGACAGCCGCGCCTGGAAGGCCACGACACTGCGGGTATGGCCGCTATGGGCAATGAAACTGGCCGACAGGGCATGCATGCCCGCGGGCGAGAAAGGCGAATCAACCGCCACGACCGGGATCTTCTCGCGCACGATGAATGCATCGAACAGCGCGCGTACGCCGTGCAGGCGAGCGGCACTTTCCTTGAGCGCGGCGGTAATCATGTCCTGTACCATCGCACCCGACAGGCCTTCACCCACCAGGGGGCCGACTTCCTGCATGTCGGTGCCGACATGCAGTACGGCGAGATGGGCGTCAAACATGCGTGCGATGGCGCCGCCGACCTGCAGCGCGCTTTCCGCGTGACTCATTCCACCCAGGGGCAGCAATATCCTGCGCACACACATCCGGTTTCTCTCCTGATCCGCCGGCACCACGCCGTGGCGGCGCCTTTCAGGGGAGAGAACGGACCAGCCGCCCCTAAGTTCAGGAATCAGGGGTAAAGGCGTTCGCTGCTCCATGCCCCGTCCGTGCCCTCGCGGTCCCACACCACCCGGTCGTGCAGGCGGTAGGGGCGGTCCTGCCAGAACTCGAAATGCCGGGGCACCAGGCGAAATCCGCTCCAGTTGGCGGGGCGGGGAATGACCGCGTCCGGTTCGGGGTAGCGGGCTTCCAGTTCCGCCACGGCTGCCTCGAATACCGCGCGGTCGGCCAGCGGGTGCGACTGGTTCGATGCAATTGCCCCCAGGCGCGAGATACGGCTGCGGCTGGCGAAATAGGCGTCGGCCTCGGCCGGCGTGACCGGCTCCACCGGGCCTTCGATGCGGATCTGGCGGCGGATGCTTTTCCAGTGGAACAGCAGGGCCGCCTGCGGGTTGGCCGCAAGCTCGCCGGCCTTGCGGCTGTTGAGGTTGGTGTAGAACACAAAGCCGCGCCGGTCGGCCCCCTTGAGCAGGATCATGCGCACCGACGGTCGCCCGTCCGGCGTTGCGGTGGCCAGCGCCATGGCATTGGGGTCGTTCGGTTCATGGGCGGTGGCATCCGCCATCCAGGTTTCGAAAAGGGTGAACGGGTCGGCATCAAGGGCAATGAGGGGAAGGGTCATGAAAGGGCTGTTCCGCGGTGCTGGCTGTCCCGCATTCCCGGTTCCGCGCGGGGCGGAACGGGTCATGCGGAAACATATGGAAACATAAGGTAAGTTACCGTGCGAGGAATATTAGCTACAATTACGCCATTCGGCATCTTGTCCGAAACGGCAGCTTGTGCAACCACGAGGCCGAAATTTCATCCGTCATTCACCATTAAGGATATACGAGCATGTCAGACGGCGCGCCCAAAATCTCCATCAAGGGAACATTGATGAAAGGGAAGCGGGGGCTTGTCATGGGGGTGGCGAATGACCGCTCCATCGCCTGGGGCATTGCGCGCGCCGTGGCGGAGCAGGGCGGGGAACTGGCCTTTACCTATCAGGGCGAAGCGCTGGGCAAGCGCGTGCGCCCGCTGGCCGAAAGTGTCGGCTCGACGCTGGTGCTGCCGTGTGACGTGAGCGATGACGCGGCCATTGACGCGACCTTTGACGCGATCGAAAAGGAATGGGGCAAGATCGACTTCCTGGTCCATGCCATCGGCTGGGCGGACAAGCAGTTCCTGCGCGGGCGCTATGTCGATACCCCGCGTGACGCCTTTCTCAAGGCGCTGGACATCTCATGCTATTCCTTCACCGCCGTGGCCCGCCGTGCGGCCGCGATCATGAACCCCGGCGGCTCGCTGCTCACGCTTACCTACCTTGGTGCCGAGCGCGTCATGCCACATTACAACGTGATGGGCGTGGCCAAGGCGGCCCTTGAGGCTTCGGTGCGCTACATGGCGGTGGATCTGGGCAGCGAGGGCATTCGCGTCAACGGCATTTCGGCGGGGCCGGTCATGACGCTGGCGGCCAACGGGATCGGTGATTTCCGCTATATCCTGAAATGGAACCAGTACAATTCCCCGCTGGAGCGCAACGTGTCGCTTGAGGAAGTGGGCGGGGCGGGGCTGTACATGCTCTCCGACCTGTCGGGTGGCGTGACCGGTGAGATCCACCACGTTGATTCCGGCTACCATATTGTCGGTATGAAGAACCCCACCGCGCCGGACATCACGGTCGCGGGTAACTGATCGCGGGAAGCCTGCCTGTATGTCCTATAATACCTTCGGCCATCTGTTCCGTGTCACGACATGGGGGGAAAGCCACGGCCCCGCCATTGGCTGCGTGATCGATGGCTGCCCGCCTGGTCTGGCGCTTGACGTGGCGGATATCCAGCCCTGGCTGGACCGCCGCAGGCCCGGCCAGTCGAAATTCACCACCCAGCGGCAGGAGGCCGATCAGGTCGAGATCCTGTCCGGCGTGTTCGAAGGCAGGACGACAGGCACCCCCATTTCACTGCTGATCCGCAATACCGACCAGCGCTCGCGTGATTATGGTGATATCGCCACCCGTTACCGCCCCGGCCATGCCGATGTGGCCTATGACATGAAATACGGCATCCGCGATTATCGTGGCGGCGGCCGGTCCTCCGCGCGGGAGACGGCCATGCGCGTGGCCGCCGGTGCCGTGGCGCGCAGGGTACTGGGCGGCGGCGTGCGCATTCGTGCAGCCCTGGTCCAGATCGGGCCGCATGCGGTTGACCGCGCGCGTATGGACTGGGATCTGGTAAACGCCAATCCGCTGTTCTGCCCGGATGCGGGCATGCTGCCGGTGTGGGAAGACTATCTGGCGGATATCCGCAGGAACGGTTCCTCCATCGGCGCCGTGATCGAGGTGGTGGCCGAAGGCGTGCCGCCGGGGCTGGGCGCGCCGATCTATGGCAAGCTGGATTCCGACCTTGCCATGGCGTTGATGAGCATCAACGCCGTCAAGGGGGTCGAGATCGGGGAAGGGTTTGCATCCGCCTGCCTGACGGGGGAGGAAAATGCCGATCCGATGCGCATGGAAAACGGCAGGGTCCGGTTCGCTTCCAACCACGCGGGCGGCGTGCTGGGTGGCATTTCCACCGGCCAGCCGGTCATTGCGCGTTTTGCGGTCAAACCGACCAGTTCAATCCTGACGCCCGTTCCCTCCGTCACGCGCGAAGGGGAGAACGTGGATGTCATGACCAGGGGGCGTCATGACCCCTGTGTCGGTATCCGCGCCGTGCCGGTGGGTGAAGCGATGATGGCCTGCGTTCTGGCTGATCACCTGCTGCGCCACCGGGGGCAGGTGGGCAATCTGGAACCGGTGATCCTGTAACCTGACGGCTGGCAGATGCCCTTCACCGGGGGTGGCAGGTCTGGCGTGGTACGAGGTCTGGCGCGGAACGCCTGTGCGCCCCGCGCCATCCGGCAGCTCAGCCCTTCAGCTTTGCATCCAGCGTGATGGTGGCGTTGAACAGCTTGGAAACGGGGCAGCCTGCCTTGGCCTTTTCCGCCAGTTCCCGGAACTGTTCCTCCGTCGCATTCGGGATTGCGGCTTCCAGGGTCAGCTTCGCGGCCGTGATGGCAAAGCCTTCGCCCTGTTTTTCCAGGACGATCTCGGATTTCGCGTCAAGCGACGTGGCCGTAAGCCCCGCGCCACCCAGAATGCCCGATAGCGCCATGGCAAAGCATGCGGCGTGGGCCGCCCCCAGCAGTTCCTCGGGGTTGGTGCCGGGGCTGCCCTCGAAACGGGTGTTGAAACCATAGGGCTGGTTCCGCAGCGAGCCACTCTGGGTCGAGATTTCGCCCCTGCCGTCCTTCAGTCCGCCTGACCAGTGTGCTGTCGCGTATTTGGTGATCGCCATGGGGGATCGGTCCTTTGTCCGTGATCGGGATATCGGGCGCGCGCGCCGATGGATGGCATGGCATCCGTGCGCAGGCTAACCCGATGATGGTAAAAAAGTTGCATCACGATTGCCCGGACGGTCCCGCGGGTCTTGCAATATGCGTCGGGAACGGCCATATCCCGCCACGGCCCCATGTGGGGGCCAATTCACACGTGAAGCCAAAACCTCTGGTGTCCTGCAAAGGGCGTGCTTCACGGAGGATAAACCAGACACAAGGATTTAGCCGACATGGCGATGCCTGAATTCACGATGCGCCAGCTGCTTGAGGCCGGTGTTCACTTCGGTCACCACACCCGCCGCTGGAACCCGCGCATGGCGCCGTACCTGTTCGGTGTGCGCAACCAGGTCCACATCATCGACCTGCAGCAGACCGTTCCCATGCTGGACCGCGCGCTCAAGGCGATCCGTGACACCGTGGCCGGTGGTGGCCGCGTGCTGTTCGTGGGCACCAAGCGCGCCGCAGCCGACCAGATTGCCGAAGCCGCCAAGCGCTGCGGCCAGTATTACGTCAACCACCGCTGGCTGGGCGGCATGCTGACGAACTGGAAGACCATCACCGGTTCGATCAAGCGCCTGCGCAGCATTGACGAAATGCTGGAAAACGGCACCCAGGGCCTGACCAAGAAGGAAGTCCTGGACATCACCCGAGACCGTGAGAAGCTGGAGCGTTCGCTCGGCGGCATCAAGGAAATGGGCGGCCTGCCGGACATCCTGTTCGTGATCGACACGAACAAGGAAAAGCTGGCGGTCGAGGAAGCCAACAAGCTGGGCATCCCGGTTGTGGCCGTGCTGGACAGCAACTCCGACCCGCGTGGCGTGACCTTCCCGATCCCGGGCAACGACGACGCCATCCGCGCCATCGCGCTGTATTGCGAACTCGTGTCTTCCGCCGTGCTGGATGGCATCTCCGCCGAGCTGGGTGCGTCGGGCGAGGATTTCGGCGCGTCCGAGGAACTGCCGGTTGACCCGGCGGTGGAAACGGCCGTGACCGAAGCCGCAGCGAGCGCCGAATAAGAAAACCGGCACCAGCGCGGCATGATGGCCGCAAGGTGCAACTGAACGGGCAGGCGCACGCTCCGCAGACAGTGCGGGGCGTGCGCCTGTCGTAAGGAGTATCAGGATAATGGCGGAAATTACTGCAGCACTCGTAAAGGAACTTCGTGAGAAGACCGGCGCGGGCATGATGGACTGCAAGAAGGCCCTCAAGGAAGCCGAAGGCGACATCGAAGGCGCGATCGACTGGCTGCGCAAGAAGGGCCTTTCGGCCGCGGCCAAGAAGTCCGGCCGTGTCACGGCGGAAGGTCTGGTGGGTGTTGCCCAGACGGACCTGAAGGCCGCCATGGTCGAGATCAATGCCGAGACCGACTTCGTGGCGCGTAACGAGCATTTCCAGAACTTCGTCTCGGAAGTGGCGCATGCCGCCCTGAGCGTTGGCGACGATCTGGAAAAGCTGAAGGCCGCCGTGCTGAAAAGCGGCCGCACCGTTGCCGATGAACTGACCCACCTGATCGCCACCATTGGCGAGAACATGTCCATCCGCCGCGCCCGCGTGCTGAGCGTGCCGTCTGGCGTGGTCGCGACCTACGTGCATGGCGCGGTCAGCCCCGGGCTTGGCAAGATTGGCGTTCTGGCCGCCGTCGAGGCCCCTTCCGCCAGCGAGGCGCTGGAAGACCTGGGCCGCCGCATCGGCATGCATGTTGCCGCCACCCGTCCGGCGGCGCTGGATGTGGACAGCGTTGACCCGCAGGCGCTGGAGCGTGAGCGCGCGGTGCTGGTGGAGCAGGCCAAGGCGTCGGGCAAGCCCGATGCGATCATCGAGAAGATGGTCGATGGCCGTATCCGCAAGTTCTACGAGGAAGTGGTGCTGCTGGAGCAGATCTGGGTGCATGATGGCGAGAGCCGCGTGCGCAAGATCGTGGAGAAGGCGGGTGC
Source organism: Komagataeibacter rhaeticus (assembly GCF_003207855.1). Taxonomy (GTDB): domain Bacteria; phylum Pseudomonadota; class Alphaproteobacteria; order Acetobacterales; family Acetobacteraceae; genus Komagataeibacter; species Komagataeibacter rhaeticus. The sequence continues at coordinate 118,905 of NZ_NKTZ01000006.1, read as the reverse complement.
GAAGCTGACCGGTTTCGATCGCTTCCAGCTTGGTGAAGGCATCGAGAAGGAAGAAAACGACTTTGCCGCTGAAGTGGCAAAGGCCGCAGGTCAGTAAAAACTTGCCGGTTTCCGGTTCCTTACGTGCAAGGGCGGGTGTCTCCTGATGGAATGGGAGGCACCCGCCCTTGTGCTTTCGGCCACCCCCTATGGGGAAGGCAGCGCCATCGTGCATGTGCTGACCGGCGAGTACGGCCTGTATCATGGTCTGGCCCGTGGCGGCTCCGCCAGCCGGGGCCGTGCGACATGGCAGACTGGCAACCTGGTGCGTGCGCGCTGGACCGCGCGCCTGCCCGAGCAGTTGGGCAGCATTACCGCCGAGACGGTCCATGCCTCGGCCGCGCGTATCCTTGATTATCCGCTGCCGCTGGCCATGCTGGCCTCACTGTGCGCGCTGGCCGATGACTGCCTGCCCGAGCGTGAGCCGCATCCGGCCATATTCCAGGGACTGACCAGCCTGCTGGCGCGCATCAGCCTTGACCCGCAATGGGCGGAGGCCGAAGCCATGCCCGAGATCGTGCGGTGGGAGCTTATGCTGCTGTCGGATCTGGGGTTCGGGCTGGACCTGGGCGGCTGTGCCCTTGGTGGCAGCCGTGAGGATCTGCGCTGGGTCTCGCCCCGCACCGGGCGGGCGGTATCGGATGAAAAGGCGGGGGCGTGGCGCGACCGCCTGCTGCCACTGCCCGGTTTCATCCTGCATCCGCAGCAGGTTGCTACGCCACGGGACTGGCATGACGGGCTGCGGCTTTCAGGCCATTTCCTGCGGCGCGACGCCTTTGGCCAGCGCCACCGCCCGGTGCCCGAGGCCCGGGGCAGGCTTGCGGACATGATCGCCCGCAGGGCCGACATCCCCGCTGATGGTGAGCGGGAAGAAGACCCGGCCAACCCGCCGGGCTGACAGAACCATTGGACAAACCCCAAAGTTTCGCTATCTGTTCACCTGCGGGAGGAAGATCGCATGCCTGTGGATACAACAGCCGGCCATATTGAAGATACCAAGCTGGCCGATGCGCTGAGCGAGCGCTATCTGGCCTATGCCATGTCAACCATCATGTCGCGCTCGCTGCCCGATGTGCGTGACGGGCTGAAGCCGGTGCACCGGCGCATGGTCTATGCCATGCAGCAGCTCAAGCTGGACCCCACCGCAGGGTTCAAGAAATGCGCCCGCGTGGTGGGTGACGTAATCGGTAAATACCACCCGCATGGTGATGCCTCGGTCTATGAGGCGCTGGTGCGGCTGGCCCAGGATTTTGCCGTGCGCTACCCGCTGGTGGAAGGCCAGGGCAATTTCGGCTCCATCGATGGTGATAACGCCGCCGCCATGCGGTACACCGAATCCCGCCTGACAGCGGTGGCCAAGGCCCTGCTGGAAGGGATTGACGAGGACAGCGTCGATTTCCGTCCCACCTATGACGGGGAGGAACATGAGCCCGTCGTCCTGCCGGCGGCCTTTCCCAACCTGCTGGCCAATGGGGCGGCGGGTATTGCCGTGGGCATGGCGACATCGATCCCGCCCCACAACGTGGGTGAAATCTGCGCGGCCGCGCTGGCCCTGATCCGCAAGCCCGCCACCACCACGGCGGAACTGCTGGCCCATATGCCCGGTCCCGATTTTCCTACCGGCGGCAGCATTGTCGAGGACCGGGACGCCATACTCCGTGCTTACGAGACGGGGCGTGGTTCCTTCCGCATCCGCTCGAAATGGGATGTGGAGCAGGGACGTTTCGGCACATGGCAGATCGTGGTGACCGAAATCCCGTATCAGGTGCAGAAATCCCGCCTGATCGAGCAGGTGGCGGATCTTATGGAGCAGAAGAAGCTCCCGCTGCTGGCCGATATCCGTGATGAAAGCACGACCGACATAAGGCTGGTGCTGGAGCCGAAATCCCGTGGCATCGAGCCTGCGGTGCTGATGGAAACACTGTTCCGCGCGACCCAGCTTGAAAGCCGCTTCGGACTGAACATGAACGTGCTGGGGGCCGACCAGGTGCCCGGCGTGCGGAGCCTGAAGGAGGTGCTGCAGGCATGGCTGGACCACCGCCATGACGTGCTGCTGCGGCGCAGCGCCAACCGCCTGCAGGCGGTTGACCGGCGGCTGGAAATCCTGAACGGCTTCCTTGCGGTCTACCTCAATCTGGATGAGGTGATCCGTATCGTGCGCGAGGAAGATGATGCGAAATCGGCCCTGATCGCGGCGTTTGACCTGACCGAACTGCAGGCGGATTCGGTGCTCAACATGCGCCTGCGCAGCCTGCGGCGGCTGGAGGAAATGGAGATCCGCAACGAGCACGCCAGGCTCAGTGCCGAGAAACAGGCGCTGCACGACCTGCTGGAGAACGAAGGCCAGCGGTGGAAGCATATCGCGGGCGAGATCAAGGATATCCAGAAGACCTTTGGCGGCGGCACATTGGGCAAGCGGCGGAGCCTGCTGGCCGATGCCCCCGTTGAAATCGATGTGGAAGCCGCCCTGCCGGTCGAACGCGACCCGCTTACGGTCATCCTGTCACAGAAGGGCTGGATCCGTACCGTGCGCGGCCATGGGCAGGACCCGCAGGCGCTCAAATTCAAGGAAGGGGATGATCTTGGCATGGCGGTCGAATGCTACAGCAATGACCGGCTGTGCGTGTTCGCGACCGACGGGCGTGCCTTTACCCTGCGGGTGGCCGATCTGCCGCGCGGGCGCGGTGATGGCCAGCCGCTGCGGCTGCTGATCGACCTGTCCAATGATGAGGACATCATCACCATGTTCCCGCTGGATGACGCGCGCAGGCGACTGCTCGCGTCCAGCACGGGGCGCGGCATGATCGTGGCGGAATCGGCCATGACGGCGGAAAAACGCACCGGCAGGCAGGTGCTCAACCTGAAGGACCGGGAAAGTGCCCTGATCTGCGTCCCGGCGGAAGGGGATCATGTGCTGGTGCTGGGCCAGAACCGGCGCATGCTGGTCTTTCCGCTGGACCAGTTGCCTGAAATGGCGCGCGGCCTTGGTGTCATCTTGCAGAAATACAAGGATGGCGGCCTGAAGGATGCGGTGGTGTTCACGGCCGATGCGGGTGTGGCGTGGCCCGATCCCGCGCGCGTGCGCGCCTTTGCCGATCTGAAGGATTATGTAGGCAAGCGCGCGGAAATGGGCAAACCCGCGCCCGCATGGGCCACCCGCAGGCCGCGTGGCTGAATACTGACAAAAAGGAACAGAAATTGCCGGGGCGCGTGCCCCTTTTCAAAAAAGGCGGCTCCCGGAAACTTTTATTGTTTTTTGTCAATAAGTTGTTTTCAAGCGGTTTCTAATACAGCCTGTTATGCCGGGCGGAACATTCCGTCCGGCAGGAAGGCGCTTTCATGCGCCTGCTGGCTGGCGTAGTCAGCCAGGTCCAGGTCGTGCCATACGCCGCGTGTCATGATCTGGGCCGGGCGGAAGCGGGCCTTGTAGGCCATCTTGCGGCTCTCGCTTATCCAGTAGCCAAGATACAGGTAGGGCAGGTCGAGCATGCGGGCATGGTCAATCAGGTGAAGCACCGCGAAGGTGCCCAGTGATCTGTGCTGCTGGCCGGGATCATAGAAATCATAAACGGCGGATAGCCCGTCATCCAGCTGGTCCACCAGCGCCACGCAGGCCAGCGTGCCTTCCGTGTCACGGAATTCGATCATGAAGGTCTCGACCGTGGTATCCTCGATCATCGCCCGATAGTCGGGAAAGGTCATGGAGGCCATGTCCCCCCCCACATGCCGGATGGACTGGTAGGCGCTGAACAGGGTGTACTGCTCCGGCGTTGCACGCGGGGGGACGCGGGTTGCACGCAGTCCGGCATTGCGGCGCCTTATGCGCAGCTGCGTACGGCTGGGGGCAAAGCGCGCCACCGGCACGCGTATGGGCGTGCATGCCGTGCAGCTTGCGCAGACCGGGGCATAGGCAATGGTGTGGCTGCGGCGGAAGCCCGCGCGTGACAGGCGGTTATGGAAGGCGACCGCCTCCGTCCCGCCAATTTCGGTCACGACCTTGCGCTCCATGCGCCCCGGCAGGTAGGGGCAGGGCATGGGGGCCGTGGTGTAGAACAGCTGCGGATGCCGTGGCGATGTATAGGTCATGCGCTCTCACCAGCCGGAAAACAGGAACAGGCAGTCCGGCCAACAGGAAAAATGGACTGCCGCTGTCCTATACGGTTATCATATTCTTCTGGTTGCAGGCATCAACTATCCGGTCACGGGCTTATGCTTTCACGCAGGGGGGCCTAACCCCGGAGCAGACGGGCGGCATCCAGCGCGAAATAGGTCAGCACGCCATTCGCCCCCGCGCGGCGGAAGGACATCAGGCTTTCCAGGATCACGCGGTCACGGTCCAGCCAGCCATTCTGGATCGCGGCCATAAGCATCGCGTATTCGCCCGAGACCTGATAGGCGAAGGTTGGCACGGCGAATTCCTGCCGCACGCGCTGGATTACATCCAGATACGGCATGCCGGGCTTGACCATCACCATGTCGGCGCCTTCCAGCAGGTCCTGGCCGACTTCTCGCAGGGCCTCGTCGCTGTTGGCGGGGTCCATCTGGTAGGTTTTCTTGTCGCCCGTCAGCAGCCCGCCCGAACCCAGCGCATCGCGGAACGGGCCGTAGAAAGCGCTGGCGTATTTCGCGGCGTAGGACATGATGCGGGTATTGACCAGCCCGCCTGCGTCCAGTGCGGTGCGGATGGCGCCAATGCGCCCGTCCATCATGTCCGACGGGGCAATGATGTCGATTCCGGCGGCCGCCTGGTTGACCGCCTGGGTTGTCAGGATTCTGACGGACGGATCATTGACCACGTAACCGCCTTCGATCAGGCCGTCATGGCCGTGGCTGGTATAGGGGTCAAGCGCCACGTCGCCCACAAGGCCGATTTCGGGAAATTCCTGCTTGAGCAGCCGGGCGGCACGGCACATCAGGTTATCGGGGTTGGTGGCTTCCGTCCCGGCTTCGTCACGCAGTTCGGTGGGGGTGATGGGGAACAGGGCAATGGCGGGGATATCCAGCTTCGCCGCCGGTTCCACATGGGCCGCAAGCCGGTCGAGGCTGACACGCTGCACGCCGGGCATGGACGCGACATCGGTGATCGAGCCGGTCCCCTCCGTCACGAAGATCGGCCAGATCAGGTTATCGGTCGAAAGCGTGTTTTCGGTTACCAGCCGCCGTGTGAACCGGTCGTGCCGGTTGCGCCGCAGCCTTACTTGGGGAAACTGACCGATACTCATCCAATCCAACTCCATTCAGGGAAGGGATGACTATGATCGCGCAGCCACCCCGCGCCAAATTATGATCCGGTAATCCTGCCGCCATCAGGGCGTGTGCCGCATGGCAGGCATGTCCTTGCCCCGTGTCGTCGCCAGCCGGCTGTGACGCATGCCGTATGTCCCGTACACCACCATGCCGATGGCAAGCCAGCCCACCAGCCGCAGCCAGGTCAGCCCGTCCAGCGAGACCATCATGACCAGGCAGCTTGCAATGCCGGCCAGCGGAATCACGGCCCCGCCGGGCACGCGGAATACCCGTGGCCGGTCGGGTTCACGCCTGCGCAGCACGATAACCCCCACGCATACGATGACAAAGGCCAGCAGGGTGCCGATCGATGTCATGTGCGCCAGCTGCTCGATGGGCAGGAAGGCGGCAAGCCCGCCCGTCACCACCATGAAGAACAGGTGGCAACCCACGGGTGTGCCCCATCCGGCATGGGTGCGGCCGAACAGGGGCGGCAGCAGCCCGTCACGCGCCATGGCGAAGAACACCCGGCTCTGCCCCAGCAGCATGACCAGTATGACCGACAGGAAGCCGCATATGATGCCCAGTTTGACCGCAGCCTTCAGCCAGCCGAACGGTGTCTGGTCAATGGCGGTGGCAACGGGGGCGGCGTCGCCTGCCATGGCATGGTAATTGACCAGGCCCGTCAGCACGAAGGAAAACGCGATATAGACCGCCGTGCAGATGGCCAGGCTGGCCATGAGGCCGATGGGCATGTCCCGGCCGGGATTGCGGGTTTCCTGTGCCACGGTGGAGATCGCGTCAAACCCCAGATAGGCAAAGAACACGGTACCCGCCGCGCGCAGGATGCCCGAAAGCCCGTATTCCCCGAATGTACCCGTGTTGGGTGGGATGAAGGGGGTGTAGTTCGCCATTTTTATGTAGGGCAGGCCAAAGCCGATGACGGCGGCGATGACCGTAAGCTTGATGATGACGACAAGCATGTTCATCCGTGCCGAACCCGCGATGCCGCGCATGAGCAGCACCGATATCGCCACGATGATGAACACGGCCGGCAGGTTGGCAATGCCGTGCACGGGCTGGCCATCGGCCATGCCCACCACCTCGAAGGGCGAGGCCATGAGCCGGGGGGCAAGGTGAATGCCCCATCCATCCAGCAGGGAGCGCATGTAGCGCGCCCAACTGACCGATACGGCCGAGGCGCCCACGGTGTATTCCAGCACCAGGTCCCACCCGATCACCCAGCCAGCCAGTTCCCCCAGTGCGGCATAGGCATAGACATAGGCGCTGCCCGCCGCCGGGATCATGCCCGCCAGTTCGCCATAGCACAGCCCGGCAAAGGCGCAGGCCACCGCCGCCAGCGCGAAGGATATGACGACCGCGGGCCCCGCGTTGCTGCCCGCGGCAATGCCGGTCAGCGAGAACAGGCCCGCCCCGATCGTGCCCCCCACGCCCAGGGCGATCAGGCTGCCCAGGCCCAGCACGCGTTTCAGCCCCGCACTGTCCGCCGGGGGGGCTACGGGCAGCCTGCGCAGCAGCGCCTGCGCCAGACCGGACTTCAGGCGTGTGTTCATGGCATGTCCTGGCGGGCGGCCCGGGTGGGGGTGGGAAATGCTACAACAGTCAAATCAGCCCGTCTCCATCATTTTGGCGTTGTCTAACCGCCATGATATGGCGCACATAGCAGGCCTGTTCCCCTATGTGTCATATCCGTCTCCTACCCGGAAATGACAGCCGATCCAATGAATGGAGAAACATGACGGTGCCGGATCCTATCAGCCAGACTGAACTCAAGCAGTTTTTCCGCGCCCCTCTGGCCGAAGTCGACCCCGATGTGGCCGCCATTATCGATGCGGAAAAGGTCCGCCAGCGCGACGGTATCGAACTGATCGCCAGCGAGAACATGGTGTCCGCCGCCGTTATGGCCGCCCAGGGCAGCGTGCTGACCAACAAATACGCCGAGGGCTATCCCGGTCGCCGTTATTATGGTGGCTGCGTGGAAGTGGACAAGGTCGAGACCCTGGCCATCGAACGCGTGAAGCAGATGTTTGGCGCCGAATTCGCCAATGTGCAGCCCCATTCGGGCGCCAATGCCAACCAGGCCGCCTTCATGGCCATGGTGAAGCCGGGCGATACCGTGATGGGCATGAGCCTGGCCGCCGGTGGCCACCTGACCCATGGCGCCGCCCCCAACTATTCCGGCAAGTGGTTCAACGCGGTGCAGTACGGCGTGCGCGCGCAGGACGGACTGCTTGACTATGAGGAAATGGAGCGCCTGGCCCGCGCCGAGAAGCCGAAGCTGATCGTGGCCGGTGGCTCCGCCTATCCGCGCATCATCGATTTCGCGCGCTTCCGCGCCATTGCCGATGAGGTCGGTGCCTACCTGATGGTGGACATGGCGCATTTTGCCGGACTGGTGGCGGCCGGGCTGTACCCGTCGCCGGTGCCGCATGCGCATGTCGTGACCTCCACCACCCACAAGACCCTGCGCGGGCCGCGTGGCGGGCTGATCCTGACCAATGACGCGGATCTGGCCAAGAAGATCAACTCCGCCGTGTTCCCCGGCCTGCAGGGTGGTCCGCTCATGCATGTCATCGCCGCCAAGGCCGTGGCATTTGGCGAGGCGCTGCGCCCCGATTTCCGCACCTATCAGGAAGCGGTGGCGAATAATGCCCGCGTGCTGGCCGAAACACTGGTCAAGAGCGGCTTTGACATCGTAACCGGCGGCACCGACTGCCACCTGCTGCTGGTGGACCTGCGCCCCAAGGGTGTGACGGGCCGCGCGGCCGAGCGCGCGCTGGAACGCGCGGGCATCACCGCCAACAAGAACGCCATTCCCTTTGATCCCGAAAAGCCTGCCGTGACCTCGGGCATCCGTCTGGGCAGCCCGGCGGCGACGGCGCGTGGCTTTGGTGAGGCGGAGTTCCATGAAGTGGGCCTGATGATTGACGAGGTGCTGACCGCCCTGGCCAAAAGCGAGGGGCAGGAAGGCTGTGCAAGGACGGAGCAGGCCGTGCACGCGCGCGTCAAGGCGCTGTGCGCGCGCTTTCCCATCTATGCCTGAAAGACGGCTTTAAAATAACGCTTTGACAAAAAAGACAAAAGTTTCCGGGTGCCGCCTTTTTTCAAAAAGGCGGCATTCTTTTTTTGTAACGCGCGGGCGCGCCGTGGTCAGGATGCCGGGCCGTTACCATTCATGCCGGCATCCACGCGGGCCAGGCGCACGGCGGTATGGCCGCGTGCCGGGCGCAGGTTGGGCATGACCAGCATGCAGTGCGGGTAAGGGGTGCGGATGTCGTCCCCCCCGTCATGCGCCACCACCGTTCCGGCATGGGGCAGGATTTCCCCCCCGTGGAAGGGTCGGACAAAACGGAACATGCCGGTCCGTGCGGTCACGACATGGGTCACCACCCTGTCATGCCGGGGCAAGGGGCCTTCATCCCCCCCCGGCAGGCCGCAGCATGGGCCGATTACGGACAGTACGGCCTGCATGGCCCGGTCCACCGTCGCCTGCTGCCAGTGCTGTCCCGCTTCCAGCAGGCAGGCCGCTGCCTTTCCCCCGGTAAAGCGGGGATGGTCGATCAGCCTGCACCCGCCCCTGTGCCCCCGGTCGGCCACGCATATATCCACCCCGCGAATGCGCCGCGCCATGCGCCGCCCGGCGGTCGAGATGCCCGACAGCAGCAGCGGGTCGCCCGGCCACAGCATGGAATGCAGGTCCAGCAGCCTGTCCGCCGTCAGGATGACTGGCAGCAGTTCACGCGCGCGATCGAGTTCATGCGACGTGTGGCTGCTTTCCAGCATGTCGGGCGACCAGACGCGGTTCATGTCCTCGTCCACGCAGCGTGCCCGGACCGGTGCTTCGGGGTCGAACAGGGCCATGGCCGCGGGGTTGGCAAAAACCAGCGACAGGCGTCCCGCGCGGGGGCGGACGCGGGCACGCAGCAGGCGGTCAAGCACGATGGCGCCGGAAAACTCGTTGCCGTGGATCAGGCTGACACACACCACGTGCGGCCCCGGCCTGCGCCCTTCGTAATGCATGACACCCGGTATGCCGCAGTTCCCCCCAAGCCAGGGTGACAGGTCGGGCGGGGTGATCCCGACCGTCCATCGGGGCAGGCGGGAAGGCGGAGGGGGCAGGCGGTCAAGAAACGGGGTGGGCCGCGCAACGCGCACCGGCAGCGGCGTATCCTCCGGCCCGTATGTCATGTCATGTGCGCCCCGGCGTGGGGCATGCCGCGTCTGTCATGCCGGGGGCATGGGGGTGCAGGGCGTGGCGCGTGATCATGCAATGCAGTTTAGCCAGCCTTCACCCGACGGCAAGGCCACCTGCGGCGATGGCGCATGACAAATCCATGACCGTGTCCCAGCGGCATCTATTCCGGCAGGCTGGCAATGCGGATGCGCTGTCCCGTCAGGCGCTCGATCTCGCGCAGCGCCTGACGTTCCTCCGGCGCGCACAGCGCCACGGCAACCCCCCTGCGCCCCGCGCGCGCGGTGCGGCCAATGCGGTGCACGTAGGATTCGGGCTGGGGGGGAATGTCGTGGTTGATCACCAGGGCCACATCGTCAATATCGATTCCGCGCGCCATGACATCGGTGGCCACCAGCACGCCTACGCGGCCCTGCCGGAAGTCGCGCAGCATGCGCTCGCGCCTTGCCTGTGAATGGTCGCCATGGATGGCAATGGCGGGAACCAGCGCCGATATGGCACGCGCCACGCCATCGGCTTCCTGCCGGGTGCGCACGAACACCATCACGCGCTGCGTGCCGTATTGCCGCAGGCAGGCAAGCGTGGCCTGTGTCTTGTGCCGCATGGGCACGAAAATGGCGTATTGCGCGATGCGGGGCGCCGGCGCGTCTTCCACCGCCATGCTGACGCGCGTGGGGCGGTGCAGCAGGCGGGCGGCCAGTTCGGCCATGGCGGGTGGCAGGGTGGCGGAAAACAGCAGGGTCTGGTGCCGTGGCGGCAGGGCGGCGGCAAGGGCCAGCATTTCCTCGGCAAAGCCGGGGTCGAGCATGCGGTCCGCCTCATCAAGCACAAAGATACCGACGGCCGAAAGATCCAGTTCCCCCCCGTGTACAAGATCGGTCACCCGTCCGGGCGTGCCCACCACGATGGCGGTCCCGTCCGCCAGTGTCCTGGCCTGTGCCACGCGCGCGGTGCCCCCGGTGGCCTGCATCACCCGCAATCCGCCACCGCGCGCAAGCCCCCGCAGCACGCCCGCGATCTGCCCCGCCAGTTCCCGCGTGGGGGCAAGGACAAGGCAGCGGACACGGCTGTTATCGGTCTCCCGCGCCATGAGCATGGACACGATGGGGGCGGCGAAGGCCACGGTCTTGCCACTGCCCGTGCCCGCGCGTGCCTCCACATCCCGTCCGGCCATGACGGGGGGGATGACCGCGCCCTGAATGGCGGAAGGCGCCTGCAGCCCCATCCGTGCCAGGGCGGCCACCACGCGGCCATCCAGCCCCATGCCGGAAAATGTCGGTTCTGTCTCGTTCATTGCTGTCCCTTAGCGCGGCTGGGCGCCGGACAAAAGGGGCCGGGCATTGACGCGCTCCGTCTCATCCCGCCACATGGCGCGATGACAGCAGTACCGCATCTTGCATCCGTTATCGCGGCAGACCTGGCCGGCATGCGTTCGCAGACATTCGGGCTGGCGCAGCGTGCAGGCCTGGAGCCACGCCTGCATGCGCTGGTGCCACGCGGCGTGTGGCGGCATGTACCGGCGGCGTGGTGGCCCGCCCCCCTGCGCGCCGTGCAGCCGCTGGGGCTGGCGGCGGATGACCTGGCGCATCCCGTCATCAGCATTGGCGGCAGTGGCGGTGCGGTGGGGGCGGCGCTGCGCAGGCAGGGCGCGCGGGTGATCCAGGTGCAGAACCCCCGCCTGCCGCCCGACCGCTTTGACCTGGTCATCGCCAACCGGCACGACAGGATTGCGGGGCCGAACGTGGTCCTGACCCGCACGGCGCTGCATGGCGTGACCCCGGAACGGCTGGCGCAGGCATGTGTGGAATGGGCGCCACGCCTTGCCCATCTGCCACGCCCGCTGGTTGCGGTGCTGGTGGGGGGGGGCAACGGGCGCTTCCGGCTGGGCAGGGCGGAGGGGGCGTCGCTGGCGGCGGGGCTTGCCGCCATGATGCGGCGCGACCGTGTGGGGATTGCCCTGACCCCCTCACGCCGCACCGCGCCGGAGGTCTGCCTTGAACTGCGCCACGCGCTGGCGGGGCCGGATGCGTGGATCTGGGACCAGTCCGGCCCCAACCCCTATCTGGGGCTGCTGGCCTGCGCGGATGCCATTGTGGTGACGATGGACAGTGTCTCCATGATTTCGGAGGCCGTGGCAACCACGGCCCCGGTCATGGTGGCGGCCCTGCCGGGGCGCTCGCGCCGGATCGGGCACTTCCTGCAGGAACTGATGCAGGCGGGGCGTATCCGCCCCTTTGCCGGGCGGCTGGAAACATGGCCGGCCAGCCCGCTTGATGATACGGTGATGGCGGCCGAGGCGGTGCGTCATTACCTTGGCCTGCGGTTGCCTGAATAATAATCCTCCCGCTTGCGTCCAGAGTGGAATAAGAACAGGTCCATGCTCGGCATTCGTACTTTTGACCCGCATTCGGGTGGCAATATCGCCTACAAGGCCCTTACACACCCGCTGGCCGCGGAAAGGCTGGACGTGCTGGCACGCCAGCTTGCCAGTGCGGGCCCCGTGGCGCTGTATGACCCGCACGGCATGGCCGGCACGCTGCTGGCCCTGCTGCCCCGCCCGATTACCGTGGCCGGGATCTACACACATGATTCGCTAAAGGTGGGGCAGGACCGCGCGGGCCATGCGCTGCGGCCGGTCGTGGACCTGCGCCAGACCACGGCGCGCGCGATATGGGCGCTTGATTTCAGCCAGGCGGCCATGTGCGCCCGTCTGTCCACCCTGCTGCCACCGGGCGTCGTGCTGCACACGCTGGAGCCGGTGCGCCTGCCCGTTGCCATGCTTTCGGTCGCGCATGTCTATCTGGACCGGCTGAATTTTGCCACCAACCTTGCCTTTTTCCGTGACGACGCCGAATTCTCCACCCGTCTGGTCACCGCCAATTACTGGGCACGCTATGGCGCGCGCGGCGTCAGGCTGTGGCTGCGGCTGTTCGATGGCGACGGGCAGGTACTCCATACATGGGAGCAGGACGTGCCGGGGGCAGGGCAGGCCATTGTCATTGACAGTGCCGAGATCCGCCAGCGCTTCAGTCTGCCGGCGTTTACCGGCCAGCTCTTCATCCATGCGCAGGGCATTGCGGGGCATGACGTGGTCAAATACGCGCTGGAGACGCGGGGCCGCAACGCGAATGTCAGCCTGTCCGTCACGCATGACGCCAATGCCTGGCCCGCCAGCCGTTACGCCAACCTGCCCGCCCCGGCGGCGGGGGAGGACGTGGTGCTGTGGGTCCAGAACAGCCACGCGCTGCCCATACCGGCGGGCAGCATGCACCTCAACCGCATGGGGCAGGACGCGCTGGTGCCCATTGACCGCGAACTGGCTCCTTACCAGACCATGGCCGTGCACATGGGCGATGTCCTGCCCGGACTGGCCTGGCCCGAGCAGATCGAATTCCGTGCCGGAGGGTACGTGGTGCGCCCGCGCTACGAGGTGACGCGGGGGGGGCGCACCCGCATCGCGCATCTGAACGTGCAGCGCGCCGACCTGAAGCCTGACCCGCATATTGAAAAACTGGACCCGCGTTTTTTCGGGCGTGGCTACCTGCTGCCGTTCCCGGTGCCGGACCCGGCACGTTACCGCACGCTGCTGCTGCCCGCCCCCATGGCGGAAAGCCTGTCCACCCTGCCGGTCAGGGTGGACTGTTTTGATGCGGAGGGCAGGGGCACCGGGTCGCATTTTCCGGGCTGCCTCGCGCGTGATCATGCCACGATGGTGGATGTGGGCGCCCTTGCGCGGCAGGCCGGGCATGCGGAACTGCTTTATGACTTCCGCGAGGGGGGCACCGCCGATGGCTGGCTGCATGCCCTGATCCGTTATGAGGACCGGGAGAGCGGCCATGTGGCCGAAAGCAGCTTTGGCTCGCACATCTTCAACACCGTCATGACCTATCGGGGGGAGCCGCAGTCCTATGCCGGCTCTCCCCCCGGGCTGAGCACGCGGCTGTTCCTGACGGCGGCATGCGAGGAACCATACAGCTTCTGCTGGCTGATCTACCCCGCCTCGGGCATATGGCATGCGGTGTCGGACACGTCGCTGCACCTGCATGCCGCCAGTGGCGAGGTGATCGCGTGCGAGAAGATCGCCATTCCCATGTCCGGCTCCCGCCTGGTACGGCCCGACCATATTTTTGGCGCGCAGGCCCTGCGCCGTGCGGGTGTGGGGGGGTATGTGATCATACGCGATACCACATGCCGCCTGTTTGGCTATCACGGGCGGCATGATGATGGGGCTGGCCGTTTTTCGCTCGATCACATGTTCGGTTTCTGATCCCCCTGCAAGACAGGCACCGGATGCCCATATGAAAGGTCATCCATGATGGGAAAGCTTCGGCGTGCGATCCGTGCGCGCCGGATCTGAAACGGCGCCACGGGGAAGGGGCAGAAGCCTAGAATGATTGTACAGGACACCAATTTCTTCTGTGACATGCCCGAGGACATGCAATACCTGCGTGATCGTAACCCGCCGCAGAATTTTCTTGAACAGAACATGATCTTCATCCTGCCCGAGCGCCTGCGCAGGTTTCATCGCAACCTGTTCCATGTCCGCCGCACGGATTCGGATGCCACGGTCTATGCGCCGCTGTTCCGTGTGCGCTGCATCAGCGCGCGCGACCCGCTGCCGGAGGGGTATGACGGGCCGTTCGATGTCTTTCCGTTCTATACAAACCCCACCCGCAGGCGGCGGCGGACGCTGGATTACTATGTGCTGTTCCTGTTTCGGGACAAACTGTCTTACGTGAAGTGCCGCGATGCCATTGCACGGGTGCCGTAGGGCGCGTTTGAAAACTGATCACTGATAAAAACGGGAATTTCCTGGATGTTGCCTGTTTTTAAAAAGACGGCCTTCTTCAGGAGCTTTTTGGAAAAGGACCCACCAGAAACGTCCTTATGTTTCAAAGGTGGTCTTTTGGGCGCCAGAAGTGCTGGACAGCACGGCGCAGGCACTACGGCACCACACAAAAATATCTGATTTTCAGGGGGGAGAGACCGGATGGTGGGTGCGACAGGGATTGAACCTGTGACCCCCGCCGTGTGAAGGCGATGCTCTACCGCTGAGCTACGCACCCATCCGCTTCGGTGGGGTCTTATTAATCCAGCAGCGGCGGGGGCGCAAGGGGGAAAAACAGGCCCATCATGCTATTTTCTGCCCGGGCGGCGGATACGGTAGATCAGGGCCTCGGCAATATGGGCGCGCTCCACATCCGGGCTTGCCGCAAGGTCGGCTATGGTGCGGCTGACGCGCAGCAGGCGGGTAAAGCCACGGGCGGAAAGCGGAATTTTCTCGGCGGCCTGAACCGCGAAATCACGCGCGGCCACGGTAATGCGGAAATCATCGATTGGGGCTTCGGCATTGCGGGCGTCACCCTGTCGCGCGCGCTGGCGCAGCACGGCTTCCATCACGCGGGCGGCCACGATGGCGCTGGATTCACCGCCACGGGGTGCGGCAATGCGGGCAAGGGGCATGGGTTCGACATGCACGGCCATGTCCAATCGGTCCAGCAGCGGGCCGGACAGGCGGGCCTGATAGTCCTCGCCACAGCGTGGGGCCTTGCGGCATTCCTGTGCCGCATCGCCCAGATAGCCGCATTTGCACGGGTTCATGGCGGCGACAAGCTGGAAGCGGGCAGGGTAGGTGACATGGGCCGCGGCGCGGGCAATGGAGATGGACCCCGTTTCCATCGGCTGGCGCAGGATTTCCAGTGCGGAACGGGCAAATTCCGGCAGTTCATCCAGAAACAGCACGCCACGGTGGGCCAGGCTGACCTCACCGGGGCGGGCACGGGCGCCGCCACCGCTCAACGAAGCCGGGCTTGCGGAATGATGCGGGTCGCGAAAGGGCGGGCGGCAGACGGGCTGCCCGTCCTTCAGCAGCCCGCCAATGCTGTGGATACGGCTGATTTCCAGCATTTCCGCCGTGGTCAGGTCGGGCAGGATACCGGGCAGACGGGCGGCCAGCATGGATTTGCCCGCACCCGGTGGCCCGACCATAAGCAGCGAATGACGGCCGGCGGCCGCGATTTCCAGCGCGCGGCGGCCGGTTTCCATGCCGCGTATGTCCGCAAGGTCGGGCAGGGCGGTCAGGTCCGTATCCGGCCGTGCGGGCAGTTCCACCGGTTCGATCACCTGCTGGCCGCGGAAATGGTTGAGCAGTTCGGGCAGGGAGCGGATGGCCAGGATATCCATCGCGTCACTGGCCCAGCGTGCTTCCACCCCTTGGGCTGCGGGGCAGATCAGCCCCAGCGACAGGCCACATGCCGCCATGGCGGCCGGCAGCACGCCACAGACCGGGTTGACGCCGCCATCAAGCGAAAGCTCGCCCAGTGCTGCATGGCGCTGCGCCATGTCGCCCGGCAGCAGCCCCATGACCACCAGTAGCGCAAGGGCTATGGGCAGGTCGAAATGCGAGCCTTCCTTCATCAGGTTGGCTGGCACCAGATTCACCACGATGCGCTTGGCAGGCAGCGCAAGCCCCATGGCGGAGAGCGCCGCCCGTACGCGTTCGCGCGATTCATTGACGGCCTTGTCAGGCAGCCCGACGATCAGGAAGGATGGCAGGCCCACGGAAAGCTGGACCTCGACCTTGACCGGAACGGCCTCGATACCGGAAAAAGCAAAACCGCAGATGGATGCGAGCGCCGTGTCAGTCATGATGGTGATGATGCCGGATATGGACGGGATTGACCATTGGAGAACATGACGGATCAGGCCGGATTACGGGCATGGCCACCCGTCCACGGCATTTTGTTGGCATAATATTTCTTATAAAACTTATGGCGGTGCGGGGAAGAGGGCCTGATGATCCGTTCACCCGGCTGCCCTTCGCACCGCTGTCCCATTCTTTTGTGCAGGTTTGTGCACTATGCCTGTCCCATATGGGACAGGCGGCCTCTGGCACAGGCTGTGGCCGCAATGCCACAGCACGGCGCAATACCCGGTGGCTGTGTCGTGCTTACAGCTTATCCTTAAACGTCGTGCACCATGTCCAGGTCGGCAAAGCGCGTGAACTCGCCTTCAAAGAACAGGTGCACCGTCCCTGTCGGGCCATGGCGCTGCTTTTCCAGGATCAGTTCGGCGCGGTTATGGGCCAGATCCATCTTGCGCTGCCATTCCTCCATCGCGGTCTGGTACTTGTCCTGTGAATCGTAGGAGGTTTCCTTGGGCTGGCGCTGCTGGAGGTAATACTGGTCACGATAGACGAACATCACCGCATCGGCGTCCTGCTCGATCGACCCGGATTCACGCAGGTCCGACAGCATGGGGCGCT
Source organism: Komagataeibacter rhaeticus (assembly GCF_003207855.1). Taxonomy (GTDB): domain Bacteria; phylum Pseudomonadota; class Alphaproteobacteria; order Acetobacterales; family Acetobacteraceae; genus Komagataeibacter; species Komagataeibacter rhaeticus. The sequence continues at coordinate 102,163 of NZ_NKTZ01000006.1, read as the reverse complement.
TGTCCTCCCTGCTCTCCACCTGGCGCGACAGCTGTGAGAGTGCGATGACCGGTACCGACAGTTCCTTGGCCAGCGCCTTGAGCCCCTGTGTGATCATGGAGATTTCCAGCACGCGGTTTTCCGCCCTGCTCCCCACCGATGGCCGCATGAGCTGCAGGTAATCGACCACCACCAGGCTGAGTCCCTTGGTGCGCGCCAGCCGGCGGCAGCGCGTGCGCATGGCGGACAGCGTAATGGCGGGCGTGTCGTCAATATGCAGCGGCAGCTGGGCCAGTTCGCGGCTGACCTGCACGAAGCGGTCGAATTCCTTCTGCCCCAGGTCGCCACGGCGGATCTTCTCGCCTGACACGCTGGCCTGTTCGGACAGGATACGGGTTGCCAGCTGTTCGGCCGACATTTCAAGCGAGAAGATGGCGACCGACCCCTTGGGCCTGGCATCGGGCGGGGCATCGCGCGCTTCTTCCATGATGGCACGCGCGGCGGAAAAGGCGATCTTGGTGGCCAGCGCCGTCTTGCCCATGGCCGGACGCCCCGCCAGGATCAGCAGGTCGGAGGGATGGAGGCCGCCGGTTTTCTTGTCCAGGTCACGCAGGCCGGTGGTCAGGCCCACCACGTCACCGCTGCGGCTGAAGGCCTGCTGGGCAATGTCCAGCGCCTCGGTCAGTGCGCGGTCGAACGACATGAAGCCGCCATCCTGCCCCTTTTCGGTGGCAAGGCGGAACAGGGCTTCCTCGCTGGCGGCGATCTGGTCGGGGCCATCCAGGTCCGGGCGGGCGCCAAAGGCGTTGTTGACCACGTCCTGACCGATATCGATCAGCTGGCGGCGGATCCACGCATCATGGATCACCCGGCCATAATCGGCCGCATTGATGATGCCGACCATGGAGGTCAGCAGCTTGGCCAGATAGGCCGGGCCGCCCACGGAATCCAGCACGCCCGTATTTTCGAATTCGGCGCGCAGGGTGACGGGGTCGGCCAGTTGCCCCGCCTCGATCCGGCGCGAGATGGCGTCATAGATGCGGCCATTGACCTCCTCGGCAAAATGCGCGCCGGTCAGGAAGTCCGAAACCCGGTCATAGGCCCGGTTATTGGTCAGCAACGCGCCCAGCAGTGCCTGTTCGGCCTGCACGTTGGCCGGGGGCAGGCGTTGCGAGACGCCAAGAAGCGAGTCCTTTTGCCGGGACTCTGCGGAGGAGGGATTCTGGATCGTATTCACGCAGCCCTTCTACCCGATCTTCCATTGCCACCGGAAGGGCGATGATGGGTCATGCCCCCCCCGCCGGGCGGGGCCAGTCCCGCACCAGCCGTTCCGCACGGTGGATGACGGCACGCGCCATTGTCTCCACCCTTTCGCGGGCGTAGCGGTGAAGGATGTCGGCGCGGGCCTGCCGGCCGATGCGCGCGCACAGTTCGGGGCGAGTGTAGAGATGGAGGATCCGCTCGGCCAGGGCTTCCGGCGTGGGGGGAGCCAGCAGGAAACCGTTCTGCCCGTCGCGGATGACATCGGGAATGGCGCCTACCGGCGTTGCGATGACCGGCAGCCCGGCCAGCATGGCTTCATGCACGGCAATGCACAGCCCCTCGAAGCGGGAGGGCTGGACATAGACATGCAGCCTGCGGCAGAAGGCCAGCGGGTCGGGCTGGAAGCCCTCGAAGCTTACGTTTCCCCCGCCCTGCCCGGCCGCCAGCGCCCTGAGGGTGTCCATCTGCGAACCGCTGCCGCATAGTGAAAAATGGATGCGTGCCCCCGGCATCCGCGCGCGGATGACCGCCATGGCGCGAATGGGCAGTTCCATGTTCTTTTCCGGTTCCAGCCGCCCCAGCGCGCCGACATGGAAGACCGTGTTCCCGTCCTCTCCCCGCCATGGCGTGGCGGGAATGGCCGTGGCATCCGCCTCGAACAGAGGCCATGTGCAGATACGCCGTGGCGGGATGCCAAGCTGCCTGTGGGTGACGCGGGCCACGAAATCGGAATCGGCAATCCAGAACGCGCTCATGTTGCGCGTGCGGCGCAGCAGGAAGCGGTTGGCGGGCTTGAGATAGGCACTGTGCTGCCAGCTGGCCACCGGGATGCCCAGTGTCCTGCCGATCAGCTGGCCGAACAGCGTGGCGCGGGTAAGCGATGTCCACAGCATGTCGGGCCGGTTGGCGCGGACATAGGCCATGACCTGCCGCAGCGAGGCAAAGTGCTGCGGGTCACGGTCATCCACGATGTGGTAATCGATGCCCGCTTCCTCCAGCCATGCAATCGCGTTGCCCGCCTTGCGCGCCAGCGCCACCACCCGCACGCTGTGGCCGCAGGCCCGCATGAGCCCGATCACGGCGGGCAGCGGCCGTTCCGCCCCGCCGCCGTTGAGGCTGTTAATGAGATAGAGGATACGCATTCACTACCAACAGCAGGTCCGGCCCGGAACCGGCCCTGCGCCCTGATTTTTCGAACCGGCGCACCGGATATGCAACGGTGGGATGGGTTAATAGGCCAGTTTTGTCCATTGGAAAACACACGGGCCATGCCGCGCGCGCCGCAACCGTGACGGGGGGCTGCCGTTTGGCGCACGCAGGGGGGTGCTGCATCCGTGCGGGTTGTCTCATCGTGCGTTTCTTATTAGGCGTCGACAATACTTTCCATGGAAAATGGTAATGACCATACTCAATACAGCGTCCCTGCCCCATCTGCCGCCCACGATCGTGGTGCCCGCCTATGATCGTGGCAGGGTCACGCCCGGTATCGCGCATATCAGCGTGGGCAACTTCCACCGTGCCCACCAGGCGGTCTACATGGACCGTGTGCTGGCCCGCCCCGGGCAGTCCGGCTGGGGGATACTGGGCATCGGTCTCATGGAAAACCCGCATGAGGCGGCCAAGGCCCAGGACATGGCGGCGCAGGACTGCCTGTATTCCCTGACCGAATGCGCGCCTGACGCGCCCAACGTGGTCCGGGTGATCGGCTCCATCACGCAGTACATGTACGCCCCGGCCGACCGTGCCGCCACCATCGCGCGCCTGGCCGACCCGGCGATCCGCATCGTCAGCATGACCGTGACGGAAGGCGGATATTACGTGGATGAGAACGGGGTCTTCCCCATCGATCATCCCGTGATTGCCGAGGACCTGAAGCGCGATGTGCCCCATACCGTGTTCGGCCTGCTGACCGAGGCCCTGCGCCAGCGGCGCGAGAGCGGTGCCGGTCCCTTCACCATCCTTTCATGCGACAACCTGCCGCAGAACGGCCATGTGGCCCGCACCGCCTTCCTGGGCTGGGCGCGTGCGAAGGATGCGGGGCTTGCGCAGTGGATCGAGGCGAACGTCACCTTCCCCTGCACCATGGTTGACCGCATCACCCCTGCCGTCCATGCCGAGGATGTCCGCCGCCTGGATGCCGAAAGCGGGCTGGATGACCGCATTCCCGTGTTCTGCGAGGATTTCATCCAGTGGGTGGTGGAAGACCGTTTCTGTGCCGGACGCCCGGAACTGGAGGCGGTGGGCGTGCAGTTTACCGACAATGTCCAGCCCTATGAGGAGGTGAAGCTGCACATGCTCAATGCCTCCCATTCCCTGCTGGGGCTGTCGGGCGTGCTGTCGGGCTACCGGGTGGTCAGCGAGATCATGGCGGACCTGAACGAGGTCACGCTGGTCGAGCAGTATCTGGGTTATGATGCGGAACCCCTGCTCAGCGCGCCGCCGGGCATGGCGCTAAGCGAATATGGCCGCCGCCTGCTGCACCGCTTCCGCAACCGTGCCATAAGCGACCAGCTGCTGCGCATCGCATCCGACAGTACGTCCAAGCTGCCCATGTTCATCAGGAGTACCGCAATGGGCGTGATCGCGCATCACCGGCCCGTGGCGCGCATTGCGTTTGTCGTGGCCTGTTATGCCGAATACCTGCGCGGGCATGATGACAGGGGTGAAACCTATGTCATCGTGGAGCCGCACCTGACGGAGGAGGACCGCATCCTGGCCGCGTCTTCCCGGCTGGAGGACGCGCTGGGCATGAGCGCCCTGGCCGGATGGGGCCTGGCGGAGCATCCCGCTTTCGTGCAGGCCTATGTTGCCCTGCGCCAGTCCATCCGCGCGCACGGCACGCGGGCCACGCTGGCAACGGTTATATCCGCCGGGAAATAGATCATTCCGCTCCTGGCGCACGAACCCGAAGGGCTTTCCACACGTTTTATTCATAAGTTTGGCCTTGACCTGGCTCCTGCACCTCATGCTTTTCATGGGAGAATGTTCGTGCTGCTGCATCACGGTAATCAGGAAAACTTATGAATACCCCCTTACGTTCGGCTCCCCTTCTCGCTGCGGCCATAGGTGTCTGCGCCCTGGCGGGTCTCTACCTGCTGGGTGGCGGCTTATGGCTCTGCGCCATTGGCGGCTCCTTCTATTATGTGGTGGCAGGTGCCCTGCTGCTGGTGACGGCGTTCCTGCTGTTCCGGCGGCAGGCCGTGGCGCTCACGGTCTATGCGGCCCTGCTGCTGGGCACCATGGCGTGGGCTGTCAATGAAGCGGGGCTGGATTTCTGGGCGCTGGCGCCACGTGGGGACATTCTGGTGCCCATCGGCATCGTGCTGCTGCTGCCGTGGGTGACACGGCACCTGCAGCCCGCAACCCCTGGTGCCCGACTTCCCCTGCTGGGCGCGATCGGGGCGGCGGCGGTGGTGATTGGCGCGGCCCTGATGGGCGACCCGCAGGATATTGCGGGCAGCCTGCCCCCCGTGGCGCAGAACGCGCCGGAACCCGGTGATGCCCACCAGATGCCCGACGAGGACTGGCAGGCCTATGGCCGCACCCAGTTCGGGGACCGTTTCTCCCCCCTCAGGCAGATCAATACCGGCAATGTCAGCAGGCTGAAGGTGGCCTGGACCTTCCGCACCGGTGACATGCGCGGCCCGAATGACCCGGGCGAGATTACCGATGAGGTCACGCCCATCAAGGTGCGCGACACGCTCTATCTCTGCACCCCGCACCAGATCCTGTTCGCGCTGGATGCAAGGACGGGCAAGCAGCGGTGGAAGTTCGACCCCCGGTTGCAGTACAATCCCACCTTCCAGCACCTGACCTGCCGTGGCGTGTCCTATCATGAGGACAGGGTGGAAGCGCAGGCCGATGGCGCCCCTGCCCCGGCCCCTGCCGAATGCGCGCGCCGTATTTTCCTGCCGACCAATGATGGCCAGCTTTTCGCGCTGGATGCCGAAAGCGGGGCGCGCTGCGCCTCCTTTGGCAATAACGGCGTGGTGGACCTGCGTGATGGCATGCCGGTCAGGACGCTGGGTTTCTACGAACCCACATCCCCGCCAGTGGTGACCGATACGACCGTGATCGTGTCCGGCGCGGTGACGGACAATTATTCCACGCATGAACCCTCGGGCGTGACGCGCGGGTTCGACGTGCATACCGGCGCGCTGCGGTGGGCGTTCGACCCCGGCAACCCCGATCCGAACGAGATGCCGTCCGAACACCATACCTTCGTGCCCAACTCCCCCAATTCGTGGATCACGTCGTCCTATGATGCGAAGCTGGACCTGATCTACATTCCCATGGGCGTGCAGACGCCCGATATCTGGGGTGGCAACCGCGGGGCCGATGCCGAGCGCTATGCCAGTGCCATCGTGGCGCTGAACGCCACCACCGGCAGGCTGGTGTGGAGCTACCAGACCGTGCACCATGACCTGTGGGACATGGACATTCCTGCCCAGCCCAGTCTGGTCGATATCCGCAACGAACACGGTGAGGTCATTCCCACCCTGTATGCCCCGGCCAAGACCGGCAACATCTTCGTGCTGGACCGCCGTAACGGCCAGCTCGTGGTCCCCGCTCCTGAACAGCCGGTGCCGCAGGGCGCCGCCCCGGGCGATCACCTTTCGCCCACGCAGCCGTTCTCCAGGCTTACGTTCCGTCCCAGCCAGAAGCTGACGGATGCCGACATGTGGGGCGGCACGATGTTTGACCAGCTGGTCTGCCGCATCATGTTCCACCGCCTGCGCTACGAAGGCACGTTCACGCCGCCTTCACTGCAGGGTACGCTGGTCTTCCCCGGCAACCTGGGCATGTTCGAATGGGGTGGCCTGGCCGTTGATCCCGAACGCCAGATCGCCATAGCCAACCCCATTGCCATTCCGTTCGTATCGAAGCTGATCCCGCGCGGGCCGAACAACCCGGCAACGCCGGACAAGTCCCTGCCCTCGGGTAGTGAAAGTGGCGTGCAGCCGCAGTTTGGCGTGCCGTACGGCGTGGACCTGCATCCCTTCCTGTCGCCCCTTGGCCTGCCGTGCAAGCAGCCGGCATGGGGCTACATGTCGGGCATCGACCTGCGCACCAACAAGATCGTGTGGAAGCATCGCAACGGCACGATCCGTGACAGCGCCCCCCTGCCGCTGCCCATCTGGATGGGCGTGCCCAGCCTGGGCGGGCCGCTGACCACCGCGGGCGGGGTTGCGTTCCTGACCTCCACGCTGGACTACTACATCCGTGCCTATGACGTGACGACCGGCCGCGTGCTGTGGCAGGACCGCCTGCCTGCCGGTGGCCAGTCCACCCCCATGACCTATGCGGTGGATGGCAGGCAGTACATCGTGACCGCCGATGGCGGCCATGGCTCCTTTGGCACCAAGCTGGGCGATTACATCGTCGCCTACACCCTGGCTGACCAGAACTGAACCGGACGACCGGGGAAGGATTTTTCCTTCCCCGGATTGACATTCCCTATTTTGGTCTATATCCATTCAGATATAGATAGTGATCTGACAGGCCCCCACAGCCCGATTATCCAGGGTTTTGTGGTGGTTATGCTTATTTAGTCCATAACTAAATAAGTCTTATCATCGCTTTGACCTTACGCGCGCCCGGACCGCTTGATTAGGAAACGGTAATACAAAAGTTTCCGCCGTGGCGCCGATGTTCCCGCACATCCGGCAGTTCCGGTGCTTCGGGGGTGGCGCAACGCTGCGCCATCTCATGTGTTTCGCGCCATACCGGCACTGGAACCGGGCGGATGATACGGGGTGATATGATGACTTTCACAACCGCGAGAACATCGTGATTAAACGTATTGCAGCAGCGATTGTGGGGATCGGTGTCGCCGGCGGCGTCGGGTTCCTGGCTTATGCGTGGTATCCGGCCATTGCGCCGGTTGCACCGCCTCCTCCTTCCTCCTTCACGGCCGCGCAGATCGAGCGTGGGCGCGTGCTGGCCGCCGGTGGCTACTGTGCGGAATGCCATACCCGCACCGACGGCGTGCGCGGCGTGGAACTGGCGGGCGATTACAAGATGGATACGCCCTTTGGCGCCATCTTCTCCTCCAACATCACGCCCGACCCGGAAACGGGCATCGGGCGCTGGTCGGAAGCCGCCTTCCACCGCGCCATGCGCAAGGGCATCTCGCGCGATGGCACGCAGCTTTTTCCCGCCTTCCCGTTCGACCATTTCACGCACATGACGGATCAGGACATCGCCGATGTCTATGCCTTCCTCATGACGCGCCAGCCGGTGCATTCGGTCAAGCGTGACAATACGGTGGGCTTCCCCTTCAACATCCGTCTGGAACAGGCGGGCTGGAAGCTCCTGTTCCTGCACGAAGGCCCGCTCAGGAACGATCCCGCGCATGATGCCGAATGGAACCGTGGCGCCTATCTGGCCGAAGGGCTGAGCCACTGCTCGGCCTGCCATACGCCGCGTAACCTGATGGGTGCGGAAAAGAGCAGCGCGCCGTATGACGGTGCCCCGGTGGACAACTGGATCGCGCCGCCGCTCAACGAACATAACCCGACCCCGGTTGTCTGGACCGAGGACGAGTATTTCAAATACCTGCGCTTCGGTTCCGCCCCGCTGCACGGCAGTGCGGCCGGTCCCATGTCGCCCGTGGTCCATGGTGGCCTGAGCGAGATGCCGGAATCGGATGTGCATGCCATCGCGCATTACCTGGCCGATATCGACCATGCCGCTACCCGCGTCAGCCAGGACCCCAAGGCGATTGCGTGGGCCATGCAGGCTTCCATGAAGGATCTGGTCGGCCCGCAGGTGAACCCGAACGTCAAGCTCTATGCCGGTGCCTGTGCCGCGTGCCATGCCAATGCCGGCCCGCAGCCGGTTGAAGGCCGTCCCGACCTTGCGCTGAACAACGCGCTGTGGCTGGACGAGCCGACCAACCTGTTCCAGGTCATCCTGCGCGGGATTGGCACGACGGAAGGGATTTCCACCGTTTCCATGCCCAGTTTCTACCATTCCTTCTCCGATGCGGATCTGGCCCGTCTGGCGGCTTACCTGCGTGCAACCCGCACGACCCTGCCGCCATGGACCGATCTGGAAAAGAAGGCGGCCGAGGTACGCAAGACCCTGCCCGCCCCCCCTGTCGCGTCGTCCCATTGAGCTGAAAGACGGAGCTAGAACATGACGACCTTTCGCCTCAATGGACGGGATGTAACCGTTGACGTGCCGGGTGATACCCCCCTGCTGTGGGTCATCCGTGACGAAGTTGGCCTGACCGGAACGAAATTCGGTTGCGGCATCGGCATGTGCGGTGCGTGCACCGTCCATATCGGTGGCCGGGCCACCCGTTCCTGCGTGACCCCCGTCAGCGCCGCCGAAGGGGCTGACATCACCACGATCGAAGGCATCGACCCCGAGGGCAACCACCCGGTCCAGCAGGCCTGGCGTGAAATCCAGGTGCCGCAGTGCGGCTACTGCCAGTCCGGGCAGATCATGCAGGCGATCAGCCTGCTCAGGGATTACCCCTCTCCCACGGATGAGGAAATCGATGCCGTCATGGCTGGCAGCCTGTGCCGGTGCATGACCTATGTTCGCATTCGTGAGGCCATCAAGAAGGCCGCGGCCAACGCACGCGGAGATGCATCAAATGGGTAGATTAGACCGCTTCCGCCTGGGCAGGGACGGCCGTCGTGAACAGGCTTCCCTGTCGCGCCGTGGCTTCCTTGTCACCTCGCTTGGCGCCGGGGTCATGTTCGGCTTCGCGCGTCAGGCCACCGCCAACCAGATTTTCCCGCTTGACAATGCCGGACCCGGCGATGGTGCGTTCGAACCCACCATCTGGTGCGCCATCGCACCCGACGGGATCATCACGGTCAACATCATCCGCGCGGAAATGGGCCAGCATATCGGCACCGCCCTTGCCCGCATCATCGCGGACGAGATGGAAGCCGACTGGAGCAAGGTCCGCATCAACTATGTGGATACCGACCCCAAATGGGGCCTGATGGTCACGGGTGGCAGCTGGTCGGTGTGGATGACATGGGATGTCTTCCGCCAGGCCGGTGCCGCAACCCGCACCGCACTGGTGGAGGAAGCGGCCCGCCTGCTGGGCACCACGCCGGACAGGTGCACGGTTGCCAACGGTATTGTCAGTGCCGGTGGCAAGCAGATCAGCTTTGGCGATATCGTGGCCAAGGGCCATCCGTCCCATTCCTTCACGCCCGAGGAAATGGCCAGGCTGCCGCTCAAGCCCGCCAGCGAGCGCAGGCTGATCGGCAATGCCGAGCTCAAGGCGCTGGATATCCCGGCCAAGACCAACGGCACTGCAATCTATGGCATCGACGCCAAGGTGGAGGGCATGCTCTATGCCCGCCCCAAGATGCCGCCCACGCGCTATGGCTCCAAGGTCCGTTCGGTTGACGATACCGATGCGAAGAAGATCAAGGGCTATGTGCGCTACCTGCTGATCGAGGACCCCTCGGAAGTTGTGCAGGGCTGGGTTGTGGTACTGGCTGAAAGCTACAGCGCCGCCATCCGCGCGACCGATGCCCTGAAGGTGGAATGGACGCCGGGCGAGACGGCCCACACGTCCGAACGCGATATTCAGGACCGTGGCCGCCAGCTGATCAGCAACAAGGAAGGTGGCGTCTACATCTTCAACGATGATGGTGTGGATCAGGCTTTCTCAGGCGCGCATCTGGTCATGGACCAGGAATATACCTGCGCATCCGTGTTGCACTACCAGCTTGAGCCGACCAATGCGCTGGCCTTCGAGAAGGACGGTGTCTACGAGATCCATGCCGGCAACCAGTGGCAGAGCCTGATCCTGCCCACGCTGGCCAAGTCGCTGCAGGTGCCGGAAAGCAAGGTCATCCTGCGCAGCTACCTGCTGGGTGGCGGGTTCGGCCGCCGCCTGAATGGCGACTACATGATCCCCGCTGCCCTTGCGTCCAAGGCGCTGGGGGGCAAGCCGGTCAAGCTGATCCTGACCCGCTCGGACGACATGCAGTTCGACTCCTTCCGCTCGCCATCCGTCCAGCGCGTGCGCATGGCGTTTGATGGCAGTGACAAGATCACCGCCATGGACTATCAGGCCGCCGCCGGCTGGCCCACGGGTGTCATGGCCGAAGCGTTCATGGAAAAGGGCGTGGATGGCAAGCCCTATGACCAGTTCGCCATTGCCGGTGGTGACCACTGGTACGAGGTCGGGGCCTTCCGGGTGCGCGCGCTGCGTAATGACCTGGCGGAAAAGACCTTCCGTCCCGGCTGGCTGCGTTCGGTCAGCCCCGGCTGGACCAGCTGGGGGATCGAGTGCTTCCTGGATGAGGTCGCGCACCGCCAGAAGAAGGACCCCGCCCAGTTCCGCCTTGACCTGCTGACCGCGCAGGGCCGCAACAAGGGCCAGGCACCGGATTCCGTGGGGGGCGCGCTGCGTCAGGCCGCCGTCGTGCGCAGGCTTATGGAAAAGGTGAACTGGGGCAAGACCACCCTGCCCAAGGACACCGCCCTGGGCCTGGCCACCACGGCCGGGCAGGAACGTGGCATGCCGACATGGATCGGCTGTGTGGCGCAGGTGCATGTTGACCGCAGCACCGGCGTGGTGACATGCCAGAAGCTGACTATCGTGGTGGATGCGGGTACCGTGGTTGATCCCGATGGCGCCAAGGCCCAGACCGAAGGTGCTGCGCTGTGGGGGCTGAGCATGGTCCTGTTCGAGAACACGGAAATCGTGAACGGCCTGCCGGTTGACCGCAACCTGAACACCTATACCCCGCTGCGCATTGCCGATACGCCGGAAATGGACATCGAGTTCCTGCCCAGCACGGAAAAGCCGATGGGTCTGGGTGAGCCGGGCACGACGGTGGTGGGGCCGGCCATTGGCAACGCCATCTTCAATGCCGTGGGTGTGCGCCTGCGCCATATGCCGGTGCGCCCGGCGGATGTCCTGCGTGCCCTGCAGAACACCTGATTGCGGATAGCCTGACTACGAAAAGACCCCGGTACGTTCTGCGTGCCGGGGTTTTTTTATTATGCCGTGGAGTGGGACCGCCCGTAAAAACAGCCTGATGCGAAAACGACAGTTTTCGGGTACCGCCCTTTTTCAGAAAGGCGGCGTTCCCTGAAGCTTTTTGAAAAAAGCTTCGCCAAAAACGTTTATCCGTTTTTCAACAGTGCATTCTGCCAGATTGTCTACCTACTGCGCCGGGCGCATGCCCAGGCAGGCCGCCAGTATGGCCAGGAAGCACAGTTCCGCCAGGCAGATGACAAACCACTGCAACGTCATGTAACCGCGCGGCATGGCCCCGCGCTGCCACGCCATGCGCTGCCCGATGGCCGCCATCACGAATCCCGCGATCAGGATGAACAGCCCGGCCAGTTCCCGCACGGTTGCGGCGCACAGTCCCACCCAGCCGATGATCGCGGGCACGCCCCCCAGCGCCAGGCGCAGGTTGGTCAGCCGCTGCGTGCCGCCCGCGGGGATGATGTCGGGCCGTTCCAGCGCCAGCCCCCAGTGCACGGCACCAAGGAAGGACAGCATGACCGCGCCATAGCCCACGGCTGCCGTAAGCAGGCGTGGCGTGTGGTCCGGTGTAAGGAACAGGATCGCACAGGTGCAGCCGATCAGCGGCAGCAGGCTGGCCAGCGCGGTGACAATGGCAAGCAGGGGCAGGCGTTTCACGGCGGGGACTCTCCTGAAATACTGGTCATGATATGTATAGCCCGCTCTGGCATGATGCGTGGCATCTGTTATCGTATGGGCAGGATATGCATGCCGGCGGCATGGCATGTCCCCATAATGTCAAATCTGAGGAAACAGATACCATGAGCGCCATTATCGATATCATCGCCCGCGAAATACTCGACAGTCGCGGTAATCCCACCATCGAGGTGGATGTGGAACTGGCGTCCGGTGCCAAAGGCCGTGCCGCCGTGCCGTCCGGCGCATCCACCGGCGCGCATGAGGCGGTGGAACTGCGCGATGGTGACCCCAAGCGCTTTGGTGGCAAGGGCGTGCTCAAGGCCGCGGGCCATGTCGAGCACGAGATCCTTGAGGCCCTGCAGGGCGTGGAATCAACCGATCAGGTCGCCATTGACGAGGCGATGATCGATCTTGATGGCACGCCCAACAAGTCCCGGCTGGGGGCGAATGCAATTCTTGGCGTGTCGCTGGCCGTGGCGAAGGCCTCGGCGCAGGAACTGCAGGTGCCGCTGTACCGCTATGTGGGCGGCGTGTATGCTCGCACCCTGCCGGTGCCGATGATGAACATCATCAACGGTGGTGAACATGCCGACAATCCGATCGACATCCAGGAATTCATGATCCAGCCCGTGGGCGCACCGACGGTGACCGATGCGATCCGCATGGGGTCCGAGATTTTTACCCAGCTCAAGAAAAGCCTGTCAGGTGCGGGTTACAATACCAACGTGGGTGACGAGGGCGGGTTTGCCCCCGCGCTCAGATCCGCTGATGAAGCACTGGGCTTCATGATGCGTGCGGTGGAGGCGGCGGGCTACAGGCCGGGTGATGACGTGACCTTCGCACTGGATTGTGCCGCGACCGAGTTCTACAAGAACGGCCGTTATGAGCTGAAGGGCGAGGACAAGAGCCTTGATGCCGCCGGCATGATTGCCTACCTGGCCGACCTGTCCGCCCGCTACCCCATCATCTCGATCGAGGATGGCCTGGCCGAAGATGACTGGGAAGGCTGGGCCGAACTGACCGCCAATCTGGGCCACAAGCTGCAGCTTGTGGGTGATGACCTGTTCGTGACCAATCCTGACCGCCTGCGCCGGGGCATCAGAGATGGCGTGGCGAATTCGCTGCTGGTCAAGGTCAACCAGATCGGCACGCTGAGCGAGACGCTGGAAGCCGTGCAGATGGCCCAGCACGCCGGTTACACGGCGGTGATGAGCCACCGTTCGGGCGAGACGGAGGACAGCACGATCGCTGACCTGGCGGTCGCGACCAATTGCGGACAGATCAAGACCGGCTCGCTTTCACGCTCGGACCGGACGGCGAAATACAACCAGCTGATCCGCATCGAGAACGAACTGGCCACTGCCGCCCGCTATGCCGGGCGCACGATCCTGAAGAACGGGTGACACGCCACGCCGGACGGGCTAAGTCCGTCCGGCATATATCAAGGCAGGGGGAAGAACATCATGCAACTGGGCAAGATCATGCGGCGCGTGCTGCACGCAACCATTCCCCCTGCCCTGTTCATTGGCCTGACCGCCTATTTCGGCTGGAATGCCATGCGTGGGGAGCACGGGCTGCACAGCTATGCTACCCAGCTGCACCTGCTGGATGAAGCCCGTTCCGCCCAGAAGGACGCCACGGCGGAACAGGAAGTCTGGCTGCGCCGCGTGCGGGGGCTGAAGGAAGGCGCGCTGGATACCGACCTGCTGGATGAACGCGCGCGTTCCATGCAGAACCTTGCCCGTCAGGACGAGATTGTCGTGCCCTATGGGGACCATGACCACCTGTACTGACCAACGGGGCCGGAATGCAGGCGCAAAAAAACCCCGGTCGTCTCCGCCGGGGTTTTTCTGTATCCGCCAGGGCGGAAGATTATTTGATCTTCGCTTCGCGGAAGGCCACGTGCTTGCGTGCCACGGGGTCATATTTCCGCAGTTCCATCTTGCCGGTCTGGGCGCGGGCGTTCTTCTTGGTCACGTAGAAGTAGCCGGTGTCCGCCGTGGAAACGAGTTTGATCTGAATGGTGTTGCTCTTGGCCATGATATCCTCAGCACTGCTCCGCCGCTGCTGGAACACTCGGGTGCAGCAGTGGTTCAAGTTGGCGGAAAATGCGCATACACAAGGCTGAGGTCAAGCACCCAGACCGATATTTCTGCTTAAATTTGTCGATAACGGGTAAAAAAAGGAGTGCGGTGCACGATGTTGAGTGTTTCCGAAGCGCGCAAACGGATTCTGGACGGGGTTTTTCCCCTGCCCGCCGAGGTCGTGCCCCTGACCGAAGCCTGCGGGCGCGTCAGTGCGGCACCCGTGGCCGCCCTGCTGTCCAACCCGCCTGCCGATGTTTCGTCAATGGATGGTTATGCGGTACGGGCGGCCGACCTTTCGGGGGGCGGCGTGTCGCTGGCGTGCATTGGCAACGCCCCGGCGGGGCATCCCTTTCCCGGTCGGGTCGGGGCGGGGCAGTGCGTGCGTCTCTTTACCGGAAGCCTCATGCCCGCAGGCACGGATGCGGTGCTGATACAGGAAAACGCGCAGGCCGATGGCACGGCCGTCACCACAACCCATACCCTGCGCCCCGGTACCTACGTGCGCAGCCAGGGCCAGGATTTCGCGGCGGGTCAGGTCATCATCCCGGCGGGCAAAAGGCTGTCGGCGCGGGACGTGGGGGTTGCGGCCGCCGCCAACCATGCTTGGCTTGCGGTCACGCGTCGCCCACGCGTGGCCATTGCCGCGACCGGCGATGAACTGCTGCTGCCCGGCAGCCCGGTCGGAACCGGGCAGATCGCCAATTCCAACACCCCCATGCTGGCGGCCCTGCTGCGGGCGGCCGGGGCCGAGCCGGTCATGCTGCCCGCCCTGCGTGATGACATGGCCGACCTTGCCACACTCGAGCGCATGGTCGATGGCGTGGACATGCTGGTCACGGCCGGGGGTGCCAGTGTCGGCAGTCATGACCTGGTGCGGCGGGGACTGGAACAGGTGGGCCTGAAGACCGATTTCTGGAAGATCGCCATGCGGCCGGGCAAGCCGCTGATGTCGGGCCATCTGGGTCGCCTGCCCTTTATCGGCCTGCCGGGCAACCCGGTGGCGGCCTTTGTGTGTTCCATCGTGTTCGTGCTGCCTGCTCTGCGCCGTATGGCGGGCATGGCGCAGCCGGTCGAACCCGTGATGCGTGCCGTCCTTGGCGCGGATGTGCCCGCCAACGACCAGCGCATGGACCATCTGCGTGCCACCCTTGCGCATGACGCGCAGGGCCAGCTTGTGGCCACGCCCTTTCCCGTACAGGATTCGGCCATGCTGCACATCCTGGCGCAAAGCCAGGCGCTGGTGCTGCGCGCGCCCCATGCCCCGGCCGCGCGGCGTGGGGAGATGTGCGACATCATCCGCATCGATCAGGCTCCGGCCTGAACGCGGGCGCTAAAGCCGGTTGACGCGACGGGTGGAACCAATATAGAACATGGAAACAGGTTTTTGGTTTGTTCCGCCGCACGCATGTTGCGGTGTCATCGCCCCGGCAAAAGGACATGTGGTATGCTTACAAAAAAACAGCATGAGCTTTTGCTATTCATAGACGGCCATCTGCGCAGGACCGGATTTTCCCCTTCCTTCGATGAAATGAAGGATGCGCTTGGCCTGCGCTCCAAATCCGGCATCCACCGGCTGATTTCCGCACTGGAGGAACGGGGGTTCCTGCACCGCAGGCATCACCGCGCCCGCGCGTTGGAAATCCTGCGCCTGCCAGATATCGAGATCCCGCCGCCCCCGCCGGTCAAGGCACCCGGGCCTTCCCTCCCCGAGGGCGCGGACGCGGCCTTTCTGGTGCCGGTGGTGGAGGTACCCTTCGTGGGCCGTGTAGCCGCCGGCAATCCGATCGAGGCGATCACGACCGACACCACCCGCATTGCCGTTCCGGCGGACATGCTGGGCAAGGCCAGCCATTACGCGCTGGAAGTGACGGGGGATTCGATGCAGGACGCGGGCATACTGGACGGCGACATGGTCATCATCCGCGAGGGGACGCAGGCGACCGATGGCCAGATTGTCGTGGCGCTGGTCGATGGGGATGAAGTGACCCTCAAGCGCATCCGTCACGAAGGTGGCGAAATCGCGCTCATTCCCGCCAATACCCGGTACGAAACCCGCCTGCTGCCCGCGTCGCGCGTCAGTGTGCAGGGGACGCTGGCGGGGCTGATCCGCCGTTACTGACCCCCCTCACCCGTAACCTGTGCCCATGGCGGCAGGCGACCGGCCAGTTCGGCCACCGCCTCTGGCCCCATGGGGATGACGGGTGGGAAATCAGCCAGTATCCGCACCTGCCCATGCCGTTCTATGGCGCTGCGGGCCAGCGGTTCAGGCGGACCGTTCAGGATCACGCCCACCACATGCAGCCCGCGTGCGCGCAGGGCGGCCAGGCTGAGCAGCGTGTGGTTGATCGTGCCAAGCGCGCTGCGTGCAACCAGCACCACGGGCAGCGCAAGCCGGACCATGAGGTCGATCATCAGGTAATGTTCGGCAATGGGCACCAGCACGCCCCCTGCCCCTTCCACTACCAGCGGGCCGCGTGCGGCCGGATGGGGCGGCAGGGCGATAGCAGCGGGAGCGATGCGGGTGTGGGCACGGGCTGCCGCGTCCTCGGGGGAGAGGGATGCGCCAAAAGTGGCGGCAGGCGGATAGAGCCGTGTGTCCTCCAGCCGTGCGAGCTGCCGCACGCTTGTACTGTCCGATTGCGCGTCGTCCGTGCCACTTTGCAGCGGTTTCCAGTAGGCGGCATGCCATGCCAGCACCAGTGCCGCCGATGCGACGGTCTTGCCCACATCCGTATCGGTGCCGGTTACGAATACACCGGGCCACGCAGCCCTGCGGAACTGCCCGTAGGCTACATGATAGGACACGGTGAAGGGATTCGCCCCGGCCGCTGCCAGTACGCGGCGCATCTGGCCTGCGGTCGCGGGCGGGTGGTCGGTATGGGTGGCGCCTATGGCCCTGAGTTCGCGGGCGAAGGCCAGCGGTGTGGCAGGCATGTCCACAATTTGAGATACCTCCCACAGCCCCGTGCCCATGACGGGCCATTCCGCCTGCAGCCGGGCCTGCGTCGGGTAGTCCGGAACGGGACAGGCCACGCCCGCACGGTCATAGGCGGCACGCCACTGTGCAAGGCTGCCGGCGGCCAGCGTGGCCAGGGCCATGTGTCCCCCCGGTGCCAGCAGACCGGCGAGGGCATGCAGCGCCTGTGCACGGTTATGGAACCATTGCATGGCAAGGCTTGAGCAGATCAGGTCGAACGGTCCCTGCGCGTCCGGTGCCTGCCCATCCATGACATGCAGGCGCAGATGCGTGTCACCGGGCATCTGTCGCGCCATGCGGTCCAGCATGCGCGGGGCAATGTCGGTTGCGGTGATATGGGCGCGGGGGAACAGCCTGCGCAGTTCGCGGGTCAGCAGGCCGGTGCCGCAGCCGATTTCCAGAATACGCGCGGGTGCTTCCTGCCCATACTGGCGGCCGATGCGGCGGGCCAGTTCCATCGCGGCCAGGCGCTGCACGCGGGCGGCCTGTTCATAATCATCGGCTGCGTCAAATCGGGCGGCAATGCGCGCGGTGCGGGTCATGGCGGGGGTATCCGTCGGGTCAGGTCGGTAATGGCGCGGGCACAGTCGGCCGCATGGGTCAGGGGAAGCAGGTGCCCTGCATCCAGCCACCGGGTGAGAACCGGGCCATGGGGCGGAAAGCAGGCCCGTGTCAGGCCGGGGGGGGCGATGGCATCATGTGTTCCGGCCATGACGTGCACGGGGCATGGGGCATGGCGCAGGTCGGGCCTGCAATCCATGTCCATCAAGGCGGCCAGCCCCTGTTCCAGCCTGTCGCATGCGATATGGGGGGGGACGGGCGTGTTGATGCCCGCGCGCTGGCGGAAGGTCCGCAGCATGCCCTCGGGCGCGTGGCGCAGGCCTGTACGCATGCGGGCGATTATGCGCGGGGAAATGCCATCGGCAAAGTCGGGGCCGGCGCCGAAGCGGCTGAAACCGTTGATCAGCAGCAGCCCCCGGCAGTGCGGGCCGTGATGGCGCAGCAGCCATAATGCCCCCAGTGAATGTCCCACCCCGACATAGGGCCGGGCCGGCAGGTCAAGATCGGCCCGGGGGGAAAAGAAGCCGAAATCGAGGCACCGTGTCTCCATCGGGCCAAGGGCCGCACGGGTCTGCTCCCACACGGTCGGATCAAACGCCCAGCCATGCATGAAGATGATGGGAAGTGCCGGTGCCATTCAGGCGCTCCCGCGCAGGGCGGCGGGGATGGCCGTGGCCAGCTGGTGGATCATGTCATCCGTATGGGCGGCGCTGAGTGCAAGCCGGATGCGGCTGCCACCCGGCGGCACGGTGGGTGGCCTGATGGCGGTGGCCAGGATGCCACGGGCCTCCAGTGCCGCAGCAAAAGCCAGCGCGCGCGGGGCATCGCCCAGCAAGACGGGAATGATCTGGGTGCTGGACGGCCCGCATGACAGGCCGCAGTCACGGATTACGCCGCGTATATGCGCCGCGTTACGGGCCAGGCGCGCGCGCGCTTCGTCCAGCATGGGAAGCAGTTCAAGGGCTGCATCCATCGCCCCCAGAACCGCAGGTGGCGGGGCGGTGGTGAACACGAAGCCCGAACAGGCATTGACTAGCCAGTCACACAGGGCCTGCGTGCCGGCAACATAGGCCCCGAACCCGCCCAGCGCCTTGCTGAACGTGCCCATTACCAGATCCACGTCATGCCCGGCGCATAGTCCGCGCCCCTGCGGGCCGAGTACGCCGGTGGCATGGGCTTCATCCACATAGGTAAAGGCGTTGTACTGGCGTGCGATCGCACAGAGCCGCGCGATATCGGTCTGGTCACCATCCATGCTGAACACGCTTTCCGTCACGATCACGCGCAGGCCCGGCGTATCCGCGTGGCGCACGAGCAGGCTTTCCAGATGGTCAAGATCGTTATGGCGGAAGCGGATCTGGCGTATGCCTGCCGCCAGGCAGCCCTGGTGCAGGCTGGCATGGTTCAGCCGGTCGGCAAGGACCAGCGGCGGCGCGCCCTGCCCGGCCGCCAGCCGCAGCAGGGCCGCCAGCACCGAGGCATTGGCCTGCCACCCGCTGGCCAGCAGCAGGGCCGCCTGCGTGCCCTTGAAGGCCGCAAGCCGGGCTTCGACCGCCATGTGCCGTTCGCTGGTACCGGTTACAAGGCGCGATGCCCCTGCCCCCGTGCCCTCTTCCGCCACCCACTGTGCCGCGCGCGCGCCAAGGGCGGGATGATGGGCCAGGCCCAGATAATCATTGGCGGAGAAATTGACCAGCCTGCGGCCGTCGCGCATGACGGTGGCCGCGCCCACATGGCGCACGGGGCGCAGCACGCGGCGGGTATGCTGGTCCGCCATATGGTCAAGTGCTGTCTGGAAAAGTGAGTCAAAACCGGCCATGAAGCGCATTCTCCTGCCGGAGCAGGCTGCTCCGGTCAATCCCGCCAACGCAATATCATATGGAGGCAGTCCATGCGCGGACCACAATGGCTGGAACGGGGCATGCATCATGTCTGGCTACCCTACGCCCAGATGCGTACCGCACCGCCCCCCCTGCCCGCCGTGGCAACGCGGGGCCGGACCATAACGCTGGCGGACGGGTCGGAACTGATTGATGGCATCGCCTCATGGTGGACCGCCTGCCATGGCTATAACCATCCCCATATCCGTCAGGCCGTGCAGGCCCAGCTTGAGTGCATGCCGCATGTCATGTTTGGCGGCCTGGTCAATGAACCGGCGCTGACGCTGGCCACACGGCTGGCGGATATGCTGCCCGGTGATCTGGAGCGGGTGTTCTTTACCGATTCAGGTTCCGTCGCCGTCGAGGTGGCGATGAAAATGGCCATCCAGTACTGGCTCAACCAGGGTGAGAGCGGCCGCACCCGGCTGCTTGCCTTCCGGGGTGGCTACCATGGGGATACGATGGCTACCATGGCGGTGTGCGACCCGGAGGAAGGGATGCACAGCCTGTATGCCGGTGCCCTGCCTGAGCATTTCATGACCGACCTGCCAACGGATGACATGCGCACGCAGGCGCTGGACAGCCTGCTGGCGCAGTCGGCGGGCCGGATTGCCGCGATCATTGTCGAACCCCTTGTGCAGGGCGCGGGCGGCATGCTGTTTCATTCACCCGAGGTCCTGCGCACCCTGCGCACCCTTGCCGACCGGCATGGCGTATTGCTGATCCTTGATGAAATCTTTACCGGTTTTGGCCGCACCGGCACCCTGTTCGCCTGTGAGCAGGCCGGCATCGTGCCCGATATCATCACCCTGTCCAAGGCATTGACCGGCGGCACCATGGCGCTGGCGGCCACCGTCGCGCGTCGGCATGTGTTCGAGGCGTTCCTGTCCGACAACCCGCTGCATGCGCTCATGCACGGGCCGACCTTCATGGCCAATGCCATGGCCTGTGCGTGTGCCAATGCGTCCCTCGACCTGTTTGAGCGTGAACCCCGCCTGGCGCAGGTCGCCCGCATCGGTGCGCAGATGCGCGCCGAACTGGAAGCCTGCCGGCACCTGCCCCATGTGGTGGACGTACGTGTGATGGGCGCGATTGGCGTGGTGGAACTGGACCACATACACGATATGAATGCGCTCAAGGCGGCGCTGGTGGCACAGGGCGTGTGGGTCCGCCCATTTCGCAATATTATTTACCTGACCCCGGCCTTTACCATCACGGCTGCCGAGCTGCGCGTGCTGACGACCGCCATCCACACGGTCCTGTCCGGTTCGGTGCAGGTTTGACAGATGGATGGCTAGGCCATTGGGGATGAATCTGGTATGGATGCGGCATGACTTTTTTCCAGCACCGATCCTGGCGCATGACAAATCATGACAGCAAGCGACAGATCGTGCTGAAGATCCTGTCTGACGGCAAAGCGCGTTCGGTCAAGGAAATCGGTGACCTGTTCCCCGAACTGGGTACCTATCATGCCCGGCTGGCGTTACAGGCGCTGCGCAATCAGGGTCTGGTCACGGTAGAGGATGCGCCTCAAGCCAATGACGGCCGCAAGCGCAAGGTCTGGCGGCTGGTCAATTCATGTAGCTGAACGCGGTTAACCACACGGTACCCCCACCCGCAGGGCGGATGGGGGCTTTCCGGGTCAGGAAGAACTGGATTCCAGTTCTTCCTTCTTTTCCACCGGTGGCTTGGCGCGGCGTGGCGCGCGCGGGGCACGGGGCGCGCGCGGTGCCGCGGGTGGTTCTGCCGCGGCAATGGCGGGCTGGGGCGCGGTTTCTTCGGGCTGTGCCGCAGGTGGTGCCGCTATGGCAGGCTGCTCGCCTGTTTCCTCCCCACCGGCCTCTGCCGGCTGGCGGTTATCGGCTACAGGGCGCGGTTGCGGCTGCTGGCGGCCGTTGTTCATGCGTTCTTGCCGCTCCTGCTGGCTCTGCTGCGCGGCCTGCGTCATGGCATTGAGAATGCGGAAATAATGCTCGGCATGCTGGAAATAGGCTTCCGCCATGACCCGGTCGCCGGTGCTGCTGGCATCACGGCCCAGCTGAAGGTATTTTTCAAATAGCTGCTGTGCCGTGCCGCGCACGCGCAGGTCAGGTCCATTGCTGTCAAAGACGTGGTTGCGGTTCAACGGGATCTGGCCATTGTTATGGCGTACGCTTCCGCCATTGCTGCCGCCCGAACGATTGTGACGGCCTCGCATGCGTTTCATGTTCATAAGCTGTCGCAGCACTTTCCTGTTGCCGGTCGCTGGCGCTGCCCTGGACCGTGGGGCGGTCTGCCCGTCCCGTCTGTTGCCATATTGCTTGTCCGGTCCAGACCGGACATGGATCCCTGCGCCGGGCGGAACCCGGGGGTTCGCATCGCCAGCTTTTCTGTTCTGCAATCGGGATCGCCCGCGGGGGAGTGGAAGAGCAGATCTATGTGCTGTTCGTGTTCCCTGCGCCCTTGGAATATACCGTGCGTATTACTTTCTGCCAAATTATTTTTTCACTACCAGCGCGCGCCCTATTCCCCCCAGGTCGGGGCGGATTTCCGCCACTTCCAGCCCGCGCTCACGCATCAGCGCGGGCACGCTGCGATCCTGGCCAATACCCAGTTCCAGCACTGCGGTCCCACCGGGTGCCAGCAGTGCGGGCACGATGGCCGCCAGTGCGCGGTAGGCCACCAGTCCGTCCGGGCCGCCGTCCAGCGCGCGCGCGGGTTCATGCGCCACGACATCGGGCATCAGGCCCGCCAGGTCGGCATGCGGGATGTAGGGTGGATTGCTCAGCACAAGGTCAAAGGGGCCGCATACCGCATCGGCCCAGTTGCAGCACAGCGTGGCGCAGCGTGATGCCAGTGCGTTGCGCGCGGCATTGTGCGCGGCAAGGCGTGCCGCATGCGGGTTGATGTCGGTGCCGATACCGGTGGCCTGCCCATATTCCGCCAGAACGGCCAGCAGCAGGCAGCCCGTGCCCGTGCCGATATCCAGCACGCGCAGCGCCCGCGTGCGGTCGGGCAGGTGGTGCAGCACGGCTTCGACCAGCGTCTCGCTGTCGGCACGCGGGATAAGGGTTGCGGGCGAGACGGCAAGATCAAGCGACCAGAACCCGGCCTGCCCGGTAATATAGGCCATGGGCTCATGGTTCAGGCGGCGGCCCAGCATGTGGATGAAAGTGGCATGGGCCGCATCCGTCAGCCCGTCAATACGCAGCAGGCCCGCAAGGTCGGTGCCCGCCGCATGGGCGGCAAGCAGACGGGCCTCGCGCTGCGGGGCCTCGATGCCCGCCCTGTGCAGCCGCTCCGTGGCGGCCGACAGCAGGGCGCGCAAATTTGCGGGGGAAGGCGCCATGGTCTCTTTCATCCCGGCTGCTTTCCGTCATATCTAGGTATCATGCAAAATCCGCCTCCCTCATCGCGCCCTGTCCGTGTCCTGCTGGCCACCATGCTGTGCACCCTGCTGGCCACCCCTGCCCTTGCCGGGTCGTTTGAAGTGGAGGACGGGTACGGCGAGGGCGAGGTTTCCGAAGTCTCGCGCCTGTATGTGGATGAACAGCTTGTTGCGACCTTCCACCTTGACCATGACCACACTACCCAGACCGCCCATGTCGAGACCCCCGTCAGCCGCGTGAATCACAGCTATGCCCTGTGCGGGGAGATTACCATCCGTCGTCCTGCCGGGAAGATCGAGATCCATCAGGTCAGTGGCGAAGGCGTGCTGCATGAGCCCGATGGCCATCATCTGGTTGCCCTGGGCGCGCGTAACTTTACCGAATTCTACCTGGCCGATCCCGATGACCCCAATGTGGTCGAACGCCATCCGGGCCGCAGTTCGCTGTGTGCCGCCCCGACTTCATGAAAGCCGTGGCCTGGTTCAGCCATCATCGGCTGCAAGCAGGGCGGCCTGTTCTTCCTGTGTCAGCGCATCGACAAACTCGTCCAGTTCACCGGCCATGACGCGGTCGATTTTATAGAGGGTCAGGCCAATGCGGTGGTCGGTCACCCGCCCCTGCGGGAAGTTGTAGGTGCGGATGCGCTCCGAACGGTCGCCCGTGCCAACCTGTGCGCGCCGGTCGGCGGCGCGGGATTCGTGGGCGGCGGCACGGTTGCGCTCATACAGGCGCGCGCGCAGGATCTTCATCGCCTTGGCGCGGTTCTTGTGCTGGCTTTTCTCTTCCTGCATCGCCACCACGATATTGGTGGGCAGATGGGTGATGCGTACGGCACTTTCGGTCTTGTTGACGTGCTGCCCCCCTGCCCCGGATGCACGGTAGACATCAATGCGCAGGTCGCCTTCATTGACCTCCACATCCACTTCTTCCGCTTCGGGCAGCACTGCCACGGTCACGGTGGAGGTATGGATGCGGCCTTGGCTTTCGGTGGCGGGTACGCGCTGGACCCGGTGTACGCCGGATTCGTATTTCAGCCGCGCAAACACACCGCGCCCGGTTATGCTGGCAATGCCTTCCCGCAGGCCGCCCAGTTCGGACTGGTCATATTCCAGCACTTCAAAGCGCCAGCCACGCAGGTCGGCATAGCGCTGGTAGGCACCAAACAGTTCGGCGGCGAACAGACCTGCCTCGTCTCCACCGGCGGCGGGGCGGATTTCCAGGATGGCGCTGCGCTCATCGGCTTCGTCACGCGGCAGCATGGCCAGGCGGATATCGTGGCGCAGCGTGGGGATCTGCGTGCGCAGCGCGTCCAGCTCAGCCTGGGCGAGTTCGCGCATTTCAGGATCGGCCAGCATCTGGCTGGCGTCGCGTTCCGCCTCTTCCGCCGCACGCAGGGCGTTGACGCGGGCCACGATCGGCTCAAGCTCGGCATATTCGCGTGAGGCCTGGCTGAAATCAGCCCCCGACAGCCCTTCGGCCAGCAGGGCCTGCAGTTCATCGCAACGCGCGACGATGCGGTCCAGACGGTCGTCAAACTGTGCCACGATCAGGCTTTCGGGGCTGAACCGGCGCGCAGGAAGCCAGCCACCCCATCCATTGCCACCTCGGCCTGCTGCCCGCTGTCCAGATCCTTGACCTGCACCACGCCGCGCGCGATCTCGTCACTGCCGACCACGATGGCATGGGTCGCGTTCATGCGGTTGGCGCGCTCCATGCGGCGTTTCATGTTGCCGCGATAGGATGTCTCGGCCCGGATGCCCGCGGCCCGGATGGCCTGCAGCACGGTCAATCCGGCCGCCTGTGCGTCCGCCCCCATGGGAATGACGGCTACGGGGCGCGGGTCCGCCGGGCTTTCGGCCAGCAGCATGGACAGGCGTTCGATCCCGCCGGCCCAGCCAATGGCGGGTGTTGCCGGACCGCCCATTTCCGCCACCAGCCCGTCATACCGGCCACCGGCCAGCACGGTGCCCTGCGCGCCCAGGCGCTCGGTCACGAATTCGAACGCGGTATGGCCGTAATAGTCCAGCCCGCGCACGATGCGCGGATTGTGCCGGAATGGCACGCCCATCACGTCCAGCGTGCGGCGCAGCCCGTCCCAGAATTCCTGTGCCTCGGGGGTCAGGAACTGGTCGATGGTGGGGGCGTCAGCCACAAGGGCGCGGTCCTGCTGGGCCTTGCTGTCCAGTATGCGCAGGGGATTGCGTTCCAGACGGGTCTGGCTGTCGGCCGAGAGGTCATCGCGCCGGTCACTGAAATAGGTGATCAGCGCCGTGCGCCAGGCATCCCGGCTGGCGGTATCGCCCAGCGTGTTGAGTTCCAGCACGACCTCATCGCCAATGCCCAGCGCGCCCAGTACGTCGCGGCCCATGGCGATGATCTCGGCATCGGCCAGCGGTTCGGCAGCGCCCAGCAGTTCCGCGCCGATCTGGTGGAACTGGCGGTAGCGCCCCTTCTGCGGGCGTTCGTAGCGGAACATGGGACCGGCGTAGAACACCTTCTGCGGCAGGGACTGCGTCAGGCCATTGGTGACCAGGGCGCGGCAGATGGCTGCCGTGCCCTCGGGCCGCAGGGTCAGGGATTCACCGCCACGGTCCTCGAAGGTGTACATTTCCTTCGAGACGACATCGGACGTATCGCCCAGTGAGCGTGAAAAGACCCGCGTATCCTCGAATATCGGGGTCGACCATTCATCAAACCCGTACAGGCTGACAATACGGCGCGCGGTCTCCACGACATGATTGAAACGCCTGCGCTCTTCACCGATCAGGTCATGGGTGCCACGGACGGGCTGCAAACTGCTCACTACGCACTCTTCCTGCATTGAACCCGGCCTGCCCGCAGGCGGGCCGGTGGGCCACGCGCCGGATCAGGACGCGCGGCATGTACTTCAGTCCGCGGGGGACATGCTGGCCTCGCGGGCCATTTCCTCGGCGGTGGTGTTGCCAGCATCGGCGGCCTGAAGCTGCTCCACCTTCTTTTCCACCAGTTCCACAATATGTTCGATCATGTCGCCGGCGGGCATGGTGTGGTCCTGCTTGCCGGCGGAATACACCATGTGGCGGCCCGAACCGCCGCCGGTCACACCGATATCGGTCATCAGTGCCTCACCGGGGCCATTGACCACGCAGCCGATGATGGACAGCGTCATCGGCGTCTTGATATGGGCCAGCCGGTCTTCCAGCGTCTGCACGGTCTCGATCACGTTGAAGCCTTGGCGTGCGCAGGACGGGCAGGAGATGATCTTCACGCCACGGTGGCGCAGGCCAAGCGACTTCAGGATGTCCCAGCCAACCAGCACTTCCTCTTCCGGTTCGGCCGAGAGCGAGACACGCATCGTGTCACCCACGCCCGCCCACAGCAGGTTGCCCAGCCCGATGGAGGACTTGACCGTGCCCGCGCGCTTGCTGCCCGCCTCGGTAATGCCGATATGCAGCGGGTGGTCACAGACATCGGCCAGCTGCTGGTAGGCCGCGACCGCCATGAACACGTCCGATGCCTTCACGCTGATCTTGAATTCGTGGAAGTCGTGGTCTTCCAGGATCTTCGCGTGTTCCAGCGCACTTTCCACCAGCGCGTCGGGGTTGGGTTCGCCATATTTTTCCAGCAGGTGCTTTTCCAGCGAACCGGCGTTCACGCCGATGCGGATCGAGCAGTTGTGGTCCTTGGCCGCGTTCACGACCTCACGCACACGCTCGGCACTGCCGATGTTGCCGGGATTGATGCGCAGGCACGCGGCCCCCGCCTTCGCCGCCTCGATGGCGCGCTTGTAGTGGAAGTGGATGTCGGCCACGACGGGTACGTTCACTTCGCGCACGATTTCGGCCAGCGCCTTCGTGCTTTCCTCATCCGGGCATGAGACGCGCACGATATCCACGCCTGCCATTTCGGCGCGGCGGATCTGGGCGATCGTGGCCTCGGCATCGGTGGTCAGCGTGTTGGTCATGGTCTGGACGGAAACCGGGGCGTCTCCCCCGACCGGGACCTTGCCGACATGGATCTGCCGTGACTTGCGGCGTTCGATATGCTGATAAGGACGATAGCTGCTCATTGTGTGCCCTCCAGATAAGGCGGCGGTTTGCGCTCCGGCCCGCCGTGGCGGGGCGCGGCACGACCCGAAAATCTGTTACATGCCGGTTTGCGGCATGGGAACCACAAAGGGGCCATGCCGTGAAAGGCCATCCTACTCCGCATTGAAGTGCTGCGGGAGGGGCGGCGAGAGATTATTGCCACTTCCCGTAGCCGCCGTGCCGGCAGGCTGTGCCATGGCGGCGGAAGAGGGCATGGGCGGGTGGATATTCTGCTGCTGCGGCGCGGGCGCAGCCGCCTGCATGACGGACCCGTCGGCCACGGCGGCGGGCGTAAGCGGGATATTGCGCCTGACTTCCCCGTTGCGGCCCAGCGGCTGTGTCGTCACGCCGCCACTGCTCAGCGTCAGGCCCCCGGCATTGCCAACCGTCAGCACAAGGCCCGTCTGGTCGGCAGGTGCCTGCCATGTTTCACCGGGCTGGAGCACATGGTCATACAGCACCGGCCCACCGGGCTTGCGGACCTGCACCCAGGTGGCTGCCGATGCATTCAGGGTGACCGTGTCGCCCGCGACGGGGGCGGCCGGGGCCGGCTGGGCCGCGGCCTGCTGCTGGGCCAGCATGTTGCGGTCCTCTCCCATCTTTTCCAGTGGCTGGGTGGGTGCCGCCGGCGCGGGCATGGGCGGATCGGATGGCGGCGGTGCTGCCGGGGTGGCGGGTGTGGCCGGCATGCCTGTCAGTGCCTCGCGCTCCTGCGGGGGGAGCGGCTGCGGCGTGGGCCGTTCATCAGCCGGTGGCAGCATGGAGGCCACCTGCGGCGATGCGGTCGTGGGGGGGGAGGACAGGCCCGGCAGGGTCAGCCGGGCGGGCGTGTCATTGCCGGTGCCCTCGGAACTGCTAAGCTTGTACCAGCCGACATAGGCCCCCACCAGAATTACGATACCGCAGAGCAGCAGCACGCCCGTGGGCAGCCCCCGGTCGGGTAGTGGCATGGGAAAGGTCAGTTCGGAGCGGCGGGTGAACGCGCCCCGGCTTTCCACCTTGAAGCGTTCGGCCAGCTGTTCGCTTTCCAGCCCCAGCGCCTTGGCATAGGTTCGCAGGAAGCCGATGGCATAGGCGCTGCCCGGCAGCTCGGCGGCGCGGCCTGCTTCCAGTGCTTCCAGGTAAGGCAGGCGGATGCGCAGCCAGGCCGCGACATCGGGCAGTTTCCAGCCCAGTTCCTCGCGCCGCGCGCGCAGTATGTCCCCCACCGATGCGACGGACGTGGTGCCCGGCGCGGGCGCCGTGGCATCGGGTGCGGATTTGGGGCGAAAAACGCGCTTGCCATCAGTCATCCGTAGCGGGCCCTCTCCTCCTGCCGGATCAGGGCATCAATCGCCTGATCGACCAGTTCGCCGATGATTTCACCAACCGGCTGCACGTCCGTGATCATGCCGACGGACTGACCGGCCATGACGGAACCGTTCTCCACGTCTCCATCAACCACAGCACGGCGCAGTGAACCAGCCCAGAAATGCTCGATATCAAGCTGGGCCGCTTCCTTTGTCAGTTCACCGGACTGGAAACGGCGCAGCGTTTCGGCCTGGTGCTGCAGGAAGGCGCGTGTGCCCGCGTTGTTCAGCCCGCGCACGGGAATGACCGGGAAGCGTTCGTCAAGCTGCACGGACGTTACGGCGTCGCGTGCATTGGCGCGGATGAACGCCTTCTTGAAGCGCTCATGCGCGATGCTTTCGCGTGATGCGGCAAAGCGCGTGCCAAGCTGCGCACCCGCCGCTCCCAGTTCCAGATAGGACAGGATGGCATCCCCCCGCCCCAGCCCGCCTGCCACAAAGACCGGCACGTCATGCACATGCGGCAGGATTTCCTGCGCCAGCACGGTCAGCGACACGGGGCCGACATGCCCGCCCGCTTCTGATCCCTCGATCACCAGCGCGTCAATGCCCGAACGGATCAGCCTTCTGGCCAGCACCAGTGCGGGGGCAAAGCCGATGGCCTTTGCCCCGCCATCCTTGATGGCACGGATCACGGGGCCGGAGGGGATGCCCCCGGCCAGCACGATATGGGTCACGCCCGCTTCCAGGCAGACCCGCACCAGATCATCCAGCTGTGGGTGCATGGTGATCAGGTTGACGCCAAAGGGGCGGCTGGTCAGGGCCTGGGTGGCCGCGATTTCCCCGGCCAGGCGTTCGGGTTCCATCGCGCCGCAGGCCAGCACGCCAAACCCGCCCGCGTTGGAAATGGCGGAAACAAGGTTGCGCTCGCTCACCCATGACATCGCGCCCCCCAGCAGCGCGTATTCGCTGCCCAGGAATCGCGTGCCGCGCCCGCACAGGTGGTCAAGCCGGGCACGGGCTTCCGCCCGGCGGGCGGGATCGGCCAGCATGGCTGCCGTGGTGTCGGTCATGCCCGCCGTGCTCACGCCGCGTCCAGCCCGTAGGCGGTGTGCAGCGCGCGCACCGCAAGTTCGGTGTATTCCGCGGCAATCAGCACGGAAACCTTGATTTCACTGGTGGAAATGACCTGCACGTTGATGTTGCGCTCGGCCAGGGTGCGGAACATGGTGCTGGCCACGCCGGCATGCGAGCGCATGCCCACACCCACCACGCTGATCTTGACCACGCTGTCATCGGTCTGCAGCTCGGCGTAACGGGTGGTGTCGCGGTGGGCCTCCAGCACGGAAATGGCGCGGGCCAGGTCGCTCTTGCCGACCGTGAAGGTCATGTTGGTCATGCCGTCATCGCCCGTGCTCTGGACAATCATGTCCACGTTCACGTTGGCATCGGCCAGCGGTCCGAACACGCCTGCCGCGATGCCGGGGCGGTCAGGCAGCTGGCGCACGGAAATCTTGGCCTCGTCCCGGGAGTAGGCGATTCCGGCGACCTGTTCCTGTTCCACGATTTCGTCCTCATCCACAACTATTGAACCGGGCAGATGCCCCTCGGATGGCGCCGGGCCATCGGCAAAACTGGAAAGTACCTGTACCCGCACGCGCTCCTTCATGGCCAGTTCCACGCTGCGCGTCTGGAGTACCTTGGCCCCGACCGATGCGAGTTCAAGCATTTCCTCGTACGTGATCCGGTCGAGCTTACGGGCCTTGGTAACAATACGGGGGTCGGTTGTATATATGCCGTCCACGTCGGTGTAGATGTCGCAGCGATCCGCCTTCAGCGCCGCCGCCAGCGCCACGGCCGATGTATCGGACCCCCCACGCCCCAGCGTGGTGATGCGTCCGTCCGGCCCGATCCCCTGGAAACCGGCCACGACGGGCACCTGCCCCGCCTGCATGCTGCTGATCAGGTCCCCGCCGTCAATCGACACGATCCGCGCCTTGCCGTGGGCATCATCCGTGCGCAGCGGAATCTGCCAGCCCAGCCACGAGCGCGCGTTCACGCCCAGATTTTGCAGGGCTATGGCCAGCAGGCCGCTTGTCACCTGCTCGCCCGTTGCAACGACCGTATCGTATTCGCGTTCATCATGCGTGGGCGAGAGGTCGCGGCAGTAGCCGACAAGGCGGTTGGTCACGCCCGACATGGCGGAAACGACCACAGCCACCTCGCACCCGGCGTCGACCTGTTTCTTGACTTTTTCCGCCACGGCGCGAATCCGGTCCAGGTCGGCGACGGAGGTGCCACCGAATTTCATCACGATCCGTGGTACGGTAGGGGACATCGGAATAATGGCTCCATAAAGGCTACGGGGCCGCAACGCGTCCCGGCCGGGGGCCTGTTGGCCAAAGCGGGGCATTGCGGTTATGTGCAAGCCGCGTCACATACATCTCCCCAGCTTCCGC
This sequence comes from Komagataeibacter rhaeticus, assembly GCF_003207855.1. Lineage (GTDB taxonomy): Bacteria > Pseudomonadota > Alphaproteobacteria > Acetobacterales > Acetobacteraceae > Komagataeibacter > Komagataeibacter rhaeticus. The sequence continues at coordinate 71,573 of NZ_NKTZ01000006.1, read as the reverse complement.
GTCCAGCGGGAGAAAGCCAAATGAAAGGCGGTGCACCCATGCAGAATCACGATTCGCCCGTTGTGTCGGCAGATTCGGTCGCCCCGGAAGAGATCGCCCATTTCAGCAGCCTTGCCGCCCGCTGGTGGGACCCGGCAGGCCCCATGCGCCCGCTCCATGCCATGAACGACCTGCGCACGGGCTGGAGCCTGCGCCACCTGCCCGCCCCCGTGGCCGCTGACGGCACGCGGCGCAGGCTGCTGGATATGGGCTGTGGCGCGGGCCTTGCGAGCGAGGCCTTCGCGCGCGCGGGCTATGATGTGACGGGGCTGGATGCCGCACAGGCCGCGATTACGGCAGGCCGCCTGCACCTGCGCCAGCATCCCCTGCCCGCATCCGCAGGCCCCCTTGCCTATCGCTGCGCCAGTGCGGAGGCCCTGGTGGCGGAAGGGGCGCGCTTCGATGCGATTTCCGCGCTGGAAGTGATCGAGCATGTCACCGATCCCGCCGCCTTCCTGCGCATGCTGGCGTCCCTGCTGCGGCCGGGCGGCGCGATGGTCGTGTCTACCATGAACCGCACATGGCGCTCCATGGCCATGGCCAAGATCGGGGCGGAATACGTGCTGCGCCTGCTGCCGGTTGGCACGCATGACTGGCGCAAGTTCATTACCCCGGCCGAACTGGGGCAGTACGCGGCCCAGGCGGGGCTGCGCATTACCGACATCGCGGGCATGGTGCCGACACTTGGTGGCTGGCGCGAGAGCCGGGACCTTGCGGTAAACTATCTTGCCGCACTGGTGCGCGACTAGAGGCCGCGCACCAGTGCCTGCGCGCCTTCAGATCGTGTTCATGAACGCGAAGGTGGTCGGGCTGCCCACGGGGGTGAAGTTCCATGTGAAGTCCAGCACCCCGGTCTGGGCATTGACCTTGAAGGAGGTCACGGAATCGCTGCGCTGGTTGGCGCAGAACAGGAAGTTGCCACTGGGGTCGAACATCATCGCGCGCCCGTAATCGGCATGCATCCAGATTTCTTCCACCAGGTTCAGCGTGCCATCGTCATTCACATGGAAGCTGGCCAGCGAATCACCCAGCCGGTTCGAGACATACAGGTATTTGCCATTGGGCGAGAGCAGGATGCCCGCGGCCAGCGTGCTGCCCCGGAAATGCGGCGTAACCGTACTCACGGTCTGCTGGGGTACGATCTCGCCGGTCTGGGGGTTGAAGCTGGCGGCCACCACCTTTGAATCCTGCTCGCCCAGGATATAGATCATCGTTCCCTTCTCGTTGAACGAGAAATGACGGGGTGCCGAGCCCGGCGTCATGGGAATGAACGGGATCTTGGCGGGTACGAGCCGTCCGGTATGCAGGTCGAGCGTCCAGACATACACCCGGTCCAGCCCCGCGTCGCACGCCAGCACGAACCGCCCGGACGGGTCGGATGCCACCATGTGCACATGCGAACTGGAATGGTCGCTTATGGCGAAGTTGCCCGGCGGATTGTCCGCCGCGCGGTCCGGCATGCGGGGGCCTGTGTTGTGCACCACGTCGGTCGGGTCACCCAGACTGCCGTCGGGGTGGATGGGCAGCACGCCAACCGTGCCACCCATGTAGTTGGCCACCAGCACGTATCTGCCCGAGGCATGCACGCTCAGATGCGCGGGCACCGCCCCGCCGGAGCGCACGACGTTGAGCTTGGTCAGCTCCCCGCTGGAGCGGTTGACGGAGAACGCGGTCACGCAGCCTTCCCCGCTGGCGTTGAAATCATTGATCTCGCTCAGGGCATACAGGTGCCTGAAATCGGCCGACATGGCCATGAACGAGGGACTGGCGATGTCCACATAGGTCATGAGCGGCGAAAGGCTGCTTGTATCGGGGTTCATTTCAAACACGGAAATCCCCTGTCCGTTGCCGGCCCCGCCCGGTGGCCCGTGCTGGGTGTAGCCACCGATGTAACAGATGATGCGCGGCTTGGCCGCGATCTGGGCCACCGCGCGGCGCGACAGGACGGGCACGCCGGCTGCGGCCAGGGTTGCGGCAAAGGCGCGGCGGGAGATGGTGCTGCTCATGGAATCAGGGGTATCCTCATTGGTCGGGGATTGTCTTTTTGGGCCTTCAGGGCAGTTTGCAGGCCGGGCCGATGGTTCCGGTATAGCGGCTCCAGGTTTCCGTTTCACCAAATAAGGGTACGGCCACGAAGCCGCGCAGCTTCAGGTCACCAGACTGTGAAACCCAGAGCTTGGCATGATAGACATGCCCCGTATCGGGGTCGGTCACGCGCCCGTTCCAGTGGCCGGGCGTATCGGCATCGGGCGTAAAGCCGTTCAGCATGGGCAGGTTGCATTCCACCTCTCCGCGTTTGTCGCGCGGCATTTCGGTCTCGTAGCGCAGGCCCACCAGATGACCGCAGATTTCCTGCCCGCAATGGGAAATCTCGAACACCCCGTCATGGTCCTTTGTCATCCACCGGCCGATGATGTCCGGCTCGGCGGCCCGGGCGTGGCTGGCGGCGGGCATGGCCAGGGGGGCAAGCATCATCGCCATCGCGCACAGCGCGGCCCCCGCACGCCGTACCTGGCGCGGCACCGGGCGGATGCCGGTGTGGCCTGGGGGGTTGTCCCTTTTGCTGTCCTGCATATCAAATCATTCCCCGACATGGCGCGGGACCGGGCGGGGTGGGCCCGGGCCGCGCGCTTGCGTGTTCGTCTAGCTATCGGCCCGCCGGACCCAGGGTATGGCGTGCACTTCCACGCCCTCTTCATCCAGTTCGGCCTGTTCCTCTGCGGTCATGCTGCCGTATATGCCACGGGCTTCGCGCGTGCCCCGGTGCATGTCCAGCGCTTCCTGGGCAAAGCGGTCGCCCACGTCGTCACAATGTGTTTCCACCGTCTGGCGCATTTTCTGTAACAGAGCGATCACGGCGTCAGGCACCGCCCCCGGCGCATGGCCGGGTGGCGTGGCGGCGGGTGGTGGTACGGCTTCCGCCCGCGCGGGGGCCGGGGCGGTATGGACCGCAGGGGCCATCAGGGCACGGGTCACGTCATGCGTTCCGCATTGCGGGCAGCACAGCAGGCCATCGGCCGCCTGCCGCTCGAACGCGCTGCTGCCGGGGAACCATCCCTCGAATTCATGTCCTGCGCCGCAGCGCAGCTGATACCGGATCATGCGCCCTCCACCCCTGTGCCGGTCAGCCCGCGGCCAGCAGGCTGTCCAGCTTGCCCGCGCGTTCCAGCGCCATCAGGTCATCACAGCCCCCGACGGGCGTGCCGTCGACGAAGATCTGCGGCACGGTGGTGCGGCCACCGGAGCGGCGGATGGACTCCGCGCGTTCGGGCGTGCCGTGCGGGGCGTTGATCTCGTTGAAAGGGACGCCCTTTTGCGCCAGCAGGCGAACCGCGCGGATGCAGTAGGGGCAGCCGGGCTGGGTATAGATGTCGATAGCGGGCATTGAACCTTCACTTCGTTGTTGTCGTATCCGCGCGTTGCCGGGCGGGTGGCCGGTGTGCAGCTTATCCTATTGTTGTTCGTGCTGGCCACAGGCACGCGCCGCGGCAAGCACATCGACCCGCCCGGCCCCGGCCGCCAGCAGGGCGCGGGTGCAGGCGGCAAGGGTGGCGCCGGTCGTCATGACATCGTCGACGACAATCATGTGCCGCCCCTGTATGGCGGCCTGACGGTAGGCCCGCACGCCAACCGCGCCGTGCATGCGGGCGTGGCGGGCCGCCCGGCCAAGCCCTTCAAGCGGGCGCGTGGCACGCGGGCGCTCCAGCCCGTCGATGATGACCGCCGCGCCGGTCAGGCGGCCCAGCGCGCGTGCCAGCAGGGCCGCCTGGTTGTAGCGGCGGCTGAACAGCCGCAAACGGTGCAGCGGGACCGGTACCAGCACGCAGTCCGGGCCGATCAGGCCCGAGGCCGCCCCTGCCATGTAACGGGCAAGCAGCGCCGCGTTTTCAGTGCGGTCGGCATATTTGAGCGGCAGGATCAGGGTGCGTGGCGTATCGTCATACACCATGGCGGCCCGTGCTTCGCGCCATGGTGGCGGGTTCTCGCGGCATGCGACGCAGGTCAGATCCGGCCCTCCTGCCGCGCGTGAGGTGAAAGGCATCGCGCAGCAATGGCAGAACGGGGCGGTGATCAGATGGAGCTGGCTGACACAGGTGGCGCACAGATGGGCCGTCTGCGCCACGTCATCCCCGCAGCCCGCGCAACGAGGCGGGAAAAGCACGTCAAGCACCTGTCTCGCGGCTCGCCGCCATGGCGGGAAGGAAGGACGGAGGGTCATGCGTTCACACGATCGTAGGCTTGGCAGCACCGGACGGGTGGCGCACATGGAGAACATGAACCCCGAGGTGCCGCAGATATTCGACCGCCATGCCGTGCGCCTGCACCGCGATCGTGCCGCGACCCACATGGCTGATGTGCGCCCCGTCTTGGCGGAAGCGGCGGCGCGGCTGCTGGACCGGCTGGATGACGTGACCCGTGGCTTCGGCACGGCGCTGGATATCGGTGGGCGGGGCGTGGTGGCGCCTGCGCTGCGGGCGCGGGGCATCGCTACCGTGGCGGGTGATCTTTCCCCGGATCTGTGCGGACGGGATGATGGTCCCGCCGTGTGCATGGATGGGGAATGGCTGCCCTTTGCCCCCCACAGTTTCGATCTGGTGGTGGCCTGTCTCTCGCTGCACTGGGTCAATGACTTGCCCGGGCTGCTGGCGCAGGTGCGGCGCATACTGGTGCCCGATGGTCTGTTCCTGGCCTGCATGCCGGTGCTGCCCACGCTGGGCGGCCTGCGCCATGCGCTGCTGGAAGCCGAGATGGCGCGGCGGGGCGGGGTTTCTCCCCGTATTTCGCCCTTTCCGGGACTGCGTGACTGTGCGGGCCTGCTCCAGCGCGCGGGATTTGCGCTGCCGGTGGCGGATTCGGATGTGATCCATCTGTCGTACCGCACCCCCATGGGCCTGCTGGCCGACCTGCGCCATGGGGGAGAGACCAATGCCCTGTGCCAGCGCGCCCGTGGCCTGACCCATCCCGCCCTGCTGGCCGATGCGCTGGCCCGCCTGCCGCTGGAACCCGATGGCAGCCTGATGCAGGACCTGCATGTGGCGATGATGACCGGCTGGTCCCCTGCCCCCACCCAGCCGCAACCCCTGCGGCCGGGACAGTTCACGACCAGTCTGGAGGATGCGCTGCGTGGGGAAACATGGCATGATGCCGCCTTCAGCCGCCGGTAACGCTCATGTGGCGCGTCACGCGGGCCGGATCATCCGCGCTGCGGCCGATCAGGAAGTCATGCCCGCGCGGCTTGCGCAGGATGGCGGCGCGGACATGATCCATCATGCCCGCATCATCCGTACCCGCCCGTAATGGCGCGCGCAGGTCGGTCGAGCCCTCATGGCCCAGGCAGGTATACAGCCTGCCGGTGCATGACAGCCGTACGCGGTTGCAGCTTTCACAGAAATTATGCGTCATGGGCGTGATGAAACCGATCCGCCGCCCGGTCTGGGCAATGCGGGCATAGCGCGCGGGGCCGCCGGTGCGGTAGGGGACCGGTTCCAGCGTCCAGCGCTGTTCAAGACCGCGACGCACGCCGGACAGGGGCAGGTAGTAATCCGTCCGGTCCTCTCCCGTCTCGCCCATGGGCATGGTCTCGATCAGGCACAGATCCGCGCCAATTTCACCACACCAGGCAATCAGGCTGTCGAATTCATCATCGTTCACGCCTGCCATGGCTACGGTGTTGATGCGCAGGGCCAGTCCGGCTTCGCGTGCCGCACGGATGCCATCAAGCGTGCGGGACAGGTTGCCGCGCCGGGTTATGCGGGCGAAACGGGCGGGATCAAGTGAATCAAGGCTGACATTGATGCGCTGCACGCCACAGGCACGAAGGTTCTCGGCAAACGCCGCCAGCCTGCTTGCATTGGTGGTCAGTGTCAGTTCATCCAGTCCCGGCTGGCCGCCAGGGCGGCCAAGCCACTGTCCCATCTCACGGAAGAAGGCCATCACATCGCGCCGCACCAGCGGCTCCCCCCCCGTGATCCGCAGTCTGCGCACGCCGTGGCGGATGAAGGCGGCGCACAGCCGCTCCAGTTCCGTAAGGGACAGGATTTCGGCCTTTGGCAGGAAGGTCATGTCTTCCGCCATGCAGTAGATGCAGCGCATGTCGCACCGGTCCGTGACCGATACGCGCAGATAGGTCAGCAGCCGGCCGTAGGAATCGGGTAGCGGGGTATGGTCCATTCGGCGCCCCTATGACAGTTCGGTCAGGTGCACGACCGTGGCGTTCACCACCACCTTGCCCGCATGGGGGAACATGACCGTAACCCGGTGCCCGACGGCGGACTGTACCACGCCCTCGCCCCATTCCGGGTGGTCGGGATGGCTGACAGGCTGCCCCGGCACAAGAAAGGAACGGAAAGGAGGTTGGGCCATTATGCTGCACGGTTCCTGCATGGGGTTCATGACCGGCATATCGGACCGGTCAGGGTCTTATTAAACCCCCTTGGCCGCCACACAACAAAAAAACCGCATGCGGCCCCCTGTGCCCATCCTTCCGGGTCGGTCCATGAAGCACGCTGCAAATTCAACAGATGTTTCTGACGGGGCTTTTTTTAAGGATTCAGGACGTCCTGCCTTCCCGAACACAGGCAGTGCCCGGAACCTTTTACTGCTTATCAGTCGTTTCCCGCCCCGGTAAAATCGGGCGCGGCAATGCCGGATTGCGCAAGCTGGGCGCATAGTTCCGCCTGCAGGCGTGCCAGCGCCGTCCCCGTTGTTCCTTCCGCCCGGGCTGTCAGCGCCGCCTGCGTGTTGGAGGCACGCAGCAGCCACCACCCATCCGGCGTCGAGACACGCACGCCATCAATGGCGCAGACCGTGGCCCCGGTTTTTTCCAGCCGGGCCGCCACTTCCGCAATCACGGCGAATTTGCGTGATTCCGGGCAGTCAAACCGCAGTTCGGGCGTGGAAACGCGGGCAGGCAGCGCCGTGCGCAGGGCCGAAAGCGGGGTTTTGAGATGGCTGACCATCTCCAGCACGCGGACGGCCGCATACAGCGCGTCATCAAATCCATACCAGTGATCTGCAAAAAAGAAGTGGCCCGACATCTCGCCCGCCAGCGGGGCATCCGTTTCCGCCATCCTGGTCTTTATGGGGGAATGGCCTGATTTCCACATGAGCGGCGTGCCGCCGGCACGGGCTATCTCGTCAAACAGGATCTGGCTTGCCTTGACATCGGCAATGATCGTGGCCCCTGGGCGTGTACGCAGCACGTCACGCGCCAGAAGCACCAGCAACTGGTCGGCCCAGATGATGGTGCCGGTCTCATCCACCACGCCAAGCCGGTCGGCATCGCCATCAAAGGCCAGGCCGATATCCGCCTTCTCCGCCCGTACCGCAGCGGCAAGCTGGCGCATGTTGGCGGGTATGGTGGGGTCGGGGTGATGGGCGGGGAAATGACCGTCAATATCACCATTAAGGATATGGTGCGTGCCGGGCAGTCGTGCCACCAGCATGGACAGGACATCCCCTGCCGCACTATTGGCATTGTCCCACACCACCTTCAGCGGGCGCGGACCACTGCCCTGGTCGCGCAGCAGGCGCGTGACATAAGCGGGCCTTATGTCCACGTCCCGCACGGTGCCGGAGCGATGGGGAATGACATCGCCCGCAGCGGACAGCCGCCCCAGTTCCCTGATCTGCGCGCCAAAGAATGGCCTGTTGGCGCGCACCATCTTGAAGCCGTTGTAGTCCGGCGGGTTATGGCTGCCCGTAACCATGACCGCCGCGTCCGCCCCCAGGGCAATCGCGGCAAAATACAGCATCGGCGTCGGCCCGCAGCCAATGCGCTGCACCGCCATGCCGGACGCCATCGCGCCCTCCACAAGCACGTGCTCGAGGGACGGAGACGAAAGCCGACCGTCATGGCCAATGACAAGGCGCCTGCCCCCTGCCCGTGCCACCAGGCTTGCGAACGTGCGGCCGATGGCATGGGCATCTTCCGGGCCAAGGGTCTTTCCCACAATCCCGCGGATATCGTACTCCCGCAGGGTTGTGGGGTCGAACCGATGCCGGAAGGTCATTTATACTTTTTCAGGAATTCCCGCACGTCGCCAGCCAGTTCCTCGCGCTCCAGCGCAAAGGCGATCTGGGCTTCCAGGAAGCCGACCTTGCTGCCGCAGTCGAAGCGCTTGCCTTCGTAGCGGTAACCATGGAACGGCACATGCCCGATGGTCTTGGCCATGGCATCCGTCAGCTGGACTTCACCACCGGCACCCTTTTCCAGCTTGGCAAGGTGCTTGAGCACATCCGCCGTCAGCACGTAGCGGCCGATCACGGACAGGGTGGAGGGCGCGTCCTTCGGATCGGGCTTCTCGACCAGGCCCTTGACCTCGACGGTCTTGCCGTCATCCTTGCCGATATCCAGAATGCCGTAGCTGCCGGTCTGCTCACGCGGCACTTCGGTCACGGCCAGCACGTTGCCGCCGGTCTTGTTATACACTTCGACCAGCTGGCCGATGCACGACTTCTTGCTCTGCACCACGTCATCGGGCAGCAGGATGGCAAACGGGTCGTTGCCGATGAACTCACGCGCACACCAGATGGCATGGCCCAGGCCCAGCGGCTCCTGCTGGCGGACGGACAGCATGGAACCCGGGGTAACGCGGGTCGCTTCCAGTGCCTTCAGCGCCGATGCCTTCTTGCGGGCCTTCAGCGTGTCTTCCAGTTCGTAGGAAATATCGAAATAATCGATCAGGGAATCCTTGCCCCGGCTGGAAACGAGGCAGAATTCCTCGATCCCGGCTTCGCGTGCCTCATCAATCGCATACTGGATGAGCGGACGGTCAACGACGGTCAGCATTTCCTTGGGCACGCACTTCGTGGCGGGCAGGAAGCGTGTTCCAAGACCGGCAACCGGCAATACGGCTTTTTTAAGGGGCTTAATCACTAATATTTACCTCAAGATGCATGACAGGAACAGGCAACCGCCCCAATCGTCTGGTTTTCAATACGAAAACAGGCAGCGGGCTGTTGCCAGAGGGCAAGGATGTAGCGTGCTTCATCAGGACCAGATATGACTTAAATCAAGATTCTTCCCCGACGACAGCTTCCGTTGTCGTGGTTTCAACTTTTTGTAACAATTCCATGCATGGAATGTCATGTGCGGTTTTTCACGCGCCTTGGGGCAAGACAGGCATTTTGTGGGAAAGGATCATGGCTTTTTTGTGACGCCGGTTCCGCCCCGTCCGTGAATTGCGTGTCCTGGCAGGCAGATATGCGCGCGCCGGGCCTGTTTTCCGTGTATCCGGCCAGCCAGACGGCATGACGCGCGGCAAGGCCATCGGGCTTCCCCATCCGGGGAAGAGGCATTGTCATCATATTTTCAGGAAATCAGGTTGGTGCGGCCAAGAAGACTCGAACTTCCACGGGGTTGCCCCCACAAGCACCTCAAGCTTGCGCGTCTACCATTCCGCCATGGCCGCAACGTGACAACGATGATCGACTGGGCGATACCGTCATGACGATGAAGGGGCGTATAACCGATGGAAGGCGCGCGGGCAATGACTGAAAACGAGTTTTTATGGCATAAGGCGCCAGATCTGGTTCCCTATCCCGCCGCACTGGCGGAAATGGAGGCACAGGCCCGCGGAATCCGTGAAGGAACGCTGCCTGAGCGCGTCTGGCTGCTGGAACATCCCCCCACCTATACCGCTGGCACGTCGGCAAAGGAATCGGACCTGTTCAATCCGCGTGGCTATCCCACCTATCCCGCCGGGCGGGGTGGGCAGTGGACCTATCACGGTCCCGGCCAGCGGGTGGCCTATGCCATGCTGGACCTGGCGAAGCCCCATGGCATGGTGCCGGCGCGCGACCTGCGGGCCTATGTGCACGGGCTGGAGGAATGGCTGATCCGCACGCTTGCGCGCTTTGACGTGGCGGGTGAGCGCCGGGCCGACCGTATTGGCGTATGGGTGGTCGATCCCGCCACGGGGCGGGAGGAAAAGGTGGCGGCCATTGGCGTGCGCGTGTCGCGCTGGGTCAGCTGGCATGGGGTGGCGCTCAACGTGGCGCCGGACCTGACCGATTTTGGCGGTATCGTGCCCTGTGGCATCAGCGATTACGGCGTGACCAGCCTGGCGAAGCTGGGCAGGCACCCCACGATGGCGGAGGTGGATGTGGCACTGGCCGCGACCTGGCCGGAGTGCTTCGGCCCGATTCCCGGTGCGCGGGAATGACCCCGCGCACCGGCCTCACGCCTAATTGCTGGCGGAGAGGGTAAACATCGCGTCAGGCCAGGGCTGGCCGCTGGCGGTTGCGTCCGTCAGGTCCAGGCGGATGTGCTGGCGTTCCACATCCGTCATCTCGATGACCAGAAGCGACAGCGTGCCCCCGATATCGGAAAAGCCGAGTGTAAGAATCCCCTGCGAGGGACTGTCGGACCGGGCAAGCGAGACCTGCAGGCTGTTCGTGCCATGCTGTACCGCCGTCACCACGATCTGGCCCGACAGATGGACCGGCTGCTCCAGGATCAGCCCCAGCGGCTGATGGCCCAGTGACATGCGGGTCACCGATTCGCGCCGGTGGTCCACAAACAGCAGGTGACCATTCGCCGCGACCAGCTTCATGGCCCCCGGCGTGGTATAGTCCAGCCGCAGGCGGCCGGGATCATAGTGCAGCATCCCCTCCCCCTTGCCGCCATCGGGCCAGGTCTGGACAAAACCGGCCTGCAGCCCGCGGGATGTGTTCAGATAGGTCTCGACGCGCGCGATGTCGCCGCGCTGGTCGGGTGTCTGTCCGGGCACGCCGGCGCAGGCGGCCAGCAGGGTCAGCAGCCCGCCCATCATCAGCCGCCGCGTGGCGAAGGGGAAAGCGGGCTTCATGCCACCGCCATCCGTGCCTGTTCGTCCGGCGTGCGCAGCACGAGGGAGAGCGCATGCATCCCCCCCGCGAACTCCGCCGCCAGCAGGTCATGTACCATGCGCGAGCGCTGGACGCGGCCCACGCCTTCGAATGCGGGGCTGACCACAAGCACATTGTAGTGACTTTCGCCCGCCTGCACGCCATTGTCGCGCATGTGGACGTGATGGGCGTGGCGGGCGCTGTCATCCTTGATCTGCAGTTCCACGGGGGAGAGGTGTTCGCGCAGGATGCGATCGATCCGTCCGGCCCGTCCGGTTGCTTGCTGTTCCATTGGCGGCTCCATGATAGCGGGATCATTCATTGCACAGCTTCGCTCTTGCACGAAGCATGGACAGGCGCACATAACGACAATGATGAAGAGAAGGAACACCCGGCATCGCGCCTTTGACCCCGACCCGGATGCGCCGGAGCGCTGCTGCGACATGCATGGCTGCGACCAGCCCGCAGGCTACCGCGCCCCGCGTTCGCGTGATGCGCTGAACAGTTATTTCTGGTTCTGCCTGGAACATGTGCGCGAATACAACGCGCGCTGGGACTATTATCGTGGCATGAGTCCCGGCCAGATCGAGGCCCATATCCGGGCCGATACGTCATGGAACCGCCCCTCGTGGAAGCTGGGCCAGGGCAAGGCCGCCCATACGTTCAGCGAGGAAGACCTGCTTGACCCCCTCGACCTGCTCAGGGGGGCCGCAAAGGCGCGGGCACGCGCCGCGCGCCGCAGGCACGAGGAAGACCGCCGGATGGACGCCCCGCAGGCGCTCAAATATCCACTGGGCGTGCTTGATCTGGGCTGGCCCGTGTCGATGGAGGAACTCAAGGCCCGGTACAAGGACCTCGCCCGCCGCCATCACCCCGACGCCAATGGCGGAGACCGCAGGGCGGAGGAACGTTTCAAGGGCATAAACATTGCCTATGCGACGGTGCGCGCCCATCTTGCAGCCAATCCCGGGCGCGAGGACATGGCCCGCACCGCCTGATGGCGCGTGGGGCGGGCCGCACTGGCAGGCCGGTTGCATACATGCCTATAATCAGCGCCCGGCATGCTGGCCCCGTGCTGGCCTGACGGGCCAAAACAGACGAAGTGACGGACGAGAACAAAGCAGATGAACGAACCCGCAGACCTGACAACTGCCGCAGTGGATGCCAACGGCACGCCGCTTCCCGCCATTTCGGCCGTCTCCGCCCCGGATCTGCAGGTCTCGGCGCGTGAAGTGTTCGGCATTGACAGCGACATGAAGGTTCCGGCTTTTTCCGTGCGCACGGAACATGTGCCCGAAATCGATCCTTCCTATAAATTCGACCATGACACCACGCTGGCCATCCTGGCCGGGTTTGCCTACAACCGCCGCGTCATGGTCCAGGGCTATCACGGCACGGGCAAGTCATCGCATATCGAGCAGGTGGCCGCGCGCCTGAACTGGCCCAGCGTGCGCATCAACCTTGACAGCCATATCTCGCGCATCGACCTGATCGGCAAGGATGCGATCGTGCTGAAGGATGGCAAGCAGATCACCGAATTCCGCGAAGGGCTGCTGCCCTGGGGCCTGCAGCATCCCTGCGCGCTGGTATTCGATGAATACGATGCCGGCCGCCCGGACGTCATGTTCGTCATCCAGCGCGTGCTGGAGGTGGAGGGCCACCTGACGCTGCTGGACCAGAACCGTGTCATCCGCCCCCATCCCTTCTTCCGCCTGTTCGCCACCGCCAATACCGTGGGCCTGGGCGATACGACCGGGCTGTATCACGGCACCCAGCAGATCAATCAGGGCCAGATGGACCGCTGGAACATCGTGACCACGCTGAACTACCTGCCCCACGCGCAGGAAACCGCCATCGTGCTGGCCAAGATGGGCATCGACCCCAAAAAGGACGAGGCCGGGCGCAGGCGGGTGGAAAGCATGGTGGCGCTGGCGGACCTGACGCGCTCGGGCTTCATCGCGGGGGACATCTCCACCGTTATGTCACCGCGCACGGTGATCAGCTGGGCGCAGAATTTCGAGATTTTCAAAGATCTTGCCTTCGCCTTCCGCGTTACCTTCCTTAACAAGTGCGACGAGGCCGAACGCCCCACGGTGGCGGAATATTACCAGCGCTGCTTCAACGCCAGCCCGCTGGCACCCCGGGGTTGATGGCAGGGCAGGCAGTTCATGCGTGAGAACCGGAAAAACGTTCCCGACCCCCAGGCCGAGCGTGAGGCCCGGCAGGCCGAAAGCTTCAAGCGCGCAACCGTAGGGGCGGTGCGCGCCATGGGCGGGCAGGCGCAGGCCGAGGTCTCGTTCCTCAACGGTCCCGTGCCCTCGGGGGTATCCGTTACCGGCACGCATGTGCGCCTGCCCCACCCCGCGCGCAAGATGACGGATGCGGAAATGACCCGCATGCGGGGGGCGGCCGATGCCGCCGCCCTGCGCCTGCGCCATCATGACACGGGTCTGCATGACCGTGCCCGCCCGCCCGCGGGTGAGGCGCGTGAGGTATATGACGTGCTGGAACAGGCGCGGGTGGAAAGCCTGGGTGCACGGCACATGGCGGGGGTTGCCGCCAATCTTGATGCGCGCTTAGCACAGGAATGCGCCGATCTGGGGCTGGACCGCCTGCCCAGCCATACAAGGCTGCCCACCCCCCTCGCCCTGGGGCTGCTGGCGCGTGCGCGCATGTCCGGCCAGCCGGTGGTCGAACCCATGCGGGAGATCATGGCGCGCTGGCAGGATGACCTGCCACCCGCCGCCCGCCGCGCGCTGGACGAGATGGCGCGCCGTCAGGACAGCCAGAGTGAATTCGCGCAGGCCGCCTGCAGGCTGCTGATGGCCTGTTCGCTGCTGGAGCAGGAAACCACGCCCGATGAGGCCGCCGACGACGGCACGGCCGAGGCCGAGGCCGCCAGCAGCGAGGATGAGGAACAGGCCGAGGATACAACCCCCGAGTCCCAGGACGAAGGCCCGGAAGAGGACGACAGTGCCCAGCCCATGCAGATGTCACAGGGCACGGGCGCTGGTGATGACGAGCCGGAGGATGGCGAGCAGGGCGGCACGGCCAGCGGTTCGGAAGAAGCTGGTGGCCCCGGTGAGGAAGACGCGGCGCAGGAGGACATGCCCGTCGGCTATCGTGCCTTCACCACCGTGTATGATGAGGAAATTGCCGCCGAGGACCTGTGCGACGCGGAAGAACTGTCCCGCCTGCGCCAGACGCTGGACCAGCAGCTGGTCAGCATGCAGGGTGTCGTGTCCAAGCTGGCCAACCGGCTGCAGCGCAAGCTCATGGCGCAGCAGACACGGGCGTGGGAGTTCGATCTGGAGGAAGGCATGCTTGATGCCGGCCGCCTGTCGCGCATCGTGGTCAATCCCATGCTGTCGCTGTCCTACAAGCGTGAACGGGATACGGATTTCCGGGATACGGTCGTGACCCTGCTGATCGACAATTCGGGGTCCATGCGCGGGCGGCCGATCTCGGTTGCCGCCATGTGCGGCGATATCCTGGCCCGCACGCTGGAGCGCTGCGCGGTAAAGGTGGAAGTACTGGGCTTTACCACGCGCGCGTGGAAGGGCGGCCGCAGCCGGGAGGCCTGGATACAGGCGGGCAAACCCGAAAATCCCGGCCGGCTCAATGACCTGCGCCACATCGTGTACAAGGCCGCCGACATGCCGTGGCGGCGCGCGCGGCGCAACCTTGGCCTTATGCTGCGCGAGGGACTGCTCAAGGAAAACATTGATGGCGAGGCCCTGCTCTGGGCGCAGCGCAGGCTGGCCACGCGGGCCGAGGCACGGCGGATCCTGATGGTCATTTCCGATGGCGCGCCGGTGGATGACAGCACGCTGTCCGCCAATCCCGGTTCCTATCTGGAAAACCATCTGCGTGAAGTGATTGCCCATATCGAGACGCGCACCACCACCGAACTGCTGGCCATCGGCATTGGCCATGACGTGACACGCTATTACCGCCGCGCGGTCACCATTACCGACCCCGAGGAACTGGGCGGCACGATGATGAAGAAGCTGTCCGAACTGTTTGCCGAGGAAGCAGCGCGCGGGAAGCCCCGCCGCGGCGGCTGAACCGCGCGCCCCTGTGCCCCGCTCCGGTCATGGAGCGGGGTTTTTCATGTTCAGGCCGCGACAAGCCTGCGGTCGGCCAGTTCCAGCAGGGCATCGAGCATGCGGTCGACATCGGCCGTGGTGGTGCGGTGGTTGACAATGGCGGCCCGCACCGCCTTGTGGCCGTTGATGATGGTGGTGGACGGTGCCGCAATCCCGCTTTCATGCAGGTCCTTCACCACCTCGCCATTGAAATGGTCCAGATCCGCCACGGGTGCGATGATGCGGAAGCACACGATATTCAGTGTGACCGGCGCCAGCAGTTCCAGCCGCGGGTTGGCTTCGACCATGCGGGCAAGATGGCGGGCTATGGCGCAGCAGTTGGCAATCATGTCCCCCATGCCATCCGCGCCATAGGTGCCCAGCGTCATCCACACCTTGAGCGCCCGGAACCCGCGTGACAGGTCCGGTCCCAGGTCGCAGTACCATGGCGCATTGGTGGCAAGGCCACGGTCCTCACGCGCAAGATAGGCGCGTGACTGGGCAAAGGCCGCTGCCTGCGCGCCGGGCCTGCGTACCAGGATACAGCCCGCGTCGTACTGCACCTGTGCCCATTTATGGAAGTCGAAGGCAACACTGTCGGCGCGTTCCAGCCCGCGCAGCATCGGCCGCAGCGTGTCGGACAGCATGGCCAGCGCGCCGAATGCGCCATCGACATGAAACCAGATATTCTCCCGCGCCGCGATATCGGCCAGGCCATCCAGGTCATCAATCGCCCCGGTATCCACCGTGCCTGCCGTGCCAATCACCATGAACGGCTCCAGCCCCGCCGCCCGGTCACGGGCAATGGCCTGTTCCAGTTCGGGCAGGATCATGCGGTTATCCGCATCGATCCCGATCACGCGCAGGCTGTCGGTACCCAGCCCCGTCAGGTCGAAAGCACGGGATATGCAGCCATGGGCGGTGGCGGCGGCATAGCCCACCAGCGGGCGCGTGCCCACGCCCTGCGCGCGCATGGCCAGCCCGTCCGGCACGGCGCGGCTGGCGGTGATCACGGCAATCATGTTGGCCATGGATGACCCGGTGACCAGCAGGCCCGTGGTTTCGGCCGGGAAGCCGCACATCTCGGCCGCCCAGCGGATGACCTCGCGCTCGACCTCGATCGGGGCATGGTCGCGGCCGCCGCAATTGGCGTTCAGCCCGCCCGCCAGCAGTTCGGCCAGCATGCCCACTGCGGTGCCCCCGCCATGCACCCAGCCCATGAAGCCGGGGTGGATGTTGCCGGTGGAATAGGGTTCCACCAGTTCACGGAAGCGGGCGTAGAGTTCCTGTGGCGGGGTGGGTTCGTGCGGCAGGCCGGTGCGCAGCTGTTCACGCAGGGCGGTGGGCATGGGTTGCCAGACCGGGCGCGCGCGCAGGGTGGACAGGCGGTTGAACATGTCATCCACCATCTGGTGGCCCAGTGCACGCAGCGCGTCCCAGTTATCCGGGTCCAGTCCTGTCATCTTTCCTACCCATCCATGCGGTTGTCTATGGCGTGCCTACATAGGGGGGATTGGGGCCTGCGTGCAATGCGGTGTCATTCCGTTCCTTCCGCCTGCGCGCCCAGGCGGCGGGCAAGGGTGGCGCAGACAAAAAGCTGGATCTGGTGGTAGATCATGACCGGCAGCACGATCAGCCCCACATCGGCATGCGCGAACAGCACGCTGGCAATCGGCACGCCCGATGCCAGCGATTTCTTGGACCCGCAGAACAGGATCGCCACCCTGTCCGCCCGCCCGAAGCCCCCCATGCGCCCCACCAGCCGCGTCAGCCCCAGCACGATGGCCAGGATGAGCATGTCCACCAGCGCCACGCGGGCCAGTTGCATGGGTGGCAGGCGGTGCCACAGTCCCTGCACCACCGCCTCGCTGAAGGCGGTATAGACCACCACGAGGATCGAACCCCGGTCGGAAAAGGACAGCAGCTTCCTGTGCCGGTGCGCCCAGGCCCCGATCCATGGCTGCGCCACCTGCCCCGCGATGAAGGGGACGAGCAGTTGCAGCACGATCGGCCCGATGCCCCCGCCCCCTGCCGCCGCATGCCGCGCCAGTACAAGGCCGACCAGCAGCGGTGTCAGGAAAATGCCCAGTATGTTGGACAGCGTGGCCGAACAGATGGCCGCCGCCACGCTGCCGCGCGCAATCGAGGTAAAGGCGATGGAGGACTGCACGGTGGAGGGCAGGCAGCACAGGAAGAGCACCCCCGTCCACATCGGGCCGTCCAGCAGGCCGGGCACGAGGGCATGCAGCCCCATGCCCAGCAGGGGGAAAAGGGCAAACGTGCACAGCCCGATGGCCAGATGGATTCGCCAGTCCATCATCCCCTCCACCACCGCGCGGCGCGACAGGCGCGCGCCCTGGAGGAAGAACATGTTCGCAATCATGATGAGGGCAAGCATGTTGAACACGCCCACCCCCGCGCCACGACAGGGCACGACGCTGGCCAGTGTCACGGTGGCAAGCAGGCACAGGAGAAAAGAGTCGAGCTTGCGGAACATGATTGATGCCTGCGGTAGGAAACTGTGATGGCCGCCCATATCATATCGCATTGCATCTGGCCTGTAATCACGCCAACTTGTGCCGCAAATGAAGACATTCCTCCTTACCACCGCCATCGCCGCCCTGTCCTGCATCGGGGTGGCGCGGGCAACCGCCCTGCCCGCAACCTGTGGCCATGTTAGCATGGCCGCCAGCCAGCCCCATGGGGCCGGTTCCCTGTCCGGACATGGCTATGACCTGTCGCTTGCGGGTGACGAGGACCGGAAGTTCCACGCGACCGACATCGCGGCCACGGGCACGGGCCTTGACCCCCAGGCCCTGCGGGATATGGAGGACGTGGCCTCCCTCGTCATGCTTGCCACCCTGACCGGGCACCATTCGGAGGGATGCGCGCAGGCGTATTTCACCGCCGCCGCCACCCCCATCATGGAGGGCCTGCGCGCGGGGCGCAGCTATGACCTGACATGGCAGGACGGCCTGCTGACCAGCGGGCAGACAAAACTGTCCTTCCATCGCGCGCACCTGCATCTGGTTGGTGCCAGAAGCGACACTACGCCCGCCACGCTGACGCTGGATACACAGGGCATTGGCATAACCGGCACCCACAATATCCTGCTGGCCAGCGCCCTGCCCCAGCAGGCCACGGCCAATGCCTCGGTCCCCGGTTCGGCGCTGGTACCGCTGGCCGCCGCCATTACCGGCCATCCGGGGCAGAACGTCATGGTGCCGCTGCATGTCTCCGCGCTGAACGCGCAGCGCGGCAGCATGCAGATCACGGGCAATGGCGATGCCAACCTGACCGGCAATACCGATGCCTCTTCCGCCACCGGGCACATACAGGTGCAGAACCTTGACGCGGTGATCGACACCCTGCGCAACGCGGGCCAGACACGCGCCAGTGCCGCACTGGTGCTGGCCAAGCTGTTCGGGCACAAGGCGGCATCGGGCGGTACGTCATGGGATGTAAGCTGGGAGGGCGGGGTCATGACCGTCAACCACATTCCCCTGCCCATTCATTAGGTCCGCGTTCACCGCCCTGCGGGAAACAGTGCCCGCGGCCCTGCCCTTTCAGCCATGCGGGGCCAGGAAAGGCTCGACTGCCTGCAGGAACTGCTGCGGCTGTTCTATGGCGGGCCCGTGACCGCATGCGGGGATCACGACCAGTCTGGCGCCCTTTATCCGGTTTGCGAAATCCTGGCCATCGGCAAGGGGTATGATCTGGTCATCGTGCCCCCAGACCACAAGCGTGGGAACCGTGATGCGCGCAATCTGCTCATCAAGGAAAGTCGCCGGATCATTGACATTGCGCAGGAAGCTGTCCTGCGTGTACTGGCTGCCTTCAGCAAGGCGGGTCTCGAAGGAGTCTTTCACCATCGCGTCGGTAATCAGGGCGTGATCATGGAACAGCACGCCCAGGCCAGTGCGCGTGCCCTCAATGGACAGGGCATGGCTGAAAGGCAGTGGTCCCTTGCTGAACAGGCTCTGGTGGCCCGCGGCATCGGTCAGCACTAGTTTTTCAGGCCGGGCCATGGCAGGATTGTTTTCCGCCTCTACCGTGTAAAGCCCTGCGATCCAGCCCCCCAGCGATTCACCGGCCAGCATGAAATGGGTGACATGGCGGGCCTTGAGGAAGCCATCAAGCATATCCACCCAGGTCTGCACGCCATAGGCGACCAGGGGCTTGTCCGACTGCCCGAAGCCGAGTTGGTCCATGGCCAGAACATGGTAATGTCGGGCCAGTTCGGGAATAACGTTGCCCCAGTCAAACCGCGCATTGCTGCCCAGACCATGCACAAGAACCAGATCGGGTCCGTGACCTGCCTCTATGAAGCGGATCGTCTGGCCATGTACGCGCACGCTCTGCATGCCGTCGGCCGCATGGGCGCAGGACAGGCCGCCCATCACGCCCGATACCAGCGCCAGTGCGCCTGCAAGGCGGCGTATCCCTTTATGAATCATGGCATCTCCATCCCTTTTTCCGCCCCGTTCCGAACAGCAGGAACGACGGGCCATGCAACGAAAGGGAGCGGCGCCAGCCGGGGCCGTTCGCTCCCGGCACAGAAATAGGATATCGGGCGGCGGCAGGCCATCAGAATCATTCTGAAATCGAAATAACGCCCTCGGGGCTTTCGATCCTGCGTATGCGAACCGGTCCCGGCCTAGGCCGGAACGGTCGTCCCCTCCTGCGCCAGCCTGACCAGTGCCGCAAGCACCTTGCGCGCCTGCGTGATGCGCTGGGCATTGGTCATTTCACGTATGACCGCAAGCTTGTGGTCGGGGCGCAGGCGGACATTGGCTTCCTTCTGCCGGGCAATCCACGCCACCAGTCCCGCCGGGTTGGCAAAGCTGTTGCCACGGAACTGGATGACCATGCCCTTTGGCCCGGCTTCCAGTCGCTCCATCCCTGCCTCGCGGCACATGCGCTTGAGTGTGACCACATCCAGCAGGTTGCGTACCTCATCAGGTAGCGTGCCGAAGCGGTCCACCAGTTCGGCCTCCATCGCTTCCACCTCCGCATCATTGGCCAGGCCCGCGATGCGGCGGTACAGCCCAAGGCGCACCGGCAGGTCGGTCACATAGCTGTCGGGTATGAGTACCGGCAGGCCAAGGATGATGTTGGGGGTCCAGTCGCGGTCCTGCAGCCTGCGCCGTCCCTTTTCGGTGCGCAGGTCGGCCACGGCGTCTTCCAGCATCTGCTGGTACAGTTCAATGCCCACTTCACGGATATGGCCCGACTGTTCATCCCCCAGCAGGTTGCCCGCCCCGCGCAGGTCAAGGTCGTGGGAGGCCAGCGTGAAGCCCGCCCCCAGTGTGTCCAGCGTCTGCATGACTTCCAGCCGCTTCTGGGCGGCGGCTGACAGCACATGCGTCTGTGGCCATGTCAGGTAGGCATAGCCGCGCTGCTTGCCACGCCCCACGCGCCCGCGCAGCTGGTAGAGCTGGCCCAGGCCGAACATGTCGGCGCGGTGGATGATGAGCGTGTTGACCGCCGGCATGTCCAGCCCGCTTTCCACAATGTTGGTGGACAGCAGGATGTCGTATTTGCCGTCACTGAACTCGGTCATCACCCGTTCCAGTTCGGTCGGCGTCAGGCGGCCATGGGCCTGCACCAGCCGTGCATCGGGCACGATCTCGCTCAGGCGCGTGGCCATGCGGTCCAGATCCTCGATGCGTGGCACCACGCAGAAGACCTGCCCGCCACGGAAGCGTTCGCGCTGGATCGCCTCGCGGATCACCACGCTGTCAAAGGGCATGATGAAGGTACGCACGGCCAGCCGGTCGGTGGGGGGCGTTGCGATCAGGCTCATTTCCCGCACGCCGGTCAGGGCAAGCTGGAGCGTGCGCGGCAGCGGCGTTGCGGAAAGGGTAAGCACATGCACGTCCTCGCGCAGCGCCTTCAGCTTTTCCTTGTGGGCCACGCCAAAATGCTGCTCTTCATCCACGATCAGCAGGCCAAGGTCGGCGAATTTGACGGTCTTGGCCAGCAGGGCATGGGTGCCGATCACGATATTGACCGTGCCATCGGCCAGGCCCTTGCGCACGGCTGTCGCCTCCTTTGGCGTGACCATGCGTGACAGTTGCGCCACATTGACCGGCAACCCGGCAAAGCGGGCGGAGAAGGTGCGGTAATGCTGGCGCGCGAGCAGCGTGGTCGGCACCACAACCGCCACCTGCGCGCCCGACATGGCGGCGACGAACGCGGCCCGCAGCGCCACCTCCGTCTTGCCAAAGCCCACATCACCACAGACCAGCCGGTCCATGGGTTTGCCCGATGCCATGTCGTCCAGCACGTCGGCTATGGCGCGGGACTGGTCCTCGGTCTCGACAAAGGGGAAGCGGGCGCAGAATTCATCCCACATCCCGTCCTCCGGTGTCAGCGCGGGCGCTTCACGCAGGGCACGGGCGGCGGCGGTGCGGATCAGTTCGCCCGCCATGTCGCGGATGCGCTGCTTCATCTTCGCCTTGCGCGACTGCCACGACACGCCACCCAGCCTGTCCAGCGCCACATGCGCCTGGTCCGAGCCGAAGCGGCTGAGCAGCTCGATGTTCTCGACCGGCAGGAACAGCTTTTCGTTGCCATCATAGATCAGGCGCAGGCAGTCATGCGGTGCGGTACCCACGCCGATGGTCTCCAGCCCGTCATAGCGGCCGATGCCATAATCCTGATGGACGACCAGATCGCCTTCCGCAATTTCGGAGGCTTCGGCTATGAACTGGTCGGCTTTCTTGCGGCGGCGGGGCGGGCGCGAGATCCGCTCGCCCAGCAGGTCCTGTTCGGAAACAAAGGCAAGATTGTCAGCGACAAAGCCACGTTCCAGCCCCAGCGTAAGCAGCCCCACGGTGCCGGGCCTGAGATTCTGCGCCTCTTTCCATGTGGCGAAGCCCTGGACCGGCAGGCGGTATTCACGCAACAGCACGCCAATACGCTCGCACGAGCCACGGCTCCATGCGGTCACATACGCGCGGCGGCCGGTCTGCGCCCATTCCTCCACCTTCGCATGCAGCATGGGGAAGACGTTCTCGCGCCCGTCGGTCACGCTTTTGGCGAACATCTGCCCCGGCCTGCCGCCCGCATCCATGCCCGGCGCGCCATCGGGCTGGGCAAAGGGCATGAACACCACGGCCTTTTTGCCCACCAGCAGGGCGTCCCACCCCTTGCGGTCAAGATACATCAGGTGCGGCGGCAGGGCGCGGTAGGGCACTTCCCCTTCCCGCGTGGGCTGCCTGCGGGCATCGTAATGGTCGGCAATCATTTCCAGCCGCGTGGCAAGCACTTCCTCGGCCTGGTTGGCCAGCGAGATGGAGACACCGGGCATGTAATCCACCAGCGTTTCCATCTGTTCATGGAACAGGGGTAGCCAGTGCTCCATGCCCGCGTGGCGCCTGCCATCGGATATATGCTGGTACAGCGGGTCACTGGCCGCCGCCGGGCCAAACAGGTCGCGCCAGCCGGTGCGAAAGCGCGAGATGGCCGCGGGGTCGAGACTGAAATCGGCTACCGGGCGCATGGTCAGGCTGGTGATCTTCGCGGTCGAGCGCTGGGTGCCGGGATCAAACCGGCGGATGTTCTCCACCTCGTCGCCAAACAGGTCAAGGCGTACGGGTTCGCTCTCGCCTGCGGGGAAAATGTCGAATATGCCACCGCGCGTTGCGAACTCACCCTGTTCCATCACCGTGTCGGTGCGGTTGTAGCCATGGGCGATGAGCAGTTCCATCAGGAACGGGGCATCAAGGCTTTCCCCGGCCGTAATCGTGATGGACTGCCCGGCAAAGGCGGCACGCGGGGCCACGCGCTGCACCAGCCCCATCACCGTGGTCAGCACGATGCGGGGCCGGTCCGCCTTTTCCAGCAGTCGGGTCAGCGTTGCCACCCGCTCCGCCACGATGGCGGGATTGGGGGAGACGCGGTCATACGGCAGGCAGTCCCATCCGGGAAAACGCAGGATTTCCGCATCGGGTGCTACAAAGGCCAGCTGGTCGGCAACGCGGGCCAGGCCCGCATCATCGCGGCAGACATGCAGCACGGGGCCAGGCCCCTCGCGCAGCCTTCGTGCAAGCAGGAACGCGTCATATCCATCCGGCACGCCCCATACGGGCAGGGGCGCGTCGGGTGCCAGGGAGAAGCCTGCCGTCGTGTTCATTTTCCGCCCCGGATCGCGGCAAGACGGGCGGGATCGGTGGCGTCGGCCATGATTTCCTTCATCATGGGGGTGTTCAGTTCCTCCGGCACGGGGCGGCGGCCGCTCAGCCAGTCCGCCAGATCGGCGTCCGGCAAGTCCATCACCGCTTCCAGCGCGTCCAGCTGGGCTTCGGTCATGCCTTCCAGCCGGGGGGCGACAAAGCCGCCAATCAGCACATCGGTCTCATGCGTGCCACGATGCGTGGCGCGGTAATAGATCTTCCGGCGTCGTGTATCGAGACGGGAGAGGTCTGGCGTTCTGGCTTCCATTGCGTTCCACCCCTGTATGGTTGTGTTTTGTTCCGTAACGCAGGTGTCCTATAGCCCTCATGCGGGCATCTGTCAGCCCGCAAGACCAGCATGCCACCCCGCAGGATGAACCGCCGCGTGTCCGATCCCACTGCCCCGTTCCCCAATCCCCTTCTTGCCCCGTTACTTGCGGGCGTGGACAGCCTGAAGGGCGTGCGGCCCGCCACCGCCCGGCTACTGGCGCGGGTTGCGGGTGGCGCGCGGGTGATCGACCTTCTGTTCCACCTGCCGGAATCGGTGGTGGACCGGCGCTACCGCCCCAACCTGCGCACTGCCGAGACGGGGCGCGTGTGCACGCTGCATGTCACGGTCAGCCGTGTGGTGCCCCCCGCGCCCGGCGGCGGCCGGGGCAGGCGGCCATGGCGTGTGCTGGTCAGTGACGGCACGGGGGATGCGGAGCTGGTGTTCTTCTCCCCCCATCTGGTGCGCAGGCTGGAGGCGGGTCAGGACATATGCGTATCGGGCACGCTGGAGCGGTTTGGGGAGCGGTTGAACATGGCGCACCCGGATTATCTTGTCCCGGCCGCCCGCATGGGCGAAATCCCGCTGCTTGATCCGGTCTGGCCGCTTACGGCGGGGCTGTTTTCCAGTCAGGTGCGCTCTGCGGTCAGGGCTGCGTTCGATATTTTCCCCCCCCTGCCCGAATGGCAGGATGCCACCGTGCTCAGGCAGCGCAGGTGGCCGGGATTCGAGGACGCGCTGCGCACGCTTCACCGCCCCTGTGACCTGCCCGAACTGATGGAAGGTGACGCGCTGGTCGGCGCATCCGAACGCGCCCGCGCCCGCCTTGCCTGTGATGACCTGCTGGCCCAGCAGGTGGCCATGGCGCAGGCGCGCAGGCTCAACCGCCTGCGGCCGGGGCGCGCCGTTGCGGGCGATGGCAGCCTGCGCCGGGTGGCGCTGTCGCGCTTCGGGCATGAACCGACCACGGCACAGGTCCGCGCCCTTGCGGAAATCGATGCGGATCTGGCCGCGCCGCGCCAGATGACGCGGCTGCTGCAGGGGGATGTCGGTGCGGGCAAGACGCTGGTTGCCCTGCAGGCCATGCTGGGCGCGGTTGAAGCCGGGCATCAGGCCGCGCTCATGGCGCCGACCGAGATCCTGGCCCGCCAGCATCTGGCGACGTTTACAAAACTCTCACCCGTGCCCGTGGCCTTCCTGAGCGGGAGCGTGAAAGGCAAGGCCCGGCGGGAAGCACTGGCCCGCATTGCCGATGGCACGGCGCGGCTGGTCATCGGCACGCATGCCCTGTTTCAGGAAAGCGTGGTGTTCCAGGACCTTGCCCTTGCCGTGATCGACGAACAGCACCGCTTTGGCGTGGAACAGCGCGCCATGCTGGGCGAAAAAGGCCCCCAGACCGATGTGCTGGTCATGACCGCCACCCCCATCCCGCGCAGCCTGCTGCTGACGCAGTGGGGGGACATGCAGGTCAGCCGGCTGGATGTGAAACCGGCCGGCCGCAAGCCGGTGCGCACGTCGCTGCATGCGCTGTCGGCCATGGATGACCTGCTGGCGGGGATGGAACGCGCACTGGCGCGTGGCGCGCGCATCTTCTGGGTCTGCCCGCTGGTGAGCGAGAGCGAGACGACCGACATCGCCGCCGCCGAAGCCCGCCATGCGGCACTGGCCGCGCATTTCGGGGCGGAATCGGTGGGTCTTGCCCACGGCCAGCAGGACACTGCCCTGCGTGAGCAGGCCATTGCCGATTTTGCGGCGGGACGGACGCGCATCCTTGTGGCCACGACGGTGATCGAGGTGGGGGTGGACATACCCGACGCCACGGTCATGATCATCGAGCATGCCGAGCGTTTCGGCCTGGCCCAGCTGCACCAGCTGCGCGGCCGCGTGGGGCGCGGGCGGGCGGAATCCTACTGCCTGCTGCTGCATGACAGCGCGCTGGGCCAGACCGCGCGGCGCAGGCTGGCGCTATTGCGTGAGACGGAAGACGGGTTCCTGATCGCTGACGAGGATTTCCGCCTGCGCGGCGGTGGCGACGTGGCGGGACGGCGGCAGTCGGGCCTGCCGGACATGCGGCTGGCCAGCCCCCTGCATGTGGACATGCTGCTGACCCTTGCCGCACAGGACGCAAGGCGCCTGGTCGACACCCCGCCCGACCAGCGCCCCCCTGCCCTGCGGGCGCGTGAGCCTGCCGTCAGTTTGCTGCTTGAACTGTTTTCTCGGGCGCGGGCCGTGCGGGCGATACGCGCGGGCTAGGCCGGGCCGCGACAGGCAGGCTGACACCCAGCTGCTGCGCCGTCTGCGCCAGGTAGAAGCTGGCGAACAGTTCCAGCGGGGCGGCATCATGCGTCATGCGGGCATGCAGCACCGCCCCTTCCCATCCGATCCAGAAATAACGCGCAAGCGCCGTGCACAGCCGCTTCTGCCCGGCGGTGGGATGGGGGGCGAATGAATCGAGCAGGCAGGTGGCCACGCGCTGTTCCCATTCGCGCATGATGGCCAGTAGCTGGCCGTTGAACGAATCGGGCAGGGTGTCGATTTCCTGGCTCAGGTTGCCGATCAGGCACCCACGGCGGAAGCCGTGACGCTGCATGCCCGCTTTCGCGTCATGCATGAAATTGAGCAGGCGCTGCAGCGGCGGTTCCGTGCGGTCGGTCAGCCACAGATCCAGCTTTTCATTGAAATAGGCGGCATAATACTCGATCAGCGCCTGACCGAACTCTTCCTTGCTGCTGAAGCAGTAATAGAACGACCCCTTGGATATGCCGGTGGCGTTCAGCACGTCATCGACACAGGTGGAGGAAAATCCCTTTTCTGTCAGCAGCCCGACGCCCGCGCGTACCAGCATGGCGCGCGTGCCCTCGGGTGCACGGGCGGTCTTTGGCGGTCGGCCCCGACCGCGCCGGGGGGGGATGGTATTGGACATGAACGGTTTTCTTACCAGAGGAGAAAATACGACAGGGCGATGTCTTTCCACGATAATGTGCGAGTGAGAATGGAATGCAAGGAGAATTGCTGAATTTTATCTGCAACTTTGTGATTACATCTTTTTGCATTCCTGCCCCTCACAAACCGTTCAGAATGAAAATTCGTGTGGCAACCATCATGCGGAATATGCTTTGGTGTTGTTGATGCCGATGCGATTTATGCTAGGGTCACCGCAGGAGTAGAGAATGTTTTCCTGATCCGGTCCGCCCGCATCCGCGGTAACGCCAGACAGGCCAGACTCTATCCCGCAAACGTGCTTTCATTCGGTGGTGTTCCGAAAGGGAACATCCGCCACCTAGACCTCGGGATTACGACCGTTGAGAAGTAACAGGACCGACCGCAGCTCCCGCTCCCCGCGCCGCGGCGGGTTTGACGACGATTTCATGTCGTCGCCTTCATTTGGTGACCGCGGCAGCGCCCCGCCGCCGCGCCGCTCCTTTGGTGGTGGAGGTGGTGGTCCGCAGATCGTCGCATCCGGGCCGGAAATCAGCGCCACTGTAAAGTGGTTCAACAGCGAAAAAGGCTTCGGCTTTGTCGAGCTGTCCGACGGGTCGGGTGACGTGTTCCTGCACGCCAATGCCCTGAACCCCACCGGCCATGCCACGGTCGCCCCCGGAACCACGCTGGTGGTGCAGATCGGTCAGGGCCCCAAGGGCCGCCAGGTCGCCGCCGTCCTTTCCGTTGACGAAAGCACGGCCCAGCCCGAGCGCCCGCGCGGTCCGGCAGGCTTCGGTGCGGCAGGCGGCGCGCGTGGCGGGTTCTCCCGTTCCGGTCGTCCCGCCCCCGACCTCTCCCATGCGCAGGACATGCGTGGCACGGTCAAGTGGTACAATGCCACCAAGGGTTTTGGTTTCATCACGCCGGAAAATGGCGGCAAGGACATTTTTGTCCATGCGTCCGCCCTGGAACGTTCGGGCCTGTCCGGGCTGACAGAAGGCCAGACGGCGAACGTGCAGGTTGTCGAAGGCCAGAAAGGCCCGGAAGCAGCAGCACTGTCGGTTGACTGATTGCCGCTTTCATTCCCTTCCGCCATGGCGGAAGGGAATGGGTGGATAAGGAAACAGGGCCATCCCGGCTGGGGTGGCCCTGTTTTTTATTGCCCGGTAATGGTCTGCCGCATTGCGATGCAGCTTCCTGCACGCCGCAGCGGCGCTGCGGAACCGGTCATGGGCCGTAAATGCAACGGGTGGCGCAGGCGCTTCCAGAGGGGTGCGGTTCCCCATGGTGCACGCGTTTAATCGTCGCGCCCCTTGTTGCGGATCAGGCGGGCCTTGTCGCGTGCCCAGTCACGGTCGGCTATGGCCTGGCGCTTGTCGGCCTTCTTGCGCCCCTCACCCACGCCCAGCGTCAGCTTGGCCAGGCCACGGCTGTTGAAATGGATGTCCAGCGGCACAAGGGTCACGCCATTGCGCGCCGTCTCGCCCAGCAGCTTGTCCACCTGCTTTTTGTGCAAAAGCAGCTTGCGCGGTGCGCGCGGTTCAAAGCGGGACAGCACCCCGCCCTGATATTCGGGGATGTAGCTGTTGATCAGCCACAGCTCGCCGTTGCGCTCACCGGCATAGGCTTCGTTTATGGTGGCCCGGCCCATGCGCAGGCTCTTGACCTCTGGCCCTTTCAGCACCAGCCCGGCTTCCACCGTCTCGACAATGGTGTAGTTGAAGCGGCCCTTGCGGTTCTGGGCGGCGATCCCGGTGGAGATCATGCCGCTACCCCTGTTTTTTGCTGCCATGTGCCTAGCCCAGCAGTCCGACCGCATCGAGGGCAGCCTTGACCTGCGTGCGGCCCGCATCGCTCAGGGGGGCAAGCGGCAGGCGGCAGGTCTCGCCCATAAGCCCCAGCACGCTGGCCGCGAATTTCGCGGGTACGGGGTTGCTTTCACAGAACAGCGCATCGTGCAGGGGCAGCAGGCGGTCCTGCAGTTCCATGGCATTCATCACGTTGCCGTCCGCCCAGCTCTGCTGCACCTGCGCGCACAGGGCGGGGGCGACGTTGGCGGTCACACTGATGCAGCCATCGCCCCCTGCGGCCAGGAAGGAAACCGCCGTTCCGTCCTCGCCCGAGATCTGGTTGAACGGCTTCTTCACCGCCCGGCGCACCAGCAGCGGGCGCAGGAGATTGGCGGTGGAATCCTTGACCCCGATGATGTTGGGGTGCTGGGCCAGGCGGGCCATTGTCTCGACCGATATGTCGATGACCGAACGGCCGGGAATGTTGTACAGGATGATGGGAATGCCAATGGCATCCGCAATGGTCATGAAATGGCGGTACACCCCTTCCTGTGTGGGCTTGTTGTAGTAGGGTGTGACCACCAGAACGGCTGCCGCCCCCGCGCGCTGGGCCTGCTGGGCCATGCCCACGGCTTCTGCCGTGCTGTTGGAACCGGCCCCCGCGATGACCGGAACCCGCCCGGCAACCGACTTGATGGTGAATTCCACTACCTGCGCATGTTCATCATGCGTAAGCGTCGGGCTTTCCCCTGTTGTGCCGACCGGGACCACGGCACTGGTGCCCTGCTGGACCTGCCAGTCGATGAAGCGGCCCATGGAGGGCAGATCCAGCGATCCATCCTTATTCATGGGGGTAAGAAGGGCGGTAATGGAACCCTTGAACATGGCTGTTTCCACCTGGATCCTGTATCTTTTTTCTATGCGGGCGCCACCGGGCTGGCATTCCCGCGGTATCGTCTGGCTGCCCCGTCTCGCGCATTACTATACAGGTAATACGCCACCGGGGGCAAAACATGGTGGCATGCTCCCCTGCCGCCCGCTCATGTCTGGCGACGGAAGGCGGAGGCTGGATAGACGCCCAGGATCTCCTGCTGTTCCGCAAAGAAGGAGAGTTCCCGCAGGGCTTCCGCCAGGGGGGGGGTGTCAGGGTGGCCTTCCACGTCCAGCAGGAACTGGGTGGCGGAAAAGGAACCTTCCAGCATGTAGCTCTCCAGCCGGGTCATGTTCACCCCCGTCGTGGCGAAACCGCCCAGGGCCTTGTACAGCGCGCCCGCATGGTTGTTGATGCGGAAGAGCAGCGTGGTCATGTAATCCGGCCCCGCCGGGGGCAGGGCCACGGGCCTGCGTGAGGCGATATAGAAGCGCGTGGTGTTGTGCGCGGCGTCTTCCACATTGCGGCGCAGGATTTCCAGCCCGTTCAGCTCCGCCGCCAGGGCGGAGGCCACGGCCACGTCTTCCCTGCGGCCCCACTCACGCACCATTTCGGCCGCACCGGCGGTATCGAACTCCACCACCGGCTCCAGTCCCAGTTCGGCAATCACGCCGCGTATCTGCGCCATGGCCACGGGATGGGTATGCACCCGCTTTGCCGCACCCAGCGTGCTGCCCGGCACGCCCATCAGGCAGTGCTCCACACGCTGGAAATGTTCACCCACAATGAACAGCCCCGCCTGCGGCAGAAGGGCATGGATGTCGGGGACCCGTCCCGCCAGGCTGTTCTCGCACGCCAGCATGGCCTGATCTGCCAGCCCGTCATGCACGGCGCCGATGGCCTGGGCAAAGGTCTGGCATGGCAGGGTGGCCCAGCCGGGCCGCGCGGTGCGGCAGGCCAGATCCGAATAGGCGCCCGGACGGCCCTGGAAGGCGATGATGCCCGGCCTGCTCATGCCGCGACCCCCAGTGTCCGGCGCGCCCGCTCCAGGTCGGCCGGGGTATCCACGCCAAAGGGGGCGGTGCCGATGCGTGCGCAGCCTATGGTCATGCCCGCTTCCAGCGCGCGGAGCTGTTCCAGCTTCTCACGTTGTTCCAGCCCGCTTTCGGGCAGGCTGACAAAGCGGGCCAGCGCCGCGCGGCGATAGGCGTAAATGCCGACATGATGCCATAGCGGCCCCTGCCCCCACGGGATGGGCAGGCGGGAGAAATACAGCGCGCGCGCCACGTCCGCCCCGCCATGGGGGTCAAGGCTGCACGCGACCTTGACCACTGACGGGGCTTCCGCTTCCGCCCTGTCACGCACCGGGGCGACAAGGGTTGCGATGTCGGTCGTGGCATCGTCCAGCGGGCGCAGGACGGCGCGCAGGCATTCCGGCGCCACACCCGGCAGGTCGCCCTGCAGGTTGATGATGGTGTCATGCGTCCCGGCCGGGTCCAGCCTGCACAGCGCCTGCCAGATCCGGTCGGAACCCGATGGCAGGCTGGCATCGGTCAGGATGGCGGTGCCGCCCGCCCGTTCCACGACTTCCGCGATCTCACGCTCCGCCGTGGCAACGGCTACGGGGCCAATTCCTGCCGCCTGCGCGCGCCTGAGCACATGCACGATCATGGGATGGCCGGCAATGTCGGCAAGGGGCTTGCCCGGCAGGCGGGTCGAGGCCATGCGGGCGGGTATCAGGACAATGGGGTTCATGGGATCTGGGTCTGGGCCATCCGTAATCTGTAGCGGTGGCAGGGGTCCCGCCGCCGCGCGCCCCGCGTGCTTCACACAGGGCGCGCGGCAGTCTAGGTAAGGAGCGGTTTTCATGCAACCACAGCGGAAGGGTGCGGCATTTCATGGATAGCGTAAGGCTCAACCAGCTTGGGGCGGCCTGTCTCATTGCCGTGCTGGTGGTGGGCGCAAGCTGGGGGATTGCCCATACGGCGGTGCCTGAACCCCTGCCCGCCCGGCCCGGCGTGGCCATACCCCGCCCCCCCGCCGCACGGCAGGGGCCATCCATTGATGAACTGGTGGCCAGGGCCAGTGTGGACAGGGGCCACGGCATTGCCGAACGGCAATGCGCGATGTGCCACAGCATGGCCCCCGGCGGCCCCGCCATAATCGGGCCGGACCTGTACGGCGTGGTGGGCACGCATGTGGGGGACATACCGGGCTATGAATTCTCGGACGCGCTGAAGGCGCACAGGGACGAGACATGGACCAGCACCACCCTGTCCGCCTGGTTGAAGGGACCGGCGGAATACGCACCGGGCACCAAGATGTCCTTTCCCGGCATTGAGTCCGATACCGACCGGGCGGATGTCATCGCCTATCTGCGCAGCCTGCACCCGGAGAAGCCGGAATGACCACCCTCCCCCCCGACTTCCCGCATGATGCCGTAATGGAAGCCGCCACCGCCGCCGCCGATGTGGCGCGCAGTGTGGTGCTGCCCTTCTTCCGCCGTGGTGTGCGTGCGGATGACAAGGCCGATGCCAGCCCCGTCACCGTGGCCGACCGCACGGCGGAGCGCGCGATTCGCGCCGTAATGTCCGAACGCCTGCCCGGTTTTGGCCTGATGGGGGAGGAATTCGGGCTGGAGGCGGCCGCAAGCCCCTATCGCTGGGTCATTGACCCGATTGACGGCACGCGGGCCTTCATTACCGGAAGGCCCACCTTCGGCACGCTGATCGCCCTGCTGCATAACGATGTGCCGGTGCTGGGCCTGATCGACCAGCCGGTCACGGGTGAGCGGTGGATCGGCCTGCGTGGCGCGCCCACGCGCTACCTGTCCGCCCTGCCCGGTCATCCTGCCACGCGCGCCTGCGCGCAGGTGGCGGCAGCCGAACTGTCCTGCACCGCGCCGGAAATACTCGATGCCCCCCACCGCCCCGGCTTTGACGCCCTGGCCGCCGCCGCCCGGCGCACTAGCTGGGGGGGGGACTGTTATGCCTACGGCCTGCTCGCGCTGGGGCAGATCGACATCATTGCCGAATGCACCATGAAGATATGGGACTGGGCCGCCCTTGTACCGATCGTGGAAGGGGCCGGCGGCCGCATGACCGACTGGTCGGGCCAGCCCCTGCGCGCCGATGGTGACGGCACGGTCCTGGCGGTGGGTGACGGGCGCCTGCTGCCCCGCGTCACGGCCCTGCTGGACACGCCTGCGGCGTAACCCGCCGCATAAGGCCCATGGGCCAATTTGCATCTTTCCCCTAGCGGGCGGGCGGCCAATCGGATAGGGACGACCCACCCTGACGAGTGTACCAAAAGCGGGAGCACGTGACATGACCAGCCAACCCAACGGCCACCTTTCCCTTCCCAAGGACAAGATCCGCATCCTGCTGCTTGAGGGCATACATGACAGTGCCGTCAACCTGCTGAAGGATAACGGGTACGAAAACGTAACCCGCCTCAAGACCGCCCTGGAAGGCGAAGCGCTGGAGAAGGCGCTGGAAGGCGTGCATATTGTCGGTATCCGCTCGCGCACGCAGCTGACGCGCGAAGTGATCGAGAAGGCGGATCGCCTGATCGCCATCGGCTGCTTCTGCATCGGCACCAACCAGGTTGACCTGGGTGCGGCGCGTGAGGCGGGCATTCCGGTCTTCAATGCCCCCTACAGCAACACCCGCTCGGTGGCCGAACTGGTGATGGGCGAGATCGTGATGCTGATGCGCCGCATCTTCCCCAAGTCGGAAGAATGCAACGCGGGTATCTGGAAGAAATCCGCCACCAACAGCTGGGAAGTGCGCGGCAAGACACTGGGTATCGTGGGCTATGGTTCCATCGGCTCGCAGCTTTCCGTTCTGGCCGAAGCCTTTGGCATGCGCGTGTTCTATTACGATGTGATCGACAAGCTGGTGCATGGCAACGCCACCCCGGTCGACACGCTGGAGCACCTGCTGGGCGTCAGTGATGTAGTCAGCCTGCATGTGCCCCAGACGCCCGAGACCGCCGGCATGATCGGCGAAGCCCAGATCCGTGCGATGAAGAAGGGGTCCTTCCTGATCAACAACGCGCGCGGCAATGTGGTCGACCTTGATGCGCTGGCCGCGGCCCTGAAGGACGGACACCTGCTGGGTGCGGCCATTGATGTATTCCCCAAGGAGCCCAAGCAGGCGGGCGAGGCGCTGGAAACCCCGCTGCGTGGCCTGGACAACGTGATCCTGACCCCGCATATCGGTGGCTCCACGGCGGAAGCGCAGGAGCGCATTGGCGTGGAAGTGGCGCGCAAGCTGGTGGAATATTCCGATATCGGCTCCACGCTGGGCGCGGTCAATTTCCCGACCGTGCAGCTGCCTGAAAACCCGCATGGCACGCGCTTCATGCATGTGCACCGCAACGTGCCGGGCATCATGCTGCAGATCAACGAGATCTTCTCCTCTGAATCCTGCAACGTGACCGCGCAGTACCTGCAGACGGCGGGTGAGCTGGGCTACGTGGTGGTCGAGGCCGATACCGGCCGCGATGTGGAAAAGGACAACCGTATCCTTGACCGCCTGCGGGCACTCAAGGGCACGCTGCGGGCACGGCTGCTGTACAAGCAGCAGTAAGCCGTTTTTTCCGTTAAAGACCGAAAAAAAAGGGGGCGTGCCGCAGGGCGCGTCCCCTTTTTCATGTGGGGTTGCGCGGGGCAGGTCGTGGCATATCTGCGGGGCCTTGTCAGGGACGGGCATGCTGGCCGATAGTAACGAGACCGAAATGGACTGAGGAAGAAATGCCCGAAATTTCCCGGCGTTCCGTCATTGGCGGTCTTGGCATGCTTTCCTGCACAGCCGGGTGGAAGGTGCAGGCACGGCCGTCACGCCTGCCCCCGGCGCAGGCCCTGGCCAGCGACCCGCTGCGCCCGCAATACCATCTGCTCGCCCCCTATGGCTGGATGAACGACCCTTGTGGGCCTGTCTGGGCGGCAGGGCGCTATCACATGTTCTACCAGTGGGGGCCTGACAAGGCGGCTTTTGGCGATATCCACTGGGGGCATGCGACCAGCACGGACCTTGTGCACTGGCGCAACCTGCCTGCCGCGCTGGCTCCCGTGCCCGGTGGCCCGGATGCACAGGGCGTGTTCAGCGGCAGCGTGGTAATCGATGGCAACCGGGCGGTGGCGTTCTATACCGGCATCGAGCCGTCAGTGCAGTGCATGGCCACATCTGACCTGGACATGATGCACTGGACGCGCCACCCGGTGCCCGTTATCGCCACCCCGCCCGATGGATTGCAGGTGGAGGGATTTCGTGACCCGATGGTGTGGAAGCAGGCAACCCGGTGGTGCATGGTACTGGGTGCCAACGTGCATGCTTCCCCCACGGGGCCGGGTGGTGTCGTGCTGTTTTACGACAGCCCCGACCTGCTGACATGGACATACCGCAAGGTTCTGTACGGGCCGACCCATATCCCTGGCGGGTATGACGATGCAATCGAATGTCCGGATTTTTTTGCGCTCGATAACAGTCAGGTCCTTGTCTATTCACTGGCCGATGCGGTTTATGCCGCCGTGGGCACGTTCGTCCGGGATGATTTTCGCCCCCGTCATGTCGTGCAACTGGGTTATGGCCGGTTCTATGCCGCGCGCAGCATGCTGGATGCCACGGGCAGGCGCGTGCTGTGGGGCTGGATTCAGGAAAAGCCGGAACGGGCCAAGGCCGCCATGCAGGCGGGGTGGAGTGGCGTGATGTCCCTGCCGCGCGTCATGAGCATCGGGGCGGATGGCCATGTAAGGGTTGACCCGCACCCGGCCATCACCATGCTTGAGGGCGCGATGTTCATGCAGGGCGATGGCCGGGTGCCGGGCCATGCCGAGGGGCCGAATGCCCGTATCCGCGTTTCCTTTTCCGCCATGGCGGCAGGGCGGATCACCTTTGGCAACCGCGATGCGTTCCTTGACCTTGATTATGATCCTTACCGGCCCGGGCGCGAACTGATTGCCAATGGGGAAGCCGCCCCGCTGCCCCTGGCTGAACAGGGCATGCTCGACATTCTGGTCGATGCGTCGGTCATCGAGATCTTTACGTCCAGTGGCATCTCCCTCAGCGCGCGCGCCTATGGTGACCCGGCGGGACCGTTCGTACTGAAGATGGAAGGTACATTCGCACGCGCATCCGTACAGGCACGGCACATGAACCCCATTTCACCGGACCGGCTTACGGCGGAGCCCTGAAGGCCGCCCGGCCCGCAAAAGGGGCAGCCTGATGCTATGGCGTGCCAAGGAAGGTCTGCCCATTGTGGCGCAGGCGGGCATGGCGGGCGGCATCCGTCTCCAGCATGCAGGCCATCAGCAGGGCAATGACCCAGCCAATGCCGGTCATGCCCAGCGTGCAGTTCACCACGGCGACCACCGCCGCATTGTGCACCCTGCGCCGGCAGGCGATAAAGGTGGGCAGCAGGAATGCAAGAATGCCAAGCATGCATGCCATGCCCAGACCCAGCACAAGCGTCGTGCCGATTTCAAGTCCCGTGCCCTGCACGGACTGCCAGCCGCGGTAAATCTCGTAAGTGGTGGGAACATGGATATTCATGGCGGTTCGTGCTAGTCCTGAACGCAGGCGTGCTGGCGGGGCGTATGGTGCGCCGGGGTCCGGCATGCAGCCCGCATGGGCGGGAAAAGGCCAATCTATCAGGATTTTCTACAGTGCGCAGTCTTATCGGCCCTTGTTGGGGGGCAACCTGTGATCTGGGGTGATTTCCAGGCGGTCATCCAGCTTTCGGCGGGATTGAATGTCGCCATTCTCAGTTTTGTCGATATCAGCCTGCCCGCCATAAAGGAACGCAGGCGCGTCTTTTCCAAGGCCCGGCAGGAGCTTGAACTGCACCGGGGCGGCACGGATCACCAGCATCCCGATGATGCCGAGGACTACGCGGCCGCGGTGCAGGAAATGGACCGCAAGCTGTTCGTGCTATGGCAGGAATCCTCCACCTTCATCCGCGAGGAGGAATCGCTCATCCGTTCCACCGGCGTGCTGGGCGTGTTCGGTGCCGTCATCAGCCTGGGGCTGCTGTGGTATTCGGCCGAGCATTACAGCGGCACCATATCGCTTATGGGCCGGGTGCTGATCATCCTGTCCTTCTGTTCGCTGCTGGGGGCGTTCCTGATCAATTTCATGACCGCCTCGCAGGCCGCCGTATTTACCAAGAAGTGCAACAGCATCCGTGAGGAAATGCACAAGCGCCTGTAGGCGGCATGGCGTGCGCTACCCTGCCCGTCGCGCCCGCAGGCGCCACAGGATGCGCGCGCCCAGCAGCAGGGATACGCATACAAGCCCGATCCCGTTGCCGCACCACAGCCCCCACGCCCCCAGGCCACGGTGGAATGCAAGGTACAGCCCCCCCGGGAAGCCGATGCCCCAGTACCCGGCAATGGCCACCAGCATGGGAATGGTGGTATCCCCCTGCCCGCGCAGCACGCCGGTGGCAATGGCCTGCAGGGCGTCGGGCAGCTGGAACACCGCCCCGATCAGCAGCACGTCCAGTGCAATCCGCACCGCCTGCGCGTTGGCGGGTCGCGCCGTATCCAGATAGAAGCCGATAATGTCATGCCGCCCCAGCGCCAGCAGCAGGGTCGCGGCGCCAGCCAGCGCTATGCCCAGTACCATGCCCGCCCCGGTCGCGCTGCGTACCATGGCGGGGTCGCCCCGTCCGGTCCAGTAGCCCACGCGGATGTTGCACGCCTGTCCCAGTGCGATGTACAGCGTGAAGGACTGCAGGCCGATGCCCAGCATGATCTGGAACGCCGCCAGCGCGTTGCTGCCCAGGGTTGCGGCCTCCAGACTGTTGGTCTGGAACAGTGTGACCTCCGCCATGGCGCTTGCCAGCATGGGCAGCCCGGTGCGCAGCAGGGCCAGCGTGTGCCCCCAGTCATGCGCGCGCGGGCACAGGCCCTGACGTAGCGCGGGCCTGCGCACCGCAAGGCAGAGCAGGACGACCGGCATGCACCACAGCGTGATGACGGTGGCCATGGCCGAGCCATGCAGCCCCAGCGCGGGCAGTCCGAACCAGCCATGGATCAGGGTCGCGTTCAGCACGCCGTTGAGCACCATGATGCCGGGCATGACGCGCATCAGGATACCCTGCGCGCCCATGACCGGCAGGGCGGTGGCCAGAATGCCCTGTCCCATCAGCGCGGGTGGCACCGCCCACATCAGGATATGCACGAAATCCGTGACCGGCGCGCGGATGCCCGCAGGCTCGCCCAGCCATGCCAGCAGCCGGTCAACATGGTACAGGCAGAACAGTTCAGGCAGGCACAGCACGCAGGCGACCGCCAGCATGGAGGTGATGATGGCGCCCAGGCTGGCATGGTCTCCGCGTCCGCGCGCCTGGGCCAGCAGGATGCCGCCCGCCTCGATCATGGCGGCAAGGATGGCGTTGAGCGTGAAGAACGTGCCGGTGGCCAGGCCCCCTATCGCCAGCGCCTGTGCCCCGATCCCGCCCAGCAGCACGTCATCGGTCAGCCCCATGAGCATCTGTGTGAACTGCGAAAGGCCCATCGGCCCGGCTATGGCAAGGATGGCGCCTAATTCCGCCCTGAATGGTCTGGCTGGACGTGTCATGAAACCCTGTCATCATCCATGGCGCGGTATGGCCATGTCCTGCGCCCGCAGGCCGCGCGGGCCCGCCCATGGTTATACTACTTGGCCACGGCCTGCCAGTACGCACCGGATATGCTTGACATTGAACCCCTTTTATCTTCACCACCGCCCCATGCAGGGACATGACGGCAGGCGGAACGCGCGGGAAGGGCGATGGCCATGCGTGCCGCTGGGCGCGCTGGTGGAATGCCTGGATGCCCGTCGCATCCCGCTCAGCCGCGCGCAGCGCGCGCGCTGTCCCGGCCATGTGCCCTATCATGGTGCCAGCGGTGTGATCGGCTATGTGGACCGTGCCCTGTTTGATGGTCCGCTCGTGTTGCTGGGAGAGGATGGCGCCCCCTTTCTCGACCCCGCGCGGGATGTGGCGTTTTTCCATGAAGGACCGCTGTGGGCGGG
Source organism: Komagataeibacter rhaeticus (assembly GCF_003207855.1). Lineage (GTDB taxonomy): Bacteria > Pseudomonadota > Alphaproteobacteria > Acetobacterales > Acetobacteraceae > Komagataeibacter > Komagataeibacter rhaeticus. Next base: position 33,565 of record NZ_NKTZ01000006.1, on the reverse strand, counting down.
CAATCATGTGCATGTGCTGCGTCCGCGCGCGGGTGTGGACGGGCGCTTCGTGGCCCATGCGCTCAATACCGTGGCCTATGATGCGTATGTGGAAGGCGCGACACGCCCCAAGCTGACGCGTGCGCGCATGAACAGCCTGCCCGTCCCCTGTCCCCCGCCTGCCTGCCAGCGCCGCATTGCGCGGGAACTGGATGGCGCGCTGGCACGTATCGCGCGCCAGCTGCATGAACTGTCGGTGCAGGCGGCACTGGCGCGCGAACAGGCCGATGCCGCATTGTGGCATGCCGTGCAGCCTGATGGGGGCCATCCGGTCCGGCTGCTGGGCAGTGTGTTTGATATCGTGGGCGGGGGCACGCCCCCTACCGCGCGGGCCGACTGCTGGGGCGGGGACGTGCCATGGCTCACCCCCGCCGACCTGCCGGCCGGGGCACCCGTCAGGCTGCGCCATGGCGCGCGCGACCTGAGTATTGCGGGGCTGGCCGCCTGCCGGGCAACGCTCGTGCCGCCTGGCGCGCTGGTCGTGTCCACCCGTGCGCCGGTGGGGCGGGTTGGCATGACGGAGGTGGCGGTATCGGTCAGCCAGGGCTGCAAGGCGCTGGTGCCCCGTGGGGGGGATGTGGCACTGGATTATGCGGCCTTCCTTCTGCGCGCCCGTGCCCCCGTGCTGCGCCAGCGTGCGGGGGGTAGCGTGTTTGCCGAGGTGGATACCGCCACCCTTGCCTCGCTTGAACTGCCCCTGCCCCCCCTGCCCATCCAGCGCGCGGTGGCCCGGACGGCATGGGCGACCATGGCGCGACTGGCGGCGCAGGATGCGGCGCACGCGGCCATGGTGGCCGCACTGCACGAGTACCGCCCGGCCCTGCGCCATGCCCGGGTGGCCGGTCTGGCCGAGGACTGAACGCATGCCAGGGCCACCGGCGCCGTCAGGCCAGCGGGCGCGCCGTGGTCATGCATCTGATGGCACGGTGCGCGGGCCGGTTATCGGGGCCTGCTGCCCGTCGCGCGCTCCATTATCACCCTTAGCGGGCGCCGCGTTTGTGTTACATTGCAGGTTCGGGACGCTGCACGGGCATGTGGCGGCCCCTTATCCCAACATAACAGGACAGATCCAGCCCCATGGATGAAAACCGAAGCCGGACCCAGTATATCGGCACCTTCATGTTCGTATGCGTGGTGCTGCTGTTTTCCGCATGGATCGAACAGTCCTTCCTGTTCGCCTTCGCGTGGGGGGGAATCCTCAGCATCACCACCTATCCGCTCTATCGCAGGCTGGTCCAGCGGGGCATGGGCAATGGACTGGCGGCGGGGCTGATCGCGGCGGCCATCTTCGCGCTGCTGGCGGTGCCCATGATTGCCATGGCGGTCCGGGCGGGGATGGAACTGCCATCGCTCATGGCATGGGGGCGTGGCGCGCTGCATGATGGCATTCCGCTCTCGCCGCAGGTGGCCGCGATTCCGCGCATCGGGCCGCGCCTTGCCGGGCTGTGGCGGCATTACCTGTCCGACCCCGAGGAACTGCGCCACTGGACGGCCGTCGCCTCACGCATGTTCGCGACCGGCGACGGCCGTGAACTGCCGCATCGCGTGATGGACATGACCGAGACTTTCGTCATCGCCACCCTGTCGGTCTATTTCTACCTTGCGGCGTCACGCACGCTGCAGGCCGATATCCGCGCCGTGGGCAGCCGCTTTCTGGGCGCGCGCGCGCGGGACGTGATCCGCAACACCGTGGGCGCCGTGCGGGGCACGGTGGCAGGGCTGGTGCTGGTGGGGCTGGGTCAGGGCGTGCTGGTGGGGATCGGCTATTTCATCGCGGGCACGCCGCACCCGGCACTGCTGACGCTGCTGACGGCGGTGGTCAGCATCATCCCCTTCTGCGGGCCGGTCCTGCTGTGTGCCACCATGCTCATGACGTTTGCCGCCAATGGCGTGACCCAGGCGGTGATCGTGGGCGTGATCGGCGCCATCGCCTATGGCGCGGGCGACCATTTTGTCCGGCCCAGGCTGATCAGCGGCAGCACCAGCATCCCCTTCCTTGCGGTGCTGACCGCCATCCTGGGGGGCCTGCACATGTTTGGCCTGCTGGGGCTGTTCATCGGGCCTACGGTCATCGCGGTCGCCCTTTCGCTGTGGCGCACGGCGGCGGCGGAAGAACAGGCGCGCTAGGGCGAAGTCCCCATGCCGGCGGCCCTGCTGTCCGCGCCAGCCATCTGGCGTATTGCCGAACTGCTGCGCGGGGTGGTGCCACCGGGCGAATACGGGCCGGTCATACTGGCCTTTACCGTGCTGCGCAGGCTGGAGCTTGCGCGCGGGCGCCCGGTCTCGGCGCTGGCGGCGGTCGCATCTGTGGCGGACCCGCTGGCCCGGCTGGAAACGCTGCTTGGCCGCCTGCCCGCCCCGGTGCGCGGCATGATGGCGCAGATGGAAATGGGGCCGCTGGCCACGCGGCTTGCGCGGGCGGGTGTGCTGGGTCGGGTTGCGGCGCATTTCGCGGCGCTGGATCTTTCCCCCGCGCTTTATGGTACCCAGGCCATGGCCCGGCTGTTTGAGGAACTGGTCCGTCACTTTGATGCGGGTCAGGCAACGGGCGCGCATTACACCCCGCCGGAGATTGGCGATCTCATGACCGATCTCGTCTTTGCCCCGGATGCGGCAGGCACGCGGCACGCGCTGTATGATCCGGCTGCGGGCACGGGCGTGCTGCTGGGCCGGGCGGCGGACCGGTTGGCCGGGCGCGGCGTGGCGGTGGACCTGTTCGGTCAGGAAATCAGCGCACGTGCCTGCGCCATATGTCAGGCGGACATGCTGCTGCGGGGGCGCAACCCCGCGCATATCCTGCCCGGCAACACACTGGCGGTGGACCATCATGCCAGCCGCCGCTTTGCCCGCATGCTGGCCAATCCCCCTTTCGGGGTGGACTGGCGCGCCATCCGGCCCCTGGTCCAGGCTGAACATGCGGCGGGCAGCGCCGGCCGTTTTGCCGCTGGCCTGCCGCGCGTGGCGGATGGGTCCATGCTGTTCATGCTGCACCTGCTGGCCCGGATGCGCGCCCCCGCCCGGGGTGGCGCGCGTGTGGGAATGGTCACGCATGGCGCGGCGCTGGCCGGTGGCGGCGCGGATTCCGGTGAATCGGCCATTCGCCGCCATCTGGTGGATCATGACCTGATCGATACCGTCATTGCCCTGCCGGGGGACATGTTCGTCAATACCGGAATTGCCACCTATGTGTGGATACTGGACAACCGCAAGGCCGCCGGGCGGCAGGGCATGGTGCGGCTGGTGGATGCCACCGGCCTGTGGCGGCGCTGCCCGCGCAGCAGCGGCGAGAAGCGGCGCGAGATGACGCAGGCGCATATCGCCACCGTGGTACAGGCCGCCCTGGCAGGTACGGACATGGACCTGATTGTCCAGCCCGGTGCGGATGGCGCGCCCGCCCGCTGGCAGGCCGTGGCCTGTGACGGGCCGGAGGGGCAGGACGGGACGGGATGCGTGCCCCTGTCCCGCATCGTGCCGGGGCGGGATTTCCTTTATCGCAGCGTAAGCGTGGAACGGAGGGTGCGGGAGGCCGGCGCGGCGGCGCGCACCACATTCACCATGGACATGGCGGACGACCCGGATTCATGGTTCGCGCGCATGATCCTGCCGTTCGACCCCACGGCAAAGCTGGACATGGCGCGCTGCGCCACGGGCTGCGCCATATCGTTCGCGCGGTATTTCAGCCGGCCTGCCACCCCCCGTCCGCTGGCCGCCATCATGGCGGAACTGCGCCGTTCCATGGCGCGGCTTGCGGCCCTCATGCCCGGGGATGACGGGGACTAGCGGGGCTCGTGCAGCCCTGCCCTGCCCTGTTCGGCCAGATGGCGGAGGAAATCGGCCATCGTGCGGATCTCGTCCAGATGTTCGAGCACATGATAGGCAAAGCCCAGCGCGCCCGCGCGGCAGGCCGCGCGCTGGCGGGGATCGGCAATGATGTCGAAATCCGCCGTATGGGCGTAGCCGATGATGCGGCGGATGATTTCCACCCCCGCGAAGCCGATGGTATCGGCCATGATCTCGTTCATGAATCGCTGGCGGGCCACACGGGCGGCCGGGCCATAGGCCAGCGGGCGCAGCGTGCCCGGTGGCGGGGTTTCATGGCTGGTCCACAAGGTAAGGAATTCTTCATGGAAGCTGTGCCAGAACGCCGCGATATCATGCAGCGTGGCCTGGCGCGCGGCACTGTCCGGCGTTGCGAAGTAATGCAGCACCAGATTGCCGACAAACATCCCGCAATCAAACCCGATGGGGCCATAGACCGCGAATTCGCCATCAATCACTCGGGTATCATCTGCCGTGCTCATGATCGAGCCGGTATGCAGGTCCCCATGCAGCAGCGCCTGTGGCTGTGACAGGAAGCGGCGGCGCAGGTTTTCCACCGCCAGCAGGGTCGCGGCACTGGAGCGGATGTCCAGCACGATGGGCGTAAGCGCCGGATCGTGCCAGTGATTGCGCGGATGGTCGCGGTAAGGATCATCCAGCACCAGGTCCAGCGTGATGCGGGTCAGGGCCAGATTGGCGGAAAACAGGCGGCGGGCGGTGAACACATCCTCGAACGGACGGGCCAGAAGCGAGGTACCGAATGAGGCATGGGCCACGAACGTGCCGATACGCGGCGCCACGCCCGGCCACCGTGCCCCCTGCATCAGGGCCGTGCGCAGCACGGTATGTCCGGACAGGCTTTCGACAATCAGGACATACAGCTCCGGGTCATAATGCAGGAATTCCGTGGTCAGGCCGGGTGCAAGCGGCTGGACGGCACGTAGCCATTCGGATTCGAAAAACGTGCGGTCAAGCGGCATTTTCCATGTCGGGTCCACCCGCACATGTGGGAGTGCCTGCTTGAGGCACACCTCCCCCTTCACGCCCCCCACCAGAAAGACATTGTTCAGGTTGCCGTCACTGACCTCGCGCACCCGCCACTGCGCGGGCGGCCCCCCCAGGCGGCTTGCAATGGCGGGCAGGCCCGCCACCAGCGCGCGGATGGCCGCGGCATCAAGCGTGCGGTAGGTGGTGGGGTTCATGCGGCTCTTCTCCTGTCCTGCGCCGCGACCGGCGGATGTGGCAGGTTTGCGCGCAAATGGCTGGCATGCAACGCTTTTATGCCCCATCACGCCGGTCATGCGGCCCGGCGGGCCGGAAAACCCGCCACCGGCTTACCGCCGTATGGCAGCCCGGCGTGGCCCGGCCCCGTCCGCGGGGCGTTCCGCGCCCGGATGACGGGTCAGGGTGGCCGCCCCCGGGGTCGTTCCTTCCTGCCAGGCCAGGATGTCAAGCAGATCAAGGAAAGCATTTTCCATGAACAGGCGCGCATGGCGCAGCGACAGGCGGGGTGTGGCCATGTCCGTTCTCCGGGCCGGGCGGGGTTACAGTCCGCCCGCCTGCGGCAGCGCATGGCCGGGCCACATGACATGTGCGCTCCCCATATCCGCATCATGCCAGCGCATGGCGGCAAGGCATCCCGCGCCAACGGGCTGGGACATGGTGGGGGATGGGGATTGCGGCCGGGCCGCCGCATCCCGGGATGGGCGGCGCAACTGCGTGACGGGGGGCCGGTTCGGCAATGCGGGCGTGGTGGCCCGGCGTGGCAGCCAGTAGCCAGCACCCGCCATGCAGGCCCCAAGCTGGGTAATGGCGGCGGCAAAGGGCGAGAGGACATGATGATGGGCAAAGATGGGCCGCAGGGTGCGTCGCACTTCCGCCTCGCGGCCTTCCTGTGCCGCCGCGGCGGCAAGGAGGAAGCGGCTTTCCGTGCCGGTCAGGTGGGTTGCGTTGCAGATTCCCACGTCCACCGGCTCGCGCTGGTAGGCCCGCAGGCGGCCCAGCGCCATGTGGAAGGCCTCGACCACGGCGGCGAAATCCGCCCTGAAGCATGGCAGCGCCAGACCCGGCATGCCGCCCCCTGTCCTGCCTTCCCCGCTCAGGCGGCGCACGCACCAGACCAGCAGGCGTTCGCTGCACGAGAGATCATTCATGAAAATGGTCGTGTCGGTCATCATCCGCTCGGGCCGTGGCATGGCCCGCTCCTGTTGTGTCGATAGACTCCCAATAATGAGAAAGATTATCATTTGCAATTAAAATCGGTCGATGTCCCGTTGCATCCCTACTGGACCGGGGCGGTCTGTCTGGCTTACGTTACATAACGATGAAAGAGCCGAATTCCCCCGATTCCCCCCTCGCGGAGCTATGCCGCCAGAGGGGCCTGAAACTGACCGGCCAGCGCCGGACGATTGCCTTTGTCCTGTCCGACAGTGATGACCACCCGGATGTGGAGGAACTCTACCGCCGCGCGGTGGAGGTGGACCCCCGTATTTCCATAGCCACCGTGTACCGCACCGTGCGCCTGTTCGAGGAGAATGGCATCCTCCAGCGCCGTGACTTTGGTGGTGGCCGCGCCCGTTATGAAGTGGCCGATGGCGATCAGGGCGATCACTATCATCTGATCGATGCCGATAGCGGCAGGGTGATCGAGTTCGAGAACACCGAACTGGACTCCCTGCTGGCGGGAATCGTGCGCCAGATGGGCTATGACCTGGTCACCACCCGGCTTTCGGTAGTGGGGCGTCCGAAGGCAAAGGGCGGGACGCGCGACTGAACGCCGACGGGCTTCAGGATGAATGCGGGGGCCCGGTTTCCGGCGCCATCCAGTTCGGATGGCGGCGTTCGATCCATTCCAGCATGCGCGCGCTGAGGCGGCGGAAAAACGGCACGTCCTCCGCCAGCAGGATCAGGCCCAGTGGCAGCATCCACAGTCCCAGTACGGGAAGGAAGCTGAATACGCCCCCCACCGCCAGCAGGCAGCCCAGTACCAGGCGCAGTCCCGCCCTGCCGGGCTGGAGCAGCCAGCGCATGGCCTGTTCGCCCCGTGCGGGCAACCGCCTGAGCAGCCGCTCAAGCCGCCTGCGGCGCATGTGTTCGGCCGTGCCGGCGGGGGATGGGGAAGGTGCCGTGGGTATGTCCATTCCCGTACGATAGGTACTGTGCCGGCCCACGGCAACCGGGGTGCTGGAACGTGATGGGACCGTGGTCACGAAAAAGACACCGAACTTGATATAGTTCAATGTCACAGGCCCGATCGGCGCGCCACTGTCCGGGGATGATGCTTTTTCCTGCCTGCCCCCTTTCCGGCCCGCATGGGCCGTTGCCGCCGTTTGCGGCTGGACGGTCGATTTTCCGGCCTGTAAGGGAATTTGTCGGAATACGCGCTTTTTCATTATTACATTTCGGGAGCAGTCAATGCCCAGCATAAGCCCGTTTGCCGGCAAGCCGGTCGATCCGGACCGTCTTGTCAATATCGACGCCCTGCTTGACGCGTATTATACCCGCAAGCCCGATCCCGCCATTGCCACGCAGCGTGTGGCCTTTGGCACGTCGGGGCACCGGGGCTCCTCGCTGAGCACCAGCTTCAATGAAAACCATATCCTGGCCATCAGCCAGGCGATTGTCGATTATCGCAGGAACGCGGGCATCACCGGCCCGCTGTTCATTGGCATCGACACGCATGCCCTCTCGCGCCCCGCGCTCAGATCCGCTCTGGAAGTGTTTGCCGCGGCAGGGCTGGAAGTGCGCATTGACGAGAAGGACGGCTATACCCCCACCCCCGTCATTTCGCATGCGATCCTGACCTATAACCGGGGCCGTAGCACGGAACTGGCCGATGGCGTGGTGATCACGCCATCGCACAACCCGCCCGAGGACGGGGGGTTCAAGTACAACCCCCCCCATGGCGGCCCGGCCGATACCGACATCACCAAGGTGGTCGAGGCGGCGGCGAACGCCTATATCGGCAGGAAGATGGAAGGTGTGAACCGCATCTCCTTCGAGGATGCGCTCAAGGCCCCGACCACGAAGCGCCATGACTACATCACCCCCTATGTGAATGACCTGGGGGCCGTGGTGGACATGGAAATCATCCGCCAGTCGGGCATTTCCATCGGCATTGACCCACTGGGCGGGGCGGCGGTGGATTACTGGCAGCCGATCATTGACAGATACGGCATCAACGCCACCATCGTCAGCAAGGAAGTGGACCCCACCTTCCGCTTCATGACCGCCGACTGGGACGGGCAGATCCGCATGGACTGTTCATCGCCCTACGCCATGGCGCGGCTGGTGAAGATGAAGGACCGTTTCGACATTGCCTTCGCCAATGATACCGATGCCGACCGCCATGGCATCGTATCGGGCAAATTCGGGCTGATGAACCCCAACCACTACCTGGCCACCGCCATCGAGTACCTGTTCAACAACCGCGATGCCTGGAACCCGGCCGCAGGCGTGGGCAAGACGGTGGTCAGCAGCAGCATGATCGACCGCGTGGCAAAGGAAATCGGCCGCAAGCTGGTGGAAGTGCCGGTTGGGTTCAAATGGTTCGTGGACGGGCTGTACAACGGCACGCTGGGCTTTGGTGGTGAGGAAAGTGCCGGTGCGTCCTTCCTGCGCCGTGACGGCACGGTGTGGAGCACGGACAAGGACGGCATCATCCTGGGCCTGCTGGCCGCCGAGATCACGGCCCGTACCGGCAAGACCCCCGGTGCCGCGTACGAAGCCATGACGCAGCGCCTGGGCACGCCGTACTATGCGCGTATCGATGCCCCGGCCGACCCGGAACAGAAGGCGCTGCTCAAGGCGCTCTCGCCCGAGCAGATCGGCATGACCGAGCTTGCGGGCGAGCCGATCGAGAGCACGCTGACCAACGCACCGGGCAACGGGGCGGCGATTGGCGGGCTCAAGGTCACGGCAAAGGACGGCTGGTTTGCCGCCCGGCCCTCCGGCACGGAAAATGTCTATAAGATCTACGCCGAGAGCTTCAAGAGCGCCGAGCACCTCAAGGCCATCCAGACCGAGGCACAGGACGCGATTTCCGCCCTGTTCGCCAGGGCAAAGGCGGCTGAGACGGTGGGCTGACCGGCCCCTCTGCCCGCCTGACCGGATTGCGCCGCCCGTCCCGCACCCTGCGGGGCGGGCGGCGTTTTTTGTGGCCAGTTTCCGGCAGGTCGCGAAAAAAAGAAGGAGGGCGCCCTTATGGGTCAGGCGGAATGAAGGGCAGCCTGCGGCCCTTCCCCGCCGCCTGTCTGCGCGCGCGTACCACGGCCGTATCCAGTGCGGAGAGGAAGGTGGAGCGATCCGCGCGGGTAAAGCTGCGATTGCCCTGGGTTATGGCCCCCGTATCGCGCAGGTCGGTCATGAGATTACGAACCGCCAGGGCCATGCCGATGGCGTTCTCATCCAGGATGCGCCCGCGTGGGTCCAGCACGCAGGCCCCGCGCGCGACACAGCGCGCGGCCAGCGGGATGTCGGCGGAAATCACGATGTCATGCGCGGCCGTGTTTTCGGCAATCCAGTCATCGGCCACGTCCATGCCCTGTGTCACCACCACGCGTTCGATCAGTGGCGTATCGGGCACGGCCATCATGCTGTTGGAGACGACAAAGGTGTTCAGTCCGTAGCGCAGGGCGACACGATAGGTTTCGTCCCGCACGGGGCAGGCATCGGCATCGATGAAAATACGGGTCAAGGAAGCGGCCTTTCCCGCCGGATGGGACATGAGGGGCATGCTGGCATGCCCTGTCCTATGCCGACACGGGGCCCGGTGGCAAGTTTGTGACAGGAAGGGCGGGTATCGTATATGTTCCTTTTGCGGAACAATACCATCAGGATCACTGCAGGAAGGACCGTCAGATGCCATCATATCCCGTACCGCGTTCCTGGATGGGAATGCTCACGGCCCTCGTGGTCGGGGCTACCCCCCTGCCGGCCATTGCGGCCGGCTTTGACATTACGGTGCTGGGTGCGCGTGGCGGACTGGAAGACGGCAATCTGAGCGCGTATATGATCCACCCCATCGGTGATCCGCGCGCGGTCCTGTGCGATGCGGGCAACGTGCTGCATGGCCTGCAGGTGGCGGACCGGCATGGCGCGCTGGATGATGTCCCCATGCCGACGGAGGCGCCGGAAACCCGGCCGGGCTATGTGCTGCACCACGTCATCAGGGGCTATCTGGTCAGTCACGCGCATCTGGACCATGTGGCGGGACTGGTGCTGGTTTCACCCGATGACAGCGCCAAGCCCATCTATGCCCTGCCCTCGGTCAACATGGTCCTTTCGCGTGATCTGTTCAACGGCGCCGTATGGCCCAATAACGGCGACCGGGGGGCACCGCCACAACTGGGGCTGTACCATTATCAGGATCTCGTGGCGGGCAGGCCGGTCGGGCTGGCGGGCACGGGGATGCGGGTTACCGCCTTTCCGCTCAGTCACGGCAGCGTGGAATCAACGGCATTCCTGCTGCGCTCCGGCGGTGACGCCATGCTCTATCTTGGGGACACGGGGGCTGACGCGGTCGAGCACAGCACGCGGCTGCGTGCCCTGTGGCAGGCGGTGGCGCCCCTGGTACGCGCGCACCGGCTGCGGGGTATCGTGATTGAATGTTCCTATGACGATACCCATCCCGACACGCAGCTATGGGGTCATCTCTCGCCGCGCTGGCTCCTGCGCGAACTGGCGGCGCTGCAGGATATCGCGCATACACCGCTGCGCGGCATGCCGGTGCTTGTGGCCCATATGAAGCCATCGCTGCGCAGGGGGCCCGATCCGGTTGCGGTCATCCCCGCGGAACTGCGCAGTGGCAACGACATGGGCGTGGACTTTATCGTGCCCGAACAGGGCATGCGGCTGCGGTGGGGCCGGTAGGCGCCGGACCTGACAGCCCTGTCCCCTGCCCGGGAACCATGGCCTGATCCGCCGCGTTCATTACAGGGATAAAGGCCCGCACCGTGTGATTGTGAAGAGCGCGTGATGCGTTTTTACTTCCGGTTACTGGCATGATGCGTCACCATGGCCCGGATCATCATGAAGAGGAGGTTGGCATGCGTTACCTCATCGGTCATATGCGTGAAGGGTTCGGGGTGGCACTTCTGCTTTTCATGCTGGGGATCGAGCGCTTTTTCCGGAAGCAGGCGGTCCGTTAGCACCGGGCGCAGGACAGGGATACCGGCCGCATGGAATACCTTTCCTTTCAGCACCGTCATCGCTTCTGCGGGCATATGCGTGACATGACATGTGTCAGCCTGCTCCTGCGGCGCTGCCCCGTTTCCGCGCGTAACCATGGCGCGGTCCGGCGGTTTAACCCCCTGCAGGGCCAGAATGCCTGGCGGGGGGAAAACCGATGCGCAACATTACGCGGATAATGCCTGCGGCAACCGTTCCGGGCTGTCGTGCCGGATGTGTTAGACCCGGACCCGGCGGTGGCGGGGCGGATGGTGGGGGTGGTCGCGGTGGCGGCACCCATGGCGGTACTGCACCCCGGCAGTAAGGCAGGGCGGCGGGCAGCCTGTGCCCGGTATGGCACGGCCTGTGCCAGCCCGGTATGATCCATGTCCTTTGCAGCCTGTGGCGCGTGCTTTAAGAGCATCGGCCCACAACCCTGTGAGGATGATAATGAGCACCGACCCCCAATGTCCCGTATGCGGATGCGCCCATGCCTACCCCGATGGCAGCCTGTGGATATGCCCTGAATGCGGGCATGAATGGAACCCCGAGACCAGCGGGGCGGATGATACGGCCGGACCGGCTGAAATCCGTGATGCCAACGGCAATGTGCTGGCTGATGGGGATAGCGTGACCGTCATCAAGGATCTCAGGATCAAGGGGGCTTCATCCGTGATCAAGGGCGGCACCAAGGTCAGGGGCATCCGGCTGGTTGACGGCACGGATGGCCACAACATCGCCTGCAAGATCGCGGGCGTGGGCGCGATCAACCTCAAATCCGAATTCGTCAGGAAAGCCTGACCCGCCGCGTTGCCCACCCGTGCCGCAGCCGCAGCACAGGTGGGCCGGGTCTTTCAGCCCCTGGCCAGACCTTCAAGCAGGCGGGCCACGGCTTCGGCTCCCGGATCGGGCACGTTCCGTACATGCGCGCTCGGTACATAGGCCGCACGCCCGGCGCGCGCGGTTTCTATGGTGGTGGTGGCGTCCGCCCCCTTTCGCGCGGCAAGGGCGGCGTCATTCAGGCTGCCGGTTCTGGCCAGTGCCTCCAGCGCGGGATACAGGGCGTCGATCATGGTGCGGTCACCGGGCTTTGCCCCGCCGCAGGCCATCATGTGTTCCAGCCCCTCGCGCAGTGCTTCCCGCCATGGTGCCCTGCTGCGGCCCGCTGCCGAAAACATGATGGCGAACAGCACGCCGCTTGATCCGCCCGCATGCTGGGTCAGGATATTGCTGACCGTGGTCATGAGCTGATGCGGGTCCGCCATGGGCAGGCGGTCCAGTGCCGCCGTGATTTCACGCGCGGCCCCGGCAAAGGTCGAACCGGCATCACCATCGCCAATTTTGCCATCCAGTTCATTCAACGGGGCTTCATTCGCAATCAGCACCTTTGCCCCATGCTCCAGCATGGCCCGGACGGTGGGGTCCGTGCTGGCGGGGTATGGAAAGGCATCGGGCATGACGGGCATGGGAGCCACGGCGGGACTGCCCAGCGGCACCATGCTAGGCCATGCAGGCGGCTGGGCAGGCGCCTGCAGCGCATGAGTTATGCTCTCATCCAGTTCGATCAGGGTGAGTGAGAAGCCGTTCATGTCCAGCGCGGTCATGAGCGGTGCCGGGCCGATGACATGCGAGACGCGGCGGGCAAGCCGTGTATGGCTGAAGGCTTCAAGCAGCAGCGCCATCTCCACTTCCGGCACGCAGCCAAGGTTGTTGAGCACCACGGCAAAGCGGGTATTGCGCACGGTGGCGGGCAGGCTGGCTTCCAGCGTTTCGGTTACCCTGCGCATGAGTTCACTGGCCGATGCCAGCGCTATGCGCTGCGCCCCCGGTTCCCCATGGATGCCAAGGCCAAGCTCGGCCTCGTCCGCCGCCAGCCGGCTGGTGCGGCCTGCCTCGTAAGGGTTGCAGTCCTCCAGCGCCATGCCGATGGTGCGCATGCGCCCCGCCCCGTCGCGCACGAACTGGGCCACGCGCGTCAGCGGCCAGCCCTGTGCCGCCCCGTATCCCGCAAGCTTGTGCGCCAGGACCGTGCCCGCGACCCCGCGCGGGGTCGCGGAATCCGGCAGGGCGATGTCGTCGCCCACAATCACCATTTCCACCTGTTTGCCCAGGGCACGCGCCCGTTCTGCCGCAAGGCCGAAGTTCAGCCGGTCGCCGGTATAGTTCTTGACCACCAGCAGGCAGCCCGCCTCCCCCGTCGTGGCCAGGATCGCGGCCACGATCGCATCCACGCAGGGTGATGCGAACAGCGCCCCGCATACGGCGGCCGTCAGCATGCCGCGCCCCACAAACCCCGCATGGGCGGGCTCATGCCCCGACCCGCCACCGGAAATGACCGAGACCAGTCCCCGCTCCGGCTCGCGCTGCATGATCACGCAGGTATCGGGATAGCCATCAAGCCGGCATAGGTGCTGGCCCGCCGCCGAGCGCAGGAACCCGTCCAGCGCTTCGGTTACGATCGTCTCCCGCGTGTTGAAAAAACGCTTCATTATCGTGCTGTCTCCCTTGCCGGCCCATGGCTGGCCATGATGCCAGCGTGACTATTGCCGCTTATATCCGTCATGCAGAACAACGGAATATGGCAGGCGAGGGTTGCGCCAGATGCGGGGCACGGGCGGGCGGCGGCGCTTATGCCGGGCCGGTTCCGGGGGGAACATGGTCAGGGTCATCGGGGTGGTTAAGCTTGCGATGCGGGTCATCCAGCCCCGGCACGCGGCCATGATGGCCGAAATTGACCAGCCGTGCCTCCAGCAGGTGCAGCCTGCCCATCAGGTTCATGCGGATGGCCATGACGGCAAGCGATGCCCCGGCAAAGGGTCCGACAACGTAAACCCACAGCCCCGTCCACTGCCCTGAAAAGAGCGCCGGGGCCAGCGTGCGCGCAAAATTGACGCTGTTGCCCGACAGCCACGCCGTGAACGGGTTCATGATCAGGAAGAACAGTCCGCCTGACCATGGGGTGATGAACTTCCATCGCGGATGGGCCGCCAGCCAGTAAAGCATGGCGATCAGCGCCGCGGTTACGAACATTTCCGACCACATGGCCCACCAGATCGAGATCCGGCCATAAGGTACGGTGGCCCCGTAGCGTACGGCCACGGCCATGCTGCCCCACCAGGTGACCAGCCTGCCCAGCCCGTATACCACCGCCGTACCCAGGAAGGCGCCGATCACCTGTGCGATCATGTAGTTGAGCGCATCCACCCCCCCGATGCGTTTTGCCAGTGAAAAGGCCAGCGTAACCGAAGGATTGATATGCGCCCCGCTGACCTTGCCAAACGGTGTCATGGCCGCCGCCGTGCCCGACAGGCCGAATACCAGCCCGCACAGCGCGGTCTGTACATAGGGATGATGCAGCAGCGGCGGCGACAGCGGGCTACCCGGCGCGGTCAGCAGGATGACCCCGCTCAGCCCAAGGACCATGAGTATGGCGGTGGCCACCGTCTCGCAGAAATACAGTTTCCAGTGGAACGGATTATGCGGGTGCGGGTCGCCCGCCAGTGGCCGGTCATGCACATGGACATGCAGGTAGGGCAGATGCAGGTGCGGCAGGCGCATGGCCGGTATCCTCGTTTTTGTGTACGGGTCCGGCGGAATGGTGCATGGGGGGAAAGCGCCTCCCGGTGCGGGCCGGTGGTTGGCGGACCATAGCAGCCCGCGCACCGGCCGGGTCCGGTTTTAGAACAATCCAGTCATGCCATCACGAATTCGCAATTCCCCCTTGGTTCGACGTGATCGAGGCATCAAGGGCGGCCTGCAGGATGTAGGCCGCCGCCATCTGGTCCACCACCGCGCCCCGGCGCTGGCGGGTCATGTCGGCTTCGGCAATCAGGAAGCGGTTCACGGCAGAAGAAGACAGCCGTTCATCCCACATGGCAGCCGGCAGGCCGGTCAGCTCCGACAGGTTCAGCGTCCAGTCACGCGCCGCCTGCGCGGCCGGCCCAAAGCTGCCATCCAGCGACAGCGGCAGCCCCACCACCAGCCCGCCCACGTCCTGCGCGCGGGCGATCGTGCTGATCTGGGCGGCATTGACCGACAGTTTCGCGCGCTTCAGTCCCGTATGGGGGGAAGCCAGCATCAGCCCCACATCGGACAGGGCCACGCCGATTGTCTTCCTGCCGGGGTCAAGCCCCAGCAGGCGCTGGTCGCGGCGCAGGAGCGTGCGGAGATGGGATATGTTGAACAGGGGCATGGTCGGGGGTATGTTCCTTGGCGGTCGTCCTGCGCCGCAGGATATTCTTCCCCTGTTATGATGGAAAGTTATTGCTTCATGTCGCTTGATCCCGCGACCGTCCGCCGCATTGCCAGACTGGCACGGATTGGTATTGACGAGTCTGATGTCCCTGCCCTGCAAGGGGAGCTTAACGGGATCCTCGGCTGGGTCGAGCAGCTGAACGAGGTCGATGTCGAAGGCGTGACCCCCATGGTCGGCACGGGCCATGCCGCCCTTCGCACCCGGCCTGACGTGGTGACCGACGGCAACTGCCGCGAGGCCGTGCTGTCCAACGCGCCCGATGCCGTTGGTCCCTTTTATACCGTGCCCAAGGTTGTTGAATAAGATGAGCCTGACCGAACTGACAATCGCCGATGCGGCAGCGGGCCTGCGGGCGCGCAAATTCAGCGCAGCCGAACTGGTGGGCGCGCATAACGCCGCCATTGCCGCGCTCAACCCGCGCCTGAACGCCTATATCACCACCACATCGGATGCGGCGCTGCAGGCAGCGGCCGTTGCGGATGAAGCTCTGGGCAAGGGCGAGGCAAAGCCCCTGACCGGCATTCCGCTGGGGATCAAGGACCTGTTCTGCACCAAGGGCGTGCGGACCACGGCGGCCAGCAACATCCTGAAGAATTTCGTGCCCCCCTATGAAAGCACGGTCACGGCCAACCTGCTGCGCGATGGCGCGGTGTTCGTGGGCAAGACCAACCTGGACGAATTCGCCATGGGGTCGGCCAACATCACCTCCGCCTTCGGCCCGGTGGAAAACCCCTGGAAGCGCAGGGGGGATGATGCGGCCCTCGTGCCCGGCGGCTCATCGGGCGGGTCGGCCGCCGCCGTTGCGGCCGGGCTTGCCATGGGGGCGACCGGCACCGATACCGGCGGCTCCATCCGCCAGCCTGCCGCTTATTGTGGCATTGTGGGGCTGAAGCCGACCTATGGGCGGTGCAGCCGGTTTGGCACCATTGCCTATGCCTCCTCGCTGGATCAGGCCGGCCCCATGGCGCGCACCGTGCGTGACTGCGCCATCCTGCTGCAGTCCATGGCCGGGTTTGACGCGCGTGACAGCACCAGCGTGAATTGTGATGTGCCGGATTATTCCGTCGCCATCGGTCGCAGCCTGAAGGGGCTGAAGGTGGGCATTCCCGCCGAATATCGTGCCGAGGGCCTGTCCGCCGAGATCGAGGCCGCGTGGCAGCAGGGCATCAACTGGCTGAAGGACGCGGGCTGCGAGATTGTGGATGTCTCCCTGCCCCATACGAAATACGGTCTTGCCACCTATTATATCGTAGCCCCCGCCGAGTGCTCCTCCAACCTGGCCCGCTATGACGGCCTGCGTTTTGGCGAGCGCGTGCCCGGCGATACATTGGACGCCATGTACGAAGCCACCCGTCGCGCGGGCTTTGGCCCGGAAGTGCGCCGTCGTATCATGATGGGGACATATGTGCTTTCAGCCGGGTATTACGATGCCTATTACCTGAAGGCCCAGAAGGTTCGCAGCCTGATCCGCCGCGACTTTACCGAAAGCTTCCAGCAGGTTGACGTGCTGCTGACCCCAACGGCCCCCACGCCCGCCTTCGCGCAGGGTGAACAGAGCGATGATCCGGTCCAGATGTACCTGAACGATATTTTCACCGTGCCGGCCTCCATGGCGGGCATGCCCGCCATGTCCGTGCCCGTGGGGCTGGGGACCACCGGCCTGCCGCTGGGCCTGCAGCTGATCGGCCGCCCGTTTGACGAGGAAACGCTTCTGGCCGCGGGCAGCGCGCTGGAAGCCGCGGCAGGTTTCACCCATCGCCCTGCCCTGCGTGCGGAGGTGGTGAAATGAGCTACACACTCGAAGGCCGGACCGGCACATGGGAAATCGTGGTGGGTCTGGAAGTGCATGCCCAGGTCATCAGCCATTCCAAGCTGTTTTCCGGTGCCTCCGCTTCCTATGGCGGTGAACCGAATACCCATGTCAGCCTGGTCGATGCCGGTTTTCCGGGCATGCTGCCGGTGCTCAACCAGGAATGCGTGGCCCAGGCCATCCGCACGGGTCTTGGCCTGCGCGCGCGCATTAATCTGGAAAGCCGGTTTGACCGCAAGAACTACTTCTATGCCGACCTGCCGACCGGCTACCAGATCAGCCAGTTTACCCATCCCATCGTGGGGGAAGGCACGGTCGAGATTGAACTGGCGGACGGCACGGTGCGCCATATTGGCATCACAAGGCTGCATATGGAGCAGGATGCGGGCAAGTCCATGCATGACCAGGACCCGGCGCGCTCCTTCATCGACCTGAACCGTGCCGGTGTGGCGCTGATGGAGATCGTGAGCGAACCGGACATCCGCAGCCCGGAAGAAGCCGGTGCCTACCTGCGCAAGCTGCGCCAGATCCTGCGCTATCTGGGCACCTGTGATGGCAACATGGAGGAAGGCTCCATGCGCGCCGACGTAAACGTGTCGGTGCGCAAGGCGGGTGAGCCGTTCCGCACGCGCTGCGAGATCAAGAACGTCAACTCGATCCGCTACGTCATGCATGCGATCGAGGTCGAGGCCACGCGCCAGATCGAGGTGTGGGAAGAAGGCGGCGAAGTCGATCAGGAAACCCGCCTGTTCGATCCGGCCCGCAACGAGACCCGTTCGCTGCGCAGCAAGGAAGACGCACACGATTACCGCTACTTCCCTGATCCTGACCTGCTGCCGCTGGTGGTGGAACAGGCATGGGTGGACGAGCTGGAGCGTGGCCTGCCCGAACTGCCTGATGACAAGCGTGACCGCTTCGTCAGGCAGTATGGCATCCCCCGTTACGACGCCAGCGTGCTGGTGGCCGAGCAGGCCATTGCCGATTATTACGAGGAAGTGGCCAAGGGCCGCGATGCCCGCCTTGCCGCCAACTGGGTGACGGGCGACCTGTTCGGTGCGCTCAACCGTACGGGCCGCACCATTACCGACAGCCCGATTTCGGCTCAGGCGCTGGGTGGCATGCTGGATCTGGTGTCCGACAAGACCATCAATGGCAAGATCGCCAAGGAAGTGTTCGAGGACATGCTGGAAACCGGTGACAGTGCCGCCGCGATTGTGGAGCGTAAGGGCCTGAAGCAGGTAACCGACACCGGTGCGATTGATGCGGCAGTGGCTGACGTGCTGGCGCGCAATGCGGACAAGGTGGAAGAATACCGTGGCGGCAAGGACCGGCTGTTCGGCTTTTTTGTCGGTCAGGTGATGAAGGCCATGGCAGGCAAGGCCAATCCGGCCATGGTGAACGAGGCTTTGAAAAAAGTTTTGTAAAAACGGGCGCTAGCGCATTTTAGGGCTTTGCAGGGGTGCGGCTACACGCTAAAAGCAGCCCTGCAAACGCCGTGTTACTTGATAATGCGCGCTCTTCGGCGGAGGGGTGGCCGAGTGGCTGAAGGCGGCGGTTTGCTAAACCGTTATACGATGTCAAGTCGTATCGAGAGTTCGAATCTCTTCCCCTCCGCCAATTCCCTTTTTTATTCAATGTCATAGCCTACCAAAAGTGGCGGAATTCTGCGGAATTCACGTCATTTCGTGTTGCATGTCGATGCACGGAATCGCATCCTATCCCACACCTCGCGTGGTAAGAAGTGTGGGATAAAAATGGGGCGTCTTTCCGCAACAGCCGTGAAGGCCATCAGGGAGCCGGGTCGCTATGGCGATGGCGACGGGCTCTATCTCGTCATCAGCCCACGGGGTGGCAAATCCTGGGTCTGCCGGGTCCAGAAAAACGGCAAGCGGCGTGACATCGGCCTCGGCAGCGCCAAGAAGGTATCTTTGGCATTGGCGCGCGAACGAGCCGTCAAGGCGCGGATGCAGATTGAAGTTGGCCTTGATCCCGTGGCCGAGCGCCGCAAGGAGGCGGGCATCCCGTCCTTCCGTGAAGCCGCCCTTGAGGTCTACGCGCAGAACAAGGCGACCTGGAAGAACAAGAAGCACCGGGCTCAATGGCTGACGACCCTTGAGACCTATGCGTTCCCGCTGATCGGTGACGTCTCGATCGCTGACGTCGACGGCCATCATGTACGCGAAGCAATCGCCCCGATCTGGCTCAACAAGCCTGAAACCGCCCGCCGGGTTCGGCAGCGGATCAGCAACGTCACGGACTGGGCGATCGGCAAAGGCTACCGCACGCTTCCCCTGCCGCTGGCGGCAATGGATAAATCCCTTCCCAAGGCGAAGACCAAGACCGTTCATCACACAGCGTTGCCCTACGCCGAGGTGCCGGCTTTCCTCACTTATCTCCGATCCGGCGATTCGATCGGGCGCCTGGCTCTGACTGCTCTTATCCTGACCGCCACACGCTCGGGGGAGATCAGGAGCGCCTCATGGGATGAAATCGACTTCGAGAACAAGCTCTGGACGATTCCCGCCGAGCGGATGAAAGCCGGTCGGGAGCATGTCATCCCGCTCTCTTCGCAGATGTGTCACGTCTTCAAGCTTGCTCAAGGTTATCGCGAGGCACGAAGTCAGCTTGTGTTTCCTGGCCAGCGCGCGGGCAAGCCGTTGTCCGATATGACGCTGACCAAGATTTGCCGGGACGCGCGCATCGCGGCGGTTCCTCATGGCTTTCGTTCATCGTTTCGCGATTGGGTCGCCGAGGAAACCCAGTTCGACGGTGATATTGCCGAGATGGCGCTTGCCCATACGATCGGCAATAAGGTCGAAGCTGCCTATCGGCGTGGTAATCTTCTGGAAAAACGGCGTATTTTGATGGAAGCTTGGGGAGCGTATTGTTGCCAAGAGAAATGCCGAGACGAGGGGAATGAAAGCAGTCCGATTGAGCTTGCTCGCAGCCCAGAAGCTGAACCCTGATAATCTGGAAAAAGGCTATCAACTGGTTGATCAGGCGATTGTCGATCTGAAGAGAAAATCTGACAAGGCGTTCAGTTTTTTTGTTGCTATATTTGTTGTATCTTTCATTCTGAGTTTGACCTCTGGCATTCTTCTATTTTCGTTTATTTTTCATCACCCAAATTCTCCTGCCTATATCACGTATCTCATTTTGTTTTTGACCAGCTTTTTCGTCATGGTATTTTCGGCGACCGGCATCAGATGGTTTCAGACCAGAAAAATTTTGTTCGTCAAAACGCCTTACGATATTGTACTGCCCGCCGAGTTGGAACTGCTCATGTCGGACCTCCGTAGCGGGCGGCTTTCCGCCTATACGAGCGCCGGCTATGGCAACACAGTCCTGAGTGCCGTGCAGGCGTCCGATGGTGTTCTGCTGGATGGACGGGTTTCGCCCGAAACCTTTTCTAACCGCTACTCCCCGTTGCTCCTCTCGTGCCAGGCAAAATTCTGGGGGCTGTTCTGGCTTTCCTTTCGGAGGTCATTCACCCGTCCGATCTATGTCGTGACCGATACCGTGCCTGACGGCGACGAGGCACCATGCCTCAACACCGATCCGCGCTTCCGCTGGCTGGTCGGCGGTACGATGCCGGAATTCATGACCAATCTCGACGCGTTTCTGCGCGAGAATATCTCTCCCGACGATCAGCCGTGGTATCGGACGGCGTTTACCGTTGCCAGGCGTGAAATGCGAAAAGGCGCTCAACACGGGGCTCTGGCTGCCGCGATCAAGGTCATCAAGCAGGAACTCGTGGTGTCGCTGGGCAGCGACCTGGGTCCGCAAGGTGGCGATTCGACCTCATCGCTCAAGGCACTTTTGAGCGGCAGGCAGGGGCGGAAAGATATCAAGAGATATTTCGACCCCAGAGGCTCCTGATTGGTCCTTATTGCATCGGATAACGTTGGCTAACGGGCTTTTTTCACGGATTTGAAGCGGTTTAGCGTCCACGGCACGCCATCAAACAGGATGCCGTCCGATGGACCAGAATGCCGCCTTCACCCTACTGCTGACGATCGACGATGTGATGCGCCTGACCGGTTATAAGAGTCGGTCGAGCATTTATCGCCTGGTGCGCCAGAAGCGCTGCCCGCCGCCCGTGGTGATCGGTGGCGGGCGCGTCCGCTGGCGCGCAGGCGAGATCGAACATTGGCTCCAGGGCCTCCCGATCCAGACTTACATTTGACCGCAGGCGCGGCGCGGCCCCAGCCATTTGGGGGCGGTCCACGCCGCGCCTGCTCCCGAACTTCCTCCGACAACCCCGTTTCGTCGTGTTTCGCGTGATTCACGAAAGGATACCCCATGCCCATTGTCCGCGCCATGCTGGACTGGCTTCACCTTGGCAACCGGGTCACGCTACGTTTTCGCGTCCATCCCCGGATTGCCCGAGAAGCCCTCCCGCTGATCGAAAAACTGCTCGCTGATACCCCGGACGGCGAGACCTACCGATGCGCCATCGCCTTCTGGTGTCATGCCGTGCGCCCACCGCTTGTCGTCTATCGGGGGGATACCTCAACTTGCCGGATAGACGGCCCGTTGCAGGCGGCGGCGCGCACCTACTTTCCTCTGGGCGGCCTGATCGAAACGCCAGGCGTGACAGCCCATCTGACACCCTTCGAGGCGAACGCGCTAGACCTGCGTCTTCGGGACGCGATCGAGCGCGTGATCCGCGCCTGGGTTGCCGAGCATGAGCTTTACGATCTGCCCTGCCTTGATCTCCCTTTCGACCGCCGGACAGCGGATCGCGAGGCCCTTGTCCTGATCGTCCATTGGGCCGCTCAGCATCGCCAGGAGGGCACGGAGCATGCGTGACGCATGCCGGTTTTTCCATGCGACCAGCGGCCCCGATGCTGCGCATCGGGCCACAGAAAGAAGAACACACCTCACGCACTGGCCTGCGGCGGTTTTCTGCCGTTTTTCGAGGGTGCGATCGGGGTGCGCCTGCCTTCGCGGCTCGATATGTGGCGGATTTCCGCCCTTTTGCGCGCGTGCGGATCGGGTGCGGCTGGAGCGGTGGCCATGAGGCACGTCCAGCATTCCGTCCGCCTGCCGATCGTGCTGGATCGGACACTCCGGCAGCTTGCCGCACAGCGCAAGATGACCCCCTATGCCCTGTTGCAGGACTGCGTCCGCATCGGCCTCGCCTCCATGACGCAGGAGGGCACGACGGGACCAATCTCCGCCGAACTGGCCGAGGAGCTGGATCAGGTCGGCGCGCGGATCGTCCACGTCGAGCGCCTGACCGAGCGCGCGCTGTATGTGTCCTGCGCCGCCTATGTCTTCGCCCGCGCCGCAGCCCCCACCCGCATCGACGAGACCCGTCTCACCGACGACATCAATGCAGCCTTTCAGCGCCAGCTTGCCCTGGCGGGAGACACCCCATGACCAGTGATCTCGACCAGCAGGCGCATGCCCGCGCCCTGCGCGCCATCCGCCGCGCCCAGAGCACCGCACGCTTTCGTGCTGGCTTCCTCGTGACCAGCCTCGGCCTGCTGGCCGGTAGCGGGCTGGTGGCGGTCGCCACCACCTCGGCCGAAGAACTGACCGTAACCGGGCAGTTTCTTCTCGCCGAGGCCCAGCGTCCCATTATGGCCATCAGCCATCGGGATGCGCCGATGATCGTCATCCTTGATGGCCGACGCTATGAGACCGGTGCCTACGAGCTGCTGGGTAGCGAAGACGTCCAACATCGCGTCCTGACCCTGATCGAACGCACTGGCCTGGGTGGTCTGCTCGGCATGGCGCTGGGCATCGGTGCCTTTGCCCTGACCGCAGGGCAGCGGCGGCGTAAACGCGCGCAGGAACTGGCCGACCGCACCATCGCCGGCAGTCGGGTCGTGTCCGAAGCCACGCTGGCGGCGGCCACGGAGAATACAGACGATCCCGCGCCCCTGCGGCTGGGCAGCGTCGCCCTGCCGCGCGCGATCGAGACGCGCCATCTGGCGATGATCGGCACCACGGGCGCAGGCAAGACCACCGCCCTGCGCCAGCTTCTCGACGTGATCGAAGCCCGTGGCGAGGCAGCCCTCGTTTATGACACATCGGGGGATTTCGTCGCCCAGTATTACAACCCCGTCCGGGGCGACATCCTGCTCAATCCTTTCGATGCGCGGGGCGTCTACTGGAACCCGTTCGACGAAATCCGCCATCCCGCCGACGCCGCGCGGATCGCCCGCTATCTGATCAGCGAGACGGGCGATCGGGACCGCGATGTCTGGCTGGAAACGGCCCGCATCCTCGTGGCCAATATCCTGCGTGAACTCTGGGAGGAAAAACACGGCACACCGGCGCGGCTGCTCGATACGCTGCAATATATGTCCAGCGCGGACATGGAGCGCTGGCTGGCCCATACCTCCTCGGCGCGGACGTTCGCCCAGGACGCCGAGCGCGCTACGGCCAGCGTCCTGTTCATGCTCGCCAGGGCCGCCAACCTGCTCATGTTCCTGCGCGCCGAACCGGCACAAGGCGGCGAAGGCTTTTCCTTCGCCAGCTTCTTCGCCGGATTCGACAACCACAAGGGCCGTCACCCGTGGATTTTCGTGCCCCGCAAGGAGGACCATTTCGAGGCCATCAAACCCCTGATGGCGCTGTGGCTGGAATGCGCGGCCTCGGCGACGCTTGGCTTGCCGCCCTCCGATCACCGCCGGATGTGGTTCCTGCTCGACGAGTTCCCGGACCTGCCGCGCGTGGACAACATGACCCGCCTGCTGCCGCAGGGGCGCAAGTTCGGCGCGGCCGTGATCCTGACCTTCCAGGCCATCGACCAGATGCGCAGCCGGTACGGGGAAAAGGACGCCGAAACAGTGCTGGGAAGCTGCAACACCAAGCTCTTCCTTCAGCTCGCCGATGTCGAAAGCCGGGAGTGGGCGTCGAAGACGATCGGTCAGGCCGAGGTCGAAATCCAGACCCTTTCGGCCAATCTCGATCCCAAGACGCGCAAGCCACAGATCACGGTCGGCACACGACGCGAGGTCCGCCCGGCCGTGATGGAAAGTGCTTTGCGTCTGCCGCCCGGCTGGGCCTATCTCCTGTTGCCCGACGGATTGCCGGTGGCTCCGATCACGCTTACCAACGCGCATATCATCGCGCGGGGTGCGGCCGGAACGCCGGCATTCGAGCCGATCGGCCTGGATCAGACATTGTGGAAACAGACGCGGCCGGACGAGCCGAAGGCCGGAAAGGAGAAGAAGGAGGACAAGCCCACCGGTGAGGCTCCGGCATCGAACCGCCCCGCCCGACGTAACCCGGCCTCCAAACCCGGCCCGGTCTGATGGTCGCCACCCTGTCAGCCCTGACCAACGCAGCCCAGGCGGCGAGCTACTACGAAGCCGACGATTATTACGCCGAGGGTGGTCTCGCCCCGTCCGAATGGCAGGGCAAAGGGGCGGAGGCGCTGAAGTTGCAGGGCGCGGTCGAACACGACCAGTTCTCCCGGCTTCTGGAAGGCCGGGTCGCGGATCAGCAGCTTGGCGCGACGCGGGACGGCGAGATCGCGCACCGGCCCGGCTGGGATTTGACCTTCAGCGCCCCGAAATCGGTGTCGATCCTGGCCGAGGTGGCGGGCGACCGCCGCCTGGTCGAGGCGCATGAGCGCGCGGTCAGGACCGCGCTGGGGCTGGCCGAAACCCATTTCGCCGCAACGCGCATCCGGGAGGATGGAGCGGTCCGGCGTGAGACGACGGGGAATCTGGTCATCGCCACCTTTCGTCACGGCACCAGCCGCGCGCTCGATCCTCAGCTTCACAGCCATAACATCATTCTCAACATGACCCAGGATGACGGCGGGCAATGGCGGAGCCTGGAACCCCGTGCCTTCTATCAGTTGCAAAAGCAGTTGGGCGCGATCTACCGCCAGGAACTGGCGGGCGAGGTCCAGCGTCTGGGCTATGCGATCGACAAGGGCAAGGACTCCGGCTTCGAGGTCACGGGACTCGACGCGGCGACGCTGGAAGCGTTCAGCCAGCGATCCCAGGCGATTGAAGCGCATCTCAGCGAGCGCGGGACCAGCCGGGAAGAGGCGAGCGCCGCCGAGAAGCAGATGGCGGCACTCGATACCAGGCAGGCCAAGGAGGCCGTGCCCCATGCCGATCTGGTCCGGGAGTGGCGCGCGGTGGCGGACTCCGCCGGCTGGAACGAACAGGCCCGGCGCGAGACGGTCGCACGGGCCGAGGCGCGCGCCCGGACCCAGGCCACAGCCCAGGACGTGGAAAGCCCTTTCGCCCGCGAATGCGCCGCCGATCGGGCGGTCGCGCGGGGCGCGTCGATGCTCGGCGAGCGGCAATCGGTCTTCGCCACAGCCGCGCTGCACGAGGCGGCGGGGCGTTTCGCCTTCGGCGAGGTCGGCCATGCCGAGATCGGTGCCGCAATCGTTCGGGCGCAGAAAACCGGTGCTTTGGAAGCCCGCTCATTTGTTGATCGCCGGGGCGCGGCCTTCGAGGGGCTGACCACGGCCGCCAATATCGCGGCCGAGGCCGCCTTGCTGCGCCTTGAAGAGAGCGGGCGGAATCAGGTCGAACCGATCCTGGCACCCGTTTCCGCTGCGCGTGCCGTGGCTCAGGCGGAGCGGCGAGCGGAATCACAGGGTCACGCATGGAACGAGGAGCAGCGCGCGGCGACGACGCAGATTCTTGCCAGTCGCAACCGGATCGTTGCCTTGCAGGGCGTGGCCGGCACCGCCAAGACCTCGACCGTGCTGGCGACCGTCGCGGAGGAAGCCCAAGCGCAGGGTCTTCGCGTCACGGCATTGGCTCCGACCGCCTCGGCGGCCCAAGTGCTGGGCGACGCGCTCGGCAGTCGCGCCGACACACTCGCGCGTCATCTTCTGGCACCCGGCAAACCGACCGCCGCCGATCAACTCTGGATCGTGGACGAGGCGTCGCTGGTGTCGGCTCGCGATACCGCGAAGCTGCTGGCTCTGGCGGACACCCATCGGGCGCGTGTGCTGCTGGTCGGCGACACGGCGCAACTCGGCTCGATCGAGGCCGGTGCTGCCTTCGGGCAGCTTCAGCAGGCAGGCATGGAGACCGCCCATCTCACCCGGATTCTGCGCCAGACCAACGAGCAGGCCCGTGCGGCGGTGGATGCCAGCCTTGCCGGCGATGCGAAGAAAGCCCTGGCGGCCCTTGATTCGGGTGGCGGGCATGTCGTCGAGCATGAAGGACGGGAAGCACGGTTCGAGCAGATGGCGCGGGATTTCGCGGCGCTGGACGGAAAAGCCCGCAAGCGCGCCCTGGTCATCGAGCCGTCGCGGGACGGGCGCGACATCCTGACTGGAAAAATCCGCGAGAAGCTGGCCGGGGCGGGTGCGCTGCGTGGGCCGGCGATCGAACTGTCGCGTCTCGTAACCAGAGACATGACCCGCACCGAGGCGAAGGAGGCGAGTAGTTACGCGATCGGTGATGTCGTCCGTTTCACGAAGGATTATGCCGATAAGGGCGTCTCCCGCCGGGATGCCTATACCGTGGCCGGCATCGACACGGAAAAGGCGGCCGTGATCCTGACGGCGCGTGACGGACGACGCATAGACTGGCGCTTGCGGCAATGGGGCGCGACGCAATCCCAGGTGTTCACCGCCGAGCCGATCGAACTCCGTGCCGGTGACCGCGTGCAGTTCACCCGTAACGATCGGGCAGCGCGGCGGCTCAACGGCCAGCAAGGGGAAGTGATCGGTGTCGATCCCGCAGCGCGAACGGTCACGCTCCGCATGGCCAATCGCCGGATCGAGCATCTGACGCCGGACGATCCGCGCGACCGTCACATCGCCCATGCCTGGGTGGCCACGGCTTTTGCGGCGCAGGGACGCACCGCCGATCGCGTTCTGGTTCATGCCGATAGCACGGCCAGCCAGCTTGTGGATCAGAAGAGCTTCTATGTGGCCCTGTCGCGCGCCAGGCAAAGTGTTGCCATCTATACCAATGATCGCGGAAAGCTCGCCGCAGCTATTCAGGAACGCTCTGGGGTGAAGCAGACTGCCCTTGCATCGGCGGCAGGCTCCCAGATTGGGGACACCCAACGCAAGGCCGCTGCCAAAGGCATGGCCCTGTAATCCAAATTTGTATAGCCTCGGAATATGTAAAGTTTAAGGAGCAAGCATTCCGTGCCGTTCTGGGCATGGCGATGCTATCTCCTTGTTTGAGAACGGGATTGGGTAGAGGCGATGAACGCCGTAGAAATTGAAGAAGCCGTATCCGCGCTGGCGGAGCAACCTTTTGATGCGGAAGAATTCCCTTACCTTTTCCTCCTGGCCTTCGGCAACAAAGACACCACCATCAAGCGTCTCCGGGCTGCCAAAGGCTCGACCAATGCCTCTGACATCCCTGGTGCCCTTCTCCAGCGGAATAACATCCATATTGCAACCTGCCCGCTCGGTGAGGTGACGCGGACTTTGACCGCCCTCCGGGATAGTCCTGCCACATCTAAGGCCAAGGCTAAGTTCATCCTGGCGACGGATGGTGAGACCTTCGAGGCCGAAGAATTGGATACAGGCGAGACCGTCGCCTGTGCCTATGCGGACTTCCCGAATCATTTCGGCGCGTTCCTGCCCTTAGCCGGCATCACGACAGTCAAGCAAATCCGCGAAAGTTCGTTCGATATTCGCGCGACCAGCAAGCTGAACCGGCTGTATGTCGAGTTGCTGAAGGACAATCCCGACTGGGGAACTGCTGACCGCCGTCATGACATGAACCATTTCATGGCCCGGCTCATCTTCTGCTTCTTTGCCGAAGACACGGATATTTTCCAGGATGGGCACTCTTTCACAAACACGGTCGATACAATGACCGAGCGAGATTCGTCTAACACCCACGAGGTGATTGGCGAACTGTTCCGTGCAATGAATACCCCTACGGCAGAGCGAAAGAAAGCGGGCATTGCTCGTTATGCTGATAGGTTCCCTTACGTTAATGGCGGTCTATTTTCGGGCAGCCCCGAAGTGCCCCGTTTCAGCAAGATCGCCCGCTCCTATCTTATCCATATCGGCGCTCTCGACTGGACGAAAATCAACCCGGACATCTTCGGGTCTATGATTCAGGCCGTGGCAGACGATGAGGAACGTGGCGCTCTCGGTATGCACTACACGAGCGTTCCGAACATCCTCAAGGTGCTGAACCCTCTCTTTCTGGATGACCTGCGGGCACGACTAAACGAGGCCGGCGACAATGCCCGGATGCTCCTGAACCTACGCAAGCGTACGGCAAGGATCAGGGTCTTCGATCCGGCCTGTGGAAGCGGAAATTTCCTTGTCATCGCTTATAAGGAAATGCGGGCAATCGAGGCTGAGATCAACAGTCGTCGCGGGGAAGCCGATCGTCCGTCAGAGATTCCTCTGACCAATTTCCGGGGGATCGAACTGCGTGATTTCCCTGCCGAGATTGCACGTCTTGCGCTCATTATCGCCGAATTCCAATGCGATGTGCTGTATCGCGGTCAAAAGCTAGCTCTGGCCGAATTCCTTCCTCTGAACGCAGAGAACTGGATCACCTGTGGTAACGCTCTTCGTTTGGACTGGCTGAGCATCTGCCCGCCGACCGGAACCGGAGTGAAACACAGTGCAGATGATCTATTTCATTCCCCACTAGATCAGCCGCATATCGATTTCGAGAACGAAGGGGGGGAAACCTACATCTGCGGAAATCCGCCATATCTTGGTAAAGGCAAGTTGGACACTGATCAGCAGTCCGAAATGGCTGCTATTTTTGGAGGGCGAACAAAGCATTGGGGGTATATCGACTATGTAGGCGCGTGGTTTCTAAAAGCCGCTGATTATTGTCGGTTTGTAAATGCCTCAGCGGCACTCGTAGCTACCAACTCGGTCTGTATGGGGAGGCAAGCGCCGACGCTTTGGCCGCTTGTCCTGAGTCACGGAATAGACATTCGCTTTGCTCATACATCCTTCAGTTGGTCGAACAGCGCCACAAACAAGGCGGCTGTGTTTTGCGTCATAGTCGGAATTGATGATAAAAAGTCAGGCGATCGAATACTGGTCGATGGTGCAATCGCCAGGAAAGTTGATCAAATATCGCCATATCTAACTGCCGGTTTCACCCCTCTAGTCAAGCCAACTAGTAATCCGATCTCCCCAGAACTGTCTGAAATGGTTTTGGGGAATATGCCCAATGACGGAGGCGCACTGAGTCTATCCTTTTCGGAACGTGAATTGTTCTATGCAGCCGATCAAAGATCATCCTATTTTATCAGGCGATTCTATGGCTCGAAGGAATATAATAACGATTTGGCGCGATACTGTCTGTGGATATCTGACAAAGACCTTTCTTGCGCTGAGGATATCGACTTAATATCTGATCGCTTAATTCGCTCACGCGAGATACGGCTACGAAGTCCAGACGCCTCAAATCGAAAATTAGCCGACCGTCCGCACCAGATGCGTGAGTTCAACCAAGCTAATCAGCACTCTTTCATCGTCCCGCGAATGACATCAGAACGTCGGCAATATCTCCCTTGTGGGGTGCTCCCGGCGTCGGCGATTATTTCGAGCCAGGCTTTTTCAATCCTAGACGCCGACTTCTGGAATCTCTCGATCTTGCTATCACGTCTCCATTTCGTGTGGGTAGCTACGATTTGCGGGAAGTTTAAGGAGGATTATAGATACTCAAGCGATCTCGGCTGGAACACCTTCCCCGTTCCCACCCTGACCGACAAGATGAAAGCCGACCTGACCCGTTGCGCTGAAGACATCCTGTTGGCACGCGAGGCGCATTTCCCCGCCACTATTGCAGAACTGTATGACCCCGAAAAAATGCCCGCTGATTTGAGAGAGGCGCACGAGCGCAATGACGAAGTGCTGGAGCGCATCTACATTGGCCGCTGCTTCCGCAATGACACAGAACGGTTGGAGAAGCTGTTCGATCTCTATACCAAAATGACCGCCAAGACCGGATCGAAGAATAAGAAAAAGGCAGGGGCGGCATGAGCACTCTTACAGAGATCGACAAAAGATACCTTGAAAAAATTCTTGGGATGCAGAGCGGTTACGTTCTGGATTATTCAGACACAACATTTCAGGAGTTTTTTACCCGTTACGGGCTTGAGATTCATAGTCAAAAATATCAGACGTATGGTTCATCAAAAGCTAGAAAAATGCGGGCCTTCTGGGAGAAAGAGTCTGATGCCATTGTCGGCCAAGTCCTCGACGAAATGTTAGGCGTCTATGAGGTAAATTGTCTCCTAAACGGCAATCAACCTGATGCAGTCATTCTCGAACAATCCCGAAAGGTAGTCGCACGTCTGACCGGAAAACCCCTTGCCGCTAAAACTATGAGCGCTGAAGAAGCCTTTCTTCAAAATGAATTTTCCATCCCCAGCCTCCAGAAACTTCCGGTTGAAGCAACAGTCGTGCCCATCATCGAAAATCGGTTAAAAGAAGCGCAAGCGACAATGTCTGCAAAAGCATATCTTTCCACAATTTTTCTGTGTGGTAGCGTGTTGGAAGCCGTTCTTTTGGGGGCCGCGCAGAAAGAGCCGGCACGATTTAATCGTTCATCTGCCTCCCCCAAATCCCCCGATGGCAAGCCCAAGCTATTCCATGACTGGACACTTAGTCAGTTGATAGATGTCTCGTGTGAAATAGGGCTTCTGAAACCAGACGTGCAGAAATTTAGTCACGGTCTCCGTGATTTCCGAAATTACATCCATCCATACGCGCAAATGTTATCGCGCTTCTCGCCAGATAAACACACTGCGACACTTTGCTTCCAAACATTAAAGGCGGCATTGGCCAGTGTCGCGGGAGAGAGAGCATGACCCAAAAAATTCAATCCGTTCCTTCCGTCTCTGTCTCTTACGCGGCCAATGGTAGTTCAACCAAGGCCAATGCCATGGGGATGCGACCCATGCAGGAACGCGCCTATGAAAAGCGCGGCGAACAGTATCTTCTCATAAAGTCTCCTCCGGCTTCGGGTAAAAGCCGGGCGCTTATGTTTATCGCTCTCGATAAGCTGGCCAACCAGGGACTGAAGCAGGCCATTATCGTCGTGCCCGAAAGAAGCATCGGGGCAAGTTTCCATGACGAGCCTCTGACCCAGTTCGGTTTCTCGGAAGACTGGCACGTAGAACCCAGAAGAAACCTGTGTGATGCAGCCGGCGACGATAACGGAGGCAAGGTCAATTCGGTCGAGGCGTTCCTTAATAGTGAGGACAAGGTGCTTGTCTGCACGCACGCCACCTTCCGCTTCGCCGTGGACAGGTTCGGCGTTGAGGCTTTCGACGATCGTCTGATTGCCGTGGATGAATTCCATCACGTCTCATCCGATTCAGACAACAAACTGGGTCATCACCTCGGCGCGTTCATTGCCCGTGACAAAGTGCATATTGTCGCCATGACCGGCTCATATTTCCGGGGTGACGCGGTCGATGTCTTATCTCCACAGGATGAGGCCAAGTTTGATACCGTAACCTACACCTATTACGAGCAGTTAAACGGCTATCGATACCTCAAGCATCTCGACATCGGCTATTTCTTCTATTCCGGGTCTTACGCCGACGACATCTTGAAAGTTCTCGACCCAAAGCAAAAAACCATCATTCACATCCCGAGCGTCAATTCGCGCGAAAGCACGAGGGACAAGATGAGGGAAGTTGAGCACATCATCGAGGAACTTGGCGATTGGCAAGGAGCCGACCCTGTCACCGGCTTTCAGTTGGTAAAAACGGAAGACGGCCGGACGTTGCGGATCGCTGATCTGGTGGACGATGACAAGAACAAGCGTGACCGTGTGTCCACCGCACTGAAAGACCCAACCCAGAAGAACAACCGCGACCATGTGGACATCATCATTGCCCTGGGCATGGCCAAGGAGGGTTTTGACTGGATTTGGTGCGAACATGCGCTCACCGTTGGCTATCGATCCAGCCTGACCGAGATTATCCAGATCATAGGACGCGCTACCCGCGATGCGCCTGGAAAAACCCGCGCTCGCTTTACCAACCTGATAGCAGAGCCAGATGCCTCAGAAGAGGCGGTAACCGAGGCCGTGAACGATACCCTTAAAGCCATTGCCGCCAGTCTGCTGATGGAACAGGTTCTCGCCCCCCGCTTCGAGTTCAGATCGAAAGTGTCAACCAACGAACCGACTGACGGCTTCGATTATGGAGACGATGGTTACCAACAGGACAAATGCAATGTCGGGTTCAACGAAGAGAAAGGAAAGTTCCAGATCGAGATCAAGGGGCTGTCCGAACCCAAGAGTGAAGAGGCAACCCGCATCTGCCAGGAAGACCTGAACGAAGTCATCACTGCCTTTGTGCAAGACAAGACCGCTCTTGAACGAGGGCTTTTCGACAAAGAACTCGTTCCGGAGGAATTGACGATCTCCCGCATGGGAAAAATCATCAAAGACAAATATCCCGAACTGGATGAGGAAGATCAAGAAGCCGTTCGACAGCACGCCATCGCGGCTCTGAACCTGACACAACAGGCGGCTCATATTGCGACGAGTGGCGATGGAGAACCAGGAGCCAACACGGCCCTGATCGATGGCGTGCGTAAATTCGCAATGGACGTGCGAGAACTGGACATTGATCTGATTGATCGCATCAATCCGTTTGGTGAGGCTTATTCCATCCTGGCTAAAGCAATGAGCGAAGAGAGCCTGAAACAGGTTGCGGCCGTAATCGGTGCCAAACGTGCGACGATGACATTGGAAAGAGGTGGTCCCCATTTTTCGGACAGGGCGATAAGCTATCATCTGGCCTGAACGAGGACGGGTTTTATGGGCAAGGTTACGCGGAAACGGTATGCGGCAGAGTTCAAGTCACGGGTTGCGCTGGAGGCGATCCGTGGGGAACTGACGCTGGCGGAACTGGCTTCGAAACATGGCGTGCATCAGACGATGATCGCCCAATGGAAGCGCCAGGCGATCGAAGGCATGGCAAGCCTTTTTTCTGGTAAGTCAGTAACGGAACCTTCAGTCAGCCCTGCTGATGTAGAGAAACTGCACGCCAAGATCGGCCAGTTGCTGGTGGAACGGGATTTTTTGCGGGATGCCTCTGCTCGGTTGGGCGTGATCAGAGGCGGCAGATGATTGACCCGAAGAGAGCATGCCTGCCGATAATCCGGCAATGCACGCTGCTGCAACTCAACCGGTCGGGCGTCTACTATCGGCCTGTGCCACAGAGCGAAGCCAATCTGGAGCTGATGCGGCTGATCGACGCCCAGTTCCTGGAAACGCCGTATTATGGCTCACGGCAGATGACATGGCATCTGCGCCGCCAGGGACATGAAGTGGGCCGCAAGCGGGTCCGGCGGCTCATGGCGATCATGGGCCTGCGGGCGATCTACCAGAAGCCGCGCACGACCGTGCCCCATCCGGAGCATCGGAAATATCCATATCTGCTACGGGATCTGGTCATCAATCGGCCTGACCAGGTCTGGTGTTCCGATATCACATATATTCCCATGAAACGGGGATTTCTCTATCTCGTGGCGATCATGGACTGGTTCACGCGCAAGGTCCTGTCCT
>NZ_NKTZ01000063.1 GCF_003207855.1 Komagataeibacter rhaeticus | reverse complement strand
ACGGTTGCGGCATGAAGGCCTGGGGCTGGCGCAGGATCAGCCTTCCATCGGGTTCGGTGCGAAAGAGCGTTCATGGAATGACAAGGATCTGCTGCTGACGTGGCGGGAGCGGTGGGCGTCGCTCGCCAATGAACGGCTGGCCGAACTGGATCTGGATGTGCGGATCGACCATCGGTCGTTTGCCGCACAGGGGATCGACCTTGAGCCGCAGAACAAGATCGGTCCGGCCGGGATGCGCCGGGAAGAGCGGGGCGAGGACGCGGAACGGGTTGCCGACCATCTGGAGATCGCGCGGCGCAATGGCGAAAGGTTGCTGGCCGAGCCGCATGTGGCGCTGGAGGCGCTGACCCGACAGCAGAGTACATTCACCCGCCAGGACCTGGCGCGGTTCGTGGACCGGCATACGGCAGACGCGGAACAGTTCAGTGCTGTCATGGTTCAGGTGGAAGCGTGTCCGGATCTGGTTGCCATTGGGAAAGACGGGCATGGGCGGGAGCGGTTTTCCACACGGGAG
>NZ_NKTZ01000062.1 GCF_003207855.1 Komagataeibacter rhaeticus | reverse complement strand
CAGAAGACCAGAAGGCCAGGCAGCCAGCACCCGCACAGAGAAAGTGCAGTGCATTCACACAATCAACACTTAACTTATCGCTTATGAACGCTCACGCCCTCATCGCTTAGCATGGATACCCCGACTGCTCGGACCATCCACGGGTCAGACCAACCCGCGACAAAGGCACGTCCACAAACGCACCAACCTATTCACTTATCAAAGAGCAAACTCACCAGACCGCAACACCACGTGCACCGCCAACGCGGTTCCACATGCTATCCGTCCGATCTCCATTATCTTCCGGCGACAATCTGCCAGTCTTCCGATCGTTCCCAACCCTCTCAACACCAGGACCAGGCCATTCGGCCGGTGGTGGAGGCGGACGGGATCGAACCGACGACCCCCTGCTTGCAAAGCAGGTGCTCTCCCAGCTGAGCTACGCCCCCATCAGTGCATGACACATCAACACGGTCACGCAGCAGAACTGGTGGGCCAGGGAGGACTTGAACCTCCGACCCCACGCTTATCAAGCGTGTG
>NZ_NKTZ01000064.1 GCF_003207855.1 Komagataeibacter rhaeticus | reverse complement strand
ACCAGGTCTGGTGTTCCGATATCACATATATTCCCATGAAACGGGGATTTCTCTATCTCGTGGCGATCATGGACTGGTTCACGCGCAAGGTCCTGTCCTGGCGTCTGTCGAACACGATGGACGTGGAGTTCTGTATCGAGGCGCTACAGGATGCCCTCATGCGCTATGGCGCCCCGGACATTTTCAATACTGACCAGGGGTCGCAATTTACGACACCCCGTTTCAGCGGGATACTGGAAGAGCGTCAGATCCGCATCAGCATGGATGGGCGCGGTCGCTGGCTGGACAACGTGTTCATCGAGCGTCTGTGGCGGTCGCTGAAATACGAATGCGTCTACCTGTACGCGTTCGAGACCGGATCAGAGCTGAGGGCCGGGCTTGGCAGATGGATCGCCCATTATAACGAAAGGCGTCCGCATACGGCGCTGGCTGGACGAACGCCCGATGAGGCGTATCATGACGTGCCGACGCCATCTGGTCCGGGGTTAACCCCGGACCAGATGGCCAACAGCAACGCCGTCAGAAGGGCGGCATAACAACAACCGGGTATAGCTTATCAAGCCC
>NZ_NKTZ01000061.1 GCF_003207855.1 Komagataeibacter rhaeticus | reverse complement strand
ACATACCCGGCCGGGCGCGCCACGCCCGCTTCCGTTGCGGCCGCCGTCAGGTAGACGGCATAGACCTGTGCATTCGTATCGGTCATCGGGTTGATCCTATGGAATGAAACGGAAAGTCACGCAGGCAATGCCGCCCGCGCCGCCATCATGGGCGCTGCCGGTCATGCCGCTGTCATAAGCCCCACCCCCTCCGGCACCGGGGGAGGTGGCAGGCTGGCCGCCATTGTTGCCGGCACGCCCCGCCCCGCCGTAAACGGAAGGCGCACCGTTACCGGCAAATACCCAATTCCCGGCCTGCCCGTCAGACCCGCTGTTCCCGCAGGTATAATAGGCGGCTGTGGCGGGGGTTACGACAACAGGCATGCTGCCGCCGCCACCGGCGGTATTCGCGGTCGTCGGCTTGCCGCTACCGCCCCCACCCGGAATGTAGAAAAGCTCGGTTCCGTTTAATGAGACAACAGTCGTGCCGCCTTCATTGCCTGGTAACGCCCCTTCTCCCCCGCCGCCTCCGGCACCGATGGTGATGCCCAGCGTGTCGCCACCCGCCACCGGATAGATCGCCTTTATGTAGCC
>NZ_NKTZ01000060.1 GCF_003207855.1 Komagataeibacter rhaeticus | reverse complement strand
GAACAGTTCAG
The DNA here is from genome assembly GCF_003207855.1 of Komagataeibacter rhaeticus. Classification (GTDB taxonomy): domain Bacteria; phylum Pseudomonadota; class Alphaproteobacteria; order Acetobacterales; family Acetobacteraceae; genus Komagataeibacter; species Komagataeibacter rhaeticus. Next base: position 594 of record NZ_NKTZ01000060.1, on the reverse strand, counting down.
TGCTGTCATGGTTCAGGTGGAAGCGTGTCCGGATCTGGTTGCCATTGGGAAAGACGGGCATGGGCGGGAGCGGTTTTCCACACGGGAGATGATCGGGGTCGAGCAGCGTCTGGAAGAGGCATCGCTTGCGATGGGGCGGTCCCAGGGTCATGCGGTGCCGCTGGCGGTGCGTCGGGTGGCGATGGCGCGGGACGGGCTTGGGGACGAGCAGGCGCTGGCGGTAGGCGAGGTCACGAAGTCCCGCGACCTGTCCGTGGTGGTCGGGTATGCCGGGACGGGGAAGAGCACCATGCTGGGTGTCGCCTGCGCGGCATGGGAAGAGGCTGGGTATCGGGTGCGCGGGGCGGCGCTGTCGGGGATCGCGGCGGAAGGGCTGGAAGCGGGGTCCGGGATCGAGAGCCGGACGCTGGCCTCCCTGGAGCGGGCGTGGGAGCGTGGGTTCGACCTGCTGGAGCGCGGGGACGTGCTGGTGGTGGATGAGGCCGGCATGGTGGGGTCACGGCAGATGGAGCGGGTGCTGTCGGCCGCGCGCGGTGCCGGGGCCAAGGTCGTGCTGGTGGGTGATCCCGAGCAGTTGCAGGCGATCGAGGCCGG
>NZ_NKTZ01000005.1 GCF_003207855.1 Komagataeibacter rhaeticus | reverse complement strand
TGGCCGCCGGTGGTGGAGACGGCATCGATCGTCTCGGAGCGCAGTTCATCCGCCAGCTGCCTGAGCTGCTCCACCGAAAGGTTGCGCAGGTCATGGGGGCCCCGCACACGGTCAAGCTGCGGGTAGCGACCAAGGGTGGGAATCGCGGGTCTGGTCTGGTCCATGATGTTCGCGTCCATTTTCTGCGCAGGCCCTTGCCCCGCCTGCGGGGAGGAACCGGCCCGGGTTTCGGTTTGGCCGGTCGGCCCCGGGATCGGGACCGGATACCAGGCTGCTCCGGCGGTGATGAATGGCGGCTCATGGCACGAAAACCATGGCGACCGTAGCGTAATCGCGATGTGTTACTCCGGTTAAGCGTGTAAATACAGTCTCTAATTCCCTGACTGTTGTTAATCGGCCACACCGAAGCCAATAGCAATTGAATACAGGATGGTTTCTGTCCTATACCCTCCCGAAAGGCTTCATGTGTCGTACAAGTCCGCAACCTCGGCATGCTCTATGTGCACGGCTGGGCGATGTTGGGCTTGTTTTCTTGTAGGTGGATGTGACCATAGTCCAGCCTACCAGACTTGAAATATGAGACCGGCGGTTGGGCCGGTGCAGGAGCAGAGGTTTCATGGCCGTTCCTATTATGCAGGCAGTCCGCGTTGGCGCCTATGTTGTCAAGCAGCATGTCACGCGGCGCAAACGTTATCCGCTCGTGCTGATGCTCGAGCCGTTGTTCCGCTGTAACCTGGCCTGCGCCGGGTGCGGCAAGATCGACTATCCTGCGCAGATCCTCAATCAGCGCATGACCGTGCAGGAATGCCTTGATGCGGATACCGAGGCCGGCGCGCCCGTGATTGCCGTGGCGGGCGGCGAGCCGCTCCTGCATAAGGAAATGCCGGAAATCGTCCGCGGGCTGATCGGTCGCAAGAAATACGTCTACCTGTGCACGAACGCCCTTCTTCTGGAAAAGAAGATGGACGATTACGAACCGAACCCGTTCTTCTCGTGGGATGTGCATCTTGATGGCGATCCGGCCATGCATGACGCATCGGTCTGCCAGGACGGCGTGTACGAACGTGCCGTCGCCGCGATCAAGAAGGCAAAGGCGCGCGGGTTCCGCGTATCGATCAACTGCACCCTGTTTGACGGGGCCGACCCCAAGCGCGTCGCCGCCTTCTTTGACGAAGTGATGGCCATGGGCGTCGATGGCATCATGACCGCGCCGGGCTATGCCTACGAGCGCGCGCCGGATCAGGAACACTTCCTGAACCGCCAGAAGACGAAGCAGCTGTTCCGTGACATCTTCCGTCTGGGCAAGGGCAAGAAGTGGCGCTTTACGCAGTCGCCGCTGTTCCTGAACTTCCTGGCGGGCAACGAACAGTACCACTGCACCCCGTGGGGCAAGCCGCTGCGCAACGTGTTTGGCTGGCAGCGCCCGTGCTACCTGCTGGGTGAAGGCTATGCCAAGAGCTTTGAGGAGCTCATGAACGACACCGACTGGGCGGCTTACGGCACCGGCAACTATGAAAAATGCGCCGACTGTATGGTCCATTCGGGTTACGAGTCCACGGCGGTGATGGATGCGGTCCGCCGCCCCTGGCACATTGCCAAGGTGGCGCTGTTCGGGCCGGAGACGGAAAAGCCGATGGCCCCGGAAATCTCGCTGGCGCACCAGCGCCCGGCCGAATACGTGTTCACCCAGCATGTGGATGCGAAGATGGCGGAACTGGCGGCCCGCAAGAAGCCTGCGGCCCCCCCGCGCGTGAACCGGGTTTCGGCGCCGGCGGAAACGGCCGACGCTGCCGACTGACTGCGTTCAGGCCATCTCATATCGTGACGACTGGAAAGGCGGGGCATTTGTCCCGCCTTTTCTGTTATGGCCCCCCATGCGGGGCCTGTGCCCGCGCGGGCAATTATGCTGTAGGATGGCGGGATCATGGTTGTCTCACTGATTGTCATATTGTGCCTGGTCCTGCTCAACGGACTGTTTGCCATGGGCGAACTGGCGCTGATTTCCGCCCGGCGGGCACGGCTTGCCATTCTGGCCCGCAACGGCACCAAGGGGGCTGACCGCGCGCTGAGGCTTGCGGCCGACCCGCAGAGTTTCCTGCCCACCGTCCAGATCGGCATGACCCTTGTCTCGATTCTGGAAGGCACGTTTGGCGGCAACAGCATCGAGGCCGGGGTCAGTCACTGGCTGTCCCATGTACCGGCCCTGCGTTCCATTGCCGATGAACTGGCCATGTTCCTTGTGGTCAGCGCCATAACCGCCGTCATGCTGGTGCTGGGGGAACTGGTGCCCAAGCAGATTGCCCTGCAGCAGCCCGAACTGATCGCGGCGCGCCTGTCGCTGCTGCTGGAATGGATGGCGTGGGTTACCCGCCCGGTGGTGTGGCTGCTGGGCCGCTCATCCGAACTGGTGCTGCGGCTTGTGGGGATTGGCGGCTCGATTCGTCAGTCGGTCTCGGTAGAGGAACTGCGCGCCTATATTGCCGAAGGCGCGCAGGCGGGCGTGCTGGAGCAGGAGGAGCGCGACATGATCGAGCGCCTGCTGCGGCTGGCCGAACGCCCGGTACGCGCCATCATGACACCGCGCAACGAACTGTGCTGGGTCGAACGTCATGTCCCGCGTGCGCAACTGCTGCAGGTCCTGCGTTCGACCACCTATTCACGTATCGTGGTGTGTGAGGGGGGGGTGGATAATCCCGTTGGCATCATCCTGGCCAAGGACATGCTGGACCGCTTCCTGGATGGCAAGAGTCCCTCGGTCGAGATCGGGCTGCGTCATCCCATCTCGGTGCCCGATACGCTGTCCGCCTTCGACATGCTTGAGCGCATGCGGGCCTCGCCGCTGGGGCTGGCGCTGGTGCTGGATGAATACGGGTCGTTCGAGGGGATCGTGACCTCATCCGACCTGTTTGGCGCCATCGTGGGCGAACAGCATGAGCCGGGCAGCACGCCGCCCCAGCGGCTGGGGCACGACAACGTGCTGGTACTGGATGGCGCCATGCCCGCCGATGAGGTCAAGGACCGGCTCGGCCTGTCGGACCTGCCGGCGGAAGGCAGCTATCATACGCTGGCGGGACTGATACTGGCTCTGCTGCGCCGCGTGCCGGCCAGGGGGGACAAGGTTGTGTTCTCCGGCTGGCTGTTCGAAGTGCTGGAAATGGAAGGCCGCCGGGTCGTGCGCGTGCAGGCCAGCCGTCAGCTCCTGGCTGAAAACTGAAAACCAACTTAAGTAACGCATTGATAAAAAAGAAAAGTTTTTGGTGAGGCTTTTTCAAAAAGCTTCAGGAAATGCTGCCTTTCTGAAAGAAGGCGGCACCCACAAACTTTTTCCCATGCTGTGCGGGCTGTCCCAAAAAAAGGGGCGCATCCCGGCAAGGATGCGCCCCTTTTTCGTAGGTGTCCGGTGCCATGGCCCGGTCAGTGGAGGGTGTGGCCCCCATGCCCCGCCATGGCCACCTCGGCCCCGAAGCCGGGCCATTCATTGCGGGCCAGTGTCTCAAGCGAGGGGGCGGCAACGCCCAGCCGGTCGGCATAGATCCACAGATAGGTAAAGGCCCGGCGCACGTAGTCCCGCGTCTCGGCATTGGGCAGGCTTTCTATGTACAGCAGGGGGTCTTCATCTTCCGCCATGGTGGCGCTGCGGCGCGAGATGGCCGAAGGCCCGGCATTGTAGCTGGCCAGCATGCGGATCATGTCACCACCGGGCGGCACATGCGCGCCATCGGCCTGCGTGGAAAGCTGGGCCAGATACAGCACGTAGCGCTGCCCGATATCCAGATTGGTGGCCGGGTCATGCAGCGCAACCGGGCGGCGGGTGAAGTGTTCCTTGTCATGGATGACAAAGTCCGCCGTGACCGGCATTACCTGCATCAGGCCATGTGCGCCGGAGCCGGACACGGCATTGCTGTCGAAATTGGATTCCAGCCGGGTCAGGGCATAGACCAGTGCCGGGTCCATGCGGAAGCCATGCTCGGGCTGCAGCGGCGGCAGCGGGAAGCGGGCGGTGTGGGTATTGTGCTCGCTCTCGTTGGTGTCGATCAGCATGAGCATCTGGGCGGACAGCGCCTTCATGCCCATGGCATCCGCCACCATCTGGGTAGAGTGGCACAGTGCCGCGTCATTCTGGATGTCGGGCCACATGCGGCGCAGTGCGGCTTCCGCCCGGTCGCGCTCGCCTACCTGCAGCAGGGCGAAGGCACGCCGGCCGACAGGGGTGGCCGCCACGGCCTCAATGTCGATTTCACCCAGGACCGGGCTGCCGGCATGGATGTCCTGCCGTTCCGTGGCAAGCGTTACATCACGGCTCGCGGCAATGGTGTCGGGCGTATGGCCAGCCCTGCCGCCGGGCGTGCGCCGCAGGCCAAGGATCTGTGAGGCCAGCTGGCCATAGAAGGTGTGGGGTGCCGCCGCCGCCCGGTGCAGCCATGGCTGGTAGGCCGCCACATCGCCCATGGCCTGATGGGCGCGGGCGGCCCAGTAGGCGGCGCCCGCGCGGATGCTTCCCGGTGTCAGGCTGGCGCGGGAGGCGGCTTCGAACAGCGGTTCGGCTATGTCGGGACGGGCCTGCCGCCACGCGGCCAGTCCCGCCACGTAACCGGCAAGGCCCAGCCGCTGGCCGGATTTTTCAAATGCTTCGCGCGCCATGGACAGGGCCAGCCGGTTTTCGCCGCTGCTGAACATGCTCATGGCTATTTCGGCCTGCAGGTGGGCGGCATACAGGTCATTCATGCCCGGTGTCATGGCAATCAGGCGCAGGGCGCTGCGTGCCCCCTTCACCCCCTGTGCCGCGCGCTCGCGCACGGTGTGGTCAAGCAGGCTGTTGCGGGTAAAGACGCGCAGGGAGGGATCATCCTCCTCCGGCAGGCGGATATGCTGGGGCGGGTGTGCGCTGTCCAGCGCGTTGTTGGTGGGGGCCGGCGGCAGTGGCCCCCCCCTGTTGGGCATGGCGGACAGCAGCGCATAGATGGCCGGTGAATCCGCCAGTCCCGAAAAGGTACGCAGCCACAGCCGCAGCTGTCCCGCGCTGGGATGGTAGGCGGGGTTGAGGTAACGCGCGGCCAGGATGTCACCCAGCAGGGTATCGTCATGGATGGCGGCCGTCTCGCGGATGGCATCATCGAAGCGGCCATCGGCCTGCAGGCGGAACACCCGGCGGATATGGCTGACATCTTCCGGTGAGAGCGGCCGGGGCAGCCCGGCGTTACCGTGCGCGGGCAGGCGTGGAAGGGCGAGTGCCGTTTCCTCGTTATGGTCACCGGCGGGGGTTGGATCCTGATCCATCCTGCCGGCTTCCACTGTTTGGGCACGCAGCGGCGCGAACGCGGCTCCTGCCAGAAAAGCGGCGCCAGCCAGAAAGGCCGTCACCGCGTGATGGGGGGTATTGATTGTCCCTCGCATGGCGAAGCGGATTTAATCCCTGCGCAGACAGAAAGCAATAGCTAATGCGGATCGCGCAGGTAAATAAGTTTTCAGAACAGATACTGCAACTATTATGTACAGCTATGAAACGCCTGCCGGAACTGGAACGAATATCATCCTTTGCGCATGCTAATAGCCGGGAATGATTATGTTAATACCCTTTATGATTTTGCAGCCATGTTCCCAAGTGTTTCACGTATTGACAGCATGTCCCGCCATGTGTCGCGGCGCGCGGTTGCGCTGGCGCGCAACTGCTGGGGGTGACGCATGGCCAGCACCGGCACGCTGGGCGCGCTGGCCGTGGGGGGCAGGCCGTGTGCGGGCAGGGTCAGGCTGCGCCACCGGCCCCGCATGCGGGCCGCGGTAGCCCCCCCTTCCAGCAGGAGGGAGACCGGCAGGTTGCCCATCACGATGACATGCGCCGGACGGGCAAGGATGATGGCGCGCTGGATGAAGGGCAGGCAGATCCGGGTTTCGGCCTCGTAGGGGGGGCGCCCGCCGGGCGGGCGCCAGGGAATGACGGGCGCCCGCAGCAGGCTGTCCCACGCAATGCCGATACTGGCGAACATGGCCCCGACCAGTGCCCCGCTTTCCCCCGCGAAGGGGTGGCCACTGCGGTCCTCATCGGCATCGGGGGCTTCGCCTATCAGCATGAGCGGCGCGCCCTGCGGCCCTTCCACGCCAACGCTGTGGGTTGCCGTCTCCCGCAGCGGGCAGGCGCTGAAATCACGCATGGCCGCATGCAGTTCCGCCAGCGTGCCCGCGGCCTGCGCCGCCGCCTGGGCCGCGGCCACGGCCTGTTCCACCACCGGGGCGGCCGGACGTGGCGTGGCGGGACGCGCGGGGGGGGGCGCAGGGGGCGGGGGGTGGTTATTTCTGTGTCCATTCCCCCTGTCTGACTGTATGGGGGGGGACTGTGGCACGGGCGCGCGGTTGTGTATCGTGGCTGCCTGCGCCATCCAGTCATGTGGGTGGCTGTCCAGTGCCTCATCGGCACCCCATTCCACATACAGGCGCAACAGGGACAGGGAATCAGTCATCGGATGGATATACCCCGCACCGGCACAGGCAATGCAGGCGTGCGCCGTCCCGCCTTCATGCGCAGGGTTTGGCAGCGGACGCCGCACGCGGTAGATTCTGGCGTCATGCTCTTACCTCGTCTGTCACGCATGGTCGTGGCCTCCCTTGTTGTACCGCTCCTGGCCGGGATTCCCAACCGGGAAATGCGGGCGGCCACGCCCGATGACGCCATCGTCCATGCCGGGCAGCAGGATCTGGCCACCAACCTGCTGGTGGGCACCGTTGCCGCCAGCGAGGGGGATAACGCCGAAGCCGCGCGGGCGTTTGCCGCCGCCGCCCGCCTTGCACCGACGTTCCGCCTGTTCGGGGAACGGGCCTTCTTCTACAGCATCATGGCGGGCAGCCCCGAAGCGGCGGCGCTGGCCAGTGTCCAGCCCGGCGGGGTCATGCCCGACCTGGTCATGGGCAATGCCGCGGCACTGGCGGGCCGGTGGGACAGCGCGCTGGCCAATTACCAGAACGCGCCCGACGACCCGATCATGACCCTGGTGCGCCCGCTGCTGCGCGGCTGGGCGCTGCAGGGGGCGGGGCGGACGGATGAAGCGCTGGCCGCCCTGGAGCCGGTGCGTACGGATCGTACGCTGGGGGGGTACTACACCGTGCATGCCGCCCTGATTGCCCGGATGGGGGGCCAGCAGATGAAGGCGGATACGCTTTTCCGCCAGTCCATCGGCATGTCGGGGGGGGACCTGTTTACCGCGCTGGTGCTGGCGCACTGGCTTGTGGCGCAGGGGCATGAAGCGGATGCGCAGGCGCTGGTCAACCAGCGTATTGCCGCCATGCCGGTGCTGGAAGCGGCGCGTCCCGGCATCATGGCCATGATCAGGCGCCCGATCGTGACCCATGCGGCACAGGGGCTGGCGCAGGCCTATGGTCTGGTAGCCCTGCTGATTGACCAGCAGCTTTACGCCCATGATGGCGCGGATGATGACCGCCAGCCCGACATGGCGGCTGAAATCGGCACCCTGCGCGGTACCGAGCAGATGATGCTGCGCATGGCGCTGATGCTGGACCCGGCGGATTCGGAGGCGCGTCTCCTGCTGTCTTCCACGCTGCATAACCGCAAGCAGGACCGTCAGGCGCGTGCGGCGCTGGACGGCGCCCCGGCGGATGATCCGTTCCTGCCCGTCTACCGTACCGAACAGGCGGATCTGGATCTGGTGATGGGCCACAAGGAACAGGCGGCGCAGGAACTGCGCGACCTGCTGCATGACGCGCCCGCCGACCGGATGCTGTGGAGCAGCCTGGGTGATGCCCTGCTGGACCAGCAGAAATGGCCCGAGGCGCTGGATGCCTACCGGCACGCCACCGCCCTGACCCCGCACCGGCTGGAAGGTGACGACTGGCGGCTGCTGTTCGGGCAGGCCATCGCACAGGAGCGCCAGAACCACTGGCCGCAGGCGCGTGCCCTGATCCAGCAGGCGCTCCAGCTTGCCCCCAACGAGGCGGACCTGCTGAACTATCTTGGCTATTCCATGGTCGAGCATGGTGAGAATCCAGCCATGGCCGAAAACTACCTGCGCCGCGCGCTGGCGCTGGCCCCGTCCGATAACCAGATCCGCGACAGTGTGGGCTGGGTGCTCATGCGTCTGGGCCATGTGGCCGAAGGGCTGCCGCTGCTGGAACAGGCGGCCGAGCAGATGCCACAGGACCCGGCCATCAATTACCATCTTGGCGTTGCGTACTGGATGGCGGGCCGCCGGCTGGAGGCGGTGAATGAATGGCAGAACGCCATCCAGTTCCAGCCCGACCCCATGGACCGCCGCAAGATCATGGCGGCCCTGGCCTATGCCAGGGCATGGAAGGCCGGCCCGGCGGCTCCCGGCGTGGCGCTTCCGTCCGATCTCAGGCCGGTCATGGCCACTTCTTCCCATTCACAGTCAAACGGAACCCATCGCTGATGTCACCCCTGCACGAACTGGCCCATGCAAAGATCAACCTGTACCTGCATGTCACGGGCCGGCGGCCGGCGGATGGCTATCACCTGCTGGACAGTCTTGCCGTTTTCGCGGGAGCCGCGGACAGGCTGGAACTGACGGCGGGAAGCGGGCGGGGCGGCCGTGTGACGCTGGACATCAGGGGCCGGTTTGCCGCCGGGCTGGGGGGGGATGACCGTGCCGACAACCTGATCGTACGCGCGGGGGCCGTGCTGCGTGAACTGGTGGGGGCGGACGCCGCGCGCCACCTGCCCGATGTGGCGGTCGTGCTGCACAAGGAGCTGCCCGTGGCCTCGGGCATCGGGGGGGGCTCGGCCGATGCCGCCGCCGCCCTGCGGCTGCTGCTCAGGGTATGGAAGCTGGACGTGCCACGGGCGGCCCTTATGGCGCTGGCCACGCGGCTGGGCGCGGATGTGCCGGTCTGCCTGGACCAGCGTGCCGCCCGGATGGAAGGAATCGGGGAGGAACTGACCCCCGCACCCATCCTGCCACCGTGTGGCATGATGCTGGTCAATTGCGGGGAGAGTGTCTCCACCCCGCAGGTCTTCAGGACACGCGCGCCGGTCTTTACGCCGCGCGCGGTCCTGCCGCCGCAATGGCATGCGCTGGCGGACATGGTGCGTGACCTGTCGGCCCAGACCAACGACCTGCAGGACGCGGCCTGCGCCCTGTGCCCCGAAATCACTACCGTGCTGTCGGCCCTGCGTGCCGCGCCCGGCTGCCGCCTTGCACGGATGAGCGGGTCGGGTGCCACCTGCTTTGCCCTGTTTGACAGCCCGGCGGCGGCACGGGCGGCGCAGGATGCGGTCCAGCGTGCGGGATGGTGGGTCTGGGCGGGGGATCTGTGCCGCAATGGTGGCAACCCGGCCGTTGGCGCGGATTCGATACCGGCCTGACAAAGTGGCGTATCCAGGCCCGTCGGGCATGGCGCGCCATATTGCGGCCACATCGGTATCGGTTATCGGCACCCGGTGGCGGTACGGACCGCTGGCGCGGGCGCATCGCCGCCGGGCTGCCGTCGGCCCCCTGCCCATGGGCGGGGGGGGGATGCGCTCAGGCTACGTGTGCGATGCCTGTTTCCACCGTTCCGGCGGGCGCCATCCAGCGCCGCATCGTATAGGTGCAGTCAATGCGCAGCATCACATCCGTGGCGCATTCCGCCCACAGGCTGGGGGACAGCGTCAGGGTGCCCCGTGTCCAGCGCCAGTGCACGCCGTCATCCGCTTCCTCGGAATGGAAGCCGGGGGCAAGCGCGGCGTGATCAAGGTCAATCCGTGTTTCAGCATGCAGGCCGTCATGGACATACAGGCCGCTGACCGAAAGGCCCAGCGTGCGGTGATCATGACAGTCCGACCCGTTGGCGGGGACGAAGGTCTCTGAAACCAGGCAGGCGCTGCGCGCCGTGGCGGGAAAGCGGAACTGCACGCCACCCTCCACACGGGTGGCATCGATCCGCCGGCCGTCAACCACCAGATGCGGGTCCATGTCGTGCTCCGCCCATTTCCAGCCCATGGCCTGCGCCCGCGCGGTCAGGCGGCTGCGGATGGCGTCAATGACCGGGCCACCGTCAATGAAGGGGCGGGCATAGTCCGCAAGCGTTGCGGGCGTGCGTTCGGGGTCAACCCGCCCGAAGCCGATGGCAAAGGCGGCGCGATTGCCGACATCCATATAGCTTTCGCTGGGCAGGCCATTGGAAATCAGCAGGTCATGACTGTCCAGTTCGATATGGCGGTAACTGACCCTGTCGCACGGTACCTGTGTAATGGTTGTGCCATTGACCAGCTGGAAAGCGGGTACCAGCACTTCATCCATGACCGTGACGGCAATGCCATGACCGGGCGAGACCAGCAGGTCGCGTTCGGGCCGGCCGGGCGCGAAGGCGTGGGCCGCGATGCGCACGGGCCAGCTTTCATGGGTGCCGCTGGCGCGCGCGGCACAGTGGAGCAGGCTCTGCCCAACCCAGCGGACAGGCCGGACGGCGCCCGATGCGGTCACAACCCTGTCGCCCGCCATCAGCGTTTCCACCGGAACGTCACCTGCGGGTGTACGGATGAGGGTCCCGTCCACAAAGCAGGCGGTGGTGCCCCCGACAAAATTGCCCTGTGTTCCGTTCGCGCCCAGCGTTACGCTGTTATAGGAACCATCGGCATTGGGGGTAAGGGGTGTTGCGGACAGCAGGTAGCATGCGCCGGTTGAGCCGTCTGACAGCCACATGGCATCGGTGTTGGAAAAGCCGATCTGCTGGTAGATGCCCATATCGGTCATGGTACCGTTGATATCGGCAGTGACCTGCAGGCCGCCCTGGTTGTCAACGCTCTGGAAGGTATAGCTGCTGGGTGTTGGTCCTGTGCTGGTACTGGTGCCCTGTGAATCAGGTGTTACTGAAATGGTATTGTGATCTATTCCCTGTTCCGTGCTGGCAGAAACAAAATGGTTGCTTCCAGATACCGTATAGTTATTCAGGGTTGAATAGCTTGTCTCTATCTTGTTACCAGAAGAATCGCCGATGCTTGCATAGTCAGTCATTTATCCTGCCTTTAAATTGCAATTTATATCAAAACATTTCGATCGGTAACATATGTAACAATTCATCGCAATGCTGCTCGCAAAATGCGGGCATGCATTCTCCAGCGGCATGATCGATGCTGTTTTTTGGGGAAAAGTACCGGCCATAATCCGGTGGCCGGTTCCGGCCGCCGCGCCGATACTGTGTCGGCGGGCTGTCTTCCGCCCCCTGAAGCCGGGGGGCGGGATGCTGCCTGCTGGCAGGTAAAATGTCAGCTTATATAAGGGAAATCAGGAGACCGGGACCGGACGGGCGCGCGCCGCCCCATGACGGGGCGGGCCATGATGTGGGCAACCGGCAGGGCCGGTCCGGGCCTGTCGCCGCGGGGTTATCCCCGCCTGCGGCGCAGCGCCAGCAGGAGCACGCCCACGAACCCCATCAGCGTGGCAAGCTGGGCATGGCGTGTGGTCAGCAGCAGCGGCATGGCCTTGCGTGTGACCATGTCAAAGCGGCCGTGGGCGGCATAGGCACCGGGTACGGTTTCGTACAGGTCATCGGGTTCATTCCCCTCAACCGGCGTCTTTTCCATCTGCCGTGCATAGCCCCTGCCCGCCAGCCAGCTATCCGACAGGCCGGGCAGGAAGGTGGCCAGCATCCAGTTGCGTACGCCAGACAGGCCAACCCAGATGTCACCCTGCTGGCTGAAGGCGGCGCGGCAGATGGCTTCGGCCGCGATTTCAGGCTCGTAGACCGGCCCCGTCGGTTTCAGGCGCTTGCCGGTATGGTTGCGCGTCCATGAAAAGCGGGGGGTGTTGATGGCGGGCAGGTGCACCAGCGCGATATGGATCCGGTCGCCATCATGCAGGATTTCGGGGCGGATGCTTTCGGAAAAGGCCCGGACTGCCGCGCGGGCGCCATTTTCCACCGCCTGCAGTGGCGGCGGCCGCAGGCTGGCCAGCCGGTCCAGGTTGACAATCGTGCCATGGCCACGCCGGCGCATGCGGGTCAGGGCGGCCCGCGTGCCGTTGACCGTGCCAAGATAGGTGACATCCGTGGCGCGGCGGATCTCATCGGCTTCCAATGCTGCGACCTGTCCGGTCACGCTTGCCCCGGCACAGTTGACCCATAGCGTGATGGGGCCGAGTTTTTCCTCGATGTCCTCCGCCGCCTGGTCCATGGCGGCGGCGTCGGCCACGTCCACGCACACGATATGGGTGCGTACATTCAGCTCGCGCAGTTCCGCCGCCGCATCCCCCAGCCGGTCACGGTTGCGGCCGACAAGGGCGACATCGCACCCGGCGCGGGCAAGTGTGCGTGCGGTGGCGCGGCCGATCCCCGCGCCCGCTCCGGTAATGACGGCAACCTGCTGCGGCATGAACTGTGCTCTCCCACCCATTGGCATCCCGGCCCTGCCGGGCCATGGGGCGCGCGCAGGACAAACTTACGACAGGACCCGTCATATCACGCCCGGTCCCGCCCGAATACTGCCGCATGCCCCGCCTCCGGGCGCGGGAACCCTGTCAGATGTATCTGAGCGCCACGATCCCGACAATGATGGCCACGGCCACCATGCCCGCCACCAGGGGCAGCCTGCGTTCGATAAAGGCCTGGATTGGCGCGCCGAAGCGGCGCAGCAGCGCGGCCAGCAGGAAGAACCGCGCCCCGCGCGTAATGGCGCAGGCCATAAGGAACGGCATCAGCGGCAGATGCGCGGCCCCGCTGGCGATGGTGACGAATTTGAACGGGATGGGGGTCAGCCCCTTGATCAGGATGATCCAGATGCCCCATTCGCGAAAGCGGTCCTGCAATGTCAGCAATGTATGTTCGGCATGATAGAACCGCACTATGGGCATGGCGGCATATTCCAGCAGGAATGCGCCGATGCACCACCCCAGAACCGCCCCGCACACGCTGGCCAGTGTGCAGATGGCGGCAAGGCGGAACGCGCGCGCCCTGCATGTCAGCACCATGGGCACCAGCATGATGTCGGGCGGCAGGGGGAAGACGCTGGCTTCCGCAAAGGCGATGACCGCCAGCCAGATGACGGCATGCGGGCTGGCGGCCAGGCCAATGATGCGGGCGTACAGGCGATCAAGCATTATCGGGCAATGCCACTGTCACCTGCTGGCGGCAAGCGCTTATTGCGCGCCTGTTACCCGTGGCTCGCACAGCACGGGAAAGCTGACCGAGCGCGCGATGCAGCTGCGCATGGCCGCATCCTGATGCAGGTCGATCACCTGCTGGATGTCGTGCGCGGTGGAAAGGGCGGCGTGGGGCCGCAGGATGACCTGGGTGAAGGAGAAGGAACCATCCTCGAATTCCTCCAGAAGGGCCTCCGCATGGTCGGCATAGGAAAGGATGCCGATTCCCATCGCCGTGCACAGATGGATGAACCAGAGTTGATGGTCGGCGCACAGCGCGCCAAGCAGCAGTTTTTCGGGATTCCATTTCTGTGCGTCCCCGCGGAAGGCTGGCGCCGCCGAGCCGTCGATGACCGGCCTGCCGGGGCAGTGCAGTTCGTAGCTGCGTTGGGGGGCCTGCCGGGAAGCCTCGTCGTTGCCGCCGTTTCCGGTCCATAGAAGCGAGACCTGATAGCGGTGTGTTCTGTCCGGCATTGAGCGCTATATCCTGAATTGTCCGTACTGGAATCGGACCTTAGCAGACAAGTGTGACAGTCACACGTAGTCCATGCGGATGGCGGTTGCCTAGCCGGATATCGCCACCCAGTCCCCATATGATGTTGCGCGAGATCGACAGTCCCAGCCCCGTGCCCCCCGTTTCGCGGTTGCGGCTCTGTTCGGCGCGGACAAACGGGTCGAACATGCGCTCCAGGTCCTCGGTCGGCAGGCCGGGGCCTTCATCCTCGATCAGGATGGTGACCCTGTATTCATCCGCGTCATCGCCCGCGCCACGATGGGGGGGGAGCAGGATGATCCTGGCCCCCCCGGCATATTTGACCGCATTGCTCACCAGATTGCCCAATGCGCGCTTCAGCGCCACCGGCCGGGCGCGCACCAGCACGTCAGGCATTTCGGATGAGAACGTGACCTTGCCTTCCAGCGCGGGGCAGGTCTCGGTGGTTTCATCGGCAATGGTCTGCAGCAGGGCGGTCAGGTTGACCTGGCCCATCGGTTCACGCTGGGAGGCATCGCGGCCAAAGGCGAGTGTGGCCGCCACCATGGCTTCCAGTTCATCCAGGTCGCTGAGCATCCTGGCCCGCATCTCGTCATCCTCGACGAATTCCGCCCGCAGCTTCAGCCGCGTGATGGGCGTGCGCAGGTCATGGCCGATCGCGGTGAGCATGAGCGTGCGATCGGTCAGGTAGCGGCGGATGCGGTGCGCCATGGTGTTGAAGGCATGGGCGGCGCGGGCGACTTCACGCGGCCCGTCTTCGGGCATGGGCGGTGCGTTGACGTTGCGGCCCAGTTCCTCGGCAGCGGCGGCAAGGGTGCTGACGGGGGCGATCAGCCGGCGCACGCCCCACAGGATCAGGACCCCGCCCGCGTATGTCATGATCAGGAAGGCTATGGGAAAGGTGGGGGAACGGAACAGGCTGGGCCGGGGCAGGATGTAATGGATCGTGACCCAGCGCCGTTCATCGGGCAGCAGGAAGGCGACCGTGCGGTGCCGCCCCGTACCGGGTGAGACCATGACCTGCTCGGGCCGCAGCGACTGGGGCAGTGGCCCCATGCCGCCATCGCCCTCGCCGGGGCCGTCCGGTCCACCGGGCCTGCCCCCCCAGCGGAAGCCCCTGGGGCCGGGGCCGCCCTCTTCGCCAAAGTGGTGTCCCTCGGGGCCGAATCCGCCGCCCATGCCCCCGTTCGGGCGGCCATTCCAGTCATCGGGGCCGTGCATGTGGGGCTGGGGGTGGGGGGCAAGCGCCAGGCCATTGACCATGTCCGGTTCGGGGCCGGGGGTCAGGGTAATGCTGACCCCTTCGGGCAGATGCAGGGCCGCCAGTTCGCGTGCCCGGTCCTCGGGCGCGGTTTCAACAATGGCGCGGTAATAGGTGAAAACCTTGCTGCGGGCCTGTTCATGGATCATGCGCTGGTCAAAGTCGAAGCGGTCCATGGCATGGATGGTCAGCCCGACCACCTGTATCACGCCCAGCCCCCCCATGAGCAGCAGCGTGGTACGCGCCGCCAGGGACTGGGGCAGCAGGCGCCGCATCAGGCGCTGCCACCAGCCCGGTGGGGCCTCGGCTGCCTGCGGGGCGGGCGTGAACAGGAAGGAGGGCCGGGATTCGGAGGGCATGGCGCGCTCAGAGACGCTCGACTTCCGCCGCCAGTACATAGCCACCGCCACGTACGGTCTTGATCAGCTGGGCATTGCGCCCGTTATCTTCCAGCTTGCGGCGCAGGCGGCTTATCGCCACGTCGATCGCACGGTCGAAGGGGCCGGCCTGCCGTCCGCGCAGCAGGTCGAACAGCATGTCGCGCGTCATCACGCGGTTCGCACGTTCCAGAAGGGCCAGCAGCAGGTCGTATTCGCCGCCGGTCAGCGGGACCTCGACCCCGTCGGGGTTGAGCAGCCGCCGCCGCCCGGTATCGAGCATCCACCCCGCGAAGCGCAGCGTATGCAACACCGGCACGCTGCGCGGGTCGGGCGTGTCGCTGGCCCGGCGCAGCACGGCGCGGATGCGCGCCAGAAGTTCACGCGGGTTGAAGGGTTTGGGCACGTAATCATCCGCCCCCAGCTCCAGGCCGATGATCCGGTCCGTGTCATCGCCCATCGCGGTCAGCATCACGATGGGTACGTTGGCCTGCGTGCGCAGCCAGCGCGAGATGTCCAGCCCGCTCTCGCCGGGCAGCATGAGGTCAAGGATGACCAGCTGGTAATGCCCTTCCGACCAGCGGCGGCGGGCTTCGTGTCCGTCACGCGCCGTGGTGACCCGCAATTCGTTGCGTTCCAGGAACCGTGCCAGCAGGTCACGGATCTCACGGTCATCATCAATGATCAGGATATGCGGCAGTGGGTTCATTCCACCACTCTACACCACTGCACGGCGTGAAACAGCAGGTGTTTCACTCCGTTGCAATCCGGTCGCATCCGGCGTGTGGCGTCAGGCCAGCCAGCGGGGAACCGGCAGGTTCCGTTCCCGCAGGAAGGCGGGGTTGAACAGCTTGGACTGATAGCGCGCCCCGCCATCGCACAGGATGGTGACAATGCGGTGCCCCGGCCCCATGGCGCGGGCAACCCGGATGGCGGCGGCAATGTTGATGCCCGCCGACCCGCCAACGGACAGCCCTTCGTCAATCAGCAGGCTGTAGATCTGCTCCAGCGCCTCCGCATCGGGGATGCGCACGGCATCATCGAAATGCAGTCCCTCCAGGTTGCCGGTCACGCGGGACTGGCCGATGCCTTCGGTGATGGAGGACCCGCTGACCGACAGGTCGCCCGACTTGACCCAGCCATACAGGCCCGACCCTTCCGGATCGGCCAGCACGATGCGCGGGCGGGCGACACCGGCCCTGCGGGCTGCATCCTCCAGCCCCAGTGTCACGCCCGCCAGCGTCCCGCCCGTGCCGCATGAACAGGTGAAGGCATCGATTTTCCCGCCCGTCTGTTCCCAGATTTCGGGGGCGGTGGTGTGGCGGTGGCCTTCGCGGTTGGCGGTGTTGTCGAACTGGTTGGCCCATACGCCGCCCGTCTCTTCCGCCAGGCGGCGCGAGACATGCACGTAGTTGCCCGGATCACGGAACGGCTTTGCCGGCACCAGGCGCAGGTCCGCGCCGATCATGCGCAGGAAGTCGATCTTCTCCCGGCTCTGGGTCTCGGGCATGACGATGATGGAGCGGTAGCCGCGTGCATTGGCCACCAGTGTCAGGCCGATTCCGGTATTGCCCGCCGTGCCTTCCACGATCGTGCCGCCGGGCCTGAGCGTGCCCCGCCGCTCGGCGTCGTCGATGATGGCAAGCGCCGCGCGGTCCTTGACCGAGCCGCCGGGGTTCAT
The DNA here is from genome assembly GCF_003207855.1 of Komagataeibacter rhaeticus. Lineage (GTDB taxonomy): Bacteria > Pseudomonadota > Alphaproteobacteria > Acetobacterales > Acetobacteraceae > Komagataeibacter > Komagataeibacter rhaeticus. Next base: position 190,276 of record NZ_NKTZ01000005.1, on the reverse strand, counting down.
GAATTCCGCCTTGCCGTAAATATCGCATCCCGTTGCTTCCGATGCCCGTCGCAGGCGGATCAGGGGCGTATGGCCGATCGCGGCCGGCATGTCCGGTGAGAGGGAGGAGGCGGGATTTGCACTTTCGGCCATAAGGCAGCACCTTCGCTGGTCTGGATCAGAAGTAGGCGGCATGGGGCCATGCCGGGTGTGTTGCATTCCCTACTATCAGGAATGCGCATTGCTTGGCATATCCCTAAACCGGTTTTCCCGATGAAAGGAACCAGTGATGATTGACGATATTTCGCCCACCGCCACATGGGAGGCCGTCAGCAGCCGCCCCAATGCCTGGCTGGTTGATGTGCGTACCCCCATGGAATGGGAACATATCGGCGTGCCCGACCTGTCGGGTGCGGGCAGGGCGCTGGTGCTGGACAGCTGGCAGCTGCCGCCGGCGGGCCAGGTCAACCCCGATTTCGTGAAGACGCTGGAGCAGGCGGGCATTGGCAAGACGGATGAGGTCTATTTCATCTGCCGTTCCGGCGCGCGCAGCATGGCCGCGGCACACGCGGCCTATGACGCGGGCTATCACAACGTCTTCAATGTGGCTGACGGGTTTGAAGGCCCGCCGGATGCCGCCGGTGGCCGGGGCAGGCTGGCGGGCTGGCAGGCATCCGGGCTGCCCTGCACGCGCGGCTGACGCCAGCGTGTGGGAATGCCCCGCGGGCGGCTAGCGGTCCGTCTGCGGTTCACTGTCCGCATCGTAGCGCACCTGGAGCACCGCGCACCACGGATAGCGGGAATCCAGGCTGTTGCCCCTGCGGTCGGACAGGCGCCCGTCCGGCCCCACCGGCACATGGGTCAGGGCCACCGCGTCATCTATGTTGCCGCCGATGATGCTGATTTCGTGGCCGAAAGGCGCATCATCATGCGGGCCGGCCACCACGAAGCCGCAATGGGCGGGAAAGCCCTGCGCCGTTGGCAGGTCACGGAAGCGCACGGCCTTGCTGGCCCCGCGCCCCACGCAGATCAGGTCGCCCAGCTTTGGCGCGTACCGGGCGGGATTGCGTGCCTTTACCCCCTTTTCCTTCCCGCTTGCCGCGGCATTGATGTAGGTGGCGTGGTTGGGGGAATAGGCAAAGCGGTCATTCGCCCCGGCCACCCGCATGACATAGGAAATGAACGCCGCCGACCATGCATAGCGGCCATCATGGACAAAATCGGTTATGTGGCCATCCGCGTCATGCTTGCCGTCCCACGAGGACTCGCTCTCCTGCGGGTCCTGACCGATCCACCAGTATTCCCCCACGCGCTGCCACAGGCCGGGCGTGCGCTCGGGCTTGGTTACGGGGGTGGTGGGCTCAAGGCGCAGTTCAGGGTCGTCATCATTGACCGGCTGGCCGAACAGCCGCCATTCGCGCAGCGCTATGGCCACGACATCCTGCCGGGTAAAGGGTTCGTAATTACGGGTGGCGAAATCCGGCACATGGGTGTTGACTGCCAGCGGCCCCGCCCCCGTGGCGTACTGCGCCACCGGGGTGGTGGCGCGGGATGCATGGTTGTCCGGCCCGTGGGCACAGGCGGCAAGGCAGGCCAGGGGAACGAGAAGGGCTATCTTGCGCAAAATCGGCACTCCATTGCAGGCGGCGTGTTCCCTCCATACGGCGCGTACCGGCCGTAAGGAAGGGGGCGGCGCCCGGTTCGGGCAGAAAAAACGCAACGCCTGCACGGGGTTCGTGTTGGAGGGCGGGGGTTGAGCCGCATGCAGGCCAGCAGCCAGGCCAGCGCGGGTGGTCATGCGCGCGGGGCGTGGCAGCATGTCCCCCGGCGTGGCCCGCACCATGCCCGCGTACCGGTTACGAAATTAAGGGGAGAAGTCATGACACAGCCATCCGTTACGGAAACCACCACCATCCGTGGCCTCCGGCATCCCGTCTCGCGTATCGCCCTTGGCACATGGGCCATTGGCGGGTGGATGTGGGGCGGGCCGGATGACCGGCAGGCCGTTGCCACCATTCATGAAGCGCTGGATCTTGGCATCACGCTGATCGATACGGCGCCCGTGTACGGTTTTGGCCATTCGGAGGAAATCGTGGGCCAGGCCGTGGCCGGCCGGCGCGACAGGGTGGCGATTGCCACCAAGGTCGGGCTGGACTGGAATGCGGACCACAAGCCTTTCCGCAATACGTCGGCGGCGCGCATCCGCCGGGAAATCGAGGATTCACTGCGCCGCCTGCGCACCGATTACATCGACCTGTATCAGGTGCACTGGCCCGATTCCGCCATCCCGATGGAGGAAACCGCCCGCACGCTGGAAGACCTGGTGCGTGAGGGCAAGGTGCTGGCGCTGGGGGTAAGCAACTTCACCATCGCGCAGATGGAGGCGTTCCGGGAATTCGCCCCCCTGTCCACCGTGCAGCCGCCCTACAACCTGTTCGAACGCGCGATGGAGCACGACATCCTGCCCTATGCCCGCCAGCACGACCTGGCCATCCTGGCCTACGGGCCGCTGTGCCGGGGGCTGCTGTCGGGCAAGATGACGGCGGAGACGAAATTCGGCCCCGATGACCTGCGCAGCGCCGACCCCAAATTCCAGCCGCCCCGCTTTGCGCATTACCTGCAGGCGGTGCGGGAACTGCAGGACTTCGCGCGCGAACGGCATGGCAAGTCGCTGCTGGCGCTGGCGATTCGCTGGGTGCTGGACCAGGGGCCGACCATTGCCCTGTGGGGTGCGCGCCGCCCGGACCAGATCGCGGCGGTGGCGGATGCCACCGGCTGGCAGCTCAGTGCGGAAGACCGGCGTGAGATCGATGCCATCCTGACCCGCTGCATCCCTGACCCCGTCGGGCCGGAATTCATGGCGCCACCGGGCCACTGAACGCATGGGCCGGAAAGGAACCGGCGCGGACGGTAAAAAACTTCGGGATGCCGCCTTTTTGAAAAAAGGTGGTGTTCCCCCGGTTCCTTGTGGGCGGACCGGCGCATGGGCGGCTTTCGCGGCAGGGGGCTACTGGTTCAGGCTGCCGCCCACAGTGCTGCTGTAACGGGTCTGCCAGGCGCCCAGTTCCACCATGCACTGGCTGAAGAACTGCACATGGCTGCCCCCGGCCGAGATCTGCGCGCTGCCCCCGTTGGCGCTGGTGATCGCGCCCATGGCGCCTTTTGTCTCGCATTTCTGCTCGGCTGCCACGTAGCGGGGGTCGTGTTCGTCCATCGTGGCCTCGTAATTGCGGACATGCCCGTAGGGTGAATTGGCATGGGGGCGGTGCTCGGGCACATTGAAATGGTGGGAGCGGGCCTGGGCGCCGGTGGCCGCGAGCATGGCCAGACCCAGCCCGGCCAGCAGGGTGCGGATGGGGGGCATGGGAATCCTCCTTCATGGTGCCCGGATACATGTGGCCCATGTTGGGGCCACCGCCCCTTTGTGTCAGCCTGTTACAGCTTCAGCCATGCATTCGGCGCGGGACTGGGTGGCGGGGCCGGGCGCGGGCTGTGGCGGACTGTCGGGACGGGGCAGGGCGCGCGCCTCGATCTGGAGTTCCTGCTCGATGAAGTCCAGTTCCTGGTTGATGGTCCATTCGGTCTCGTCATTGATGTGCTTCTGGACCACCCGCATGTGCAGCCGTTCGCGCATATGGCGGATGATACGGAAGCGCAGCGCCAGTTCCGTGCGTTTTTCGCGTATGGCGGCGGCGCGGATGCTGGCTTCTGCCGCGCGGGAATTGTCCAGCCTGTGCACCGTGTCCTGGTATTCGTGCAGCAGGCGGGCAACGGCTTCCTGCTTCAGGTCCAGCGTTTCCTCATTGCCGGGCCGGGCCTCCATTTCCTGATGCGCCAGGGCCGCCTGTTCGGCATGCAGCGCCTCTATGGCGGTCTGCGCCAGTTCGATGCGCATCATGTCCAGTTCATGCAGGGAGGGATCGTCCTCGCCCGTGCTCATGCCGTGCAGCAGGGGCGGAATGGCAAGGCTTGCCAGCAGCAGCGAGCTTATGATCACCCCCGTCGCCAGCGTGACCAGCAGGTCGCGCCCCGGAAACCCCGGCCCCGCCAGTGTCGCCACCGGCAGCGAGAGCACGGCCGCCAGCGTAATCGCCCCGCGCGTGCCCGCCACCGTCATGAGCAGGATGGTGCGCACGGAAGGGATGACCGTCTTGCGGTGGCGGAAACGGGCGAACAGCCGCCGCGCGGAAATCGAGACCCAGATCCACACGAAGCGGATCAGGCTCATCATGAACTGGATGCCCAGAATTGCCAGGATCAGGAACCATGGCGAAATCCCGCCCGCCCGCGCGATCGCCGCCCCCCCGCTGACCAGCTGCGGCAATTGCAGCCCCAGTAGCAGGAAAATCACGGCATTGAAGGTGAAGTTCACCATGTCCCACACGGTGGTGGCCTTGAGCCGGGTTTCGGTGCGGGCCTCGTGCATCACCCCGGTGAACTTCACGGTCATGCCGCCCGCCACGGCGGCCAGGATGCCCGAGCACTCCACCGCGTCCGCGATCAGGTAGATGCCGAAGGGCAGCATCATGGCCAGGATGATCTGGGTGGGCGGGTCGTCATAGCCGCGCGTCAGCAGCACATGCTCCGCCCGGCAGGCCGCCCACGCGCAGAGGATGCCGATCACGATGCCGCCCGCCGACATGAAGATGAAGCTGCCCAGCGCCTGCTGGAACGAGAACAGCCCCGTCATGGCCGCCGCTACCGCGAATTTGAAGCACACCAGCCCCGATGCGTCGTTCAGCAGCGCTTCGCCATGCAGGATGTGCACCACGCGCGCGGGGGCCCGCCCGCCCTCGATCATGCTGCCGACCGAGACCGCATCGGTGGGCGACATGACGGCAGCCAGCGCGAAGGCCGCGGGCAGCATGATGGGCGGGATCAGCCAGTGGATGAAATACCCGCATGCCAGCGTGGTAAAGACCACCAGCCCCAGCGCCATCATGATGATGACGTTGCGCAGTTCGCCAAACTCGCGCATCGGCATGCGGTAGGCATCGGCATAGAGCAGTGGCGGGATGAACAGCAGCAGGAACATGTCGGGGTCAAAGCCGATATCCAGCCCCGCCAGGGCCGCGATCGCCCCCACGCCGATCTGGATCAGCGGCAGCGGCACGGGAATGCGCCCAATGCGGGAGATCAGGCTGCTGATTCCCGTTACGGTCAGTAATGCAAGGGTGATGAAAACGGCATGCATCAGGAATGTGTCTTTTTGTATTTCTATTGATTTGGGGGAATACTTCATTTTCCAATCAAATAAAAATACAAAAAATGTTATTCCGAAGTCTCCGTTTTGTTATTTCCACCTGCCTGCCATGCGTGGGCTGAAGATTTCAGGCCCCTTCATTGACCCTGCCCTTCCCACTTCCCATTATTGAGGAAAGAGTGGCCACCGGGCCGTATTCATGGTGTTAAGGGCAGGGCGGGCATGGCAAGAGCGGGCCGGCCATTCCTGACGGAGGAACGATTTTCAAGTGAGCAAGGATCCATACGAAGTACTCGGCCTGAAGCGCACGGCCAGTCAGGATGAGATACGCAAGGCCTACCGCAAGCTGGCCAAGAAGTACCATCCCGACCTTAACCCGGGTGACAAGGTGGCGGAGGAGAATTTCAAGGCCGTGGGTGCCGCCAACGCCCTGCTGTCCGACGAGGCGCAGCGCGCCCGCTATGACCGGGGCGAGATCGACGCCAGCGGGCAGGAAAAGGGGTTCTATGGCGGCGGGCACGGTTACCGTGACCATGCCGAGGGGCCGCAGGGTTTCAATTACGGTGGCGGCCAGTTTTCGGAAGATGACCTGGGCGACATCTTCGGCACCATGTTCGGTCAGGGCGGCGGCGGCGCGGGTTTTGGCGGTGGCTTCCGCCGCCGGCCGCAGGGGCCGCAGAAGGGGGCCGACCGGCAGTACGCGCTGACCGTGAGCTTCCTTGAATCCGTCAATGGGGGCACCTCGCGCATCACGCTGCCCGGCGGCGCGCAGCTGGATGTAAAGATTCCGCCGGGTATCGAGAACGATCAGGTCATGCGCCTGCGTGGCAAGGGTGATCCCGGCCATCAGGGCGGCCCGGCGGGTGACGCGCTGATCACCATTACCGTGGCGCCGGACGAGACCTATACCCGCGAGGGCAATGACATCCGCATGTCGCTGCCGGTGGACCTGAAGACGGCGGTGCTGGGTGGCAGCATAACCATTCCCACGCCGGCCGGCTCGGTCAAGATGAATGTCCCGCCCCATTCCGACAGTGGCAGCGTGCTGCGCCTGCGCGGGCGCGGGGTCAAGGCCCATGGCAAGCATGAGGCGGGCAACCTGTATGTCAGGCTGGTGGTGACCATTGGCACCGTGGACCCGGCGCTTGAGGCCTTCCTGAAGGACTGGACCCCGGGCGCCACCACGGAGCAGGGGGGGAAGAAGGCATGATCACGCTCGAGACCCTGTGCATCCGCATCGGCAACGTGCCGGTGGAGGACGTGCAGGGCTGGATCGACAGTGAATGGCTTCGGCCCGAGGGCACGCGCGGACACTACCTGTTCCGCGAGATTGACGAGGCGCGGGCCCGGCTGATCCGTGAACTGCGCGAGGACATGGGCGTCAATGACGAAGGGATGCCCGTTGTCCTCTCGCTGCTGGACCAGCTTTACGCCGCCCGCCGCCAGATGCGCCGCCTGCGGGAGGCGATCAGCGTGCCGCGTGAGAACGAACTGCGCAGCCGGGTGCGCGCCCTGCTGGCCAGCATGCACGACTGAGCCGCCCGACGGGAAGGGGCATGGCGCGCATGACCGTACCATGCCCTTCATGCCGGCTGGCCGGCGCGTCGTGCGTGTTCAGTCCGCGCGGCTGAGGGGCAGGTCCAGCTTCTGGCCCGGCTTCTCGCCCTGCATCTGCAGGTCGGCGGCGTTGGGGGAAGTCAGGCGGAAGACGGTGCGCGGGCTGTCATTGACCGAGCGCAGCGATGTCCCGTCCTGTACCTTCAATTCGATGGTCCGCCCGGTCAGGCCGGTGATCTTGCCCAGTGAATCCGGCAGCTGCAGGTAAAGCCGGGCTGCGGGGCCAAGGGCCTTGTTGGCGGTAATGGTGACGGGCTTCAGGCCAAGCGCCGTCCATGCGCCGGTATAGGCGCCGGGGCCGTAGGGTGGCTTCGGGTCGCTTTCGGCACGGGCGGCGCTGCTGCCCGCGACAAGCCCGCCCAGGCTGATGGCGGCAAGCGCCATGTGGAATGGTTTCATATCCGGTCATCCTGAATTGTCGTGTGGTGGGCACAATGGCAGTCCCGTGCGCCCGAGGGCAAGCACCAGCCCTGCACGCCTGTCCTGATGGGGGTTGATTCCATATATTTTCAATATGGAAATACGCCTTAATATATATTGGACGTACGGACACCGCTGCCGCACCATCGGCCTGCAATCACAAATAAGCGGGTGAGACGGTGCGGCCAAGGCCATCGCCACCCGATGCAGGAGACTGAGGTCGTGAAGCTGAAATGCTACTCGGTAGGGGATGTCGACACCCGGTCCAGCGCTGCGGATTCGACTGGCGTGCGCCCACGCATGAACCGCCTGTACCAGACATCCACCATGGCCGCGCTGCTGGACGCGGTCTATGATGGCGAGACCACGCTTGATGAACTGCTGATGCACGGCAATTTCGGACTGGGCACGTTCAACGGCCTGGATGGCGAGATGATCGTCAATGACAGCGTGATCCACCAGTTCCGTGCCGACGGGCAGGCGGGCCGCGTGCCGGGCGATCTCAGGACCCCGTTCGCCTGCGTCACCTTCTTCAACCCGGAGAAGGAATACATGATCGACACCGCGCAGGACAAGGAAGGCTTCGAGGCGATTGTCGACCGTCTGGTCAACAATCCCAACCTGTTCGCCGCCGTGCGGTTTACCGGCATGTTCGAACGGGTCGAGACGCGTACCGTGTTCTGCCAGTGCAAGCCCTACCCCCCCATGCTGGAAGTGGTGGCCCGCCAGCCCACCATGCAGCTTGGCGCCGCCACCGGCACCATGCTGGGCTTCCGTACGCCGGGCTACATGCAGGGCGTGAACGTGGCGGGCTACCACCTGCACTTCCTGACCGAGGACGGGCGCCGTGGCGGCCATGTGACTGATTATGGCGTGCTGCGTGGCAGGCTGGAGGTCGGCGTGATCTCGGATGTGGAAATCCAGCTTCCGCGTACCGAGCAGTTCGCGCGTGCCAACCTGTCCCCCGAAAACATTCATGAGGCCATTCGCGTGGCCGAGGGCGGCTGAGGGTCTTCCCTTCCCGCCTGACCAACCGCCCGCCCGGCCACCGGCTGCGGCGCCAACCGTTCAGGACACCTGAAACATGACTGACAAGACCAAATCCGCCGCGCCGGAGTGCGGGGCGGACATGATCGTCCGCAACCTGGTGGCACACGGCACCACCCATGTGTTCGGTATTCCGGGCGCCAAGGTGGACCGCCTGTTCGACGCCCTGGTGGACAGCCCGATCGAGACGGTGGTGACCCGTCACGAGCAGAATGCCGCCTTCATTGCCGGTGGCATCGGCCGCCTGACCGGCAAGGCGGGTGTTGCCATTGCAACCTCCGGCCCCGGTGCGTCGAATTTCGTGACCGGGCTTGCCACCGCCAATTCCGAAGGGGACCCGGTGCTGGCCATTGGTGGCGCGGTCAAGCTGGCCGACCGGCTGAAGCTGACCCACCAGAGCATGGACACGGTTGCCCTGTTCCAGCCGATCACCAAATACAGCGCGGAAATCACGTCCCCCGCCGCCGTATCCGAAGCGATTGCCAACGCCCTGCGCTTTGCCGAAAGCGGCCGCCCCGGTGCCGCCTTTGTCAGCACGCCCATGGATATCCTGTCCATGCCGGCGGAAGGCAAGGTGCTGGCGGGCCGCCCCCAGCCCACACCAGGTGCCGCCCCCGTCGAGGCCGTGAACGAGGCGCTGGGCCTGATCCGCAAGGCGCAGCGTCCGGTCATCCTGCTGGGCCTGCTGGCCAGCCGCCCCGACGTGTCGGATGCAGTGCGTGCCCTGGTGGCCACCACCGGCGTGCCGGTCATTGGCACCTACCAGGCGGCCGGTGCCGTCTCGCAGGAACTGTCCGACCGCTTTGGCGGCCGCGTGGGCCTGTTCCGCAACCAGCCGGGCGACCAGCTGCTGCATGAGGCGGATCTGGTGATCTCGGTCGGCTACAACCCCATTGAATATGATCCGTGGCTGTGGAATGTCGATAATGGCCGCAAGATCATCCATGTCGATGTGGTGCCTGCCGAACTGGATACGCATTACGACCCGGCGGTGGAACTGATTGGCGATATCGCGGCATCCGTCCGCGCGCTTGCGGCCCAGGCCGGCAAGCTGCCGCGCGCGCCGCAGCTTGAGGAAATCCTGAGCCAGTACCACGCCACCCGCCTGTCCGCGCTGTCGGGCGCGCGCAGCACATCCAATACGGCGGTGCACCCGCTGCAGATCGTGCGCGAGCTGGAGCAGTTCGTCACCCCCGATGTCACGATGTGCCTGGACATGGGCACCTTCCACATCTGGCTGGCGCGTTACCTGCTGTCCTTCCGCGCGCGCCAGATGCTGATCAGCAACGGCCAGCAGACCATGGGCGTCGGCCTGCCGTGGGGCATTGCCGCAAGCCTGGTCAACCCGGCGCAGAAGGTCATCTCCATTTCCGGTGACGGCGGCTTCATGATGTCGTGCATGGAACTGGAAACGGCGGTGCGGCTGAAATGCAACCTCATCCACATGGTCTGGGTCGATCAGGCCTACAACATGGTCGAGATGCAGGAGAAGAAGAAATACGGCCGTGGTTCGGGTGTGGATTTCGGGCCGATCGACTTCGCCATGTTCGCCCGTTCCTGCGGTGCGCATGGCATTGCCGTCCATTCCGCCGACGGCGTGGCGGGCGCGCTGCGTGAAGCCATGGAGGTCGAGGGCCCGGTCGTGATCTCGGTGCCGGTCGACTACTCCCAGAATCACCTGCTCATGAAGCCGCTGGCCAGCCTTGGCGAGACCTCGGCGGCGGCGTAAACCAGCCCTGGCGTGATGAAAACGGCCCGCCATGCCCTGACCGGCTGGTGGGCCGTTCCGTTTGGACATGTGACATCGGCATTTTATGCGCACGTCGTCCGATGCGAAACATGCCAGATTACAACAGACCATTTCGGAAATAGGGCCATCTGGATGGTCGGGTTGTCCGTGAATGGAACCGATAAACAACAGAATGCTGAAAGCGGCACAGGACATGTCATCTACTGCGGGCGCACAACTGGTTACGGAACTCCGGCACATCGTGGGCAACCACCATGTGCTGACCGAGGACGGGGCGACCCTGCCCTATCGCCGTGGCTTCCGTTTTGGTGAGGGGCGTGCGCTGGCGGTGGTCATGCCCGGCTCGCTGGTGGAACAGTGGCGCGTACTGCAGGCCTGCGTGAAGGCGGGCGTGATCGTGATCATGCAGGCGGCCAATACCGGGCTGACCGGCGGTTCCACGCCTGATGGCGATACGTATGACCGCGATATCGTGATCGTGCACAGCATGCGCATGCGCACGATCCACCTGATCGGTGGCGGCAGGCAGGTTGTCTGCCTGCCCGGTGCGACCCTGGACCAGCTGGAGGGCATGCTGGCCCCCATCGGGCGGGAACCGCATTCGGTTATCGGCTCCTCATGCATCGGGGCGTCGGTGTTTGGCGGGGTCAGCAACAATTCGGGCGGCGCGCTGGTGCGCCGTGGTCCGGCCTATACCGACATGGCGCTGTTCGCACAGGTTTCGGACAGGGGCGAACTGCAACTGGTCAACCATCTGGGCATCGAGCTCGGTTCCGATCCCGAGGCGATCCTGAAGCAGGTGGAAGCCGGCAACTTCCCTGACGCCAGCATCAACTGGAATGCCGGTCGCGGGCATGATGATGATTATGCCACCCATGTGCGCGACGTGAATGCCGATACCCCGGCCCGCTACAATGCCGACCTGCGCCGCCTGCACGAAGGGGCCGGCTGCGCGGGCAAGCTCGGGCTGTTCGCGGTCCGCCTGGATACGTTCGAGGCGGAAAAGAACCCCGTCGTCTTCTATATCGGCACCAACAAGACCGATGTGCTGGAAGATGTGCGCCGCCATATCCTGTCATCCTTCAAGGAACTGCCGATCGCGGGTGAATACCTGCACCGTGATGCGTTCAACATCGCGGAGAAATACGGCAAGGACACGTTCGTCATCATCCGCATGATCGGCACCCGGCGCCTGCCCGCCCTGTTCGCCATGAAGAATGCGTTCGATCGTCTGGCGGACAGGATCGGCTTCCTGCCCAGGCATTTCAGTGACCGGTTCATGCAGTTCATGAGCCATTTCTTCCCCAGGCACCTGCCCGCACGCATGCGCGATTATCGTGACCGTTTCGAGCACCATCTCATGCTCAAGGTCAGCGCGTCGGGTGCACAGGAAGCGCGTGAGTTCCTGAAAAGCCACTTCGCGACGCATGAGGGGGATTTCTTCGAATGCACCCCCGATGAGGGATCGAAGGCCTTCCTGCACCGCTTTGCCGCCGCTGGCGCCGCCGTGCGCTACCGTAACGTGCACACCGACACGACCGAGAACATCGTGGCGCTGGACGTGGCCCTGCGCCGTAACGACCAGGACTGGTTCGAGGTGCTGCCGAAGGACATCGAGGACGAGATTATCGTCAAGCTGTATTACGGCCATTTCCTGTGCCATGTGATGCATCAGGATTATGTGGTCCGCAAAGGCTATGACTGCATGGCGCTGGAACACCGTATGCTGCCGGGGCTGGACAAACGTGGCGCGCGTTACCCGGCGGAGCATAATTTCGGTCATCTCTATGCCGCACCCGACGACGTGCTGGCCCATTACCGCCAGCTTGATCCGTGCAACTGTTTCAATCCGGGCATTGGGCAGGCCACCAAGCGCCGGAACTGGATTGCCGAAAGTGTAGGCTGACGCTGCCGGGTTTACCGGCAGGCCTCCTGTCCTTTCGGCATGACGGCCCGGATACGGGCCGTCCATGTGGTCCCCCCATGGGGGGAGGGCGCGCGGGCGCCACCACACAAGGGAAGGAAAGTCGAAATAATGACGTATACTGTTGGCCATTATCTTGGTGAACGCCTGGCACAGATCGGGCTGAAGGATCATTTCGCGGTCGCGGGCGATTACAACCTTGTCCTGCTGGACCAGCTTCTGGAAATCGAGGGCCTGCGGCAGGTCTACTGCTGCAACGAACTCAACTGCGGCTTCAGCGCCGAAGGCTATGCGCGCGCCAATGGGGCGGGTGCCGCCGTGGTGACGTTCAGCGTCGGCGCGCTGTCCGCGCTCAATGCCATTGGCGGTGCCTATGCGGAAAACCTGCCGGTCATCCTGATCTCGGGCGCGCCCAATTCCAACGACCACGGCAGCGGGCATATCCTGCACCACACCATTGGCACGCCGGATTACGGCTACCAGCTTGAAATTGCAAAACGCCTGACCTGTGCGGCGGTGTCCATCACGTCGGCAGACGACGCGCCGGTGCTGATCGACCACGCCATCCGCACGGCATTGCGGGAAAAGAAGCCCGCCTATATCGAGATTGCCTGCAATGTTTCCGCCCAGCCCTGCCCGCGTCCCGGCCCGGTTGGCGCGATCCTGGCCGATGCGCCGTCCGATGCCCAGACGCTGAAGCTGGCGGTGGACGAACTGGCCAGCTTCATTGGCGCGCGCAAGAAGCCGATGCTACTGCTGGGCAGCCGCCTGCGTGCCGCAGGGTGTGAGGACGCCGCCATCCGCCTGGCGGACGCGCTGGGCTGCGCCGTGGCTACCATGGCAGCGGCCAAGAGCTTCTTCCCCGAGGACCACCCGGCCTATATTGGCACCTACTGGGGCGATGTCAGCAGCCCCAAGGCGCAGCAGATATTCGACTGGTCGGACGGTGTGCTGTGCCTGACCCCGGTCTTCAATGATTATTCCACCGTTGGCTGGACCGCATGGCCCAAGGGGGACAACGTGGCCCTGCTGGACGGGCGGCATATTGCAGCCGGTGGCAAGGCTTTTGATGGCATCCACCTGCGCGACGTGATTGATGCGCTGATCGAACGGGTGAAGGGCCAGCCCAGAAAGGATGCGACGCTGGTCGAGTACCGCCGCATCAGCGCGCCGCACGCGCCCGCAGCCGTAGCCAGCCCGGATGCGCCACTGGTGCGGGCCGAGATGGCACGCCAGATCCAGAACCTGCTGACATCGAACACCACGGTCCTGGCCGAGACGGGGGATTCCTGGTTCAACGTCATGCAGATGAAGCTGCCACGGGGTGCCCGCGTGGAGCTGGAAATGCAGTGGGGCCATATCGGCTGGTCCGTACCCGCCACCTTTGGCTACGCCGTGGCCGAGCCGGAGCGCCGGATCGTGACCATGGTGGGCGACGGTTCGTTCCAGCTGACGGCGCAGGAAGTGGCCCAGATGGTGCGGCTCAAGCTGCCGGTGATCATCTTCCTGATCAACAACCGTGGCTACACCATTGAAGTGCAGATTCATGACGGGCCGTACAACAACGTCAAGAACTGGGATTATGCGGGGCTGATGAGCGTGTTCAACGCGGAAGACGGCCACGGCAAGGGGTTCCGGGCCACCACGGGCGCCGAAATGGAAAAGGCCATTGCCGCAGCCGTGGCGAATCGGGAAGGGCCGACCCTGATCGAATGCGTGATTGACCGTGATGACTGCACCAGCGACCTGATCTCGTGGGGGCGGCGCGTGGCAACGGCCAATGCCCGGCCGCCTGCCGCGCGCTAAGAGGCTGTTTGATAAATAATGAAAGTTTTCGGACGCCGCCTTTTTTGAAAAAGGCGGCATTCTCCGAAGCTTTTTGAAGAAAGCTTCACCAGAGGCTTTTTTATGAACAGTCCCTGAGACAGGGAATGCGGGGGTGCCGTCGGGCACCCCCGTGCTGTATGGAGCACGGAGTCAGGAAAAGGATGCGAACATGACCGACATGACCGGCCCGCGCGTGGGCTGTGGTGCCGCCATCATCGACCGTGAGGGACGGATCCTGCTGCTGCGCCGCCTACGGGCACCCGAAGCGGGCTGCTGGGGACTGCCCGGCGGCAAGGTTGAGCCGTACGAGACAACGGCCCATGCGACGGAGCGCGAAATTCAAGAAGAGCTTGGCGTCACCATACAGGCGCATGACCTGCTGTGTCTGGTGGAGCAGATGGACGCGATAGGCGGGCATCACTGGATTGCCCCGGTCTACCTGGTCACATCATGGCAGGGCGAGCCGACCCTGATGGAGCCGGAAAAGCATGAAGGCCCGCGATGGTATGCCTTTGATGAACTGCCCGACCAGCTGACAGTCCCGACCCGGCAGGCAATCGCGGCGCTACAGGCGCGTCAGACCGGAAAAGCAGCGGAATAATGTCAAAGTTTGATTTTTGTCGTGGCCGGTCCGGCTGGTTCCGGGCCAGATAGGCAGGTCAGGACGGCTCGGTCGGGGTGCTGAGGGTGCGGGCATAATCACGCAGCGCCCGGCGATGACGGGAATAGATCATCCGCGTGGTCTGGGACCGGGTCGGAATGTCGTCAGTCACCAGTGGCAGGCCAGCAGCCACAGCGGGTGACGTGGCGGGGCTGGCAATCGTCTCAACTGCAGGGGTCATTGCTGTTTTTCCGTTATGTGCCAAGGACAGGGTTCGCTCCGGTGACTCGGGTTGTTAACCGAACGACACATTACCTAAACTTCATACATGTCAGCATTGAGGCATAAAAGCCATAGCCTGTCCGTAAAACCGATTCTAATTATCACATTTAATTTACCTCATTAAACCGGATCCCTTCCGTGCCGTTACGCGCAAAAACTTTCCAAAAAGTAACCTGCGCGCATCAGGGCGGTGGAAAAATTAAAAAATTATCTAATGGACCGCGCCGCAAAGAGTGTGCGGGACGCGGTTTTTTATGAAAAAGGACTGCCCCTGAAAGGGTTTATCACTTTCTGGCAACAGGTTGTCTGCGGATGGGGGCCATACGCCCGCAACCGCTTCGTTCCGAATCGAAGCGGGCTGCCGGTCAGCCTACGTCGCGCAGCAGTTGCCCCCTGTCCCATGCGCGGCATAAGTCCAGCGTGCGTGCCAGCCAGTCCGGTCCCAGGCTGCTGACCTGGCGTGTATGCCGGTGGGTACCGGTCCATGCCAGAAGCTGGATGCGACGCTGGATGACAAGGGCAGGCAGGATGTTCAGCTCCGCGGCGCTGACCTGCGCACAGGTGGCGTAGCCCGCCAGCCAGTGGTCAACCCAGCGCGGCACCTGCGGATGGTCTTCATGAAAGCTCAGCGCCGCCGCCAGATCCTGCATGAACCAGCTCAGCCCGCAGTCATCAAAATCGATCAGGCGGGTATGCGACCCGCTGACCAGCAGGTTGGCCAGCCGCAAATCGGCATGGATCAGCCCGAAGCGGTGCGGCGGCGTGCCATAGGCCGCCAGTTCAGCATCAATGCGCTCCAGACAGTGCGTGATCAGGTCGCACGCGGCCGCGTTGACGCCGGGGGCGGCCTGCCACTGGCCCCATAAGGCACGGGGGCCGGTCATGGTGGCGGGTATCCATGCCTTGCGGGTAAAGCCCGCGGGGCGGACCCATGTCCGGCTCTGCGCGTGCAGGCGGGCCGTAATATGCCCCAGCCGGTTGAAGGCGACCGGGTCAATATCGGTTGTGGGTTCGGTGCCCTCCATCCATGCAAACAGCACGGCATGGCGGGGCTGGCCATCGGGGCCGGGCAGGGTGCGGATGCATGCGCCATCAAGGCCCGCCACCGGATGCGGCACTTCCAGCCCGGTTGCACGTAGTGCATCCAGCCATGCCAGTTCGCTGCTGATTTCGGCCCTGTCATGATATCCCGGCCGGTGCAGGCGCAGTGCATGGCGCGCACCATCCGGGGTATCGATACGGAAAATCACGTTTTCGGAAATTGAAAGCAGATGGCACCGCGCATCATGCAGCGGGTAGGCGGCCAGTGCCTGGCGGGCCAGATGGTGCAGGGAAGCGTGATCGGTCATGATCCGCCTCCCATATCGTGGAAGCCCGCCCGGATGAAGGGTGGATTACAGGATGCAGTTGAACTGCAGGCCCATGACCGCCGCATCATGGTAGGTGGTGGTGCCGCCGGGGCGGTTGATGTACTGGAAGTCCGGCTGGAAGCTCATGCCGCGTGCGGTATGGATGTTGTAGAACACTTCGTACACGTTCTCATGCGTCTGGATGCCCCACACCTTGCCCCACTGGTTGTTCAGGAAGGGGGTCCCGGCCAGTACCGAGGATTCCTGCTGCAGGATGGAAGCACGGCTCATTTCATAATAATGGAACATGGCACCCACCGTATCCAGCGGGCGGCCCCATTTCGCACCGGTTTCCACAATGCCGGCCCAGGTATGGTCCTTCATGGCCGAGACCTTGCCCGACGTATACATGTAGCCCGCCAGCAGGATCAGCCCGTTGGTCGGTCCCGCGCCATTGCGCATGATCATCTGGTCGGCCTGGAACCAGGCGGTGCTGACGCCGGACTGCTTGCGGAAGGGCTGGCCCGTCAGTACGGCGGAGTTGCCGTTGATGTCCGAATACAGGTCATTGTACTGGGAATTGTCGTAGCCGTAACCCGCCTTGTAATGACCGGCCAGATGGTTGCGGCCGAATTCGGGCAGCCAGCCGATTTCCACCGGGGTGGAGAACTTGCCAAGGCCGCTCTGTGCCCATGACCAGCCGGAAATGCCGCCGTTATAGGAATGGGGCGATACGGCAAACATGCTGGCCATGATGTAGGTATCGACCGTGGGCATGACGCGCATCACCACGCCCAGATTGCCCGAAGGCCAGTCACGCCCGCCCGGCACGTATTTCCCCGGTGCGGGGTTGCCGCAGATCGACACGTTCATGAAGTCACAGAACAGGGGGGAGGCGGCAAAGAAGCTGCCCACCGGAATCCACCCGGCACTGATGTCCAGCCGGTTATGGAACAGGGACTGCTCGGCATACATGTACACCAGATGCGCGACCACGTTACCACGGGCACCGTAGATTTGCTGCACGCCCGCAAGGGAATCGTGGATGTAATCCGTGCTGGCGTTCCGGCCATGACCGTTCACGATCATGGTATGGGTCCAGAAGTTCTTGGGAGCGCCCGCCAGCTTGTGCCAGTCGATGTCGATTTCCACGCCAACCTGACCCGCATCGGTCACGCCCTGCTTGGCACCACCGCGAAAATTGCCTGCCAGTTCTTCATGCACGTCGGCTTCGATATGCACGCCGTGTTTGAGCAGGAAGGGCTGCAGCCCGGCCCAGTCACCAAAAAAATGCTGGTTGCCGTAGGGTGCGCTGAAAAACGAACCGGGATCATTCACGCTGACATTACGGCGTGAATTGACATTCAGGCTGGGCTGCGCGCCGACAACCCCCTGTCCTTCGCCGGGAATGGCCTGGGCCGATGCGCTTTCGCACAGAGCGAAAAGTGCAAGAAAAAACAGGGGGAGCGATACAAAAAGGCGGGGGAATGGTCTGGTCATTCGCGTATCGATAGCATATTTCATGCTGATTATAAACCTTGGACGGAAATTTATATAAAAACTAATGTTTTGTAAAATAATGGTAAAGAGGTTTTTTTTGTTATATCAATAGATTTATGTAGAGTTCTACTATTCCTTGGCATAATTTTTTGTGCAATGCACAAATACATCAGAATTTCGTGTTTGTTCTCCTGTATTACTCATTCCGCGGGCATGCGCCACACCATGCCGCACCGGCCCGAAGGCAACCGTTGACGCCACGGCGCGGGAATGGTGAACATGGCGCCATGTCACGCCTTGATATGAAAAAGCCCTTCCTGCCCGTGCGCATTGCCGTGCTCACGGTGTCCGACACCCGCACGCCGGAAACGGACAGGTCCGGTGATATACTGGCCGCGCGCATAACGGCGGCAGGTCACATCGTGGCCGCCCGCGCCATCGTGCCCGATGACGTGCCGCGCCTTGTCGCCACCCTGTCGGGCTGGATTGCGGATAGCCAGGTGGATGTGGTCATTTCCACCGGTGGCACCGGGGTGACGGGACGGGACATCACGCCGGAAGCGTTCGGACAGGTGATCGAGAAGCGGATCGAGGGTTTTGGCGAACTGTTCCGCATGCTGTCGTACCAGAAGATCGGTACCTCCACCATCCAGTCCCGTGCCCTGGCGGGGGTGGCGGACGGGACCTACCTTTTTGCCCTGCCCGGCTCGACCGGCGCGGTGAAGGACGGGTGGGATGATATTCTGGTCTGGCAGCTCGACAGCCGCCATGTGCCCTGCAACTTTGTCGAACTCATGCCCCGCCTGCGCGAGCACCTTCCCCCCGCCGCACATGACTGACCAATAACGGTAAGGATATGGACAGATGAGCGCACCCCGGCTTCTGCTGCTGGCAGGCGATTATGTGGAAGATTACGAGATCATGGTGCCGTACCAGGCCCTGACCATGCTGGGCTACCGGGTGGACACGGTCTGCCCCGGCCGCGGAAAGGGCGAGCATGTCCTGACCGCCATCCATGATTTTGAGGGGGCGCAGACCTATAGCGAGAAACCGGGCCACCGTTTTGTGCTCAACGCGGATTTTGACACCATCAATTACGCCGATTACGCGGGCCTGATCCTTCCCGGTGGCCGGGCACCGGAATATCTGCGGCTTGATCCGCGCGTGATCGAACTGGTCCGCGCCTTTGCCCACCGCCCGCTGGCCGCGATCTGCCATGCCGGGCAACTGCTGGCCGCCGCCCGCGTCATTGAAGGGCGCCGGGTTTCGGCCTATCCCGCCTGTCGTCCGGATGTGGAACTGGCCGGGGGCGTCTATGCGGATATCGCACTTGATGCGGCTGTGACCGATGGCACGCTGGTCACCGCGCCCGCATGGCCCGCGCACCCGGCATGGCTGGCGCAGTTCATTGCCGTGCTGGGGGCCAGGATCGCGCTGTAAAAAGTCATTTCAAAACAACTGGCCTGATAAAGGAGATAAAAGTCCCTGGGTGCAGCCTTTTTTAAAAGGCTGCATTTTTAAAGCTTTTTGCAAAAATCTTTACCAGGAACCTGCTGCTGGCTGCCTGACGTCCGCTGGCCTGCCGCGTTCAGAGTCCGGTGCTGTTCATGGCCGGGCGGTTCAGGATTGACAGGAATTCCCGCCGCGTATCGGAATTGGTGCGGAATGTGCCCAGCATGCGGCTGGTCACCATGGACACACCGGGGCGGTGCACGCCGCGCGTGGTCATGCACTGGTGGGCGGCCTCGATCACCACGCCCACGCCATAGGGTTGCAGTTCTTCATTGATGGTATTGGCAATCTGTGCCGTCAGCCGTTCCTGGATCTGGAAGCGACGCGCATAGGCGTCCACCACGCGGGCCAGCTTGGAAATGCCCACAACCCGCCTGCGCGGCAGGTAGGCCACATGCGCCACGCCAATGATGGGCACCATGTGGTGTTCGCAGTGGCTTTCCAGGCGGATGTCGCGCAGCAGGACCATCTCGTCATAATCCGCCACTTCCGAGAAGGTACGGCGCAGCATCTCGGCCGGGTCTTCCGCATAGCCGCAGAAGAATTCGTCATAGGACTTGACCACGCGCGCGGGCGTATCAAGCAGGCCTTCCCGGCCGGGGTCTTCGCCAGCCCAGCGCAGCAGGGTCCGCACGGCGTCTTCGGCTTCCGCGCGGGTGGGGCGGGTATCAATGGGGGTCATGCTGTAGGTTCTTGTTGCAGGGGCCTGTCCGGTCGGGACAGGCCGCAGGAAGGAATCCGGGCCGGAACTAGTGCAGGATGGCCGGATGGTGCGGGCTGTCCAGACTGAAGACGGGGATGTCGACATCAAAATGCTGGCGGCTGGCCGGGCGGATCATGTGGTACATGCCGCCCATGAAGCCGGTCGGTGTTTCCAGTGCGGCACCCGACATGTATTCAAAACTGCCGCTGGCGTCGATCAGTGGCTGTTCGCCTACCACGCCATCCCCATCCACGCGGTCGATCCGGCCCTGCCCGTCCACGATGCGCCAGCTGCGGCGCAGGAGCTGGATCTGTTCGCTGCCGTGGTTCTCGATCCGGACGCGGTAGGCCCACACATAGCGGTGCTCATCGGGCTCGGACTGGTCATCCAGCCAGAAGGTCTGGACAACCACACGGACATCGTCCGTCACGGCCTCGAAACAGGGGACGTTATCCATCGCCTCGCCCGGCGGGGAGTCCGTCCCTTCCCCGGTGGGGGGAGGGAAAGGCCTGTTCTTGCTCATGGCAGGCGGTGCTCCTGTATTGGCCGGTTGGCCAGCGCCGCAAGGCCGCGCCGGAGGTCATCGATCAGGTCGTCGGCATCTTCCAGCCCGACCGAGAAACGGATCGCCCCGTCATTGATGCCAAGCCGCGCCCGGTCTTCGGGTGTGAGCTTCATGTGGGTGGTGGTGGCCGGATGCGTGACAAGGGAGCGCGCATCGCCAAGGTTGTTGGAAATCGAGATCAGCCGCAATGCGTTCATGAAGGCGAAGGCCCCCGCCTTGCCGCCCTCGACTTCAAAGGCAACCAGCGTGGAACCGGCCGACATCTGCTTTTTTGCTATCTCGTATTGCGGGTGGTCCTTGCGCCCCGGATAGAACACACGTTTGATGCCCGGTGCGTCGGCCAGGAAGTCCGCCACCTTCGCTGCGTTCTGCGTCATGGCGTTGACGCGCAGGGCCAGTGTTTCAAGGCTTTTCAGCATGACCCAGGCATTGAAGGGCGAGATGGAATTGCCGGTATTGCGGGCAAAGGGGCGCAGGACCTCGTCAATCCACCTGGCCGTACCCAGCACGGCGCCACCCAGCACGCGGCCCTGGCCATCAATATGCTTGGTGCAGGAATAGACCACCACATCCGCGCCCAGTTCCAGCGGCTTCTGGTACAGCGGCGTTGCAAAGACATTGTCCACCACCACGGTCGCACCCGCCTTGTGGGCCAGGTCGCAGATCATGCGGATGTCGAGTACATCCAGCATCGGGTTGGACGGGCTTTCCAGCAGGACGGCGCGCGTGGGCCTGTCCAGCGCTTCCTGCCATGCCGCCATGTCGCCCCCATCGACGAAGACCGTCTCCACCCCGTAGCGCGGCAGCAGTTCGGCCACGATCCAGTGGCATGAGCCGAACAGCGCGCGCGAAGCCACGACCCGGTCGCCCGCGCGCACCTGTGCCAGCAGCGCGCAGGAGACCGCGCCCATGCCGGTAGAGGTCAGGACACAGGATTCCGCCCCTTCCACATCACACAGGCGGCGCTCCAGGTTCGATACGGTGGGGTTGCCGAAACGGCTGTACTGGTAGTGCGACACATCGCCGGTAAAGGTGCCTTCCGCCTGCTCCGCGCTGTCGTACACAAAGCCGGAGGTCAGGAACATCGCCTCGCTGGTTTCGCCATACGGCGTGCGCTCAAGTCCCGCATTGATCAGGCGCGTGGCGGGGCGGAAGGATTTGGGATCGGGCTGGTCAGTCATGGCTGGTGGTCATTCCTGTGTACAGGGTGGACGGGACAAGGCAGGCGGTGGCCAGCGGCCGGTTCATGCCCGGCAGTCCGGTCCGCCCGGGGCGGTTCATGACCGTGGAAACCAGATGCCCGCGCCCTGACAGAGCGGTAGCGGTATCGGGCCTCTTTAGCGCGTATGTTTTACCTCGCCGCAAGCCGGCCATATCAAATCACGAGGGTCGGAAGGCGGATGCCCCCGGACATGCATGCTTATTGCGGATCAGGGCGGGGTGCGTCAACTGCCGCCCTGCTGGCGGGGGTGATTGCATAAGCCGCGCTTGTGCAGTATAGAGGGCGGGCATGCGGGTGTAGTTCAATGGTAGAACGGCAGCTTCCCAAGCTGCATACGAGGGTTCGATTCCCTTCACCCGCTCCACTTTCCCTGACAATATACCCGGTCTGGCAGGCGCATGCCCCGGCAGAATACGGGGCTGTTCCCACGTTGCGCCAGGCAGGCGGCAACCATATGGGTTTGCCAGTCACCGATGCCATCATGCCGGGGCAGGTGTGCTCAGGGCCGTTCTGGCGGCTGCGGCTGGGTGGTGGCCTGTGTGTCGGTATAGGTGGTGCCGTTCCATATCCAGCGGTCGGTGCTGTCGACCAGCAGGTCATGCATGCCGCCATGCACCTGGGGCGTAATGGTGACCGGCCCGCTTACGGAATCCAGCACCCGTGTCCAAGTGTGGCCATTACGCAGGTAGACCGAAGTGGAACACCCCGCCGAGCCACACAGGCTGGCGGACTGCAGCTGCACGAACAGCGCCATGCGCCGTGGGTCACTGGATACCGGCCCCGATCCGGTCAGCAGGACCGGGCGCTCCTGGCTACCTGCCGCGTCCGCCAGGTCGCGGGCCACCAGTGCGCGTGCCTGCCGGTCCAGTTCGGTGCCGGGATGCTGGGCCAGGATGACCGGCCCGGTCTGCGCGCCCGCCGGGATGGCCGTGATGGCAAGCAGGGCCGCCAGGATCAGGCCATGGACGCGGAAAGGGGAAGGGGGCATGACAGCTTGCTCCGGCAGGTTGCACATCTGCGCAACCAATGCCTGCCTGTCCCGATGGTTCCCCCGCCGGGATGGAAGCCCGGCCTAGCTGTGGCCGTGATGGCGCGGGCTGGTGGCTTCCGGCTGGGTGGGGTTGGGCCAGCTGGTCTCGATCCGGCTGGTCAGTTCATTGAGCAGGTTTTCCGTGACACTGGCGATATTGGCGTTATTGGCCGTATTGCCGTTCATGACGATGCTGGTGCGGTTGCGCAGGATGGCGGCGCGCGGGTCCTGCGGAATGATGGCCCAGTCCGCGTTCAGTGCCGACTGGCCATTGCGGCTGACATCAAGCCGGCTGATGTTGAGCTGCAGCCGCCAGGTGGGGCGGTCGGGCTGCGGCTGGTCGGTCACGAACAGATCCGGCCATTTCTGGGCCAGGCGCGCGGTGATCAGGTCCGTGGCCCCCACTGACAGGCGGCTGGCCCAGCGGCCCAGCCCGCTGCGTTCGATCTCATGCCCGTTGCGGACCATGATGTCCTGGCTGTCCAGGTAATCGGGCAGGCGGGTGCGTTCGACCTCGATCACCGGCGTGCTGTCGGTAATGGCCGTGGTGCCGGTGCCCTGCGCACCCACGGCCACGGCGGGCGCGCCCAGCGTGTAGAAGCGCACCGGCGCCGAGGAGCACGCCGAGAGCATGGCGGCACAGAGCAGCAGTCCGCCCGCCGCCCGCAGGGACGGATTCAGGCGGGAAGGGAAGGCGGGCTGGCGCGTTTTCATTGGTTGTGTCCCATCAGCAGAAGTTGCGGATTACTTTCGACTTCAGTGGCGAATCCGCGCAGCCCGTAGCCGGCTTCCATAACATCACGCATCGTAGCGTCCAGATTCAGCCTGTCACGCGATTGCGGGTCGGTCAGGGCGCGCAGGCTGGCCAGGGTTTCACGCGCCTGCGCCATGGTCTGGCGGGTATTGCCGATCAGGGCCTGCAGTTCCGCGCGGCGGGCCACGAATTCGCGGCTGTTGGCGCTGATCAGCTGGTCCAGGCGGTTGATGGTCACGCTGGCATGGTCCGTCACATCGGTAATGGCGGCGCGGATCTGGCTGGCCGCGGTATCGGCGTGGCCCGACGTGGTGCGGATGCTGGCGATCATGCCGGGCATGTCACGGTCCATGTCCGCCGCCAGCCGGCGTATGCTGGCCAGCGCGGTAATCAGGTCATTGTGGAGCTGCTGCACGGAAGTGGAGATCAGCGTTGCCTCCAGCTGCTGGAGCGCTGTCTGGCCCATGGGTATTTCGGGCATGTCCGTCAGATCGGGGTGCAGGCGTTGCGGTGTTTTGGGGTCCAGGTCCAGGTCCAGTTCGGTCTGGCCGGTTACCAGGCTGTGCAGCACCATATCCGCCCGCAGCCCGTTGGCCAGCAGCGTGGACAGGGGTGGCAGGTCGCCATGGCCGGGCGCATGGGCGGGATCGAACAGGATGTAGACCGGCATGTAGGTATGATGGTCGGCCGGGTCCACCCGTACCGTAATCCGCTCGACAGCGCCCACCGGCACGCCACGGAAATTGACGGGGGAGCCGATGTCCAGCCCGTTGGTCGGGCTTTCAAACACCACGACCGCCTCGGTGCTGCGCCCCGGTATGGGCAACCAGCCCGTCATGCCCAGCACGGCAAGCGCAATGGCCCCCACACCCAGTACGGCCGCGCCGATAAGCGTCTGCCTGTCGGCCATCGGGCTTACCCGTCTCCGTGGGGGCTGGAACTGTCCAGCTGTTCACGGTGCATGAAGGCATGGACCACGGGGTCGGTGCAGTGGTCGCGCAGCCATACGGGGGAACCGTGGGCGATGGCGGTCTTCTGCCCGGCATCAAGGAATATGCCGTCATCGGCAATATGGAACAGGCTGGACAGTTCGTGGCTGACGATGATGATCGTGGCCCCCAGCCCGTCGCGCAGGTTCAGGATCAGTTCATCCAGCCGGGCCGAGGTGATCGGGTCCAGCCCGGCCGAGGGTTCATCAAAGAACAGGATGTCAGGGTCCAGCGACATGGCGCGCGCCAGCCCCGCGCGCTTGCGCATGCCGCCGCTGAGTTCGGAGGGATACTGGTCAATGGCATGCAGCATGCCCACCAGCCCCAGCTTGAGTTCCACCATCTGGCGGATGACGGGTGGCTCCAGCCTGGTGAACATCTGCATGGGCAGGGCCACGTTCTCGCCCACGGTCATGGAACTCCACAGCGCCCCGCTCTGGAACAGCACGCCAAAGCGCCGGCCGATATGCACGCGGCTTGCGTCGTCACCCGCCCAGTAATTGTCCTGCCCCACCAGGTAGCGGCCCTGTGTGGGGCGCAGCAGGCCGATCATGCTCTTGAGCAGGGTGCTCTTGCCGCAGCCCGATCCCCCCATCACGGCGAAGATGCTGCCGCGCTTCACCTCAAAGGACACGTCGTGCTGGATCACCTTGGGGCCGAAGGCCAGTGTCACGCCGTTGACCGAAATCATGACCGGGCGGGTATCATCGGGGGCGGAGGGCATCTGGTTATGAAGGTCGTTCATGGCGGTCAGATCCCGATCACGTTGGCGATAACCGCAAAGACCGCGTCCAGCGCGATCACGCCCACAATGCCCACCACCACGGCCTTGGTCGCGGCAATGCCCACATCGGCGGCGCTGCGTCCCGCCTTCAGCCCGATCCGGCAGCTTGTCAGCCCCACGAACGTGCCGAACACCAGGCTCTTGATGAAGCCGAAGGTGAACTGGTCCAGCGGCAGGGCCTGGAGCGTTTCATGGAAATAGCCCAGCGGCGAGACATGCAGCATGATGAACGAGACGACAAAGCCCCCCAGCATGCCGATCAGGCAGCCGTACAGGTAGAGCAGCGGCATGGTGAAGCCCAGCGCCAGCACCGAAGGCAGGATCAGGTAGCTGGCGACGGGAATGCCAAAGACCTGAAGCGCGTCGATTTCCTCATTCGCCTGCATGGTGGAAATGCGCGCGGCATAGGCGCCACCCGTGCGGCCCGCCATGATGATGGCGGTCATGACGGCCGACATCTCACGCACCATGGCAATGGCCACAAGGCTTGCGACATAGATGTCGGCTGCGAATTTGTGCAGTTCCACCGAGCCGACAAAGGCCAGGATCGCGCCGACCAGAAAGTTCACCACGCCTACGATCAGCAGCGCCGCAGGCCCGGCGGCGGCAAGATCGGACATGAGATCGACGGTCCGCATCATCCCCCGCCCCACCAGGGCGGCAATGCCCCCGCGCGCGGCGGCGGCCCCCATTTCGCTTACGCAGCCGATCTCGTTGAGTGTATCGAGCGTGAACTGCCCCACCGCCGCCACCGGGGCGAAATGGTGCGGCGTGGGGGGGGCGGGTTCCGGCGGGATTTCGGGCAGCAGGTCAAGCAGCTTGTGCGCCGATTCCGGCAGGGTGTCGATGTGGACATCCACATGCGCCTCACGCGCGCTGCGCTTGAGTTCCCACAGGAAGCTGATCAGCGATGTATCCCACCGGCCAAGCCGCCCGGTATCGAATTCCAGCGCGGCCCCCCGTGGCACGTCCTTCAGGCCGGTTTCGGGAAAGGCGGGAATGCGTCCTTCCTGCGCGATCCAGTTACCCGACAGGGTAACAAGGGTCCGGTTCGCCTCGGGCTGCAGATGCCATTGTGGCGCACCATTGACGGACGTATTCACCAGCCTCTCCAACCTCAGTGCCGCAATCTGGCCGCCCGGTCGCGGGGTGGCCTGCACAAGACGATTCCGTACCCTGGCCCCATGCCTGCGGCGTGCCTGTACCGGGCGGGTATTTCACGGTGTCCTGTTTTCCATACCAGATGACCCGCCCCGCACAAGCCCCGCCGCTGGGGAGGCTCCGCGATGGCAGCGCATGGCTTTGGACCCGCCGGGCGGTTTTTACCCTGCCGGTGGCACGGGGCGGTACAGGATGTCCAGCGCCGGATCGGCCGGGGGGGGGCCATGCAGGGCGGCGGCGATGGCGGCGACCAGCCGGTGGGCGACGGGAATGCGGTAGTGCAGCGGGTCCCAGAAATTGTTCCGCTCCGTGGTCAGCGCGCTGTCATGGTTGAAGTCAAGGGCGATGGCATCGGGGGTACGGGCGGCCAGTGCCGCCACCCCCAGCCTGCAGGCCTGCAGGCGGGCCGCGGCAATGCTGCCCGTCATGCCGTGCAGGGTGGCGGAAGCGGGTGGGAACCACAGGATCTTCAGCGTGCCGGCGGGCAGGCGGGCCAGCATGGTGGCCAGAAGGCGCATGCTGGCGGGGGGCGTCTGCGCCATGCCCGGCGGGGCCTGTGTGTTGTCGGGCGGCGCCCAGTGCGCGAAGGCGGCCTGTACGCGGGCAGGGTCGTACGTGCCGTCCGGCGGAACGAAACTGGCATAGCCGTCGGTGCCGAAGCGCTGGGCCTTGTGCCCGGTCATCCACAGGAATTCGTTGGCGGCTTCCTGTAGCGCGTACAGGCTGGCCATGTGCAGGTAGCCCTGCCAGGCGGGGTGGCCGTACATCCATTCCGGCCAGGGGCGGTTGGGGGATGTCAGGCTGCCGGGGCGTTCATGGCACCATGCGGCATCCACCCCGATCATGACGGTGCGCGGAGCGGGATGGCTGCGCAGGAAGGCATCAAGCACGCGCCCCTGTTCCCACGGGCTTGCACTGTTCATGGCCATGCTGAGGAAATGCCCCCCCAGTGCCCGGTCCAGCAGGGCGGGCTGCATCAGCCTGCTGGTGGACGTGCCCAGCACCACGGAATCGAACCGCGGGTCCCGTGCCAGGGCGGGCATGGTGTAGCGGGCGTTTGACGTAACGGGTATGCGCGCAAGCGGGGGAGAAAACGGCAGGATGTTCCACGGGTCCACCGTCACGATGAACAGGTAGAGGCCGCATCCCGCCACCAGCATGGTGGCCAGGGCGCAGGCACAGAAATGCCGCCATGCCCCGGGCCGCCGCCCCGGCGGGACGGTGTCATTCATTGGTGGCGGAAGGTCACGACCAGTACGTCACGATAGGCTGGCCGCGTGGGGTCGAGCGACCGCACCGCCGTAACCCCGTGATAGACACGGTTGTCATTGACCACCGCCGTATCCAGCGGCTGGTCAAGCATGAAACCACCGACCATGGTGCGCTGCAGGTCATGGATCGTGGTCTCGCCGGACATCACGTTCTCGCGCCGGACCATGACCACCATCACCCAGTCCACGCCATCGCGGTGCAGCCCTTCGGGGGTGGGCTGGCCCGGCGTGCTGTCCAGCGCCTCGATACGGAACTGGTGGACTTCGGTATGCCATACGTCCGGGACATGGGCCGGATCGCTCATGTCGGTCACGATCCGGTGCATGAGCCGCAGGATGGCGCGTAGCGCCGGGTGTTCCCCCATCTCGGGTTCAACGGCGCGGAACCAGCGTTCGATCCCGCCATTGAGTTCATTGTAGTCCCGGCTCTGGTAATGGGGCTGGTGCTTCTTGCGCTGGATGCCCCGCGCGCTGATGGCGAAGGTGGCATGGCGGCGGCGGCGGTAGCGCCCGCCATCGGCCATGTAGCGGTCCAGCCCCAGCCGGTTCCAGCTGCCTGCAAAACTGGCCCAGTCGCGCAGGCCGTACTGCTCCAGCCGGGGCAGCATCTCCCCCCGTGGCACGAAGGCAAAGCCATCCCTGCGCAGGGAGGCTTCCAGCCGCCCCGGCAGCATCGGCGTCCCGTCAGTCATGGGTGGGGGCATCCCCCCCGGCCGGGGCATCCGCCTGTCCGTTGCCTGCCTTCGGGGCGGGAGCGGCCTCAGCGGGCTGCGCGGCGTGGGCCGCCATGATGGCACCGGGGTTTTCCTCCATGTTCATGCGCAGCGTGCCCGTCGGGCCATTGGCCAGCAGGTTGAGGGAGGTCGGGATCGGGAACTTCACCTGCTCGCGCACCATGCGCGCGCTCAGGCGGCTGTAATATTCACGGTAGACCTTCCATTTCGCACCTGCCGCCGTGCGGATGGAGCCAAGGAACTTGGCGCCGTTGCCATCGGCCTGCTCCACGCCCAGATAGGAGAAATCCGACTTGATCAGCGGGCCGAATACGGGGTCCCTGCGCATGGTCGAGAGTTCATCCTTCAGGATGGCCGCCACACGGTGCTGGTCTTCCGTCAGGTCCAGCATGAAGCTGACCACCACAAGATTGTAGTCGCGCGACGTATTGGCGATCGAGGTGACGGAGGAGAAGGGGATGATGTGCAGGTCCCCGTTGATCGCGCGCAGCCGCAGGGTACGGATGGACAGGTGCTCCACCGTGCCGGCAACGCTGCCCGCCGTGACCCAGTCACCCACCTGCATCGCGTTTTCCACCAGCATGAAGAAGCCGGTGATGAAGTCCTTCACCAGGCTTTGCGAACCGAAGGCGATGGCCGCACCCATGATGCCCGCACCGGTCAGCAGCGGGGCCACGTTGATGCCGATCTGCGACAGTGTCGTCACCGTGACGATGATGATGATGAAGGTCAGCAGCACCGTGCGGATGATCGGCAGCACCGTGCGCAGGCGGGTGGCGCGGGAGGCCTGTTCCGATGTCTCGAAGCGCGAGATCTGGTTCTGCAGGATGGCGTTGGCCACTTCCCACACCACGATCGCGATGGTGTAGGCGATCATGATCGTCAGCATCGCGCCCACGATCTTGGGGCCGAGCGAGCCATGCACGAAGAACCGGATCGCCGGCAGCCCCCAGGACTGGGCCAGCAGCACGATCGTGACGAATGTCAGCAGCACGGACAGTGTCCGGCGCGCGATCGGGTAATAGTAGTCC
Source organism: Komagataeibacter rhaeticus (assembly GCF_003207855.1). Taxonomy (GTDB): domain Bacteria; phylum Pseudomonadota; class Alphaproteobacteria; order Acetobacterales; family Acetobacteraceae; genus Komagataeibacter; species Komagataeibacter rhaeticus. The sequence goes on along the minus strand of NZ_NKTZ01000005.1, from coordinate 161,021 downwards.
ACCCGTCCCTGCAGGCCGGGATAGCGCTTTTCCGTGGCTTCGGGCACATGGAAAAGCCTGTTCTGCAGGCTGAACGCCAGCACCGACAGCAGGCGCGCGCCCAGGATGACCACGATGGTCAGGGACAGCGTGCGCAGGATCCACGCATAGCCGCCACGGATCTGGGTGGCCCAGACCAGCCACAGCGCCAGGTCGAAGAACATGGCCGGAATCCACCAGAACCGGACCATCTTGCCCACGAACATCCAGAACGGCTTCTGCTGCAACCGTGTTGAGGGCTGCAGCGCCGCGCCCACATGGTGGCGGATGCGCCAGATGAAGATCGCGATCAGGACGTGCTCGATCAGCACCACGGCACGGATGATGGCTTCCGTCCCGCGCGCGGGCATGGCGAACACGCCGCCCAGCGTGGACAGGCACACCACGATGGAGGGTGCCGCCACCAGGAAGTTCCACCACCGCGTGACCATGCGCGCCGTCGCATCCGATGCGCTGCACAGGCGGATGGTGGGGGAATGCGGCACGAACACCGTCTCGAGCAGCAGGTAGATCACACGGGCGATCACATAGGCATTGGTCAGCGTGATCGTGACCATCTCCGCCTGGTGGGTGGAGGTCAGCAGCACGGAACCGCCATAACCCAGCCCGAAGAACAGGGCCACCGGCAGCAGCTTGATCAGGAAATGCAGCAGCGAATAGGGAATGCGCGTGATGATGCGCAGTGTCTCGTGCTTGTGGCGGTCATCCTGCTGGCGGGCCTGTTCGGTCTGCTGTTCCGCCGCGGCATCGGCCGAGGAAGCAGGCGGCGGCGCGGGCTGGTCGTCTTCGTGTTCCTCATTGATGATGCGGCGGTTCAGCCGGGCCTCGGTCGCCACCGCGCGCGCGGTGACACCGGCCAGCGGCTTGCGCATGGCAATCGACAGCCCGCGCTCGGCCACAAGGGCAAGGATGAAGATCAGGCTGGCGCGTGTCAGCGCATCAAGCAGGATCTGGCGCGAATCGGTATTGGCCAGCATGGAGTGGACCCAGCGCCCCACAAAGGCCAGGTCCTTGAACAGCGCCATGAAGTTTTCGCCCTGCCGCAGCGCAAGGTCGCGCATATGGGTCAGTTCGTTCATGGTTTCACTGCTGATGCTGTCCGGTTCCAGTTCCACATCGGCGGTGGCGGCCGGTTTCTTGGCGGCAGTGGGCGCAGGGGCCGGTGCCGGGGCAATCTGCTGCGCGGGCAGGCCCCTGGCTATGGCATCGAGCGTGCGGGTGAATTCCTCACGCTTCTGCGGGTCGTTCAGGACGGACAGGACCTGCTGGGCCTGCTGGGCGGTGATGACCTGGCCCGAGGCCTGGGCGGGTGTCGCATCCGCCGCATGCGCGGGCGCGATCCAGGGCAGGAGCACAAGCATGAAGGCTGCCAGTATGCGTACGATGCCGGTCCGTCCACCCTGTGTGGGGACGGGTCGGGCGGTAGTCATGGAATGGGCCGACATGCCGATGTTCACCTCCTTTAAATGGCGCGATGCCCGGGTGGTGTGTCCGGGCTCCCCCCATGGCTGCGGCAAAACGCCCGCGCGCAGTCCTGCGGGGGGCTGTCCTGACGTGGCCGGGGAATATGCAATATCATGCAATATCAGGGTAAAAGATTACAAAAGACGGCAGGGTTGCATTCATCAAGGGCCTTTTTTGTCACGTCAGCCCCACTGGGGCGGCGGCTGGGGGGCCGGGGCGCGCGGCTGGCGGCGGATCACGCATGTGCCTGCCAGGATGTCGTGCAGGGCCTGCTTGCGCTGGGTCCACAGGACCATGAGGAAGCCGATGCCCAGAATGAACAGGGAAAGATATTTGCCAAAATACCGTCCCATGGCGCGGGCCACGGTAATGCGGTTGCCGTACAGGTCGGTCACCCGCATGCCGCACAGCAGCTTGCCCGGCGTGGCCTGCGCGCGGGATGCTTCGCACAGGATGTAATAGGCGGCGGGGATGAGCAGGGAAAGGATCTCGAACACGCCATTGCCATTCCAGTGCATGTGGGGCGTGGTGGAGGCGATGGTGTAATCGACGGGATGGATATAGGAGATGCGGTAATCCCCCCCGCTGCCCCCCGTCGATTGCGGATCAAAGATCGTGACCGAAAGGCTGGGCGGCACAAGCAGCAGCCCGAGCAGGGCCAGCACCCCCCACAGCACGATGGAATCGATCAGGTAGGCCACGACCCGCATCCAGAACCCGGCATAGGTCCAGATGGCCTGCGGGTTTGGCTCGGGTCGGAAAAACGGGTTCGTCATGCAGGGCGTTCCTGTCTGGCTGGCATGGATTCAACAGCACAGCAATGCCATTGCTCCAGCCGGAACGGAACAGCAAAAAACGCGGGGGCCGCCGGTGGCCCCGTGCCGACTAGCTGCGGTAGGCGCCGTTGATGTTGATATAGCCGTGCGTCAGGTCACAGCCCCAGGCCTGGGCGGTGCCGTTGGCCAGGCCGATATCGATCGCGATCTCGATTTCCCGGCCCCTCATGTGGGCGACAACGGGGGTTTCGTCATAATCGGGCACCACCGTGCCGTTCTGCGCGATGCAGGTGCCCCCGATGCTGACCGAAAGCGTGTCACGGTTGGCGGGTTCACCACATTTGCCCACCGCCATGACCACGCGGCCCCAGTTGGCGTCTTCCCCCGCAACGGCGGTCTTGACCAGCGGCGAATTGGCAACGGCCATGGCGATGTTGTGGGCGGACTGGTCGGATACGGCGCCGGTGACGGTAATGTGCATCATCTTGGTCACGCCCTCCCCGTCGCGGATGACCAGCAGCGCCAGCTCCAGCAGCAGGGAATCGAGGGCGGTGCGGAATTCCGCCAGTTCCGGCGCGTCCGCCCGCGTCACTTCGGCATTGCCCGCCTGGCCGGTTGCGAACAGCAGCAGCATGTCGGACGTGGAGGTGTCGGAATCCACCGTGATGCAGTTGAAGCTGCGCCTGACGCCATCATCCAGCAGCGCCTGGATCACGCTGGCGGGCAGCTTCGCGTCGGTTGCGACAAAGGCAAGCATGGTGGCCATGTCGGGTGCGATCATGCCGCTGCCCTTGGCAATGCCCTGGATGCGTACGGTGGTCGCCCCGATGCGCGCGACGCGGGTCGCGGCCTTGGGAAAGGTGTCCGTGGTCATGATGCCACGCGCGGCATCGGCCCACCCATGCTCGGACAGGGTGGCGTACAGCCCCGGCAGGGCCACCGAGATCTTTCTGTAGGGCAGGACCTCGCCAATCACGCCGGTGGAGGCGAGGAACACCTCGCTGGCCGCGCAGCCCACCAGGCGGGCGGCATCGGCCGCGTTGGCCTGCGTTGCCTCAAAGCCCGCGCGGCCGGTAAAGACATTGGCGTTGCCCGCATTGACCACCAGCGCGCGCGCCCGGCCATCGGCCATGGCGGCACGGCACCAGTCCACCGGCGCGCCGGGGCATTTGCTGCGGGTATAGACACCCGCCACCGTCGTGCCCGGCGCGAATTCCGCCATGACCAGGTCAGTGCGCCCCCTGTAGCGGATGCCGGCTTCGGTCGCGCCAAAGCGCACGCCCGCCAGCGGCGGCAGTTCGGGCAGGGGCCGGGAAAGGGGGGAGACGGGCAGGGCATTGGCCATGGTCGGTCACGATCCTGTGGTAAGGCGGCGGCAGGGCAGGCGGGGAAAACAATGCCGCCGGGCAACCCGTGGGGCTGACCCGGCGGCGGCCCGGATCAGTGGGCGGCACCCGGCTGGGTTTCGGGCAGCGGCTTGCCATCGGGGCCGAAGCGGACAACCTTGACCTGTGACAGGGCGTTGCTCACGGCCTTCTGCACGCCTTCCTGGATCAGCTTCTGGCGGATCTGGTCGCGCATGGCGTCAAGCGTGGGGGTGGGGGCGGTACGCTTGCCCAGCACCTGGATCACATGCCAGCCGTACTGGGTGTGTACCGGGGTCTGGCTGAAGCTGTTGGGCTGCATGGCCGATGCCGCATCCCAGAAGGTGGGCAGCATGTCACCCTTCTTGAACCAGCCCAGGTCGCCGCCATTCTGCTTGGCCGAACCGGGATCGGTGGACAGCTTGGTGGCCAGCTGGCCGAAATCGGCACCAGCCTTGAGCTGCCTGATGATGTCGTTGGCTTCCGCCTCGCTCTTGACCAGGATGTGGCGGGCGTGGACTTCCTCCGCGCCGGGCTTGTTGGCGTAATTCTGGTCGTAATAGGTCTTTACGGCCTCATCCGTCAGCGTGGGGGCCACCTGGGCGGACAGGTAGGCATTCTGCAGCGCGTTCTGCGCGGCCTGCTGCATCTGCTGCTGCACGTCGGGCTGCTTGTCCAGCCCGGCCTTGGCGGCGGCGATCTGGATGGCGCGCTGGTCAACCAGCTGGTTGAGCAGGATCGGCACGATGATGTTGTCGGGCAGCTTGCGCAGCTGCTCGGGCATGCTGGCCATGGCCTGGCGCACGTCATTGAGGCGGATGTCCTGCCCGTTCACGCTGGCCAGCACCGGATTCTGGTCCGCCGTGCCGGCAGCGGCCGGCTTGGCCGCCACAGGCGCGGGGCCAGCTGCGAGTGCGGGAGGAATAATGAAGGAGGAAGCAAGCAGGGCCATCGTTGCGACAGCCTTTGCCGGACTGATAGTCCGCATGTGCAAAAAACCCTAGTTATGAACGCGTTCGGCGGGCATCATGGCGAAGGGTGGCCCGGCCTGCAAGGCCCGGATGTCAGATGGCGGCTTCCCCCGCTTCTTTCGTGGCCCTGCTGTCCATCGGTTGACCCGTGGCGGCGTGGGTCCTATCTCATGGTTCCGCGCGAGAATTTTATCCGCCAAGCCTGCCTCCGCGCCCGCCGGTCCGTCGCGGGCGGGCGGGACTGTCATTCCGGGAAGGTCTTCATGTTCGCCAGTATTGCCCGCGCCCTGTTCGGAACCGCCAATGACCGGGCACTGAAATCCTATCAGCGGCGCGTACCCGCGATCAACGCGCTGGAGCCGCAGATCCAGGCGCTGGATGACGCCGCCCTTGCCGCCAGGACGCCCGAATTCCGTGCCCGCCTGGCAAAGGGCGAAACGCTGGATGCCCTGCTGCCCGAAGCCTTTGCCGTCTGCCGCGAGGCGGCAAGGCGCGTGCTGGGCATGCGCCATTTCGATGTGCAGCTGATTGGCGGCATGGTCCTGCATGATGGCAAGATTGCGGAAATGCGCACCGGTGAGGGCAAGACCCTTGTCGCCACGCTTGCCGTCTATCTCAGCGCGCTGGCGGGGCAGGGCGTGCATGTGGTGACCGTGAACGACTATCTGGCCAGCCGCGATGCCGAGCAGATGGGCAGGCTTTACGCCTTCCTTGGCCTGAGCGTGGGCGTGGTCGTGCCCAACATGCCCGAGGATGAGCGCCGCGCCGCCTACCGGGCCGATATAACCTACGGCACCAACAACGAATTCGGCTTCGACTACCTGCGCGACAACATGAAGTACCGCGTGGAGGACATGGTCCAGCGTCCCTTCCACCACGCCATTGTCGATGAAGTCGATTCGATCCTGATTGACGAGGCGCGCACCCCGCTCATCATCTCCGGCCCGGCCGAGGACAGTTCCAGCCTGTACCGCGCGGTGGACGAGGTGATGGTTGCACTGGTGGCGGACCCGGAAGCGTATGAAAAGGACGAAAAATTCCGCTCCGTCATCCTGACGGAAAAGGGTGCCGAGCAGGTGGAGGACCTGCTGCGCGGCGCGGGCGTGCTGCATGACGGCGGCCTGTACGACAGCCAGAACGTGGCGGTGATCCATCACGTCCAGCAGTCGCTGCGCGCCCATACGCTGTTCACGCGCGACGTGGACTACATCGTGCGCGGTGGCAAGGTGATCATCATCGACGAGTTCACCGGCCGCATGATGGAAGGCCGCCGCTATTCCGACGGCCTGCACCAGGCGCTGGAAGCCAAGGAACATGTCGAGGTCCAGCAGGAAAACCAGACCCTGGCCTCCATCACCTTCCAGAACTATTTCCGCATGTATCCCCGCCTGTCGGGCATGACCGGCACGGCCATGACCGAGGCGGACGAGTTCGCCGATATCTACAAGCTCGAAGTCATCGAGATCCCGACCAACCTGCCCGTCGCCCGCAAGGACGATGATGACGAGGTCTACCTGACCGCGCGCGAGAAATACGAGGCGGTGGCCGCCCTGATCAAGGAGATCAGCGCCACGTCCGGCCAGCCGGTTCTGGTGGGCACGACCTCGATCGAGAAGAGCGAGTACCTGTCCTCCCTGCTGCGCCGCAACGGCATCCAGCACAACGTGCTCAATGCCCGCTTCCATGAGCTGGAGGCCGAGATCGTGGCCCAGGCGGGCGCGCCGGGTGCCATCACGATCGCCACCAACATGGCCGGCCGCGGCACCGACATCAAGCTGGGTGGCAATGTGGACATGCTGATCCACCAGCGCCTGGCCGGGATCGAGGACCCTGAAGAGCGCGCCCGGCGCGAACAGGAACTGCGCGAGACGGTGGCCCGCGATCACGATATCGTGCGCAAGGCGGGTGGCCTGTACGTGATCGGCACCGAACGCCATGAAAGCCGCCGCATCGACAACCAGCTGCGCGGGCGTGCCGGGCGGCAGGGCGATCCGGGCAATTCGCGCTTCTTCATTTCGCTTGAGGACGACCTCATGCGTATCTTCGGCACCGACCGCATGGGCAACATGCTGCAGAAGCTGGGGCTGAAGGAAGGCGAGGCCATTGTCCACCCGTGGATCAACAAGGCCCTGGAGCGCGCGCAGAAGAAAGTCGAGGCCCGCAACTTCGACATGCGCAAGAACACGCTCAAATATGACGACGTGATGAATGACCAGCGCAAGGAGGTCTATGCCCAGCGCCGGGAATACATGGCGGCCGAGGACCTTTCGCCCATCATCACCGAAATGCGCGAGGACGTGATCCATGACATGGTCACCCGTCGCATCCCCGAGAAATCCTTTCCTGAGCAGTGGCTGAAGGATGAACTGGCGCAGGACGTGCAGACCACGCTCAACCTGAGCCTGCCCATTGCGGAATGGGCGAAGGAAGATGGCGTGGACGCAGGCGTCGTGACCGAACGGATCGAGCAGGCGGCCGCCCAGTCACAGGCCAGCCGGGCCGCCAATTTCGGCCCTTCCGTCATGCGTTATGTTGAAAAGCAGGTACTGCTCACCACCTTTGACGCGGTATGGAAGGAACACCTGCTGGCGCTGGACCAGCTGCGTCAGGGCATCGGCCTGCGCGCCTATGGCCAGAAGGACCCGCTGAACGAGTTCAAGCACGAGGCGTTCGAACTGTTCCACGCCATGCTCGATCACCTGCGGGTGCGTGTCACCTCCACCATGGCGCGGGTGGAAATGGCGCCGCCGCCCATCGACAACCCGTTTGCCGGTGTGGCCGAAATCCATTCCGACCCCGAGGTGCCGGGGCTGGAAAACGAGCCGGGCCCCGGTCTCATGCCCGATGCCACGGGCCGCCAGCCGGACCCGGCCATGGCGACCCCCATCGGCGGGGCCGCGATCATGCCCGATGATCCGTCAAGCTGGGGCGAGGTCTCGCGCAATGCGGTCTGTCCCTGCGGGTCGGGCAGGAAATACAAGCACTGCCACGGGCGGCTGGTCTGACCGGACCGCCCATGGCGGACAGGCAGGAACAAGAAACAAGACAGGATTCAGGGACGAACGATGGCGGGTCATTCCCAGTTCAAGAACATCATGCACCGCAAGGGCGCGCAGGACGCCAAGCGGGCCAAGCAGTTTGCCAAGGTCATTCGTGAAATTACCGTGGCCGCGCGCGAAGGCATGCCGGACCCGGCCATGAACCCGCGCCTGCGCGCGGCCATTTCGGCCGCGCGTGAAGTCAACATGCCCAAGGATACGGTCGAGCGCGCGATCAAGAAGGCATCGGGTGCCGGTGGCGGTGACGACTACATGGAAGTCCGGTACGAAGGCTACGGCCCCGCCGGCGTGGCCGTGATCGTGGAGGGGCTGACCGACAACCGCAACCGCACGGCATCCGACGTGCGTGCCGCGTTCTCCAAGCATGGCGGCTCGCTGGGGGAGACAAACTCGGTCTCCTTCATGTTCACCCGTCTGGGCGTGATCACCTATCCGCTGGATGCGGCGAGCGAGGACGACCTGATCGAGGCGGGGCTTGAGGCCGGGGCCGAGAATGTCGAGACCGTGGACGGCATGCACGAGGTGACCTGCCCGGTCGAATCGTTCTTTGCCGTGCGCGACGCGCTGGAAACCCGCTTTGGCGAACCCGCTTCGGCCAAGCTGGACTGGCGGCCGGGCAACACGGTGGAACTGGACGAGGACAAGGCGCGCAGCGTGTTCAAGCTGATCGACACGCTGGAGGACCATGACGACGTGCAGGCCGTGTACGCCAATTTCGACCTGCCGGACGACGTGGCCGAAAAGCTTTCGGCCTGAGCGGGCCTGTGGTCCGTATCCTGGGCATCGACCCCGGCCTGCGTTTTACCGGCTGGGGGGTGATCACGGCGCAGGGCAACCGGCTGACCCATGTGGCCGATGGGGTGATCGCCACCGACTCGGCACTGGGTGTGCCGGAGCGGCTGCGCCACCTGCATGATGCCCTGCTGGAACTGGCCCGCAGCTTTGCCCCCGATGAAGCGGCGGTGGAGGAAACCTACGTCAACCGCAACGGGTCTGCTACGCTGAAGCTGGGCTATGCCCGTGGCGTGGGGCTGCTGGTGCCGATGCTGCTGGATATTCCCGTGGCCGAATACGGGGCGAAAACGGTCAAGCGCGCGGTTGTGGGCACCGGGGCCGCAACCAAGGAACAGGTCAGCATGATGGTACGCCGTATCCTGCCCACTGCCCTGCTCAAACGCGCGGATGCGGCGGATGCGCTGGCCGTGGCGATCTGCCATGCCCATCACCGCACCAGTGCGGCCCAGATTGCCCGCGCCACGAGGATGGCATGATCGCGCAGCTGCGTGGCCTGCTGGCGCAGGTGGAGGCCGATCGCTGCGTGATTGACGTAGGCGGTGTCGGCTATCTGGTGCAGGCATCCAGCCGCACGCTGGCGGTGCTGCCCCAGCCGCCGGAACTGGCGCTGGTGCTGGTGGAGACCGTGGTGCGGGAGGACGCGATCCTGCTGTATGGCTTTGCCGAGGCCTCCGAACGCGCATGGTTCCGGCTGCTGACCACGGTGCAGGGGGTGGGGGCCAAGGTGGCGCTGGCCATCCTGTCGGTCCTGCCGCCGTCCGAACTCATGATGGCGATCGGATCAGGTGACAGGACCATGCTCACCCGCGCAGGCGGTGTGGGTGCCCGGCTGGCCCAGCGCATCGTGACCGAACTGCGCGACAAGTGCGAGGGCATGCCCACCGGCATGGTCGCCACCGGGGGCGGGGTGCCGGGTGTTACCATCACGCGGCCCACCGCGCACAGCGTTGCGGCGGATGCGGTCCTGGCGCTGTCCGGCCTTGGCTTCAGGCGTGGGGAGGCGCAGCCGGTGGTGGAACGGGTGATCGAACGGCATGAAGGCCAGGTGGACCTTGATATCGTGATCCGTGACGCGCTGAAGGAACTGGCCCGATGAGCGACCGGCCGGAGCGCGAGATCGACGCCCGCCGGGGCGAGGAAGATGGCGGCGAAGGCACGCTGCGCCCCCAGACGCTGGATGATTTTACCGGCCAGAAGGCCAGCCGTGAAAACCTTGCCATCTTCATCGCCGCCGCTCGCCAGCGCGGTGATGCGCTGGACCATGTGCTGCTGCACGGCCCGCCGGGACTGGGCAAGACCACGCTGGCCCAGATCGTGGCGCGTGAACTGGGTGTGGGGTTTCGCGCCACATCCGGCCCGGTCATCCAGCGCGCGGGGGATCTGGCGGCGATCCTGACCAACCTCCAGCCGCGCGACGTGCTGTTCATCGACGAGATCCACCGCCTGCATCCCGCCATCGAGGAAGTGCTCTATCCGGCGATGGAGGATTTCCAGCTTGACCTGATCATTGGCGAGGGACCGGCCGCGCGCTCCGTGCGGATCGACCTTGCCCCCTTCACGCTGGTGGCGGCCACCACGCGCGCCGGCCTGCTGGCCACCCCCCTGCGGGACCGTTTCGGCATCCCGCTGCGGCTGGTGTTCTACACGCCCGAGGAACTGTGCCAGATCGTGACACGGGGCGCGCGCAAGCTGGAATTCGACCTGACACCGGAAGGGGCGGAGGAAATTGCCCGCCGCTCCCGCGGGACGCCGCGTATCGCGGGCAGGCTCCTGCGCCGGGTACGTGACTTTGCCGCCGTGGCACGGGCCGGGCGGGGACCCGTGGACCGGGCGCTGGCCGATGCCGCCCTGTCGCGCCTGGAAGTTGATTCGATGGGGCTGGACGGCATGGACCGCCGTTACCTGCGCCGCATTGCCGAATATCATCATGGTGGCCCGGTGGGGGTGGAGACACTGGCCGCGGCCCTGGCCGAGGCCCGTGATACGCTGGAGGACGTGATCGAGCCTTACCTGATACAGGAAGGGCTTGTGCTGCGGACAAGCCGCGGGCGCATGCTGGGTGAGCGGGGCTGGCGGCATCTGGGCCTGCAGCCGCCCGCCCGCACGCCCGGACAGGGTGACCTGCTGGGGGATGGAATCGATGGTGGAACATAAGATCGACTTCCGTATCTACTACGAGGATACGGACGCGGGTGGCGTGGTCTATCACGCCCGCTACCTTGGCCTGGCGGAACGCGCCCGGACCGAGGCCATCCGCGCGCAGGGGCGTTCGGCGTCCGATCTGCTGGGTGAATACGGGCTGGCCTTCGTGGTCCGCCATGCCGCCATCGATTACCGCGCGCCGCTGCGGCTTGATGATGTGGTGCGCATCACGACTCGCCTGACCGAACTGGGGGCGGCAAGCTGCCGGCTGTGGCAGGACTTCCACCGCGTCGGGAACGAAGGGGGGCCGGGTTGCGGCACGCTTGATGTCCGTCTGGCCTGCGTGCGGGCGGCAGACGGGCGCGCTGCCCGATTTCCGCCGCCTTGGCGTGATCTGCTGCGCGCACTGGTCGCCTGAACACCATCAAGTCATGCATTGAGCATGGTCTTTTCGTGTCATGGGTTGACCGTGATGCAAGGCTGTGCGGAAAGCGGGTTGGCCGTGACTTGCTAAACGGGCAATCTTCGTGTTTGTGCGAACGGTCAAGGTGGGCAGGAGGCATATTTGGACCAAGCGGTTAGTGCGGCGAATCTGGGGGCTGCAGCAGGCGATCTGTCGATGTGGGCATTGTTCATGCACGCATCCATTGTCGTGAAGCTGGTAATGATCGGCCTGGTAAGCTGCAGTGTGATTGTCTGGGCAATCATTTTCGACAAATTCACGACCGTCCGCCGGGTCAACCGGCAGGCCAATGATTTCGAGGAACGGTTCTGGGCTGGCGGCAGCCTGGAGGATCTGTACGAATCCGATGGCGCGAAGCCCGTCCACCCCATGGCGGCGGTTTTCGGCGCGGCCATGGGGGAATGGCGGCGGTCGTCGCGCATATCCGGCATCGACCTGGTGCATGGCGGCGTGCAGGACCGCGTCAACCGCGCCATGGCCATCACCATAACGCGGGAGATGGACCGGCTGAACCGCTGGATCATCTTCCTGGCCACCATCGGGCCGGTGGCGCCGTTTATCGGCCTGTTCGGCACGGTGTGGGGCATCATGCATGCCTTTGGCTCGATCGCGGCCATGCACAACACCAACCTCTCGGTCGTGGCCCCCGGTATTTCGGAAGCGCTGTTCGCAACCGCCATTGGCCTGGTCACGGCCATTCCGGCCGTGATCGCCTATAACGTGATCAGCAACAGCATGAGCGTGTTCGAGGACCGGCTGGATGCCTTCGGTACCGAATTCGCCGCCATCCTGTCGCGTCAGTCCGAAGAGAGGGGGGCGTAAGCATGGGGGCAAGCCTGGGCGACCTGCGTGGGCGGCGGCGCAAGCGGCGGCCCATGGCGGATATCAACGTCACGCCGCTGGTTGACGTGATGCTGGTGCTGCTCATCATTTTCATGGTGACGGCACCGATGATGACAAGCGGCGTGAACGTGGACCTGCCCAAGACGGATGCGGCGCCGGTCAATACCGACACCAAGCCCATTACCGTCTCGATCCGGTCCAATGGCGACCTGTACCTGGGGGATGATCCCGTCTCCCAGGACCAGCTGGTGGACCAGCTGAAGGCCGCGTCCCAGAACGACCGTGAGCACCGTATTTTCGTGCGTGGTGATTCGCACATCGATTATGGCCGGGTGATGCAGATCATGGGCCAGATCACGGCGGGCGGATTCACGCATGTGGCCCTTCTTGCCCAGCAGCCGCCCGGCGGCGGCCACTGACCTGAACCGGATATCGGGAGCCGTCTGACCGTGGTGCCACCGCGTCGCTCTGAACGCATCCTCATGCGGCGTTCCGTCCTGGTTTCGGGCGGGCTGCATGTGGCCCTGCTGCTGACCGTTCTGCTCAGGCTGCCGGTGCCGGTTCCCCCCGAACCGCCACCGCCGCCCACGATCGAGATGGAATTCGCCGCCGATACCGGCACGTCCACCCCGCACAAGGGCGATAAACCGGCCCCCAAGCCCGCACCGGCCCCGGCACCGGTCAGGCAGGAAGCGCCCCCCGCGCCGACACCGCCCGAAAAGGCACCGAATGAGGAAGCGGCCCCCCCGCCGCCTCCGCCGCCGCCCATGCCGCCACCGCAGCAGGCGCCAAGGCCCGTGCCCGACGCACCGACCCCGCCGCGTGAGCAGCAGCCTTCGCCCGATGCGGTCAGGCTGCCGCCCACGCCAGCCAAGGCCGCGCCCGCGCAGGCGCATGCGCCCGTGCCCCCATCCGCCCAGCCGGACCCGACAGCGGCGCCAAAGGTGCAGGAACAGTCACGCACGACCCAGCCCAACGAGGCGAAGAAGCATGTGCCGGACACGCATTCCCTGCTGGCAACGCTTGATTCCTTCCGCGCGGACCAGAAGCAGACCCACCCGCCCAAGGCCCGCGCCAACCCGCTGCAGGGTGGCGCGCCCGATGGGGGGGGCACGCCGGATGGGGATATTACCAGTGCCCTGACCTCTACCGAGCAGAAGGCGATCGGCAGTGCCGTGCGCCGCTGTTATTCGGAGGATACGGCCGCGCGTAACTATGCCCAGTTCGTGGCGCATCTGGTCGTGACCGTGGATGAGACCGGCACGGCGCGGCTGGTGGAATTCGCACCGCAGACACAGGCCCAGATGGCATCGGACCCGTCATACCGCGCCCTGGCGGAACGCGCGCGTGATGCGGTGCTCAGCCCCACCTGTGCCAAGCTGCCGATTCCGCAGAACCTGCTGGGCCAGACCAGACAACTGAAATTCGTATTCCGTCCCTGACATGCAGCGGACGAAGGCGAGGAGAGGAAGATGACGTCAAGAAGCGTAAAGCCACTGATCCCCGATGAGGATGCAGCCCGGCTGGCAGCCGCATTCAGCCGGCGTGGTTTCATGGGCGCGGGTGTGGCGGGGGGGCTTATGGCCACGCCCCTGTTCACGGCGGGTGCGGCCCACGCGCAGGCCGCGGGGGAGGCCGAGATTACGGTGGACCAGGCCCGTACGGCGCCGATTCCCATTGTCCTGCCCTCGCTTGGCAGTGGGGTGGCCCAGCAGGTTACCGATGTGATTTCGGCCGATCTTGGCAATTGCGGGCTGTTCCGCCCCATCAGCGCCAGCATGCCGCAGGGCACGCCGGATTTTGCATCCTATAAATCCATGGGCGCGCGTGCCGCCGTGACTGGCAAGGTCGTGGAGCAGGGCAGCTCCCTGCGGGTGGAGTTCCGCCTGTGGGATGTGCTGGTGGGCAAGCAGATCCAGGGCACGGCCTATACCGCCGCAGCCCAGGACTGGCGTCGCATCGCGCATGTGATTGCTGATGTGATCTATAACCGCATGCTGGGCGAGCAGGGCTATTTCAACACCCGCATCGCCTATATCGCGCGTTCCGGCCCGCGTGCGCACCAGACCACGCGGCTGGCCATCATGGATCAGGATGGCGCCGACAGCCGTTACCTGACCAGCGGCCAGTGGCTGACCCTGACGCCGCGCTTCAATCCGGCCAATAGTGAGCTGGCGTTCATGTCATACGCCAACTACAGGCCGCGCGTTTACCTGTTCAACCTCAATACCGGGCAGCAGCGCCTGCTTGGTGACTTCTCCGGTATTTCATTCGCACCCCGCTTCGCGCCCGATGGCCGCTCCGTCATCCTGTCGGTCACGCGTGGCGGCGGGTCCGATATCTATCTGGTGGACCTTGCCAATATGTCGCGGCGGCAGCTGACCGCCTCTGGCGCGATTGACACCAGTCCCTCGTTCAGTCCCGACGGGTCACAGATCGTGTTCAACTCCGACCGCGGCGGTTCCCCGCAGCTTTATATCATGAGTGCATCGGGCGGGGATGCGAAGCGCATTTCCTATGGTCACGGCCAGTATGGTTCGCCCGTCTGGTCGCCGCGTGGCGATCTGATCGCGTTCTCGCGTATTGCCAATGGCAGTTTTTCACTTGGTGTAATGGCGCCTGATGGCACGGGGGAGCGGATTCTGACCCAGGGCTTTACCGTGGAAAGCCCGGCTTTCTGCCCCAATGGCCGTGTCCTGGCCTTCTGCCGGCAGAGCGCGGCGGGCAGTGGTGGTGCCGGATTTGCAACAGGTATCAGCACAATCGACATTACCGGCTTCCATGAACGCGCGCTTCCGGCGGGCAGCGCGTCCGACCCCACATGGTCGCCGCTAAATAAATAATAAATATCAATGTGTTGGACAAATAACGGATCGTGATCCCCGCCTTGGGCGGGTGGCCGGTATGTGTTTGTCCAACATTGACGAAGGCGCGGTTTCCCGTCTATGCTGATGCCGGTTTCCAGCGATCGCGAGTTTCTGTTTTACAGTTTGTTTGGCAGGGCGCAACGAGACTCGGGACCGTTCCATATTTAAATCCGGAAATTCAACAACTGGTTTCGAACAAAGAAACCGATCCAGGATCAAAAGTAATGAAACTGAAGCTTCTTGGTGCGGCCGGCATGGCCCTTTTCCTCGCTGCCTGTTCCGATCACGCGGACAAGAACGTGAACACGGGCGCAGCCACGCAGCAGGTCGGCCCGGCGCCGGGCAGCGAGGCTGATCTGGTCGCGACGGCGGGTGACCGCGTGCTGTTCGCGCTGAACCAGAGCACGCTGTCCAGCGATGCGAAGGCGGAACTCGACAAGCAGGCCGCATGGCTGGCCAAGTACCCGCAGGTGCATGTGCAGATTGCCGGTAACTGCGATGATCGCGGCACCGAAGAATACAACATCGCCCTGGGTGAGCGCCGCGCGAACGCCGCACACGACTATCTGGTGGCGAAGGGTGTCGATGCCTCGCGCATGACCACCATCTCCTACGGCAAGGACCGTCCGACCGCTGTTGGTGACGACGAGGCTTCCTGGGCCCAGAACCGTAACGCCATCACGGCGGTACAGTAACGCTCTGCTCCCGCTTTCTCTGGCGTGGCAGTATGGAACCGGCCGGGCGCTTATCGCTCGGCCGGTTTTGTTTCAGGCAGGCATGCATAGTTGTCAGAAGGGGTTTGGTTCATGCGATCTGTAATGTCAGGTTTCCTTTCAGTGGCTTCCCGTTCCCGGCTGTGGGGCAGGATGGGCATGCTGGCAGGGGGTATGGCGCTGCTGGCCGGTACGGGCGTGGCATGGGCCGGTGACAACGGCAACCTGACCTTGCAGCTTCTGGACCGGGTCAACACGCTGGAGCAGGAAACGCGCGACATGCGTGGCCAGATCGACCAGCTGACCAATCAGGTCCAGCAGCAGAACGCGGCCATGAGCAAGCAGATCGAGGACATGAATTTCGCCATGCAGCATGGCCATGGCGGCACGGGTGGGGCGGGACTTGCGGCACCCGTGGCAGCGGACACGGCCGCGCCCGTAGCGGCTGCCCCCGCGGCGAAGCGCAGCGCGGATGATCTGCTCAAGGCTGGCAATGACGCGCTGATGCAGCAGGATTATGCGGCCGCCCAGACCGATGCGCAGCAGGTGCTTTCCGGTCCCAGGTCACCCAGGCAGGTGGATGCGCAGTACCTGCTGGCCCAGTCGCTGGCGGGGCAGAAGCAGTACCGCCAGTCGGCCCTTGCCTATTACGATGCGTATAACCGTGCCCCCCACGGCGCGCGCGCGCCCAGCGCCCTGCTGGGGGTTGCGGCAACGCTGGTGGCGTTGAACGACAGGGCATCGGCCTGTCAGGCGCTGGACAAGCTGGCCAGTGAATTTCCCGAACCCGCGCCGCGCATCAAGTCGGCGGAACAGGTCTATCGCAAGCGCGCCAAGTGCAGCAGCTGAATGCCCGGCCAGCCGCATGGCCCGGCTGAACCGCTGGGGCTGAGGCAGTTCGCCCCGGTCATGGCGGCCCTTGGCCCCTGGCCGGGCCATGGCGTGCCGGTTGCGGTTGCGGTATCGGGCGGGGCGGACAGCATGGCGCTGGCGGTACTGGCCCGGCAGTGGCGGCCCGATGTGGTCGGGCTTGTGGTTGATCATGGCCTGCGCGCCGAATCCCGTCGGGAAGCGGAGCAGACCATAGGCCGCCTGTCCGCCCTTGGCCTGTCCGCGCGCCTGCTGGTGCTGGAGGGGCTGGAACGCGGCCCCCGCATGGCCGAGCGTGCGCGGCGGATGCGCTATGCGGCGCTGTCTTCTGCCTGTCGCGAAATCGGGGCGCTGGACCTGCTGGTGGCGCACCATGCGGGCGATCAGGCCGAAACGGTCATGATGCGCCAGCATGCCGCAAGCGGGGATGACGGGCTGGCTGGCATGGCGCTGGTAACCCCCATGCATGATGTCCGGCTTGTCCGGCCCCTGCTGTCCTTTGCCAAGCCTGCCCTGTACGCCACGGTGCGCGCGGCGGGTCTGGCATGGGTGGAGGACCCGTCCAATGCCGACCTGCGCACCGGGCGGGCCCGGGCGCGGCAGGCTCTGGCACAGGATGCGGGGCAGGATGCGGCACTGAAGGCGCAGGCCCTGCAGGCGGGACAGGCCCGCATGGAGCGTGACCGGGCGGATGCGTGCTGGCTGGCCAGCCATGCCCGCTTTCACCCTGGCGGCTGGGTGGTGCTGCCCGCGGGTCTTGCGCCGCCACGTATCCTGTCCGGCCTGGTCCGGGTGGTGGGCGGCCATGACTATCCCCCCGACCGCACGCGTATCAATTTACTGGCACAGGCCCCACAACCCGCGACGCTGGCAGGCGTTGCCATCATGCCATGGCGGGACGGGCAGTGGCTTGTCGCGCGTGAGGAAGCGGCCATGGCGCCACGGATGCCCGCGCGGACGGAATGCGTATGGGACCGGCGTTTCGTGCTGCGTGCGGGCAGCCTGCCGCCGGATTGCGCCATGGGGGCGGCCGGTGCCGTGGCATCATGGTGGCCTGCCGGGCGTGGCCGGCCGGTCTGGCCCGCGCGCGTGCTGCGCACGCTTCCCGCGCTGTGGCACGGGGGGCGGGTTGTGGCCGTGCCCCATATGGGCGTGTGCACGCAGGGTGGCATGGCGGATGCGGTTTTTGTGAACCATCCCCCCCAGCCGGTTCTGCCGGGCGCGCGGTTTGGGGGCGGGACGGGGAATGCTGTATAAAAGGTAATGGATTGGGGGTGTGAATATCCCTTGATCGTCCTATGTATGATAGAACGTAGTGAACGTGGCGTCTGCTCGTCCGCCTGATCCGGGGCGATGGTGGAGGGGCCAGCGGATGGAACAGTAGGCAAGATGAACAATTTTGGCCGTAACTTGGCCCTGTGGGTTATCATCATCGTCCTGTTGCTGCTGCTGTTTAACGTTTTCCAGCCGGGAAGCGTGCAGCATGCATCGCAGCAACTGGCATATTCCGATTTCATCGGGGACGTGAACAGCGGCCATGTGCGCTCCGTGGTGGTGCAGGAACATAATATTACCGGCACCCTGACCGATGGCACATCGTTCGATACCTATGCGCCGCAGGACCCGACCCTGATCCCCCGCCTGACGGAAAAGGGGGTTGAGGTCGCGGCCAAGCCGCTGGAGAACGATACCAATCCCTTCCTGCGCTACCTGATCAACTATGCGCCGCTGCTGCTGATGGTGGGGGCATGGATCTTCATCATGCGCCAGATGCAGTCCGGCGGTGGCCGTGCCATGGGCTTTGGCAAGTCGCGCGCCCGGATGCTGACCGAAAAGCAGGGGCGCGTTACGTTTGATGACGTGGCGGGCATTGATGAAGCCAAGGGTGAACTGCAGGAGATTGTAGACTTCCTGCGCGATCCGCAGAAATTCACCCGCCTGGGCGGCAAGATCCCCAAGGGCGTGCTGCTGGTCGGCCCCCCCGGCACCGGCAAGACGCTGCTGGCCCGTGCCATCGCGGGTGAGGCGAACGTGCCGTTCTTCACCATTTCCGGTTCCGACTTCGTGGAAATGTTTGTCGGTGTCGGTGCATCGCGTGTCCGTGACATGTTCGAGCAGGGCAAGAAGGCAGCCCCCTGCATCATCTTCATTGATGAAATCGACGCCGTTGGCCGCCATCGTGGCGCGGGCCTGGGCGGTGGCAATGACGAGCGCGAGCAGACGCTGAACCAGATGCTGGTCGAAATGGACGGGTTTGACAGCAATGAGGGCGTGATCCTGATTGCCGCGACCAACCGCCCCGACGTGCTGGACCCCGCCTTGCTGCGGCCCGGCCGCTTTGACCGGCAGGTGGTGGTGCCCAATCCCGATGTGGCGGGGCGCGAGAAGATCCTGCGCGTGCACATGCGCAAGGTGCCGCTGGCCTCTGACGTTGACCCCAAGGTCATTGCCCGTGGCACGCCCGGCTTCTCCGGTGCGGATCTGGCCAATCTTGTGAACGAAGCGGCCCTGATGGCTGCCCGTCTGGGCAAGCGCACCGTTGCCATGCTGGAGTTCGAGAATGCCAAGGACAAGGTGATGATGGGGGCCGAGCGCCGGTCCCTGGTCATGACCGAGGACGAGAAGAAGATGACCGCCTATCACGAGGGTGGCCATGCGCTGGTCGGTATCCTGACCCCCGGCTCCGACCCCGTGCACAAGGCGACCATCATACCGCGCGGCCGGGCGCTGGGCATGGTGATGAGCCTGCCGGAAAAGGACCGCTATTCTGAAAGCCGGTCGTGGTGCATCGGCAAGCTGACGCTGGCCATGGGCGGCCGCGCGGCCGAGGAAATCATCTTTGGTCCCGACAATGTCTCCACGGGTGCATCGGGTGATATCAAGATGGCGACCGACGTGGCGCGCCGCATGGTGACCGAATGGGGCATGAGTGAAAAGCTGGGCATGGTCGCCTATGGCGGCAACGGGCAGGAAGTCTTCCTGGGCCATAGTGTCACGCAGAACAAGAATGTGTCCGAGGAGACGGCGCGCGAGATCGACAACGAAGTGCGCAAGCTGATTGATGCCGCCTATGACCGCGCCCGCACCCTGCTGCTTGATCACATTGACCAGCTGCACATGCTGGGTTCCGCGCTGCTGGAATATGAAACCCTGACGGGTGAGGAAATCCGGCAGGTGCTGCGTGGCGAGAAGATCGAGCGCGTGGTGGTGGATGACCCGATGCCTGAAAACCGGCGTCCGTCCGTGCCGCCTTCGGCTCCCTCGGCTCCCGTCGCACCACTGCCCGCCTCCAAGGCTGATGATGGCGTGGGTGCGGCGCCAGCAGGCTAGTCCGTCGGGTCATGGGGTGGAAAACATGGCGGGGTGGCCAATGGCTATCCCGCCATGTCTGTCTGTACCACATCACGACCCGACCGGCAGGATGAAGGCATGGATGACCGGCTGATCGAACCCCTTGCGCTGCTGCATGGCCGTGCCGCGGCGCAGGCCGTGGCGGGACGGCAGGCGCGCTGGCTGGCGGGCGGCCCGCATGCCTACGCGCTGGCCCGGCTGCTGGGGGGCGAGGGTGCGGGGCGGATCGTGCCTGCCAGCGCCATTCCCTCCCCATGGGCGCAGGCTGCCCTGCGGGTCAGCCTGCCCGCGCCCGATGCGGGCCTGCCATCGGGGCCACAGGTCATGGGGATCATCAACGTGACCCCTGACAGCTTCAGTGATGGGGGCAGGCATTACCATGCGGGCCCGGCGCTTGAATCCATACAGGCCATGCATGCGGCCGGTTGCCGGATTGTTGATATCGGCGGCGAGAGCACCCGCCCCGGTGCGCCCGCCGTGGCGGCGGATGAGGAATGGCGGCGGATCGGCCCGGTCATCCAGGCGGTCAGGGCCAGTTCCGCGCTGTCGGGCCTGCTGCTGTCCATCGACACGCGGCAGGCGTCGGTCATGGACCGTGCGCTGGATGCCGGGGCCGATGTGATCAATGACGTTTCCGCCCTGACCCATGACCCGGCGGCCCGTGCGGTGGTGGCGCGGCATGGTTGTCCGGTCATGCTCATGCACATGCGTGGCACGCCCGCCACCATGGCGCACCATACGGCTTATGATGACGTGGCGGTGGATGTGCTGCGTGAACTTTCAGCCCGTGTGGAGGAGGCGGTGGCGGCAGGTATTGCGCGCACGCGGATCCTGATTGACCCCGGCATCGGGTTTGCCAAGACGGTGGCGGGCAACCTGGACCTGCTGGCGCGCCTGCCGCTTCTGGCCAACCTGGGGTGCCGGGTGGTGGTGGGCGTTTCACGCAAGCGGATGCTGGGCGAGATCTGCCACGAACCCGATGCGCTGCTGCGTGATCCGGCCACGGTGGCGGCCAGCCTGCCCGCCATGGTTTTTCCCGATCCCGTGCTGCGTGTGCATAATGTGGGCGCGATGATGCAGGCCATGCGGATCAGCCAGGGGCTGGATCGCCCCTGACAGGTAAGGTAGGTCGATGTACGACACGAACGCAGCTGGAGGCCCCCGGTAAATGGTAAAGACACGCAAGCTTTTCGGCACGGATGGAATTCGGGGTACCGCCAACCGTTTTCCCATGACGGTCGAAGTGGCGCAGAAGCTGGGCCAGGCTGCCGGGCTGCGGTTCATACAGGGCACGCACCGCCATAGCGTGCTGCTGGGCAAGGATACGCGCCTGTCGGGCTACATGATCGAATGCGCGCTGGTGTCGGGTTTCCTGTCGGCCGGCATGGATGTGACGCTGGTAGGCCCCATGCCCACCCCGGCCATCGCCATGCTCACCCGTTCGCTGCGGGCTGACCTGGGGGTCATGATCTCGGCCTCCCATAATCCGTATGGCGATAACGGCATCAAGCTGTTCGGGCCGGATGGCTTCAAGCTGTCGGACGAGACGGAAGCCGGCATCGAGGAAGACATGGGCATGGACCTGACCGACAGGCTGGCCGCCCCCGACCAGATCGGTCGTGCCTCGCGGCTCAATGACGCAGCGGGCCGGTATGTCGAGAATGCCAAGTCCTCCTTCCCGCGCGGGTTGCGGCTGGACGGCCTGCGCATCGTGATCGACTGCGCCAATGGCGCCGCCTATCGTGTTGCCCCCACCGCCCTGTGGGAACTGGGGGCGGAAGTCGTGCGCATCGGCTGCGACCCCGATGGCATCAACATCAATGAAGGCTGCGGCTCCACCCGGCCCGAGGCGCTGTGTGCCGCCGTGCTGCGCCATCGTGCCGATATCGGCATAGCACTGGACGGGGATGCGGACCGGGTGCTGATTTCCGATGAAAAGGGGCGGCTGATCGATGGCGACCAGATCCTGGCGCTGATCTCCACCTCCTGGGCGCGGCAGGGGCGGCTTTCGGGCCGGCATATCGTGGCGACCGTCATGTCCAACATGGGGCTGGAGCGCTATCTGCAGACACAGGGGCTGGAACTGGTGCGCACGGCGGTGGGGGACCGCTACGTGGTGGAGAAGATGCGCGAACTGGGCGCCAATATTGGCGGCGAACAGTCCGGGCACATGGTGCTGTCCGATTTCGCCACCACGGGGGACGGGCTGGTCGCGGCCCTGCAGGTACTGGCCGAGGTGGTGGAAACGGGCCGCCCCGCCAGTGCGGTGTGCCGCATGTTCCGGCCCTATCCGCAGATGCTGCGCAACATCCGCTTCGTAGGCAGGAGTCCGCTGAATGACCCGCAGGTGCACGAAGCCCGCAAGGCGGCTGAAAAGCGGCTGGGTGAACACGGGCGCCTGCTCCTGCGCGAGAGCGGGACCGAGCCCCTGGTGCGTGTCATGGTGGAAGCCGAGGATGAGGCGCTGGTGAAGGACGTGGTGGAGGACATGTGCGAATCCATCAATGCCGTGCAGATGGCGGGCTGAGGCCATGCGCGGGCGCATTCTGATCATGGCGGGAAGCGATAGTGGCGGTGGCGCCGGTATCCAGGCCGATATCAAGACCGTGACGGTACTGGGCGGCTTTGCCATGACCGCCATCACCGCCCTTACGGCACAGGATACGCTGGGGGTGCATGATGTCATGCCGGTCTCCCCTGAATTCATCGTGGCGCAGATGCGCTGCGTGATGGATGACCTGGGGGTGGATGCCTTCAAGAGCGGCATGCTGGACCGGCCGGAAGTGATCGGGGCGATTGCCGCCGTGCTGGTGACATCCGCCGACATACCCTACGTGCTGGACCCGGTCATGGTGGCAAAGGGTGGTGCGCCCCTGCTGCGTGACGATGCGCTGGCAAGCCTGCGCGAGCGGCTGGTACCGCTGGCCACGGTGCTGACCCCCAACCTGCCCGAAGCCGAGGCCCTGCTGGGCCGCCCCATTGCCGGGCGGGGGGAGATGGTGGACGCGGCGCACGACCTGCTGGCCCTTGGCCCGCGCGCCGTGCTGCTGAAGGGGGGGCACATGGAAGGGAATGAACTGGTCGATGTGCTGGTGGAGCAGGGCGGCCGGATGGAGGCGTTTACCGGGTCGCGCATTCCCACCCGCCATACCCATGGCACCGGCTGCACCCTTGCCAGCGCCATCGCCACCGGGCTGGGGCAGGGCATGGAACTGCGTGATGCGGTGGTGCGGGCGCGCGATTATGTCCGGCGGGCCATTGCTGCCGCTCCGGGTTATGGGGCGGGGGCTGGCCCGCTGAATCATGCGGCAGGATGTGAAAAAAGATATAATTAACTATTTATTAGCTGAATTTTGATTTTTTAATACGATAAACGAATAGAATGCCGCTAACATATCATCAACTTTAGGTTGTTCAAAATATGGCATACATCTATAGGTAGATGTAGAACAAATATCTACTGGATGGTCGATATGCGGATTTTGCTAGTTGAGCCCAATGCCCGGAAAGTCGAAGAGACCACGCGGCATATGGAGAAGGCTGGATTTACGGTCGATCATGTCGACACCGGCCACGATGCCCTGGGGATGTTAAAATCCTATAACTATGATCTGGCGGTCATGAACGTGGACCTGCCCGATGTGGACGGTTTTGAAGTGATCCGCATAAGCCGCGCCGCGCGGGTACCCACGCCGGTCATGGTCTTGGCAGAGGAAAAGAGCGCGACCGCAAAGGTCAGGGCATTTTCCACCGGCGCGGATGATTACGTGACCCGCCCCTACGAATCCATGGAACTGACGGCACGGATGCAGGCGGTCATCCGGCGCTCGAAGGGATATAGCGAGCCGACGCTGCGCGCGGGCCATCTGGAACTGTGCCTTGGCAGCCGGGAGGTCAGCGTGCACGGGCAGGGCGTGCACCTGACGGGCAAGGAATACATGATCCTGGAACTGCTTCTGCTCGCAAGGGCATGGTCCTGACCAAGGATGCCTTCCTCAACCACCTGTATGGCGGCATGGACGAGCCGGAGATGAAGATCATCGATGTCTTCATCTGCAAGCTGCGCAAGAAACTGCAGGGCGCCGGCGCGGGCCAGCTGATCGCCACCGTGTGGGGGCAGGGCTATGTGCTGCGTGATGAAGCCGGCGCCATGCCCACGCCACGCGACAGGATGATGGCGCAGGCCACGACGGCCTGAAAACGGCCAGGCCCCTGAACCACCCGGTCCGCCCACCCCGCAGCCTGCCTGCGTCCCCGATCCGCACAAAGAAAAATGGCAGGTTCCCATAACGGGAACCTGCCAAGGTTTTTAAGTGATGATTCGATATGCGATGCCCCTATCGCCCCTATGGTATGGCATTGGTGTTACCGTTCGAGACATGAGATAAATCAAACTCTGCGGGAATAATGCATATGTTTTTTCCGTCACATCTTTATTCCGCGCGTCGCATGGGACAGGATGCACGCATCAACCAGGATGGAAACAGGCAGCATGTCGATGGGAACAAAAAGGGCGCTGAGACATCTTTATGCAGGCGGCGCATTGCTGCTTGTCGCGTCCACCGGGCTTACAGCGTGCGAAAGCGTGCATGACCAGATTGCGGACAAGGAAAACAGCCTTGCCGCCGCCGGTTTTGTTGCCAGGCCCGCCAATAATCCCGAACGGCAGATAATGCTGCAGAAGCTGCCGCCCAACCGGTTCCTGCAGAAATCCTTCGGGGACCATATGCTCTACATCTATTCCGACCCCAAGGTCTGCAACTGCCTGTATGTTGGCAACCAGGCTGCCTATGGCCGTTACATGTCCTATGTGCAGGCGCAGAATCTGGCTGACCAGCAGCAGATGACGGCGGATATGTACCAAGATGCCTCATGGAACTGGGGCATGTGGGGCTGGGGTGGTGGCTGGGGCGGCCCGTGGGGCGGTGGCTGGTGGTAACAGCCGTCCGAAGCTGCTGCGTGTCACGGAACGGGTGAACGGTCAGCCCGGTTTCTGGCGGTGGTCGGCATAGACGATCATCTGCCATGCCTCCTTCGTGCCAAGCCGGTGCGGATGGGCATGGATGGGGGGCAGCAGGTGCCCTTCGGCTACCGCGATTTCCACCCCGCAGCCCACGCAGCGGTAAATGCCGGAATGGGGCGCGACGGTACGGGGGGGATGGATCTTGTCGAATTCAGGGTCGGTCCACAGGTCGATAAACTGTGCGGACTGGTAGAGCGCCATCCCTTTCTCCATAGTTCCCGTCGGTTGTCCGGACTGCCATGCATATGTCAGGCTCCATAAAATTACCTTTAACATACATGTTATGTTTCGCCATGCCGGACTGCCGTGCACTGGCTCCAACGGTTGTATACGCAGCCGGGCAGCGGGGCCATGGCTGAAAGGGACCGGCACCATTAAAGTAGCATGGCCCCGGCCCGTGCCGGGGCGTTGATTTACGGCAGGTCAGGGGAATGCAGGCTAAGCGCCTGATCGACCGTCTGGGTCACAATGGCGTTTATGCCACCGCGCGCGGCAATCCGCTGGAACGGGTCGGAATCATTATTGAATGTCGGGTCCAGCTGGCCATCGCGCACGGTGCCATAGACCTGGAAATACATGTCGGGACGGGCGGGGATCGTATCCATCGTCCACGTCCAGTCAACCGACAGTAGCGCGCTGGCCCCCATGCGGGCGCAGGGACGGGCGGGTGACAGTGTAGCGGCCCCCGTGGTCATAAGAGCGGCCTGCGGGCGGTGATAGGTACCATCCCCCCCGATGTCTTCCATCTGAAGGGTGCGCCGCCGGGTCTCTTCCGCAGCCGGGATGCCGCGCCATCCATCCCCGTCCGGATTGGCATGCGCGCGATCAAGCGGGTCATCGGCCGGGCCAAAGGCATGGCCGGCGTAATTGAATACCGTGCCAGCAGGGACCCGTACCGATGAGGGTTCGGGCAGGGCCTGCACGAAGCTGTTCTGGACCGGATGGCGCTCCAGGCACAGCTGGACCTCACCCGCGGCCCGCGCGGTATGGAGGGATAGTACCGCCGCCCCCCATCCCATCCCGATCCCCAGGGCGCAGGCGACGATGCGCGGATGGAGTCGGGCGGGGAGGGTCCTGCCGCCCCCCTGCCGGAGGGTGCGGCATGACGGACCCGTGCGGGGCATGGGCGGGAGCGCAGTCAATCCGAAGGATCAGTTGCCGGCGGCTTTCTTGCCCTTGCCGGCCCCCTGGGGCTGCTGGCCATCGGGGGTGCCGACCATGTCTTCCGATACGAAGCGGATGCTGTTCTGGGCTTCCTGCAGGGCATTGTCGGCCCCCTTGGTGTCCTTGCCCGCCAGCAGGTTGGTGGCGCGGTAGACATCGCTGGCGCTGGCGTCAAGCGGGGCAATGGCCAGCACGAAGTCAACATCCACGGCCGCGACCTGCAGGTTCTGCGCTGCCTGGGCGGGCTGGTTCTTGTTCAGGCTGGTATTGGCCGCGCTGACGGCGGTAGCCTTGGTCGAGCTGGGTTCTAGGTCCTCGGTCACGATATATTCGCCATCAACCGGCAGCCAGGCGACCGGCTTGGTGGATGGTGCTGCGGCGGGCGCGGGCGCACCCGTCGGGGCCTTCCTGGGCGGGGTCAGCTGGGCTTCCGCCTTCATGAACACCTTGTTGTCGCTCTTGGCGCGCTTCAGGGCGTTGTTGGCGTCGGTCAGCAGCTTGACGGCACCGGCGGTGTCGTTGTTGGCCAGTGCGGTACGCGCCATGGCGATATCGTCAAACGCGCGGCTGCCATCGGCCGACAGCTTGGCGAAGTCACGGTTGACCGCGCGGCCGGCGGATGGCGTGGCGTGGGCGGCGCCGACGGCCGTTCCAAGCATGAGCAGGGCGGCGGGCAGCAGGGCAATCTTCTTCATGGTTCACACTCCGGTCTCTTGTCCGTCCATCATTGCCTGCCGCCTCACGTAACAAAAGATGGCACAACGCAATGCGGCTGCCCTGTCATCGCATGTCAGGGCGGCATGGGAACATGGCGATAAAATGCGGTATGGTCATGCTTCGGGCATGGGGTAGTATGGGGCGCGCCACTCCGGTCCGGAGTGGCCCTGTTTATCAAGGAATGAACCATGTCTGACTGTACGACCAAGTGCCCCTCCAAGTCCCCCTGCCTGAAGGGTATCCTGGTTTTCGGCGCGATTGCCGGCGTTATCGCGTTTTTCCTCAAGAAAAAGAAGTGCAACGGCTGATCTGGCCTGAATGCCTGCCGGTCATGCCTTCCGTGGGCATGGCCGCGCATGGCCGCCGCCGGGATGCGGCATGACGCGCGCCTGCCGCCGCATCATCCATGTGGACATGGATGCGTTCTACGCCTCGGTCGAGCAGCGTGACAATCCGGCCCTGCGCGGGCGCCCGGTTGCCGTGGGCAGTGCCGGACGCCGTGGCGTCGTGGCCGCCGCCAGTTATGAAGCCCGGCGCTTCGGCGTCCGTTCGGCCATGCCATCGGTTACCGCGCTGCGCCAGTGTCCCGATCTGGTGTTCGTGCCGCCCCGGTTTGATGTGTACCGCGCGGTTTCGGCGCAGGTACAGGCCATATTTTCCCGTTTTACCAGCCTGATCCAGCCGCTCTCGCTGGATGAAGCCTATCTGGATGTCACGCAGCCACTGCTGCCCTGTCCATCGGCGACCGGCATCGCCACCATGATCCGCGAACAGATATACGCCGAGACCGGGCTGACCGCATCGGCAGGCGTGTCCTACAACAAGTTTCTGGCCAAGCTGGCATCGGACTATCGCAAGCCCGATGGCCAGTTTGTCATTACACCGGCCATGGGGGCGGATTTCGTGGCGGGCCTGCCGGTGGAAGCCTTTCATGGCATCGGCCCTGCCACCGCCGCGCGCATGAACGCGCTGGGCATCCGCACCGGGCTGGATCTGCGCGGCCAGCCGCTTTCGCGCCTGCTGCGGCATTTCGGCAAGGCGGCCGGTTTCTATCACGGCATCGCGCGCGGGATCGATGAACGCCCGGTGGAGGTCAACCGCCCCCGCCGGTCCGTTGGCGCGGAACAGACCTTCGATACCGATATCCATGACTGGGCGGCGGCACGGGTCAGCATCCGCGCGCTTGCGCACCGGGTCTGGAGCCGCTGCCAGGCCCGTGACCTGACTGGCGTGACCGTAACGGTCAAGGTCCGGTACAATGATTTCAGGCAGATCGTGCGGGGGCGCACCGGGCTGGATGCGGTGCGCGATGATGCCGATCTGGAGCAGCGTGCCTGTGGCCTGTTCATGCCGTGCTTTCCACCCGCGCGGGGCATAAGGCTCATGGGCATTACGGTATCGGGGCTGAGGCCAGCCGGTGGCACGCCTGCCCCGCAGCAGCTGGCTTTATTTGGCTGAAGGAATGGTAAAAGTTTCTGGGTGCCGCCTTTTTTCAAAAAGGCGGCGGTCTTTGCAGCTTTCTGAAAAAAGCTGCACTCAAAGACTTCTGCATGGTTTCCGGGTCAGAGCGGGGGCAGCGGCGTGGGCCGCAGCGTGGCCGGCAGGTAAAGCGGATGCTCGGGCCGGCCCGACCTGCTGCTCAGGCGCATGGCGCTGACGGTAATCCCGTGCTGCTGCAGCATGCGGACCACCTCCGGCCCACGCGGCAGCAGGCTTTTTATCTGGGGCGAGCCATAGGCCGCCACCACCAGGTCGGCCCTGCGCGCCATGGCCAGCAGGTTGCTGTCATTTTCGGGGCCGACCGGATCGGGCACCTCGGTCAGGCGCTTCTGGTCGGTGCAGCGATAGGCGAAGGTATTGCCCACAAGCAGCGTACCATAGCCCCATTCGCGGGCATAACGCTGGCACTTGGCTACGGTGCGGTCATCGCCCTCTTCCGTGGCGACGGACGGGTTCATCATGAGCCACATCACGGCGGGACGTGTGGCATCCCACGTCCGCGTCAGGGCATAGCGGTAGCATTTGCCGGGGCCGCCATAGATGGCGTGGCTGACAACATCACCGGCCAGCCGAAGCGGACGCGAGGACCCCACATGGTGGGTGGAAGGCGGCTTGGTATCCATGCCCGTATTCATACGCATGGCCGCGCGGAGGTCCACCCCGCGCGGCCATGTCCCGTGCCGGTTCGCGTCCCGCTCAGCGCGGCGTGCCGATCCTGTGGGGGGCGACCATCAGTTCGCGGCCCTTGAGCATGCCATCCCAGTACAGCACCGGCATCACCCATTCCTTGAGGAACCAGGCCAGATGGGTGGGCTTGCGGCCATCCAGCAGCCATGTCGGCAGGGTAGGCTCCAGCTTGCCACCATAGCCGAATTCGGCCAGCACGATCCTGCCACGTTCCACCGTAAGCGGGCAGGCGCCATAACCGTCATAATCGGCGGCCATGGGCTTGTGGTCCAGCGTGGCCAGCACGTTGACCGCAACCACCGGGGCCTGCACGCGCACGGCGGCGGCTGTCTTGGCATTGGACGTGCCCGCCACATCACCCAGCGCAAAGACGTTCTCGAATCTGGTGTGGCGCAGGGTGGCGGGGTCCACCGACACCCAGCCGCCCTCGCCCGCCAGGGGGCTGTTGCGGATCACTTCGGGCGCGCACTGGGGCGGGACGACATGCAGCATGTCGAATTCCGTCTCGGTGGTGGTCTTGCTCCCGTCCTCGGCCACGTTCTCGAACGTGGCGATACGGTTCTTGCCGTCCACCTTCTTCAGGTTGGACTTCAGGCACAGGTCAATGTGGTAGCGGTGGATGTATTCCATAAGCGGCGGCACGAATTCCTTCACCCCGAACAGCCCCGGTGTCGCGGTGTGGAAGGAGACGTTGATGTTGTCGGCAAGCCCGCGCCTGCGCCATGCGTCACAGGCCAGGTACATCGCCTTCTGCGGCGCGCCCGCGCATTTGATGGGCATGGGGGGCTGGGTGAACACCGCGTTGCCGCGCCCCAGTGTCTGCACCAGCTGCCACGTATAGGGGGCCAGGTCGTAGCGGTAGTTGGAGGTTACGCCATTGCGGCCCAGCGTCTCGCCCAAGCCCTCGATCCCGTCCCAGTTCAGGGTCAGCCCGGTGGCCACGACCAGCACGCTGTAGCGGATGGAGGACCCGCTGGACAGGTGCACCAGATTGGATTCGGGCTCGAACCCGGTGGCCGCCGCCTGCACCCAGTCGGCGCCTGCCGGGATCAGCCTTTTTTCCGACCGTCGCGTCTGGGACTGCTTGAACACCCCGCCACCGACCAGCGTCCAGCCCGGCTGGTAGAAATGGGACGCCGAGGGTTCGATGATGGCAACCGTAATGCCGCCCCGGCGCTTGAGGATGCTGGCGGCGGTGGACAGGCCCGCGGCCCCTCCACCCACCACCACGACATCATAGGTCAGCCCCCGTGCCGCACTGGACAGGCTGGGGGCGGAGGGCGCGGTGTCTGTCATGAATGGTCTCCATAAGCACAGTAGGAAATGAAAGCGGGACAGGGCACGGGGTCTGTCAGGAACCGCTGACCGGTATCTTGATGTAGCTTACACCATTGTCTTCCGGCTCGGGCAGATGGCCGCCCCGCATGTTGACCTGCACGGATGGCATGATCAGGTTGGGTAGCGACAGCGTGGCATCGCGCGTGGTGCGCATCGTGACGAATGTTTCTTCATCCACACCGTCATGAACGTGGACATTGTGGGCCCGTTCCGCGCCGATGGTGGTTTCCCACGCATAGGTATCGCGCCCCGGGGCCTTGTAATCGTGGCACAGGAAGACCCGCGTCTCGTCCGGCAGGGACAGCAGCCTGCGGATGGAGCGGTACAGCGTGCGTGCATTCCCGCCGGGAAAATCGGCCCGTGCCGTGCCGTAATCGGGCATGAACAGCGTATCGCCGATAAAGGCGGCATCCCCGATCACATAGGCCATGTCCGCCGGGGTGTGGCCGGGCACATGCAGGGCGATGGCGGGCAGGGTGCCAAGTGTGAAGGTCTCGCCATCATGGAACAGGTGGTCGAACTGCGAGCCGTCGCGCGCGAAGCGCGTTCCGGCATTGAACAGCCTGCCGAAGATGTCCTGCACGCGAAGGATGTCCGCCCCGATGGCCAGCCGCCCGCCCAGCCGTTCCTGCAGCCAGGGGGCGGCGGACAGATGGTCGGCGTGGACATGCGTTTCCAGCAGCCATTCCACCTTCAGCTTTCCGGCCGTGACGTAGTCCGCCACCTCCTGCGCCATGGCATGGTCGGTTTTGCCCGATGCGGGGTCGTAGTCCATCACGCTGTCCACCACCGCGCAGGCGCGTGTGGCCGGGTCCTGCACGACATGGGTGGCGGTAAAGGTCGGGGTGTCGAAAAACGTCCTGACAACAGGCACCCTGCCTGTTTCACGGCATGTGATGATCTGGCGCGTGGCGGCCTGGATGGCAGGGTCTGGCATGGAATATTTTCCATAGTTTGTGAATTACATAATAAATGTATGTTATGAGATGGGTTGCGTCAAGGCGCGGCAGATGCAAAAGGGCAGAGAATGAATACTGAGGGCAGCATATCCACGGACGCCGGTATGGTTGCGGCGCGTCCGTTGCGTATTGGCGACGTGGCGCCGGATTTCGTGGCCCGTACCACGAAGGGCGAAATGCGCCTGTCGGATTTCCGCGGGCGCTGGCTTCTGTTTTTCTCGCACCCGGCTGATTTCACGCCCGTCTGCACCAGCGAGTTCATGGCGCTGGCCAAGGCGGTCGATCGTTTTGAAAAGCTGGACTGCGCCCTGCTGGGCCTGTCGGTTGACAGTCTGTACGCCCATCTGGCGTGGCTGGAGACGATACAGGAGCGTTTTGGCGTCGAGATCCCGTTCCCGCTGGTGGAGGACCCTTCCATGGCGGTCTGCCGCGCCTATGGCATGCTGGACCAGACCGCGCAGAACAGCGCCACGGTCCGCGCCAGTTACGTGATTGACCCGGTGGGCGTGATCCGTGCGCTGGTATGGTATCCGATGTCGGTTGGCCGGTCGGTGGAGGAACTGCTCCGCCTGGTCGAGGCCCTGCGCCGCAGCGACGGCAATACCGTCATGACACCGGAAGGCTGGACACCGGGCTGCGACGTGGTCAGGCCCGTGCCCACCACGCAGGCCGCCATGCGCAAGGTGACCGGCCCATGCTGGTTCTATGACACGATGCCCGATACGGACCGTACGCGTTAGCGCCATGCCTGCCAGCGGGAGTACGCAGCATGCCCGACCCTAAGCCCGTCCCGGATGGGGGCCGTGGCATGCCCGGGCAGACCATGGTGGACGCGGACATGCAGTCCGCCGGGTTCCGTCAGGCCCGTCTGGCGCGCAAGACGGCGCTGGTCGAGGATTATGTCGAACTGATCGATGACCTGCTCAATGACGGGCAGGAGGCGCGTCAGGTCGATATTGCCGCGCGCCTTGGCGTATCGCAGCCCACGGTGGCCAAGATGCTGGTGCGGCTGGAGGCGGAAGGACTGGTCACGCGCCGTCGCTATCGTGGTATCTTCCTGACCGGTGCCGGGCATGACATGGCGCGCGAGAGCCGGGAGCGCCATCTGCTGGTCGAGCAGTTCCTGCGCGCGCTGGGCGTGAGCGAGGCCAGCGCGCGGGTCGATGCCGAGGGGATGGAGCATTATGTGGGCAAGGAGACGCTGGCGGCACTCCGTCGCGCGCTGGATGTGGGACTGGCCGCCTTCATGCGGGCGGCGGAATCCCGTCACGACTGACCCCGCCCGCCGGAAGGGGCGGGACACGCCCCCACCGAAAGGAACCCCATGACCCGACGCGCGGGCGCTGCCGACCTGCCCCTCCATACCGGGCGTGTGCCAGCGTGGCTGGGCCAGCGCATGGCCCGGCTGGGGGGTGTGATCGCGCAGGCGGTCATCCATCATTACGGGCGTGACGAATTCCTGCGCCGCCTGGCCCATCCGTTCTGGTTCCAGTCCTTTGGCGCGGTGATGGGCATGGACTGGCATTCATCAGGCATGACCACATCGGTGATCGGGGCACTCAAGCGCGGGCTGGCCCCGTTATCGGGCGAACTGGGGCTGTATGTGTGTGGCGGGCGGGGCCGCCATTCCCGCCGCACGCCTGATGAACTGCGGGTGGTGGGGGACAGGACCGGACTCGATGCTACACCGCTGGTGGCGACCAGCCGCATGGTGGCCAAGGTGGACAGTGCCGCCGTGCAGGACGGATTCGACCTGTACCTGCATGGCTTCGTGGTGGCGGCGGATGGCAGGTGGACGGTCATCCAGCAGGGCATGCATACGGGCCGGCGCATGGCGCGACGCTATCACTGGCTTTCCGAAGGGCTGGAGAGTTTTGTCGATGCCCCGCATGCGGCCATCGAGGGGCGCATGGCGCAGGACGCGATCGTGAACCTGACGGACCGGCGCGCGGCCCCGTCGCGCCGGGGGCAGCTGGACCTGCTGCATGCCATGGGGCCAGACGGGCTGACCCGCGAGGTCACGCGGATCGAGGGCCGGGTACCCCCCGCGCCCGCGCAGGGGAACCTGCCGCACCTGTTCCTGCCCGCCCATCATGACGTAAGGCCCGTGGATGTGAACATGCGCCGCCTGCATGGCGCGCTGGCGGCGGCGGCCGAGGCGGGACCACGCGATTTTGCCGACCTGCTGCGCGTGCCCGGCGTGGGGGCGCGGACCGTGCGCGCCCTGGCGCTGGTGGCCGAGGTGGTGCACGGCGCGCCCTGCCGCTTTTCCGACCCGGCGCGCTTCTCCCTTGCCCATGGTGGCAAGGACCGGCACCCCTATCCCGTGCCGGTGGCGGTGTATGACCGCACGCTGTCGGTCATGAAGGCGGCGGTCTCGGCCGCCCGGCTGGGGCGTGAGGAACGGCTGGATGCCATCCGCAGGCTGGACCGCGCCACAAGGCGGCTGGAGCGTGAGGCGACGGGACCGTCCTTTTCCGCCATCATGGCGGAAGAATACGACCGCTCGCATGAATATGGCGGCCGGTCGGTATTCGGCCATGAACCCCCGCCGCCGCGGCGGGTTTCAGAAGGGCAGGTGGACGGGGTCATGCGCCATGATGGCCAGCCACACGATCAGTAGCGATACGAAGGTGATGCGTCCCGCCAGGCGGGAGAGGGGTGCGTCCGTCATGCAGGCATGATACCGGGCGAAATGCGGCAGAACTGCGGACCTTACCGCCCGCCATGCACAGGGGCAGCACCATTACATGACCACACCCGTCAATAATCCGGCCGCCGCGACAGCGCCGCCAGACCCGGCCGCCACCCCGTTCCGGCCCGGGGCGGAGCATGCGGATCTGGCCATCCTGCAGCGCTACCGCCATCGCCCGCTGGCCTTCATCGGGCATTACGTGCGGCTGCATGCGCGCTGGCATGCCATCATCATCACCGCCATCGCCATTGCGGTTGCGTGCAATGTGGGCATGTCCGCCATCATCCGCCATCTGGTCAACGGCATGACGCAGGGCGGGCAGGACATGCGGGCGGTGTGGGTGTCCATCATCCTGTTCTGCCTGACCATCATGTGTGACAACGCGGCCTGGCGCGTGGCGGGGTGGATGGCGTCGGGCGTGTTCGTGCGCGTGGGCAGCGATGTGCGCCAGGATCTGTTCCGCTACCTGACCGGGCATGCCGCCACCTATTTTGCCGACCGGCTGTCCGGTGCGCTGGCCGCCCGTGTCTCGGCCGCCGCTTCCGCCGTGGTGGCGCTGGAAAACATGGCGGCGTGGAACCTGCTGCCCTCTGCCCTGAACATGGTGCTGGCCATTGCCACGCTTGGCACGGTCAGCCCGCTCATGGTGGTGGTGCTGGTGGCCATGACCGTGCTGCTGGGGCTTGGGATATACCGGCTGGCGGGGCGGGGGCAGGGGCTGCATCTGGCTTACGCGGCGGAAGCGGCGGAGGTGGATGGCGAGATGCTGGACGTCATGCAGAACCTGCCGCTGGTGCGCGCCTATGGCATGATCGGCGCCGAGCACGGGCGCATGCGCGCACGCATTGGTGATGAGACCGCGCTGCACACGCGCTCGCTGCGGTACATGGAAAAGCTGCGCATGATCCATTCCATCGTCACCGCCGTGATGACCACGGGGCTGCTGCTGTGGGCGGTGCTGCTGTGGCGATGGCACAGGGCCACCACGGGCGATGTGGTGATGGTGACCACGCTGGGCTTCCTGATCCTCAACTGCACGCGCGACCTTGCCTTTTCCATGGTGGAGGCGATGAAGCACGTCACCCGCCTGGCGGAAACGCTGGACCACCTGCTGGTGGCGCATGAGCGCAGCGGCGTGCCCGAGACGGTGCGCCTGCACCATACCAATTGCCAGGGGCATGTCAGGCTGCGCGACGTGACGTTCGCCTATCCCGGCGGCCGTCCCGTCCTGTCGCATTTTGATCTGGACATTCCGGCAGGCAGCCGGGTCGGGCTGGTGGGGGTATCGGGTTCGGGCAAGAGCACGGTGCTGGCCCTGCTGCAGCGCCAGCGTTTTGTGCAGGAAGGGGCGGTGGAGATTGATGGCGTCAACATCCTGGAACTGGATGAGGCCAGCCTGCGTGCCAGCATGGCGGTGGTGCCGCAGGATGTGTACCTGCTGCGCCGTTCGGTGCTGGAAAATATCCGCTATGGCTGTCCCGATGCGACGGATGCGGCCGTGCAGGCGGCGGCCGAGGCCGCGGGCTGTGCCGGTTTCATCGCCGCCATGCCTCGCGGGTTCGATACGGTGGTGGGGGAGCGGGGGGTCATGCTGTCCGGCGGCCAGCGCCAGCGCCTTGCCATTGCACGCGCCTTCCTGCGCAATGCGCCGATCCTGATACTGGATGAGGCGACAAGCGCGCTTGATGGGGAAAGCGAGCGCCATGTGCATGCCGCCCTTGAACTGCTGATGGTGGGGCGCACCGTCATCGCGGTGGCGCACCGGCTGTCCACCCTGCGCGGGTTCGACCGGATTGTGGTGATGGAGCATGGCCACATTGCCCAGCAGGGCAGCATGGCGGAACTGGAGCGCGTGCCCGGCCCCTACCGGGACCGGCTGCTGGCCGTGGGGCTGGCATAGACCCTGAAACCATAAAGAAGTTTCTGGTGAAGCTTTTTTCAGACAGCTTCAGGGACCGCCGCCTTTTTGGAAAAAGGCGGCCCCTAAAAACTTCTGTTTTTTATCAAATTTGTATTCAGGTGCTCAATGGGCAGCGGGCTGCGTGCCTGTCGTGGATGCGGGTGTATCGGGCTGGAGCACGGTGTGGCTGTCTGCCGCCCCTGGCGCGGGTGGCGGTGTGTCGACCATGCGGGCAATGGCGGTGCGGGTGCTGAGGATGCCATGCGTGGCCTGCCCCCGGTCGTTGGGCACGTCCTGCTGCGGGGTCAGGAACAGCATGTCCTGCGGGAAGGCCAGCAAGACGCGCCTGCGGCGCAGGAAGTTCATGGCCAGGATGCTGTAGCTTGTCTTTTCCACATTCACGTCCAGCGGCAGGTCCTGCCATGCGCCCAGTGTCACATGGTCAAAATGGTGCCGCCGCCCGTTGAGGATCCTTCCCGCATTGGTGCGGACATGCATGTCATCGTGCAGGACGGCGCTGGTCAGGCCCAGTGTCCTCGCGTCCCGTCGGGACAGGGAGGACATGTCCGCCCCCGGCTCGATTTCCATCCGCACCGCCTGCCCGCCCACCTTCATGACGATGCCGGTCATGCGCCCTGTCGAATCGGGCAGCAGGGGCACACCCATGCTGTCCGCCCCCAGCCAGTCACGCAGCGGCGGGCAGGCCGGGGTGCTGACGGGCATGAACAGGACCATCCGCCGGTCCTGAAAATCCAGCAGCACGTCGTAATTGCTCAGCACATCGTAGCCGATCACCCCCAGTACCGGCTGGGTGCCGATATGGGGCATGCTGGCCCCGATGACCAGCGCCGGCACGTCGCTGGCCAGGCCGTTGCTTATGCGCAGGCTGTGCAGCACGGTGGTATAGGTGGTGTCCATGCCGGCTATGGTGCGGATGCTGACGACGGACTGGATGGGAAATTCCTTTTCCGTTGTGGCATAGACGCCCACCTGGTCCTGGGTCACGCTCAGATACGCAAGGCCCGTGGTGTCATTGAACGTGGCCGGTACAAGGGGGCTGCCGCTGTTGGTCTGCAGCGGGGCCGTGATGACATGGCTCAGGCACGGCGCGGACAGGCCGTACAGCATGGCGGGTGGCGGCGGGGACTGTGGCGCGGGTGCGGCGGCGTGGCGGGCATGCGTGGCCGCATGGGCCAGCCCGGGGGGGCAGGTCCCGGCCAGCATGGCCAGCACGAACGCACGCAGGCGGCGGGCGGCGCCGTGGCCCGCCCATCGCTCAGTCGGGCTGGTCGGACAGGTATTCCGCCCTGAGGGCGTTTTCATCCTGTGGGGATTCGGTATGGTCAAAGCGGGTATAGTCAACGGTGATCCGCCCATCCGGCCCGGCGTTTATGATGTCAACGAAACGATGGTTATACAGCATCCGGTCAAATCCGTAAGCCGAACGTGCGAAAACGGTCTGCCCTGATGCCTCGTCCGTTCCGGTCAGGCTGACGATGATTTCCGCTTCCTGTGCCGACAGGTCGGCCTCCGTCAGGCCATGGAGCGGACTCCGCGCATCAATCACATGGGTGGGCGTGCAGGCGAAGCGCAGCACGGGCACATGGGACTGCTGCAGCAGCAGCGGGTCGAACTGGCGGACCACCCGCCCCGTGGGCATGCGGATCAGCCGGGCCAGCGCGAATTCCACATCAACCGACAGGATCGGGCTGCGCCTGCAGTTGGCAATGCGGATATCAAGGTGCATCTGTCCGTTTTCGGGCAGGATGAGCGCCTTGTCGCTGAACATGACCCGCGCGCGCGGGCGGGAGAACCGGGCAAAGATCAGGCCCGTGGCCAGGGCGTTGATCATCATGCCGCCCAGTACCTCCACCGTTGCGATCAGGTTGGCGGTGCGGCTGACCGGCACCATGCCGCCATAGCCGACGGTGGACAGTGTCTGCACGCTGAAGAAGAAGAAATCGGCAAAGCTGCCCGGATGCGCGCCGTTCACCCCGCCGCTGTCGGCCATGTAGAGCAGGGCAAAGACAAGGTTGACCGCCACATAGACCAGCAGCGAGCCCCAGAAGAACGTGCTCCACGGCGCGGTCAGGGCATGGTGGTAGAAATCCGACCAGATGCGGTCCACCTGCCCCACGCGGATGATCCTGTCATGGCCATGATCTTCCAGCCGGTGGGGGCGGGACGGGGTGGCATGCCCGTCGGCCTGCCCGCCGCCGGGGGGTGGGGTCGGCCCGGCGGTCTGTGCCATGGCGTATCCTGTATGCGCGTAAGGTGTGCCGGGTCAGTACCGGATGGCCTGACAATATTTGTAATATTACAGCGGATGTCCTCCCGCAACGTCACTTCCGTCTGGACAGGTGTGCAGCCGGTTCGCATATCCATGGAACCCCACCAGTCAGGAGATGCGACCCAATGGATGATCCCGTCATGACCGATCCCGACCCCATGCAGATGGAACGGCTGGCCCGCACGCTGGAGGGAAGTGGCCGCTACCGGGTCCTGCGCCCGCTCACGCCGCGGGTGCTGGCGCAGTATCCCGCTGGCGGCGATGCGCAGGGCGGCGGCACGCGGCTTGGCATGTTTCTGGATCTTGAGACCACGGGGCTGAGTGCCGCAAAGGACGAGATTATCGAATTCGGCATCGTACCCTTCGTCTATACGCTGGAGGGGAAAATTCTGGGCACGCTGGAACCGTTCAGCCGCCTGCGGGAACCATCCTGCCCCATTCCACCCCAGATCACCGCGCTGACCGGCATCACGCCCGACATGGTGGCCGGGCAGCGTGTCTCGGCGGATGAAGTGGCGGGGTTTGTCGCGCCCGCTTCGCTTATTATCGCTCATAATGCAAATTTTGACCGTAAATTCGCTGAAGCCTTCAGTCCCGTTTTCACCACCAAGCCGTGGGCCTGCTCCATGCGGGACGTGGACTGGGCGGCGGAAGGGTATGAAGGGCGCAAGCTGTCCTATCTTGGCATGCAGGCGGGGTTCTGGTTTGACGGGCACCGCGCGGTGGATGACTGCCAGGCGGGCATTGCCATCCTGGACCGGGTGCTGCCGGTGTCGGAGCGCCCGGCACTGGCGGCACTGCTGGACAATGCACGTCAGATCCGCTGCCGGATCTGGGCCGAGAACGCGCCCTATGAATACAAGGACACGCTGCGCCAGCGCGGCTATCGCTGGAATGACGGCACGGATGGCAACCCGCGCGCATGGTCCATCACCCTGGCCGAAGGCGCGGTGGAGGCGGAACTGGCCTATCTGTCAGCCGAGGTGTTCAGTCGCCCGGTGGACCTGCCGGTAACCCGCATCACCCCGTGGGACCGTTTTTCCACCCGCTGCTAAGGGGCTGTTTCAGCCAGTTAGTCCGTCATGGCGATCGCGCCGCGCTAGCGCATGAACTCGTCACCCAGATAGGCGGGTGGGCCGCCATCCAGCCCTTCGGCTTCAAACCCGTCATCATAGGGGCCGGAATAATAGCCCATGCCGTAATTATGCTCGTTCCAGTCATTGTTGGCGATCATCGGGCCATCCGGGCCTGACAGCTGTGGTCCCGTGGGGCCGGCACAGGCGGCAAGGGGGGCGGCCAGCAGCATGGCAAGCAGGGCAGCCGGGTGCAGGGCGGTCCGGGTCTTTTTTCCGGGCATGGACGTATCTCCTGTCATGGGGTGGCGGGGGCCTGCCCGGTCTGGAACTGGCCGGGCAGTGGCCCGGCCACCAGCCGCCCACGGTGCCAGACCTGCTGGAGGCGGTCGAGCGCGCGCGGATCGGCCAGCGGGTCCCCCTGCACCACCAGCAGGTCCGCCAGTTGTCCCGGTGCGATCGTGCCCCGGTCGGACAGTTTCATGAGCCGCGCTGCATCACCCGTTGCCAGGGTTATGGCCTGGAGCGGTGTCAGCCCGGCCATGATGGACAGGCGCAGTTCCCGATGTTCCGCAAAGCCGGGAATACGGGTGGGGGTGGCCCCGGAATCCGTGCCAAAGCCGATGGCGATGCCCGCGCGGTACAGGGCCAGCAGGTTGCGCATGTTCACCGCCAGCGCCTTGTGCGAGGCAACGGTAAGGGGGGCCGCCAGTATTTTCCGCCGCCATGCCGGGTCGGCAAACTGCTGGCGCAGCGCGGGTGACAGCCCGTAGGAGAGGAACGGGTCCTCCAGCCATTCAGGGTGTTCGGCAAAGATGTAATTGGCCTCGTCCAGGTCCAGTGTGGCGATGTAGCCGGTGCCCTGCTGGGTCATGGCGCTGATCAGGGTGGCATCAACCGGCCTGTCACGCACGCCATGCGCCAGGATGTCCACCCCCGCAGCCACCAGCGCCCGGGCATCGGACAGGTCATGGATATGGGCGGCCACCCGCCTGCCGCGCAGATGCGCCTGTTCAATGACGGCGCGGTAGATGGCGGGCTTCATCTTGGGCAGCGGATGCGCGCCGGGCACTCCGTTGCGGAAATCATCCACCCACAGCTTGATCAGGTCCGTGCCTTCATCGGCCATCCGGTCAACGGCGGCCCGTGCCTCATCCGGTGTGGTGGGGCGGAAGACCTGGTCGGCGCCCAGATGGAACATGTTCTGCGGTGGCACGCCATCGGGTGTGCCAATGCCCTGGTCCACGCCATACAGGTCGGCACCGGGGTTGAGCGCGGCATGCTGCTCGCGCCGCAGGTCATCAAACAGCGGCGAGCGGTTCAGGCCCAGGGCGGTGATGGTCAGGACGCCGTAATGCTCGTACTGCGCCAGCGCCGCCAGAATGTTGGCGCGGGTGTAATTCACCGCGCCATTCTGGATGCCGCTGACCTGTCCCACATGGCTGTGGTCGGAAATCAGCCCCGGCAGTACGGTCTGGCCATGCAGGGCAATGATGCGGGCATGGGCCGGGACGGGCAGGGCATGGCCGATGCGCGCGATATGTCCCTGCTGGATCAGGATGTCCGTATCGGGCTGCGCCGGACTGCCGGTCCCGTCAATGACGGTGGCGTGGCGCAGCAGGACCGGCCGGTCATCGGC
The DNA here is from genome assembly GCF_003207855.1 of Komagataeibacter rhaeticus. Classification (GTDB taxonomy): domain Bacteria; phylum Pseudomonadota; class Alphaproteobacteria; order Acetobacterales; family Acetobacteraceae; genus Komagataeibacter; species Komagataeibacter rhaeticus. The sequence continues at coordinate 120,319 of NZ_NKTZ01000005.1, read as the reverse complement.
CCGCGCGGGGGCCGCCCGCGCGGGTGTGATGGCATGGGCGGCCAGCAGGCCGGTCACAAGGGCGATCAGGACAGGGCGGCAGGGGGGCATGGCGGGGAACTCCATCCGGCTGGGACAGGCAGTGTTGAACGCACGCCCCGCCCGCGTCCAGTCACGTCTGTGCCGGTGGGACGGGAAGGCGTTATGCGGACAGGGCCTGCGCCCCGCCAGCGGTCAGGTCCGCCAGCGCATCGGCCACATCCCCGCTTTCAGGAAAGCAGACCAGCACGTCATCGCTTTCCGCCTTGGCCTTGCGCGCGGGGGTGATCACGCTGTCCCATTCCCCCGCCAGTGACGTGACGGTGCCGATCTCGGGCTCCACGAACTGCCATGACCCGCCATTGGCTGTTGATCCCATGACGGTCGTCAGCAGGAAGACGGCCGCCTGCGCCGGCCGTGGCGTGGGTACGCGCCGGAACTGGTAGATCGTGCCGGATTTTCCAAACAGCGTGAATGAAGTCCACGGTTCCATAAGCCTGTTACCTCCTTGGGTGGGGGCGCAGTATGCCACGGACTGCCTGCCAAAGGGGATGGGGGACAAGCGTTCACCTGCCATGCGGGCAGGGGCGGCGGGCAGCCTGACACCCGGTGTAAATATAAATCCGGGTTCATTTCCATGTTCAGTTAAATATGAGAGCGACTGGTCTATTATATTCAATATTTTAATGAATTTTTTAGGGTTCCGGTTTCAAAAAAAGACATAATTATTTTCAAGCTGTGGGGTTTTACAGGATGTGCCGCATGGCTGATCTGCCCCTGCTTCGTGAACTTGGCCGCCCGGATTCACCGCTGCTCGACCGGCTGGCGCGGGATTATGCGACCGCGCGGCCTTTCCCGTATCTGGTCATGGATGATCTTTTCCCGGCTGCCCTGCTCGAAGGGGCATTGCGGGAATTCGACCTGTCGGCGCTGAATGATGTGAACGTCTTTCGCAACCAGATGCAGACCCGGCGGTCTACCAGCATGACCACTGTCCTGCCTTCCGCCGTGCAGCGGTTTTTCGATATCGTGCATGCGGCCCCTTTCCTGCGGCTGCTTACCCGCCTGACCGGTATTACGGGACTGGTGCCCGATCCCTACCTGTATGGTGGCGGCATGCATGAAGTGGGGGGACAGGGGCATTTTCAGGTACATCTCGATTTCGGCCATCATCCCGTCACCCACCTGGAAAACCGGCTGGCGCTCATTACCTATCTCAATTCCGGCTGGCGGGGGGAAGATGGGGGTGCCCTGGAACTGTGGCATGACCGGCCCCGGCGACGGGGCGTGGAAATATGCCCGTCCTTCGCCCGCACGGTACTGATGGAACAGTCGGTCCGGGCATGGCATGGACACCCCACGGCGGTGCGGCCCGGCCGGGTACGCCGGTCGCTGATTGCCTATTTCTATACCGCGCCCCGCCCGCAGGCGCGGGACCGGCGCGGGGACACGCTCTATCTGGCCACGTACAGCCAGTCGGCTTCGCAGCGGCTGGAGGTGTACCTGCGTGGGCTGCTGCCCCCGCTGGTCATGGATGTGGCGCGTGCATGCCGGCGGCGGCGCATCCGGCATGCGCGGCGCGGGGATGGTGGCGGGTCCGTGTAATTCGCGCCCGTCCGGGGTCTGGTATGGCAACGCATCCCGGTATCCTGCGGTGTGGCCGACTGCACGTTCAGTACGGGGCATTTCCGGATATGGGGCAAGGGGATGTGGTACCGTTTCTGCCAATGCCGGTATGGCGGGCGTTCATGCCCGGGCCAGTTCGTGCCATATCCAGTGCAGTCCCTGTGCATCGGTCAGGGCGCGGTGGCGGACGCGCCTGCGCATCTGTTCACGCCGTTCGGTCTCTTTTACCCATTCCAGTGCCCTTTCCGCCTGCGCTGCATATGGCAGGGTCGCATCCAGCCGGGGCCTGAATGCCCTGGCATAGGCAACCTGCACGGGCAGAACGGGGGGCGTGTCCAGACCCGCGCTCTGGCATAATGCCCCCAGCCATGCGGTATCGAACGCAACGGCATCACTGACGACCTGCCGGCCCCGTGCGGCCCGTGCAAATCGGGCAGCCACGTCTCCCGCCGCCATGCCATCGCGTGACAGCAGGGCAGGGGTCAGGCCATGCAACCGCTGTGCCGCCACCGACCAGTCCGTCCAGTGCGGTTGTGGCCGGATCAGGTAACTTTCCGCATCGCCTTCTTCCGTAACCCATGCGATTTCTATGGGTGTACTGTCGGGGTGTAGTGAAGTCGCCTCGATATCAATAAACAGGAAGGGGAGCGCGGCAGCGGACGGCATCGTGGCTCATATACAGCTATGGGCAGTGCGGAATGCCTGCCGGATTACCGCATATAGGCCCATGCGCTCAGGTTCCGGTAGCCTGATGCCTGGAATATCCTTCCATCATGACCGCCCGTGAAGGCCGGCGGGCGCGTCGGGTCCCTCTCCCTGCATGCCCTCACCCCTCGACGATTGAACCCTGATCAGGCAGATTGTAACGTGCTGTCCTGTTATCGTGAAAGCCTGTTTCCATGCCTCGTGGCCGCCCCCGCAAGAACCCGGACGCTGCTCCGGCCCCCAAAAAAACAACACGGAGGAAGGCGAAGGCAACCGCCGCCAATCTCGGTTTTGAGCAGCAGATGTTCCTTGCCGCTGACAAGCTGCGCAAGAACCTTGAGCCCTCGGACTACAAGCATGTTACACTTGGGCTGATCTTCCTGCGCTATATCTCCACCGCCTTCGAGGCGCATCACGAAGCCCTTCTGCATGATGATCGGGAAGCGGCGGAAGATCCGGACGAATATCTGGCCGAGAACATTTTCTGGGTGCCGGAAGCCGCCCGCTGGTCGCATCTTCAGGCCAATGCCCGCTCGTCCGCCATCGGCACAATGATCGATGATGCCATGCTGGCAATCGAACAGGCCAATCCCGATCAGCTGAAAAATGTCCTGCCCAAGGATTATGGACGCCGCGAACTTGATAGCGTGATGCTGGGTGAACTGGTCGATCTCATTTCCGAAATCGGCATGGGCGGTAGCGAAGATCAGGCCCGTGATGTTCTGGGGCGTGTCTATGAATATTTCCTCGGCGGTTTTGCCGGCGCTGAAGGCAGGCGCGGGGGAGAGTTCTACACGCCGTCCAGCGTCGTACGCACGCTGGTTTCCATGCTCGAACCTTATAAGGGCCGCGTTTACGATCCCTGTTGCGGTTCTGGTGGCATGTTCGTGCAGTCCGAACAGTTCGTGGAAAGCCATGGCGGCAAGCTGGGTGATATCGCCATTTACGGGCAGGAGAGCAATTACACCACCTGGCGTCTGGCGAAAATGAACCTTGCCGTACGGGGTATTGGCGCGGATATTCGCTGGAACAACGAAGGCAGCTTCCTGCGTGATGCCCTGAAGGATCTGCGCTTCGATACCATCCTTGCCAATCCGCCATTCAACGTTTCGGAGTGGTGGAACGCCTCGCTGGAGGAGGACCCGCGATGGCAGTATGGCAAACCCTCCGCGGGCAATGCCAATTATGCATGGCTCCAGCATATTCTATGGCATCTGGCTCCCGATGGAATGGCAGGCGTGGTCCTGGCCAATGGTTCCATGTCGTCGGACCAGAATGGTGAAGGCGACATCCGCCGCCGCATGGTCGGGGCCGACGTTGTTGACTGCATGGTGGCACTGCCCGGCCAGCTTTTTTATTCGACACAGATCCGCGCCTGCCTGTGGTTCCTTGCCCGCAACAAGAATCCGAAAGGCTGGCGGGACCGGCGTGGGGAAATACTGTTCATCGATGCCCGCAAACTCGGCATCATGGTCGATCGCACCCGTCGTGAGCTGACGGATGCGGATGTTGCCCTTATTGCCGGTACCTATCATGCCTGGCGCGGCGAAAAGGGGGCCGGGCCTTATGGGGACATCCCGGGCTTCTGCAAATCCGTTACACTGGAAGATGTGGAACGCCACGGCTTTGTCCTGACACCAGGGCGTTATGTGGGTAAGAAAAAGACCGTAGAGGACAGCGTTCCATTTGCCGAACGTTTTGCGGTACTTGAAAAAACCCTGCAGGCGCAGTTCCGTCAGGGCGCGGAACTGAATGCGAAGATTACGGCTGCCCTGAAGCTGATTGTGCCGGAACGCGCGGCATGATGCCGCCCCTTACCCCGCAGGCGGGGATAACGGACCCTCTGGGGCCGGGCGCGACACGCCACCCATCCGGATTTTTACCGGGTATTGAACCATAAATCATGATTACAGGTAATTACTTTCAATGAAACTTATATTATATACAAGGCAAAAATCAATATGAAGCTTGCTGACGTTATTGACATCAGGCACGGATTTGCGTTCAGGGGTGAATTTTTTTCTGACTCGCCTACCGGGTTCATACTTGCAACACCGGGAAATTTCGCCATTGGCGGAGGGTTTAGATCAGGCAAGGCCAAATATTATAACGGTCCCGTGCCGGATGAATATTGTCTGTCAGAAGGCGATATTATTGTTACAATGACAGATCTGAGTAAAGACGCGGATACCCTCGGCTATTCAGCCTCGGTGCCGGCGTCCGCCAATACGTTCCTTCATAACCAGCGCATTGGGAAAATTGTTCCGAAGGGGAACATCAACCTTAGATTTATTTACTGGTTGATGCGGACATCTGCCTACAGAGATGAAATTCTGGCAAGTTATACAGGATCGACAGTAAAGCATACGTCACCTTCCCGCATTCTTTCTTTTCAGTTTGACTGCCCATCCCTCGAAGATCAGGGGCGTATTGCCTCGATACTCGATATTCTGGACAATAAAATCGATCTCAACTGTCGGACAAACGAAACCCTTGAAGCCATGGCACGGGCATTATTTCAAGACTGGTTTGTCGGGTTTGGTCCGACACGGGCGAAGATGGCCGGGCAGGCCGCCTATCTCGCTCCCGAAATCTGGAAGCTTTTTCCTGACCGGCTGGATGATGAGGAAAAGCCGGAGGGGTGGACGGTCGAACCAGTGGATAATGTGGCCTCGTTCCTGAATGGCCTCGCTCTCCAGAAATACCCGGCCGGGGAAGGCGCGTTCCTTCCCGCCATCAAAATCGCGCAACTGCGCTCTGAAAGTACCCATTCGGCGGATCGGGTTTCCGTCGGGATTCCTTGTGAATATGTTGTAGAGGAAGGAGACATCCTGTTTTCCTGGTCAGGCAGCCTGCTCTGTAAATTTTGGAATGGCGAAAGGGGCGCCTTGAATCAACATCTGTTCAAGGTCACATCAGGGCGGTTTCCAGACTGGTTTATTTTTGAATGGATCCAGCACTACATGCCGGATTTCCAGGCCATTGCCGAAAGCAAGGCAACAACAATGGGCCATATCCAGCGGCACCATCTGACGGAAAGCCTGGTTACCATACCTTCATCCTGTGTAATGAAGCAGGCTGATTTGATCATTGGCAGTCATATAAGAAAAATAAAAGAAAATCATAAGGAGTCCCGTAACCTTTCTGAACTTCGCGATCTCCTTCTTCCCAGACTGATGTCGGGTGAAATCCGTATCCGTGACGCCGGGAAGATGGTTGAAGACGCGCTATGAGTTTCCTGTCCGAAAACGAGATCGAGGACTGGGCGTGCGACATCCTGCGCGAATGCGGATACGCAATCACAACCGGGTCCGATATCTCCCCCGGTGGCGCCCATGCCGAGCGTGACTCGTTATCGGATGTCATTCTGAATAAAAGACTTCAGGCCGCCATTGATCGCCTGAATCCGCATCTGTCACAGGTCGCACGGGATGAGGCGCTGCGGGCGCTGAAGCGCGACGGCATGCCTGATGTCGTGGATGAAAACCGCCGCCTGCATGGTTATCTGGTCGATGGCGTGCCGGTGGACGTGGTGCGTGAGGACGGCACGCAGTCCGGGGACCGGGCGCGGTTGATCGATTTTGATCATCCAGAACGCAATGACTTCCTCGCCGTGCGCCAGTTCGTGGTGGAAAAGGACGAGGCCAGCCGACGGCCCGATATCGTGCTGTTCGTCAACGGATTGCCTGTAGGCATGATCGAACTGAAAAGCCCGAGTTCCGAACAGGCCACGCTGGACGCTGCCTGGAACCAGTTCCAGAGCTACCGTTCGTTCATGCCTTCCCTGTTCCGCTTTAACGAAGTGCTGGTGATCTCCGACGGCACCGAGGCACGGGTTGGCTCGCTTACGGCAGACCGTGAGCGTTTCATGCCCTGGCGCACGGTGGATGGCGAGGAACTGGTGGCCAAGAACCATCAGGAAATGGAAACAGTGCTACGCGGCGTGTTCACCCCGCGCTGGCTGCTGGCACTGATACGGGATTTCGTGCTGTTTACGGAAAAAGACGGCAGCCCCATCAAGATTCTGGCCGCCTATCATCAGTTCCATGCCTGCCGTAAGGCCGTGGCACAGACAGTCCGGGCGACGGCGCGGGGCGGCAACCGGAAAGCGGGTGTCATCTGGCATACGCAGGGATCGGGCAAAAGCCTGCTGATGACGTTCTATGCCGGGGTCATTGCCCGCCACCCGGCAATGGAAAACCCGACGATCGTTGTGCTGACTGACCGCAATGACCTGGATGACCAATTGTTTGCAACCTTTTCAGGGGCGCAGGCGCTCCTGCGCCAGACACCGGAACAGGCGGGCAGCCGGGATGAACTGCGAACGCTGCTCCGGCGGGCCTCCGGCGGTGTGATCTTCACCACGCTTCAGAAGTTCCAGCCCGAAGGCGAGGGGACAGGCGTGCCGCTGCTGACGGACCGCCGTAACGTCGTGGTCATGGCCGATGAGGCGCATCGCAGCCAGTACGGGCTGGAGGCGAAGTTCAATAGTCAGACGGGCAGGATCTCCTACGGCTTTGCAAAATACCTGCGCGATGCCCTGCCCAATGCGTCCTTCATCGGCTTTACCGGCACGCCGATCGAGACGGCGGACGTGAATACCCGTGCGATCTTTGGTGATTACATCGACATTTACGACATCGCGCAGGCAGTGGAAGATGGCGCGACGGTGCCCATCTATTACGAAAGCCGTCTGGTACGCGTCGAACTGGATGATGATGTCAGGGAGGGGCTTGACGACGAACTGGCGGAGATTGTCGAGGGGCTGCCGGAGAGTGAAGAGCAAAAGCTTAGCCGGAAATATTCGCGTCTCGAAGCGCTGGTCGGTGCGGAACAACGCCTGCGGCGGGTTGCCGGTGATCTGGTCCGGCATTTCGAAAACCGGCTTGAGGCCCTTGATGGCAAGGGCATGATCGTCGGCATGAGCCGCGCCATCTGCGTGGCACTTTATGACGAGATCATCCGTATCCGTCCGGACTGGCACAGCGATGATGACAACGCCGGCGCCATAAAGGTTGTGATGACCGGCTGTGCCGCCGATCCCGCGGGGTTCCAGCCGCATATCGGCAGGCGCGCCAGGGCCCGCCGCGACTTGCTGGCCAGGCGCATGAAGGACAATGCCGACCCGCTGAAACTGGTGATCGTGCGCGACATGTGGCTGACGGGCTTTGATGCGCCTGCCCTGCACACGATGTATGTGGACAAGCCCATGCGGGGGCATGGGCTGATGCAGGCCATTGCCCGCGTGAACCGTGTGTTCAGGGGCAAACCCGGTGGTCTGGTCGTGGATTACATTGGCCTGGCCCGGAACCTGAAAGCGGCTTTGGGTGAATACTCTGCCGGGGACCGGCAACAGGTCGGGATTGATGAAGCCGAGGCCGTTCGTGCCCTGCAGGAACGCTACGAGATTGTCCGGGCCATGTTCAGTCCGGAACAGGCCGGTGGTTTCGATTACCGTCCCGCCCTTGTCCCGGGTACCGCACCCGGGGTTAAACTGGCGATCATGGCCGGAGCACTGGACCGTATCCTGGGCCAGCAGCAGTACGAGACCGCGCAGGCGACGACTGACGAAGGGCGCAAGGCCGCGCAGAGGCGCTTTCCCGATGCGGTCAGGGCGCTTTCGGTCGCCTTTGCACTTGCATCCGCCAGTGATCAGGCTGCCGTGCTGCGTGATGAAGTCGGTTTTTTCGAGGCGGTCCGTGCGGTCCTGGTAAAGAGGAGCGGTGATGACGCGGACGGCAGAAGCCCGCAGGAGCGCGAACTGGCGATCAGGCAACTGGTCAGTCGGGCTGTAGTGTCCACGGACATTATCGATATCATGGAAGCCGCCGGCATCGGGCGTCCGGACATTTCCATCCTTTCGGATGCCTTCCTGCAGGAAGTGCGGGAGATGCCGCACCGTAACCTGGCGATCGAGGCCCTGCGCAAGCTGCTGGAAGATCAGATTCGCAGCCGCCGCCGTTCAAACCTGACGGAAGCGGAAACGTTTTCGATCCGCCTTGAGCAGGCGGTCAGCCGTTATCATGCCAATGCCCTGACCTCAGCCCAGATCCTGGACGAACTGATCCGTCTGGCCCATGAAATGGCGGCCGCACGGGTGCGTGGCGAGGAACTCGGCCTGACGCCGGAAGAAATGGCTTTCTATGATGCCCTTGCGCGCAATGAAAGCGCACGGATGGCGATGGGAGACCCTGGCCTGCGCGCGATTGCCACGGCTCTGGTCAGGACCATTCGGGCGAATGCCACGGTGGACTGGACCGTCATGGCGTCGGCACGCGCACGGATGCGCACGGCGGTCAGACGCCTGCTGCGGAAATATGGCTATCCGCCCGACATGCAGGGTGAGGCCGTGCAAAATATCCTGCATCAGGCCGAAGAGTTTGCACCGGTATGGGCGGACAGTGCGGGATAGGCGACATCGCCACGCGGACGTGGCGACATGCCTGCCTGTGCCTTCCGGGTCTGGGTTTTCCGCGCAGCCGTTCTTTCAACCAGACCGTCAGATGCCTTGCGGCGGTCTGCCCGTGATGGGATGGACCGTGTCTTCCGCGTGATTCATTCATGGGAAGCCCTGATATCACTGAGCCATCCGTGAGCGACGGAAACCCGTCTGGCGCAAGGCCGGGCATACTGGAAATCAGGAAAGTGCCTGTAATCAGCCAAGACCTGCAGGAAACTGCGGTAAAGTCGCTGGCGTTCCGTACGGGACTTTCTGGCAATCAATATACAACATGCTGATTTTTCAAGCAGAAAAACCACCATATCTAGGGTTTTCAACCATGTGACACACATATGTATCACACGGGCAGAATCATGGGTCAACAGTGAGTTTGTAGCAACTAGAGGGGAGAAACAGTGTTCCTCAGTTTTTTCTGCATGAAATAGCGCGGATAGACGGGTGCAGGGCCATCTATCTGCCCGAATATTTCAAATCCCATTTTCTGGTAGAAAGCCTTGGCCTGAAATTCATAGGTATCAAGCCATATATGGTGGCAGTTACGGCGTCGGGCTTCTTCTTCCGCAATGGTAATCAGTTGTTTGCCTGTTCCATGTCCCTGAAGTTTCGGGTCAAGGGCAAGCAGGATAATGTGGAAGCCACCCCAGCGTGACTGGGCAATCAACCCCCCCAATACAGTGCCGTCCTGTGTGGCGCGTACAACGATCGAGAAATCACGATTATCTATACTGCCAATCTTGTCACGCGCATCCTGGACCAGGATATCAAGAATGGCCTTATCCTGCCCGCCTGACAGGTTGGAGGAGATGGCGAGTTCAACAGCTAAACGCGACTGGCACATAATATGGCGCTCATTCATGGTGCGCGGGCATCATGACAACATAATATGACATGTGCAATCACTTTGCGGACGACCATATTTTATTTATTTCATTCATTGATATTTATATTATAAATCATAAAGTTAATATGATATTTATGTAAATATCTGTCTTTATGGTCAGGATTTAAAAATTAAATTCGTCAAAAAGGTATAATGACACCTTTTAAGATCATTTCTTTCATGACATGATCCTGATGCTGGCGCCCAGAAGGTCGGTGCGCTCTATACGGCATAGCTGCAAAGGCAGGTATATGATCAAGAGCATACAGGCAGATGTAACGTCTCGGGTGCCCAAGTATAATGCAGTAGACCGGGTGCTGATACCGTTTATCGTGGCGATCAGCTTTATGATGGAGCAGCTGGATACGACAATTGTCATTACAGCGCTGCCAAAAATGGCGGATAATTTTCACACCACAGCTGTTAGCCTGAATATTGCCGTTACGTCCTATCTGCTTAGTCTTGCCGTTTTCATGCCAATGAGCGGATGGGCGGCAGAGCGCTGGGGCAAGCGCGAGGTCTATATGGCGGCGCTGCTTGTTTTTACGGTCGGATCGATCCTGTGCGCCTGTAGTAACGGCCCCCTCAGCCTCAGCCTGATGCGTATGGTGCAGGGGTTCGGGGGCGCGCTGATGACACCTGTGGGCCGCCTTATCCTGCTCAGCTCCTTTGAGCGTAGTGAACTGGTCAAGACAATGACCTACATGTCCGTACCGGTCGTGATCGGACCGTTGATGGGGCCTGTGCTGGGTGGTTTTCTGGTGCAGTACACAAATTGGCGCTGGATCTTCCTGGTCAACGTGCCTATCGGGGTTGGCGGCATCCTGCTTACGTTGTGGCGTGTCCGTCCCGAGATGCGCAGGATGCCTGCACCGTTTGACTGGATCGGCTTCATCATCTGTGCCGCGGGCATGCTTCTGCTGCAGATTGGTACCGAACTGCTGGGGCGGCGCAGTAGCATGGCCTGGGGGGGGATGCTACTTGCAGGTGGTCTGGCAGTCACTTTTTTGTACAGCCGGCGGTCGATCGGGGCCCGTTTCCCTGCGCTGGACATGGGGTTGATGTCCATCCGCACATTCCGCATCGGTGTGCTGGCCGGTAGCCTGAGCCGTATGGGGTTCAGTAGTATTCCGTTTCTGCTTGCACTTCTTCTTCAGCTGCAATTCGGCTTTACACCATTCCGGACAGGCCTGCTGGTCTTTGCCGCAAGTTTTGGGGCCGTTATTGTCCGTCCTCTCTCAAGCTGGCTGCTGCGGCTTCTGGGGTTCAGGACGGTACTGGCCTTTAACAGCCTGGTCGGTGCCATGACGATCCTGCCTTTTACCTTGATGGATGGTATCGGGGCACAATGGAAGTTTGTGCTGGCTGTTATCATATTTGGTATATCGCGCGCCCTGCAGTTTACCAATCTTAATACCATTTCCTTTGTTGATATCCCGGCTGACCGGCTGAGCCGCAGCACGGGGCTCATTGGCATGGCCCAGCAGCTGTCAACCGGTCTGGGCGTTGCCCTGAGTGCGGCCATGCTCAACCTGATGGCCCGTGGCGCGCACCCGGACATGAGTGATTTCAGGACCGCCCTGTACGGCAGTGCCTCTCTGGTGCTGCTTGGTATGGCAGGCTTCCTGCAGCTCAGGCAGGAAGACGGGGCCCATACGAGTGGATGGCGTCCCCGTGGCAGGGTGCTGAGCAGGACCGTCGAAGGGAAAAAGTAAATCCATATTGTTGCTATATAGTAACAAAAAATCGGGTTTTTTATTGATAATATATGGCCGTGATGCACGCCATCCTGAACAGGAGATGAAAGACAGTGACACCTTCTTCATGCGATCTGCCGCTGGCACGCCAGAGCATCATGACACTGACCACCGGCCCGGTGGATGCGTACCCCGAAGTGCTGCGCGCCCTGTCGCGTACGGTACTTTATGATTACGATCCGGCATTCCAGCATTTTTACGAGAACGTGTGCCTCAAGCTGCAGAAAGCGCTGGAGACAAAGACGGTTCCCGTCATCCTGCAGGGCGAACCGGTGCTGGGCCTGCAGGCTGTTGCGGCCTCTTTCTTCAACAAGGCGGATATCGTTCTCAATTTGGTTTCGGGCGCATATGGTGACGGGTTCGGTGAATGGGTCCGCCCCCATTGTGGCGAACTGCTTGAACTGCGCACGCCGTTCAATGAAGTCATTGATGTCGAAAAAGTAAGGCAGATGCTTGCTAGCCGTCCTGACATATCGGTCGTGTCGATCTGTCATCACGATACCCCTTCGGGCACCATAAACCCGGTCGCCGCGATCGGGCAGGCCGTGCGCGAACATGGCGCCCTGTTTGTAGTGGATGCGGTTTCTTCCTTTGCGGGCATGGACATCATGCCAGAGCCCTGCTGTGTCGATATGTTCGTGACCGGACCCAATAAATGCATGGGCTGTCCCCCGGGCCTGACCATTCTGGGGGTGAGTGAACGGGCATGGAAAAAGATGCATGCCAACCCCACCGCCCCGCGTGATTCCGTACTCAGCATTCTGGACTGGGAGCACGCATGGAAGGCCGGTCAGCCTTTTCCATACACGCCGTCCGTCTCTGAAATCAACGCGCTGGACGCAGGTCTTGACCGTTATCTGGAAGAAGGGCCGCAGGCGGTATGGGCGCGTCACGACCTGACCGCACGGGCATGCCGCGCGGGGATCAAGGCGGCCGGTCTGGAAATCTGGGCGGCGCATGATTCCATTGCCTCTCCCACCACTACGGTCGTGCGCCTGCCGCAAACGGTAACGGATACCGATGTGCTGGAAGTGGCGCGCAGGCGGTACGGGGTCATTTTCTCCATCGGTCGGGGAGAGACGAAGGGCCGGGTCATCCGTATCGGTCACATGGGGCCAACGGCACAGCCCATCTATGCTGTGGCAGGTCTGGCCGCATTATGCGGGGCGCTGGGCGAACTTGGAGTGGATGTCGATGCAGGTGCCGCCTGTGCCGCCGCACTTTCCGTAATCAGGCAGTAAAAAACCCGATTGCATCATGACCTGACAGGAACATTCTCGATACGGAAGCGAAGAAGCCGCCATGAACAATAAAGAGACGACTTTCCTACTGGGGGGCGACCTTCCCGTGCGTAGGATGGGTTATGGTGCAATGCGCCTGTGCGGACCCGGCGTATGGGGGGAACCTGCGGATCGGGGCAATGCGGTAAAGGTGCTGCGGGAGGCTGTGGATCTGGGTGTCAATCATATTGATACCAGTGATTTCTACGGTCCGCATGTCGTAAACGAAATCATTCGCGAAGCCCTCTATCCCTACCCGGATGACCTGGTGATCGTAACCAAGGTGGGTGCACGGCGTGGGGCGGACAAGTCCTGGCCTTCCGCCCTTTCCGCTGCGGAACTGGAACAGGCTGTCCATGATAACCTGCGTCGGTTGAAGCTGGATTGCCTTGACCTGGTCAACCTGCGGATCGTGAATGATGCCGATCCGCACCGCCCAGGCGGCGTGCCCATCGAAGCCCCGCTTACCGCGCTCATGCGCCTGCGTGAGAAGGGGCTTATCAGGCATCTGGGCCTGAGCCACGTAACGCTGGATATGGTGGAACAGGCAATGGCGCTTACGCCAATTGCCTGTGTGCAGAACCATTATGGCATCCTGCACCGTGAGGATGATGCGCTGGTTGCCCTGTGTGCGCGGCATGACATGGGGTTTGTGCCGTTCTTCCCCCTGGGGGGCGGGATCCATCCCCATTCCTCCCGGGAGCTTGAGTCGTGTGCGGCAGAGATGGGCATCTCGGTCCACCAACTCAGCCTGGCCTGGCTACTCCAGTTTTCACGCTGCATCCTGCCCATTCCCGGCACGGCATCGCTTGGGCACCTGCGGGAGAACATGGATGCCGCGCGCATTACACTACCTGATGGGATCATGAACCGACTCAATAATCTGGTTCAGTCCTGATACGGCTTATTAAAAATAAAGACATGGTCAGGCTCATGTCCGTTTTCAGGCGGACATGAAGCAGCACCAAATAAAAATAATTATGTTTCGATAAAGAAACTTTGACAAAGTTATCATAACACCTTTAGTGTGATCGCATCATCCTGATAAGACATCGCCAAGTGATTTTGGCCTTGTGGGAGATTGACCATGACGGCGGCAAACTGGGCGGCAACAGATGGTATCGGCCACATCGAAACGCATGGTGCGGCCCCCATTCCTGAAAATGAACGCCACGGTCGCCCAAGCGAACTGGCACTGATCTTTTTTGGCAGCCAGATGAATTATGCTTCCCTGCTGGTCGGCGCCATGCCGATTGCCATGGGGCTGTCAGTTCTGGGCGCATTCTCGGCCATTCTGGTCGGGACCGTGCTGGGGGCCTGTGCCGTTGGTGGCATGGCCATGATGGGGCAGAAAACAGGCGCCAACTCCGTCATGACCAGCATGGCCTTTTTTGGGGCGCGCGGGCGCTATGTCGGGTCAGTCATCATACAGATGATCGATCTGGGTTATTTCGCCATGGGGTTATGGGTTGGCGCGCCCCAGTTCCTGAAAATACTCAATATTATGATGCATGTGCCTGAAACCCCGGGCTGGATGGTCTTTTCAATCCTGACATGTGGAATACTTGTTGTTGTCGTGGCCCTTCTTGGCCATGCGACAATCGTATTTTATGAAAAGCTCGTCTCCTTTTCAGGTATCGCGATCATCGCCCTGATTCTGGTCTGTGTGATCATGCATCCTACAGGTCATTTTGATCCCGCTGGTGTGCACAAGACAGCCAACCCGGCAGCATTGTGGGTTCTCTCGGCATCCTATTTCCTGGCCAATGCCATATCCTATGCACCGTTTGCAGGGGATTATACCCGGTACATGCCTGCCAGTACGCCATCGTTCAAACTGTTCATGTGGACGGCGTTTGGCATGATAGCGGGTTGTATGCTTGCCCTGTCATCAGGGATGGTGATCGGGTTGCGTGTGACCGATCCCTTTGACGTGACACAGCAGATGGTGGGCAGTCTTCCTTCCATCCTTATTCTGCCTGTCACCATTATTGCGGTTGCGGCCAATACATGTAACGGGGCAATGGTGGTCTATAATGGTGTCCTGAATCTCAATGCCATTCTTCATAAATGGCGCCGGGTCAATGTCGCGTATCTGTTCGGCACGCTTGGCATAGCCCTGGGATATGTCGGTCTGGTCATCATGAAGATGTCAGACAGTATCATGGCCTTGTGTTCCATCGTGACAATGCTTGTAACACCGTGGATTACCATAAACATTATTGGGTATTTCCATGCGCGCGGCTGGTTTGACGTGCCTGCCATCCGTTCACCCGGACCGGTCAGCGGCCGATCGTACTGGTATGTCAATGGTTACAATTTACCTGCGGTATTTGCATGGGCACTTGGAATACTGTTTGGCATACCTTTTTCGAATAACAGTATTTTTGTTGGTTACTTCTCAAAGTTCACAAATAATATTGACATTAGTTTTATAGTTTCGGCATTATCTGGTGGTATTATATATTTATTTTCAAGTATATTTATTAAAAGAAATTCCATAGTAAAAAATTACTGATAAAAACCAAACAAACGGAGCCAGTTTCTCATGAATGACATGAAATCTCCCAACCCGCCGGCACTGCGCACGGGTGAAGCCTTCAAGAAATCCCTGGATGACGGGCGCAAGGTATGGGTCAATGGCCGCCTGCTGGACAAGGTAACGGATGAGCCGGCCCTGAACGCCGGCATCGACCTGATGGCCAGCATGTTCGATGACCAGTTCCGCCCGGAAACACAGGAAGATACCACCTATTTCGATGTATCCGCCAACCGGCAGGCCAGCCGCGCGTGGCAGGTGCCCCGCACGAAAGAGGACCTGGCCGACCGTCGGCGGATGATCGAATATACCAGCCGCAAGACTGTTGGCACCTTTGGCCGTCCGCCCGATCTGGCGCCGACCATTGCTGTTGGCCTGCTGGCCTATCTGCCGATGTTCCGCGACAAGAAGTCCAGCTTTGACGTCTGCCAGCCCGACTTTGCTGAAAATATCGAACGCTTTGTCGAGTTGGGGCGCAATACCAACCTGACGGCAGCCGAAAGCCTAACTGGCCCGCAGAATGACCGGTCTTCGGGTTATGCTGCCGCGGTTTCCCTGTTGAAGGTGGTCAGTGTCGAGCGTGATGGCGTGCGTGTCAGTGGTGCGAAATCCGTTGGCTCCATCGCCGCGCAGTCCAACGAGATTTTCTTTACCAACCTCGCCTACGGTGGCACCCCGCCGGAAGCCTGCATCTGGGGTTCGGTGCCTGTCGCATCGGACGGGATCCGGATGGTCTCGCGTGAGATGCTGTCCAACCCCGGCGCCAATCCGTTCGATCACCCGATCACCTGCCATGGCGAGGAAGCCGATCAGCTGATCATGTTCGACAACGTGTTCGTGCCCAAGGATCGTATCTTCAACCTGGGCGATCCCACCCTGGTCAATTATTACGGGCCTGTCTGTAACTGGGCACACTGGCATGTCCTGACCCGCCTGGCGGTCAAGGCCGAGATTTTTGTCGGGTGTGGTCATCTGGTGCTCGATGTGCTGGGCACGGGCCATATTCCCGCCGTGCAGGGCATGCTGGGCGAACTGATTGAATATGCCCAGACGCTGCGGGCCTTCATTTACGCCGCAGAAGCGCGCGGCAAGCCGACCATAGGCGAAGTGATGGGCCCCGATGTGTGCCTGCTTACGGCGGGGCGGCTGTATTCCATCCAGAACTACCCCCGCATCATCCATGTGCTGCAGGAACTGTGCGGCCAGGGGCTTGTCATGCGCTTTGGTAAGGCGGCGTTTGACAATCCCGATATCGGCCACCGTCTGGCCGAACTGCTGCCCGGCCATGGCGTGAGCGGTGAAGTAAAGGAAATGCTCATGAACTTCATCTGGGATCTGACGTCCAGTTCCCTTGCCGGTCGTGTCGCCCTGTTTGAAAATGTCAATTCCAGCCCCGCACCCCGTCTGCGTGACCGCCTGTATCGCGAGTTCGACCGTGAAGGCCTGGCTGACATGGTCAAGAAAATGGTCGGAATGCCCTAAGGGCGGCAGCTGAAGGAAGGGGATGTGCAATGAGCCTGAACGCTGACGATTATGTACGCGCGGATGCCGTGCAGCTGGCGGAATGGGTCCGTCGCAAGGAAGTGTCGCCTGCCGAGATTGTGGAATGCGCCATTGCACGGATTGATGCACTCGATCCGGTCCTGAACACGGTTGCACATCGCCTTGACGACATGGCCCGGCAGACCGTGGCCCACGGTGTCCCGGCCGAGGGCATGCTGGTTGGGGTGCCGCTGCTGGTCAAGGATACCGGCGTTACCGTTGCCGGTGCGCCAATGACCAGTGGCAGTGCGCTGTTCCGCGGCAATATCTCGATTGCGGACAGTACGCTGATCACGCGTTATCGGGAGGCTGGTCTTGTCCTGCTGGGCAAGACCAATACCCCCGAACTGGGGCTGAGTTTTACAACCGAACCCCTGGCACAGGGGGCAACACACAACCCGTGGAATCCCGACTACAGTCCCGGCGGGTCAAGCGGTGGTGCCGCCGCGGCCGTCGCGGCGGGTATCGTACCCATTGCCCATGCATCCGACGGGGCGGGTTCCATCCGGCTGCCCTCGGCGCATTGCGGTGTATTCGGCTTCAAGCCCAGCCGCATGCGCGTACCGATGGGCCCAGTCATTGGCGAGGCCCTGGCCGGCATGTCCGCCCCGCACTGCATTACCCGTTCCGTGCGTGACAGTGCGGCCATGCTCGATGCCTGCGCCTGGCCCGAACCGGGTGATCCTTATGCCGTGAAGGCGTCTGAGCGGCCTTACATGCAGGAAGTGGCCCGTGACCCCAGACGGCTGCGCATAGGCGTCAGCACCCGCTCCCCGCTGGGCGGGGCGGTCCATGCCGACTGTCGCGATGCGGTTGCGCGCGCTGCGGCCCTGTGCGCGGAACTCGGGCATGAGGTGGAAGAAGCCGAAATGGCGTATGACGCCGTGGCGGTAAAGGACGCTTGGCGGGTTATTGTGGGTATAGCCGCACTGACAGGTGTCCAGGCACAGGAAAAGAAAATCGGGCTCAGGGACCGTTTTTCAATGCTGGAGCCGGTTAATGCCGCATGGATGCGCTGGGCCAGCGGCCTTTCGGCAGTCGATTACGCCCTTGCACTGAACACGATACGCGCGGCCGGGCGGAGTTGTGGCCGCAGTTTCGAGATGTATGACGTCTTCCTCACGCCCGCTGCCGCAACGCCCCCGCCACGGCTGGGGGAACTGGCATGCCATGATGAGGATGCCGAAGCCTTCTATGACCGTTTCTGCGCACATGGGCCGTTTACCGCCGTGCATAATGCAACGGGCTGCCCGGGGATGAGCATTCCCATGGGGCTGCAGGGGCAGGGTTTGCCGGTTGGCGTACATTTCGGGGCTGCTCTGGGCAATGATGGAGTTTTGATGGCGCTGGCGGGCCAGATCGAGCGGGCCGCGCCATGGCATTATACCTGTATCGGGTGGAAGGGCGTGTCATGAAGGAACGGCTTCTTGCATTGCGTCAGATGGTCCGGCAGGTACAGGCTGGCACAGGCATGGTGGCGGCCCTGGCTGAAGCCCTGATCGAGGCCATCGACCTGACCGAGCCCACCCTTGGCGCATGGCACTGCTTTGATCCTGAATACCTGCGCCTTCAGGCCCGGCAACTCGATGCACGGCCGCATAAGGGCAGGCTGCACGGCCTGCCGGTGGGCATAAAGGATGTGATCGATACGCATGACCTGCCCACAGGGTATGGCTCTCGGCATTACGAAGGCACCCGACCCGCATCGGATGCCGGTTGCGTGGCGATGCTGCGCGCGGAAGGGGCGCTGATTGTAGGCAAGACGGTATCGACCGAATTCGCCTTTGTGGCGCCCGGCAAGACCCGGAACCCTTATGACCCGGCGCATACGCCCGGTGGTTCCTCCAGCGGGTCGGCTGCGGCGGTGGGGGCCGGGGTGGTGCCGGTGGCCCTTGGCACCCAGACATCGGGTTCCACAATCCGCCCTGCCGCCTTCTGTGGTATTGTTGGCTATAAGCCCAGCTATGGCCTGATCGACCGCACGGGCATCAAGGTCCTGTGCGAGACGCTGGACACGGTCGGCCTGCTGGGGTGGCGTGTGGCGGATGTTGCCCTTGTCGCGTCCGTTCTGGCCCAGCGCCCGCTGGAAGCCCAGGCGGGAACGGCAGCGCAAAAGTTCCGTCTTGGTGTGTTCCGTCCCGTGTTCTGGCATGAGGCGACACCTGCGGCACTTGCGGTTTTCGAGCGTGCGCTGGACCGGTTCCGTGCGGCCGGGCATGAGATTGTGGAACTGCCCGACCCCGGTGACTTTGGCGCGCTTATGGCAGCCCATACCGCAATCATGTCGTGGGAAGTGCCCCGGGCCCTGGCGTATGAGCGGTTGGGAGATGGCGCAGGGCTGCAACCGCGCACTTATGAAAATATCCAGATTTCTCCTGTCACGACAGCGCAGGTTTATGATGCCGCGCAGGCTGTGGCCTGCCGCGAACGCGCTTTGTGGAAAGAGGCCATGACGGGCCTGGATGCGGTGCTGACGCTACCCGCGCCGGGGGAAGCCCCGCTGGGGCTGTCCAGCACCGGGAACCCGGTTTTCAATCGGGGCTGGACCCAGCTTGGCCTGCCATGCGTCTCCCTGCCCGCGGGGCATGGTGCGGGGGGTATGCCGCTGGGCGTGCAATGTGTTGGCGCCATGGGTGCGGATGCATCACTGCTGGCGGTAGCGACGGCGCTGGAGACAGTTCTGGGTGCTGAATGACTGAACCTGATGCTGCTGCACTGACATAAGGGAATTCATGAAATGGCGACCGATATCGAACTCCTTGAACTGTTCAGGGAAGAACTGAAGCTTTGCAAGGTATCGACGGGACAGGTACTGATCGTGCTGAGCGAAGGGACGACGCGCGCTGATTACGCCCGCGCGTTCCTGGGTGCTGCGACCCTTCTGGGGGCGGAAGCGTTTCAGATCAATCTGCCCCCGCGCACGAAAATGGGTATTGCGGGCGAGGTGGGGCGCACGCCGCTGGCAGGCAACCGCCCAGCGATCGAAGCGCTGAAAGCGGCCGACATTGTCATTGATCTGGTGGGCCTGCTGTTCTCGCACGAGCAGAACGAGATCACCGCCAGCGGCACGCGCATGCTGTTTGTACACGAACCTTTTGACGTGCTGAAAAAGATGTTCCCCACACAGCAGTTGCGCCAGCGTGTGGAATATGGCGAGGCGTTGCTGGGACGGGCCAGGACCCTGCGCGTGACATCGCCCCATGGTACGGATGTCCGTTATGAAATGGGGCAGTATCCCGTCATGACGGAATATGGCTTTACGGATACGCCGGGGCGCTGGGACCATTTTCCCTCGGGGTTCCTGCTCTCGCAGGGGAATGACGGTGCCGTAAATGGCAAGGTTGTCCTGGCACCGGGCGATATTGTCGTGGCCCTGCGCCGTTACGTGGCCAGTCCCATAACCCTGACCATTGAGCGGGGGATGGTGACCCATATTGCAGGCGATGGCCTGGATGCCGAACTGTTCCGTGGGTATATTGAAAGCTACAACGACCCCCGGGCCTATGCGGTATCACATATTGGCTGGGGGCTTAACCATCTTGCGCGCTGGACCCACCTGTCCACAACGCGGCAGGGCGATAGCGAAATCGGTGTGAATGGCCTTGCCTATTACGGCAATGTCCTGTTCTCGCTCGGGCCCAATACGGAACTGGGTGGCACGAATGATACCGCCTGCCACATGGATATCCCGATGCGGGGATGCAGTCTTTATCTTGATGACACGCTGATTGTTGAAAACGGCGTTGTCGTTGATCCGGCCATGCAGCCGGCGTGACGGGAAGAGGATCGCATGGAACTTTCCAATGATACAGCACGCCAGATGTTCACGCGCCTGCGCGAACAGACGGCCCATATGCGTTACGGTTTTGGCAGGCGGCCGATGCTGGTCAATGTTGACCTACAGAATGCCTATACCCAGGTCGGCAAATACGTAACCGCGTATGAGACGGACCCCCGGCAGACGGAGTATGTCAACACCCTAGCCGCACTGGCCCGCGCAAAGGGGCTGCCGGTGTACTGGACCTATGTCGCCTTTCGCGATGATGGCCTGGATTGCGGTGTTTTCGGTACACGTGACGACACGCCTGATTCCCTGCAGAACATCAAGCGCGGCTCGGACCGTGCAGCACTTGATGCGCGCCTGAAGATCATGCCGGGTGACCATGTGGTCAACAAGCTCATGCCATCCGCATTCCACGAAACCAACCTGCAGTCGCTCATGACGTTCCTCAAATGCGACACCCTGATCGTGACCGGTGGTTCCACGTCGGGCTGCGTGCGGGCCACGGTGGTCGATGGCCTGTCCCGTGGCTACCGGGTGATCGTGCCGGAGGAATGTGTGGCCGACCTGCATGAAAGCCCGCATTTCGCCAATTTGTATGACATGCATAAAAAATATGCGGATGTCCTGCCTGTCCAGAAAGTTAAGGAGTATTATGAGAAGTTGAGCGACACATAATCCCAACGTACGATGGCAGGACATGACAGCACAGACACCAAAGGTGCCTAACCGGGTCAAGCAACCTTTATATCAGGAAGTATTTCAGGCCCTGAGAGATGAGATCCTGGGTGGGCGCTACGATAAACAGGGAGCACTCCCGAGTGAACTCCTGCTTGAAAAGCGCTTCAAGGTCTCGCGGATTACAATCCGCCGGGCCTGTGACGAGCTGGAAAAGGCGGCCCTGATCGAACGGAGCAAGGGCCGTAGCGCCCGCGTGCTGGCGCGCCTGCCACCCATTGTGGCGGACGTGGAAGACGAGATCGAGACGCTCCATTCGATCGGTGCGAATATGCGCCCCGAAGTGCTGCATTTTGCATGGGTTTCGGCAGGCGAGGTACTGGCGGACCTGCTGGAAGTAAACCCGGAGGAAAAGGTACTGTGGAGCACCCGCCTGCGGCGGCGGCGCAATGACCCGATCAACCACACATCCGTTCATATCGCACCTGATTTTGCCGTGGGTATCAACGAGGAGTTGCTGGGACAGAAGCAGTTGATCGATATATGGCGCGCCCAGGGGCATGTTGTGGCCAGCGCGGACCAGATCATGAGTGCGGCACCGTGCAACAAGGCCATAGCGCGGCATCTGGACATTGCCATCGGTGCCCCGGTGTTCTGCATACGGCGCCTTATGCGCAATGCCGAAGGTCGCCCGATGGGCCTGCTTGTTGCATCACTGCGCTGGGACCGCTTCAGCTACCGTATGTCGCTCAAGCGGGTAGGGAATGAAATGCAACTGGCTGCAAACACCAGGCGCAGCCTGTTCGATATGGAAGACACGACATGGGAACTGTGAACATGTCGCTTTACCCAACACATAAACAAGGGAAATAACGGCAATGGAAATGAAAGCCATGCGCGATGCATTCATCAGCGCCATGGGGCACGCAGCCCATTCCGTATCTGTCGTGGTTACGGATGGCGATGCAGGCAGGATGGGGGTGACGGTCAGTGCCGTTTCCTCAGTTTCGGCTGATCCGCCAATGATCCTGGCCTGCATCAATCGCAAAAGCCCGGCCGTGGCGGCGATCTGTGCAAATGGCAGCATGACCATCAACATGCTTGCGGCAACACAGCATGATATTTCCGATGTGTTTTCAGGGCGTTCTCAAAAATTCCGCCCATATGATTTTGCCTGTGCGCAGTGGATACGGGGCAGGGAACACGGCAGCCTGTTCCTGAATGGTGCATCCACATCCTTTCATGCCGTTGTGGAAACAAAGGTAGAGGCCGGGACGCACATGGTCATTATCGGCCGTGTTATGGAAGTAAACATGGGCGGACATGATGTTCTTGTGCACTGCCGGCGCAATTATGGACAGTTTTCGCTTATTCCGGCCTGATGGCGGAGAAAATGATCCCAGGTTTTGCAGTGTCTGTTCCAACACAGTAAAAACCTTAAGTGACTGAATAATATTCGGAATACTTCCTCGTAAAAATTGGTTCCGCCAGTGTGGCGGGAATTATAGTAATAAATTTGCAACACATGCGTTGCCTCCCGTCCTGACAGGGACAATTAACTTGATATGACACCTATGGTGTGGTGTATAAGAATATAGTTTCGTTATCGAAATGCATGAGCATTCTTCATGGAATAATTCGTGTATAAACGAATGCTATGAGCAGGTTATTACATGTATTTTTCTATCTGTATCAATACCTATGAGAGTTCCCTGGCACGGATGAATTGGGGAACGTGTTATGACAATTGGTGGTTCAGTTGATTGAAATCACGAACGAAATCTTACAGTAGTCAATTCTGTCACAACGTTTTGCAGCGTTAATTTATAACAGTAAAATATTTTTATTATGAAGTAATGAGGCGTTCTTAAATATATAATGTTTTGTGAGGCAAGAAATGCGAATCCAGATTCCCCCTTTCCGCAAGAATGATCCTCGCCTTCTTTTGCTGCTGTGGTCCACTACGGCTCTGTTCGTAACTGAAACATGCGCCCATGCGGCCGTGCCAGTAGAAAAAAGCCCCGTAGCCAGCCAGAAAAAGCAGGGCAGCCCACACGATGTAAAGCACCCGGCACCTGTGGGGCAGAAAGATACGCCCCTTATGGCCACGCAGAAAGAAACCATCAATGTAAAGATGGATCGTGATGCGCGTAACGGGGGGGGTGGAATGATGCGTCTGGAAACCGCCTCCCATGCCGTACAGAGTGTTGGCAAAGAATATATCGCAGCCCAGAGTCCGCAGAGCTCGGTGGTCGATCTTGTCAGAAACCTGCCCAGCATGAATGTCGCGACGGAAAACACATCGGGTGTGACCGGTTCAGCGACCGGTTCGGCTGAAATCCGTGGTCTGACCGATAGTGACATGACCATCATGGTCAATGGTGGGCCTGTTGCCGGCTTTGGCTACGTAAACGAAGCCATTGATTCCGAGGATATGGAGGCCGTCAATGTAACGCCAGGCAGTTCCAGCATTGATCTTCCCGTAACATCATCTGCTGCGGGTGTCATGAATGTGGTAACGCATACGCCATCGCACAAATTCGGTGGCATGGTGGATTTCTCTTACGGCAGCAACAATCTCTCCCGTGAGTTCATCCGCCTTGAATCGGGTGACATACTGAATAGTGGCGTAAGGTCCTATATTTCCTTTTCCAATACACATGCGCGTTCATGGATGGGAGCAGGCATCAACGAACGGAAGAATGTTGATATCGGGATCCAGAAGGACTTTGATAACGGATCCAACATCAAACTGTTCGCCTCCTATGATCGGACGGACGCGATGATGTCCAACTATCCGACAGCGGATGAATTCTACGAATATAAACATACCGGCAACGGATATGGCCGTTCGGCCTCGTTTGATCCGTCCAATAATGATTATTGGCGTAACAATACGACCCACTGGAATGAGTTCACCATGTCGGCGCCCATGCATTTTGTGGCAACCCGGCGTATCAGCTTTGATTTCAAGCCTTACCTGAACGCGGCCACAGGGTCGACTTCTGATGGGGCCGGGACGGCAGATTATACTGGAGAATACTTTGCAGGTAATGGCGCATCGGTCAGTGGTGGGCAGCCACTAACGTATTTTTTCAACCAGAATAATATGCTCCAGATTGGTGCAGTTGCCAGTGTTACGGCCAAACTGAGTCGCCACAATCATCTGACTTTTGGATACTGGTATGAACACAATGACCAGACATACTCCATGCCGCTGTCCGTTACGGATGGGAACGGTGCTTCACCCAGTGTAAGTGATAAATCGGCGCAACTGTTCTATGCCAGCGGCCAGCCCGTCAGTTACGGGATGCTGCATTCAGGATACGAACTGAACGCCCTGTTTATTGAGGATACCGAAAAGTATTTCCGTGACCGGCTTATTGTCAGTGCGGGCCTGAAATACGCCATGATCGATTACTGGGCAAAAAACACATACTATGATGAAACCGGGAAGAGCTATTTCAACCTGGGTCGCAATTCAAATGTGCCGATGCCGCATTTTTCGGTCAGTTACAGGTTTAACCCGCATCATCAGATATACATCAATGCTGAAGGCGATTTCCGCCAGCCCGCACCACAGAGCCTGTATGTTGCCAGTAACGTAAACCAGCTTCCCAAGAACCAGTATTCGATCAAGGAAGAACTGGGTTACCGGTATAACGACAAGCATATCATTGTTGACCTCTCCTTCTTCAATTACAACATCACGGACCGCCTGCTGAATGTGTATGAAGGGGCAGGACAGACAGCCACCATCAATGGTGGTAACCAGACATCCCGCGGCTTTGACCTGATGGTGGGGGCACGCCCCATTCACGGTTTCAGCCCTTATGCATCCATTGAATACCTGAATGCGACCATGGATTCCAATATCCCGCTGGATGGATCGTATATGCCCACCAAGGGACATAATGCGGTCATGGCCCCGCATGTGCTGGCAAACTTTGGCCTGACATATACTTACAAGGGGTTCTTCTCCAATTTCGGTCTTCACTATGCCAGTTCGCAGTCCACTTCACTGGCAGGGGACGAAAGAATGCCAGGCTATGTTTCCGATACACTGGCGCTGGGCTATCATTTCCATTCATACAGCTTCATGCAGACGCCCACGTTCCGGCTCAACTTTACCAACCTGACCGGATCTATTGTCAGGACCGGAACGACGGGTGTGACAACCAATGCAAATTCCGTTCGCCTCATGAATGGCATGATGTCAGATCCTGATTACAACTCCCCCAATACCTATATCGTTGAACCGCGTTTTTCCATGACGGGTTCGATCTCCACTTCTTTTTAAAACAACACAGGGGGGGGCTATGTCAGCCCTCCTGATACCATGAAGGCCAGTGCGGTGGCATCTGGCACGGCCGGTACTCCCTTCTGCATGCAACGTAGCCTGATGGCACGGTATTCCAGCCAGACCTGACACATCGCCGTTCAGATCGGCAGGTCGCGGTTGGCGGCAATTGTTTCCATTGCAATACAGGACGTTACCGTATCCAGATCCACCCGGCTTATGAGCGTACGATATATCCGGTCGAACGTTTCCATGTCCTGTGTCAGGATCTTGAGCATATAATCGTAATCACCGGCAATGCGGTAAAAATCTATTACATTGGGAATGTCATTGACCGCCTTGTGAAACCGTTCCAGCCATTCATGCGAATGGCTGCGTGTGCGGATCATGACAAAAACCGTAAGCCCCAGACCCAATTTTGCCGGATCAAGCCGCAGGGTGTGCGTACCCGCAAGTCCTGCTGCTCGCAGGGCATTAAGCCGCCGCCAGCAGGCATTTTGTGACAGACCGACACGCGCGGCCAGGTCGCGCTGTGACAGGCCGGCATCCTTTTGCAGGGTGCGTAGGATGGCACGATCAAAAGAATCAGGTTTCTTGTTCATGCCAGATCATATGACAACATGATCTTTGATTTATAGTATTAAATAGGGAAAAATATTGCCCATAATCCAATTAAAATCCTTCTGTAACACGCTTTTTTGGGGATAGGCCATGCAGATGGATGAGACGTTTTTTGCGGATTTTATGGCAGGCCTACGGCTCGGTGGTCATGACAGCCTCAGCAATGGCCTGATCGGGGAGGGCGCACCCTTGCCTGGCCCATTTGGTATAAAGCCCCTTGTTTATGCCGATTATGTTGCCTCAGGCCGGGCGCTGAAGCAGGTCGAGGATTTCGTGCTGGCGCGTGTGCTGCCCTATTATGCCAATTCCCATACCGAGGCTTCTTTCTGCGGCAGTTACATGACCCGCATACGCCAGGCCGCGCGTGCACATATTGCCCGGCTGTGCGGTGCGGGAGAGGGGTTCTCCACTGTGTTTTGCGGTGCAGGTGCAACAGCGGGGCTTAACCGACTGGTCCATCTGCTGGGGGTACCCGAAGCGACGGCAGCCAGCAGGCGGCCCGTAGTGTTCATCGGTCCGTATGAACATCATTCCAACATCCTGCCGTGGCGCGAAAGCGGGGCAGAGGTCATCACCATTGGCGAGGCTTCATGTGGTGGCCCGGACCTGGAGCAACTCGACAGGGCGCTGGCCGAAGCCGATCCCGCGCGCCTGCGACTTGGCGCCTTCTCGGCCGCATCCAACGTAACAGGCATTATTACGGATGTGGATGCGGTAACGAAAGTTCTCAAATCCCATGGCGCGCTGGCCGTGTGGGATTACGCGGGCGGCGGCCCGTATCTGCCCATCAACATGCGGGCGGGCACGTTGTACGAGAAGGACGCGGTTGTTATCTCGGCGCATAAATTCGTGGGCGGGCCGGCAGCATCAGGGATCATGATTATCCGTAATGCGGCGGTCGCACGCACGCGACCGGTCCTTACCGGGGGTGGCACGGTGCGGTTTGTCTCACCCTGGGGGCATGATTATACCGCCAGCCTTGAAAGCCGGGAAGAAGCGGGCACGCCTGATGTTATTGGCGATATTCGTGCGGCGCTGGCCTTTCTTGTCAAGGATGCCATGGGGGAGCACTGGCTTGATGCGCGCCACAACGGCCTGCGCACCCGGGCGGAGCAGGTCTGGCGGCAGAACCCGCATATCGAAATTGTGGGTAATGCACGGGCACAGCACTATCTGCCCATCTTCTCCTTCCGCGTGCATACGGACAGGGCAGGCAATGTGGTGCACCAGCAACTGTTTACCCGCATGTTATCCGATCTGTATGGAATTCAGGCCCGTGGCGGGTGTGCCTGTGCCGGCCCCTATGCCCACAGCCTGCTTGCCATCAGCAAGGCACAGTCCGATGCGCTGCGTCAGGCTGTCCTGAACGGTAATGAAATCAGAAAACCGGGCTGGACGCGCCTGAATTTCTGTGCGTTGATGAATGATGACAAGGCAGATTTTATCATCCGCTCAGTCGATGAACTTGCCCGGAATCCGACAGCCCCGATGCAGGCGTATATGTGTGATACCGGAACCGCCCGGTTCCGGGTTGAACGGGCATCTTTGGATCTGAATAGCCTCTAGATTTCTGGACGCCCAGGCTCCTAGGCTCAGGACCCATTGATTTGATTGCGGAAATCTGGTTCAGGCTCTGTGAGGAGACTGGAGATGAGCGACCTGTTCTGGCTGACGGACGAACAAATGGAGCGGCTGCGGCCCTTTTTCCCAATCGGACTTTGACGATCATGATATGAATGCCGCTACCGTCATCCGTGAAGGCCTGTCAGTGGCGATGACGCAAGTGGCGCAGGCCATACAGAGGCAGGAATGCAAGAAGCATCGGGAATGGGAACGGCATCCCGATGTCCAGGCGTATGGGGCTTTCAGGGCTGATCTTTGCCTGCTTCAAGACAGCTTCCGTGACGTTCCCGATAGCCGCCTTATGGAGATGGCGCTGAAAGACCCATCCGCCGCTATACGGGAAATGAAGCGGCAAGGCGTCACTGGGGCATAAAAATCGGATTACGGGGAACGAATATCTACCAGTCCAGCCCCGCGAACGTCGCCTAAACGGTCAAGGAAACCAAAGAACGGGATTTCGGACATTGAAATATGAAAGCCATGCAAGCACAGCTTTCATATCCGTTTTCAGCGGGTCTGTTTTGCGGCTCGATCAGCCAGATCGGAAAGGTCTCAGGCTGGTAATACCGATCCAATGATTTCAGGTCGCGGTGGCCCGTGATCCGCTTGAGGTCCATCGGGTTGGGAAACAGTTTTGCGAGGCGGGATGTCGCTTCATGGCGGAGGTCATGGAACGTCAGGTCATGAACTCCGAATTTTTTTATCTGTCGTCCGAACCGAAGGGAAAATGAGTCTTCTGATCCTACGTCAAATACATGCGCCCCAGGATCAGGAACGGATGACCGCATCGCCAGCTTTTCCAGCAGGATCGATTTTGCACCGGGCATGAGGGGACGGGTTTCCGGTCCCTGTATCTTGGCGGTTCGCATGTTCTTCGTTTACAGCAGGCTGAGCAGGTTGCGCTTCATGTCAACATCATGCCAGCGCAAAGCCATGGCCTCTCCCCGACGTGTGCCCTGTTCGATTGCAAAGCGCACAATCAGGACATCATCGGGATATTCCGTCTTGGACATGGCTTTCAGGATCAGGTCATATTCTTTCCCGATCAGGCGGCGATTGCGTTTTTTATCTGCGCCTTCCGGACGTTTGATGACCGTGCCTTTCGCAAAGCCCGTCTCAATCATCCGGTCACGAAATCCACGTACGTCAGCAGGTTTCCATTTGCCCGCCATGCAGGATGCCACAGGATCGTCAAGCAGGGCAGGAATATGACCGATGCGGTCATTCTCCCTGTGGGCATGCACTCATCCCGATAGCGCTCGATCAACTGACGGATCGGGATGCGGTCGATGGCGCAGGTATCACGAAACGGGCCCAGATTGATCTCGACCCGTTTTTCATTAAGCCAGCGTCGAGCCAAAGCGGCTGAGGCGAATGTTTTGCGGATACGTTTGCCGTCCACCATCTTCCGGGCTTGGTACTGGCTGGGGCTATGATACCAGACACCTTTTGGCAGCGCTCTGCCCGTAGTGGGGTCGATATTCGTCTTTTGTGATTCGCTCATGAGAATCCCTGATATCACTGAGCCATCCCTGAGTGACGGAAACCCGTTTGGCTCAGGATTGGCTCAAAGTCCAACTAATTGGAAATCAGGAAAGTGCCTGTAATCAGCCAAGACCCGCAGTAAACTGCGGTAAAGTAGCTGGCGTCCCGTACGGGATTCGAACCCGTGTTGCCGCCGTGAAAGGGCGGTGTCCTAGGCCTCTAGACGAACGGGACTAAAGGCGTGAGCGGTAAGTATCCCGACGGGCGGGGGCGGTCAAGCCCCTGTTGCAGAAATATTGAAATTATTGGGCGATCGCTACGTCACGGATGAAGAAAGTGGCGGATGTCCGCCCTTTCCAGCTTTCCGCGCGCAGCCAGCCCGCCAGGTGCAGGGGCGGCCCATCGCGGTCTTCCAGCACGGTGGCCAGCGGGCTTTCATTGGCACGGAACACCAGTGCCTTCAGCCTTGGGCCACGACCTTCCCCCTCCAGTGTCAGGCGCAGGGTATTGCCCTCGCTGCCAATGCGCTCGGCATAGGCCACGCGCACGCGGGGCAGGGCGATCAGGGGTTCGTCATTGCCGGTGCCAAAGGGGGCCAGGCGATCCATGTCGGCTGCCAGTTCCACAGTGGCGGCGGCGACATTCACCACCGCGTCAATGGTCAGGTCCACCGCATCCGGCAGGTCCGCGGCGGTGGCCAGATGGTGGTTGAGGAATTCCTGCAGCGCGGGCACGCCCGCGGCCGGCAGGCCAAAGCCCGCCGCCATGGCGTGCCCCCCGCCGGTGGACAGCAGCCCCGCCTGCCGCGCGGCAATGATGGCGCCCCCAAGGTCCTGCCCCGGGACCGAACGGGCGGAACCCTTGACGCTGCCATCTTCCATTTCCGCGCCGACCAGTACGGGACGGTTGAATTTTTCCTTGATGCGCCCGGCCACGATTCCGACCACGCCGGGGTGCCAGTCCCGTCCGCTCAGCACCAGTACGGCATTGCCCTGCGCGCGCTGGGCGGCGGCCAGTTCCATTGCACGGTCCAGAATGCCGGATTCAACACTCTGGCGGTTATGATTGACGGAATTGAGACGTTCGGCCAGCACGCGGGCTTCCGCCGGGTCGGTGCACAGCAGCAGGCGCAGCCCCAGCCCGGAATCCGCAATGCGTCCGCCCGCATTGATACGCGGTCCCACCGCGAAGCCACAGGTAAAGGCGGAAAGCGGGTCGCGCGCGCCCGCGACTTCCAGCAGTGCCGCCAGCCCCACGCGCTTTCGCCTGCCCATGATTCTCAGCCCCTGTGTCACAAAGGCCCGGTTCAGCCCGCGCAGCGGCATCACGTCGCACACGGTGGCCAGCGCCACCAGGTCCATGCAGGCCCACAGATCGGGCATGGGCCGGGTGTCGAACCAGCCCGCCGCACGCAGGGCGCGGCGGGTTGCGACAATGGTCATGAACGTCACCGCCGCCGCACACAGCCCGTGCAGGCGGGACGGGCAGTCTGGCCGGTTGGGATTGACGGTTGCCACCACCTCTGGCAGCGTGCCCTGCACCTGATGATGGTCAAGAATGATGATGTCACTGCGCTGGCCGGCATGCTCCAGCACGTCCACCGCCGCCGTGCCGCAGTCCAGGCATACGATCAGGCTGGCGCCCTTGTCCTGCATGGCGGCAATGGCGGGGGTATTGGGGCCGTAGCCTTCCGTCATGCGGTCGGGAATATGGGTCAGGACCGTGCAGCCCTGCTCCTGCAGGAAGGTTGCCAGAAGGGCCGTGGAGCAGGCGCCATCCACGTCATAATCGCCAAACAGCCCCACGGTCTCGCCACTGCTGACGGCCCTGGCCAGACGGTCGGCGGCCGCATCCATGTCCACCAGGGTGGAGGGATTGGGCATGAGGTCGTTGAGGGTGGGGGTAAGATAGGTACCGACCTGTTCGGGTGCGATCCCGCGCAGGGCCAGCATGCGGCCTACGATTTCGGGCAGGTTGGCCTGCTGGGCAATGGCCATGCCCATGCGGTCGGTATGGCTGGCCTGCCCGCCCGCGCGCCAGTGCCACTGGCGGCCGGTGACACTGCATGTCACGCCCAGTACGACCGGCGCCTGTCCGTCCTCCCCGGACAGTGTGGCGCTAGGGAAGGACAGCAGGTCAGCGGACATGGAATGGATCCCTTTATATGGTCACCGGATGGGGGCTGCCTGAAAGGAGCGCCGTTCTGGTGATGCTTTTTTTCCGGACGTTCCGGGGCATGCCGCCTTCTGGCAGGCGGGGCGGCCGCCGGAAGCCTTTATTGTCCCAGGCAGCGCACAGGACGGGGCGGCAGGACCGCCCGCGGCCCGTCATTCACCCCGCGTCAATGCGGATCAGGGCCGGTTCGTCCAGCACCGCTTCCAGTTCGGCAATGTGGTGCAGGGCATGCTGCATGGCGGCTTCGTTGGTTTTGTGCGTCAGCAGCACCAGTGGCACGGCCTGCGTTCCATCGGGCCGGATTTCGTGCGCATCGGCATGCTGGAGCATGCTGCGCAGCGAGACGCCATTGTCACGCAGCACCGCCGTGATATCGGCAATCACCCCCGGGCGGTCACACACGTTCAGCCGCAGGTAGTATTCGCCCGTGAATTCCCTGGCGGGCAGGGCGACCGCCTGCGTCAGGCTGTCGGCATCGCAGCCCCATACCGGAATGGCGGAGCCTCGGGCAATGTCGATCAGGTCGGCACAGACGGCGGTGGCCGTCGGTCCTTCACCTGCCCCCCGGCCTTCCAGCATCAGCCGGCCGACGAAGGCACCTTCCGCCACCACGGCGTTGAACACGCCATTGACCTGTGCCAGCGAGGCATCCTGTGGCACCAGGCAGGGGTGCACGCGGGCCTCGATCCCGTTTTCATGCTGGCGGGCAATGCCCAGCAGCTTGATGCGGTAGCCCATCTTGCGCGCGAACTGCAGGTCGAGCGCACCGATCCGGCGGATGCCCTCGATATAGAGCGAGGCGAACACCACCGGCCGCCCGAAGGCCAGCCCCGCCAGGATGGCCAGCTTGTGGGCGGTGTCGACGCCGTCCACGTCGGTCGAGGGATCGGCCTCGGCATAGCCCAGCTTCTGCGCATCGGCGAGGATCTCGGCAAAGTCACGCCCGGTCTCGTGCATGACGCTGAGGATATAGTTGCAGGTGCCGTTCAGGATGCCGCCGATCTTGAGAATCCGGTCAGCGGCCAGCCCCTCGCGCACGGTCTTGATGGCGGGGATGCCACCGGCCACCGCCGCTTCGAACATGAGCGGCACGCCCGCCTGTTGTGCCGTGCAGGCCAGTTCCGCGCCGTGAATGGCAATCAGCGCCTTGTTGGCGGTCACGACCGGCCTGTGGTTTTCCAGCGCGCGGCTGACGGTCAGCCGTGCCGGACCTTCCGCCCCCCCGATCAGTTCGGCCACAACGTCCACATCGGGATGGGTGGCCAGGTCCTCGGGGGTGTCGCACCACGCCACGCCGGACAGGTCGATTCCGCGGTCACGCGTGCGGTCACGCGCGCTGACGGCGGTGACAACCAGCTCACGGCCCGCGCGGGCGCGGATCAGGCCCGCGTTCTCACGCAGCAGCCTGACAACGCCGGCGCCAACCGTGCCAAGCCCCGCAATACCGATACGCAGGGGCGGGGGGGCGGACGTGGAGGGGGAAGATGTCATTTCTTTTCCGTCAACCGATTGGGCAGTCATGAATGGGCGGGCTGTTCATCAGGCAGGGGGGCCGCCTGCTGCGTGGTGGGGGCGATACCGCCATGTTCGGCCATGAAATGGCGGATGGAGCGCGTGGCCTGACGCAGGCGCTGGGTGTTTTCCACCAGCCCGATCCGCACGAAGCCCTCGCCATGCTCGCCAAAGCCAAGGCCGGGGGCCACGGCAACCCCGGCCTTTTCCAGCAGCAGCTTGGAAAAACCGACACTGCCCAGTTCACGGAACCGCTGCGGGATCGGCGCCCACGCGAACATGGACCCGTCGGGTGATGGCACGTCCCACCCCGCCGCATGCAGGCCCTGGATCAGCACGTCGCGGCGCTTGCGGTAGATGTCGCGAATCTCGGCAACACAGTCCTGCGGACCGCTGAGTGCCGCGACGGCTGCGACCTGGATGGGGGTGAACGCGCCATAGTCCAGATAGGACTTGATGCGCGTCAGGGCCGCGATCAGCTTCGGGTTGCCCGCGGCAAACCCCATGCGCCAGCCTGCCATGGAATAGGTCTTGGACAGCGATGTGAACTCCACCGCGATGTCCTTCGCCCCCGGTACCGCCAGGATGGAGGGCGGCACGTTGTCGCTAAAATAGATTTCGGCATATGCCAGGTCCGACAGGATCCAGATTTCGTGCCTGCGGGCAAAGGCCACCAGCTTGCGGTAGAAATCGATGTCCGCCAGATACGCGGTGGGGTTGGAGGGGAAGTTGACGATCAGCGCCGTGGGCTTGGGCACGGAATGGCGCACCGCGCGTTCCAGCGCCTCCAGCATCTCGTCATCGGGCGTTGCCGGAATGGAGCGCACGGACGCACCGGCGATGATGAAGCCGAACTGGTGGATGGGATAGGACGGGTTGGGCACCAGAATGGTATCACCGGGGCTGGTGATGGCGGACGCAAGGTTGGCCAGCCCTTCCTTGGAACCAAGGGTGGCGATCACTTCCGTCTCGGGGTCAAGCTTCACGTTGAAGCGGCGTTCGTAATACCCCGCCAGTGCCCGCCGCAGGCCGGGAATGCCACGGCTTACGGAATAGCGGTGCGCGCGCGGGTCGGCCACCGTTTCCACCAGCTTCTGCACGATATGCGGCGGGGTGGGGGTGTCGGGATTGCCCATGCCCAGATCGATAATATCCTCCCCCCGCGCTCGGGCCTGGGCCTTGGCCTTGTTGACTTCGGCGAAGACATAGGGCGGCAGGCGGCGGATACGATGGAATTCTTCGGTCATGGGACGCTCTGTTGAGGGCACGCGGCGGCGTGCCGGGTTGGAGATGAATAAGGCCCGGGCTGCCTGCTGGGGCAGCCATGGCACCACTCTAGCGCACGATGGCCAGTCTTGCACCATTGCCAAAGGCATGGGCGCGCACCGTAATGCGACTGGCTGGTACCCCGCGCGCCAGCAGCAGGCGTGTCAGCGTGCGTGCGCGCAGGATGGCAAGGTTCAGCGCCGCCGTCTGCCCTTCCGCTGTGGCGGTGGCGGCATTGCCGTAGCCGTTCACGATCACGAACCTGTTGCCCCGCTGCCTGACGGTGGCGTCCACCACGTCTTCCTCACCCGGTTCGATCTGGTCCGATCCGGGCAGGAAATGGACCGGATCACCGTCATCGGGACTGGCAAGGTGGTAAGTGGGCAGGTCCATCCCGTCGCGCTGCGCGTTGTCGGGCAGGCTGATCCCGCCCACGCCGGGCAGGGCGGGGGGGGCCGCTGCAATGGCGGGCAGGTTGGCGGGTATTGCCTCGGGGTGATCGGGCACCGTGGTGGTGACGTCCGGCATGAGCAGCTGCCCGTTGCCATCACGCGCGGGCGCGGGCTGGGTGGACATGCCGCGCGCGCCCTTCGGGGTGGCCGGTCCATGGCCGGTGGCGCCTCCGGCTGCCGCGGGCGGACTGTCGGCCGCCTGAAGCGAGGCGGACTGGCTGCCCGCCACCGGATGGCCGGGAACGGGCGGGATGTCGGCGGCCGTGGGCATGGTGCCCATGATCGCGTCCTGGCGCTGGTTGAGTTCGCGCTGGGCCTCAAGGTCGGCGGTAATGTCCTCGCGCAGGTCGGGTGAGGGCAGTTCCGGCGGCCTGGTCGGTCCCAGGCCGATCTTTGGATAGGGCTGGTGCGTGCCCGGCGGCGGGGGGCGCTGCTGGCTGATCACGCCGCCCTGATAGTGATGGTACCAGTCGGACAGGCTGTCGACCGTGTCCTGATGGTGCGCGCAGCCCCCCATGCCCGTGGCCAGCAGGGCAAGGAATGCGGCCCGTACGGGGGCGACGCACCCGGCTGGCGGAAAAAAAAATCTGCCGGGACTTGGCGATGCTGCCCGCTTTCCCAATCTCTAGCTCCCGTGGCCTGTTTCGGCCTGTACACGACACAATGCGGACAAACTAGCCTGCAATGCCGATCTTAGCGAGAGGGGTTGCGCCCCGCATCCCCTCCCGGTCGCCCTTTGCGGCCCGGGGGACTTGGCACCGGGCGCAAGGCGGCGCAGGATAGGGGCATGACCAGGACAGTCCCGGAGAATAGGGAGAACCCGATGAACGGCATGCAGCCGAAAGACCGCATCCGCATGGATGATGAAGACCCGAGAGATCCCGATATTCCCGAACCCCAGGGCCCGGAAACCGAGGAACCCGACAAGAACCGCACCCTTTCCTCGCCTATTGGCGAACTGGAAAGTCGTCTGTTCGACCAGCGCAAGGTTCTGGTGTTCGGCCCGATCAACGACAAGATCGCGCGCGATGTGACCGGCCGCCTGCTGGCGCTGGCCGGCGCGTCGGACAAGCCGATCGATGTGTACGTCAACTCCCCCGGTGGCCATGTGGAGAGTGGGGACACCATTCACGACATGATCCGCTTTGTCGATTCGGTGGCCCCCATCAACATGATCGGCACGGGATGGGTGGCTTCCGCCGGCGCCCTGATCTTTGCCGCGGGCAATAAGGAGCGGCGCTTCTGCCTGCCCAATACGCGTTTCCTGCTGCACCAGCCCATGGGCGGCGTGCGCGGACCGGCCACCGATATCGACATCGAGGCGCGCGAGATCGTCAAGATGCGGGCGCGGCTCAACCACCTGTTCGCGCGTGAAACCGGGCAGCCGTACGAAAAGGTGTGCAAGGATACCGACCGCAATTACTGGATGTCCGCGCCGGAAGCGATTGAATATGGGCTGGTCACGCGCGTGATCGACAAGATCTCCGACCTGCATTGATCCAGAACAAGGCGGATCCTCCCGGCCGCCCATAATGGTGGCTGTGCGTGCTGCAGGGGGTGCCATGGCATCCCCTGCGGGTTTTCGATAACAGTTCCGCACCGGTTGGTGCTTCTATATAAATGGGAACCGCCGACAGGGATGTCAGGCCGGAGGGATCGGTACCGCCGCAGGGGGCGTATCCACCCGCCGCCGTTCCGAGCAGCGAGCCGACATGACGAAATCACTTTCCGACATCTATACCACCCTGCCCGAAGCCCGTGATCCGGGCACGGCTACCGCCGATGCGGTGGCCAAGGCCGATTTCAACGCCCGCCACTGGTCCAGCCCGGTACCGGGGCCGCTAAAGCCGGGATCGGCCGAGCACAAGAAGGCGGTGGCGGATATGTTCCGCGATACCTTCAACCCGTACAAGCCGTCGGTCATCGAATGGCCGAAGCTAGACCCGGAAACGCTCAGGCGCGTGACCTCCCTGCCCATATGGGACATCGCGGTCCAGACCGAAGGCAAGGCCCGCCTGCGCATGGCCGCCTACGCCCGGCTGATCGACGACCCGGACATGAAGGATGCCCTGTCACGCAATGCGTGGGAGGAAAACCGCCACAAGGAAGTCCTGTCCAAGATGGTGGCGGCCTATGACATTCCGCTGGCGTCGGAGCCGCCCTATATCGAGCCGCGTGATGTGGAATGGGCCTACATGGTGACCGGGTTTTCGGAATGCGTGGACAGTTTCTTCGCGTTCGGCCTGTTTGCCATTGCCCAGAAATCCGCCTTCTTCCCCCCCGCGCTGATCGATACGTTCGAGCCGGTGATGCAGGAGGAATGCCGCCATATCCTGCTGTTCGCCAACTGGCTGGCCTGGCACCGCGCGACCATGCCGCTGTGGAAGCGCCCGTGGTTCGAGGCGCGCGTGATCGGCGTATGGTTCTTCCTGCTGTACGAGCGCCTGGGCATGGTCACCACCTTTGATGCCGAGGGCAACAGGCACGAGCAGGACAACAACTTCACCGTCAACGGAACCAAGGATGTGGCTGACATCGATGTGCCGCTGCGCGACATGATCGATATCTGCCTGATCGAGAACGAGCGTCGTTTCTCGGGCTATGATCCGCGCCTGCTGCGGCCGAAGCTGGCGCCCAACCTTGCGCGTTTCATCCGGCTGTTCCTCAAGCGCACGCCCAATTCGGCCAGCCTTGAAAGCCAGCCCGGAGCGGCCTGAACCCCGTGCCTCCGCGCCCCGGCCATGTTCATGACATGGCCGGGGCGGGAAAGTCCTCAGCCCAGCGTCGGGCTGGCGTTGCCCGCGCCAAAATCAAGCTGCCCCAGATAGGCAACCCGCGTTGCGGGTACGATATCACCAATCCGGCCGCCATCGATGCGGGCATAGGCATAGACCTTGCTTTCCTCCTCATCGGAGGAGCCGATGGCCAGGCCCGCGAATTCCCTGCCCGCCCCATCGCGCAGCTGCCATACGTCGCCGCGCACCACCGCATCGTATTTGTAGCGGAAGCCGGGCAGGATCCTTGTCAGCAGCAGCGGCATGATTTCGGTCACATCCAGCGCCGTGCGCACGAATTCGGTGCAGGCTTCATCGGGCACGAAATACCCCTTCGTCTTTGCCGCCATCATGATCAGGCCGGGTGTTGTCCCGATGGGAGAGACAAGGCGGCTGCGGATCACGATCTTCTGGTCATCGCGCGAGATTTCCGATGCGATCATGACCGTGCCGACCGGAGCGGCCAGCAGGTCCGGCACAACGGTCATCTGGCTGAGGGGAAGGGTGGCGAGAGTGGTCATCTTTCATTCTCCATCAGGGTACGGGCCCGTGGCGGGATGGCCCGACTGTGCGCCCCGTTACGTTTCATGACAACCACACCCTGGCCCATGTGTTTCATGCTGCATGGCACACGCGCGTAACATGCGTGGCAGAACTGTCCCGCACCCCGTGCGGGCGCGGTAATGTTGATATGTCGGGGCAGGTGTTCCCATGTAGAGATCAGATGCCATGCGACGTGAACCATGGCACGTAACGGGAGAGAAATCAGATGTCGGCTTACATCAGGAAGGGATTGGTGGCGCTGGCCGTCGGGGCCATGCTGGCGGGCAGTGCCGGGGGCGCGCAGGCGCGTGGCCAGTCATCGGGCAGCAGTGCCGCCGGCAGCTACGTGCCGGGGCAGGCGGAAGGGGAGCGCGCATCGGCCGGGGTTTCGCAGTACAGCGCGCCTGAAACGGGGGGCGGCGGCGATGTGCCGCAGTTTGGCAGCGGGGAAAACGGGGAAGCCGACCAGATGACCGGCGCGATGATGATGCCCGGCTCCGCATCCGGCAGCCGCGCGCCTGGCATGACGGATGGCAGCTATAGCAACATGAATATCGGGGGGGAGGACAGCGCCCTCCTGCCCGGCGTCAACTGAACATGCGAACGCGGGCGGCCGGGCCGTTCGGGCTGCCCGCAGCCTCCGGCCATTTGGATGACGGGTGACCGCAATGACCGTTTCTTCCTTCCGTTCGCCAGCGCCGCCCGTGCGCTACAGCTGGGAAACCCGCTGGCTGCACTGGCTGACGGCCGTGCTGGTGGTGGAACAGTTCACCGTCGGGCAGGTGGCATGGCATCTGCTTGACCGCGGCCTGCCGCTGCGTGCGTTCCTTGTGGTGACCCATACCTCGCTGGGGGTGCTGCTGGCGGCCGTGTTCGTGACCCGCATCGCGTGGGGCATGACCGGGGGACGGGCCATCCGCTTTCCCGTTGTAACGTTTCAGGAACGCATTGCACGCAGCGTGCACCGGCTGCTCTATCTGCTGCTGGGGGGGGAAATCGTGTTTGGATACATGGCGCGCTGGTCAACCGGCCGGCCCGTGATTGCCTTTGGTATACCGATCAGTTCACCTTTTCCGGTACTGATACGCGGAACACATTCCTTTTTTTCATGGTTACATCACTGGAATGCGTGGTTACTGCTTGTTGTTGCAGCTTTTCACGCAGGCGCGGGTCTGTACCATCTATTTGTTTATCGTGACCGGGTTTTCCAGCGCATGCTGCCCTGAATAAGACGATCCTGCCGGGGTTTGGCATAAATTCCTATCGGTAGGTAATTACACATTCTACAAAAATGAAAACCCAGTATTTATATAGGAAAATAAACCTATTATATGGGTTTTAAATAGGATTATCCTATTAATTAAATGCTTGACCGCTATGCATTGGTTTTGGGAATTTGAAACATTTTTCCATATGGGGCCAAACAATATTTTTTTGTTGCATATCATGCGAATGTTTACTAATATCAGGTTAATCTCAGCAAATATAAAAATAAATAACTGAATAACCTGTTTTGATGCCCCTGTTGTAGGCGGTTGATGCCAGATGATTTTCCGCATTCCCCCATGCGGCATCGGATGTTACCCTGAATTTTCTGATGTTCTGGTGGTATTGATCGTTCAAAAATGGAAGCCATGAGCAATCATATCTATGAACTGAAGGTATATAATCCCTTCCTGCTTGCTGGTGCGTTTATTGTCTGTCTCGCGGGCGCGTGGATTACCATGCGCCTGGTGACCCGTGTGTCGGAAACACGCGGCAGGCAGCGTATCGGCTGGTATTTCCTCGCGGCCATGGCGGGCGCCAGTTTTGTCTGGTGCACGCATTTTGCCGCCATGCTGGCCTATAACTGCAGTGCCGGGGTCCACCTTGACCCGACCGAGACGGTGCTGTCGCTGCTGGCCATGTTCGTGGCCGTTCCGTTTGCCATCATGGCGGCGGCGCGGCTGTACGGGCGTGGCGGATGCCTGCTGGGCGGCATGATCTTCGGGATCGGCGTTGCCTGCATGCATTATATCGGCATGGCGGCCTATCATGTGGATGCCCCGGTCACATGGAACCTGCCGCTGGTCGGCCTGTCGGTCGTGATCGGCATCGGCCTGTCGTCGGTGGCGTTCATGCTGGCGCTGCGGCCGGCCAGCCTGCGCCGTGAGGTCGGGATGACGCTGGCCATGGTCGGCGCCGTGGCGGGGCTGCATTTTACCGGCATGGCCGCCATGCATATCGTCATGCAGCAGCACATGGACATGGCCGGCGATAACGGTCAGTTCCAGGCCATTGGCTTCGCTGTCATCGGCGGCTCCATGCTGACGATCATCGCCGGAATCGCCTGTTATGTGATTGATGGCAGCCTGCGGCAGGATTCCTATCAGGAACTGCACCGCATGGCGATGTCGGACGCGCTGACCGGCCTGCCCAACCGCATCAGCTTCAATGAGCGGCTGGAGCAGGAAGTGGCAACGGCCGACAGGACCGGCGCACAGTTCGCGCTGATCGGCATCGACCTGAACAAGTTCAAGGAAATCAACGACACGCGCGGACATGCGGCGGGTGATATTGTCCTGACCACGCTGGCCGAACGGTTCAGTGCCCTGCTGGGCGCGGGGGAGTTCGTGGCCCGCCTGGGGGGGGATGAGTTCATCGCCATCCACCGCACGTCCGACCGGGCCGAACTGCATGGCTTTGTCGAGCGCATCCAGCATGCGCTCAACCAGCCCATTCCCATTGATGACTATCTGGTCACCAGCGGGGGCAGCATCGGGGTCGCGGTGTATCCGGTCGATGCGAAAGACAGCGAAACCCTGATCTCACGCGCGGATCTGGCCATGTACCGCGCCAAGACCGACCTGCACGAGACCATATGGTATTACGAAAGCTCGCTGGACCAGAATCTCTGCGCGCGTCGCGCTCTGGGCGATGACCTGAAGAAAGCCATGGTGGACGGGCAGCTTTCGCTGTCCTTCCAGGTGCAGACCGTGGTCGCCACCGGGGCGGTATCGGGCTACGAGGCCCTGCTGCGCTGGGATCATCCCGTCCGTGGCGCCATTCCGCCGGTCGAGATTCTGGAACTTGCCGATGAGAACGGCCTGATCATCCAGCTTGGTGAATGGGTACTCGATCAGGCGTGCCATGCCGCGGTGGAGTGGGACGAGAATGTGCGCGTTGCGGTCAACATGTCCGTAACCCAGTTCCTTCAGCCTGCATTCGATACGATCGTGGCTGCTGTCCTGGCCCGCAGCGGGCTGTCAGCGCACCGTCTGGTCATCGAGATCAGTGAGGCCACGGTGCAGCGCGACCGCCGCCGCGCCCTTGCCATGGCGCGCAAGGTGCATGCAATGGGCGTGTGCCTGGCACTGGATGCCTTTGGCGGCCCGCATTCGGTCCTGTCGATGCTGTACGATTTCCCCTTTGACAAGATCAAGATCGACCGTTCCCTCATGCAGAAGGTGGATACCGATCCCGCCATGGCGGAACTGGTCCGTTCGGTCATGGTGGCGGGGCATGCGCTGCATATCTCGGTTCTGGCGCAGGGAATTGAGACGGCGGCCCAGCTTGCCGTGGTGTCGGCCAAGGGATGTGATGAAAGCCAGGGCTACCTGATCGGTCATCCGGGCCAGATGACGCCGACCGCCCCGGGCACCCGTCCTGATGACGCGCATGGCATGCGCCAGGCTTTTGCCGCCCGTCCGCTGCGTGCCGCGGCCTTTCCCCTTTCCTATCCTGAAATCTGAGATTTCCGGCATTTCCCATGAAACAGTACGAGCATGTAATGAACCCACACCAGGCACCCCTGACGACTGAAGAAAAACCGGCAGGCCGTGAACTTGACATGACCGCTGATGTCAGCCTGCAGCTTCTTGAGCAGGCAACCGACGGCGTGGTCATCATCAACGAGCGTAACGAGATCGTTTTCTTCAATCCGGCTGCGGAAAAACTGTGGGGCTTTACCGAAAGCGAAGTGCTGGGGCGCAATGTCAGCTGCCTTGTGCCCTCCGTCTATCGGGGTGATCATGACAGCTACATCTACAAGAACCGCAAGACCGGCGTGAACCGTATTGTCGGTACTTCCCGCGAGGTCACGTTCGAGAACAAGGCCGGTGACTACATTTCGGGCGAGATGTCGATCTCGACAGCGCTGCTTGGCCCGGAAAAGAAGCGCTACTACATGGCCTTCATGAAAGGCGTGACCGAGGAGAGCCACCGCCGCAAGCTGCTGGACCTGCAGAACACGGTGTTCCAGGCCATCTCCAACGACATGCAGGTGGAGGACGTGGCCGACCTGGTCTGCCGTGAGGTGGAAAGCTTCGTACCCAATACCGTATCCGCCATCATCCTGCTGGATGAAAACAACCGCCTGAGCATCCTGTCAGGTCCCGGCCTGCCGCGCCGGTATGCGGCGGCGCTTGAGAACATGTCGCTGACCGAGGGTGACCTTGCCGCCCTGGGCAATGACCTGTCGGAAGCCAACAGCATCGTATGGGACAGCTACCGTTCGCTTGGTATCTCGCTGGGGCTGCACAACTGCTGGGCTTCGGCCATCAAGTCGCGCAACGGGCGGATTTCGGGCATCTTCGCGCTGTATTCGCGCAATCAGTACAAGCTGAGTGACTGGCCGCAGAAGATTGTCAGTGGCTGCGTGCCCTTCTGTAGCGTGGTGATCGAGAATTACGAGGCCCAGCAGCATATCTCGCAGCTGGCCAATCATGACTCCCTGACCGGCTTCCTCAACCGTACGGCGATCCACAAGGTCATCAAGTCGATGATCGACCGCCCCGGTGACAACAGGTTCGCGGTCTTCATGATCGATATCGACCGCTTCCGCGACATCAATGACACGCTTGGCCACATGAATGGCGATGCCTTCCTGCGCGCCATTGCCGAGCGGCTCAAGATGATGTCGCGCAGCAACTACATCCTCAGCCGTTCGGGCGGGGACGAGTTCGTCATCGTCATGCCCGACAGTGACGAGGAACGCGCCACGGCCTTTGCCGAAAGCCTGATCAAGGCCATGCAGGAACCCATCGAGATTGCGGGCAACCTGCTGGTTGTGTCCCTTGGCATCGGTATCAGCCTGTTCCCCGAAAACGGGCCGGACGGGGAATCGCTGCTGGGCCATGCCGAAATCGCCATGCGCCGGTGCAAGAAGGAGGCCCGTGGCGGTTACTGCGTGTCCAGCACGGCGGATAACCGCGCGGCGCAGGACCGGCTGCTGCTGGGGTCCGCGCTGCGCGAATCGCTGGCCAAGGGCATGCTCAACCTGCATTACCAGCCGCAGGTCGATATCAAGACCGGCCGCCTGTATGGCGTGGAGGCCCTGTCGCGGTGGAAGCATCCCACGCTGGGCAACATCTACCCCTCACGCTTCATTGCCGTGGCGGAGGATACCGGGCAGATCGAGACGATCGGCACCTGGTCGCTGGAGGAAGCGACGCGCCAGATCATCGACTGGGAGCGCAAGGGCCTGTATGTCCCCACCGTCTCGGTCAACCTGTCGGCCGCGCATTTCCGCAATCGCGGGCTGCCCGCGCTGATCGAGCGGATCCTGAAGGAGCGCACCCTTAACCCCGAGCGCCTGACGGTGGAGATTACCGAAAGCGTGATGATGGATGAGAACGAGGATACGATGGAAGGGCTTGCCGCCATCCGTAACCTTGGTGTCGGCCTGTCGATGGATGATTTCGGCACGGGCTATTCCAGCCTGTCGCGCCTGACGCGCCTGCCGCTGACCGAAATCAAGATCGACCGCAGCTTCATCATGAACCTTGAGCATG
Source organism: Komagataeibacter rhaeticus (assembly GCF_003207855.1). Lineage (GTDB taxonomy): Bacteria > Pseudomonadota > Alphaproteobacteria > Acetobacterales > Acetobacteraceae > Komagataeibacter > Komagataeibacter rhaeticus. The sequence goes on along the minus strand of NZ_NKTZ01000005.1, from coordinate 76,531 downwards.
ATCCCAACGCGCAGGCCGTGACCACGGCGGTGATCGGCATTGGCAACCGCCTGGGCATGACGGTTGTGACCGAGGGTGTCGAGACCGAGGCCCAGCTCAAGCTGCTGCAGGGCCTGAACTGCGATGTGGTGCAGGGCTATCTGTTCGCCCGTCCCATGGCGCCAGCCGACATGCTTGCGTGGTCACAGGATGCTGGCCGCAGGCTGGAAGCCAGCATAAGCGAAGCCAATGCGCGCCAGAGCGGACAGCCTGCCTGAATTCTGTCATGATCGACTGGCTGTCTCTATAATCCCGGTACCTGGTTGGAAACAGGTGTTCATCATTTTGGATTACTATGAAACCCAAGAATTCCATTTCTCTACCCGCCGCCGACACCATTCCTGACATCAGTTTCGAACTGCTCAGTCAGGCAAAGGATGGCATGGTCATCATTGATGACCACAACATGATCCTGTACGCCAATCCGGCAGCCGAAACGCTATGGGGTTATGAGCCGGGTACACTGGTGGGCAGGCCCGTGAGTGAACTGCTGGCGGCATCGATAGAGAACGGGCACCTGCCCTTCAATATGGAGGCGCCGACGGTCGTGCCGGAGCCGGTCGCAGGCGAAGTCACGTTTGAAAACCGCAGCGGGGACTACATTTCCGCCGAGGTCAGCCTGAGTGCCGCCAAGGTCGGTGCATCGGGCCGGAATTACCGGCTGATGATGGTGCGCGGCATTACGGGCGCGGGCCATCGCAGCCGGGTGATGGAACTGCAGAACACGGTTTTCCGCTCGCTTTCCAGCGAGATCCAGATCCAGGACGTGGCGGACATGGTCTGCCGCGAAGTGGAGGTACTGGTTCCCAACACCGTGGCCGTGCTGATCCTGCTGGATGAGCAGAACCGCCTGCGCATCCTGTCCGGCCCCGGCATGCCACGCCGCTTTGCCGCGGCGCTGGAGGAGATGCGCCTGACCGAAGCGGACATCGCGGCGCTGGCCAATGACCTGGGGGAAGCCACCACCATCGTGTGGGACAGCTACCGCTCCGTTGGCATCTCGCTGGGGCTGCACCATTGCTGGGCATCGGCCATCCGCACGCGCAATGACCGCATCACGGGCATCTTCGCGCTGTATTCGCGCTCCGAGCGCAGCCGGGGGGAATGGCCCGCGCAGATCGTGAACAGCTGCGTGCCCTTCTGTGGTGTGCTGATCGAACAGCACGAGGCACGCCAGCACATCTCGCAGCTGTCCAATTTCGATCCGCTGACCGGCTTCCTCAACCGCACGGCAGTGCACAAGGTGATCCGGTCCATGATCGGCCAGCCGGGGGATAACCACTTCGCGCTGTACATGATCGATATCGACCGTTTCCGTGATATCAATGACGCGCTTGGCCACATCAATGGTGACGGGTTCCTCAAGTCGGTTTCGGAGCGGCTGAAGGGCATCTCGCGCAGCAATTACGTGCTGAGCCGGTCTGGACCGAATGAATTCCTGATCATCGTGCCCAATACCCGCAAGGAAGATGCGGTCAAGTTCGCCACGATGCTGCATGACAGCGTCAAGCAGCCGATCGAGATTGGCGGCAACATGATCGTGCCCACGCTGGGCATCGGCATCAGTGTCTTCCCCGAAAACGGGCCTGACGGGGAATCCCTGCTCAGCTATGCCGAGCAGGCCATGCGCCATGCCAAGCGCGCGGGCCTGGGCATGACCCACCTTGCCCGTTCGGAAGATAACAAGGCGGCGCAGGACCGGCTGCTGCTGGGTTCCGCCCTGCGTGAATCACTGGCCAAGGGGCTGCTCAACCTGCAGTACCAGCCACAGATCGACGTGCGCAACAATACGCTGTATGGCGTGGAAGCGCTTTCGCGGTGGAACCATCCCACACTGGGCAACATCTATCCCTCACGCTTCATTGCCGTGGCGGAAGAGACCGGCCAGATCGAGGCGATCGGCACCTGGTCGCTTGAACGCGCGGTGCACCAGATCCTGGAATGGGATGCCCATGGCGTGCATGTGCCCACCGTGGCGGTCAACCTGTCCGCGGGGCATTTCCGCAACCGGAACCTGCCCGGCTTCATCGCCCGCCTGCTGAGCGAGAGCCGGCTGGAGCCGAAGCGTCTGACGGTGGAGATTACCGAAAGCGTCATGATGACGGAAAACGAGGATACGAACATGGTCCTGCAGGCCATCCGTAACCTTGGCGTTGCCCTGTCCATGGATGATTTCGGCACGGGTTATTCATCCCTGTCGCGCCTGACCCGGCTGCCGCTGACCGAAATCAAGATCGACCGCAGCTTCATCATGAACCTTGAGCATGATGCCAATGCCCAGGCGGTGACCACCGCCGTGATTGGCATTGGTGGCCGCCTGGGCATGACGGTGGTGACGGAAGGGGTGGAAACCATCCGCCAGCTTGACCTGCTGCGCCAGCTTGGCTGTGACGTGGTGCAGGGCTATCTGTTTGCCCGGCCCATGACGCCGGACAAGCTGGAGGAGTGGATTCGTGACAACAGGCTGGCAGCCGTGCTGAAGGAAGCACAGGACGCTTCGGTCGCCATTCCTTCGGGCGAGTAATCCCCCTCAGCCTGCGGATGCTGCCCTCACACCCCGGTTCGCAAGGACCGGGGTGTTTTCGTGGGTGCGTTCCCATGCGCGCGGGAATGGTTTGCACGCTGGCGGGCGCATGCCATACACCGGATGACGGACGCGTGGGGCCGTGCGGCACATCTGCCCCGGCGCGCCATCTGCCGCCCGTGCGCCCGCCCGTGGCCGGTCGCGGGGCCATGACCACAGGATATGCCCATGACCTTACCCGTTTTTGATCTCTGTCTTGAAAATGGCAGCGTTGTCCTGCCCGATGCCACGGTCGTGACCAGTGTGTACGTGCGTGACGGACGGATTGCCCGTATTGGCGGGCAGGGAGATGCGGGGCGTGTGATCGACTGTACCGGGCTGACCATCCTGCCTGGCGTGATCGACACGCAGGTCCATTTTCGTGAACCCGGCCTGACCGGGGCGGAAGACCTGGCAACGGGCAGCATGGCCGCCGTGATGGGCGGTGTGACCGCCGTGTTCGAGATGCCCAACACAAAACCCGCCACGGACTGCCCCGAAGCCGTGCTGGACAAGCTGGAACGCGCGCGCGGGCGCATGTGGTGCGACCATGCCTTTTATGTCGGGGCCACTACGGATAATGCCGATCGCTGCGGGGAACTGGAAAGGCTGCCGGGTACGGCGGGGATCAAGATCTTCATGGGGTCTTCCACCGGCAGCCTGCTGGTATCCGATGATGCGGTGCTGGAGCGCGTGCTGCGCTCCGGCCACCGCCGTGTGGCCATCCATGCCGAGGACGAGGGCCGTTTGCATGCACGCCTGTCCGAACGCAGGGCGGGTGATCCCGCCTCCCACCCCGTATGGCGGGATGAGGAAACGGCCCTGCGCGCCACGAAGCGTATTGTCAGTCTGGCCCGGCGCACGGGGCGGCGTATCCATGTGCTGCATGTCACCACTCCGGCCGAACTGGAATTCCTGTCTGGTCACAAGGATATCGCCAGTTGCGAGGTCACGCCGCAGCATCTGACGCTGGCGGGGGAGGAAGCCTATGCCGAACTGGGCACGCTGGCGCAGATGAACCCCCCCATCCGTGGCCGCGCATGGCGCGACGGGCTGTGGTACTGGATGGGGCAGGGCGTGCCCGACATCATCGGCTCCGACCATGCGCCCCATGCGCTGGAAGCCAAGCAGCGCAGCTATCCCGACAGTCCGTCCGGCATGCCGGGCGTTCAGACGCTGCTGCCGCTTATGCTGGACCATGTGGCCCATGGGCGGCTGTCGCTGCGCCGGGTGGTGGACATGACATCGGCTGGCCCGCAGCGCCTGTTCGGGCTGGTGCGCAAGGGACGGATCGCGGTGGGATATGATGCCGATTTCTCGGTGGTCGACCTTGCCGCGCGCTGGACGGTGCAGCAGGACTGGCTGGCGTCCAAATGCGGGTGGTCACCCTTTGTGGGGCGTGAACTGCATGGTCGCCCGGTTGGTACCATCATCCGGGGCCATGTCGCCATGTGGGAAAACCAGCTTGCCCCCACCGCGCAGGGTGCCCCCCTGCTGTTTGAAGCCACGGACCGTCCGCTGGCACCCTGAGCGGCATGGCCTGCCGATAAGAAGCGACAGGGGTTTCCGGGCGTCGCCTTTTTTATAAAGGCGACGTTCCTGAAGCTTTTTGAAAAAAGCTTCACCAAACACTTCTTTCTGTCTGGTGGAAGAGACGTGGGGCCGCCCTGCCTGCCAGATGGCATGCGGAAGGGTGTGGGGACCGGCTGTCCTGCTAACAGGAAGCTGTGTTTTTTTCAGGGAATTAAATGGTGCCCAAGGGCGGGATCGAACCACCGACACTGCGATTTTCAGTCGCATGCTCTACCAACTGAGCTACTTGGGCACCGGGCCGTTGTCCGGCTGGGTCAGGGCAACCGGGGCCGTCCTGACGTTGGACAAGCGTTTAACCTACCTCATCATCGGGATCAACCCGTCTTGTGTATTTTTCATCCTCCGCAGGGGGAAACTCGCTTGAGGGCACCCGGTACTGGCCCGAAAACCAGCGGCCAAGGTCCACATCCGCACAGCGGCGCGAGCAGAACGGCCGGTAGCGTGCCTGGGCAGGCTGGCCGCAGATGGGGCAGGGGGGCAGGGCAGGGGGTTCAGTCATGGTCAGTTCTCCAGCCATGGGCAGGCAGGATCGGGTCGGCAACCGGCTGGAGCACGCGGCCCGTCAGGCGTAAGAAATCCGCCATCCAGCCCGGATGGTCCTGCACCAGCCGCAGTGTCGCCTGCCCGCAGGCCAGCAGCACGGGCCGCCCGTTGGGGGGCATGCCACGATAGACCTGCATCTGCACACGCAGCGCGCGCAGCAGCCGCCCTTCGTGGGAGTGGAACAGTTCATGCAGCGGCGGGTGCACGCGCGGGCGGACGATTTCCGCAAGTCCCAGCGCCGTAAAGCCCAGGAAGCGTGGGCGCAGCGGGTCATCCTTCAGCACGGTTTCCACCGTTTCCGCCAGGGCACGACGCTTGCGGATGGCAAGCCCCGCCACATCCACGATGATCGCACCGGACAGGTTGCGCAGGCGGAGCTGGTGCAGCAGGTCGGGCAATGCGTCGCGGTTGGCGGCAAACTGCGCGGTCTGCTTGGGGCGTCGGTCCATACTGGCGCCCCCCCCGTCCATGTCGATGGCAGTCAGGGCGGGCGTGGGGGTGATGCTGGCCGTCATGCCGCCCGGCAGTTGCACGACCGGGTCTTCCAGCGCATCCACCTGGGCGCGCAGATCGGCGTCGAATGCGGCGCTGACGCGCAGGAGCCGGGGATGAAGGTCCGCAGGCAGCGCGGTGGCAAGGGCCGCGTCATCAATGGCGACGGGCGCATCGGGGCAAGACCGTGCCAGCCGCTCCAGAGGGGTGGGGCCACGGCGCAGCAGGCCAGGTTCGGACCCGCCGGGCAGGTCGGGGGGCAGGTTGCGCGCACCCAGCCGCACACCCTTGCCGCCCTGTGCGCTGCGGGTCACGCGAACCAGGACCACCTGCCCCTGCGTAAGGGGGCCAAGCCCTTCCGAATCGGGCAGGAACCCGGCCTGTTCCAGACCCGGCAGGGCAATGAAGGTGCCCCCCAGGGCAGGCACATGGGCACTGACGCGCGCACGGTAAAGGTCGCCCACGCCATCGGCCATGTCTGGCCGCCACAGCGCGAAATCGCGCAGCCTGCCATTATCGGTTACGGCAATGCGGATCTCTCCGGGGCTGCTGCTGGCGCAGATGCGCATGCTCACCGCACCCAGCGCCCTTTCTGCCCGCGCAGCATCTGCGCGGTCTCGAACAGGGGCAGTCCCACAATGCCGGTATAGCTGCCTGACAGGAACCGCACGAACGCCGCCGCATGGCCCTGTATGGCATAGCCACCAGCCTTGCCCTGCCAGTCACCGGCTTCGATCAGCGCGTCAATCTGCAACGGGGTCAGGCGTGAGAAGGCAACCGTGCTGGCAACCAGCCTGCTGCCCGCGCGCCCGTCCTTCCACGCGGCGGTGGGGCGCAGGGCCACGGCGGTAAAGACGGTATGGCGCCGCCCCGACAGCAGGTTCAGGCACGCGCGCGCCGTCTGCGCGTCCTCGGCCTTGGGCAGGATACGCCGGCCAAGGGCCACGACGGTATCCGCCGCCATGACCAGTGCGGGGCCATCCAGTCGACCGGCCACAAGATCCGCCTTTTCCATGGCCAGGCGCTGGGCATGGGGGCGGGGCAGTTCATCGCGCCGGGGGGTTTCATCAAGATCGGCAGGGCATACCCGGTCGGGCACGACCCCGATCTGCCGCAGGAGCTCAAGCCTGCGCGGCGAAGCCGAGGCCAGGACAAGCTGCGCACCCGCATCCGCCCCGGCAGGGGCGGTGTTTTCGGTCATGACCGGCAAGGGCGGCTTACTTGAAGCGGAATGTGATGCGACCCTTCGTCAGGTCATAGGGCGTCATTTCCACGTTCACGCGGTCGCCTGCCAGCACGCGGATACGGTTCTTGCGCATCTTGCCACTGGTATGCGCCAGAATGGTATGCTCATTATCCAGTGTGACGCGGAACATGGCATTGGGCAGCAGTTCGGTAACTGTGCCGCTGAATTCGATCATGTCTTCTTTCGACATCGTGTCCTTCAATCATCAAGGTTTGCCGTCCTGCCGCAGAAATTGCGTGCGGTACGGTTGGTTTATGTGGGGATACGCGCGGCCCGGGTCAAGCTCCGTTCTGCGCGCGCTTCAGGCTGTCAAGCCGGACCGATACGCTTAACGCATGGGCATCAAGCCCTTCCGCCTCGGCCAGGCTTACGGCGGCGGGGCCGATTTCACGCAGCGACTCGGCCTGGGCGCAAATGAACGTGGTGCGCTTGATAAAGTCGAATACCGACAGCCCGGACGAGAAACGCGCCGTGCGGCTGGTCGGCAGTACATGGTTCGGGCCGCCGACATAATCGCCAATGGCTTCGGGGCAGTACCGTCCGATGAAGATGGCACCCGCATGCCGCACCCGTTCGAAGACCGGCTCCGGCGCATCCACCATCAGTTCCAGATGTTCCGGCGCGATCTCGTTTACAAGATCCGCCGCTTCATCAAGACTGCGCACGGTGATGATCGCGCCGTGGGCATCCCAGCTGGCGCGCGCAATTTCGGCGCGCGGCAGGGTTTCCAGTTCGGTGGCAACGGCATGCGCCACCTTTTCCGCCAGACCCGCATCCGGCGTGATCAGGATGGACTGGGCCATGGGGTCATGTTCCGCCTGCGCCAGCAGGTCGAGCGCTATGGCGCGCGGGTCGTTGTTGGCATCGGCCAGCACGACGACTTCCGACGGGCCGGCAATGCTGTCGATTCCCACCTTGCCAAACACCTGCCGCTTGGCTTCGGCCACATAGGCATTGCCCGGCCCCACCACGCGGTCAACCGCGGCAATGGTGGCCGTGCCATAGGCCATGGCGCCCACGGCCTGCGCACCGCCCACGCGGTAGATCTCGGTCACACCCGCGCGGCGGGCGGCGGCCAGCACCAGCGGGTTGAGCACGCCATCGGGCGTTGGCACGCACATGGCTATGCGCCCGACACCGGCCACATGGGCGGGAATGGCATTCATCAGCACGGACGAGGGATAGGCCGCCTTGCCACCGGGCACGTACAGGCCAACCGAATCCAGTGCCGTCCAGCGCATGCCCAAGGTCACCCCTGCGCCGTCCACGTAACGCAGGTCGGCGGGCATCTGGGCGCGATGGAAGGATTCGATGCGGGTGGCCGCCACTTCAAGGGCTGCCAGCAGGTCGGCCGGGACTTCGGCACAGGCGGCATCCACCTCGGCTGCGGTAATGCGCAGGGTGGCGGGGGTGACACTGGTGCGGTCGAAGCGGTTGGTGAATTCGCACAGGGCTTCGTCGCCACGCGCGCGCACGGCGGCCAGGATCTCGGTGACCGGGCCGTCAACGCGTGCGGTATCGCTGTCCCGGTCGGCCAGCAGCGCGGTGAGCCGGGCGCGGAAATCGGGCTGCTGGGTATCGAGGCGCTTCATGCCTGCTGGTCCTTGGCTTGCGCTGTGCCGGAGGCCAGCGCCGTACGAAAACGGTTGATGATGGCGGTAATGCGCTCGGGCTGGGTCTTGAGCGCCGTGCGGTTCACGATCAGGCGGCTGGTGATGTGGGCGATGGTCTGGGTTTCCTCCAGCCCGTTGGCGCGCAGGGTGGAACCCGTGTCCACCAGGTCCACGATCAGATGTGAAAGGTCGAGCACGGGGGCCAGTTCCATCGCGCCATGCAGGTGGACGATGCTGGCGTTGATGCCGCGTGCGGCGAAATGCCGCCGGGTCAGGGAGGGATACTTGGTCGCCACACGCACCTGCGAGAGGCGCTTCGGATTGTCCTCATGCCCCGTGCGGTCCCTGGGCCGGGCAATGGAAATGCGGCACCCGCCAATGCCCAGGTCCAGCGGGGCATAGATTTCGGGGTAGTCGAACTCCATCAGCACATCCGCGCCGCAGATGCCGATCTGCGCGCCGCCAAAGGCTACGAAGGTCGCCACGTCAAACGAGCGCACGCGCACCACGTCTATGCCGGGGTCGTTGGTCCCAAAGCGCAGCAGGCGGCTTTTCTCGTCATTGAAATCCGGTCCGGGCACGATGCCCGCCCTATGCAGAAGCGGCGCCGCGGCCTTGAGGATACGGCCCTTGGGCAGGGCGAGTACCAGCGGGCTATCCGTTTCCGGGACGGCGTTCTGGGCCGGTGACAGGACGGTCAATGTATTCTCCGACATGAAGGCAGGTACCGCTGCCGCACAGGGCACCCCTTTGGTGACATGCGCGCATACCACATCCGGCCTTCATGCAGGAAGGGCAGTTTTCTCGGGGCAGCGGCCCGTCAGCCCGAAACGCGTTCGATATGCGCGCCACACTGCGCCAGCTTGCGCTCCACGGCCTCATAGCCGCGGTCAAGGTGGTAGACGCGGCTCAGGATCGTCTCGCCATGGGCGGCAAGCCCCGCGATGATGAGCGAGAACGACGCCCGCAGGTCCGTCGCCATGACCGGCGCGCCGGAAAGTGAATGCACGCCCCGGATAATGGCGGAAGACCCGTGCACGTTGATGCGCGCGCCCATGCGGTTGAGTTCGGGCACATGCATGAAGCGGTTTTCGAAAATGGTCTCCGTCACCATCGAGGCCCCTTCGGCCACCGACAGCAGCGCCATGAACTGGGCCTGCATGTCGGTCGGGAAGCCGGGATACGGCTCGGTCATGATATCAACCCCGCGCAGCGCGCCGGTGCGCTGCACGCGCACGGCGCCCTCTTCCTGCACCATTTCCACGCCCGCTTCCTCCAGCGCGCGCACCACGGCGCCAAGATGCTCGATCTGGCCGCCCACCAGCCGCAGTTCGCCGCCGGTAATGGCGGCGGCACAGGCATAGGTGCCGCATTCGATCCGGTCGGGCATGACGCGGTAACGGGCGCCATGCAGCCCTTCCACGCCGTCAATCACCAGCTTGCCGGTGCCGATGCCGGTAATGCGCGCGCCCATGGCGTTGAGGCAGCCGACCAGATCCCCGATTTCCGGTTCCCGCGCGGCATTGACGATCTCGGTGCGCCCGCGGGCCAGGGTTGCGGCCATGAGCAAGTTTTCCGTCGCCCCCACCGAGGCGAATGGCAGGATGACGCGCTCGCCCTTCAGCCCGTTCGGGGCTTCGGCATGGATGTAGCCGTTTTCCAGCGTGATCCTGGCCCCCAGTGTTTCCAGTGCCTTGAGGTGCAGGTCCACCGGGCGGGTGCCGATCGCGCAGCCGCCGGGCAGGGACACGCGGGCTTCCCCGCAGCGGGCCAGAAGCGGGCCGAGCACCAGGATCGAGGCCCGCATCTTGGAGACGATGTTGTAAGGCGCCTCGGTATTGGTAATGGCACCGCCCACCGACAGCGTGCCGCCATCCCCGCTGACATCCTCCACATCCAGGCCGTGCTGCTCCAGCAGCCTGCGCATGGTGCGGATGTCGGCAATGCGGGGCACGTTGTCCAGCACCAGCCGCTCGGGCGTCAGCAGTCCCGCCACCAGCAGCTTCAGGGCCGAATTCTTGGCCCCGCCAATAACGATGTCCCCACGCAGCGGGTGGCCGCCGTGAATGATGAAACGGTCCATGATGTGCGCCTCCTGCCCCTTACATGCGTGGCGGGGCGACGCCAACCTGCCCCATGTATTTGCCCTTGCGGTCGGCGTAGCTGACTTCACAGGGGGATGCCCCCTGGAAGAACAGGAACTGGCAGATCCCCTCATTGGCATAGATGCGCGCGGGCAGGGGGGTCGTGTTGCTGATCTCGATCGTGACCTGGCCTTCCCATTCCGGCTCCAGCGGGGTCACGTTCACGATGATGCCGCACCGCGCATAGGTGGATTTGCCCAGGCAGACCACCAGCGTGTCACGCGGTATGCGGAAATATTCGACCGTGTGGGCCAGCACGAAGCTGTGCGGCGGGATGGTGCAGCAGTCGCCATGGCGGGTGACGAAGCTGTTTTCGGCAAAGTTTTTCGGGTCGACCACCGCGTTGTCCACGTCGGTGAAAATCTTGAATTCGTTGGCGACCCGCGCGTCATAGCCATAGGAGGACAGGCCGAACGAGATCACGCCCTCGCGGCTCTGCTTTTCCACGAAGGGTTCGATCATGCCGTGCTGCGTGGCCATGCGGCGAATCCACGAATCAGGCATTATTGGCATGGTATCCCTTCCCTGGGCATGAGTGGCGCGGGCACAGGTGCCGCTGGCCGATCCCTAACGAAGTGACCGCCCGACCGCAACCGCCAATCACGCTTCGTTGCGGGATATGTCGTGGCCTGCGGGGGGTGTGGCCTCGTCCGCCGGGGTGGCGCGGGCGCGACTTTGCTGCTTGCGGCGGCGCAGGTTGGCGCGCAGGGCCTCGGCCTCGCGCTGCTGGCGCGCGCGGCGGGCTTCCTCGGCCCGGTCGGTGGGGCGGGGGGTGTCTGGCCGTTCGGTCATGATCGTGTTCTGTCAGGCTGGGGCCCGCCCGCCCCGGCTGCGGGGCGGGCGGCGGGGGGCGATCAGGCCGTGGCCGGCTGTGTGGCGGGCGTTGCGGGTGCCGTGTCCGGCCGCGTGGTGCCATGCGGGATGCCGCAGCGCGCCAGCAGTTCGCGCAGGCCCACCACCACGGGGAAGATCTCGACATTGCGGTCGTGGCCGACCTCGTTCCAGGCGGCCTGTTCCAGTTCCACGATTTCCTTGTCTTCCAGGAAGATGCGGTTGGTGAACCAGCCCAGCGCGGGCCAGATCAGGTCGATCAGCAGCGGGGTCTGCGGACGCAGGATGGACAGCAGGCCAAAGGACTGGGTGACGCGCTGCTCCTTGTCCACCGGCACGTAGGCGGTCCACAGGTCCATGATCAGGTCACCGTCCTTGTCGGTTATGCGCAGGGTCTGGTACGGGTATTCCGTGCGGATGGTCACAACTTCCTCCACGGGCTGCTCCCTGCCCTGCAGGTCCTTGTGCTTGCCAAAGATCAGGCGTTCGGCCAGCGGCTGCTGGCCCGCGCAGCGCATGAAGCTGTAACGCGCCTCGATAAAGTTCTCGCCCCGGTCCTGCCCCAGGAAGCGCGCCTTGATCTGCCCCATCTGGCGGCGGTGCAGGAACTGGTGGTTCATGTCCATCAGGTTCTCGTGCATGAACGTGTAATGGCAGTTCACGCGCGGGCTGAAATGCTTGGTCTTGTATCTGGGGTTGTCCGTCTGGGCCAGCTTGGGAAAGGGGACGGTATCGGCCTTTTCCGGGTTGCCGGGAAAGACGAAGATCAGCCCGCCCGCTTCCCGCACGGGGAAGGTGCGCACGCCATTGGGCAGCTTGCCCTTGCCCAGATAGGGCACGTCGATGCAGCGGCCCGAGCGGCCAAAGGCCCAGCCATGGTAGCAGCAGCGCACGGTCTGGCCGTTCACGGTGCCCTTGCTCAGCGGGACCTGCCGGTGGGGGCAGCGGTCATATAATGCGAACACGCTGCCTTCCTCGGGGCGGACCAGCACGATGGGCGTGCCCGCGTAGCTGACCGCCAGCGTCTTGTCTTTCCTGAGATCGGCCGACCACGCCACGGGGTACCAGAAGTCCGGGTCGCAATCGACCCGGCGCAGGTCGGGCTGCGTGGCCCTGGATGCGGTGTCTGCCTGGACTGGAGAAATCTGGTTCATGTGGTGCGGTCCCGAAGTGTTCGCGTTGCAACGGCGGGCCACGGGCCATGCCCGTCCGCCAGAGGATGGAATGCGCAATGGGTGAAGAATTTCAGTCGTGTTGTCGACTGTAAAACCACAGGCTGCATAAGGCTCATGCTTAATGCAGGAAGCTCATCCGGGGTTTCCGGGCAGCTTATGAGGCAGATCAAGGCAGGCCCCGTCCGGACGTGGCAGGCTGGCGGCCTGCCCGCCTGCTACCCGGCTTCGGGCAGGGCTTCATCCTCCAACGGGGCATCCGCCATCATGCTGTAGTAGAACGTATCCGCAAGGCGGGTATGCAGCAGTTCATCATAAACCGCGAGTGTTGCGTACTGCATGGCCTGGGTGGAGTAATGCGTGCGCACGTTCTCACGCGCATGCCAGGCCAGCGCCTCGCGTTCCGCATTGTCCAGACCGGCTACATGACGGATGCACGCGGCCAGCGCCCTTGCATCATCGGGGGGGAAGGAAAAGCCGGTTATCCCGTTTTCCACCGTTTCCAGCGCCGCGCCATGGGCGGATACGATAACGGGGCGCCCCATGGCCTGTGCCTCCACCACCACGCGCCCGAAGGGCTCGGGCCGGCGGGAGGGGACGACAACCATGTCCGCCAGCATCATGGCCGCCGGCATGTCCGCGCAGTGCCCGGCAAAGCGCAGATGGGCCGCAATGCCCCCCTGCCGGGCCTGCGCCACAAGCTGCCGGCCTTCCCTGCTGTTCGTCTCACCCACGAAAATGCACACCCAGTCCCCGCTGAACCCGCCTGTCCGCTCCAGATGGGCCAGTGCCTCGATCAGCAGGGCATGCCCTTTCCACGCGGTCACGCGCGCGGGCAGCATGATGACGGTGGCGCCATCGGGGATGTCCCACAGCCCCAGCAGTTTCTGGACCCGGTTGCCCCGCACCCCGCCGGGGTCGAAGCGCACCATGTCCGCGCCGCGCGGGATCAGGCGCAGGCGGTCGCCGCCCACCTTGTATTCATCACGCAGGCGGGTGGCGATGTAGCGGCTTATGGCAATGACCCGCGCGCCGGATGCCAGTACGCTGTTATAGCGTTTCTTGCCCGGCAGGTTGGCGTCATGCACCCCGTGCCATGTGGTGACCATGGGCACGCCCAGCCGCCTGCACGCGAAATGCGCGGCCCATGCGGGCGCGCGGGAGCGGGCATGGACAAGATGGACACCATACTGCTGCATGACCTGCCGCAGCCTGCCGGCGTTGCGCATGACGGAAATGGGGTTCTTGGCCCCCAGTTCCATTTCCACCGGAATGGCGCCGATATATTTCAGGCGCGGGACCAGGCGGCCGCCCGCGCTGGCCACGATGGCGGTGCCACCAGCCTGGACAATGGCCTGCGCCATTTCCAGCGTGCCATGTTCTATCCCGCCGGATTCGAGCGCTGGCAGCGCCTGCAGTATGACAGGTCGGTCAGAAACGGTTTGCATCACGTTCCTTCATATCACGACCGTAGCGAAACTGCACGGGTCGGCAGCAAATCGGGGCTTTGCCCTTGACGTGTGCCGCGCCTGGGCCGACGAATGCGGTGATGAGAGTTTCCGCGTGCCTGCCCGTTTCCCTTTTTTCCATGCGGGCACAAGCCCGTGCCCGGCACGGCGTGGCCCGTCGGCCGGCCGCGCGGCCGGGCGGGGGCATGGCGGTGGGACCGGCCGTGCTGGGGGTGGCCCTGCTGCTGGCCGTGGCGCTGGCCTGCCGGTGCGCGTGGGCCACGGCCGATGGCCCGGCGGCCCCGGTGGAAGCGCCACCTGTGGTGCCCCCCCAAGCCGCGCCGGCCACCGCGCCCGAGGACTGGAGCTTCTCCCGCTGTACCGCCACCCTGGCCGATGACCCGGATGGCGCGCGTGATTATGCCGAGGACTGGCGCGCCCATGGTGGCGGGCTGGAAGCCGGGCAATGCGCGGCCCTGGCGCAGATGGAAGTGGGCGATGTGGCCACCGCCGCCGCCGCGCTTGACCGTCTGGCCCGTACACCCGGCTGGCCTGCCGGTATGGCGCCGGGTGCCCGTGTTCCGGTGGAGGATACACCGCAGTCCCTGCGCCGCCGTGCCACGGTGGCGGAGGAGGCGGCCCGGGCCTGGCAGGCCGATGACAGCCCGAAACAGGCGATGGACAGCGCAACCTACGGGCTGACGCTGGCGCCGGGGGATACCGCGCTGCGTCTGGTCTATGCGCGGGTGGCGGTGGAACTGGGCCAGCCCCGGCAGGCCATCGACATGCTGACCCCGCTGCCCGCCACCCCCGCCGCGCGGGACGAGGCACTGGTGGCGCGCGCGGGCGCATGGCGCCAGCTGGGGCGGATTGACCAGGGCATGGCCGACATCGATGCCGCCCTGAAGGACATGCCCCATAACGGCCCCGCCCTGCTGGAGCGCGGCATCCTGCACCAGCGCGAGGGGCAGATGGAAGCCGCCCGCGCCGACTGGCAGGAAGTGGTGGCGCTGGCCCCGGATTCGGATGAAGCGGATCTGGCGCGCCAGGACCTGTCCCTGCTGGAAACCGACCCCGAGGCACCCTGACCCCATGGCCCGCATCCTGGTAATCCGGCTGGGCGCGCTGGGGGATTTTGTCCAGTCCTTTGCCCCCTTCGCCACCATCCGCGCCCATCATGCCCATGATGTGGTGGGCCTGCTGACCCAGGAAGCCCTTGCCGGACTGGGGCGGCAGGCGCCGTGGTTCGACCATGTGCTGGTGGACCGCAGGCCGCCATGGCACGACCTGCGCGCGGTGCTGGCGCTGCGCCGCGTGCTGCGCTCGTATGATTTCATCTATGACCTGCAGACATCGGGCCGCAGCACGCGCTACCTGCGCCTTTCGGGCCTGACGGCATGGTCGGGAATCGGGCGTGGCGGTCAGGCGGTGCATGACAACCCCCAGCGCCGTTTCATGCATACCCGCGCCCGCCAGCGTGACCAGTTGCGTCGTGCGGGACTCGAGTCCCTCTGTGTGCCCGACCTGTCATGGCTGGCCGCCGGTGGTCCCGTGCTGCCCGCTCCCTATGGCGTGCTGGTGCCCGGTGCCGCCGCCCACCGCCCCGCCAAGCGCTGGCCGGTGGCACGGTACGCGGCGCTGGCGGTGCGCATGGCCGAAGGCGGCCTGCTGCCGGTCGTGGTGGGGGGAAAGGGGGAAGGCGTGCTGGCCGCCACCATACGGGCGGCCTGCCCCACGGCGGTGGACCTGACCGGCCGCACCACGCTGCCCGAACTGGGCGGCGTGCTGGCGCGGGCACGCTGCGCGGTGGGCAACGATACCGGGCCGATGCACATGGCCGCTGCCCTGGGCGTGCCCTGCACGGTGCTGTTTTCAGCCGACAGCAACCCCGCCCTGACCGCCCCGGTGGGGCAGCATGCGGGGCAGGTAAAGGTGATTTATGTGCGCGATCTGGCCACCGTGCGCGTGGACAGGGTTGCGGCAACGCTCGGCTGACGCCATTACAGCGGAATATCTTCATACCGGAGCAATGAAACCATGCCTGCCATAACCCTGCCTGACGGATCCGTTCGCCGCTTTGACGGGGCAGTGACGGGCACTACCGTGGCACAGTCCATTGGCGCGGGGCTTGCCCGTGCCGCCCTTGCCATGGAAGTGGACGGCAAGCTCATGGATATCGGCCGCGCGGTCGATCATGACGCCCATGTCCGTTTCATCACGCGCAAGGACCCCGAAGCGCTGGAAATGATCCGCCACGACGCCGCCCATGTGCTGGCCGAGGCGGTGCAGTCGCTTTTTCCCGGAACGCAGGTCACCATCGGCCCGTCGATCGAGAACGGGTTCTATTACGATTTCTATCGCAACGAGCCGTTCAGCCCGGAAGATTTTGCCGCGATTGAAAAGCGCATGGCCGAGATCGTGGCCGCGAACGAACCCTTCGTGCGTGAGGCATGGCCGCGTGAAAAGGCCATCGAATTCTTCGAGGACAGGGGCGAGCGCTTCAAGGCCGAACTGATCCGTGACCTGCCGGAAGACGAGGAAATCTCGATCTACCGCCAGGGCGAATGGCTGGACCTGTGCCGTGGCCCGCATCTGCGCGGCACGGCGGATGTAGGCACCGCCTTCAAGCTGATGAAGGTGGCGGGGGCCTACTGGCGCGGTGACCACCGCAACCCAATGCTGACCCGCATCTATGGCACCGCATGGCGCGACCGCAAGGAGCTGGAGGCGCATCTGCACCAGCTTGAGGAAGCCGAACGCCGCGACCACCGCCGCATTGGCCGCGAGATGGACCTGTTCCACATTCAGGAAGAAGCCGTGGGCCAGATCTTCTGGCACCCCAAGGGCTGGCGGCTGTATTCGGTGCTGCAGGACTATATGCGCCGCGCGCAGGACCGAAACGGCTACCAGGAGGTGCGTACGCCGCAGCTGGTTGACCGTGCCCTGTGGGAAGCCTCCGGCCACTGGGACAAATACCGCGAGCACATGTTCATCGCTACCGTCGAGGACGAGGACAAGACCCTTGCCCTCAAGCCGATGAACTGCCCGTGCCATGTGCAGATCTTCCGCCACGGCCTGCGCTCGTATCGTGAACTGCCGTTGCGCATGGCGGAATTCGGCGCATGCCACCGCTATGAGCCGTCCGGCGCGCTGCACGGCATCATGCGTGTGCGGGGCTTTACGCAGGATGACGCGCATATCTTCTGCACCGAGGAGCAGATCGCCGATGAAACCGCCCGTTTCGTGCGCATGCTGGCCGATGTGTACCAGGATCTTGGGTTTGAGCATTTCCGCGTGAAATTCGCGGATCGCCCCGAGCAGCGCGCCGGTGACGATGCCACATGGGACCGTGCCGAAAACGCGCTGAAGGTGGCCTGTGACATGGCGGGTGTGACCTATGAGCACAATCCGGGCGAGGGCGCGTTCTATGGCCCCAAGCTGGAATTCGTGCTGCGTGACGCGATCGGCCGTGACTGGCAGTGCGGCACGCTGCAGGTGGACTACGTGCTGCCCGAACGCCTTGATGCATCTTATGTGGGTGAAGACAGCGCGCGCCACCGGCCCGTCATGCTGCACCGGGCGATTCTCGGCTCGTTCGAGCGCTTCCTTGGCATCCTGATCGAGCAGCATGCCGGTCGATTCCCGCTCTGGCTGGCGCCGGTGCAGGTGGTTGTTGCCTCAATCGTGACCGATGCGGCGGATTATGCGCAGCAGGTGGCCGACCGCCTGCGGGCTGCGGGTCTGGTGGTCGAGGCCGACCTGCGGAACGAAAAGATCAACGCCAAGATCCGTGAGCACAGCCTGGCCCGCGTGCCGGTCATTCTGGTCGTAGGCCGCAAGGAAGCGGAGGAAAACACCGTGGCCATGCGCCGCCTGGGTGGCAAGGCGCAGGAGGTCCTGCCGCTGGATGAAGCGGTATCGGCCCTTGCATATGAAGCCCTGCCACCCGATATCCGTCGCACGCGGCAGTGATATCCAGCCTCGCGTGCCGTGACTGCATGGCAGTTTTCACGGCGGCGGGACAAGACAGTACTTGATCTGGGGCGCGTCTTTGCGTCACATATCTTTCCATAATGTAAGGTCATTCCCGACCCGAGCGCGTATGCGGCCTTGCCCGTGTCGCGCGCGGCAGGGGGAATGGCCCTGCCTGCCGTCCGAACGCAACAGTTACAGGAGCTGACCATAGCCAGACCCCCGATGCCCACTCCGCCAAATCGAGAGGGCCCCCGTGTCAATGAAGAGATCCGCGTACCGCAGGTCCGTCTGATCGACGAAGAAGGCGAGATGCTTGGCATCATGTCCACACGTGATGCGCTGGCGCGCGCTTATTCCGTAGGACTTGACCTGCTGGAAATCAGCCCGAATGCCGAACCGCCCGTGGCCAAGGTTCTCGATTACGGGAAGTTCAAATACGAACAGCAGAAGAAGCGTAACGAAGCGCGCAAGAAACAGAAAGTCATTGAAATCAAGGAAGTCAAGGTTCGCCCGAACATTGATGAAAATGACTATCAGGTGAAGATGCGCGCCATGAAAAGCTTCATTGGCGAGGGCGACAAGGTAAAGGTGACCCTGCGCTTCCGGGGCCGTGAAATGGCGCATCAGGATCTGGGCGTAAAGGTGCTGGAGCGCATCCGTACCGAAATGGACGAACTGGCCAAGGTCGAGCACATGCCCAAGCTTGAAAACCGCCAGATGATCATGGTGCTTGCACCGCGCTGAGGTGCCGCCGCCATGATCCGGTAACACAAAGGCCCGGTGGGATGTCCCACCGGGCCTTTTCTGTCTGTTCCGTTCCACGCCATGGGGCGGCCCCATGCGGGTCAAAATGGATGAAAGTCTTTTGGATGCCGCCTTTTTTCAGACAGGCGGCGTTTTCTGAAGCGTTCTGAAAGAAGCTTTACCAGAAATTTCTGTGCCTCATTCGCCGGGCTGTTGCAAAACCAGGGTTGCGTGCGCGGTCGCCGTTACGTCCTGCATGGAAGCCGGTGCTTCGGGGGGCGTGATTTCGGCGCTGGCCGCGCGGGCCATCATCATCATGGGAATCGGGCGGGGGAAGTTCTGGTCATCCAGCGTGACGGAGCGGATGGAGGCGACCTTCAGCTTCAGCGTGCTGGCCGCCGCTTCCGCGCGCTGCTGCATGTCCTGCAGGGCAAGGGTCTCGGCCCTGCGGGTCAGTTCCGTCCGGCGTGCTGTGGAAAGTGACCAGTCCAGCCGGGTCAGCACCAGATTGTCGCCCTGCAGCTGCCCGATCAGGGGCAGGAGTCCCTTGCCGTCATGCGCCGTCAGGCGGATTGTCTGGCGTGCGATCCATTGCGGCCTGCGGTTCTGGCGGGGGTCGCCGTCGTCATGATGCACAACATAGGATTCGGCATTCACGCCCATGCCTTCTACCGGTGTGGCAAGGGCAATCGCCTTGCCCACCTGCGTGTTGACCTGCGCCTGCGCCGCGGCAGCCGTATCGGCGTGCGATTCGGCGTAAAAGACGGCGGTCAGTTCATCCGGCTGTGCCTGCACCGTGCCGGTGGCGGACAGATCAAGCGTGGTGGCGGCGGTAGCGGCGGCGGGTGAGAAGAGCGGCCGCTGTGCCCGGGCGGCCACCGGGTGCAGCCCGGTTGCCATGAGCAGGGGAAGAAGGGCGATCCGTCCCCTGCGGGTGCGGCTCCAAAGCTGGATAATGCTCATGAATGCGTGGTCTCTTTCAGTTCCACCAGGGCACGGCGCAGCCGGACAATACCGGAGCGGATCCGTCCTTCCCGGCACATGTCAGCTCCCTGCATGCGCAGGCTGTCCACATCCTGTGGCAGGGCGGGGCCATAGGCATCGATGATGTTGAGCAGGCGGTTGCAGTAGGCCTTGGTATCGCTGGTTATGATGACAGGCTTGTCCGCGCCATCGCGTGCGGTCACCACGCGTACCATGCCGCTGTCCTGTGCTGCCGGCACGGGTGTCGCGCCACACAGGCAGAAACTCATCACGACGACGGCGGGCGTCATGGCGGGGTGCAGGTTCATGCTGTCACTTTACGCTACTGTTCGTGTCATGCTGATGGGAGAAAGGTGACGTTTGAGTCATGCCTGATATGTTCTGTGGAGATGGACACTCCTGTCCATCGTCCGACAGGGCGCAGGCGGCAATGGGCAGCGCCAGCGAAACCGTAAGCCCGGGATTGTGGGCCGACAGCTGCATCTGGCCCCCGTGCAGCTGCACGATGGCGCGCACCATGGATAGCCCCAGCCCGGCGCCCGGCGTGTTGCGTGCCTTTTCCGCGCGGAAGAAGCGTTCCGTCGCCCGTGCCATGTCGGCCGCGCTCATGCCGATTCCCTCATCACTGACCGACAGGTCCAGCATGCCTTCGCCCGTAGGCCCGGTAACACGACCCGGCGCCAGCTCCCGCATCCGGGCGCGCAGGTGCACCGTCCCGCCGGAGGGGGAGAACTTGATGGCGTTGTCCAGCATGTTGGCCACCGCCTGCTGGATCAGCGAGCGGTCACCATAGAAGGGCAGCGCGGCGGGCAGGTCCAGGCGCAGGGTAATGGCATGGTCCTCCGCCACGGCTTCGTACAGATCGGCCACATCCAGCAGCACCGGCACCATGTCGAACGCCATGAAGGCGGAACGGCGGGAGCCGGCCTCGATCTGAGCAATGCGCAGCAGGGCCTCGAACACGGCGGTCACATTGTCCAGGTTGCCGACCGCGCGGTCGATCGCGCCACGCAGTTCCTCTGGCGTGGTGGCGTGCAGGGCCGCGTCCTCCAGCTGGGTACGCGCGCGCGCGATGGGGGTGCGCAGGTCATGGGCAATGGCGTTGGAAACCTGCCGCACGCCGTCCATCAGGCGCACGATTCGGTCCAGCATTTCGTTGATGGCCTCGGCCACCTGATCCATCTCGTCCCCATTGCCCACCAGCGGCATGCGGCGGCTCAGGTCGCCATGGGCAATGGCCGATGTGGTGCGTGCCACCGTCTTGACCATGCGGCGGAAGATGCGGTGCACCAGCACCGCCCCGCTTACGGCCAGCAGGGTGACCATGACCCATGCCCATAGCAGCGAATCGGTCAGCAGGTGACGCAGGATGCCGCGTGCCCGCACGTCGCGCCCCACCAGCAGGCGATAGCCGCTATCCAGCTGCCCCGCCGTATGGGTCTGGGCCGTGCCGGGCAGGTTGTAGGCGTGCAGTTCCGCCATGCTGCGCAGGCCCGCACGGGTGTCGGGCAGGGAATACCAGCGGTCGGTGTACTGTACCTTGCCCGGCCAGGCCGAGACGTTGCCGGTCAGGTAATTCCCCTGCGGGTCGATGACGAGGTAGATCGCATCATCATCAAGGTTCTGCTCCAGCCGGTCCTCGATGGTCAGGGCCAGCGTTGGCAGGCCGCCGATGACCCAGCGTTCGGCCAGGGCGCGGGCATCGGCGTTGATTGCCGTCTCGACCTGACGTTCCAGAAACCCGATCGTGCCCCACCACAGGAAGGACATGAACAGGATGGACGACAGCGCGAACATAAGCCCGTAGGCCAGCGCGAAGCGCAGGCTGGCCGACCGCCAGGCCCGCCAGCGCGAACGCCGGGGCGGCGGAGCGGGCGGAAAGGCCGGCTGCGCTGTCACGCGTCGTGGCCGTGGGGCTTATTCCGCACGCAGCATGTACCCCGCGTTGCGGATGGTATGGATGAGCGGCGTGCCGAAGGGCTTGTCCACCTTCTGGCGCAGGCGCGAGACATGCACGTCGATCACATTTGTCTGCGGGTCGAAATGGTAGTCCCACACGCCTTCCAGCAGCATGGTGCGGGTCACTACCTGGCCTGCGTGGCGGGTCAGGTATTCCAGCAGGCGGAATTCACGCGGCTGCAGGTCGATCTTCTGCCCCGCGCGGCGCACGGTGCGCGAGAGCAGGTCGATCTCCAGATCCGCCAGTTCCAGCTTGGTCTGGGGGGCGGCCTCGGTCCGGCCACGGCGGCCAAGGGCTTCCACGCGCGCCAGCAGTTCGCTGAAGGCGAAGGGCTTGGTCACGTAGTCGTCCCCCCCCGCCTTCAGTCCCTGCACGCGGTCATCCACATCCGCCAGCGCCGAAAGCAGCAGCACGGGGGTGGTGTTGTTCTGCGCGCGGATGGTTTCCAGCAGGCGTACGCCGTCAATGCCGCCGGGCAGCATGCGGTCCAGTATGATCAGGTCGAACTTCTCGCTCACGGCCATGAACAGGCCGTCCTTGCCATTATCGGTCAGTTCGACCAGGTGCCCGGCTTCCTTCAGGCCCTTGGCCACGAAGTTGCGGACGGTGGGGTCATCTTCAACAACAAGAATATGCACGTTGCCTCACGTCGTTTGGGGCGGGGTCGTTCAGTCGTCCATGTCTTCGTCGGGGCGGTGGCCGACGCAGGCATCCAGGCTCATCGGGTCATGGCGGCGGCGGATATGCAGTGCCACGGTCGAACCCGGCCGCTTTGCCGCGATCGAGCGGATCAGCATGCGGGATGTGTCGATCGGTTCATCATTCACGGCGGTAATGACATCACCAATATGCAGGTGCGCCTTCATGGCCGGGCCATTGCGGTCGATTCCCACGATCTGTACCCCGTTGCGTCCCGGCCCGTCCGCCAGTGTAACACCCAGCCAGCCCCGGTCGATATGGCCATTCTGACGCAGTTCTTCCACGATTGGTGCCACGATTTCGGACGGCAGGCCAAACCCTATTCCCACCGAACCGCCCGTGGGCGAGACGATGGCCGTGTTCACCGCGACCACCTGCCCGCCCAGGTTGAACGACGGGCCGCCCGAATTGCCGGGGTTGATGGGCGCATCGATCTGGAAAAAATCATCGAACGGGCTGGTGCCGATATCGCGTCCGCGCGCGGATACGATGCCCGCGGTGACCGATGATCCAAGCCCGAACGGGTTGCCCGCCGCCATGATCCAGTCCCCGATGTTGACCAGCCGGCTGTCCCCCCACGGCACGAAGGGCATGGGGTGGGGGGCGTGGATCTGGATCACGGCAATATCCGTCAGGTCGTCGCTGCCCACCAGATGGGCCGGGAATTCCGTGCCATCGGCCAGCGAGACGGTAATCTGGTCCGCCCCCCCCACCACATGCGCGTTGGTCACGATCACCCCGCTGGGGTCGATCAGGAAGCCCGAGCCCGCTCCCAGCATTTCCTCGCCATGCGCGCGCATGCGTTCACGGAATTTATGCTCGAACGGCGTGCCCTTCACGCTGGGGGGCAGGGGCTGGCGGGCATTGGCGGCCACCTTGGTATCCTGCGCCTGTGATACCGCGATGTTCACCACCGCCGGTCCCACCTGCCGTACCAGCGGGGCGAAGGTAAGCGGGCCGGACGCCACCACGGGTGCCACGGGCGGGGCAAACAGCGAGGGATTGGGCGGCACGGCGGATGCGGCCGCCGTGTCCTGCGCCAGCGCCCCGTTCACCTGCCCGGCCACGCCCAGCAGCAGCATGGGTAACAGGCGGCGGGCAGGGTGGGCCATGACGATGCGTGTCATGTATGGCGGTATGGAGGTGCGTTCATGATAAGTCATGTTATCTGAAAAAAACGGCAATGCCATGTCTGCATGTCAACATGGACACGAATGCATGCTGTTTTATGACCGGCGCGGTGGCCGTGGCGGGGGCGGGCTGGCCGTCGCAGGGTTTTCCGGCCAGTCGTGGCGGGGGTAGCGGCCGCGCATGTCGCGGCGCATGTCCGCCCAGGACCCGGCCCAGAACCCGGCCAGGTCGGCGGTGATCGCCTGCGGGCGCCCTGCGGGGGAAAGCAGGGCGATGCGCAGGTCCACCGTACCACCGGCAAGGCGGGGGGTGTCCGTCATGCCATAGAAGGTCTGCGCACGGGCGGCCGCTACCGGCACGGGCTGGAGGTAGTCGATGCCCGCCCGGCCACCGGGCAGGTCCAGATGGGTGGGCAGCATGTGGTCCAGCCATTTCAGGCTGGCATGGTCCATGGTGGCGCGCAGCATGGCCAGCAGGTCCATCTCCGCCAGGGCCGGAAGCCGGTTCACGCCTGCAAGCCACGGTGCAAGCCATGTCCCGACCGTGGCCGCCAGCGCGGTGTCGGACAGGTCGGGCAGGTCCGGGCGTTCCAGCCGGGTGCGGGCCAGTTCCACGCGCGCCTGCAACTGGTGGCAGGCATCGCTCCATGTCAGGCTGGCCGCAAGGTTCTGGGCCGCCTGCTGGCACAAAAGCGCGCAGACCTCATCGGCGCTGGCGGTGACCGTGCGGTCGCGCAGCACCAGGGTACCCAGCCGTAGCCGGCGCCGGGCCAGCACGCTGCCGGTGGTGGGATCGAGCGTGGTTTCCACCTGTTCGCGCGCGCGGGCCAGCAGGGCGGGGGGCAGGCTGTCACGGTCCAGCGGGGCGGCAAGGCAGATCTCGGCGGCCTTGCGCACATGCATGCCGGCCACGGCCAGCAGGGGGGAGCGGGCCAGTTCATCGGTTTTTGAAAGCCGTGCGCTGCCGCCACCCGCCAGGCGGAATGACCCGACATCGCCGCGTGACTGGGCCACCCGGTCGGGGAAGGCCGCGGCAATCAGGGCGGCGGGATCGCCACTGGCCGCAATGTCACGCGCCCCCCCCAGCCGCCTGCGGTACTGCCGGGCGGCATGGCGGATGCGCGAAAGTGCCGCGCGATCGGCATCCGGGTGGTCGCCACCGGCCAGCAGGTCCAGGCGCAGGCGGATATCGGCAGGCGCTGCGGGTGGCGCGCCCCGGCTGCCACCGGCGGGGCGGCGGGGGCGCAGCGGGTCGCGTTCTTCCAGCAGGGCCGCGATGTCACAGGCCAGCGCGCGCTCCGGGGCGGTGCGGGCGGCCAGCATCATGGCGGCAAGGCGCGGATGGGCGCCCAGGGCGGCCATGCGTGTGCCCTCAGGCGTAATGCGGGCATCATCATCCAGCGCGCCAAGGGCCTGGAGCAGGCTGCGCCCGGCCTCGAACGCGCCATTGGGCGGCGGGTCGGGGAAGGGAAGGTCGGCGGGGTCCGTGCCCATCGCTTCCTGCCAGGCGGCCGTATCCAGCCGCAGGCCGGTCAGTTCGGCCTCCATCATTTCGGGCTGGTCATGGGGCGGCATGGCGCGGGTGGTCATTTCCGTCCACAGGCGGATGGCCGTGCCCGGCGCCACACGCCCCGCACGGCCCGCGCGCTGGCTGGCCGCCGCGCGGGAGATGCGTATCGTGTCGAGCCGCGTCAGCCCCGTGCCCACATCCAGCCGGGGCACGCGGCGGAAGCCGCCATCGACCACAATGCGCACGCCGGGTACGGTCAGCGATGTCTCGGCTATGGAGGTGGACAGGATCACCCGCCTGCGACCGCCGGGGTGGGGGGTCAGGGCCAGATCCTGCTCGGCGGGGGGCAATTCGCCATAAAGCGGCAGCACATCGGCATCGATTCCGGCCAGCAGGGCGCGGGTGCGCTGGATCTCGCCCACGCCGGGCAGGAAGGCCAGCACGTCACCTTCTTCCTGGGCAATGGCTGTGCGGATGGCGGCAGCCATGGCCTCGGGCAGGTCACGACGGTGGACAAGGTCGCGGGTGGCGTGGCGGATCGCCACGGGGAACATCCGGCCTTCGCTTTCCACCAGTTCGGCGTCCATGCGGCGCGACAGGGCCGCGCCGTCCATGGTGGCGGACATGGCCAGCAGCTTCAGTTCGGGCCGCAGGCTGCGCTGCAGGTCAAGGCAGAAGGCAAGGGCTGCATCCGCATCGACCGAACGCTCGTGGATTTCATCGAATATGACGCACGCCACGCTCTCCAGCATGGGATCGGACAGCAGGCGGCGCACCAGCAGGCCCTCGGTTATCACCTCGATGCGCGTGCGCTCCGATGTCGCGCCATCCAGCCGGGTGCGGTAGCCCACCAGCCCGCCCAGCGGTTCGCCCAGCAGTTCCGCCATGCGCTGGGCGGCCGCGCGTGTGGCCAGCCTGCGGGGTTCGAGCATGATGATCCGCCCGTCGCCGCGCCATGGGGCAGCCAGCAGGGCCAGCGGCACCAGCGTGGTCTTGCCGGCGCCGGGCGGAGCGACCAGAACGGCATTGGACGTCCGTTCCAGCGCGGTGCGCAATGCGGGCAGGGCGGCGGCGACGGGCAGCGCGCCGCCTGCGTCCGCCATCAGGTCATCAAGTCGGTTTTGCAAGGTCGGATCGAAAGCCATATCCTGATCTTATGGCGTCGGGCATGGTGGCGGGGCAATCCTCGGCGTGATGCGTGGATGTGTTTTTCCCCTTTATCGTATGTGGTGGAGTCATGGTGGTGCCCTTCAGGTGGCTTGTATCGATCCTGTGCATGGTGCTGCTTGCCGCACCCGCCGCGCGCGCCGCGCAGAGCGCGGCGGTGAGCAGTGAGCGCGCGCGCGTGACCCTGGTCACGGATGATGACGCTTACATGCCCGGCCGCGCCCTGCATGTGGGCCTGCAGATGCATCTTGCCCCCGGCTGGCACACCTACTGGCTCAACCCCGGCGATGCGGGGGAGGCCACCACGCTGACTGTCACCGCGCGCGGCGGTGCGGACGGGCAGGCCAGCGCCATTGAATGGCCGGTGCCGCGCGTGCTGCATGACGGGCCGCTGACATCCTATGCCTATACCGGGGATGTGCTGCTGCCGGTCACACTTGTGCCGGTGGCGGGGCAGGGGGATGGCCCGGTCACGCTCAGCGCCGTGGCGGACTGGCTGGTCTGTGCCGATGTGTGCGTGCCCGAGCATGGCACCTTCACCCTTGTCCTGCCGCGTGGGGGACCGCAGCCCTCGGCGCAGGTGGCGGATTTCGCACGCGCCGGTGCGCAGCGCCCCGTGGCCTCGCCCTTTGCCGCCCGGCTGTCACCTGCCGGTATCCTGCAGCTTGCGGGGCGTGGCCTGTCACCGGATGCGGTGACGGCGGCATGGTTCATGCCCGACGTGTCCGGCGCGATTGATCAGGATGTGACGCAGCCGCTGGTGGTGGGGGATGGCACTGTTCAGCTTACGCTCCGCCCCGGGCCTGAATTCCATGGCGGCGCCGGCCTGTCCGGCATTGTGGTGCTGCGTGACGGCACGGGGCGCGAGCGTGGCCTTGCGGTCCGGCCGGTGGTGGGAACCGTCCAGCCGCTTGCACCACCTGTGGCCACTGTCCATGCAGCCCATATCGGGGTGCTGGTACTCATGGCCTTTGTGGGGGGGATGATCCTCAACCTCATGCCCTGTGTCTTCCCCGTGCTGGCCATGAAGATACTGTCGCTTGAGCGCATGGCACGGGGGGAACGGCGGGCCGCCCTTGGCGGGGCGGCTGCGTATGCGGCCGGGGTCGTGGGGTCGTTCGTGGTGCTGGGGGGGGCGATTGCGGCACTGCGCGTGGCGGGCCAGCAGGCGGGCTGGGGGTTCCAGTTCCAGTCCGTCGGGTTTGTCATCGTGATCTGCCTGCTGTTGTTTGCGGTCGCACTCAACCTGCTGGGGGTCTTTGCCATCGGGCTGCGGCTTATGGGGGTGGGCACTGTCCTGCCCGCGCATGCGGGGGATTTCCTGACGGGGGTGCTGGCGGTGGTGCTGGCATCACCATGCACCGCGCCATTCATGGGGGCGGCGGTGGCGGGGGCGCTTGCGGCCTCCCCCCTTGCGGGGCTGCTGGTTTTCGTGGCGCTGGGGCTGGGGCTTGCCGCGCCCTACCTGCTGCTGGCCGCCATGCCGGGGCTGCTGGGCTGGCTGCCCCGGCCGGGACGGTGGATGGAAACCGTGCGCAACCTGCTGGCGCTGCCCGTTCTGGCCACCTGCGTCTGGCTGGGCTGGGTGGCCTGGCTGGAGGGCGGGCAGGACGCGCTGTACCTGCTGGGGGCGGGTCTGGTGCTGGTGGCCCTTGGCTGCTGGTGCCTGCGCCGCGCCACGGCCATGGACCTGCGGGGCGCGATGGAGGGGCGCGCCGGGCTGTACCGTGCCGTGGCCATCCTCAGCCTGCTGGTCGCCTTTGTGGGGGGGGCGGTGGTGCCGCCCGCCAGCGTGCATGACCACGGGGCGGAGCGGGTGGTGGACGGCAGTTCGGCCTTCTCCCCAACCCGGCTTGCGGAACTGCGCGGGCAGGGGCGGCCGGTATTCGTGGACATGACGGCGGCATGGTGCATCTCATGCCTGGTCAATGAGCGCGTGGCCCTGTCCACCCATGCGGTACAGGCCGCGTTTGCCAGACAGGGCATTGTTTACATGAAGGGTGACTGGACGCAGCGCAATGCGGATATTACCGCCTTCCTGCATGCCCATGGCCGCGATGGCGTGCCGTTCTATGTGTATTATCCCGCCCGGGGGGCAGAAGTGGTGCTGCCGGAAATCCTCTCCCCCGGGCTTGTCCTGCGTGTGATCGGGGCGGGCGGGAACTGACCGGGCAGGGAACGGGCGTTCCCTGCTGCCGGGGCCAGTAACCAGCGGCCAGTAATCAGTTGGTGCTGCTGCCGGGCAGTGTCAGGTTGCCCGGCGGGGGAGAACGCAGCTGCGTCCTGGGCTTCGTGGCCGTGGTGCCGCCCGTGTCATCGGAAGGGTAGCCGGTCGGGAATATGGCGTCCGGCCCCTGATCGGCGATTTTCGGCCTGGGGGCCGGTGTGGCGGCGGGTGTTGCGGACTCGGGCTGTTCGGCTGTGGGGCCGCCGCCTATGGTCATGGTGCCGGCGCCGGTTGCGGGCGTGGTGTCGGTGGTGGTGGTGTCGCTGCCGTCAAGCGGCTGGGCGGCCACGCTGCCCGGTGCCTGCGGGGTGACCAGCCAGTTGCCCAGGTTGGTACGGATCTGGTTTTCCAGCTCCTGGTTCATGTCCTGCAGCATCATGTTGGTCAGGGCATTGAGGTTCTGCGGTGTATCGCTGTTGCCGTGTTTTTTCTTCGGATCGTAGGAGCGCGTGACCTGCGCCACCGCATAGCCGGTGCGCCTGCCATCGGCCGAGCTTACGTCCAGATGCACATTGAGCTGCCCGTCCAGTATGCCCCCCGGTTCATGCAGGATGGAGGCGCGATCGATGGTGAACACGCCCGTCCCCCCGCTGCCGGCCGCCAGCAGCCGGTCATGGGCCAGCTGTTTGAGCAGTTCGTCCGGCGGGCTGGGCGCGCGGCCCGACAGGTCGCCCGGCACCAGCCCGGGCTGGCCCCGGTCCACGACGGAGAGGGAGGCGATATTCAGGTTCAGGGGCGGGGTATCGCCGTATTGTGGCCCCTCGAACGTGGTGGGCTCATCGGTATGGTGGCGGCTGTAGGCATGGTCGCATGTGGCGGCCAGCGCCAGGAACGGCAGGCTGGCCGCCAGCATCACGCGCAGGCTGTGGCGCGATGGCAGGATGCGGAACGGCGAACGGTTCGGTCGCATGAAATATATCCCGGTAACGGCTGGCGCCCATGGCGCGCTGGGTAGATCTGGGGATGATCGTGCCATGTTCCATGCCGGGCGAACAGGGGCAGGGTGGGTTCAGGCCGCCCTGCCGCCAATCTCGTCACGCTGGAAATGGAAGCTGTGGTTGCAGAACGAGCAGTTCATGGTGATCGTGCCATCCTGCGCCATGTGGTCCAGGTCATCCAGCGGGAAAGTTTCCAGAATGCCCGACAGCCGCGCGCGCGAGCACCGGCAGCCAAATGCCAGCGCACGCGGCTGGCCCGCCATCAGCCCTTCGGCATGGAACAGGCGGTACAGCAGGTCGGCGGAGGAAAGGGTGTCATCCAGCACCTCGCGCGCCGTCAGCGTGGTGGCAAGGGTGACGGCGGTCTCCCATGCATCATCGCCTTCCTCGGGTGTCAGCGTGGCGGTGGTGCCCCCGTCGGTTGCGATCTTTTCCATCACCAGCGCGCCCGCGCGCCAGCCCGCTTCCGTTTTCGCGCAGAACAGCTTGACCCAGCAGGCATGCTGCTCGCTGGTGGCAAAGTAATGGGCCGCCATCTCGGACAGGCTCTCGCCATTCATCTCGACAATGCCCTGATGGATGTCGGTATCCGGCCCCTGGTCCACGCTGAAGGCGATGTAGCCCTTGCCCAATAGCTGGCTGGCGGTGGGATTGGGGCTGGTTTTCAGCAGTTCGGCCACCTGTGCGTCATCCGATCGGGCATGGAAGCGCAGCGCGCCCGAATCGGTGCAGTCCGCCAGCAGCAGCCCCACCGGGCCATCGCCCTTGGCCTGAAGGGAGAAGGAACCCTGGAATTTCAGTGAGGAGGCAAGGGCGGCCACCAGCGCCAGCGCTTCCCCCGCCAGTTGCAGCACCGCATCAGGATTGTCGTGGCGGGTCAGCAGGGTATCGGTCAGCACGCCGGGGCGCACCAGCCTGCCGCGCACGGGGCGCTGGTCCAGATAGAACGGCACGATCCCCTGCGGCACGACCAGATCGGGCGTGTCCGGCCGGCTGGCATCAAGGAAGGCGGGGGCGGGTGGCGTGGTGGTCATGGCATGAATCCGTGGCATCGGCCCATCCTGTATGGATGGATGGGCCGGATCATCAGATGTTGGCGGTGATGTCGGCCTCCAGCGCGGCAAGGCGCTGGTCAAGGTCGCGCAGGGCGGCGGTAGCCAGCAGGCCGTCCGCCTCCAGTGCGGTCAGGGCGCGCTGGCGGCAGCGGTCATGCTCCATGTCCAGGTCCTGCGTGCGGCCCGCGCCGGCCAGGCAGTCCAGATAGGCATCCCGGATCTGGTCGATGCGGGTATCGTGCGTGGGCAGGGTGGCAAAGATGTCGCGCACGCTCTTTTCCGCCCAGCCCGGCACTTCCGGCACGTCCTCGGTGCCGGTGGGCAGGGCTGGCTGGTCGGCGGGTCCGGTCATGTCGTGGGTTCCTTTCCGTATTGCTGCCAGTCCTCGCCACACAGCGCCCAGACAAGAATGCCCTTTTGCGCGTGCAGGCGGTTTTCGGCCTCGTCGAACACAACGGATTGCGGCCCTTCGAACACGTCTTCCGTCACTTCCTCCCCGATATGGGCAGGCAGGCAGTGCAGGAAAAGGGCATCGGCGGCGGCATGTGCCATTAAGGCGGCATTGACCCGGTATGGCTCGAACGCGCTCACGCGCTGCGCGGACTCCGTGTCGGACATGCTGACCCATGTATCGGTAATGACCGCATGGGCACCCTTTACCGCCGCCACGGGGTCGGTCGTGACCGTGATGTCCGCCCCCTGCGCGCGCGCCCAGGCTACGGCGGCGGCACTGGGGGCATGGGCCGCGGGTGTGGCCAGCCGCAGGTGGAAGCCGAACAGCGCCGCCGCTTCAATAAAGGAGGTGGCGACATTGTTGCCATCACCCACCCAGGCCAGCGTACGGCCTGCTATCGGGCCGCGATGCTCCTCGAACGTCATGATGTCGGCCAGGATCTGTACCGGATGCGAATCCGGCGTCAGGCCGTTGATCACCGGCACGCTGCTCCAGCGCGCAAGCTGGCGCAGGTTTTCGGTCTTGCCGGTCCGCAGCACGATGGCATCGACAAAGCGCGACAGCACGCGCGCGGTATCGGCAATGCTTTCGCCCCGGCCCAGCTGCATGTCGGAGGGGGCGAGCAGGATCACGTTGCCGCCAAGCTGCTGCATGCCCACTTCAAACGAAACCCGCGTGCGGGTGGAGGGCTTGGACAGCATGAGCCCCAGCGCGCGGCCGCGCAGCGGCAGTGCGGGATGCAGCGGGCGTGTCCGGCCATGCTGCATGCGCTTGATGCCGGCCGCCACGTCCAGAATGGCGCGCAGCGTGGCGCGGTCCAGTTCCTTGAGGTCAAGGAAATGGCGCGGCGTGACATGGGCCGGGGTCTGGAGCGCGTTCATGCCACGGTCTCCGCCTGTGCGGCCATGTGGGCGCGCACGCGCCTTGCCGCGCCCTCCAGCATGGTCAGGGCCTGGCTGCAGTCGGCCTGTGTTACCGTAAGCGGCGGGAGCAGGCGCAGCACGTTGTCGCCCGCCGTGACACTCAGCATGCCTTCATGCATGGCGGCGTCCTGCACCAGCGCCACATCGGCCTTGCACTTCAGCCCCAGCAGCAGGCCAAGCCCGCGCCGCCCCGCGAATATGTCGGGATAGGTGGCGCTGAGCCTGTCAAAGCCCTCGTCCAGCTGTGCGGCGCGTGCCCGCACCCCTTCAAGGAAGCCGGGGGCCAGCACGATGTCCAGCACCGCATTGGCCGCGGCGCATGCCAGCGGGCCACCGCCAAAGGTCGTGCCGTGGCTGCCCGGTGTCATGTGTTTCGCAATGGTCTCGGTCGTGAGTACCGCGCCCATGGGGAAGCCACCGGCAATGCCTTTGGCGGTGGACAGGATATCGGGCGTGATCTCCGACCATTCATAGGCGAACAGGCGGCCGGTACGGCCCATGCCGCACTGTACCTCGTCCACGCCCAGGAACAGCCCGTATTCGTCACACGCCGCCCGCAGCTCGCGCATGAAGCGGAAATCGGCGACGTGGATGCCGCTCTCTCCCTGAACCGGTTCGATTAGGATGCCGGCGGTCTCCGCGCTGATGACGTCACGCACCGCGTTCATGTTGTTGAGCGGTACATGGTCGAACCCTTCCACCCGGGGGCCGAAGCCATCAAGGTATTTGGGGTTGCCCGTAGCCGACAGCGTGGCCAGCGTACGCCCGTGGAAGGCCCCATTGAAGCAGATGATGCGCGTGCGCCCGGGATGGCCCGACTTGGCCTGCGCGCGGCGGATCATCTTGATCAGCCCCTCATTGGCCTCGGCGCCGGAATTGCAGAAGAAGGCACTGTCGGCGAAGCTGTTGGCCACCAGGCGCTCGGCCAGGCGTTCGGCCTGCGGCACGCGGTACAGGTTGGACACATGCATGACGCGCTGCGCCTGCTGCGCTATGGCCGCCACCAGGTGCGGGTTGTTGTGCCCGACCGAGGATGTGGCGATCCCCGAGCCGAAATCCAGGAATCGTCGCCCGTCCACCGTGTACAGCCAGGCACCTTCGCCGCGCTCGAAAGCGAGGTCGGCACGATTGTAGTTCGGCATCAGGGCGGAAATCATGGAATGGCCTTGTGATTTCGGTTCAAAGAAAAAAGCAGGACGCTTCAGAAACGAAAACGGCCCACCACTGCAAAGGGGCAGGCACATCTCTTTTCCGGTTTTTCCCGGTCCCGGCGGGGATGCGTTCCATTACGCATCCGGCATCCGCGGCATGAGCCGGAAAGAAGTAAGGATATGGCCCGCCTGCGGGAAATGCAACCTTAACCCTCCGTCTGGTGCCCTGACGGGGCGGCGGCGTCCATCGCCCGTGCCGGTATGTGTACGGAAGTATGGGCGCGCGCGGGTGGTTGTGGCACAGTGGGGGCATCATGGTGGCCCGTCCTTCCCGCTCCGCTCC
Organism: Komagataeibacter rhaeticus; assembly: GCF_003207855.1. Lineage (GTDB taxonomy): Bacteria > Pseudomonadota > Alphaproteobacteria > Acetobacterales > Acetobacteraceae > Komagataeibacter > Komagataeibacter rhaeticus. The sequence continues at coordinate 43,587 of NZ_NKTZ01000005.1, read as the reverse complement.
CCGCCCGCTGCCGCCCGCGCCGGATGCCGCCGTGCTGCGTGCCGTGGCGCTGGCCTATCTGGCGCGTTTTTCCGCCACCCGGGCGGGGGTGGAGCGGATGCTGGGCCGCCATATCGACCGCTGGGTGCGCCGGGCGACCGGCACCGGCATGGAGGCGGGGGACGCTACCCGCGCCGTAGCCCCCGCGCGCGCCGCCGTTGCGCGCATCCTGACCGATATGGAAGGGCTGGGGGCGGTTGATGATGCCCGTTTTTCCGAATTCCGTGCCCGTTCCCTTGCCCGTGCCGGGCGCTCGCGCCGCATGGTGGCGGCGCATCTGAGTGCAAGGGGCGTGGATGAGGCCATAGTGGGCAGTGCCGTGGAAGAAGCCCTTGGCCCGCGTGATGGCGAGGGGCAGGAAACCGAACTGGCCGCCGCCCTGGTGTTCGTGCGCAAGCGGCGCGCCGGTCCCTTCCTCCGTCCCGACGCGGATGAGACGGAAGCCCACACACGCTACCGCCGTGCGCTTGATGCCATGGCGCGCGCGGGTTTTGCCCATGGGACCGCCCGGCGTGCGCTGGACATGGACCGTGACGAGGCGGAGGACAGGATCATACGCATGAGGTCGGCATGAAGGTGACGGGAGGGATGGGACCGTGGGGGGACTGACTGGGTGGCGGCCCGGCTCCGGGCGCAGGGTGGTGCCAGCGTGGGCGGCCGCGGCAATTGAACGCGTGGCATGGTGGCGGCTGGGGGCGGGCGGCGCGCTGCTGTCGCTTGCGGCCTGTGCGGGTGGCAGCGGGCAGGGCTGGCATGGTGCGCTGCAGTGCGCGCCCTATGCACGGCAGGTCACGCATATGCAGATGCAGGGGGATGCGGCATCATGGTGGGGGCAGGCACAGGGGCGCTACCCGCGCGCGCATGCGCCAAAACCCGGTGCGGTGCTGGTGTTCCGCGCCACCGGCCGCCTGCCCGATGGGCACGTATCGGTCGTGCGCGCGGTGCGCGGCCCGCGTGAGGTGCTGGTGGACCAGGCCAACTGGGTACCCGGTCGCATTGGCAGGGCGGAGCCGGTGGTGGACGTATCGGGCCGCAATGACTGGTCACGGGTCAGGGTATGGTGGTCCCCCATTCACGATATGGGCAAAACCGTCTATCCTGCTTACGGATTCATCCTGCCCGCGGGCTGATGGCGTGGGCGGGAGTGCTTGCATATCCTGCCCGCGCGCCTCACATAGGCGGGGACGGGAAGGCTGCCGTCATGTTGTATGGCAGGCGGACAACACGGTATTGGCGCGTCATGGACGCGCATGGGGGATGCGATGGGTAGCTTGAGCTGGGGACATTGGCTGATCGTGCTGGCGGTGGTGCTGGTGCTGTTTGGCGGCGGCGGCAAGATCAGTTCGCTCATGGGCGACATGGCGCGCGGGATCAAGTCGTTCAAGAAGAACATGGCAGACGACACGCCCGAGACATCGGGGCCGTCAGGCCACATCCAGGGACCTGCCAGGGAAAAGGACGCGTCCTTTACCGAAGCCCCGCAGCCGTCCACCAACAACGTGAAATGACAGGGACCGCGCGCGGGCGGATCGCGTAATGGACAAGGCAGCATTCCCCGCGGGCGCGTATTGCGATGCGGTGGCCCGCATCATCGCGGCAGGCCAGCGGATGGACCGTTTTGGCTGGGTACCCGCAACGGCGGGCAACATCAGCATCCGCTTGCCCGATGGCAGCATCGCCATCACGCGCTCGGGCGGGCACAAGGGCCTGCTGGGGCCGCAGGGGGTGATCCGCGTCGACGCGGCGGGCACGCCGTTCCTGCCCGCCGACCGGCCCAGCGCGGAAACGCTGCTGCACTGCCAGGTCTATGCCCGTGACCCGGCGGCGGGCGCGGTGCTGCATGGCCATTCCGTCGCCTCCACCGTGCTGTCCATGGCGGGTGGCGATGCACTGGTGCTGGAAGGCTACGAGGTGCAGAAGGTCTTTGCCGGACAGGACACCCATGCCGCCCGCGTGCACGTACCGATATTCGACAATGACCAGGATATCGCCCGTCTCTCCCACGTCGTGGCCCCGCATCTGGACGCGATGCGCGCGGGCTACATCATCCGTGGACATGGGGTGTATGTGTGGGGGGCGGACATGGATGTTGCGCTGGCGCGGCTGGAAGGGCTTGAATTCCTGCTGGCCTGCGAACTGGAAAAGAGGAAGATCCGATGAGCCGCCTGCGCGTCTATGCCGATGACAATCCCGGAACCCCCATTGTCCAGCTGGGTGATCCCGCGCGTATCGCCATGGAGCTTTCGGTCATCGGCGTGCGCTTCGAGCGCTGGGATGCGCCCGTCGTCCCGCCCCGTGACGCGGCGGAGGCGGAGGTGCTGGAAGCCTATCGCCCCTATCTGGACCAGCTGATGGGCGAGACGGGTGCCGGTTCGGCGGATGTGCTGCGCGTGGGGCCACAGACCCAGGGCTGGGCGCAGGCGCGTGGCAAGTACCTGTCCGAACATACCCATAGCGAGGACGAGGTCCGTTTTTTCGTGCACGGGCAGGGGGATTTCATCCTGCATGTGAACGGGCGCGTCTATGACGTGCGCTGCACGGCGGGCGACCTGATTTCGGTGCCAGCGGGCATACCGCACTGGTTTGATGGCGGCGAGACCCCGGATTTCGTGACGCTGCGCATCTTCACCAACCCCGATGGCTGGATCGCGCAGTACACCGGCAGCGATATTGCCGTCCGGTTCCCGGCCGAAGCCTGAACCGCACCCCAAGGGAGATTGAGAACGTGACCCAGACCACGCAGCCGCCAGTGCGCGCGGTGCTGCTGGATATCGAGGGAACGACCCTGCCGGTCTCCTTCGTCCATGACATCCTGTTCCCCTATGCCCGCAAGGCCCTGCCCCAGCTGCTGCGCACACGCGCCGATGACCCGGAGGTCAGTGCCCAGCTTGCGGAAATCGCCCGCCTTGCCCCCGGCACGCCCCCCCTGCGCCAGCTTGAGGCCTGGATGGACGCGGATGCCAAGGTCGCGCCACTCAAGGCGCTGCAGGGCATGGTCTGGGCGCAGGGTTATGCCGATGGCGTGCTGAAGGCCACCCTCTTCCCCGATGTGGTGCCGGCCCTGCGCTGCTGGGCGGCAGCGGGGGTGGCGCTTGCGGTCTATTCCTCGGGTTCGGTCGCGGCACAGAAACTGATTTACGGCCACACCACCGAAGGGGATCTGAGCAGCGTGTTCGTGGGCTTTTACGACCTGCAGATGGGGGGCAAGCGGGAGGCGGATAGCTACCGCCGTATCGTGCAGGACGCGCAGTGGACACCCGCCGATGTGCTGTTCCTGTCCGATGTGGTGGCCGAGCTTGATGCGGCGGCACAGGCGGGGTTGCAGACCTGCCAGATCGTGCGCCCCGCCGATGGCACGCAGCCCGGTACCACCCACCCGGTCGCGGCAACCCTGACCGAGGTCGCCCGGCGCTTCGGCCTGCCCCATGCGGAGGCGGCATGAAGGCGCGGCTGCATACCGACTGGCGCGCCATTCCTGACAGCGCCCGCGGCACGGTGGCGGCGCTGGGCAATTTTGACGGGGTGCACCTTGGCCATGCCCATCTGGTCCACGCCCTGCAGGCTGCCCGCCCCGGGCGTGACCTGGCGGTTGTAACCTTCGAACCCCATCCGCGTGAACTGTTCCGCCCGCAGGACCCGCCCTTTCGCCTGACGCTGGAGCAGGAGCGCTTCGCGGCCCTGGCGGCGCTGGGCGTGCAGCATGTGTTCCAGATCCGCTTCGATCACGAATTCAGCGCCATGAGTGCCGAGGATTTCGTGACCCGCGTCCTGCATGAAAGCCTTGGCCTGAAGCATGTGGCCTGCGGGCTTGATTTCGCGTTCGGGCACCGCAGGCGGGGCAATGTGGATTTCCTGGCCGAGCGGACCCGCGCGCTGGACATGGGGCTTACGGTGGTCCCCCCCCTGTCCGACGGGCTAGGGCCGTATTCCTCCACCCGTATCCGCAGGCTGCTGCAGGATGGCTACCCCGAGCGGGCGGCCGAGGAACTGGGCCGCCCGTGGTCGATTCGCGGCGTGGTGCAGCATGGGGACAAGCGCGGCCGCCTGCTGGGCTTTCCCACCGCCAACATTCCCCTGGGCCGCCATCTGGAACCCGCGCGCGGCGTGTATGCCGTAAGCGTGCGTCTGGCCGATGGCACGGTGCATCCGGGCGTTGCCAATATCGGGCGCAGGCCGACCATCAATGACGGGCAGGAAAGCCGGCTGGAGGTGCATCTGCTTGGCTTTGCGGGTGACCTGTATGGCCAGTCCCTGTCGGTGGCGCTGCACACGCTCCTGCGCGCCGAACGCCGGTTTGACGGGCTGGATGCGCTCAAGGCCCAGATCGCGCGGGATTCGGAACAGGCCGCAGCCTACCTGTCCAGCCGCCTGCCCGGGGCCGGTGCCTCCAGAACTTGACCATAACGGGGCGTGATCCCCATAAGGTTGCCTTGCGCGCGGGGCCTCTGGTCCGGCATGCGCTCCCCCTTGCCAGAAGAACAGAACAGGCCATGTCCGAGTCAAAACCACAGGATCTCTACCGGGAGACGGTCTTCCTGCCGACCACCTCCTTTCCCATGCGCGGCAACCTGCCCAGGCGGGAGCCGGAGATTCTGGCGGGATGGGAGAGCGAGAAGCTGGACGCGCGCCTGCTGGACCAGGCGCGCGGGCGTGACGTGTTCATGCTGCATGACGGCCCACCCTACGCCAACGGCCACCTGCATATCGGACACGCGCTGAACAAGATCCTCAAGGACGTGATCAACCGCAGCCACCGCATGGCGGGCTACGGCATCCATTACGTGCCCGGCTGGGACTGCCACGGCCTGCCGATCGAATGGAAGATCGAGGAAGCATACCGCAAGCGCGGGCAGGACAAGGACAGCGTGCCCGTGCTGCAGTTCCGCGCCGAATGCCGGGCCTATGCCCAGAAATGGCTGGACACGCAGGCGGCCGAGTTCCGCAGGCTGGGCGTGCAGGCGCAGTGGGCTGACCGCTATGCCACGATGGACTTTTCCTCCGAGGCGGCGATCGCGGGTGAGATCGGCAAGTTCCTGCTCAACGGCCTGCTGTATCGCGGCCTGCGCCCGGTGATGTGGAGCCCGGTTGAAAAAACCGCGCTGGCCGAGGCCGAGATCGAATACCGCGAGCATGAATCCACCGCCATTCACGTCGCCTTTCCCTTCGTAAGCGATCCCACGCCCGCCCACGCGCTGGACGATGTGGCGGCCGTGATCTGGACCACCACGCCGTGGACCATTCCCGCCAACCGCGCCATCGCCTACGGGCCGGACATCACCTATGCCGTGGTGCGGGTGGATGGCGTGGGCGATAACGCGACGCTGGAACCCGAAGCCCGCGTGCTGGTGGCCGAGGACCTGATCGCCCCCTTCTGCGAGGCCGCGGGCATCACCGCCCACCATGTGCTCTACACCCTGCCCGGCAGTGCGCTGGAAGGGGCCGTCTGTGCCCATCCGCTGCGCGGGCAGGGCTATGATTTCGACGTGCCGCTGCTGCCCGGCGCCCATGTCACGACCGAAGCCGGCACCGGCCTGGTCCACACCGCCCCGGCGCATGGCGAGGACGACTTTGTCCTTGGCCGCGCCCACGGGCTGGAAATCACCGAACTGGTGCTGGATGACGGACGCTATGCCGACTGGGTGCCGCTGTTTGGCGGTGGGCATGTGTTCAAGGCGGCCGAGCCGGTCTGCCAGGCGCTGCTTGAAGCCATGCAGCGCGCTGTTGCGGCAGGCACGGCGCCGTGTGGCCTGGTGGCGCGGGCCACACTGGTCCATTCCTACCCGCATTCATGGCGCTCGCGCGCGCCCATCATCTATCGCGCGACACCGCAGTGGTTCATCCGCATGGATGGCGAGGGCCAACTGCGCAAGCGGGCGCTTGAAGCGCTGGATGACGTGACTTTCGTGCCAGCCCAGGCGCGCAACCGCCTGACCTCCATGGTGGCGGGCCGGCCTGACTGGTGCATCAGCCGCCAGCGCGCATGGGGCGTGCCGATTGCCGTGTTTGTGGAAAAGCGCACCGGCGAGGTCCTGCGCGACGCCGCTGTGATGGCACGCATTGTCGAAGCCTTCCGTGTGGAAGGGGCTGATGCCTGGTACAGTTCCCCCGCCTCGCGTTTCCTTGGCGAAGGGCGTAACGCCGATGATTACGAACAGGTGTTCGATATCGTCGATGTATGGTTCGAGAGCGGTTCGACCCATGCCTTCGTGCTGGGCCATGGCGACATGAAATTCCCCGCCGACCTGTATCTGGAAGGCTCCGACCAGCATCGTGGCTGGTTCCAGTCCTCGCTGCTGGAAAGTGTCGGCACGCGCGGTGTCGCCCCCTACAGGGCACTGGTCACCAACGGCTTCGTGCTGGACGAGCAGGGCCGCAAGATGTCCAAGTCCCTTGGCAACGTCATTGCGCCGCAGGACGTGAATGACACGCTGGGGGCCGATATCCTGCGCCTGTGGGTCATGAACTCGGACACCAACGATGACCTGCGCATCGGCAAGGAGATCCTCAAGCAGCAGGGCGAACTCTATCGCCGCCTGCGCAACACGCTGCGCTGGCTGCTGGGCGCGCTGGAGGGCTTTACCGAAGCCGAGCGCGTGCCTTACGCCGAACTGCCGGAACTGGAGCGCTGGGTGCTGCACCGGCTGGGTGAACTGGGCGGGCTTGTGGCGCGCGCGGTGGAAACGCATGAATGGGTGGGCGTCTATCCCGCGCTGCACGGATTCTGTGCGGCCGACCTGTCGGCTTTCTATTTTGACGTGCGCAAGGACACCATCTACTGCGATGGCCCTGCAAGCCTGAAGCGCCGGGCGGCCCGCACGGTGCTGGACCATCTGCACCGCTGCCTGTGTACGTGGCTTGCCCCCGTGCTGGTCTTTACGGCCGAGGAAGCGTGGCTGGCCCGTCCCGGCAATACCGAGAGCGTGCACCTGCAGGCCTTCCCCGACCTGCCCGCGCAGTGGAATGACCCGGAACTGGGCGAACGCTGGGCCATGCTGCGCGCCGTGCGGCGTGTGATCACCACCGAGATCGAGACCGCGCGGCGTGACGGGCTGGTCAAGTCCTCGCTGCAGGCGGCACTCGAACTGCCACTGTCCGAGGCTGAGGCCGCACGGTTTGCCGGTATTGACTGGGCGGAACTGACCATCGTGTCCCAGGCGGAGGTCAATGTCATCGCCGGTGCGGGGTCGATCTACCTGGGCGAGGACGAGGCACAGGAAGGCACGCCCCATGGCATTCCCTCCATAAGCGTCGCTTCGGGGCATAAATGCGCGCGCTGCTGGAAGGTGCTGGAGGAAGTGGGCCACGATGGCGCCCATCCCGAACTGTGCCTGCGCTGTGTGGATGTGGTGCAGGGCAGGGCATAGCGGCGATGAACAACCGCGTTGCCGGTCTGGCCTGCCTGCTGGGGGCGCTTGTGGCCGACCAGGCCAGCAAGTACTGGATCCTTTATGTCTATGACCTGCCGGCGCGCGAAAGCGTCCCCCTGCTGCCCGGGCTGAACCTGACCATGGTGTGGAACCATGCCATCACCTTTGGCATGCTGGGGGGCGCGGGGGCGGCCGGGCGCATCATCTTTTCCATTGCGGCCCTGCTGATTGTCACGGGGCTTGGCGTCTGGCTTGCGCGCACGCCCCGGCGGTGGGTGGCCGTGGCGCTGGGCCTGATCATGGGGGGGGCCATTGGCAACGTGACCGACCGGCTGCGCTTTGGCGCGGTGGTCGATTTCATCCACGCGCATGCCTATGGCCATTCATGGCCGGTGTTCAACATTGCCGATGCCCTGATAGATTGCGGCGTGGCCATCCTGATTATCGACAACATGCGTAATCGCGATGCAAACTAGGGCGGGGATGGCGCGCGCATGCTTGCCGAACCGTTTCACTCACGGTAATAGGCGAGATATGGCGATTCCTGCTTTCAGACCCCTTTCCTGTGCATTGCTTGTCTCTGGTGGCTTCATGCTGTCGGGCTGCACGGGCGCTGATGTTTCGCGTGCCTTCGGGCTGGAGCGGACCCTGCCGGATGAATACACGGTCACCACCCGTGCCCCGCTGTCCATGCCGCCTTCGGATGAACTGGGCGCGCCCAACAGCAATGCCGTGCAGCGTGCCGAGGATACGAACCCGCGCATGCAGGCGCTGGAAACCCTTTCCCCCAATGTGGCGCTTCAGGGGGCTGATGGCCCCGGCAGTCCCGGCCAGACCGCGCTGGTTGGGGCAGCGCAGGAAGCATCCAACGAACCCGACCGGGGTGAGATGGGCCGTGCCGACACCACGTTTGTGGACAAGCTGATGTTCTGGCATGGCGGTGGCGCGGGCAATCTTGTCAATGGCAAGGCGGAGAACGCCCGCCTGCGTGAGGATTCGGCGCTGGGCCGCAACCTGACCAAGGGGGCCACGCCCACCGTAAGCGGCCCCGCCAAATAGGCAGGGGGCCGGCCCACCCCCGGGGGAAGGGCATGATGGCTGCAATCCGGTTCCTGTCATGAATACCCAGTCTGGCCATAACCCGCCGGTCATCCGTCGCCTGTCCGAGCAGGTGGTCAACCGCATTGCCGCGGGCGAGGTGATCGAGCGCCCGGCGGCGGCCCTGAAGGAACTGGTGGAAAACGCCGTCGATTCCGGTGCGCGGCGTATTCACATACGGCTGGACCGGGGCGGGATCGACCGGATTGATGTCAGCGATGACGGCTGTGGCATGTCGCCCGATGACCTGCTTCTGGCCGTCGAGCGGCACTGTACCTCCAAGCTGCGTGACGAGACGCTGGTGTATATTTCCACCCTTGGCTTTCGTGGCGAGGCCCTGCCTTCCATCGGGGCCGCGGCGCGGCTGAGTGTCATGTCCCGCCAGGCGGGTGCCGACTCGGCATGGTCCATCCGGGTGGAAGGCGGCGTGGTCAGCACGCCGGAACCCTGCGCGGGCGCGCCCGGCACCCGCGTGCTGGTGGAGGACCTGTTCTTTGCCACACCCGCGCGCCGCAAATTCCTCAAAAGCCCCCGTGTCGAGTCGGGTCATGCGGAAAACGTGGTCCGCAGGCTGGCCCTGTCCGCCCCGCATATTGCCTTCAGGCTGGAATTCGATGACCGCCTGATCCTTGACCTGCCAGCACAGGACAGGGCGGCGCGGGTCGCGGCCATTCTGGAGTCGGGCGATGCCGATGGCCTGCTGGCGGTGGAAGGGCAGCGGGGCGACCTGAAGCTGAGCGGCTATATCTGCGCGCCATCCGTCCACCGTGCCACGGCCAACGGGCAGATGCTGCTGGTCAACGGGCGCCCGGTGGTGGACCCGGTGCTGCGCACGGCGGTGCGGGTGGCCTATCGCAACGTGATGGAACATGGGCGGCATGCGGTGGTCGCCCTTTCGCTTGAAATCCCGCCCGAGCAGGTGGATGTGAACGTGCACCCGGCCAAGACGGAACTGCGTTATGCGGATTCGGCTGCTGTACGGGCACTGGTCATTGGCGCGCTGGGGCGTGCGCTGGGCACGGGTGCCGGGGTCGCGGGCGTGCGGCCCGACCTGATTCAGTCACGCGGATCTTCGCCCGCGCGCATCTGGTACCCGTCCGAGCGCAACGCGGATGCGGCGGACCTGTCCACCCGGCTGGCCCGGCCGCTGGCTCCCGCCCGCCCCGATTCGGGCCTGCCATCCGGATTTGCCGAGTCGTCCCTGCCGCTGGCCGGCCTGCCCGCCGCGCGCCAGACAGCCCCCGACCCCCTGCATGACCAGGCGGCGACCACCGCCGCCATGGCGCACCCGCTGGGCGCGGCGGTGGCGCAGGTGCTGGGCACCTATATCGTGTCCCAGACGGCGGATGGCGCGCTGGTGCTGGTGGACCAGCACGCCGCCCATGAGCGCCTGACGCATGAGATCCTGCGTGAGCAGTATATGGGCGGCGAGATCCGCGCCCAGCGCCTGCTCCTGCCTGAAGTGGTGGACCTGCCCGCGCGGCAGGTGGATGTCCTGCTGTCCTTTGGCGCGGCGCTGGCCCGGCTGGGGGTCGAGATCGAACCCTTTGGCGGCACGGCCGTTCTGGTCCGTGCCATGCCCGCCCTGCTGGGCAAGGAGAACCCGGGGGGCATGCTGCGTGACCTGGCGGAGGAACTGGAGGCCGATGACCTGGCCAGCCCCGCGCAGGCCGACGCGCTGGATGCGCGCATGGACGCGGTCATCGCGCGCATGGCCTGTCACGGCAGTGTCAGGGCCGGCCGCAGGCTGACACACGAGGAAATGAACGCCCTGCTGCGCGACATGGAACGCACCCCCCGCGCGGGCACCTGCTCGCATGGCCGTCCCACCTGGCTGAAGCTGGAAAAGGCCGATATTGAGCGGATGTTCGGCCGCCGCTGACCCGTGACGCACGGTCCCCGTCAGGATTCGCATGGTCCGTGGTGCCGGGAAGTGGGGCCTGTCCTCTGCATAATGTGAGCGCGGCCTTACTGGATTCCCATGGCTGAACGCTCCTAGGCTCACGCATTCCCCATGGATGATGTGAGACCGAATGTGCATCCGATCCTGCTCTCGCTAGTTACCTACCTGCCCCTTGCCGGGGTTGTGGCCATATTGCTGACCCGTGGCACGCCCCAGACGGTGGAGACCGCAGCGCGCTGGGTGGCGCTGTGGACCAGTGGCATCGTGTTCGCGCTGGCCGTGGTCATGTGGGTGGAATTCGACCCCACGCGCCCCGGCATCCAGTTCGCGCAGCAGGTAGGCTGGGCCAGCGGGGCCGGTATCTCCTACCATGCCGGGGTGGACGGTATCAGCCTCATGTTCGTGCTGCTGTCCGCCTTCCTTACCCCGCTGTCCATCATCGGGGGCTGGCGGCAGATCACCGGGCGCGTGCGCGATTACATGATTGCCATGCTTTTGCTGGAAACCACGCTGATCGGCCTGTTCTCGGCGCTCGACATGGTGCTGTTCTACGTTTTCTATGAAGCGACGCTGCTGCCCGCCAGCCTTATGGTGGGGGTATGGGGCGGCCCGAAGCGGGTATGGGCTTCATTGCAGTTCTTCCTGTTCACTTTTGGTGGCTCGCTGTTCATGCTGCTTGCCCTGCTGGCGATGTGGAACGTGACCGGCACGACCGATATCATGGCGCTGCAGCATCATGGCTTCAGCCATGCCATGCAGTGCTGGCTGCTGGCGGGCTTCATCCTGGCTTTTGGCGTCAAGCTGCCGCTGTTCCCGCTGCATGCCTGGCTGCCCGATGCCTATACCGAGGCCCCCACGACGGCTTCCGTCATGCTGTCGGGCGTGCTGTCCAAGGCGGGTGCCTACGGGCTGCTGCGTTTCGGGGTGCTCATGTTCCCCGATGCCGCGCGGCTGTTCGCCCCTGTGGTGCTGACGCTGGGTGTGATCGCGGTGATCTATGCCGCCATCATCGCCCTGGCACAGACGGACATGAAGCGGGTGATCGCGTATTCCTCGTTCTCGCACATGGGTGTGATCGCCATTGGCCTGTTCACGATGACGCCGGAGGGGATTGATGGCGCGATTTTCCAGATGCTGTCGCATGGCATCGTGATCGCGGCGCTGTTCTTCTGTGTCTCCGCCGTGTCATGGCGGGCGGAAACGCGCGAGATCAGCGCGTTCTCCGGTGTGGCGCACAGGATGCCGGTGCTGGCCACGCTGGCCATGCTGTTCGTCATGGCCAATATCGGCCTGCCGGGCACGGGCGCGTTCGTGGGTGAGTTCCTGGTCATGGTCGGCGCGCTGCATGTCTCGTTCTGGCTGGCCTTCCTGGGGGGCACGAGCATGATCCTGGGGGCGGTGTACATGCTGGTGCTGTACCGCCGGGTGCTGTTCGGCGCTGACCGGGGTGGCGTTGTTGCCCTGCTGCGGGACCTGACGGGGCAGGAACTGGCCGTTCTGGTGCCGCTGGCCATCGTGACCGTGTGGATGGGGGTGCATCCCAACTCGTTCCTGCGGGTGTTTGACCCGGCCGTGACCGGCCTGCTGCACCCGGTCACAGCAGTTGCCACGGTGGACCCGCAGCATGTCCTGCATGTGGCGGATGCAGGCTGATAAAAGGACAGGCGTTTTTTTGAGTGCCGCCTTTTTCCCAAAAGGCGGCATGCTCTGAAGCTTTTTGAAAAAAACTTCTTACATTCGCGTGTGATGAAAAAGACCCGGTCCCCTGTATCAGGGGAGCCGGGCCTTTTTGGTTTTGGCTGTTTCAGACGTCGAGGTTATCGACCTGACGGGCATGGTCCTGAATGAAGCGGAAGCGTAGTTCCGCCTTGCGGCCCATCAGGTGTTCCACACGCTCCAGCGTCAGTGCCCTGTCCTCGGGCGGGGTGATGACCTTGAGCAGGGTGCGGTGCCTGGGGTCCATGGTGGTCTGTTTCAGGTCGCCCGGCGGCATTTCCCCCAGTCCCTTGAAACGCGAGACCTCGACCTTGCTGTTGGGCTTGAAGTCCTTCTTCAGCTTCCGCTCACGGTCGGCATCATCCATGGCGTAGATGCTCCTGCCGCCCTGTGTCAGGCGGTACAGTGGCGGCTGGGCCAGATACAGATGGCCGCCGCGGATCAGGCCGGGCAGTTCACGGTAGAAGAACGTCATGAGCAGGGAGGCGATATGCGCGCCGTCCACGTCCGCGTCCGTCATGATGATGATGCGGCCATAGCGCAGCTTGGTCGCGTCAAAGCGCTCGCCCATGCCGCAGCCCAGTGCTTCCACCAGGTCGCGCAGTTCCTGGTTGCCACGCAGCTTCTCGGTCGAGGCACTGGCCACGTTCAGGATCTTGCCGCGCAGCGGCAGCACGGCCTGCGTCTCACGGTTGCGGGCCTGCTTTGCCGATCCACCGGCCGAATCCCCTTCCACCAGGAAAATCTCGGTCTCCGCCGCGTTCTCGCGCGTGCAGTCGGTCAGCTTGCCCGGCAGCCGCAGGCGGCGGGTCGCACTCTTGCGCGGGGTTTCCTTCTGTTCCTTGCGGCGCAGGCGTTCCTCGGCGCGTTCCACCACAAAGGCCAGCAGGTTGTCCGCCTGCGGCGGGTTGGCCGCCAGCCAGTGGTCAAAACGGTCACGGAGTGCTGTCTCGACCAGCTTGCTGGCTTCGCTGCTGGTCAGCTTTTCCTTGGTCTGGCCCTGGAACTGCGGGTCACGGATAAAGACCGACAGCTTGGCGGCGATGCAGCCCATGATGTCATCGGCATTGATACTGGCCGCGCGCTTGTTGGCACGCTGCTCACCCCAGTTGCGCAGGCCCTTGAGCAGGGCATTACGGAATCCCGTCTCATGCGTGCCGCCATTGGGGGTGGGAATGGTATTGCAGTAGGAGGCAAGGGCCGCCGTGCCCTGCTCCAGAAAGGCGATGGCCCATTCCATGCGCCCGGTATCGCTTCCGTCGGGGGCGGTTGGCAGGTCGGCGTCACCGGCCCACAGATCGGTCAGCAGGGCGGCCTTGTCCCCCAGTTCATCACGCAGGCTGTCCGCCAGCCCGCCGGGGAAGTGCAGGACCGCTTCCGCCGGGATGTCATCGCCCTTGATCAGCGACGGATCGCATGACCAGCGGATGGTAACACCCCGGAACAGGAACGCCTTGGACCGGCACAGCCGGTACAGCCGTGCGGGCGAGAAGTGCAGCCGCCCGAAAATCTCGGGGTCGGGCGTAAACCGGATCTGGGTGCCCCGGCGGTTGTTGACCGGACCGATCTTTTCAACACCGCTCAGCGGATGGCCGCGTTCATAGACCTGCCGCCACAGTTCCCGGTCACGCGCGATCTCGACTTCCATGCGTGAGGCCAGTGCATTGACTACCGACGACCCCACGCCATGCAGCCCGCCCGACGTGGCATAGGCCTTGCCCGAGAATTTGCCGCCCGCGTGCAGCGTGGTCAGGATCACTTCCAGCGCCGAACGGTCGGGAAAACGCGGATGCGGATCAACCGGAATGCCGCGCCCGTTGTCGCGTATGGTCAGGCAGTCACCAGCTTCCAGCGACACATCGATGGTGGTGGCGTGGCCGGCGACGGCCTCGTCCATGGCGTTGTCAAGGATTTCGGAAGCGAGGTGATGGTACGCCGTCTCATCCGTGCCGCCGATATACATGCCGGGGCGGCGACGGACGGGTTCTAGCCCTTCCAGTACCTCGATGGCGCTGGCGTCATAGGTATCGGGACCGTTTTTCGCGTTGTCTGCGGGCATGGCGGGGGGGGAAACCTTGCGTCGAGTCGGTTTGCCGGGGCTGGCGGGCGCGGAAAAAAGATCGTCGTTCATGAGGCGTTCTTTGTTCTGTCAGATCACGTCCTGTCAAGCCATAAGGCCCCGCACGCCCGCGGACTATGCGCGCTGTTGCCGGTATGAAAAAGGCCGGACACGGGTCCGGCCATATTTTTCTTCATGTCGGCAGGGGCCGGTATGTCAGCTCCGTACCGTGCGGCGGCCGGTGGCATGGCCCGTGCTGCGCGCGCGGGTGGCGGCGGCCGGGCGGTTGGGGGCCGTGCAGGTCAGGTAGGACGCGGGCTGGAGGATATCCTTCGCCTGCGCGTAGTTGGACAGGTCGGCCGCCGTTTCCAGTTCCCCCACCTCATCAAACATGGACAGGCGCTGCTGGCAGAACGCGGTGCCGGACTTCAGCCCGCGCTCGGACTGCACGTTGGCCAGCTGGGTAATGTAGTCATCATGCTGGCGCTGGGCGTTGCGGCCATACGTGCTGCTGAAATAGCCGTTGAGGACATGTTCCTCGCTGGTCAGCTTGCTGCGGAATTTCATCACGAAATTATTGTACTTGTCCTGCGCGCCGCACGAGAGTGCGGTGACCATCAGCTCGCTTTTCAGGCCCTGCACGTCAAACGCCTCATGCGCGGGGGAGGGGGAGCAGGGGCCGGCGGCCCGTGCCTGCCCGCCAGTGACCAGCCCCGCCAGGGCAAGTGCAGCAGCGCCAGCGCGCCAGATCGACATCGACATCAGGACAGGTTCTCCAGACTGTTGGGGCAGTTGCAAACGGGGAGGCATGAACCCCGCGAATTCCGGTAGGAATGAAATCTGGATCAGGTCTATAGCGCAAACCTGTCCTTGCCAAAAGGGAGGGATATAACTTCACGTTCAAAAAGATGCGCCGCAACCGTGCAGTGGGATGACAGCATGCCGGCAGCCAGCTATGCCATACGGACGGGGCTTTGCCGCCTGTGTAAAATGACCGGCGGGTCTTTCCCGGCGGGGTGCGTTGTTCTACAGCGTATGCCAAAGCGGTTTGCCGCTGTGCCGATCAGACCCGTTACGGGGTGGCGCGGGTGCAACCGTCCTTATAACGGGTGATGTATCAAATACAGCGGAGCTGACGAGTGCGACTGCGACTGTCTGCAATCATGATGACGACGGGCATTCTGCTCGCCGGATGTGACAACAAACCGGGCGTGAACCTTGGCGGTATTGGTGGAACCCCCAATCCCTACAACTACATGAAGCCTTCGGGGCAGTGCCAGGTCGGTACGCCTGCGGCCGCGGGCAAGGACACCAGGGCTGCCACCATGCAGGTCCGCAGCGATGACGGGTACTGCGCGATCGAGACGCGGGTCTCGGCCGGTCATCCCTATGCCTCGTTCGGCGTGTCGCCCGCCCCCGAGCATGGCAAGGTCTTCATCTATAATTACAACGATCACACTTACGTGACGTACACCCCCAACACCGCCTATTCCGGGGAAGACAAATTCCGGGTCGTACTGATCCCCGGTGGCAGCCAGCCGCGTGAATACATGGATGTGGCCGCAACCGTCACGGCACCGGCCGTAAGCGGCGCGCAGTAAGCCCTGCCGCCCCCGTACGGGTGGGCAGGGTGGCCCGCCCGTTATGCTGGCCGGGGCCGTGCCGTCAGATCGAGAAGGTAATGGGTTCGGGCAGGGGGCGCCGCATGCCGGCATGTTCCGCGCGGCGCACCAGGTCATCCAGGCTGATCTTGTGGCATTCCGCGTCAATCATGCTGTCAAACTGCTGCCAGCACGGTTCCACCACCTTGCTGAACAGGTCGCCCACAGGCCCGTCATCCCTGTTGTCTTCCGCCGTGATGACGGACAGGATATCCGCCAGCAGGATATCGCGCCGCGGGCGGCCCAGCCGGTAGCCACCGCGCGGGCCACGCACGCTTTCCAGCAGGCCGGAGCGTGACAGGGTCTGTAGCAGCGGTTCGATGCCACGGCGCGCCAGGCCCGCGCGTTCGGCTATGTCGGCAGCGCTTATGGTGCCGTTCCGCCCTGCGTGAAAGGCAACATCAAGCATGATCAGTATGGCGATCATGGTCCTGTCACGCCGGAGCAGCATATCGTTCAGCCTCGCTGTATGATGGATGTGGAAAACAGTCTGCCCCAGTTAGCAGCAATTGACTGATTGATCCACGCTTCTGTTGGGGAGGATGGTGGATTATGTCAGTCTGTACGTGTGAATTAAGCCATCTGCATGGAACGGAGTGATACCGCATGACCAAGACCGCCCCCCAGGACCGCACTTACGGTTTTGCCGCACCGCGCGGCAGGGTGTACGATTCCATTGTCGAGACCGTGGGGGGAACGCCGCTGGTGGCGCTGCCGCATCTGACCCGTGAGGACGGGTTGCAGAGTCGCATTCTGATGAAGCTGGAGTTTTTCAATCCGCTCGCCTCGGTCAAGGACCGGATTGGCGCCGCCATGATCGAGGATGCGGAAAGCCGGGGCGAGATCCAGCCCGGCAGGACCACGCTGGTGGAGCCAACATCTGGCAATACGGGCATCTCGCTGGCTTTTGTCGCCGCCGCGCGCGGCTACCGGCTGATCGTGACTATGCCCGAAGGGGCCTCCATCGAACGGCGCAAGATGCTGCGCCTGCTGGATGCCCAGCTGGAACTGACCCCCTCGCGCCTTGGCATGGCAGGCGCGATCGCCCGGGCGGAAGAAATCCTGAAGAAAACCCCCAATGCCTGGATGCCGCGCCAGTTCGATAACCCGGCCAACCCTGACGTGCATGCCGCCACCACGGCGGAGGAGATCTGGGTCGATACGGCGGGAGAGGTCGATATTGTCGTGGCGGGACTGGGTACGGGGGGCACGGCCAGTGGCATCGCGCATGGCCTGAAGGCACGCAAGCCAGGTGTGCAGGTCTATGGCGTGGAGCCGATGGAGAGTGCCATCCTCAATGGGGATGAGCCGGGTCCGCACGGCATCCAGGGGATCGGGCCGGGCTTTTGCCCCCGCACGCTGGATCTGGCGGCGCTGGACGGGGTGCTGCCGGTATCGGAGCGCGAGGCGATCGCGGCCGCCCGCCGGTGCGCGCGGCTGGATGGCGTGCCGGTGGGCATTTCCTCCGGTGCGGCGCTGCATGCGGCCGTACAGCTTGCCGAGCGGCCGGAAAACAGGGGCAAGACCATTGTCACCATCGCCCCGTCCTTTGCCGAGCGTTATCTCTCGACATCCCTGTTCACCGGGCTGGTCTGAAAAGAGAATTTCAAAACAACTGACTGATGAAAAGGGTTTTTGGGTCCGCCTTTTTTCAAAAAGGCGGCGCCCTTTGAAGCTTTTTGAAAAAAGCCTCGCCAAAAACTTTTCCTTGAATTGACAGGGTGTTTTGTGGGCGGCCCTTTGAACCGCGCACGGGCACCATGGCCATGAAAAAAGCGGCTGCCCAACGGGGCGCCGCTTTTTTTCATGGCCGCTGCTGGCGGGTAATCAGTGCAGGATGATCTCCACCCGGCGGTTCTGGGCTTCGCGCGTATTGGCCCCGGTCTGGACCAGCGGGTTGGCGTCCCCATAGCCATGGATGTCGATGGCGGGGCCGGGCACGCCATCACGTACCAGTTCCGCCTTGATCACCTGCGCACGCTTGAGCGAGAGCGCCTGATTGTAATGTTCCCCCTGCGGGCCGGGCCGGGCTGCCGAGTTGTCGGTATAGCCGTTGACCTCGATGCGGGTGGTCTGCGTGTTGGTCGAAGCCTGTGCGGCAACGGCCACGATGGCGCGTGCCCGGTCGGTCAGGTCGCTGCGGTCCCAGTCGAAGAATACGAGATAGGTGCGGTTTTCCGCAGGTGCCGGGGCGGCAACGGTGGCAGGCGGCGGCGGGGGGGGCGGCGCCGGATTGAACTCGTAGCGCAGGCCAAGCATCAGAGAGTGGTTGAAATCGGTCCGGCTGTCACGATTGCCATTGCGGAAGCCATAATCGCTGTTCATGGCGGTCAGCGCCGTGCTGCTGCCCGATACGATGGAATGGTGCGACTGCGGGCCAAGCATGGTCCAGAACCGGTATTCCGCCGTGGCCGACAGGCCGACGGCAAACGGCATGGGGAAAGACAGGCCGAAAATGCCCTGATAGGCGAAGTTGCCGTATGTGCCCCCCACATGCTGGCTGTAGCTCTGGCCATTCACGTTGCCGGTCATGGTGGTGTTCATGTTCTGCCAGCCATAGCCGATACCCGCGCCGAAATACGGGAACAGCCAGCTTTTGCCGATATCCATGTCGAACAGGGCATTGGCCATGATGCCCGATTCCTGCTGCCTGCCATCGGCATGGGCGTGGTAGGCGGCGTTGCCCCCCACCGTCTTCAGGTCGTTGTTGCGGTAGAGTCCTTCCACCTCGACCCGGAAGCCATTGCCCAGGCCCCAGCCGATGCTGCCGATGCCGGTGGCGCCGGTCTTGAATTCATCCCGTGCGGAGGAGTGGCGTATGACCTGCCCCTGGTTGAAACTCGCGCCGCCTTCACCGCTGATATAAAGCCCCTGAACAGGCTGGGCGAATACCGGAGCGGAGACCAGCACGGAGCCCAGGGTAACCGCGGCAGTCAATAAAGACCCTGCAAGCAATCCGTACCGCAGTTTCATACTCTTCTTCTCCCTTCGACGGGCCTCTTCCGGCATGTCGGCCCGGTCGGGTGCACGTGCCATATTCCTTGGAATGATCAGCATCAGCATTCTTTTGCTGAAAGAAACCAGCCCTGACAATCCATTGTGGCCACCTTTATCCGCCGCGTGGGGCGGGCTGGCCAACTGTCACGTCCGGGTGTGTGCGAGATGCCACACCGTGTAACGGACCGGGTTCCTGCCTTCATCCCTGTGGAATCACGTCTTTCATATCAGCCTTGCTTCAAACGGTGGCACCAGATCCGGTGCGTCGAATTCAAGAACCCACAGATCCGGGTCCCGTTCCATCTGCCTTGTAACATAGGCATCCACACTGGCCTGATCCACAGCCGCCTCTCCTGTAGCGCGGAACCATGCCCGCCGTCCATCGGGCGTGCGTGTCTGTGCGAGCACACACATGTGTCCCCCCCGCCCCAGCAACACGATCACGACACCGCCCGCGTCCGCGTCCCCCCGGTGCAGGATCATGCCCGGATTTCCGGTTTGTCCAGCCTGGCGCAGCATTGCCTTGACCCATATGCCGGTTTTCAGGCGTGCGTCTTCCATTGTGGGAACCCTCTCCGGTAATGCAGAAAAACAGAGGGAGGCATGCAGGAATAGCAATGTTTCTCCCGTTGTTACAACTCATCCCCCGTTGGGTGGGCTGCTTTCTTCTTCGGGGATGGTGGCCAGGGCGGCGCGGTATTCAACCGGGTTGTCCAGAAGCGAATAGGCCGCATCCAGATCGCCATCCGTGCCGATGGCGGCGGGACAGGCCTTGCGTATGGTCAGGATGCGCGACAGGTCGGCGGGGTAGCGGATCTGCCGTGCGGCGGCAATCCAGTCCCTGCTGTCCGCCGTGCCTTCGGCCAGGTCCTGCAGCTGGTGGTCAAGGGCTGCTTCACCCAGACTTGTGCAGACCTGTGGCATGACGCCCAGTCCCTGCAGCGGCCAGCCCAGCGGCGCCAGCACCCGACTCCATGTGACAAACAGCTCCGCCCCGTTGGGAAGCTGGCCTATGGTCTGCACCAGCCCCTTGCCCAGCGTGGCGCTGCCCATCACCACGCCGCGCTTCTGGTCGGCCAGGGCGGCGGCCAGGATCTCGGCGGCGCTGGCGGTCCGGCCATCGACCAGCACGATGATGGGCAGCCCGTTGGTCATGTCGCCACCCTGCACGGCCCAGACATGGTTGGCCTGCGGGTCACGCCCCTGCGTGATCGCGGCCACGCCATGGTCCAGCATCAGGGCCGATGTGGTGACCGCCTGCTGCAGCACGCCACCCCGGTTGCCACGCAGGTCGATGACCAGCCCCGACAGGCCGGGCACGTTCATGGCCTCATCCAGATACTGGCTCATCTCCTCGGCCGTGTTGGCGGAGAAGGCGGTGATGTGCAGCACCACATGCTTGCCGCTGGTATAGGCGAACACCGTCTCGGGCGGGGTGGAGGCACGGTGCAGGGTAACGGTCGTCTGCCGCCCCCTTGCTTCCACCGTTATGCGCACAAGGCTGCCCACCGGGCCATTGAGCCAGGCGTTCACGGTATCAAGGCTGCGGGACTCGGTGGAGCGGCCATTGATGGCCCGTACGATCTGCCCCGCCGCCAGTGTGGTCGGCCATGCGGGACCATTGGCGTTGACCGCCGTGATCATGATCGCATGGTGGTCCACCCCCAGTGTCAGTCCCGCCGTGGCCTCGCCGCCGGTGCGGGTGCTGCGGTCCGACACGGCGGCCTGCGGCGGGATGTAGCGCGAATAGGGGTCGAGATGGTTGAACAGCTCATCAAAGAAACCCTGCAGCACCCCGTCGGCGCCGGTGCTGCGCATGGCGGCGGAATGGTGCCAGGCCACGTCCAGTATGCGGGTGATGGCGGCGCTCCAGCCCGGAACGTCGTCGGCGGCGGGTACGGGCAGGGCGAGTACCGTCTTCTGTGTCGCGGTCAGTTGCAGGAAGCCGTGCTGTTCCTCGATGCTCAGCGAGGGGTCAAGCGCGCTCAGCCCGTTCAGCCCCCACAGCGCGAAGTCATGGATCTCGTGGTTTTCCAGCGTGCGTGGCTGCAGGAAGGCCAGGCTTGCCTGCATGACGGAGGAAATGACCGCAGGGTCCATCCCCGCCCCGTCGGTCGTGTCCACGCTGTCCGCCTGCAGGGGGGGCTGTGGTGTGGGGCTGCGGGGGGCGGCGGGCACGTCATCGGCGCAGGCCGCCGTGGTCAGGCGTGCGATGACCAGCAGCAGGATGAACGTGTCCCGCGGGATGTGGCCCAGTGTCGAGATCCGGCGCCGCCATGTGGCCGCCCCCTCGCCGCCCATGCCGATGGGGCGCAGGATGATGACCGGAAACCGGCGGCGCTTCATGCCCGCCGCCCCTGCAGGCGGGGCGTGTCGGGAAGGGCCAGCAGGACTGTTCCCCGGATGGCGCATGCTTCTTCTATCCGTACGCGCAGGGCCTGACCGGGGCGGAATGCCATGGTCTTGTCGCGTGACAGCAATGTCTGCGTTTTTTCGTCATGATGCCACTGATCTTGTGGCAGGGCAGACATGGGCAGAAGGGCGGATGTGCCCGTGGCGTCCAGCACCGTGAAAATGCCGAATCGCGACAGGCTGGAGATATGCGCCTCCATCACCGTGCCCACGCGCGCCTGCAGCCATGTGGCGGCGTAACGTTCCAGCGTCTCGCGCTCGGCCTGGGCGGCCCGGCGTTCGGTGCGGGTTATGGCCTCACCGGTTTCCTCCAGCTGCTCATGCGTGGGGGCGGGGCCGGGTTCCAGCCCGATGGCCACCAGCAGGGCGCGGTGGGTCAGCAGGTCGGCATAGCGGCGGATGGGGCTGGTGAAATGGCTGTAGGCGGGTAGCGACAGGCCGAAATGCCCGACCGGGTCGGGGCTGTATTCCGCCTGGTTCTGGGCGCGCAGGATCAGTTCGTTCACCAGTGCGGCCTGATCGGTGCCCCGGACCTGCTGCAGGACATGGTCCAGATCGGATGCGCGCAGGCTGCCTACGGGCGGAAGCTTCAGGCCCAGCGTATCGAGCGTGCGGCGCAGGCTTTCCAGCCGCTCGGGTGTGGGGGGGGCGTGGATGCGGTACAGGCAGGGCAGGTGACGCCCCTCCAGGCAGCGGGCGGCGGCGACATTGGCCGCGATCATGAACTCTTCCACCACCCGGTGGCTGTCCAGGCGGATGCGCGGCGCGATGGCGGTAATCCGGCCATGGTCATCCAGCCGCACCAGCCGTTCGGGCAGCTCAAGGTCCAGCGTGCCGCGCCGCGCGCGGGCATGCGTCAGGCAGCGCCATGCGCCGAACAGGCTGTCCAGCAGCCCTGCGGGCAGGGACTGGATGCCCGGATCGGGGGTGCCGTCACGCGCGGCCTGTACCTGCTCATAGGTCAGGCGGGCGGCGCTGCGCATGATGCCGCGCCCGAAGCGGGCATGGGCCACGCTGCCATCGGCGGCCACGTCCATGGTCACGAACAGGCAGCCCCTGTCCTCATCCGGGCGGAGCGAGCACCAGCCGTTCGACAGGTCCTCGGGCAGCATGGGAATGACCCGGTCGGGAAAATAGACCGAATTGCCGCGCAGGCGCGCCTCATTGTCCAGCGCGCTGCCGGGGCGGACGTACCACGCCACATCCGCGATGGCTACGGTAATGCGGAAACCTGTTCCGTCCGGCTCGGCATGGATGGCATCGTCAAAATCGCGGGCATCCGCGCCATCTATGGTGACAAGCGGCATGTCGCGCAGGTCGGTGCGCCCGGCAGGGGCCACGGCACGGGCGGCTTTTGCCTGTGCCAGCGCCTCGGCTGGAAAGACATGCGGAATGCCGAGCATGGCGACCGCCACCATGCTGATGGTCCGCGCGTCCCCCTGTGGCCCAAGGCGTTCGATGATCCGCGCGGGATGCAGCCCCGGCCCGGACTGGGGCAGGGGGGTGGCAATGACGATCTCGTTGTCCGGCGCGCCCCCGTCCTCGCCATGCGGGATGATCCATTGCGCCTTGGCCCTGCGGTCGGCAGGTGTCAGGCGGCCGGCGGGGCGGAAACGGGCGGGCGCGCTGGCCGCCGGGTCGTCTGCCGCCAGGGCGTGGAACAGGCCCACGACCTGCGCCGGCGCGTCGGTCAGGCGGCGCAGCGTGCGGCCTTCATATCTGCCGGGGCCAGTGCGGCGCAGGCGCGCAACCACGCGTTCGCCCGGTGCGAGGGCGGTGCGGCCACGCAGTTCGGGGTGCATGAACACGATGGGGGGGGCACCTTCACCATCCCACTGCACGGGCCGGGCAATGGGGTCGCCATCCGCATCGGTGCCCGTGACCTGCACCACCATGGATTCGGGCAGCCGGTCCGACACGCGGAAGCGCCGCGCACCGGCAGGCGCCAGCGTGCCATCCAGCGCCATCTCGCGCAGCATCTGCCGCAGGCCCTGCCGGTGTTCCGGCCCAAGGCCGAATTCCCGGCTGATCTCGCGCTTGCCGATGCGTCCTGTCGCATTCTCGATAAACGCGCGGAGCTGTTCACGATCGGGCAGGCCACCCGTACGGGCGTGCGGCGTGCCCGTGGGCAGGCGGTCCGGCATCTCGGAAGTTGCTGGACGCTGCCTTTTCATGGTCAGTCGGTCTCGCTCTCGGTCTTGGCCGGGGTGGCCTTCTTGCGTGTCGTGGTCTTGCGCGTGGTGGTCTTGGCCGCGGTCTTGCTGGCAACCTTGCGGGGGGTGGCCTTTTTCTTGGGCGCGGCCTCCGCCCCCTCGGCATCCCCGGTCGCGTCCGCCGTCCTGGCCTTTGTTTTACGGGCGGCGGGCTTGCGGGTGGTCGTGGCCTTCTTGCCCTTGGCCTTGAGCGGCTTGCCCTTCTCGGCCAGCAGCGTCAGGGCTTCGTCCATGGTCACATCCGCCATGTCCTGCCCGCGCGGCACGGTAGCCACGATGGACCCATGCTGCACATAGGGGCCAAAGCGGCCCTTGCGCACCATGACCGGCTCGCCATCCTTGGGGTGGGGACCGATGGTGCGGATGGAGGCCAGCTTCTTGGCCAGCGCATCCACCGCGCGGTTCAGCCCCACGGTCAGGACATCGTCATCCTTGTCCAGCGAGCCATAGACCGCGCCCATCTTCACATACGGCCCGAAGCGGCCGAGTCCCGCCTCGATCGGCTCACCCAGTTCGGGGTGGATGCCCACGATGCGCGGCAGCGACAGCAGGCCCACCGCCTGTTCCAGCGTGATCTTGTCCCCATCCAGCCCGCGCGGGATGGTGGCGCGTTTCGGCTTGGCCTTCTTGTCCTCGGGGTCGGGTTCACCCTGCTGCACGTACAGCCCCCACGGGCCACGGCGCACGGTCACTTCCTCGCCCGTGGGGGCGGTGCCCAGCACGCGCATGCCGTCCTTCAGGGTGGCGGCATCCTCGCCTTCCCTGGGGTCCACCACCAGCTTGCGGGTGAACTGGCAGGTCGGGTAGTTGGAGCAGCCGATGAACGCGCCGTAACGCCCCAGCTTCAGCCCCAGCCGCCCGGTGCCGCAGGCGGTGCACACGCGCGGGTCCTGCCCGTCCTCACGCTCGGGGAAGAAGTAGGGGGCCAGATCCGCGTCCAGTGCGGTGATGACGTCGGATATCTTGAGATCCTTGGTCTGGTCCACCGCGTGCGAGAAATCGGACCAGAAGGCGGACATGACATCGCGCCAGTTGGCGCGGCCGCCCGATATGTCATCAAGCTGTTCCTCCAGCCCCGCCGTGAACTGGGTATCGACATAGCGCTCGAAGAAGGAGGTGAGGAAGGCCGTGACCAGCCGCCCCCGGTCCTCGGGCACGAAGCGCCGGTTTTCCAGCTGCACGTAATTGCGGTCACGCAGCACGGTCAGGATGGAGGCGTAGGTGGAGGGACGGCCAATGCCGATCTCTTCCATCTTCTTGACCAGCGACGCTTCGGAATAGCGCGGCGGCGGCTGGGTGAAGTGCTGGTCCGCCGTGACCTCACCACGGCCAATGGCGTCGCGCTCGCTCATGGGTGGCAGCATGCGGTCCTGGTCATCGTCACCCTTGGCGGGCGAATCGTCACGGCCTTCGCTGTACAGGCGCAGGAAGCCGTCGAAGGCAATGATGGAACCGGTGGCGCGCAGCGTCACACGCTGCTGGCGGTCGGTAATGTCCACCGCCACCTGATCCAGCTCGGCGGACTGCATCTGGCTGGCGACCGAGCGCTTCCAGATCAGGTCATACAGCTTCTTCTGCTCGGGCGAGAGATAGCGCGCCATGTCGGCCGGCGTGCGGCGCACGTCGGTCGGGCGGATGGCTTCATGCGCTTCCTGCGCGTTCTTGGCCTTGGTGGAATAGATGCGCGCCTTCTCCGGCACGTATTCAGGCCCGAAGCTGTGGCCGATATGGCCACGGATGGCACCAATGGCCTCGCCCGCCATCTGCACGCCATCGGTTCGCATATAGGTGATCAGGCCGACCGTCTCGCCACCGATATCGATGTCTTCATACAGCTGCTGGGCCGTGCGCATGGCCACCTGCGCCCCCATGCCCAGCTTGCGAGAGGCTTCCTGCTGCATGGTGGATGTGGTGAAGGGCGGCGGCGGGTTGCGGCGGACCTTGCGGCGCTCGACCTTTTCAACGCTGTAATCGCCTGCTTCCACCGCCGCCTTCGCGGCCATGGCGCGGGCTTCATCCCCCAGGTCGAACTGTTCGAGCTTGTGCCCGTCAAGATGGGTCAGCCGCGCCGAGAAGGCCGCGCCCCCGGGCGTGGTCATGCGCGCGATGATCGACCAGTATTCACGCGGCCTGAACACCTCGATCTCGGCTTCGCGCTCGCAGATCAGCCGCAGGGCCACGGACTGCACGCGCCCCGCACTGCGCGATCCGGGCAGCTTGCGCCACAGCACGGGTGAAAGCGTGAAGCCCACCAGATAATCCAGCGCGCGGCGGGCCAGATAGGCCTCGATCAGCGGAAAATCGAGTTCACGCGGGTGGGCCATCGCGGTCTTGATGGCGCTCTTGGTAATTTCGTTGAACGTGACGCGCTGCACGTCGATGCCCTTGAGGAGGTTCTTTTCCTCCAGCATCGAGCGCACATGCCACGAGATGGCTTCCCCCTCACGGTCGGGGTCAGTGGCAAGGTAGAGATGCTTGGCCCCGCGCAGCGCCTTGGCAATGGCCGCGATCTGGCGGCTGCCGCGCTCGTCGGCTTCCCATTTCATGGCAAAGCCTTCGTCGGGCAGCACGCTGCCATCCTTGGGCGGCAGGTCGCGTACGTGCCCGAACGAGGCAAGAACCGTGTAGTTGTCACCCAGATACTTATTGATCGTTTTCGCCTTGGCTGGCGATTCGACCACCACGACGTCAGTCATTCTGTCTCCGGATCACGATTCTCAAACCTTGCTCGTTTCCTGCGCTCAGGCGGGGGGTGGACGCCGCACGACCATGTCCCCCGCAAGGAACTCGACCGTGCCCGCAATTTCCATTTCCGACAGGGCGGTCAGGACTGCTGCTGTCGAGAACTGGCAGCGCCGTACGAGATCGTCAACAGGCGATGGTGTGAAAGATAGAAAACCTTCTATCATTTCATGCAGGTCTCCCTCCCCCTGGACGGGCGGGCAGGGGCCGGGCGCGGGGACTGCCCGCAGCACCGTTCCCGCCCGTTCCCGCTGCGGAACGGCAGGGTTGCGGACAGGGGGGAAACGGCCGGGAAAGAGGCCGGTTTCCTCCGTCGTTTCAGGGAGTTCGCGCAGGATGTCGCGTTCATTTTCCGTCAGTACCGCGCCCTGCCGCAGCAGGTCGTTGCTGCCGTGGCTGCGCGGGTCCAGCGGGGAGCCGGGCACGGCGAAAATGGTCCGGTCATAGTCCAGCGCCATGCGCGCGGTAATCAGGCTGCCCGAACGCAGTGCTGCCTCGATCACCACGCAGCCCAGCCCCAGGCCGGCGATCAGCCGGTTGCGGCGCGGGAAATGCCGGGCCTGCGGCACGGTGCCCAGC
Source organism: Komagataeibacter rhaeticus (assembly GCF_003207855.1). GTDB lineage: Bacteria > Pseudomonadota > Alphaproteobacteria > Acetobacterales > Acetobacteraceae > Komagataeibacter > Komagataeibacter rhaeticus. The sequence continues at coordinate 16,801 of NZ_NKTZ01000005.1, read as the reverse complement.
GGTGCCTCGGTCACGACGGCCCCGGTGCCGGCGATCCGGGCCTGAAGGTCCGCGTGTTCGGGCGGATAGGGGCAGTCCAGCCCACCCGCGATGGCCGCCACCGTCCGGCCCGCCGTCATGGCGCCGCGATGGGCCGCGGCATCGATCCCGCGCGCCAGCCCCGATACGGTGTCAACGCCCTGTGCCGCCAGCAGTGCGGACAGGCTTTCCGCCATGCGGATTCCGCCGGCCGATGCGTTGCGTCCCCCCACGATTCCCACCATCCGGGCCGAGAGCAGGGCCGGATCGCCCAGTACGGCCAGCACGGGTGGCGCATCATGCAGGGCCGCCAGTAGCGGTGGATAGCCCGGCTGGCCATGCACCACGAACTGCCCGCCCATGGCGTGCAGGCGGTCGATTTCACGCAGGGCGTCATCACGGGTGCCGGGCTGGCCCATGTTGCGGCCGGGGCTTGCGCCGCGTTCCAGCAGGGCAAGGGCCGCCTGTACGCTGCCATGCGTGCGCACAAGGCGGTGGTAGCTGACCGGGCCGATGCCGTCCGTCCGGGCCAGCCGCAGGCAGGCCAGCAGCGTTGCGGCATCGGGCGCGGTCATGCGCTTTTCTGGCCGATCCTGGGTTCGGTGCCCCGGAGGATGCGGGTGATGTTGGCATGATGGCGGCACAGGATCATCACCGCGATCAGGCAGCCCGCCAGATAGGCGGGCGAAGAGAAGTCAACCCGCCCCGGCCGGATCATGAGCAGCGGCAGTGCCGCAAAGGCCACGATGGCCCCCGCCGATGAAATGCGCGTGACCCTGGCAAAGATCAGCCACAGCGCGCAGCAGCACAGCCCCACGCCGGGCATGAGCGCCAGCACGCAGCCCAGGCCCGTGGCCACACCCTTGCCGCCCCTGAATTTGAGCCATACCGGAAAGCAGTGCCCCGCCACGGCAAAGATCGCGGCCAGCGATTCGGCGGCCAGGGTGTGGAACGGGCACAGCACGAAGGCGCAGAACACGGCAAACGCGCCCTTGGTGCCATCCAGCGCCAGCGTGCCCGCCGCCAGTCCCTTGCGCCCGGTGCGCAGCACATTGGTGGCCCCGATATTGCCCGAGCCGATCTTGCGGATGTCCCCCCCGCCCGAAAGCGCGGTCAGCACCAGCCCGAAGGGGATGCTGCCAATCAGGTAGGACAGGAACGCCACCCCGGCCATAAGCGGCAGGTCATAGGTCGGTATGCCGTATATCATGCGGCCTGTGCCCCGAACACGCGGCGGCCCTTCTTCCATGTGCCCATCACGCGGCCTTCCAGCGCACGGCCGTCAAACGGGGTGTTCTGCGCCTTGCCCGGCAGGTCGCCCGCGCGCACGATCCAGCCGGTATCGGGGTTGAACAGGCACAGATCGGCCGGTGCCCCGACCGCCAGCGTGCCCGCGCTGCTGCCCAGCACGCTGGCCGGGCGGTGGGTAAGCAGCGCGATGGCAGCCCCCATGTCCAGATTGCCCGCATGCACCTGCGCCAGCGTTACCGCCAGCAGGGTGCACAGCCCGGTGCCGCCCGCCGCCGCCACGGCAAAGGGCTGGCGCTTGTCATCGGCATCGCAGGGCATGTGGTCCGACGCGATGGCGTCGATCGTACCATCGGCCAGCCCCGCGCAGACGGCCCGGCGGTCCGCTTCCGCGCGCAGGGGTGGGGAGAGCTTGGCATAGGTGCGGAAATCACCGATCACGGTCTCGTTCAGGTCGAAATAGGGCGGTGCCGTATCGCATGTCACCCGCAGGCCGTCGGCCTTGGCGCGCCGGATCAGGTCCAGCCCCTCGGCGGTGGAGACATGGCCGAAATGCAGCCGCCCCCCCGTCATGCGCGCAAGACGCAGGTCACGCGCGATCAGGATGGCTTCGGCCGCCGCCGGAATGCCCGGCAGGCCCAGACGGGTGGCCAGTTCGCCATCGGTCGCGCATCCCCCCCGCGCCAGCGAGGGGTCCTCGGGGTGCTGGACGATCAGCGCGCCGAAGCCCCTGGCATAGGTCAGCATCTGGCGCATGGTGCGGCTGTCGGCAATGGCATGGGGACCATCGGTAAAGGCAATGGCGCCCGCTTCGGCCAGCAGGCCGATTTCCGCCATTTCCGTGCCCGCGCACCCACGGGTCAGGGCACCATAGGGCAGGATGTCGATCAGGCCCGTTTCCTCGCCACGCGCGCGCAGCAGGCGGGCCAGGGCGGGGTTGTCTATGGTGGGGCTGGTATTGGGCAGCACGGCAATGGTGGTGATGCCACCGGCCACGGCAGCCTTTGCCGCGGACAGCACCGTCTCGCGGTATTCAAAGCCGGGCTCGCCAATCGTGACCCGCATGTCCACCAGGCCGGGGCACAGCACAAGCTGGCCGCCGCCATCAATCACTTCCGCCCCTTCGGGTGCGCCTTCGGCCTGTGGCAGGTCGGTGCCGGCAATCACCCCGCCCTGCACCAGCAGGCGGCCGGGGCGGTCCAGGCCACTGGCGGGGTCGATCAGGCGGCTGTTTTCAAACAGGACCGGCTTCATGCGCCTTCTCCCCCGCGTGCAAGGGTATCCAGCACGGCCATGCGCACGGCCACCCCCATTTCCACCTGTTCACGGATTACGCTCTGGTCGGAATCGGCAACGCGGCTGTCAATTTCCACGCCCCGGTTCATCGGGCCGGGATGCATGACCAGCGCATGCGGCTTCGCCAGCGCAAGGCGCCTGCTGTCCAGTCCGTAGAAGCGGAAATACTCGCGCGCGCTGGGCACCTGCGTGCCCTTCATGCGTTCACGCTGCACGCGCAGCATCATGACCACATCCACCCCGCGCAGCCCGTCTTCCATGGTGTGGTGAATGCTGACCCCCAGCGCCCCGATGGCGCCGGGCACCAGTGTCGGCGGCCCCACCACGCGCACCTGGCAGCCCATGGCGGTCAGCAGGTGGATGTTGGAGCGCGCCACGCGGCTGTGGCTCACATCGCCGCATATGGCCACCGTCAGCCCCTCGAACGTGCCGAAGTGGCGGCGGATGGTCAGGGCGTCCAGCAGGGCCTGGGTCGGGTGTTCATGCGTGCCGTCGCCCGCGTTGACCACGCTGGCCTGCACCTTCTGCGCCAGCAGGGCGGGGGCGCCGGACTGCGCATGGCGCACGACCAGCAGGTCGGTATGCATGGCGTTGAGCGTTGCCGCCGTATCGAGCAGCGTCTCACCCTTGTTGACCGAGGAACTGGCGACACTCATGTTCACCACGTCCGCCCCCAGCCGCTTGCCCGCCAGTTCGAACGAGGTGCGGGTGCGCGTGCTGTCCTCGAAGAACAGGTTGATCAGCGTGCGCCCGCGCAGCAGGTCGCGCGGTGTCTTGCGGGAGCGGTTGAGCAGGGCATAGTGCTCCGCAAGGTCCAGCAGCGGCGTGATGCGGCTTGGGTGCATGCCCTGCACCCCCAGCAGGTGCCGTGCCGGGGTATTCACGAACACGTTGCTGCCATGGCCGCGCTCATTCATGGGCGGCAACCGCGTTGATGCGGGCCAGTACCGCGTCGCGGCCAAGGGCGACCAGCGTGTCGTCTATGCCGGGCGACATGGTGCTGCCGGTTACCGCCGCGCGCAGCGGCTGGGCAACCTTGCCAAGCTTCATCTCATGCGTCTCGGCAAACTGGCGCAGGGTGGCGTCTATGCCTTCCTTCGTAAACGGCCCGGTCGCCTTCAGCGCTTCGGCCAGCCTGCCCAGCATCACCCGGTTTTCCGGCGTGAGCTGCTTTTCGGCCTTCGGGTCGAAGGCGAGTGGCAGGGAACGGCCAAGGAAGGCGGCGTTATCCGCCAGTTCCACCAGCGTCTTGGCGCGTTCCTTCAGGCCGGGCATCAGCGCCAGCACCTTTGCGCGCGTGGTATCCGATGTATCCACGCCGTCCATTTTCGCAAGGCGTTCCATCACGTCATTGGTCAGGCGCGTGTCATCGGCCTGGCGCAGCCACACACCGTTGATGTGCAGCAGCTTGGCGTAATCCATGCGCGAGGGGGAACGGCCCACGCCATCAAGGTCGAACAGCCTGATCTGCTCCTCGCGCGACAGGATCTCGGCATCGCCATGGCCCCAGCCCAACCGCAGCAGGTAGTTGTTCAGCGCTTCGGGCAGGTAGCCCATGTCACGGAATTCAACGACCGACTGCGCCCCGTGCCGCTTGGACAGCTTGGCGCCATCCGGCCCGTGGATCAGCGGCAGGTGGGCGAAATGCGGCAGGTCCCAGCCCATGGCGCGGTAGATCATGGCCTGGCGGAAGGTGTTGGTCAGGTGGTCATCACCACGGATGACGTGGGTGATGTCCATGTCATGGTCATCCACCACGACCGCAAGCTGGTAGACCGGCGTGCCGTCGGCGCGCAGGATGATCATGTCATCCAGTTCCGCATTGGCCACGCGCACGTCGCCCTGCACCAGGTCATGGATGGTGGTCTCACCCTCACGCGGGGCCTTGATGCGGATGGTGTAGGGGGTGTTGGGCGGCGCTTCGGCGGGGTCGCGGTCGCGCCACATGCCGTTGTAGCGGGGGGGACGGCCCTCGGCCATCGCCTTCTCGCGCATTTCCTTCAGTTCATCGGCCGTGCAGTAGCAGCGATAGGCCAGTCCCTTTTCCAGCAGTTCGTGCGCCACCTCGGTATGGCGGGCCTGCCGGGTGGACTGGAAGACCGGCTTCTCATCGGGTTCGATGCCCATCCAGGCCAGACCGTCAAACAGCACGTCGACCGCTTTCTGGGTCGACCGCTCACGGTCTGTATCCTCGATGCGGAGCAGGAACTGCCCGCCATGGTGGCGGGCATAGAGGAAATTGAAAAGGGCGGCACGGGCGTTGCCGATATGCAGCAGGCCGGTGGGGCTGGGTGCGAAACGCGTACGGACTGTCATGAGCCGGCTCCTTAGCATGTTTTCGCCCTGCTGACAGGGGGCTGTCTGGCGTGCGGGCCATCTCGGCCGGTAGGATGGGCATTATGGCCACGCGCGGGGCGCATGCCCGGCACCGGCCCGCATGAATTATTACGGAGGTCCCTCCCTCGCGCCAGCATATCCCCCTTCTCCACGCAGCATTCCTGCGCATGGGCCAGACGGTGGCGGCATGGCTGTGGGGGCAGCATGCCCGCTTCATCGTCTGGCTGCCCGTGCTGCTGGCCGCCGGTATCGCCCTGTATTTCGCCCTGCCGTGGGAGCCGGGTGGCACATGGGCCTTCGGCATGGGCATGCTTGTGGTGGCGTCCGTCACGGGCAGGCTGCTGTGGGGGGCGCGCCTGCCCGTGCGCATGGGGTGTGGCGTGGTGGGGGCGTGTGCTGCGGGGCTGCTGGTGGCATGGGGGCAGGCGCATCGCATGCCACCCTTTCCCGATCTGCCCCGCCGGGCCGTGCATCTGTCCGGGCGCGTGACGGGGGTGGACGGGCAGACGCTGCGTGACGGGACGCGGGTGTCGCGCGTGGGGCTGGCCGATGTGCGGTTTCTGGACGGCATCAATATCGGCATGCGGCCCCTGCGCCGCCAGATCATGCTGCGCCTGCGGCCCGATGACCCGGCCGTGCCCGTTGCGGGGGATACGCTTTCAGCCCGGGTCCTGCTTGCGCCACCCGCCTTTCCGGCCATGCCGGGCGGGTATGATGCCCAGCGGCGTGCGTGGTTTGGCGGGCTGGCGGGTTATGGCCGCGCGCTGGAGCGCGTGACATCCGCGCATCCGCGCGGCCCGTCGGGCATGGCGGCGTGGTTTCGCACCCTGCGGCAGGGGCTGGCGCAGCGAATCCGCACGGCGCTGCCCGGCCCGCGCGGCACGATTGCCGCGACCGTGCTGACAGGGGAGGATGGGGTGATTGACGCGGAGACACGCGAAGCCTTCGCCGATGCGGGGCTGGCCCATCTGCTGGCGGTGGCGGGGCTGCATCTTGCCATCGTGATGGGGCTGGTCATGGCGGTGGTGCGCATGGGGCTGGCGCTGTCCGAGCACGCGGCGCTGTTCTGGCCGTGCCGACAGATTGCCGGCGTGGCCGCGCTGCTGGCGGGTGGCGGGTATGTGGTACTGACGGGCGCGCACCTGCCCGCACAGCGCAGCCTGATCATGGCGGGGCTGGCGGTTGTGGCGCTGCTTGCGGGCAGGCGGCCGCTGTCCATCCGCGCGCTGGCGGTGGCGGCGGCCGTGCTGATGGTGCTGGCCCCCGAAGAGGTGGCTGAACTGCCACTTCAGATGTCGATGGCCGCGGTCATGGCGCTGGTTGCCGGATTCGATGCCCTGCGCCCCGTCCTGTCCGCGTGGGGGCATGACGTGATGTGGATGCGGCGGGTGGGCGCGCGCATGGGCCGCCCCCTGCTGGCCAGCGTGCTGGCGGGCAGCGCGTGCCTGCCGGTGGGCATGGCGCATTTCGGCACGGTGCAGCCATGGTTCGTGCTGGCCAACCTGCTGGCCGTGCCGCTCATGTCGGTCTGGATCATGCCGTGGGGGCTGGTCTCGCTGCTGCTCATGCCGCTGGGGGCGGAAAAGCTGGCGCTGGCGCCCATGGGCTGGGGCATTGGCGTGGTGGCGTGGCTTGCGCATCTGGTGGCGGGACTGCCGGTGGCGCGCGTCAGTGTGCCCGCCATGGGCGGTGGCGGGCTGGTGCTGTTCTTTGCCGGGCTGTGCTGGCTGTGCCTGTGGGTGGGGCGGGCCAGGCTGCTGGGTGCGCTGCCGGTTGTGCTGGCCGTGCTGTCACCATGGGTGGGCAGGATGCCGGTCGTGCTGGTGGCACCCGATGCGCGCATGGTCGGGGTGGTGACGGGGGGGCAGGTACTGACCGGGCCGGGCACGCATCCCGATCCCTTCGTACTGCGGGAATGGCAGCGGGTGACCGGTCTGCGCGCGGGGCTGCTGCCCGTGGAGGGCCGGCAGGGCAGGGTGGCGTGCCGGAACGGGATATGCCGTGTTGCGGGGCAGGGGGGCGATATCGTGCTGCTGCTGGCCGCACGCATGCCCGATGCGGCGCTGTGCCTCGGGGCACGGGTGGTGGTGAACCTGCACGGGCAGGCGGGCTGTCCCGGCGTGGGGCGGGTCGGGCGCTTCGACCTGTGGCGCGAAGGGGCCTATGCCCTCTATTTCCGTGGCGGAGACGGGCTGGAGATGCGTACCGACCGCGCCACCCGTGGCGCGCGGCCATGGGTCATGCGGCCCGGTGGGTCGGGCATGCCCGACCTGCCACTGGCGCAGGCGGAATAGCACTCAGTCTGCGGGGGCTCCGGCGCGGATGTCGGCTTTCAGGCGGTACTGGCAGGGATCGAAGGCGGGGCAGCGCCAGCATTCGGGCCTGCGGGCCTTGCAGACATAGCGCCCGTGCAGGATCAGCCAGTGATGGGCGGGGCGCAGCATGTCGGCGGGAATGCGGCGGACAAGCTGGTCCTCCACCGCGCGCACGCTGGCCCCCGGCGCCAGCCCCGTGCGGTTGCCGATGCGGAAGATGTGGGTGTCGACCGCCATGGTGCTGTCGCCAAAGGCCACGTTCATCACCACATTCGCCGTCTTGCGCCCGACACCGGGCAGGGATTCCAGGGCCGCGCGGTCATAGGGTACCCTGCCATCAAAACGCTCCAGCAACTGGCGTGACAGGGATACGACATTGTGCGCCTTGGTCCGCCACAGTCCGATGGTGCGGATATGCTCGCCCACCTTTTCCTCCCCCAGTTCCACCATGGCCTTCGGGGTGGGGGCATCACGGAACAGCCCCACCGTCGCCCTGTTGACCGAGGCATCGGTCGCCTGCGCGGACAGCACCACGGCCACAAGCAGGGTGTAGTCATCGACAAAGTCGAGTTCGCTCCGCGCATCGGGGTTGGCGGCGGCAAGCTGGGTGATGAAGGTGCGGACTTCCGCCAGTGTCATGGCGCGGCGGGCGGGTTTTGCGGGGCGTTCGGGGGTTTTCATCGGCTACCTTGTGCGGGTGGATCGCGGGGTATTGTGCGGCGTTGGGGTGATGCATGTAAATGACCGCGAAAGGTCATCGGCCTTGCATGCGGGGCGGGCGGCGGCTAGTCGTTCCAGCCCCCGCCCGCGCTTCCACCTGTTGTGGCGGGCTGCGTGGCTTTCCTGCATCATGGCGCGTTGGCAATGGCATCCTTCTTTTCCCGCCCGGCATCGGGGCGACATGAATTTTCCGCCGTGCTGGGGTTTGTCTGGCGGCGCTGGCGTGCCCAGCCCGCCTTCCTGGCCTGGACACTGGCCGGGATTGCCATGGCCACGGTGGCGGATGTGATGATGCCGCTGCTGGCGGGCTGGCTGGTGGATGATGTCTCCCACCCCGCCACGACCGCCACCGCGCACCGTGCCCTGTGGGATGTGACCGGGCTGACGGTGCTGGGCATGGGGGGAATCCTGGCCCGGCGCACGGCCTATGTCGCCATTTCCCACCTGACATCGCGCGTCATGACCGGCATCGTGACCGGGGCATTTGCCCGTGTGCAGCGTTTTTCCAGCGAATGGCACGCCAGCAACTTCGCCGGTTCCACCGTGCGGCGGATCACGCGCGGCATGGGGGCGGTGGATACGCTGGGGGATACCGTGCTGCTGATGCTGGTGCCGGAGGTGATCGTGCTGTGCGCCACCACCGGGGTGCTGGCGTTCCACTGGGCGCTGATGGGGCTGGTGCTGGCCGTGGGGGCGGTGGCGCTGGTCTGGCTGTCGGTGGTGCTGACGCTGCGTTACGTGGCGCCGTCCGCCCGGCTGGCCAATCTGTGGGATACCCGCATGGGGGCCACCCTGTCGGACGCGGTGACGTGCAACGCCGTGGTCAAGGCCAGCGGGGCGGAAGCGCGCGAGGATGCGCGGCTGGCATGGGTGGCGGGACGGTGGCGCCAGCGCACGGTACGGTCATGGCTGCGCGGCACCAACAGCGCCAACCTGCAGAATTTCGCAGCCCTGCTCATGCGCATGATGCTGATAGCGGGCGTGGCCCTGCTGTGGCTGAAGGGCCGCGCGGGACCGGGCGATGTGGCCTATGTGCTGACGATGATGTTCGTGATCCAGGGCTACCTGCGTGATATCGGCCAGCAGATCTCGGTCGTGCAGCGTTCGGTCAACGAGATGGAGGAACTGGTCAGCCTGTTCCGTATGCAGCCCACCGTGGCCGACCGGCCCGGGGCAGGCGCGCTGCGCGTGACACGGGGCCACATCCGCTTCGCGCATGTATGTTTTGGCTACGAACACCAGCACGGGCGCGTGCTGTTTGATGACCTGAACCTGGATATCGCACCCGGCAGCAGGGTGGCCCTTGTCGGCCCCTCGGGTTCGGGCAAGACCACGCTCACCCGCCTGCTGCAGCGGCTGTATGATGTGCAGGCGGGATGTATCACCATTGATGACACCGACATCACAACGGTCACGCAGGCCAGCCTGCGCGGGCAGATTGCCATCGTGCCGCAGGAGCCGCTGCTGTTCCACCGCTCGCTGGCGGAAAACATTGCCTATGCCCGCCCTGACGCCACACCTGCGGAAATCGCGCACGCCGCACGCCAGGCCAATGCGGCGGACTTCATAGACCGCCTGCCGCGTGGCTATGCCACCATGGTGGGGGAGCGCGGGGTCAAGCTGTCCGGTGGGGAGCGGCAGCGCATCGCCATTGCGCGGGCATTCCTGAGCCACGCGCGCATCGTGATCATGGACGAGGCGACATCCAGCCTCGATTCCCGTTCCGAAATGCTGGTGCAGGAGGCCATGGAGCGGCTGATGGCGGGGCGGACCGTGCTGGTCATCGCCCACCGGCTTTCCACCGTCATGGGGCTGGACCGCATCATCGTGTTCCGCCATGGCCGGGTGTGCGAGGACGGCCCCCATGCAGCACTCATGGCGCGCGAAGGGGGGCTGTATCGCGGGCTGTTTGAACTCCAGTCCCTGTAAAAAGAGTTTTTGGTCAAGCTTTTTGCAAAAAGCTTGATAAAAAAATGTCGCCTTTTTGAAAAAAGGCGGCACCCAAAAACTTTATATTTCTTTCAGTGAAGTTGGATAGTTCAACCCGGCAGCATGGCGCCAAGGGCACGGCCGCCAAACAGGTGCACATGGAAATGCGGCACTTCCTGCCCGCCTTCGGCCCCGGTGTTGGAGACAAGCCGGTAACCGGGCGCCTCCAGCCCCAGGTCACGCGCAACCGTGCCCACGGCGCGGATGAAGCCCGTAATTTCCGCCTCACTTGCCTTCGCGCTGAAATCGGCAAAGGAGACATAGGCCCCCTTCGGGATCACCAGCACATGCACCGGCGCCTTGGGGGCGATGTCATGGAAGGCGAGGGCGTATTCATCCTCGTACACTTTCCTGCACGGCAGTTCACCGCGCAGGATACGGGCGAAGATGTTCTGCGGGTCATATGGACCAATGCCGCTTACGGCCATGAGGGTCTCCTGTCGGCTAATAGGGGTTCAGGCCAGCGGGTCGCGCGGGCGGGATGCTTTTTCGGCAACCCCGCTGGTGCCTTCGCGTCGCAGCAGTTCGGCCCAGACTTCGGCGGGTTTCACGCCCGCGTCCACCCACATCACGATCAGGTGGTACAGCACGTCGGCACTTTCACTGACCAGTTCGTCACGATTGCCCGCGACGGCCTCGATCAGGCATTCAACCGCTTCCTCACCGAATTTCTGCGCGATCTTGCGCCGACCGCGGGCCAGCAGGCGGGCGGAATGGCTGATGGCGGGGTCGGTGCCGCGCCGTGATTCCACAACCTCGAACAGCCGGTCCAGCACATCGGGGGTGGCGGGCCCAACGGCTTCGGGCTTCGGGGGGGCGGCGGACTTGGCCGGGGCGTTCTTGCGGGATTTTTCTGTCTTGGCCATGACGATGCTCCGATAGGCTGGAATAAGGGGATCAGTCCGTCTGCCGGACGGGCAGGCCGGCCGATGCCAGCGCCTGCTTGACCTGTGGAATGGTGAACTGGCCGAAATGGAACACGCTTGCGGCCAGCAGGCCGGTCGCCCCCGCCCGCGCGCCTTCGACAAAATGCGCCAGTTCGCCCACCCCGCCCGAGGCCACGATGGGAATGCGCACCGCCGCATTGGCCGCGCGCAGCAGGTCAAGGTCAAATCCCTTGCCCGTGCCGTCGCGGTCCATGCTGGTCAGCAGGATCTCGCCCGCACCCCGTTCGGCCACTTCCCGGCACCAGTCCACCACATTGCGCCCGGTGGGGGTGCGGCCGCCATGGGTATAGACTTCCCACCCGCCATGGCCGTCGCTGCGGGCATCAATGGCCACGACCACGCACTGGCTGCCGAATTTCTGTGCGGCCTCGCTGACCAGTTCGGGACGCGAGACGGCGGCGGAGTTCATGGCGCATTTATCGGCCCCCGCCAGCAGCAGGCGGCGCATGTCATCGGTGGCGCGCACGCCGCCGCCCACCGTAAGCGGCAGGAAGATGCGTTCCGCCGTGCGGCTGACCACATCCAGTATGGTGTCACGGTTCTCGTTGCTGGCGGTGATGTCGAGGAAGGTCAGCTCATCCGCCCCCGCCGCGTCATATACGGCCGCCTGTTCCACCGGGTCACCCGCATCGCGCAGCGAGACGAAGTTCACACCCTTGACCACCCGGCCATTCTTTACATCCAGGCAGGGAATGACGCGCAGCTTCAGCATCAGCTTAAGGCCCGCAGGGCATCGCCCAGGTTGATGCGTCCGTCATACAGCGCGCGGCCCACGATCACGCCCTCGATGCCCGGTGCCTGTGCCGTCGCCGCCCGCAGGGCTTCCAGATGGCCAAGATTGCCCACGCCACCGCTGGCAATGACCGGGATGGACAGGGCATTGGCCATGTCCGATGTCTGCTCGATATCGATGCCGGTCAGCATGCCGTCGCGGCTGATCTCGGTAAAGATGACGGCGGCCACACCGGCATCCTGCATGCGCAGGCCCAGTTCCACGGCCTTCATCTCCGATGTCTCGGCCCAGCCTTCGGTTGCGACCTGGCCGCTGCGGGCATCGATACCCGCCACGATCCGGCCGGGGAACAGGCGGCAGGCTTCACGCACCAGTTCGGGGTTCTTGACCGCGATGGACCCCAGGATGACCCGGCTGATCCCGGCATTGAGCCATTTGCCGATGCTTTCCAGATCCCGCAGCCCACCGCCCAGCTGCACGGGTACAGAGGCATTGGCGATGATCGCCTCGATCGCCTCGGTATTGGCGGAGCGGCCGGCGAAGGCGCCGTTCAGGTCCACGACATGCAGCCATGAACATCCGGCATCGATCCATGCCCGCGCCTGTGCGCCGGGGTCATCGGAATAGACGGTGGCATTGTCCATCTCGCCCCGGCGCAGGCGCACGCAGCTGCCGTCCTTGAGGTCGATGGCGGGATAGAGTGTCAGGCTGTGTCCGGTCACGGGGGCATGTCCTGCTGCAGGGATGGGGGTTGCGGCATCCTGCGGGTGGGCGGGGACGATCCGCTCGTCCGCCTGCAGGCGCTTGGTAAAGAACAGGCCGCGCACGGTACGGCCGTCCATGCGGGCATAGCTGGGGTGGGTGCCCCAGTGGTGGAACCCGCTGCTGCGGAACAGCCGCACGGCTTCCGCCTGGGTTTCACGCACATCAAGGTTGATGATCTGGTAGCCCATGCTGCGCGCGCAGCTTTCGACTTCGGTCAGCAGCAGCCGGCCCAGCCCCATGCCACGGGCATAGGGGGCGATGTAGAAGTGCATGAGGGTTGCACTCATCGCCTGCGCCTCGTTATTGCGCGGCGGGCGGACAAGCTGGGCGGAGCCGACGATCATGTCGTCAAGGCGGGCCACGAACATCTGGCGTTCGGGCACCAGCAGCACGCCACGGAAGTAGCGCTCCAGCGTCTCACGCGGGGGCGGGGCCAGCCAGCCAAAGCCGCCGCCTTCCAGGATGGCGGCATTGGTCGCGTCACACAGGGCATGCAGGTCGTCTTCATGCATGTCCTGCAGGCGTTCGGCCTGAAGGGTGCCGGCAGGGGCGGCGGTCCGTGTCATGACGGGCCGCCCGGCATGGGGGTCCAGCGCAGGAAGTTGGACAGGATGCGCAGGCCCACCTTCTGGCTTTTTTCCACATGGAACTGCGTGCCCGCGCGGTTGCCGCGCGCCACGATGGCGGGCACCGTGCCACCGTAATCGGTCGTGGCCACCATGTCCGCCGGGTCATAGCCCCGCAGGGCAAAGGAATGGACGAAATAGCCGTGGGCATCCGCTTCCAGCCCGTCGGTCAGCGGATGGGCGCCCGGGGTGAAGGCCAGTTCGTTCCAGCCCATCTGGGGCAGGCGCAGGTTCGGGGCGTCCATCAGCGCGATCTCGCCCGCGATCCAGCCAAAACCGGGGGTCACGCCATGTTCACGCCCGCGCTCGGCCATAAGCTGCATGCCCACGCAGATGCCAAGGAAGGGCGTGCCGGCATCGGTTGCCGCCACGATTGCATCACGCAGGCCGGGCCGGGCCGCAAGCCCCGCGGCACAGTCGGCAAAGGCACCCTGTCCGGGCAGGACGATGCGGTCGGCATCACGCACCGCCTGCGGGTCCGCCGTTATGGTGACGGTGGCGGCAAGGCCGCAATCCTGCGCCGCGCGGGTCAGGGCGCGGGCGGCGGAGGCCAGGTTGCCGCCATTATAGTCGATCACCACAATGGATTGCGTAAGGGAAGGCGCGGGCATGGGATGCCTCATGATACGGAAGGAAGGGAACGGGCGCGGTTCTGCTCCATCCAGCGCAGCAGGGCGGCCTGCGGCCCTGTGGCGTAAACGCCGCGTGCGGGCCGGTAGCCGCGCAGCCGCAGTTCCCATTGCCGCAGTTCCGCGGCATTCAGCGCAAGGAACAGATGGCCCCCGGCCAGCAGCGGCAGGGCCAGGGTAAGCGGCAGGAACTGGCGCAGCAGGATAAACCCGCCGCCCGCCACGAACCCGCTGATGATACAGCCCCGCAGCACAAGCCCCAGCCACCCGGCCACCAGCACCAGCCACGACAGGCGGCACGCCACCATGACCGGACGGGCATCAGGGCCGTCCGCCTGATCGGGGGGCAGCAGGGCGCTGTAGAAGGTCACAGGCTGCCCTTGGTGGACGGGATGATGCCCCCCGCGCGCGGGTCGGGCTCGCTGGCGGTGCGCAGGGCGCGGGCCAGTGCCTTGAAGCCGGCTTCGGCTATGTGGTGGCAGTTATGGCCCGCGCGCTGGATCACATGCAGGGTGACAAGGGCGCTCATGGCAAAGGCACGGAAGAATTCCTCGAACAGTTCCGTATCCATTTCCCCGATCTTGTCACGCCCGAAGGTGACCGACCATGCCAGGAAGGGGCGGCCTGAAATATCGACCACGGCTTCACACAGCGCCTCGTCCAGCGGTACGGTGGCGCTGCCGTAGCGGCGGATGCCCCGCTTGTCGCCAATGGCCTGCGCGAAGGCCTTGCCCAGGGCGATGCCGGTATCTTCCACCGTGTGGTGGTAGTCGATATGCAGGTCGCCCTTTGCCGTGACCTCCAGGTCGCACATGCTGTGGCGGCCAAGGGCGGTCAGCATATGGTCGAAAAAACCGATGCCGGTATCGATGCGGGTCTGGCCCGTGCCATCAAGGTTGATGGTGACGGTAATGTCGGTCTCGCTGGTGGCGCGGTGGACCGTGGCTGTGCGCGGGGTATTCATGTCCCCCCTTCTACAGAAGCCGGAAGCCGGAATCCATACCGATCCCGCGTGCCGGTTCCGCGCAGGGCAGGGGGGATATTGGCAGGGCGGGGCATCTGCTGCATGGTGGCGCGTCATGGCGGCCGCCGTGCAGGCGCCGACTGCCAGCGGGCTGCCGCCACAACCGTATCAAGGGCACGACCACATGCCATCGCTCGATCTTCTCCTGTCGCGCTTTTCAACCGATGCGCTGGCCGAACCCGCGCCGCAGGGCGCCGTGCTGGACACCATCCTGTCCACCGCCATGCGCGCGCCTGATCATGGCAGGCTGCGGCCGTGGCGTTATGTCATCGTGCAGGGTGACGCCAGGCCCGCGCTGGCCGGGCGTATCGTCGCCAGTATGAAGCGGCTTGACCCGGACGTGGCCCCCGCCAAGATCGAAAAGCGCCAGACCCGTTTTTCCACCATGCCCATGATCATCGTGCTGGGCATGCACCTGCGCCCCGGGGACAAGATTCCCCTGATCGAGCAGGAACTGGCCGTGGGGGCAGCGGCCATGAACATCCTCAACGCCCTGCATGCCACGGGTTTTGGTGGGGTATGGGTCAGCGGTGATGTGGCCTACGATCCGGAACTTGCCGCCGAACTGGGCTTTCCCGCACCGCATGGGCTTGCGGGGTTCCTGTTTGTCGGCACGCCCCGGCCCGGTGCCCGCGGCCCCACGCGCCGGGCCGTGGATGACTATGTAGCCGAATGGACGGGCACGCCCGTGCGGTTTGGCGCGGATGACGCATAACCCGTTGCAGACCATGATGCGGACAGGAGCAGTCAGGCCATGACATATCATGATGTGACCATAATGGGCGGCGGCCCGACCGGCCTTGCCGCCGCCCTGTCGCTGGAGGCCCTGGGCCTGAGCGTTGCCGTTCTGGAACGTGCGGGCGCGCCCGCCTGGGCAGAGCCGGCCTTTGACGGGCGCGAAATCGCGCTGACGCATCATTCGGTTTCCGTGCTCAAGGCGCTGGGGGCGTGGGAGCATATTCCACAGGTGGCCATTTCCCCCCTGCGGCAGGCACGGGTTGAAACCGGCCGTCGCAATCATCCCCTTACGTTTGATACACAGGGGCGCGGTGTTGATGCACTGGGCTATCTGGTTTCCAACCACTGTATTCGGCGTGGCCTGTATCTTGCCGCCAGCAACCGCCCCAATATCCGCCTGCTGGGTGGCACCGTCACCCGCCATATCCGGCGGATAGGCGAGGACATGACGGTGGTGCATACCGGTGGTGAGATCCGGTCCCGCCTTGCCATAGGGGCGGATGGGCGGTTTTCCCAGTTGCGGCGGATGCAGCGTATTGGCGCGGTGATGCACGATTTCAGGCGGTCCATGCTGGTCTGCCGCATGGCGCATGACCTGCCGCATCACCATGTGGCGACGCAGTGGTTTGATGAAGGGCAGACCGTGGCGCTGCTGCCTGTCAATGGCGGTGCATCTTCCGTTGTCCTGACATTGCCACCCGACCAGATCGAGCGCCTGCGCACGCTGGACCGGGATGCCTTCAATGCCGAAATCATGGAACGGGTCGGTAATCGGCTGGGCAATATGCGGCTGGTCAGCACCCGGCACAGTTATCCGCTCCGGGCCGTTTACGCCCATCGTTTCGTGGCGCCGGGCTTCGCCTTGCTGGGGGATGCGGCCGTGGGCATGCATCCCATCACGGCCCATGGGTTCAATCTGGGGCTGAAAGGGCAGGAGTCACTGGCGCAGGAAGTGGCAGCCGGTCTGGCGCGCGGTGAGCAGCCCGGCAGCCTGGCCACGCTAAGGCGTTTTGAGCGGCGGCATCGGCTGGCCACGGCCCCCCTGTTTGCCGCCACCAACGGAATCGCCACGGTCTATACCCGTGACGAGCCAGCCTTCAGGGTCCTGCGCCAGGCCGGGCTGCGCGTGGCCGATGCACTGGCGCCATTCAAATCCATGGTGACGGAGATGCTGATGGACCGAGAGGGGCAGCATAGGCCGGGATAATGGTGCGATCCTGGCCCGGTGCGCGTGCCGATTCTGTTGTGCTGGCGTGCGTATCCTTGTGTAAGTGATTCTGTTTGTTGGCGGTTTTCCGGTCTTTTTGATTTTTTCCCGAGATATTTTTCCTTTTAGGTGCATTTTCTGATTGACGGTTTTGGGGGTGGGACCTATATCCGCACTCACCGGCGGCGCTGAGGGAAACTTCTTGAGGT
>NZ_NKTZ01000059.1 GCF_003207855.1 Komagataeibacter rhaeticus | reverse complement strand
CTTCATTGGCTCCATATTGCTGGGGCTGCTCATCGGCTGAAGTGTCATACCGCATATCGGGCATTTCCCAGGATGCGCTTCCCTGATGTCCGGATGCATCGGACAGGTCCAAATGGCGCCAGATGCGGACGGATGCTGATCGTCCATCTGCTGTTTTCCTGACATGCGATCTCTCCCGATGGCGCAACGGATGAACGCAAAGAAGGGAGCGCTCCCGTCAAATATTTGGAAGCCAATCATCTGGCGCGGGCATGCCGACCAGGTTCAATCGTTCCCCGCGCAGCACAGCATAGCGCCTTCGCCAGGCATAGGGTACAAAGCGTTCGTAGAGGTCGGGCGCGATGAACTGAGAAGGATGTGGGGGGACATCGTGACGACGGCACGTAAGGTGCCAAAACCTGTCAAAATCATCTCTACTTATCACCGCAGCTGAAATGGCGGCTTTTTTTGCATCGTGCGATACGCTTCTGAACGATCAAAATTGGTGCATGGATCATCGTGTGATTCGGCAGTCGTGATGAGCAGCTTCTATAGGAGCAGACGTTCGCGGGACCGAAAGCGAACGTCGCGGTTTGGTCGAGATCTGTCGGAATTGGACGGTCTGCGCCTAGCGGCAGATACTTGATCGCTGAGCGCCTCATGAGGGTCGACTATCGCTTGGCTGCTTGTCCACACCAAGGAGACCTACCGCTTACGCCTCATATGAGACATAGACGGTCGTTCCTGTTTGCCCGAAGACAGAGGTGGTCCCGTCCGTTCGGACAGTTTTGCGGGCTTGATAAGCTATACCCGGTTGTTGTTATGCCGCCCTTCTGACGGCGTTGCTGTTGGCCATCTGGTCCGGGGTTAACCCCGGACCAGATGGCGTCG
>NZ_NKTZ01000058.1 GCF_003207855.1 Komagataeibacter rhaeticus | reverse complement strand
ATGCATCCGGACATCAGGGAAGCGCATCCTGGGAAATGCCCGATATGCGGTATGACACTTCAGCCGATGAGCAGCCCCAGCAATATGGAGCCAATGAAGGGAATGAGTCACGACCGGGCGGTTCACGATATGGCCTGCCATGATCGGGACCGTCATGCGCCCCAGACCGCCGCCTTGCCGACAACTGGAGGCCATACGATCTGGACCTGCCCCATGCATCCGCAGATCCGGCAGGACCATCCGGGAAACTGCCCGCTTTGCGGCATGGCGCTGGAGCCGGAGGAACCGACCGGACAGCATGATGACAATCCTGAACTGAAGGACTTCACGCACCGCCTGATCGTGGCCGCCGCCCTTGCCATTCCGCTCATGGCCGTCGCCATGGGCGGCGATATCGGCCTGCATCTCGTGCCACCCGCCCTCTCGCCGTGGATTCAGTTGGCGCTCACGCTGCCTGTCGTCTGCTGGGCAGGGCTGCCGTTCTTCCAGCGTGGCCTCGCCTCACTGCGCACCGGCCATTTCAATATGTTCACGCTGATCATGTTCGGTACCGGCGCGGCGTTCGGCTACAGCCTCGCGGCCACGCTCGCGCCAGCGGCCTTTCCTGCAACCTTCCGGCAGATGGATGGCACGCTGCCGGTCTATTACGAAGCTGCGGGCGTTGTGGTGGCGCTCGTGCTGCTGGGGCAGGTCCTGGAACTGCGCGCCCGCGCCGCAACCGGCAACGCCATCCGTGCCCTGCTCGATCTCACGCCGAAGCAGGCGCACCGCGTCGGTATAGACGGCCACGAGAACGACGTGGCGGTCGAGGACGTCACGAAGGGCGACCGGCTGCGCATCAGGCCAGGCGAGTCCGTTCCGGCTGATGGGTTGGTGATCTCCGGCACGTCCAGCATTGATGAATCGATGATCAGTGGTGAGCCTGCACCCGTGGCGAAAAAGCCCGGCGACCCGGTTACGGGGGGTACCATCAACGGCACCGGCAGCCTGGAAATCCAGGCACAGGCCGTAGGCAGCGACACCATGCTGGCCCGCATTGTAAAGATGGTCGCGGC
>NZ_NKTZ01000057.1 GCF_003207855.1 Komagataeibacter rhaeticus | reverse complement strand
CTAGTGTCCTGATCGAGAAGTTTATATGATTATCCTGATGGCAGGGGTAATCGAATGGGACGTGTAGCGGTTGCGATTGAACTGACGGCATTGGAGCGTCAGGAACTGGAATCTCTGGCAAGGGCGCGCAAGACGGGTCAGGCGCTTGCGCGGCGAGCCCGTATTGTCCTTGCCGCAGCCGATGGGCATGAGAACAAGGCGATCCGTGACCTGATGGGCGCGGACATCAACACGGTTGGCAAGTGGCGCCGGCGTTTTGCGACGGACCGTCTGGACGGGCTTTACGATGAACCCCGGCCGGGGACACCACGCTCGATCGGCGACGGGGAAATCGCGGAGACGATCCGCCGGACACTGGAAGAAACTCCGCGCGGTGCTACGCATTGGTCGCTGCGCTCGATGGCACAGGCCGTGGGATATGCACCGTCAACGATCCATCGCATCTGGAAAGCGTTCGGGTTACAGCCGCATCGAACAGAGACCTTCAAACTGTCGAACGACCCCCTCTTCGTGGAGAAGGTCCGCGACATCGTTGGTCTGTATATGGCACCGCCGGAGCGTGCGCTGGTACTGTGCGTGGATGAGAAGAGCCAGATCCAGGCGCTGGATCGCAGCCAGCCCATGCTCCCGATGCGGCCCGGCCAGGTCGAGCGGCGGACACATGACTATACCCGCCACGGTACGACCTCACTGTTCGCAGCTCTCGACATTGCCACCGGCACCATCATTGGAAAGTGTTATCCGAAGCACCGATCTACGGAATTCCGCAAATTCCTTGACCAGATCGAAACCAATGTGCCGACTGACCTCGATATCCATCTGGTGATGGATAACTATGCCACCCACAAGACGAAGCTGATCCGTGACTGGTTGGCTAGGCGCCCGCGCTGGCACGTTCATTTTACGCCGACCGGGGCCTCATGGATCAATCAGGTGGAGCGGTTTTTCGCTCTCATCACTGAAAAGCAGATCAGGCGCGGCATTCACCGTTCGACCGAAGCCCTGGAGGCCGACATCAGGGCTTTCATCGCCGTCCATAACGAACATCCCAAGCCCTTCAAATGGACCAGATCCGCCGACGACATCCTGCAGGCCGTCAAGCGATTCTGCCTCCGTACTACCAAAATCAGCGAAACTTCAGAATCAGGACACTAG
>NZ_NKTZ01000056.1 GCF_003207855.1 Komagataeibacter rhaeticus | reverse complement strand
CGACGCCATCTGGTCCGGGGTTAACCCCGGACCAGATGGCCAACAGCAACGCCGTCAGAAGGGCGGCATAACAACAACCGGGTATAGCTTATCAAGCCCGCAAAACTGTCCGAACGGACGGGACCACCTCTCTTCGGCGAAGGCAATAGTGTTTGATGAATATATATTGGAATGAATATCTTCTATAAATAAGCGAGAACTAACCGATTGCCCCCAGTAAGTGTTAATCAGGTTTCGATCATCTTCTGGGAGGGATGACACTTCCGATGATTCGAAGACGACAATTCTTGTACCATTAGCTGATATCTCAGACTTGTCCTCAAAGTCCTTCAAGCTTAACTTTATGTCAATATAATTTCCCTCGCCAATCGAAACTCGAAGCAGAGACGGAACTTTAACTGCTGTATTAGTACGGCCAGAGTTTATTAATGAGGCGGATACGGTAAAGTATGAGCGATTGTCAAAAAGTTCCTTTTTGAGTAATTCGATTTTTCGTTCCCAAGCTGGCAAATTACTTTGAAGATCTGTATACCGTTTTTCGAGCCTCTCTAGCCGCTTCTGATAGGCCTCTCGAAGGGCATCGAGGCTTTTTTCAGGGGAAGATGGGTCAAAATCAACCTCTGGATAAAGAGGGGAATTCAATCTATCACATTCGTATTTGGTTAGTGTTGTCGAGGTCAGGGCATTGACTCGATCTAGTTCTTTCTTGCGCTCCTCTATTTGAGACGGCAGGTCCCGCAGGCTCTGCTTTGCATTAGCTAATAGTTCCTCAGTTTGCGCGAGAGTATACCCTCTTTTTACCTGGCGCTTGACATTTAATATATTGCTTTCATCGTCAAAAGGCAATGACTGACGTTTTCTGGTGGTTATCAGAGGGCGTATTTCCGGGTCGTCATCAAGAGATATTATGGCTGTATCACTTACTGTTCGCTTAATTGCACTTATTTCCACTGATAGATTGGGAGCATTTACAAATAGAGCCTGCCACAACGGCATTGAAAATGCGACTAGAAGTCCAAGAACGGCTGAAACTAAGGGAACAAAGGACGGTTTAATGCCCGACAGGCTTGCGATTATATAGCCAATAATTGCGCCCAATACGAATGAAGTTACGATCTTCAAGTATAGAACTAATAGTTTTTTGTCATTTTTCATATGAATTTTCCAATAAGATGCAAATAACAAATGGGCTTTTCAAGCGATGTCCAACATAATTGTATATCACAAAAAATCGAAGTTCATATCTAAGGTCAGGAATCTTTATAGCATCTAGTGTCCTGATCGAGAAGTTTATATGATTATCCTGATGGCAGGGGTAATCGAATGGGACGTGTAGCGGTTGCGATTGAACTGACGGCATTGGAGCGT
>NZ_NKTZ01000055.1 GCF_003207855.1 Komagataeibacter rhaeticus | reverse complement strand
GGTTCTTCCGTACTTTTCGTGATGATGTTTTTTGATTATGCGGGCTGAAGGACACGCGCCCTGAGGAGTTCGAAGCCTGCTCTTCCGAACATGGTTCGCTTGATCATTTTCAGTCGGCTGATCTGTCCTTCAACCGGGCTGGTTGTCCAAGGTGTGACAAGAGACGCTTCAATGGCAGCCGCATCCCGTTCAAGCGCGGGAATCAGACGTGACAGCAGCGTCGTCTTTCCTTCTTCCAGCAGAGCCTTCAGATCGCCTCCCGTGCAGGTGTCACCCCTTTTACAGAGCAGGGTCTGCATTTTCCTGAGCCAGCAGAGTGTGACGGCAAGGTGCGGTTCAGCTTCCAGAAGGGCAGGAACCAGCAGTCCCTCCTGTCCGGCAGATAACGGATCCTCTGCGAGGAGAAGCCGCGCAAGTTTGCGTCCCCGAGGTGCAACGACATGCGCGGAAGGAACGGGTTTCGCGGAACATCCCTGTCGCGTCGCCACCCATTTCCAGACGGTGCCATATTGTCCTGCAAAGCCCTGCTCCAGGAGTTCCCGCCATAGCTGACGACTATTGCGACATCCTTCGGACCATCTCTTTTCCAGGTGGGCTGTGTAAGGCACGAGTATGCTGCGTGACGGAACCGTTCTTTTCCATGGTGGTGCATGGCCCCGCTGAAACCAGCGCCGCACGGTTTTTCTCTCTACCCCGATCGTTGTGGCGATAGCCTGAATGCTGTGTCCCGCTGCTTTCAGGGCAAGAGCTTCCTTGAAAAGAATGTCACGCCGTTCCCCAGAGGCTGACCTGACGACCGCCTGCGCCTCTTCTGGATGCGCTCTGATTGTTTCAGATATTTTGCTTACGACCGTTGATACGTTCATCTGTCGTGTCAGGGTCCTGACAGTCGTCGTAAAACGGTCCAGAATGCTGACAAAAGCGTCTGACAGGTTCTTCAGCAGATGCCAGCGGTCTGTCACCTGAAGAGCGGATGGTGCGCCTCTGCGGCATCCGTCTGCATAAGTACCGGCACGGTCTCTGGCAATGATTTCAATACCGGGGTGGACCTGCAGCCATCGGGCAAGGGTATCAGCGTCCCGATCTGGCAGGAGGTCAATGACATCATTTTTCTCAAGATCGACCACAATCGTTCCATAGTGATGTCCCCGCCGCCATGCCCAGTCATCCACCCCCACCACACGTGTAAGGGCCGTGCCTTTTGTGGTGTTCTGCACACGTGAGAGAAGACGGCGGACAAGAGTATCCGCGCTGATGGGGCAACACAGGCGCACGGTCATTCGTGCTCCAGCGGAACCGCCCAGGGTGTGGGCGATATAATAATGAAGATCGGCAAGACGTGTGGTCTGTCTGCCATGACGCACGGTTATCCCCTCAAGGGGCATGACAAACGTCCGACGTGGACAAAGCATCGTCTGGCAGAAAAAGCGCGGCACAGAAACGATCAGCGTGGCTGGACGGCCCTGCCATGGAAGATCCGCGAGTTTTCTCTGATAGAAACTGTGAATGCGTTGTGTCGGGCACTGACAGTCCGGACACACTGCACTCCGTTTTCGCAGACCGACTTCGATCTCCACTCTGTTATCCAGTGCAACAACACGACGAACGACGAGGGAACGGGGAAGATCAAGAGACCGAAGGCGTGACACTGGGGAATATCCATGAAAGTGAACGACTTTCTGGATTTCCCAGTTCCGGAACCTCAGTACAAGATACCCATCACGAAAAGTACGGAAGAACC
>NZ_NKTZ01000054.1 GCF_003207855.1 Komagataeibacter rhaeticus | reverse complement strand
TTCAAATGGACCAGATCCGCCGACGACATCCTGCAGGCCGTCAAGCGATTCTGCCTCCGTACTACCAAAATCAGCGAAACTTCAGAATCAGGACACTAGATTCTAACTATTTTTCAGGTTCCTGCGGGCACTGGCCGGTATCGTCAAGCATCTGCACGATATCAAAGGAAAGTGACCATGGAGGGAAAAGTAAAAAGCAGAACGCTTATCGGCCGGAAAAAGCTTCATGCAATGATACCGTTGGCCGAGCGCACTATTTTCAACATGGAGCAGAGAGGAGATTTTCCTCGCCGTATTGCTCTTACCAGTCGAAACGTCGCTTGGGACCTGGCTGAAATTGAGGAGTGGATCGAGGCACGCAAGGTGTCTGGTGTCGTAGCTTCTCGTCCTGGGCCGGCATGACAATCCAAACTGTAGCGACTGATGCAGGTGAGCACTGAGTCCCCTGATCTCGTGGATAAAAAACCGACAGCCAATTGCGTCACCCATGAAGATCAGTCTCAACGACGAGGGGCATATCGACATACTGGACAACCGTGCCAGGGCAACCGTTCTCGCGAAACGGCATCATTGCTTTCCACTGATGGTAGTCGGTCTTCAGAAGGGGATGATGCGCAATTCGATTTTTTGGTGCCATCCTTGGTCGACGTTGGCACCAGAGATAGCCGTAGCCTGATGGACGTGGCTTTGTTTCGCGTATCTAAAGGCAAGAAGCGGGCAGGCGGGATGATCCATTATAATTTGCCGAATGGCTACGTGGAGGTCAAAGCTGGCCCTGACGGAATGGCGTCGGTCTGGGACTATGATATTGTTTTAATGCTTGTTTCCCACCTGACGGAAGCAATGAATCGCTATCGAGACGGCAAGGGAAAGAAGCCGGGGCGTGTGTTTCGGCCTCGGATCGGCGACATTCTGAGGTTTTGTCGCAAGAGCAATGGTTCGCGGCAGTTTGCTGAGGTTGAGGCGGCGCTCGACCGTCTTCAGGGAACGATCATAAAGAGTGTGCGAGAAACGTCGCGTTTCGATGGGCGTGTGTTACGCACAGTTGAATCTGAAGGGCTAATCAGTTCGTATGCCGTTATATCGCGTACTGACACTGGGAGAGTAGCCAGTGTCGAGATTGAAGTTCCGAAATGGATTTACAAGGAAGTTACTGACGGTAAGAGGCCAGACGTCCTGACAGTCGATCCTGCCTATTTTCTGATTTCCACGGGTATTGGACGGTTTGTGTACCGATTGGCACGTCAAGCTGCTGGTAAAGGGCAGGCAAGATGGAGCTTCCAGACGATTTACGAACGCAGTGGTAGCGCCAGTTCGTTAAAAGAATTCAGCCGTATCCTCCGTAAGATTGTCGCGGCCAATGACCTGCCTGATTACGTCTTGCGAGAAGAGGCGGGGCAGAGGGGGCCTCAACTGATAATGCTTCATCGAAAAGCGGCTTTCGATGAACTTCTGGTTGGTGCCAATGGGGTAGTCGACGGAGCGGTTTTTGGTGGGGCGATAAGCGATCAGGCCTGTGGATAGGCCGTCTATTACACACTGATCACCGTCTATCGCACACCGTTTACCGTCTATTACACACCAGATGCCGTCTATCACACACCGGGCAAATTTATAAGAAGTTGATATAATTGAATAAAAATGAGCTTTTCGCGTCTAAAACTTTAAAACTATATAAAACTCTTAAAACCCTCTTTGGTGTGGATAACTCGTCGAGCAGTAAGAGGTGGTCCCGTCCGTTCGGACAGTTTTGCGGGCTTGATAAGCTATACCCGGTTGTTGTTATGCCGCCCTTCTGACGGCGTTGCTGTTGGCCATCTGGTCCGGGGTTAACCCCGGACCAGATGGCGTCG
>NZ_NKTZ01000053.1 GCF_003207855.1 Komagataeibacter rhaeticus | reverse complement strand
GCCGCATCCAGCCCTGCCTCGATATACTGGGCATCCTGGGTGTTATGATCGATGAAGCGGTCGGGCAGGGTCATGGGGCGGAAGCGCACGCGGTCGAGCAGTCCGGTCCTGGCCAGATGGGTCATGACAAAGCTTGCGAACCCGCCGACCGAGCCTTCCTCGATGGTGATCAGCACCGCATGGTTGCGTGCCAGCTGCTCGACCAGCGCGGTGTCGATCGGCTTGGCGAAGCGGGCATCGGCCACGGTGGGGGACAGGCCGTGGGCGGCCAGCATGTCGGCGGCCTTCAGCGCGTGTTCCAGCCTTGGCCCGAGCGAGAGGATGGCAATGCCGCCCTGTTCCGGCCCGGACTGGCGCGCCATCTCGCGCACGATTCGCCCGCGTCCGATTTCCAGCACCTCGCCCGCTGCCGGCAGGTCCAGCCCCAGCCCCGCGCCACGCGGGTAGCGCAGGCCGATCGGGCCTTCGTCAAACGCGATGGCGGTGGCTGTCATGTGCATCAGTTCCACCTCGGTGCTGGGCGCCATCAGCGTTATGCCCGGCAGGCAGCCCAGGTAGGCGATGTCGAACGATCCCGCATGCGTCGCGCCATCGGCGCCCACCAGCCCCGCGCGGTCGATGGCGAAGCGCACCGGCAGCTTCTGCAGCACCACGTCATGCATCACCTGGTCATAGGCGCGCTGCAGGAAGGAGGAATAGATGGCGCAGAACGGGCGCAGCCCCTCGGTCGCCATGCCGGCGGCAAAGGTCACGGCATGCTGTTCGGCAATGCCCACGTCAAAGAAGCGGTCGGGATAGGCCTTGGCAAACTTGTCCAGCCCGGTGCCCGACGGCATGGCGGCGGTAATCGTGACGATCTTGTCATCCGTCGCGGCCTGGCGCACCAGTTCCTTCGCAAAGACCGAGGTGTAGCTGGGCGGGCCGGACGGGCCTTTCTTCTGCTCACCGGTCACGACATTGAACTTGGAGACGGCGTGATACTTGTCCCCCGCCGATTCGGCAGGCTTGTAGCCGTGGCCCTTCTCGGTAATCACGTGCAGCAGCACGGGGCCGACATCCTCGGCATCGCGCAGGTTGCGCAGGATGTGGACCAGCTGGTTCATGTCGTGGCCATCCACGGGGCCGACATAATAGAAGCCCAGTTCCTCGAACAGCGTGCCGCCGGTCATGATGCCGCGCGCGTATTCATCCGCCTTCTTGGCCGTGCGCTCCAGCCGGCCGGGCAGGCGCTTGGCCATCTTGGCGGCGAGTTCACGCAGGGAGAGGAACTTGCGCGAGGACATCAGCCGCGAGAGATAGCTCGACATCGCGCCCACCGGGGGAGCGATCGACATCTCGTTATCGTTGAGCACCACGATCAGGCGTTCCGCACCCGGCCCGCAATGGGAGGCATTGTTCATCGCCTCATACGCCATGCCGGCCGAGATCGAGCCATCGCCGATCACGGCAATCACGTTGCGCTCGCGGTAGGAGGGATCTTCCTCCGCGCGCAGGTGATGGGCCACGGCCATGCCAAGGCCCGCCGAGATGGAGGTGGAGGAATGCGCCGCCCCAAACGGGTCGTATTCGCTCTCGCTGCGCCGGGTGAAGCCCGACAGCCCGCCCGGCTGGCGCAGGGTGCGGATGCGCTCGCGCCGCCCGGTCAGGATCTTGTGCGGGTAGGCCTGGTGGCCCACATCCCAGATCACGCGGTCATCGGGGGTGTCGAACACGGCATGCAGCGCCACGGTCAGTTCCACCACGCCCAGCGAGGCGCCGAGATGGCCGCCGGTGGTGGAGACGGCATCGATCGTCTCGGAGCGCAGTTCATCCGCCAGCTGCCTGAGCTGCTCCACCGAAAGGTTGCGCAGGTCATGGGGG
>NZ_NKTZ01000051.1 GCF_003207855.1 Komagataeibacter rhaeticus | reverse complement strand
GTTTGAGGCCGCCTTATGATTGAGGATTGTGACTGGTAACTTACCGTCGTTAACGACGTCGTTATTGACGTCATTTGAGAGGTAAGAATGACCCAGGAAATCCTGATTGGCGTTGAACGCCGCCGCCGCTGGTCGGATGAACGGAAGCTGGCGATACTGGCTGAAGTTGGTGTGGATGGAGCAAGTGTATCGGATGTGGCACGTCGACATGACCTGACCCGCCAACATCTTTACCAATGGCGGACGTCATTCCGTCAAAGACTATCTTCCCCAGATCAGTCTGTGGCGTTTGTTCCTGTTGCTTCAGTGACGACACCTGCTGTGGCATCTGGCGGTGATCCTGACGAACTGGCCATAGTGCTGCGCAATGGCCGTAGTATCAGGGTGACGGGACATCCTGCCGAAGATCTTCTGGCCCGGGTCATCCGGATTGCGGAGACGGCATGATTGGCGTGGGCAACGGCGTGCGTGTCTATCTGGCCTGCGGGGTGACCGATATGCGCAAGGGCATATCGGGTCTGGCAGCACTGGCACAGGACGTGCTGCGTCAGAACCCGACATCAGGGGCGCTCTTTGCCTTTCGTGGTCGCCGTGGGGACAGGATCAAGCTTCTGATGTGGGACGGTCAGGGGTTCTGTCTTTATTACAAGGTGCTTGAGAAGGGACGTTTTCCATGGCCGTCTCCGGCAGAGGGCGTTGCACGCCTGACGACAGCACAGATGGCCATGCTGTGGGAAGGCATGGAGTGGAGACGCCCTTCCTGGTCTGCACCACCGTCTCGCGTGGCCTGATTTTTATGGCGTGAGAGTGCAGAACATTTTGAATTTTCTTAGGTTTTCTGCTATTTTTTCATAATGACGTCTGCACCTGCGGTCCTGCCTGATGATCCGGATACCCTGAGGGAAATGATTGTTTCCCTGCAGACCGAAGTGGCTCGGCTTTCTGCGTCAGCCCGTGCGTATGAAGCTCTTGTCCAGTCTCTCAAAATCCGGATCGCACGTCTTCAGAAACAGAAATTCGGGGCCAGTTCAGAAAAGATAGACCGTGAGATTGAACAACTCGAACTGCTCCTTGAAGATGTAAAAATCGCCATCGCGGCAGCCGATCCTTCTCCTGATATCAGGGAGCATGATGTCAGCGATGATGCACTCTCTCCCCCACGGCAGCGTGGCAAACCAAAGGTTTCTGACACGACACCACGGGAGCGTATTGTTCTCGACCCAGGTGAGGCCTGTCCTGCCTGTGGCGGTCCCCTGCGTCTTGTAGGCGAAGATGTCACCGAAATACTGGACTTTATTGCGGCAAAACTGAAAGTTGTCGAAACGGCACGGCTGAAGAAATCCTGCCGTCACTGCGAAACACTGGTGCAGCCTGAAGCACCGTCGCGCCCTGTCCCACGGGGGATGGCTGGCACCGGGCTTTTAGCCCATATCCTGGTCTCGAAATTCGATGACCACATTCCGCTTTATCGTCAGAATGAGATCTTTGCCCGTCAGGGTGTGGACATTCCCCGTTCAACCCTGATCGACTGGTGTGGTCAGGCCGTTGCCGTTCTGCGTCCTCTGACAGATCTGATCCGTCAGGATGTCGTAAAGGCAGACCTGCTACATGCTGATGATACACCCATCCAGGTTCTTGACCCCCGTCTGCGTCAGGCTGGCAAACCCCGGGGCGTGAAGGAAGGGCGGATCTGGAGCTATCTGCGCGATCCCCGCCCATGGGGAGGGAGTGATCCGCCCGCCGTGGCCTACTGGTTCTCTCCCGATCGCAAGGGGATCAATCCCCAGACCCATCTGGCACAGTTCCGGGGCATTCTGCAGGCTGACGCCTACGCCGGGTTCAGGGATCTGTATAAACCAGACGCAACAGGAACCGTGCACGTGCGCGAAGCGGCCTGCTGGGCTCATCTCCGCCGGGCCTTCCATGATGTCTGGAAGGGCAGTGATTCGACAATCGCAAGGGAAGCACTTGAACAGATCGGAGAGCTCTACGATATCGAGCGCCAGATCACCGGACACCCGGCCCCGTATCGTCTGGCTGTCCGACAGGAACAAAGCCGCCCCCGTGTCACAGCATTCCACGCATGGTGCGAAACACAGCTTGCCCGTATCCCTGGAAAGGGGGAACTGGCAAAAGCGATCCGTTATGCGCTCAACCGGTGGAAGGCCTTTACCCTGTTCCTCGAAGATGGTCGTGTCGCCATCGACAACAATCCTGCCGAACGCGCCATACGGCCCGTATGCGTGGGGCGAAAAAATTATCTCTTTGCCGGATCCGACACCGGGGGCGACAACATCGCTGATGCCATGACGCTTATCGAAAGCGCAAAACTCTCCCGGCTTAATCCGCACGATTACCTCGCCGACGTCCTGGCCCGTATCAACGAGCACAAGATCAACCGGCTCCACGAACTGTTGCCATGGAACTGGAAACCCGTGAATACACTGCACAGACAGGCCGCATAATCAAGGCGGCCCAGAGCGGCCGGTTAC
>NZ_NKTZ01000050.1 GCF_003207855.1 Komagataeibacter rhaeticus | reverse complement strand
GGGCGTGAGCGTTCATAAGCGATAAGTTAAGTGTTGATTGTGTGAATGCACTGCACTTTCTCTGTGCGGGTGCTGGCTGCCTGGCCTTCTGGTCTTCTGACTGGTGGGGTCTGGGTGGATGGCTCCTGTGCATGTGTGGGCAATGAGCGCGATAAGGGCATTCGGTGGATGCCTTGGCACCAGGAGGCGATGAAAGACGTGGCACGCTGCGAAAAGCCATGGGGAGCCGCGAGCAGGCTTTGATCCGTGGATATCTGAATGGGGCAACCCACCCAGCGATGGGTATCATGTTCTGAATACATAGGGACATGAGGCGAACCCGGGGAACTGAAACATCTAAGTACCCGGAGGAAAAGACATCAATTGAGATTCTGCTAGTAGTGGCGAGCGAACGCGGAACAGGCCCGTGATGATTGTGGAAGAAGCAGAACGGAATGGAAAGTCCGGCCAGAGCGGGTGATAGCCCCGTATGCGTAGTGTCCACAGTGATCCTTGAGTAGGGCGGGACACGTGAAATCCTGTCTGAACATGGGGGGACCACCCTCCAAGCCTAAATACTCCCTGGTGACCGATAGCGAACAAGTACCGTGAGGGAAAGGTGAAAAGCACCCCGACGAGGGGAGTGAAAGAGACCTGAAACCGAATGCCTACAAGCAGTCGGAGCCTCTTATGGGGTGACGGCGTACCTTTTGTATAATGGGTCAGCGAGTTTCTGTTTGCAGCAAGCTTAAGCCGGTAGGTGTAGGCGCAGCGAAAGCGAGTCTGAACAGGGCGACGAGTTGCTGGCAGAAGACCCGAAACCGAGTGATCTAGCCATGGCCAGGCTGAAGGTGCGGTAACACGCACTGGAGGGCCGAACCCACGCCTGTTGAAAAAGTCGGGGATGAGCTGTGGCTAGGGGTGAAAGGCCAATCAAACTCGGAAATAGCTGGTTCTCCGCGAAATCTATTGAGGTAGACCGTCTGGTATTACCCCGGGGGGTAGAGCACTGGATGGGCTAGGGGGGCCCAAAGCCTTACCAAACCTAACCAAACTCCGAATACCCGGAAGTATGAGCCAGGCAGACAGACAGTGGGTGCTAAGGTCCATTGTCGAGAGGGAAACAGCCCAGACCACCAGCTAAGGCCCCCAAATCGTGGCTAAGTGGGAAAGGATGTGGGGATTCCAAAACAACCAGGAGGTTGGCTTAGAAGCAGCCATCCTTTAAAGAAAGCGTAATAGCTCACTGGTCTAATAGAAACCCTGCGCCGAAAATGTAACGGGGCTCAAGCCACGTGCCGAAGCTGTGGGTGCATTCTATGAATGCGCGGTAGCGGAGCGTTCCGTAGGTCTGTGAAGGAGACGGGGTGACCCTCTCTGGAGATATCGGAAGTGCGAATGCTGACATGAGTAGCGACAAACAGTGCGAGAAACACTGTCGCCGAAAGTCCAAGGGTTCCTGCGCAAGGTTAATCCGCGCAGGGTGAGCCGGCCCCTAAGGCGAGGGCGAAAGCCGTAGTCGATGGAAACCGGGCAAATATTCCCGGGCCTGCCAGAAGTGACGAATACGATATGTTGTCGGGTCTTAACGGATTGATCCGGCTTTTGGAGTATTCCAGGAAATAGCTCTGGCATATAGACCGTACCCGAAACCGACACAGGTGGACTGGTAGAGAATACCAAGGCGCTTGAGAGAACGATGCTGAAGGAACTAGGCAAATTACTTGCGTAACTTCGGGATAAGCAAGACCCGTCAGTGGGCAACCATTGGCGGGTGGCACAGACCAGGGGGTAGCGACTGTTTAGTAAAAACACAGGGCTGTGCGAAGTCGAGAGACGACGTATACGGCCTGACGCCTGCCCGGTGCCGGAAGGTTAAGAGGAGGTGTGCAAGCACTGAATTGAAGCCCCGGTAAACGGCGGCCGTAACTATAACGGTCCTAAGGTAGCGAAATTCCTTGTCGGGTAAGTTCCGACCTGCACGAATGGCGTAACGACTTCCCCGCTGTCTCCAGCATCGGCTCAGCGAAATTGAATTCCCCGTGAAGATGCGGGGTACCCGCGGTCAGACGGAAAGACCCTATGAACCTTTACTGCAGCTTTGCAGTGGCATCAGAGACATTCTGTGTAGGATAGGTGGGAGGCTTTGAAACCGGGGCGCCAGTTCCGGTGGAGCCATCCTTGAAATACCACCCTGACTGTTTCTGATGTCTAACCGAGGCCTGTTAGCCAGGTCCGGGACCCTGCATGGTGGGCAGTTTGACTGGGGCGGTCGCCTCCCAAAGTGTAACGGAGGCGCGCGATGGTGGGCTCAGGTCGGTCGGAAACCGACTGTCGAGTGCAATGGCATAAGCCCGCCTGACTGTGAGAGTGACAGCTCGATCAGAGACGAAAGTCGGCCATAGTGATCCGGTGGTCCCGCGTGGAAGGGCCATCGCTCAACGGATAAAAGGTACTCTAGGGATAACAGGCTGATCTCCCCCAAGAGTCCACATCGACGGGGAGGTTTGGCACCTCGATGTCGGCTCATCACATCCTGGGGCTGGAGCAGGTCCCAAGGGTTCGGCTGTTCGCCGATTAAAGTGGTACGTGAGCTGGGTTTAGAACGTCGTGAGACAGTTCGGTCCCTATCTGCCGTGGGTGTTGGAGACTTGAGAGGATTTGTCCCTAGTACGAGAGGACCGGGATGAACATACCTCTGGTGCACCGGTTGTCGCGCCAGCGGCACAGCCGGGTAGCTAAGTGTGGACGGGATAACCGCTGAAAGCATCTAAGCGGGAAACCCACCTCAAAACAAGGTCTCCCCAAGGGCCGTGATAGACCATCACGTCAATAGGCCAGGTGTGGAAGCGCAGTAATGCGTGCAGCTAACTGGTCCTAATCGCCCAACAGGCTCATTCCAAAGCC
Organism: Komagataeibacter rhaeticus; assembly: GCF_003207855.1. Taxonomy (GTDB): domain Bacteria; phylum Pseudomonadota; class Alphaproteobacteria; order Acetobacterales; family Acetobacteraceae; genus Komagataeibacter; species Komagataeibacter rhaeticus. Next base: position 321 of record NZ_NKTZ01000050.1, on the reverse strand, counting down.
CCCTTAAAAGGGCAACACACATGCACAGCAGTCATCCACTCAACAACACTCAATAAAACACCAACCCATCCACTTCCTCTCTCCCCACCCAAGGGAAGACTGGATGACCTGGTGGCCATGGCGGGGAATGATCCACCCGATCCCATCCCGAACTCGGCCGTGAAATGCCCCAGCGCCCATGATACTGTGCCTTAAGGCACGGGAAAGTCGGTCGCCGCCAGGTCTTCCAGTCTCCCCTTACCACCGCGGGGTGGAGCAGCCCGGTAGCTCGTCAGGCTCATAACCTGAAGGCCGCAGGTTCAAATCCTGCCCCCGCAACCA
>NZ_NKTZ01000004.1 GCF_003207855.1 Komagataeibacter rhaeticus | reverse complement strand
TTCAAATGGACCAGATCCGCCGACGACATCCTGCAGGCCGTCAAGCGATTCTGCCTCCGTACTACCAAAATCAGCGAAACTTCAGAATCAGGACACTAGCGGCTGGGAGCGTGCCCTTGCAATCGCCCGTCTTGCAATAGGCGGTGCAAACGGGCACCCGTAATATCCATTGCGAACGACCAGAACGGGCAGAATGATACAGCCATGACAACATCCCGCACCCCTGTCGCCCACGACGCCCTCAAGGATACGGCCCGGGCCTGGTTCGAAAGCCTGCGCGACCGGATCTGCAGCGCCTTTGAACAGATAGAGGACGAGGCCGCCGCCGCCGGCAGCCCCACCCTGCCCGGCAAAGAAGTCCCCGGCCGCTTCATCCGCACCCCGTGGGAGCGCACGAACGATGACGGCACGCCGGGTGGCGGGGGCGTGATCAGCCTCATGCGCGGGCGCGTGTTCGAAAAGGTGGGCGTGAACGTTTCCACCGTAAGCGGGGAGTTCAGCCCGGGCTTTCGCGATTCGATACCGGGGGCGGCACAGGACCCGCGCTTCTTTGCCACCGGCATAAGCCTTGTGGCCCATATGTGCAGCCCGCTTGTGCCCGCCGCCCACTTCAACACCCGCATGATCATCACCACGCAGGGCTGGTTTGGCGGCGGTGGCGACATCACCCCCATGTTCCCCGAAAGCGCCGAGGCCATCAGTGACGCCGCGCGCTTCCATGATGGCTTCCGGCTGGCCTGCGAAAAGCATGACCCGGACTACTATCCCCGCTTCAGGGAATGGTGTGACCGCTATTTCTACCTGCCCCACCGCAATGAACCGCGCGGGCTTGGCGGCATCTTCTATGACCGGCTCAACACCGGGGACCTGGACGCCGACTTTGCCTTCACGCGCGATGTGGGGCTGGGTTTTCTGGAAACCTACCCCGACATCGTGCGCGGGCGGATGATGGAACCGTGGACCGAGGCCCAGCGCAAGGCGCAGCTGGTCCGGCGCGGGCGGTATGTGGAGTTCAACCTGCTGCACGACCGGGGAACAATTTTTGGCCTTAAAACGGGTGGAAATACCGAAGCCATCCTCATGAGCCTTCCCCCGGAAGTCCACTGGCCATAAGAATAGCCCATGCCCGCCTTACCCACCCAGCCAGACCCGCTCCCGATCCCGCCCCGCCCGTTGCGACGGGGCCATGACCGGCAGGCGCCCCCCGCCCCCGCGCGCGTGGCACGACCATGATCACCCGCCGGGCCCTGCTGGGCATGCTGGCGGCGGGCACCGCCATGGGGCGGGCCATGGCGTCCGAACTGCCCCGGGAACGGCTGTCCATGCCGGCAAACCCGTCAGGCACGCCCGGCCTGCTGCTGGCCGGGGACCATAGCGCCATGGCCGACCGATGGAGCCCGATACTGCCCGCAGCCCTGGCACAGGGGTTTGGCCTGCCTGCCCCGTTGCCGGTGCGCAACACCGTGGGGCAGGACGGGGTAACGGGCGCCAACCTGTTCGACTCCCAGTTTGCATCCGATGGCATGATGGCGCTGGCGGCGCCCGGCTCGGCGCTTGTCTCCTCGCTGTGCGGTGACCTGCGCATCCATTTCGACTACAGCCGCTGGCTGCCGCTGCTGCTCAGCATGACGGTACCGGTCGTGATCGGGCGGGCGCAGCTGCACCGCAGCCTGGGCAATTTCATGCGTGACCGGCCGGTGCGCATTGCCGTATCCACCCTGACCGGCATCGAACTGCCCACCGTGCTGGCCATGAGCCTGTTCGGCCTGCGCCCCATTCCCGTAACCGGCCTGGCCACCCCGCAGGCCGCCGCCGCCGCCCTGCATGACAATCAGGTCGATGCCATACAAATCACCGACCCGCAGGGCGCGCCCGATACGATGGCGCTGGTCGAGTCACTGACACAGGCGGGCTTTGCCCCCCTGTTCACGCTGTCCACCCGCACCACCGCCTTCAGCGTGCAGGGACAGGCCGTGATGGGCATGGAGGACCGCCTGCGCCAGGATGCCCGTTCCGCGCTGGGCAGCCTGCTCTATGCCGCCTGGAAACCGCTGGCGGGGGCTGCGTCGGTTGACCTTGCCCTTGTGCTGCCCATGCTGACACAGGCCGCAACCCTTGCGCGCTGGCGCACGGCCACGGCTGCGGCCATGCGTGATGGCGCCATACAGGCCATGGGCCACGATACCGGCCGCACGCTGCTGACCGGCACGGACGCGACACAGGCGCTACAGCAGATTTCGGGCGATACCACGACCATCATGGCGCTGCGCCGCTGGCTTGCGGCCAAGCTGCCGACCTGGCGGCTGGACTAGGATAATAACGCAGGCCCCACGCGCATCCTAGCGCGATGCCCGGCCGGGCCGGCGCAGCAGCACGCGCACGGCACCCTGATTGGCGGAATGGGGATGCACCACCGCCAGGATCAGCCGCCCCAGATCCCCCCGCCCCAGCCAGAACGGCAGTTCCCGGCGCAGGATGCCACCATTATGGCCACTGCCCAGCCCGGTAATGATTTCAATGCAGCGCACGTTGTCCGCGTGCGCCTGAATGATGAAGGCATGCAGGCGATGGAACGCCGTCTGGGCCACCTGGCCATGCAGGTCCAGCCTGCGCGCGGGCCGCAGCTTGCCACTGACCAGGCCGCGCCAGCTCGTATCATCCAGCCCCGGCCTGCGCACACCAATCTCGAATGCGCCGCCCTTCCCTTTCTGCACGGTCACGGCGTGGGACGCGGTGGCATGCACGGCATGCACCGCCCCGGCCGTTATCCGCGCCATGATATCCGCCCGGTCCATGCCGGGCCTTGCATCAGGATCAGGTGGCGTGGCGGCAGGCGCGCGGCCCGTGGCGAAGGATGCGGGCGGAAGATGGCGGGCCGTGCGTAACGGCGCGATACCCTGCGCGAAGGCCGACCACAGGGCCTGTTCCTCCTCGTTCAGTCTGCGCTGCCTCACGGTCTGCTTCCCCTTCCCCGGCACCATGGCCTGCGGTGCATAGAATCACACCCGCCCGGGCAGGTCCATGGTTTCAGGCACGGACCATAACGCAAAAGCCCCGCCGCGTATGCGGCAGGGCCATGCAGGGGGCAAGCGGGAATTGGTCAGGGCGTCGTATTACGCAGGATCTCGCCCTGATAGCGCCCGGTCAGCGTATTGAGGAAAGCCACGATATCGGCCACGTCCTGATCGGAAATGCTGTGGTCGGGCGTCTGGTAGCGCGCCATCTTGCGCACCGCGTCATCCAGCGTCTTCACACTGCCGTCATGGAAATACGGCGCGGTCAGCGCGATGTTGCGCAGGTTGGGCACCTTGAAGCGTTCCATGTCCGCCGGGTTGTGGGTTACCGTGAAGCGTCCCTTGTCCGCATCGGTCAGGGCGCCCCCACGGGCGGCGAAATAGTCCCCTTCCAGCCCCATCGGCTCGAACGCCTGCCCGCCCATGGAAACCCCGGTATGGCAGCCAGAGCAGCCAATCTCCTTGAACAGCCTGTAGCCCTGCTTTTCCTGTGTGTTCAGGGCCGCGTCATCGCCCTTCAGGTACTGGTCAAAACGGCTGTCAGGGGTGATCAGTGTCTTTTCGTACTCCGCGATTGCCCCGGTAATGGTGGCCTGGTCAATCGTGTCGCTGCCAAAGGCGGCCTGGAAACCCGCAACATAGCTCGGGTCCTCACGCAGGTGGGCCGCCACGTCCGACCAGTCATGCGAACCCATTTCCAGCGGGTTCATGACCGGACCGGCCGCCTGGTCGGCCAGCGTCGCGGCGCGCCCGTTCCAGAACTGGCTTTTGTTGAACACCGCGTCAAATACGGTCGGCACATTGATCGGCCCCTTGCGGCCATAAATGCCCGTTGCCGTGACAAGCCCGTCCACACCACCATGCTGCAGGCTGTGGCAGCTTGCGCAGCTGGACTGCCCGTCCCCCGACAGGTGCCTGTCAAAGAACAGGCGCTGGCCCAGCGCCACCTTGGGCGCATCGACCGGCACGGATTCGGGTATCGGCTGCACGGGTTCGGCCGCGAACCGGTCGGCCACCCCTGAAGTGGCGTAATGCTGGCGGCGGACCTGTGCAATCCAGGCCAGCATGCTGTCACGCTGGGCGGCCGACAGGTGGGCATGCCAGTGCATGAGCAGGTACAGCGTGGGCGGCATGCGGTTCTGGTTGATCACTTCCTCGATGCGGGCCAGCGGCTCCTCATCGGGCACGCTGCCATTCTGCAGCGCGGTAATGACCGGCTCCACACGGAAATGCTTCAGCCCTTCCGCGCGGTCACGGCTCATGAGCGTATTGGCCACCGGCAGGCTGAAATAGAAGGGCAGGTCGACATTGGCCGCGTGGCAGTAGTCGCAGCGTGCCTCCCGCACCACATTCAGGGCGTTGGCGGACACGGCGTCCACGCCAGCCGCCGCGGGCGCCGGCGCCGTGGCGTGATCGAAATGCGTGAGATAGGCGACCGTCCCGCCATACACCACGCCGCCTGCGGCGATTGCCCCCAGAACTGCCTTCCTGACCGACATGCGAAATCCCCTTCCCAAGACTGGAAGTGGTTTTGGCCGATTCAGGAATTATTTGTCAATATAATCGTTTCAATGGAAACGATCAAACATTTCGATCATCCGTTCCGGCAGCACCCGCCGCCTGCGCCTGCATGGCCTGCCGGACCCGTTCACGCGCCACGTTGACATAGATGGTATCGAGATCGATCCCGATCCCCCGCCCCCCTTCCCGCACGGCCGCGACCAGCGTGGTGCCGGTGCCCATGAACGGGTCCAGCACCACGGGCGCGCTCTTGCCATGCAGGCGGATGCACATCTGCGGCAGCAGCACGGGAAACGTGCCGGGATGGTGAAATTTCTGCGCCCTGCCCTGCACGGTTTCATAGGGGATGAACCAGGTATCGCCCCGGCACCGGCGGTCCTGGCGGTGGCCACGGCGCACGATGTTGGACTTGTCCTTGTAGGGCACGCCGATATCAAGCCGCTTCAGTCCCACCTCCCCCTTCAGCGTCAGGTGGAACAGGTGCTCATGATTGCGGTTGAGGTAGCGGTGGCTGTTGACGGGCTTGAAATGGCCATGCGTGTCGACCCCGACCGAGATCGACTTGACCCACGAGATATGGTTCTGCAACACGAACAGTTCGCGCAGCCGGACCATCAGTTCGAACGGCAGCCACGGCTGGGCGGAAGACCCCGCGACATTGAGGAAGAACGAACCGTCGGGCCGCATGACCCGGCGCACTTCCGCCGCGACCTCGACCATCCAGTCCAGGTAGCCGTCTTCCTCCAGCCGGTCACGATAGGTGCGGTATTTCAGCCCGATATTGTATGGCGGCGAGGTGACGACCACATCCACGCTGGCCGCTTCCATGCGGCGCATGGCGCGCACGCAGTCGCCACGGACCAGCAGATGGGGACCTTCGGTGTAACGGACCGTCCGCGGCGGGCGGGGTGTCGGTACGGAAGCCTGCGCCGCGCGGGGTCGCCCTGTCATGATGTTCCTGCGCTCTTTACTCCGCCCCGGGCGGATCTGGTGTTACTGGGCGGATGCTTCGTGTTCGTGTTCGTGTTTCGGCCTGCTTCGCGGCACCAGCACGATCATCTGCCCACCCGAATGCAGGTTGCCCGCGGCCTGCGCCGCTTCCGGTCCCCAGCCCATATACAGGTCGGCACGGTCCGGTCCCTTGATGTCAGTGCCCAGATCCTGTGCGAAGTCAAGCCGCTCCCATGTTGCGGGGTGACCGTCCACCTGCACCTGTGCCTGCACCCATACCGGGCTGCCCAGCGGAATGTAGGCCCGGTCCACCGCAACCGAACGCCCCGGCACAAGCGACACGCCCAGCGCGCCCGGCGCACCGGCCCGGACGTCCGCTCCATCCAGTTCACGGAAGAAGACGTAGTTGGGGTTCTTCTCCATCATCTCCCGTGCCTTGTCGGGATTGGCCTCAAGCCAGCCGCGGATGGAGGCCATGTTCACGTCATCCGCACCCAGCAGCCCCTGCGCCACCATGACGCGCCCCAGCGGCACATAGGGCTGGCCATTCAGGCCATCAAAGCCAAGGCGGATGATCGTGTCATCGGGCAGGCGTACCCGCTCGGCCCCCTGTATCTGCAGGAAGAACAGGTCAACCGGATCGGCAAGCCAGAGCATTTCCAGCTTCTTGTGCGCAAGCCTCCCCTGATCGATCTCGGCACGGGTCCAGTAGGGCACGATCTGCCCGTCCTGCCTGCGGCCGGTCACGATATTGCCCTGTGCGTCGCGTTCACGCACCAGATCGGGCGGGCGGCGGTAGACCGGGGTCTGGTACATGCCCCCCCGCCGCAGGGAACCCCTGATCTCGGGTTCGTAATAGCCGGTAAACAGCATGCCACCCGCGCGCGGACCCGCCGGCATGGTGTAGGGACGGAACCACTGTTCAAAAAATGCCCGCGCCGCCGCCCGGTCGCCCACCGGCACGTCACGCGCGGCCTGGCAGGCCGCCTGCCAGTCCCCTACCACCCGGCCGGGACGGGACGTGGCTTCCCCCCCCAGGCTGCTGTCCGGGGGCAAGCTCGTGATCTTGTGGCAGTCTTCCAGGAATACGGACAGCGCCTCTTCCTGCGCGTCATTCTTCCATCCGGGCAGGGCATGGAAGGGGACATGACGTACCCGCGCCGGGGCGGGGCTGCGTTCCTGGGCGGCACCGGTGACGGGGGACTGGGTATGGCAGCCACACAGGGCAATAACGGCGCACAGCGGCGCAATATGCTTGAATACTTTCATGCACACAGACAGATCATGAGTTTATCGGGAAATTATGGCACGGCGGCCTATGCGCTGCGGCTGGCACCCAGCCGCCAGCCGGCCCCGGGCGCATTGACACCCAGCAGGCGCTCGAACGTCCACAGGTCCGAGAATTCGGTCACCGCGTCCACGCCGGCCACGGGGTGGCCGCTGCTGTCTACCGTCAGGCTGATCTGGTCCGATACGATCCGCACCTCAATACGGGCAAGGGGACTGGGGCCTGCGGCCTCATCCACTTCCGCGCCGATGATGGCGATGTCGGTAATGTCACGGATTTCACTGCGCAGGACCTCGCCCGCCTGCTGGCGGGACTGGATCGCCGCCTCGAACGCGCCAAAGGTGGCGGCTGTCAGCCGTTCGCGCAGCACGTCCAGATCACCCGCCGCATAGGCACCCACGATCTGGCGGAAGGCGGTCTCGGTTCCCCGGGCGAATTCCTGGGGTGTGAAGCCGGGCTGGAGGGCCGCGATGCGGGCCAGCACGCCGCCCACGCGGGTATCAGGAGTGGGAATTTCATAGGTAATGGCGGGCGGCGGGGGTTCGACAGGCTTTTCCACCATCGGCTGGGCCGCGGGCTGGGCCGCCATGGGGCGCACCGCCGGTTCGGCCCCGACCCTGCGGCCGAGGATGCTGCGCAGGCGCAGGACAAGGAAGACAGCCACCAGCCCCAGAACAACAAGATCCAGCGGAAAATGACCAGAGATAAAATTCATGCCGCGCGTCCATAACGGCAGGCGGGCGCCCTGCCAGAAGTTACCCTGCGCCACAACATAGGCAAGGCCCTTTGCCAGCACAATGCACAAGAGGCGTTAAAATTCCGGCACGCGGTATGGCATCGCCCGCATGCCCATGCTACGGCCAGAGAATACGGGATTCTTTCCTTTTTCCACTGACCTCCGGGAAATACAGACAAGCATGTCCGACACGACCCAGCCGACCAGCCCTGAAAACGGCCAGAGCGCGCCCCCCGCCCTTCCGCTGGCAATCAACCTTCAGTACATCAAGGACCTTTCGTTCGAGGTGCCCGCCGGGGCGGAAATATTCGCAACGCTGCGCACCAACCCGCAGATCTCGGTCAACATCGACGTGCAGGCCAACCGCCTGGAACAGGAACAGCCGGTGTTCGAGGTGGTCCTGACCGTAAAGGCCGAAGCGAGCGAAGCCCCGCAGACCGAGGGCGGCCCCGCCGGCCGGCCGGTTTTCATTGCCGAGCTGTCCTATGCGGCAATCGCGACACTGAACAACCCGCCCGCCGAGCTGATCGAGCCGATCCTGCTGGTGGAAGTGCCGCGCCTGATCTTCCCCTACGTGCGCAATATCCTGAGCGAAGTCACGCGCGATGGCGGCTTCCCGCCCGTGGTGCTGCAGCCGATCGACTTCGTGGCGCTGTGGCAGGCCAAGCGCAACTCGTTCGACCAGACGCCAGGCCATGCCTGAGCCTGTGTCGGGCCACATAGCCTGACCAAGGCAGCCAGAAAGGCCGGGGGCATCGCGCTCCCGGCTTTTTTTATACAAGGTCGCGCATACGCCCCGCGCGCCAGCCCGGCCTGAAAAGTATCAGGGAAGGTTCTGGTGAAGCTTTTTTTCAAAAAGCTTCAAGAAACGCCGCCCTTTTTGAAAAAGGGCGGCACCCAAAAAGTTTTATCGTTTTTTATCAAATGGTTAATTTGAATCAGGTCGCCCAAGGCTGTCCAGCATGGCGTCCTGGTCGGGATGGGTCGCCACCCTTACGGCCCGCCAGTGCGGCCCGCCCGTCAACGCCGCCGCAACCGTGCCCGACATGGCAATCGCGTCCACCCGCGCCAGCATCCCCGCCACAACCGGGCCCAGCGCCGCCACGAAGGCTTCCGCCGTGCGGGTGGAATAGAACATGACCGCCGCCACCTGCTCCGCCCGCAGATCCGCTTCCGTCGCATCGGGCAGCACCCGCACCGGTTCGATGGCATAGACACACCGCCGCGCCACGCGGAAACCGGCACCGCGGAGTTCATTTGCCATGTCGCCCCCATAGCCACGCCCGACCGCCAGCAGCAGCCTGCTTCCCGCCCGGCAGGACGCACGCAGCAGCGCCACAAGCTCCGCCGCCGTGCCGGAGGCCGGAATGACATGACTGAAACCCGCCGCCCGTGCCCGGCGGGCCGTCGCCTGCCCCACCACATAGCAGGGGCAGGCATGCAGGCGCGGATCATCCAGCGCCGCAAGGGCCTGCCCGCTGGTCAGCACAACGGCATCGGGACGGAAGGCCCCCAAGGTCAGGCCAAGGGGCACGACATGCAGCATGGGGGCCGCGATGGGCCGCCACCCTGCCCCCGCCACTGCCGCCATGGTGGGGGCAAGGCCGGGCGGGGGGCGGGTAATGATCACCCCGTCACGCATGGGCGCGACAGGAGCGGTTATTTTTCTTCAACAAAAATATCGGCCGGGCTGTCGGCCCGCAGGCTGCGGCCAAGGTCGCGCCCCAGACGCGCCGCATCCGCCGGTGCCCCGCTTATGGAGCGCTTGAGCAGGAACGACCCGTCCTCCCGCGCGACAAGGCCGGTCAGGTGCAGTTCCGGTGCGCCACCAGCCACCACCGGGATCAGCCGGGCGTAACCGCCAATGGGGGTGCGGCACGACCCGTCCAGTTCCGCCAGCAGCGCGCGCTCGGCCGTGGCGACGGCGCGGGCCTCGTAATCCTCGATGGCGGAAAGCAGTTCGCGCAGTTCCACGTCGCTTTCCCGCACGGTCACGCCCACGATCCCCTGTCCGGCGGCGGGCACCATGATGGTGGGGTCAAGGATCACGTCGGCGCGGTCTTCCATGCCCAGCCGGCGCAGCCCGGCATAGGCCAGCAGGGTGGCATCGCACTGACGCGCGGCCAGCTTGTCCAGCCGGGTCTGCACATTGCCGCGCAGCAGGCCGAATTTCAGGTCCGGGCGCACATGCAGCATCTGCGCCTGGCGGCGGACAGAGGCACACCCCACCAGCGCGCCCTGCGGCAGTACGGAATACGGGTCCGCCGGGTCCGGCTCCCCACAGCCGGGACCAAGGATCAGTACATCACGCGCATCCTCGCGCTTGAGCGTGCAGGCCAGCACCAGCCCCGGCGGCAGCGTGGTCTCCAGATCCTTCAGGCTATGCACCGCGAAGTCGATCCGCCCATCCAGCAGGGCTTCATGGATTTCCTTGGCGAACAGGCCCTTGCCGCCAATTTCCGCCAGCTTGCGGTTCTGCACCTGATCGCCCGTGGTGCTGATCTGGTGTTCCTGGAACGCCCCCATGTCCCGCAATACAGGGCAGAAACGGGTCAGGACCGTAAGGAACGCCCGTGTCTGGACCAGCGCCAGCGGAGAGGCACGCGTTCCGACCTTCAGCGGCAGCTGCCGCCGGTGGGGTTCGGGATGTGTGGCTTCCTTTCGCTGGCGTGCAGCAGCCTCGGCCGCGACTTTCTGTAGCGCGGACGACGGAAACGGGGCGGATGGCTTTGCGGACTCCATATCGCGTGTCTATTACCGCACCGCGATAAAGGAAAGATGACATTCGCCACACCCGCATTGTAAATTGCGCCATGCCCGATACCGAACAGACAGGCCCCGATCTGCCAACTCCCGTTATGGCCATTGAATCTTCGTGCGATGACACCGCCTGCGCCATCGTGCGCGCGGATGGCGAGATACTGGCAGAAACGACATTATCGCAATCCGGCCATGTGCCATTTGGCGGGGTCGTGCCCGAAATCGCGGCCCGTGCCCATCTTGCCGCCCTGCCTGGCCTTGTGCGTGACACGCTGGCCCGGGCGGGCCTGCGCCCCCGTGACCTGGGCGCCATTGCCGCAAGCTGCGGGCCGGGGCTGATTGGCGGGCTGATCGTGGGTGCTGACATGGGCAAGGGCATGGCCATTGCGCTGGACCGGCCCTTCATTGCCGTCAACCATATCGAGGCCCATGCCCTCAGCCCCCGCCTGCCCGGCGTGGCCGGCAATGGCGCGCCCTTTCCCTACCTGCTGCTGCTGGTCTCGGGCGGGCACTGCCAGTGCATCGCGGTGGAAGGGGTGGGCCATTACCGCAGGCTGGGCGGCACGATTGATGACGCGGCGGGCGAGGCGTTTGACAAGGTGGCCAAGATGCTGGGCCTGGGCTGGCCCGGCGGCCCGGCAGTGGAACGGCTGGCGCTGGAAGGCGACCCGTATGCCATTACCCTGCCCCGCCCGCTTATGGGCCGGGCCGGGTGCGATTTTTCCTTCTCCGGCCTGAAAACCGCCGTGGCGCAGAAACTGCCCGCCGAGGTGCGGACAGCCCTGCCACGCCCGCTTGCCGCCGATATTGCTGCAGGCTTCCAGCAGGCGGTCAGCGATATCGTGATCGACCGCCTTGGCCACGCGCTGGACATGATGGAACGCCCCACCACGCTGGTGGTGGCGGGCGGCGTTGCGGCCAATGGCGTGCTGCGGGCGCGCCTGCGGGCATTCGCCCATGAACATAACCTGCCCTTCGCCGCCCCGCCGCTGCGCCTGTGCACGGACAACGCGGTGATGGTGGCATGGGCCGCAATCGAGACCATGCGCGCGCGCCGGGCGGCGGGACTGCCCATACCCGATGATATCGCCCTGCGCCCCCGTCCGCGCTGGCCACTGGCGGAGATGGCACAGCGGATGACCGCGACAGGCACCGACATCCCCGCCTGACATCGCGGCGGCAGACAGCCCCTTGCACCGCAACCCGGACAGGCGCACTGCGATAAGGCAACACCAGAATGCCGGATACGGCACACGATGCTCAGGGAACGAACGGATGACCCATACCGCACGGATTGCCGTGATTGGCGCAGGCGCATGGGGCACGGCCCTTGCGCTGCAGGCCGCGCGCGCGGGGGCGGAGGTCTGCCTGTGGGCGCGCGACCCCGCCACCATGTCCGCGGGCCGCGTCATGCCGCGCCTGCCGGGCTATGCGCTGCCCGCCGCCATTACGGTTACCGGCACCCTGCCGCGCCAGGCCGACCTGATCCTGCTGGCCTGCCCCACCCAGCACCTGCGCGCGACAGCGCGCACCGTACCGCCCTGCGCGCCCATGATCGCATGCTGCAAGGGAATCGAACAGGCAACCGGCCTCATGCCCCTGCAGGTACTGGCCGAACTGTTCCCCCACAGCATGCTGGGCGTGCTGTCCGGCCCCAATTTCGCGCATGAGGTCGCCGCGGGCCTGCCTGCCGCCGCCGTGCTGGCCTGTGCCGAGCGCACGCAGGCGCGCAGGCTGGCCGACCTGCTCACCACCCCCGCCTTCCGCCTTTATGCCAGTGATGACCCGACCGGCGTGCAGATCGGGGGGGCCGCCAAGAACGTGGTGGCCATCGCGGCAGGGGCCGCCATGGGGGCCAGACTGGGGGAAAATGCACGCGCGGCCCTGATCACCCGCAGCATTGCCGAGCTTGGCCGCCTGTCCCATGCGCTGGGGGGGCGGCCGGAAACCCTGTCCGGCCTTGCAGGAATCGGGGACCTGCTGCTGACCTGCACCGGCCTTGCCTCGCGCAATTACCGGCTGGGGCTGGCCATTGGCAACGGCACCCCCGCGCAGGAAGCCGCCAATGCACTGGAAGGTGTTGCCGAAGGCATGGCCACCGCCCCCGCCCTGCACGACCTGGCCCGGCGCCACGGGGTGAACGCGCCGGTCATCGCCACCGTGGCCAGCCTGCTGGCGGGCACGACCACCATGGCTGACGCCAGCAGGCAGCTTCTGGCGCGGCCGGTGGGACATGAATTTGCCTGAGGCGACCACCCCATACATCCCACATCTGCAAACAGGCGGCTTGACCCCCGGCAGCGCAGCCTGCAATCCGGTCCTTCCGGCGCGCATACGAGACCGAGCATCCCGATGACCACACTATACGATTTCATCCTGCCTGCCCTCAACGGACCCGACATCGACCTGTCGAAGCTGCGGGGCAAGCCGATCCTGATTGCCAACACCGCCTCCAAATGCGGATTCACCCCGCAATACGAGGGCCTGCAGAGCCTGTGGACGACATGGCGCAGCCATGACCTGACGGTCATTGGCGTGCCATCAAACGATTTTGGCGCGCAGGAACCGGGCACGGCCGAACAGATCGGTACGTTCTGCCAGCGCAACTACAACGTCACCTTCCCGCTTGCCGCCAAAAGCCATGTCCGGGGGCCACAGGCCATCCCGCTGTTCCGCTGGCTGGCGCGTGAGGGCGGGTTCCTGTCGCTGCCACGGTGGAATTTCTACAAATACCTGATCGGGCGCGACGGGCAGCTGGTCAACTGGTTCACTTCCGTCACCTCGCCCGAATCCCGGCGGGTGCGCATGGCGGTCGAACGCGCGGTGATGGACCACTGATGCCGCGCAGCCGCCGCGCGCCATGCTGAAGGGATTCCTGACCGTAAGCGGCTGGACCATGATCAGCCGCCTGCTGGGACTGGTGCGTGACCAGCTGCTGGCGGCCCTGCTGGGCACGGGGGTGGCGCAGGATGCGTACCAGATCGCCTTCCGCCTGCCCAACATGTTCCGTCGCCTGTTTGGCGAGGGCGCGCTCAACGCCGCCTTCGTGCCCCTGTTCTCCAGCCTGCTGGAGCGCGAAGGCAGGGAGACCGCCCAGCGCTTCGCCAGCGAGACGATGAGCGTGCTGCTGTCATGGCTGCTGCTGCTGACCGTGCTGGGCGAGGTCTTCATGCCCGGCGTGCTGCGCCTGATCGCCCCGGGCTTCACGCACGGGGGCGTGCGCGATTCGCTGGCCATATCGCTCAGCCGCATCACCTTTCCCTACCTGCTCATGATCTGCGGGGCGGCACTCGTATCCGGCGTGCTGAACGGCATGCACCATTTTGGCGTGGCGGCGGCGGCCTATGTCAGCTTCAACGTGGTGGGGATTGCGGCCATCCTCGTCCTGCCCCCCTTTACCGACGATGTGGCGCATGCCGCCGCGTGGGGGGTAAGCGTATCGGGCGTGATCCAGTTCGGCATCCTGCTTTACGCGGCGCGGCGGGCGGGCATGCGCCTGCGGCTGGTCGTGCCGTGGATCACGCCACAGATCCGCACGCTGCTGGCGCGCATGGGGGTGGGGCTGGTAGGCAGCGGCATTACCCAGATCAACTTCCTGGTCGATACCATCATCGCCACCCTGCTGCCCGAGGGCAGCGTGTCACTCATGTATTTTGCCGACCGGGTCAACCAGCTGCCGCTGGGCGTGCTGGGGGCGGCGGCGGGCACGACCCTGCTGCCCGTGCTGACCCGGTACCTGGCGGCAGGCGACATTGCGGGCGCGCACACCACCCAGAACCGGGCCATATCCTATGCCCTGATCCTGACGCTGCCCGCGGCGGCGGGGCTGCTGGTGGTCGCCGCCCCGATCATGATGGCGCTGTTCGGGCATGGGCAGTTTTCGGCGCATGACGCGGTCCTGGCCGCGCAGTCGCTGCGGGCCTATGCGGTGGGACTGCCCGCCTTCGTGCTGGTCAAGGTGCTCTCGCCCGGCTTCTTCGCGCGCGGTGACACGCGCACGCCGGTACTGGTGGGCATGGGCACGCTTGTGCTGAATTTCGTGCTCAACCTGAGCTTCATGCACTGGCTGGCGCATGTCGGCCCGCCACTGGCCAGCAGTCTGGCCGCCATGGTCAATGCGGGCGTGCTGGCATGGCTGCTCATGCGGCGCGGCGCGCTGCTGCCCGATGCCGGGCTGGCGCGCCAGCTTGCGGGCATGCTGGGCTGCGCGGGCCTTATGGCCGGGGGGCTTGTCGTGCTGGGCCAGACCCCGCTGGGTGGGGCGATGCAGGCGGGGGCGCTCATGCGGCTGGTGGATGTGGGCGTGCTGATCATGCTGGGGGTGGCGCTCTATCTGGGGGCGCTGCAGCTGCTGGGGGTGGCGGATGTGGGGCAGGCCGTGGCCGCGATCAGGCGGCGGCTGGGCCGGACCGGCTAGCCCACCGGCATCCCGCTGGCATCCCGCTGGCATCCCGCTGGCATCCCGCTGGCATCCCGCTGACATATCCCACTGGCGAATCCTCCACCCCGTCGCTAGACAACGGGAATGACATTCCCATCCCCCGAAGGCGCCACCCCCGCCATGGCGCAGTGGTTTGCGCTCAAAGCCGAACACCCCGACGCCCTGCTGTTCTTCAGGATGGGGGATTTCTACGAACTGTTCTTCAATGACGCGGAAGCTGCCGCCGCAGCCCTGGACATATCGCTGACCGCGCGCGGCACGCATGGGGGGGAGCCCATTGCCATGTGCGGCGTGCCGGTGCATGCGGCGCAGGCCTATCTGGCGCGGCTGATCCGGCGCGGCTTCCGGGTATCGGTGGCCGAACAGACCGAGCAGCCGCGCAAGGGCCGCCCCGCATCCAAGGGACCGCTGCGGCGCGAGGTCGTGCGCCTGATCACGCCGGGCACCCTGACCGAGGACGAACTGCTTGAGGCCGGGCGGCAGAACCTGCTGGCCGCCATCATCTGCCCCGGCGCGCGCGGGGGGGGCAATCCGGGGATCGCCTGGATCGACATCTCGACCGGCCTGTTCGAGACCGCCACCGTGCCGGCGGCCGACCTGCACGACCTGCTGGGCCGGCTGGACCCGGCGGAAATCCTGTGCGCCGACAACGTGGACCTGGGTGATTTCGCCCCACGCCGCACGCCTGTCGTCCCCCCCGCCAGCGTGGACGCGGCCCGCGCGCGCATGGCCGAAGCCTTTGGCGTGGCAAGCCTTGATGCCTTTGGCACCTTCAGCGATGCGGAGGCGCTGGCCGCGGCCTGCGCCATCGACTACATCCGCCGCAGCCAGGCGGGCCAGCTGCCCCGCCTGTCACACCCCCGCCCCAGCGACAGCCAGGACGTGCTGGGCCTGGACCCCGCGACCCGCGCCAGCCTGGACCTGCTGCGCACGCGCGATGGCACGACGGAACACACCCTGTTCGCCGCGGTCAGCCGCACCGTGACCGCCGCGGGCAGCCGCATGCTGGCGGACTGGATCGCGGCCCCCCTGACCGACCCCGCCCGCATCACGCGCAGGCAGGCGGGCTGGACATGGCTGCTGGACAAGCCGGGCATACGCGACGACCTGCGCGCGGCACTCCGCACAGCCCCCGACATGGCGCGCGCATTGGGGCGGCTGTCGCTCGGGCGCGGGCAGCCACGGGATGCGGTGGCCATCCGCCTGGCACTGGAAGTGGCGCGTGCGATCCGGCGCATCCTGGGGGCGCAGCCGGAACTGCCCCCCATCATGGCGGGGGTCATGGGCCATCTTGACCGCGCGCGTGAACTCGAGGCCCTGCTGGGCCGCGCCCTGAGCGAGAACCCGCCCGCGCGCATGGATGATGGCGGCATCATCGCCACCGGATTTGACACCGAGCTCGATGCCCAGCGCGAACTGCGCGATGGCAGCAGGCGCGTCATCGCGGCCCTGCAGCACGACTATGCCGAAAGCCTTGGTGTCTCCAGCCTCAAGATCCGCCACCATGCCCAGCTTGGCTATGTGATCGAGGTACCCGCCGCCGCAGCCAGCCGCCTGCGCGGGCGTGATGACCTGATCATGCGCCAGGGTACCGCCAGCGCCAGCCGTTTTTCAACCGAGCGGCTGATCGCGCTGGACCAGCAGATCGCGCAGGCGGCCGAGAACGCGGCCCTGCGCGAGCGGCATCTGTTCACGCAGGTCGTCTGCCAGATCCTGGACGAGACGGCGCTGCCCGACATCGCCGCCGCGCTGGCCTGCATCGACATCCTGCAGTCCTGCGCGCTGCTGGCCGGGGGGGGCACATGGTGCTGCCCCGCCGTGATGGATGACACGTCCTTCACCATCCGCGCGGGCCGCCACCCGGTGGTCGAGGCGGCACTCCCGCGCAACGCACGCTTCACACCCAATGACTGCGATCTGGAGCCCGATCACCGCATCATGCTGCTGACCGGGCCGAACATGGCGGGCAAGTCCACCTTTTTGCGGCAGACGGCGCTGGCCGTCATCCTGGCGCAGGCGGGGCTGCCGGTAGCGGCGGCTTCCATGCGCATCGGGGTGGTGGACCGCCTGTTCTCGCGCGTGGGGGCGGCTGACGACCTTGCGCGCGGGCGCTCGACCTTCATGGTGGAAATGACCGAGACGGCGGCCATCCTGAACCAGGCGGGTCCGCGCTCGCTGGTGGTGGTGGACGAGATCGGGCGCGGCACCTCCACGCTGGACGGGCTGGCCATTGCCTGGGCGGTGCTGGAAACGCTGCATTCCACCCTGCGCTGCCGGGCCATCTTCGCCACACATTTCCATGAACTGGCAGAACTGTCGGACAGCATGCCCCGCCTGTCCCCCCACACCATGAGCGTGCGGGAATGGAAGGGGCAGGTGATCTTCCAGCATGAAGTCGTTCCCGGTTCCGCCCGGCGCAGCTGGGGGGTGCATGTCGCCCGCCTGGCGGGCGTGCCGGAACCTGTGGTGCGGCGCGCGGGGCGCCTGCTGGCCATGCTGGAAAAGGAACGCGGCAGGCAGGCCCCGCCCCTGCCACTGTTCGAGCAGCAGCCCCCCCGCACCGAAGCGGAACCGGCCGCCCCCACCGTGCCACCCGCCGCGCACGCGCTGCTGGCGGAACTGGACCCCGATGCGCTCAGCCCGCGCACGGCGCTGGAAATGCTGTATAAACTCAAAAAACTGATGAAACCCTGACACACCTCTGGACCTGACCCCACCAAGGGCTGCACACTCCCTGCTCCCGTCGCCACATATCAGGACGCCACCTGGCCACAATGTCCAACGCAGCCCCCTCCTCCGCCACCTCTGTCGATGCGATGACAGACGCCCTTCACGCAGCCCTGCTTCCCCCCGGAAGCGGTGAGGGCGGGCCTGTCCCGCCGCGTGAGGAAGCCATCGGCCTGGTCCGCCGCCACCTGTCGCGCTACCAGGCCCATGTGCGCGAGGCGTTCGAGCACCACCGTCTGGGCGGGGCGGAAGCCGGCAAGCTGCTGGCCGCCTATACGGACGGGATGATCCGCGTGCTGGCCGCCTTCGCCATGCGCCAGACGGGCATCGACTCGCAACCCGAGGCCCCTTTCGCCATCGCGGCCACGGGTGGGTACGGCCGCGGACTGCTGGCCCCTTTCAGCGATATCGACCTGCTGTTCCTTACCCCCGACGGGGAAGTGGAAAACGTGCGGGCCTGCGTGGAATACATCCTGTATTTCCTGTGGGACCTGGGGCTGAAGGTCGGCCACGCGACGCGCACCATCAATGAATGCATTGCCGAGGCGGAGGCCGATACCACGGTCCGCACCACGCTGCTCGATGCCCGCATCCTGACGGGCAGCGAGTCGCTGTTCGAGATGTTCCAGGCCCGCTACATCGTGGCCTGCGTGCGCGCGGGCGCCGACCGCTTCATAAGCGACAAGCGCAAGGAACGTTTCGCCCGCCACCAGCGATTCGGGGACAGCCCGTACCTGGTCGAACCCAATGTAAAGGAAGGCCGTGGCGGCCTGCGTGACCTGCAGACGCTGTACTGGATGTGCCGCTACACCTTCGGCACCCGCCATGTATCGGACCTGCTGGCCCCCGGCTTCAGCGAACTCGGGCTGCTGACCGAACCCGAGGCCAAGCGCGCGCGCCGGGCGTGGGACTTCCTGTGGCGGGTGCGCTTCCACCTGCATTACGTATCGGGCCGGGCGGAGGAACGCCTGACATTCGACGTGCAGCCCGTGGTGGGTGGCCGCATGGGCTATACGCGCCATGGGCGGCAGGTGGGGGTGGAACGCTTCATGCGCCACTACTTCCTGACCGTGCGCGAGGTCATGCGCCTGACCCTGGTGCTGGAGCCCGCCGTACTGCGCCAGGCGCTGGGACCGGTTGCCAATGCACCCGAAGCCGACAGCCAGATGCGCGACGCGGGCTTTACCGTGCTGGATGGCCGCATCCTGCCCCAGCGCGGCACGTCGTTCGAGGACGAACCCATCCAGATGATGCGCCTGCTGGACTGGGCCAAGAAGCGCAAGCTGCCCATCCACCCCATGGCCATGCACCAGCTGATCCGCTGGGAACGCAAGGCCGCCAGCCTGCGCGGCGACCCCGAGACCGCGCGCATCTTCCTTGACCTCATGTGTGGCGACCCGCCCGAGCGCGCCGCCCGCACCCCGCGCACGGGCGAGACGGCGGAAGCACCCGATGCCTCCCCCAGTTTCCACCTGATGGATGAGGGGCGGCGCAAGGGCAATGCCTACTGGCTGCACATCCTCAACGAGACCGGGCTCATGGGCCGCCTGCTGCCCGACTGGTCGCGCGTTGTGGGGCAGATGCAGTTCGACACCTACCATGTGTTCACGGTGGATGAGCACATCATCGACGCGCTGCGCATCCTGGGCCGGGTGGAACATGGCCAGATGGCCGACGAGATCCCCGTTGCCTACGATCTTGCGCGCAACCTGCATTCCCGCCGGGCGCTGTATGTGGCGGTCATGCTGCATGACATTGCCAAGGGCCGGGGGGGTGACCATTCCGAGATCGGATCGCAGATCGCGCTGTATGTCTGCCCCGAACTGGGCATGGACAGCGAGGAGACGGAAACCGTATCGTGGCTGGTGCTGCATCACCTGCTGCTCAGCCATACCGCCTTCCAGCGCGATATTGACGACCCCAAGACCATCCTTGACCTGGCCGACATCATCCAGTCGCCCGAGCGGCTGCGCCTGCTGCTGCTGCTGACAATCGTGGACATGCGCGCGGTGGGGCCCCGCGTATGGAATGCGTGGAAGGCGACGCTGCTCAACGAGCTGTACATGCGCGTGGCCGAAGTGCTGGAAGGCAGCCTTGCCACCACCGAGCGCGACGTGCGCGTAGAGCGCGCCAAGACCGCCACCGCCCAGTGGCTGATGGAAGACGGGATGGATGAAGCCACTGTCCAGCATTTCATGGGGCTGGGCTATGGCAGTTACTGGCTGTCCTTCGACCATGACACCCATGCCCGCCATGCCCTGCTGATTGCCGAGTCCGAGCGGCTGCATTCCCCCCTTACGGTCGAGACCCAGCCCCTGCCCGCGCGCGGGGTGACGGAAGTCACGATCTATGCCGCCGACCATCCGGGCCTGTTTTCCAAGATCGCGGGGGCGGTGGCCATTGCCGGGGCCTCGATCGTGGATGCGCGCATCCATACCATGACCAACGGCATGGCGCTGGATACGCTGTGGATTCAGGATGCGGGCGGGGCCGCCTTCGAGGAACCGCAGCAGCTTGGCCGCCTGTCGCTGCTGATCGAACAGGCGCTGACGGGCCATATCGACATCAACCGCGAGATTGCCCAGTGCGGCCGCAGGCTGAGCGGGCGGCGCATGCGCGCGATCCATGTGCCGCCGCGCGTGGTGATTGACAACCGTGCCTCCAATACCTGCACGGTGGTGGAAATAAACGGGCGTGACCGCCCCGGCCTGCTGCATGACATCACGGCCGCACTGAGCGAGCAGAAACTGCAGATCGCCTCGGCCCATATCACCACCTATGGCGTACGGGCGGTGGACGTCTTTTATGTCAAGGACCTGTTCGGCCTCAAGATCACGGACAGGGAACGCCTCGACCGCATACGCACCACCCTGCTGGCCGGGTTGCAGGAAGCGGAAGCGGCGGCGCAGCGCCGCTCCTCCGAACTGGAGAGCATCACGATCTGAAGCCCGGAAAGCGTGTGAAAAGCCTGCCCTGATATCCTTCAAACCATCAAGACGTTCTTGGTGAAGCCTTTTTCAAAAGGCTTCAGAAGATGTCACGTGCCTGAACAGAGACGACACCCGGAAGCCTTCATTTTTCATGAGCAGCCCGATTTCAGGACGGGCTGCAAGCAAAACGCAGCGCCGCGCACAGCCGCGCCACCACAGCCCCCCATGCCCGCGCGGGTGGGGCAAGCCGTGCCTGCCGGAACTGCCGCAGCGTGGGGTACCACTGGCTGGCTGGTGCATGGGCCGGTGATGGCACCCGGCCCGGCACACCGGCGTCTCCCGCTAGCGCGCAACCGGGCGCCTGCACATCAAATGCCGCCGACCAGCGCCAGTCCCCGCCAAATCGGCTGAGCAGCCAGACCGGACACCCCATGGCCCCCGCCAGGTGGGCGACAAGCGTATCCACGCTGATCACCAGATCCAGTGATGCAATAAGCCGCGCGGTATCCAGCAGGTCCGCATCTGGTGGCAGTTCATGCCGCACAAAAGGCAGGGACCCCGCCTGCGCATCCGCCGGGCACAGCGATATGAACGTCACCCCCGCCACATCCCCCAACGGGGCCATGTCCGCCACACTGGCCGAACGCCGTGCATCAAACCGGTAGGCTGCATTCCCCGCATGGCACAGGCCAACGCGCAGGGGGCCGGCACGCCCTTCTTCAGGGGGCTGCCAGCGCCCTTCACCCAGATAAGGGGCAAAGGCGGGCACGGCATGCATACGCAATAGGAAAGGCAGGCTGAACAGGTCGCATTGCGTGGCAATGTCCAATCCATCATATTCATCATGAGTGATAATTTCAATTCCATGATCACCCGCCTGATCCAGCGTGGCCGCCAGCCTGCCCATGACGGCGGGCACACGCAGCACGACCGGCACCCTGCATGCCGCAAGCGGCACGTAGCGCAGGAAGTTCACCCCATCCCCCAGCCCCTGCCCCATATGCACCAGCAGCCTGCGCCCTGCGGGCAATGCCCGCCCGTCCCACTGCGGCAGGCGGGTCGTGGCCGGATGCGGCGGCATGAACGCCAGCCGGGATTCCCAGAGCGCCCATCCCCGCGCCAGATCGCCCCGAGCCAGCAGGCCGACACCCAGATTGAAGCGGGTACGGGCCAGGGTATCGCCATCAGGGCCGGGTTCGCGCGCCAGCATGGCTTCATATCGGGCGCAGGCCGCGCGTACCGCGCCACCTTCAAACAGGCCGGTCGCGTGGTTGAGGGCAATCCGCGCATCATCGGGGGCAAGGCGCAGGGCCGCGCACAGGGCCGCATCGGCCCCCGCCATGTCACCCAGCGCCATAAGGGCAAGGCCGAGGTTATTGCAGCTTTCCGCCTCCGGCATCCGGGCAACCGCGCGACGGAGCAGGTCGGCCGCGTCACCCATCCGCCCGCGCGCGAAGACAAGTGCACCCAGAAGCGCGCAGGCGCGGGCATCCGCCGGGTGGCGGGCCACAATCATGCGCAGCACGGTCTCGGCCCCGGCCCTGTCATCATGGGCCAGCAGCATCTCGGCCAGTTCATGGGCCATGACGGCATCCCGCGGCGCAAGGTTCATGACATGGCGCATCTGGGCAATCGCCGCCGCCCGCCGCCCGCGCCGCCACAGAAAACCGGCATGCAGCCTGCGTACAGGCACGTTGCCGCGCCCCGCCAGCCGGGCCGCCTGTGCGAACGCCCGGGCTGCTTCCTGCACCGCGCCGGTGGCTTCCATTATCTCGGCACAGGCCAGATACGTGGGCACATGACCGGGCTGGCGCTGGCAGGCCAGCCGGATTACGGCACATGCGGCCTGCGGATGCCCCTGCACCAGCAGGGCACGGGCCAGCACTTCATGAAACGGACCCCGTGGGGCAACCTGCAACGCCCTGCCCGCAAGGCCGATGGCAAGATCCGCCCGCCCCGCCGCCAGCGCCACGCAGGCCAGCCCGTGCAGGGCATCGGGGTCGTCAGGCTGCATGGCCCTTATTGCGGCAAACTGGCTGCGCGCCGCCGTGACGTTCCCCGCATGCAGGGCGGCATGGCCCTGCACCAGCAGGTTCTGGCGGTCATATCCGGCATTCATCATCGCGTGGGTTCCCTTGCATGGCGTGGCTGGCTCCCGCACACTCGCCCTGTCGTTCATACGCGACGGAACGTTAAGAATTTCAGTCAGGACCCCGCATGAACATCCAGTCCGGCACCGCCAGCCAGCAGGCTTACGAGACATTGCGACAGCGCTTTGCCCGCATGGGCCACATCCGCAACGCGCTGGGCATTCTGGGCTGGGACAAGGACACCATGATGCCCACCGGCGCCAGCCACAGCCGGGCCGAAAGCATTGCGACCCTTGCCGTGCTCTCGCACGAACTCATGACCGCACCCGACATGGCCGCCCTGCTGGACCGGGCGGATGCGCCGGATGATGCCATGGCACGCGCCAACCTGCGTGAAATGCGCCGCCAGCATGCCCATGCCGCAGCCGTGCCGTCCGATCTGGTGGAAGCTGCCTCCCGCGCGGCCTCGCACTGCGAGATGGCCTGGCGCACCGCCCACCGGGACAGCGACTTTGCCGCCCTGCTGCCGGCGTTGCAGACCGTGCTGTCCCGCACGCGCGAAATCGCGGCCGCCAAGGCCGATGCCCTTGGCCTTTCCCCCTATGATGCCCTGCTGGACCAGTATGATCCGGGCACGCGGCAGGCCGATATCGACCCGGTCTTTGCCGAACTGTCCAGCGAACTGCCCGACCTGATCGCAACCGCGCTGGACCACCAGAAAGGCCAGGCCGCCCCCCTGCCCCTGCCCGGCCCGTTTGAAGTTCCCGCGCAGGAGAATCTGGGGCGCGACACCATGCGCGCCCTTGGCTTTGACATGGCGCGCGGGCGGCTGGATGTCAGCCTGCATCCCTTCTGCGGCGGAGCGGAGGATGATGTGCGCATCACCACCCGTTATGAGCGCGATGACTGTCTCAACGCGCTGATGGGCGTGGTGCATGAAACCGGGCATGCGCTGTACGAACAGGGCCTGCCCGGAGCCTGGCGCGCCCAGCCGGTGGGCGAGGCACGCGGCATGAGCCTGCATGAAAGCCAGTCCCTGCTCATGGAAATGCAGATCTGCCGCTCAAGGCCCTTCATGGACTGGATGGCGCCACGCCTGCGCGCGGCCTTTGGCGGCAGCGCGACCGATGCGGCCTGGACGCCCGAAAACCTGCATCGCCTTGTAACCCGCGTGCGCCCCGGCTTCATCCGCGTGGATGCGGATGAAGTGACCTATCCCGCCCATATCCTTGTGCGCTACGAGATGGAAACCGCGCTGATCGCGGGAAAGATGAAGCTGGCCGACCTGCCGGAAGCCTTCAATACCCGTATCCACGACCTGCTGGGGCTGAAAGTGCCCGAGGACCGGCTGGGCTGCCTGCAGGACATTCACTGGCCTTCGGGTTCATGGGGATATTTCCCCACCTATACGCTGGGCGCGATCCTTGCGGCCCAGTTGCGTGAGGCGGCGGAACGGGACACCCCCTCCATCATGCCCGCCATCGGCAATGGTGATTTCGCCCCCCTGCTGGACTGGCTGCGTCCACGCATCCATGCGCGCGGCAGTGGTGCCTCCACGGTGGAGATCGTGCGCGACGCCACGGGGGCGGTGCCCAATACCGGGCCATACCTGCGTCATTTGCGGCAACGGTACTGCGCGGAAGCGTAAAAGACTGCCTGAGCACACTATCATGATGAAAAATTGAAATTTCAGGGTGCCGCCTTTTCCAGTAAAGGCGGCATTCCCCGAAGCCTTTTGCAAAAAGCGTCACCAAAGCCCCCTTCATGACCGGCAGCATGCGGCACAGGCGTCCAGGCATGCCCCGTAACGGGCCACCGGCTGGCGGCAGGGCGGGCATGCCGCATCATCCCCTTGCCATTCGTCCCGGTTCGTGACGAGATATCGCGCGATGTACGCGAAATCCCTTCCCGCCCTCCGCCGCCTGCGCCATGTGGGCCTGCTCCTTGCCTGTGGCGCCAGCCTGCCGGGCATGCTGCCTGCCGCCCATGCCGCCAAACCGGCCCCCCCGCTCAACCCGCCCGCAGCGCTGGAGGACGTCGCCTCGTCCTCCACCAGCGCATGGGACCGCGTGGCCGTGCTGCCCGACGGGCGGCTTCTGGTCGAACTGCCGCGCTGGGCGGGCAATAATGGCCCGGCCCTTGCGGTGCTGGACGCCGGCGGCAACCCGCAGCCCTACCCCGATGCCACATGGAACGACCCCGCCGCCCCGCCCTCCTCGCGGTTCGTGGCGCCCTCTGACATGCAGCTCCAGCCCGATGGCACGCTGTGGGTGCTGGATAGCGGCCAGCCCGACCCGGCTGGCAGGCCGCTGGAAGGCGGCCCCAAGATCGTGAAGCTTGATACGCACGGCCAGCGTGTGTTGCAGACATGGCCACTCAACCCCGACATGCTGCGCCCGGGCAGCTACGCCGCCACCATGCGGGTGGCGCGCGGCCATGCCTTTGTGGGCGATGCCGGGATTCCGGCCATGATCGTGGTAAAGCTGGACACCAACACCCAGCGCCGCCTGATGGAACACACCCCGGCGCTGACCGCCCACCAGCCCATTACGGTGGACGGCAAGGTGGCCACCAACCCGGCGGGCCATACCGCCATTGTCAACATAAGCCAGATGGACATCAGTGCCGATGGACAGTGGCTGTATTTTGAACCCCTCTGCGGCCCGGTCTACAAGCTGGATACCGATCTCCTGGTTGACCCCAAGGTCACGCCCATCGAACTGGAGGAAGGCCCGACCCTGTGGTACAAGACACCCCCGCTGGGCGGGATTACCGCAGGCCCTGATGGCACGCTGTATTTCAATGACGTGTCCACCGGCAGCATCTTCCGGCTGATGCCCGACCGCGTTTACCAGAAAATCGTGACCGACCCGCGCCTGCACTGGCCCGGCGGCTCGTTTGCTACGAAGGACGGGCAGCTTTACGTGCCTGCCGCCCAGCTTGACCGCACGGCCCCGCTCAATGGCGGCGTGAACGCCATACAGTGGCCGGTGCATATCTACCGCATCAATACAGGTAGCCTGCCGCCGCCCAAATTCTGACACGCCACGCGGGGAATTGCGCATGCCGGCGCATGCGCCCCCTTCGCGCGCGCGGCGGTTGGGATTATGATGGTGCAATGCGCTATATTTCTACCCGGGGGAATGCCCCCGTCCGCGATTTTTCGTCCGTTCTGCTGGCGGGGCTGGCAGAGAACGGTGGCCTGTACCTGCCGGAAAGCTGGCCTGAATTCCCGGTCACCGAGTGGCGTGCCCTGCGCGACCTGCCCTACCCGGAACTTGCCGCCCGCATCATCGCCCCCTTTGCCGAAGGGTCGATCACGCATGACGTGCTGCTGGGGCTGTGCCGCGACGCCTACAGCCGATTCGACCACCCCGCCATCGTACCGCTGACACAGGTGGAGGACGGGCTGTTCGTGCAGGAACTGTTCCACGGCCCCACGCTGGCCTTCAAGGACATGGCCATGCAGCTGCTGGGCCGCCTGTTCGACCATGTGCTGACCGAACGCAACGAGAAGGTGACCATCGTGGGCGCCACTTCGGGCGATACGGGATCGGCCGCGATCGAAGCCTGTCGGGGGCGCGAGCGCCTGCAGGTCGTGATCCTGCACCCCGAGGGCCGCACATCGGAAGTCCAGCGCAGGCAGATGACCACGGTACTGGAACCCAACGTGACCAACCTGGCCGTGCAGGGCACGTTCGATGACTGCCAGGACCTGGTCAAGGCGATGTTCGCCGACCTGCCCTTCCGCACCGACATGCACCTCTCCGCGGTCAATTCCATCAACTGGGCGCGCATCGCAGCGCAGGTGCCCTATTACGTCTATGCCGCCCTTGCGCTGGGCGCGCCGGACCGGGAAGTGTCGTTTGCCGTGCCCACCGGCAATTTCGGCAACGTGCTGGCCGCATGGGTCGCCCGCCGCATGGGCCTGCCCATCCGCGCGCTGTGCGTGGGCTCCAACCGCAACGACATCCTCTCGCGCTTCCTTAACGAGAATGACATGAGCATCCACGGCGTGGTGCCCAGCCTGTCGCCCTCGATGGATATCCAGGTCTCCTCCAATTTCGAGCGCCTGCTGTTCGAACTGCTGGACCGCAACGCCACCGAATGCGCGCGCATCATGACCGACTTCCGCAAGACCGGGGTCATGAAGGTCTCCACCCCCGTATGGGACAGGGCCAATGCGCTGTTCCATGGCCTGTCGCTTGATGATGCGGCAACGGAGGCGGAAATCCGCACGCTCAACGCCCGCAGCCATTATCTGGCCGACCCGCACACGGCCATCGGCATCGCGGCGGGGCGCACCTTCCGTGAGGCCGGGATTCCCATGGTGGCCATGGCCACCGCGCATCCCGCCAAATTCCCCGATGCCATGGCGCAGGCAACCGGCATCCGCCCCGCCCTGCCCGCCGCGCTGGCCGACCTGTATGACCGGCCCGAGCGCTACAGCGTGGTGCCTGCCGATCTGGGCGTGATCGAGGACCGGGTGCGCGCCGCCGTTCTGGCCAATACGCCCACCGGCTGACCGCCCCTTTCCCATTTTTCAAGCAAACAAGGGGCGGCAGGGATGCAGTTGCGCATCCTGCCGCCCGCAGGACCAGCATGACCGACCTGATCAATGTGACCCGACTGGACTCCGGCCTGACCATCGTGACCGAACGGATGGACAGGGTGGAGACCGTCTCCCTCGGGGCGTATGTCGCCGCGGGCACCTGCAATGAAACCACGCCCGAAAACGGGGTCTCCCATTTTCTGGAGCATATGGCCTTCAAGGGCACCAGCACCCGCACCGCCGCAGGCATCGCGGAGGAAATCGAGAATGTGGGTGGCCACATCAACGCCTACACCGCGCGCGAGCACACGGCCTATTACGTCAAGCTGCTCAAGGAAAACCTTGATCTGGGCGCGGACATCATTGGCGATATCCTGACCCACAGCAGCCTGGCACCCGATGAGCTGGAGCGCGAGCGCGGCGTGATCCTGCAGGAAATCGGACAGGCCAACGACACGCCGGATGACATCGTGTTCGACCATTTCCAGGAAACCGCCTTCCCCGATCAGGCGATGGGCCGCCCCACGTTGGGCACCGAAGCCGGTATCCAGGGCATGTCGCGCGCGACGCTGGTCAACTACATGGGCACCCATTACACGGCTGGCAACACCATTATCGCGGCGGCGGGCAACCTTGAGCATGCCCGCGTGGTGGATCTGGTGCAGCGCCATTTCGCCGACCTGCCCACCGGCACCGTGCCGCCGCAGCCCGCCGTCAACTACGTGGGCGGGGCGTTCACGCGCGAACGCGACCTGGACCAGGCGCATATCGTGCTGGGCTTTCCCTCCATGCCCTATGGCGACGTGGATTATTACCCTGCCCTGCTGCTTTCCACCCTGCTGGGCGGGGGCATGTCCTCACGCCTGTTTCAGGAAATCCGTGAAAAACGCGGGCTGGTCTATTCGGTCTATTCCTTCAACGCGCCCTTCCGTCAGGGCGGGCTGTTCGGCATCTATGCCGGCACGGGCGAGGCACAGGTGGCCGACCTGGTACCCGTAACACTGGAGGAACTGCGCAAGGTGCGCCATACGGTCAACGCGGCCGAACTGGCGCGGGCGCGGGCACAGCTCAAGTCCTCGCTGCTCATGTCGCTGGAAAGCACGGGCAGCCGGTGCGAGCAGCTTGCCCGCCAGCTCCAGATCTTCGATCGCCTGATCCCGACAGCCGAGACCGTGCGGCGCATCGACGCCGTCACCATCGCGGACGTGCAGCGCGTCGCCACCCGCATCTTCAGCGGCCGGCCGACGCTGGCCTCGCTGGGGCCGGTCAGCCACGTCCCCTCGCTTGACAGCATTGCAGGAGCGCTGGCGGCATGAGTTCCGAACCGCTTGACCTGATCAGCACCCTGATCGCCCGCGCCCGCGCCGCCGGTGCCGATGCGGCGGACGCCATATACGTCAGCCGCACCGCCCATGGCGCGCAGGTGCGTAACGGCCGCACCGAGGACCTTGAACGCTCCGAGACATGCGACCTGGGGCTGCGGGTCTTCGTGGGCCAGCGCGCGGCCATTGTCTCGGCCACCGCCCTTGATCCCACGCGGTTCGACACGCTGGCCGAACGCGCCGTGGCCATGGCCCGCGTCGTGCCCGAGGACCGTTTTGCCGGGCTGTGCGACGCGGCGGAAAAGGGCTTTGCCGACGCCACCGGGCTGGACCTGTTCGACCCGGCAGCCCCCGGCACCGCCGATCTGGTCGACCGTGCCCGCGCGGCCGAGGACGCGGCGCTGTCGGTCGCGGGCATTTCCAACAGCAATGGCGCGTCCGCCAGCTTTGGCCTGTCGGACATCATCCTGATGACCTCGGCCGGCTTTTCCGGCCGTTATGCCCGCACCAGCCATTCCGTCTCGGCCAGCGCGGTTGCGGGCAGCGGCACGAAGATGGTGCGTGACTACGACTACCACTCCGCCGTCCACCTGTCCGATCTGGAGGACGCGGCCCTGATCGGCCGGAATGCGGGGGAACGCACGGTCGCCCGCCTCAACCCGGTACGCCCGCGCACCGGCCGGCTGCCCATCGTGCTGGACCCGCGTATCTCCACCAGCATGCTGGGCCATCTGTCGGGCGCGATCAACGGCATCGCCATCGCGCGCGGCACCTCTTTCCTCAAGGACAGGATGGGGGAGCGGATCATGCCCGCGGACGTCACCATCATCGATGACCCGCGCCGCGTGCGTGGTCCCGGTGCCCGTCCGTTTGATGGCGAAGGCATGCTGACCGCCACCCGCACGCTGGTCGAGGATGGCGTGCTGAAAACATGGGCGCTGGACTCCCGCTCCGCCCGGCAGCTCGGGCTTGCGCCCACAGGCTGCGCCAGCCGGGGCACGTCAGGGCCGCCCGCGCCGTCGCTGGGCAACATGCACATGCGGCCCGGCCGCCTGACGCCCGCCGAGCTGATGGCGGATATTGCGGAGGGCATCTACGTGACCGAACTGATGGGGTCCGCCATCAACGGCATTACCGGTGACTACAGCCGTGGCGCGGCGGGCTTCATGATCCGGGACGGCATACTGGCCGAGCCGGTGGCGGAACTGACGGTGGCGGGCAATCTCAATGACATGTTCGCCCGTCTGGTCCCGGCCAGTGACCTGGGCTTCCGCATGGCCACCAATGCCCCCACCATCCGCATTGATGACATGATGATTGCCGGGGCCTGATCGTTACCCTTTCCGTGATTTCATGTTTCTGCAGGCCCGTTGCCCCTGTTTTCGGGGCACGGGCCTGCTTATATCTGTAACAGGCGGCCCGATCCCACGCAGGCCGCACGGATAAAGATGGTTCCGACACAGGATTGCAGATACCCTGACCCAGATGAAAAAAGATCCTTCGCGCCTGATGCCGCGTAAAAGCATCGTCCTCGCCGCCAGCGCGGCCCTGACCATGCTGCCACTGCTGGCCCATCCGCATGATGCCGATGCCCGCGCAGGCGGCGGCATGTCCATGGGCAGCCGTGGTTCACGCACCTACAGCGCGCCGGCTCCCTCCCAGACCGCACCGATGGGGGCCATGCCCTTCCAGCGCACCATGACGCCACGCCAGCCCGATGCGGCCTATGGCGCACGGGCACCCTTTGGGGCCGGCGCGGCCAGCATGGCCATGGCCCGCCCCCGCCATCCGTTCATGAGCGGGTTCATGGGGGGGCTGATCGGTGCCGGGCTGTTTGGCATGGTGTTTGGCCATGGCATGTTCGGCTCGGGCATGGGGGGCAGTGGCTTCCTGGGCCTGCTGATCCAGCTGGCACTCGTATTCTTCATCGTGCGGTGGGCCATCCGCCGTTTCAGCGGCAGGGCAGCGGGGAACACCGTCAGCAGCCCGTTTTCCCCCGGTGCCGCCCCGGTTGGCGGGGGGAGCGCGCGTGGTGGCGGGCAGCCCGTGGGGGTGGCCATTACGGCGGCGGATTACCAGGCCTTCCAGCAGGCGCTGATCAATATCCAGACCGCATGGAGCCAGCAGAACGTGGCCGCCATGCAGCACATGGCCACGCCGGAAATGGTGTCCTACTTCAACAACCAGCTAAGCGAGCTGGCCAGCCGTGGCGCGCGCAACGTGGTGTCCGACATACGTTTCGAACGCGGCGATCTGGTGGAAAGCTGGCGTGAGAATGGCATGGATTACGCAACCGTGGCCATGCAGTATTCCATGATCGACATCACCACGGACATGACCGGCCGCGTAATTGACGGGGACCCGGCCAACCGCACCACCGTGGCCGAACTGTGGACTTTCGTCCGCGCGGCGGGTACGGGCACCTGGCTGCTTTCCGCCATCCAGCAGACGCGCCACTGACCGGCGGCGCCTGCCCCCGGACCGGAACAGGCCCGCATCACCCGATGCGGGCCTTTTTCATGACCGGACCACAGGCGCGGCCCGGCTGGCACCCATACCCATAATCCCGCGGCTGGCCAGGAAGCGCCCGGCAGGTCGGCTGGCCCATGAAAACAGGACCGGCATGCATCAATCTGCGGAATGGCAAAGCCGGGCAGCATGATCAGAAACCGGGCACCGTCGCGCCTGCGGACCGTTCCGGAAACCTGCCCATAAAAAAACGCTGTCTTTTTTAAAAAGACAGCGTTCTTTCGAAGCTTTTGCAAAAAGCTTCACCAAAAACTTCATTAATTTTAAAGCGTTATCATGAACTGACTTATCAAACGGTCTTTTACAGATGTGCCAGACTCAGCGCATACAGGATGACCGCCAGCGCCGAAAGCGCAAGGGCCACGCCCCGGATGCGCCCCGCATGGCGGCGCATCGCCTCCCGTGCTTCCATCTGTGGCGTAATCTGGCCCGGTGTTGGCACCTGATCCATCAGCTCGAACTCCCTATGGGTAAGAAATGGTCCCGTCAGTGGACGATAAAGGCATGATCGGCCAGCAGGCCACAGAACAGGAAAAACAGATAGGCCAGCGAATAACGGAACGACCGCCGCGCCGCCCCATCCCCTGTCAGGCTGACCCCGTTGGCATCCTGCCTGTCGCGCAGTACCTGAATGGCGCAGTAGATGAACCCCGCCCCCAGCACACTGGCAACACCCGTATAAAGCCAGCCCGCCAGGTGCAGAAAGGACGGCACAAGCGAGACGGCAGTCAAGATGATGGTGTACCACAGGATCTGCCAGCGGGTATGGCGCGCCCCCCTGACCACCGGCAGCATGGGGATGCCCGCCCGCCCGTAATCCTTGCACGCATAAAGCGAGAGGGACCAGAAATGCGGTGGCGTCCACAGGAAGATGATGCCGAACATCACCACCGGCATCACCGCCATGGAACCCGTGGCCGCAGCCCACCCGATCATGGGCGGGAAGGCGCCCGCGGCCCCACCGATCACGATGTTCTGCGGCGTGGAGCGTTTGAGCCACATCGTATAGATCACGGCATAGAAGAAGATGGAAAAGGCAAGGATGCCCGCCGCCAGCGCATTCGTTGCAAGCCACATCAGGATAACGGAGGCAACCGACAGGCCGATACCGTAACCCAGTGCGGCCTCCGGCCTGATCCGCCCGTCGGGGATGGGACGGGTCACGGTGCGCTTCATCACCGCATCGATATCACGGTCGTACCACATGTTGATGGCACCCGCCGCCCCCGACGCCATGCAGATGCACAGGATGCTGACCGCCGCCACCAGCGGGTTGAGCGGCCCCGGCGCCATGGCCAGTCCCGCCGCCCCCGTGAACACGACAAGCGAGATGACACGCGGCTTGAGCAGTGCCAGCCAGTCGCGCGCATCAGTACCGACACGGCTGGCATCATAGGTCAGGCCCGCGCCCTCAGGCGCACCGGGCAGTGTGGCGGAACCGCTCATGCTCATGCATCCCCACGGGCGGGCGTGTGCGCCTGCCATTCCGGCGTACGGGCGCCGGGGCCCCAGTAATTATCCGGCAGGGCTTCGGCCGGCCGCAGCCCCGCCCGCACCACGATACCGGCAAACACCAGCACCGACAGGCCCATAAGCACCGCCCCCAGCACGCCAGCCATGCCATGGAACGCCAGCAGCGACAACACCGTGCCACCAGCCGTCAGGCCAAAATGCACGCGGCTGGCACCAGCAGGGGCAACATGCCCCACCATCTTGCCAATCCAGTAATAGAAGCCGGCAAACAGCGCGAAGACCGCGGCATAGAGCGTGGCCGCATGCACATCCGCCATGCCACCGGGCAGCAGCGACATGACCGACCCCGCAAGCAGGAGCGCCACGAACCCCGCCGCCCATTCCATCGGAACCGACGCCCGGACCCGCCCCATGCGCACCGTCCGCCCCCAGGCCACCAGAACGGCCAGTACCGGCAGCACGATCAGGCCAAGCTGCACCATGGCGGCTGGGGCCTGCATGTGCTCCAGCCCGCCATGCAGCAGGTCATGAACCCACACCGATGCGCCGCCGACGGACATGACGGTCAGTGCCCCCAGCACCACGCGGGGCATCTGCAGCGGAACATTGGAAAATGTCTCGACAACCTGTGACACGATCCCGATGGAAGGCAGCAGCAGCAGGGCGATCTCGGGGCCGGCAAAGACATGCAGCAGCGTGTCGATCCGCGCGCCCATATCGCCCCCCGCCAGCATGATGCGCGTCAGCCCGCCCGCCAGCACCGGCATGACCATGACAGCCATCATCGCCGTAAGGCCCTGTGCCCATACGAACATGGGCAGGTCACGCAGGCGCTGGCCCATCGGTCCCATGTTCAGGATCGTGGCCACCATGTTGATGGCCTGCAGCAGCATGCCCAGACACCAGGCAATCAGGGCCAGTACCGAAACCTGGGGCGCCACGGCGGGCGACAGGCCCGCCAGCACCGCGACAAAACCCGCCGCCACAAGTACCCAGCCCGCAAGCGCCATGCGCGGGAAGGCCAGCGCGCGGGCCCGCAGCAGAAGCGGCACGAACCAGTTGCCGAACCCGCCACACAACGCCGGCAGCGCACAGAAGAACACCATCATCATGCCATGACGGCGGGCGATACGGTCCGCCGCCCCCGCCGCATCACCGCCCGCCCATGCGTCCAGCAGCCCCTGTGGCAGCAGGCCGGCCTGCAGGCCCACGGCAAGCAGGCCACCCGCCAGGCCCGCCACGATCGCCATGACGAGGTACAGCATGCCGACCGTCCTGTAGCTACAGGACGTGGCTGCCCCCCGCGCGGCATCTGCCCCGAACTGTGTGCCTGTGGGCATACGATGTACTCCCTGCTGCCATGCACCGCATCCCGGCATGGCCAATCGTTACCATGATTTCATCATATACCCCGACCGGTACGCAAAAACGACCCTGCAGGCCGCTCCGGCAGTCGCGCAGATGTCATTTCAGCCCTGCCACAGGGGCAGGGCTCCCGGTCCGGGGCAATCGTCGCGCTCAGGCCACCATGGGGCTGGCGGAGGTACCGGCTTCCCGCTCCAGCGTGACAAGCGTGAACAGGCCCGCCGGCGGCACCGGCTGGAGCGTCGCGCGGCGCAGGTCGGCTGGCGGCAGCAGGGATTCAATGGCAAAATCCGGATGCCAGCCCAGCGAATGCGAAGCCCGCGCCATGCCGCGCTCCACCGCCAGCCGCACGCCGCCCTGCGCCAGGAAGTGGTTGACGAACAGGATATGCCCGCCCGGCCTGACCACACGCTTGAGTTCGGCCAGAAGGGCGCGCGGATGCGGCACGACGGAGGCCACGAACATCGCCACCGCGATGTCAAAGGCACCGTCCTCGAACTGGGTGGCCTCGGCATCCATTTCCAGCAGCCTGTCCACATTGGCCAGCTTCAGGCGGCGTACGCGCTGGCGCGCGCGGTCCAGCATGTCCCCCGACAGGTCGATGCCGGTAATATGCTTGTCGGCATGGTAATAGGGCAGCGCCAGCCCGGTGCCCACACCCACTTCCAGCACCCTGCGGCCCGGGAGCGCGTTCACCGCTTCCACCGCGCGCCTGCGCCCGAAGGCCGAAACACTGCCGAACAGCGCATCGTACACACCGGCCCAGCGGCGGTAGGCGGCCTTGACCGCAGCCGCGTCCATGGCGGATTTGGGAGAGGGAATTTCCACCACCTTCTCGGCGGTCTCATCATGCAGGACGTCGCTCATCAGGCCGCTCCCATGCCCTGGTCATGGAAGATGGCACACCCGGCCCGCTTTCGTGCTGCATCCGCCATGATCAAATCCGTCCCGTTCTGCTGCATTGCAATTCCACCTGACATGCCCGCGCGCCAACCGGCCCGCACAACCGCCTGTAATCCATACCTGATGCCATGCCACATGGCATGGCCATCACGACCACCGTGCCTGCCATGAACACCATCGCCCATGCCCTTAGGCGCCCACGGTCCCGGCCGCCAGACGGGCCTCGATCGCGTCCCATATCAGGCCTGCCGTATTGATCCCGTCAAAACGGTCGATTTCCTGCAGGCCGGTGGGCGAGGTGACATTGATCTCGGTCAACCATTCACCGATCACATCAATTCCCACAAAAATAAGCCCCGCATCACGCAGCATGGGGCCGATGGTGTCACAGATCTCGCGGTCACGCGCGGTCAGTTCCGCGCGGACGGGCCTGCCACCCACATGCATGTTGGAGCGTGTCTCCCCTTCCGCCGGGATGCGGTCGATCGCGCCGACGGGCCGGCCATCGACCAGGATGATCCGCTTGTCCCCCCTGCGTACGGCGGGTTCGTAGCGCTGGATCATCAGCGGTTCGCGCGAGCGGGCGAAATGCATTTCCAGCAGGGCGTTGAGGTTGGGGTCATCCTCGCGGATGCGGAACACGCCCGCCCCCCCGTTGCCGAACAGGGGCTTGACGATGATGTCCCGCCACTTCGCCCGGAATTCCAGTATTGCCTTCACATCCCATGTCACCAGTGTTGGCGGCATCAGGTCGGGATAGTGCGTGACCAGTATCTTTTCGGGCGCGTTGCGCACGGCGGCGGGATTGTTGACCACCAGCGCCCGGTCCGGTCCCACACCATGGATATGTTCCAGGATATGGGTGGCGGTGATGTAGGCCATGTCGAATGGCGGGTCCTGGCGCATCAGCACCACGTCCATGCCGGCCAGGTCAATCACCTGCTCGGCCCCGGCCGTGGCGTGATCCCCCGCCTTGCGCCGCACCGTGACCGGACGGGCGCGGGCCGTCACGCGGTCGGTACGCTGCCGGCCATGGGGGGCCGTGCGGCCCTCGCTCAGGCTCAGTGCCTCGACCTGGTAGACGAACAGTTCATACCCCCGGGCCTGTGCCTCCAGCATCATGGCAAAGGTTGAATCGCCATTGATGTCGATACCACCAAGCGGGTCCATCTGGACGGCAACCTTCAGGGGGCGTGACATGTAAGTGTTTTCTCCACACGGGACGGAACCGGCTCCAGCCGACAGTCACGGACTGAAACTGTCCGCGACAAATGTCATAATATGCCTTGGGCCGCACTGCCAGCCCCCTTGTTACGGCGCGGGCGGATAGGAAATGGCCAGAACCTCTATCATCTCCTCGCCACGCGGGGTGGCAAGCCGGACCTCGTCGCCCACGGCCGCGCGCATCAGCGCACGCGCCACGGGCGAGACAAGGCTGATCTGCCCCGCCGCCATGTCGGCCTCGTCCACGCCAAGGATGGTAACCGTCCGTTCCTCGTCGCGTTCCGTAACATAGGTCACGGTCGCGCCAAAAAACACCCGCCCGCGCTGGGGCTGGGCCGCCGGATCGACAACAACGGCGTTATCTATACGCTTGGTCAGGAAGCGGATGCGGCGGTCGATCTCGCGCAGGCGCCGCTTGCCGTACTGGTAATCCCCGTTTTCGGAACGGTCGCCATTGCCTGCCGCCCAGGAAACGATCTCGACAATCTTCGGCCGTTCATCGCGCAGCAGGACATTCAGCTCGGCGCGCATCACGGCGATTCCCGCCGGTGTGACATAACATGACAGGCTGGTGGAACCGGGCTTGCCATCCTTCGGGCCGGACGGCGCGCGGCCGTTCAGCATCGGGCCACCGTCATGCGGATATGGCCTTCCATCTTCTGGCCGGGGGCCAGTACGCGCATGCCGGCATCGGCTATACCGGGACGGTTGAGGCCATCATTCATGTTACTGACCGGCTCCAGCCCGATATAGGGATGCGCGGGGGGTGTGAACAGGACCAGATGGCGCAGTTCGGGGCTGGCTTCCACCGTCAGCGCATAGCCCCTGCGGGGCCAGCGCAGGAAGGCACTGCCGGACCACCCGCCATAGCAGTTGTCAATGGCGGCCTGCCCCACATCGCGCATATGGGCGAACGACCACGGCCCTTCCGCCGGAATGCGCAGGGCAGGCATGTGGTCTGGCCCGTTCGTCCAGACACTGCTGGCGGCAAAACCCAGTTTCAGACCGTCATGACGGGGAAAATAGGGATGGAACCCCATGCCCACGGGCTGGTCGCGGGTATCGGTGTTCTCCAGCAGGAGACCGATGGAAAGACCTGCTTCCCGCAGGTCATAGCGCAGCTGCGCGCGATAGCTGAACGGCCACTGGGGCGCGAGTTCGCGCGTGGCCGTGTGCTCCAGCGTCAGGGTGGCGCTGCTGTCCGACAGCATGTCGATTCGCCACCGCCGCTGCCACCCGTTGCCGTGGATGGCACAGTTCTCGCCGGCAAAACTGGGGGCAAGGTGGTAGTCCACTCCCTCAAAACGGAAATGGTCGCCTGCCACACGATTGGAAAACGGCACAAGCGGGTAACCCGCCACCGCCCGGCCATGCTGGGCCACAAGGTGGGGGTCGGTTACGGGGCGCAGGAATTCCATATCCCCGCTCCGCCAGTATGCGATGCTCCCCCCCACGTCGGGCAGCAGCCCCAGGGCCGTCTCCCCCGCGTACAGTTCCAGCGTGGAGGAGATGCCACGCTCATGCTGGCCCGCACAGGGTGCGGGTGTCGCCCTGTCATCCACGCCGCCTGCCCCTGCCCTTTGCCTGTTGCGGATCATACCCGCCGCCCCCCGGCCCCAGCGGCACCGGGCCACGGTTGCGCCGTGCGATCGCCTTGGGGCTGGTGCCCGGCCTGCCCGCGCTGGACTGCGGCAGCGGCGGTGGCTCAATACCCAGTTCCAGGGCTTCCAGCCTGCGGATCTCGTCACGCAGGTGGGCCGCGGTCTCGAATTCCAGTTCCGCCGAGGCCGCGCGCATCTTCTTTTCCAGTTCGGCAATGGCGGCCTTGTAATCCTTGCCCACCATTTCCTGCACGCTGCCATCGGCCGTGGGGGACACGGTCACGTAATCCTGCTCGAAGACCGAGGAGATGGCCTCCCCGATATGCTTGCGCACGGACTGGGGTGTTATGCCGTGCTCCTCGTTCCACAGGTTCTGCTTTTCACGTCGGCGCGCGGTTTCCTCGATGGCATAGGCAAGGCTGTCGGTCATCCTGTCGGCATAGAGCAGCACGCGCCCGTCCACGTTACGCGCGGCACGGCCTATGGTCTGGATGAGTGAGGTGCGCGAACGCAGGAAGCCTTCCTTGTCGGCATCAAGAATGGCCACCAGCGAGCATTCGGGAATATCCAGCCCCTCCCGCAGCAGGTTGATGCCGATCAGCACGTCAAACGCGCCCAGCCGCAGGTCACGGATGATCTCGATACGCTCCAGCGTGTCCACATCCGAATGCAGATAACGCACGCGGATGCCTGCCTCGTTCATGTATTCCGTCAGGTCTTCCGCCATGCGCTTGGTCAGGGTGGTGACCAGCACGCGCCCGCCATCGGCAATGGTCTGGCGGCATTCGGCCAGCAGGTCGTCCACCTGGTGCTCCACGGGGCGGACGATGGTGACCGGGTCGATCAGGCCGGTGGGGCGGATCACCTGTTCGGCAAACACGCCTTCCGTCCGGCGCATTTCCCACGGGCCGGGGGTGGCGCTGACGAACACGGTCTGCGGGCGGTACGAATCCCATTCGGCAAAGGTGAGCGGGCGGTTGTCCAGGCATGATGGCAGGCGGAAGCCGAATTCCGCCAGCACCGACTTGCGGGCGTGGTCGCCGCGCTCCATGCCGCCAATCTGGGGCACGGTCACATGGCTTTCATCCACGATCAGCAGCGCGTCCTCGGGCAGGTATTCAAACAGGGTGGGCGGCGGCTCCCCCGGGGCGCGGCCCGACAGGTAGCGCGAATAGTTCTCGATCCCCTTGCACACGCCTGTCGTCTCGATCATTTCAAGGTCGAAGGTCGTACGCTGCTGCAGGCGCTCGGCCTCCAGCAGCTTGCCTTCCTCACTGAAGCGGGCCAGCGTCTCGCGCAGTTCCTGCTTTATGCCCATCATCGCCTGCGTCAGCGTGGGGCGTGGGGTGACGTAATGGCTGTTGGCATAGATGCTGATGGATTCGAGATCGCCAGTCTTCTCGCCCGTCAGCGGGTCGAATTCGCTGATCTCGTCAATCTCATCGCCGAACAGGCTGATGCGCCAGGCCCGGTCCTCGTTCTGGACGGGAAAGACATCGATCGTCTCGCCCCGCACGCGGAAGGTGCCGCGCTGGAAGGCGGCATCGTTACGACGGTACTGTAGTTCAACCAGCCCCCTGATCAGCTTGTCGCGGTCAATCTCGCCGCCAACTTCCAGCTTGACCACCATGCGCGAATAGGTCTCGACCGAGCCGATACCGTAAATGCACGAGACCGAGGCCACGATGATCACATCGTTACGCTCCAGCAGCGCCTGTGTGGCGGCGTGGCGCATGCGGTCGATCTGCTCGTTTATCTGGCTGTCTTTTTCGATATACGTATCCGACCGGGGCACATAGGCTTCGGGCTGGTAGTAATCGTAGTAACTGACAAAATACTCCACCGCGTTATCGGGGAAGAACTGCTTCATCTCCGCATAAAGCTGGGCGGCAAGTGTCTTGTTGGGGGCCAGCACCAGGGTCGGCTTCTGCGTCGCCTCGATGATCTTGGCCATGGTGAAGGTCTTGCCCGACCCGGTCACACCCAGAAGTACCTGGTCCCGCTCGCCCCCCTCCACGCCGCTGACCAGTTCGGCAATGGCCGTGGGCTGGTCGCCTGCGGGTTCGTAAGGGGAATGGACCCGGAACCTGTTGACCTTGGGCTTTGCCGCCTGCCGCTCCGGCTGGAACAGGACAGGCATGTCCGCCGGGTCGATGTCGGTCGTTTTCTTTTTCCTGCTACGCGATGCTGTTGCCATGACTAGACACAGTGGGGATGCCGCCGCCGCGACGCAAGGGCCACATGGCGGGATCGCACCCCCCTTCCCATCACGCCCGTGCGCCCAGGGGCGGCGGCACGCGGGCTTCGCGCAGGGCATCGGCCTGCCGCCGGGCCAGTGCGGCTTCATTGAAATCCGCCGCCACTTCCTGAAACAGCCGGTGCCAGTTCACTTTTGCCTTCAGCCGCAGGAACACGCTGCCCAGCCCCACGGCGGACCGGTCCACCAGCACGAATTCGCGCGGCGGCTGCACCCCCCCGGTACGCTTCAGGCCGTTATAGACCCGCTCGGCCACGGCCCGGCCGTATTGCGGGTCGTTATCTTCCTGAATGAAGCGTTCACGGTCGTCCAGCAGCGGGCCATAGATGAAGCGCGCCCATTCATTGAGCACACGCATCGTGTCACGCGACAGGTTGGTAAAGCCCCATGCCGCATAGGCATGCATGGCCAGATCCTCGTCATCCGTCTCGATCGCCCTGTGCAGGTCGATGATGCCCTGTACAAAACGCGGCGGGAAAATGCGGATCGCACCAAAATCAAGCAGGTTGATCCCGAAATCATCGCGCACGGTAAAATTGCCCATGTGCGGGTCCCCATGGATCACGCCGTAACGGTAAAGCGGGGCATACCAGGCGCGGAACAGGGCACGCGCCATGCTGTTGCGCTCTTCCTGCGTGGGGTTGGTGTCCAGCACCTTCTGCACGCCGCGCCCGTTGACCCATTCCATGGTCAGCAGGCGCCGGGTGCACAGGGCATCGATGGGCCGGGGAATGGTCACGTCCGGAAAATCGGCCAGCATCAGGTGGTAGAGCCGCATGTTCGCGGCCTCGCGCTGGTAATCCAGTTCCTCGTACAGCCGGTCCTGAAGTTCTTCCAGCACGTCATCCTGGCAGATCGTGCTGTCCAGCCGGTAGAACAGTCCCACCGCCAGACGGAACTGGCGCAGGTCGGATTCGACCGTTGATTTCATGTCCGGATACTGCAGCTTGCACGCCACCTCCCGCCCGTCGGGCAGGACCGCGCGGTGGACCTGCCCCAGGCTTGCGGCGGCCGAGGCCTCGCGGCTGAAGGAGCGGAAACTGCGCTCCCAGTTCGGTCCCAGTTCGGCGGACATGCGGCGGCGGACGAAA
The DNA here is from genome assembly GCF_003207855.1 of Komagataeibacter rhaeticus. Lineage (GTDB taxonomy): Bacteria > Pseudomonadota > Alphaproteobacteria > Acetobacterales > Acetobacteraceae > Komagataeibacter > Komagataeibacter rhaeticus. Next base: position 275,321 of record NZ_NKTZ01000004.1, on the reverse strand, counting down.
TTCCACCCCATGGGCGGCGCATTGGCCTGAAGCTGGGCCAGTTCCTTGGCGTATTCCTCGGGCAGGGCACCGGGAATGGTGGACAGAAGCTGCGCGCCCTTCATCAGCGGGCCTTTCAGCCCGCCCAGCACGCTTTTCAGGTCCTCGGCATGGATGCTCTGGCTGGAGGGGCGGAACCCCATCTTGTGCCCGGCAATACGGGCGGCAATGCCGCCCACCGTGCCCGACGTGCGCACCATGCGGCGGAATTCACCAAACAGGCCGGTATTGTCGATATTCCGTTCATCCGCCACGTCAGACACGCTCCAGTTCATCAATAAATCCGGCGATCACATCCAGCCCCTTCTGCCAGAAACCGGGGTCCGCCGCATCCAGCCCGAAGGGGGCAAGCAGTTCACGGTGCCGCTTCGTGCCGCCTGCCGCCAGCATGTCGAGATACTTGTCCTGAAAACCCGGATGCCCGGAGTGGAACACACCGTATAGCGCGTTTACCAGACAATCACCAAAGGCATAGGCGTACACATAAAATGGTGAATGGATGAAATGCGGGACATAGGTCCAGTACACATCATAATCCGGCGTGAAGTTGAAGGCGGGGCCAAGGCTTTCGGCCTGGGTCTGGCGCCAGATCTCGCCAATGCGCGCGGGCAGCAGTTCACCCTTGCGGCGTTCCTCATGCACCAGTGTCTCGAAACGGTAGAAGGCGACCTGACGCACCACGGTGTTGAGCATGTCCTCCACCTTGGCCGCCAGCATGAGCCTGCGGCGTGTGGGATCGGTCTGGGCATCAAGCAGCGCGCGGAAGGTCAGCATCTCGCCAAACACGCTGGCGGTCTCGGCCAGGGTGAGCGGCGTGCTGGACATGAGGTAGCCCTGCCGTCCCGCCAGCACCTGATGCACGCCATGACCCAGTTCATGCGCCAGTGTCATCACATCGCGCGTGCGGCCACGGTAGTTGAGCAGCAGGTAGGGATGGACCGACGGCACCGTAGGATGGGCGAACGCGCCCGACGCCTTGCCCGGCACCGGGGGCGCGTCAATCCATGCATGGTCGAAAAATTCCTTCGCCACCTTTCCCATGCGCGGATCGAAGCCCTCATAGGCACCCAGCACCTGCCCGGTCGCCTCCGTCCACCCGATCAGCGGTTCATCCTGCGTGGTCAGCGGGGCATTGCGGTCCCAGTATTCCAGCTTTTCCAGCCCCAGCCACTTCGCCTTGAGCGCGTAATAGCGGTGCGACAGGCGCGGATAGGCTTCGGTCACGGCCTGCACCAGCGCGTCGACCACCTCGTCCTCGACCATGTTGGCGCAGTTGCGCGCCGATGTGGGGCGCGGGTAATGCCGCAGCCCGTCCATGATCGCCTTGTCCTTGGCCAGCGTGTTGGTAATGAGCGAGAACAGCTTCACGTTCCGGCCCAGTTCATCGCCAATGGCGCGCGCGGCACTGGCGCGCACGCTGCGATCGGGACTGGACATGGTATCCAGCGCGTTGCCCAGTGTCAGGCTCTCGCCGCCCACGCGCACGCGCAGCCCGGCCATCGTCTCGTCAAACAGGCGGTTCCACGCGGCCGGGCCGGTGACCGATTTTTCATGCAGCACCGCCTCCACCTCGTCGGGAAGCTGGTAGGGGCGGAAGACACGCAGGTCACGCAGGAAAGGCGCCCAGTGGGCCAGTGCCGGATCGCTCATCTGGGCGGCCAGCACGTCATCGGGAATCCGGTTGATCTCGAGCGTGAAGAACAGCAGATGGGTGGAAATAGCGGTCAGCCGCTCATTGACCGACTGGGCGAAGCGCGCCACCTCCGAATCCGATGTATTGGCCGCGAACAGCAGCTGGGCATATGACCCGGCCCGGCCCAGCACTTCGTCAATCCGCTGGTATTCGGCAATGGCCTGCGCAAGTTCGCCGCCGGCCACGCTGGCCAGGCGGCCCTGCCACACGCGGGCGAAATCCTGCGAATCCGCATCCGCCTGATCCAGGTCGGTGGCAAGCTGTGGGGCCTGCGGGCCTTCATACAGATCCGACAGGTCCCATCGCGGCAGGCCCGACAGGCCGGGCGCACCGCCAGAGGGCTGGCCCGCTTCCTCCCGCACGGGCGAAAGGGCGGATACGGGAGCGGAAAAATACGCTTTGGACATAGATCGACCACCAACCATCACATCAGGCAGGCCCGGCACCCATGCGCCAGCCCCGCGATTCCCATGTGGTCAAACCTAATGCGTCCCGCAAGCCCGCGCGACCCCGCTGGCCAATATTCTGCCCCGCATACGAAAGGAGCCGGGCATTGCCGCCCGGCTCCCCTGCTGGTCATGACTGGAAAAAAGGCTGCGGCGGCTTACGCTCCCCGCGCCAGGGCCGGGGCCTCGAAGCCGATCACACGCGCATATTCCGTGGGCACGACATGCCAGAAACGCGGCAGCGTCCTGTCCCAGTTATGCAGCAGCAGTTCGGCATAGTGGCTGCCGGTCTCGCGGGCATGGATCTCGACCTGTTCACGCAGCACGGCTTCCCATTTCGGGTCCTGCACGCGGCACCACATGACGGTATCGGGGTTCACGCGCTCGGCAAAGGTGCCGCTGGCGTCGTATACAAACGCCATGCCGCCGGTAAAGCCCGCGCCAAAATTGTCGCCCGTATCGCCCAGGATAACCACCGTGCCGCCGGTCATGTATTCACAGCCGTTGGACCCGCAGCCCTCGACCACGGCGGTGGCACCCGAGTTACGCACCGCAAAGCGCTCGCCCGCCTGGCCTGCCGCATACAGCGCACCGGCCGTGGCGCCATACAGCACCGTGTTGCCGATAATCGCGTTCTCGTTCGAGACAAGGCTGGAGGAAGGCGAAGGCCGCACCACGATGGTCGCCCCCGAAAGCCCCTTGCCCACATAGTCGTTGGCATCGCCCAGCACCTCGAGCTTGAGGCCCTGCACCGCGAACGCCCCCAGCGACTGCCCGGCCGAACCACGCAGCCGCACCGTAAGGTGGCCCGGTGCCAGCGTGCTCATGCCGAACTGCCGCACGATCAGCGAGGAAATGCGCGTGCCGATGGCGCGATGCGTGTTCTGCACGTTGTACTGCAGTTGCATCTTCTCACCATGGTCGAACAGCGGGCGCGCATCGGCAATCATCTGCGCATCCAGCGTCTCGGGCACTTCGTTGCGGCCCTCTCGCGTGCAGTAGCGGCCATAGGGGCCGGGGTCCGCCTGGGCCAGCAGCGAATTGAGGTCAAGGTCATCAAGGTAGTCCGCCCCGCGCAGCACCTGATGCAGCAGGTCGGTGCGGCCGATGATCTCGTTCAGCGTGGCAAAACCCAGCGAGGCGAGGATGTTGCGCACGTCCTCGGCAATGAAGGAGAACAGGTTGATCACCTTCTCCGGCGTGCCCTCGAACTTGCGGCGCAGTTCGTCATCCTGCGTGCACACGCCCACGGGGCAGGTGTTGGAATGGCACTGGCGCACCATGATGCAGCCCATGGCCACAAGGCTTGCGGTGCCGATGCCGAATTCCTCCGCCCCCAGCATGGCGGCGATCACCACATCACGCCCGGTTTTCAGCCCGCCATCGGCGCGCAGCTTCACCCGGTGGCGCAGGCGGTTGAGCATCAGGACCTGATGCGCTTCCGCCAGACCCAGTTCCCACGGCATGCCCGCATACTTGACCGAAGACTGCGGGCTTGCGCCCGTGCCGCCGGAATGACCGGAAATCAGGATCGCATCCGCCTTGGCCTTGGCCACACCGGCCGCGATCGTGCCGATGCCGGAGCGGGCGACCAGCTTCACGGTCACGGTGGCCTCGGGGTTGATCTGCTTGAGATCGTAGATGAGCTGGGCCAAGTCCTCGATCGAATAGATGTCATGGTGCGGCGGGGGCGAGATCAGGGTCACGCCTTCGGTCGCATGGCGCAGCTTTGCAATCAGGCCCGTGACCTTGAAGCCGGGAAGCTGCCCGCCCTCGCCGGGCTTGGCCCCCTGCGCCATCTTGATCTCGATCTCGCGGCAGTCATTGAGATACTGCGCGGTCACGCCAAAACGGCCCGACGCGATCTGCTTGATGGCAGAGGATGCGTTATCCCCGTTGGGGCGCGGCTTCGCGCGTGCCGGGTCTTCACCGCCCTCACCCGAATCGGACTTGGCGCCGATGCGGTTCATGGCGATGGACAGCGTTTCATGCGCTTCGGGGCTGAGTGCGCCCAGCGAAATGCCGGGGGCGATCAGGCGCTTGCGCAGTTCGGTGATGCTCTCGACCGATTCCACGGGGATGGCCGTGCGCCCGCCACGGAAATCCAGCAGGTCACGCAGCGCCACCGGCGGCTGGCGGCGCACCGCATCGGCATAACGCTGGTAGACCGAGAAGCTGCCCGTGGTCACGGCGGTCTGGAGCATGTGGATCAGGTTGCCGTCAAAGGCATGCACCTCTCCACTGCGGCGCAGCTTGTAGCGCCCGCCGACGGACAGGGTTTCGACCTGCCGGTTCCATGCCTTGTGATGGAAGCTGAGCACATTGCGCGCGATACCGGTCAGGCCGATGCCGGAAATGCGCGAGGGCATGCCGGGAAAGAACTCCGCCGTCAGCGCGCGCGACAGCCCGATGGCCTCGAAATTATAGCCGCCACGATACGATGCCACGATGGAGATACCCATCTTGGACATGATCTTGAGCAGGCCCTTGTTCACCGCCTTGCGGTAGCGCTCCACCGACTCGCTCAGTGTCAGCTTGCCAAACAGGCCACGGCGGTGGCGGTCGGCGATGCTTTCCTGCGCAAGATACGGATTGACCGTGGTCGCCCCCACCCCGATCGTGACCGCGATGGCATGCACGTCCAGCGCCCCCGCCGAACGGACATTGAGCGAGGTGAACGTACGCAGCGACTGGCGCACAAGATGCGTATGCACCGCAGCCGTTGCCAGGATCATGGGAATGTAGGCGTGTTCACCCGACTGGTGCTCATCGGTCAGGAAGACATGGGTGCAGCCCTGGCGCACGCGGTCCTCGGCCTCGGCCCGGATGCGGGCGATGGCGGCCCGCAGGCCCGCTTCCCCGTCGGCGGCGGGGAAGGTGCAGTCGATGATGCAGGCATCCTTGCCACAGAAATCGACCAGCGCCTGGAATTCACCCGTGGTCAGCACCGGAGAGGGCAGCTGGAGCAGGTCGCACTGGCTCTCGCTTTCCTCCAGGATGTTGCCAAGGTTGCCCAGCCGGGTCACGAGGCTCATCACCCGCGTCTCCCGCAGGCTGTCGATGGGCGGGTTGGTGACCTGGCTGAACGCCTGGCGGAAATAATGCGCAAGCCCCCGGTAGCGGGTGGACAGCACGGCCAGCGGCGTATCATCCCCCATCGAACCGATGGCCTCGGACGCATTTTCCACCATCGGCTGGAGAATGGTCTCAAGGTCTTCCAGCGTCAGGCCAACGGCAAGCTGGCGGCGGCGCAGCATCTCGGCATCATACAGCACCGGCTCGCTGCCATCGGGGCGGACGATGCTGGAGATTTCCTGCGTGCGCCTGACCCAGGCGGAGAAATCCTGTCGGCCGGACAGTTCATCCAGCAGTTCCTCGTTGCTGTAGAGCCTTGCCGTATGCAGGTCGAGTGCGAGCGACTGCCCCGGCCCAAGGCGGCCACGGCTGACGATATCGGCTTCGGGCACCTTTACCATGCCCGTCTCGGACCCCACGATCAGCAGGCCGCTGCCGGTCACGGTATAGCGCAGCGGGCGCAGGCCGCTGCGGTCAAGGCCGGCCACCATCCAGCGCCCGTCGGTGGCACAGATGGCGGCAGGCCCGTCCCACGGCTCCATCACCGCGTTGCAGTAGGAATACATGTCCCGGTGGCGCTGCGGCATGGCGGAATTGCCGCCCAGGCTGGCCGGTACCATAAGGCAGCGCGCCATGGGCGCGTCACGACCGGCGAATGTCAGCAGTTCGAACACGTTGTCAAAACACGCCGTGTCCGACCCCTGCGCCTGCACCACGGGCTTGAGGTCGTCCATGTACGGGTCAAGGACGGGATCGGCCAGCCGGGTCTCGTGGCTTTTCATCCAGTTGACGTTGCCCGAGATGGTGTTGATCTCACCATTATGGGCCAGCCTGCGGAAGGGCTGGGCCAGCTTCCATGTGGGGAAGGTGTTGGTCGAGTACCGCTGGTGATAGATGGCAAAGCGGCTGACGAAGCGCGGGTCGAGCAGGTCGGGATAGAACTCCGTCAGGTGCTCGGCCAGGAACATGCCCTTGTAGATCAGTGAACGGCACGACAGCGAGCAGACATACAGGTCCACCTGATTGGCGATCGCACTTTTCTCGATCTTGCGGCGGATCACGTACAGGTCGCGCTCGAACTCGGCCTCGGCACTGCCGGGCAGGTTGCGGATCAGGATCTGCTCGATCTCGGGGCGGGTGGCATTGGCCTTCTCACCAATGCAGTCGGTATTGATGGGCACCTGCCGCCAGCCATAGATGCTGTAGCCAAACGCCAGGATCTCGCTTTCGATGATCTGGCGGCAGCGTTCCTGGGCCGCGATATCGGTCTTGGGCAGGAAGACCATGCCCACCGCGATCTGGCTGTCCACCCCGCCTTCGGCGCCACCGGCATGGATCGCGTCGGCAAAGAAATCCTGCGGGATCTCGACATGGATGCCCGCGCCATCGCCGGTCTTGCCATCGGCATCGACAGCACCCCGGTGCCACACGGCCTTCAGGGCCGCGATGCCCGCTTCCACCACGTCGCGGCGCGGCTTGCCATCAAGGGCTGCGACCATGCCCACACCACAGGCATCATGCTCATCAGCGGGGGTGTACAGGCCGGAGATGGCCTGTGCATTGTCCTGCCATTCCTGAACGAAACCGGTGGGCTGGTTTTCAAACTGGTCCATCATGCTTACTCCGCCACCTCGGCCTGTGCGGCCGTCAATTCCTCAAGCCATGCGTGCATCTGGGCTGCGGCATCCCGCCCGTCGCGGATGGCCCACACCACCAGGCTGGCCCCGCGCACGATGTCGCCGGCCGCGAATACGCCGGGCAGGCTGGTCATGAACGTCTTGCGATCGACCATGAGCGTGCCCCAGCGCGAGACCTCCAGTTCCGGCTGGCCCCACAGCGTGGGCAGCGGTTCGGGGTCGAAGCCCAGCGCCTTGACCACCATGTCGGCTTCCAGCGTAAAGGCGCTGCCTTCCACCGGCTCGACCGACTGGCGGCCGGAGGCATCGGGCAGGCCCAGCTTCATGCGGGTCGCACGCACGCCGGTCACGCCGCCCTCGCCCTCGAATGCCTGCGGGGCGGCAAGCCAGACGAACTCCACGCCCTCTTCCTCGGCATTCTTCACTTCCCGCACCGAGCCGGGCATGTTGGCGCGGTCGCGGCGGTACAGGCACTTCACCGACTTCGCACCCTGCCGGATGGCGGTACGCACGCAGTCCATGGCCGTATCGCCACCGCCAATCACCACCACCGACTTGCCCGCGGCATTCAGTTCGCCGCTGTCATATTCGGCAACCGTGTCCCCCAGCGAGACACGGTTGGATGCCGTCAGGTAATCCAGCGCGCGCACGATGCCGCCCAGCCCCGCGCCGGGGCCACCGATATCGCGCGACTTGTACACACCCGTTGCGATCAGCACGCCGTCATGGCGCGCGCGCAGGGTGGAAAACGCGATGCTGTCCGCACCGTCCGTATCGCCAATGCCCTTGCCCAGATGGAACTGCACGCCCGATTCCACCAGCAGCCTGTGGCGGCGCAGGACGATATCCTTCTCCAGCTTGAAGCCGGGGATGCCGTACATCAGCAGGCCGCCAACACGGTCGTACCGGTCATAGACATGGACCTGGTAGCCCTGCTCGCGCAGCTGCACCGCAGCGGCCAGCCCGCCGGGACCGGCACCGATGATGGCAACACTTTCATCCCGCTCGACCATCGGCTTTACCGGCCTGACCCAGCCGTTATCAAAGGCGGTATCGGTAATGTAGCGCTCGACCGCGCCGATGGTGACGCTTTCGAATCCTTCCTCGATCACGCAGTTGCCTTCGCACAGGCGGTCCTGCGGGCAGATGCGGCCACAGATTTCGGGGAAGGTGTTGGTGGCGGACGACAGTTCGTATGCCTCCTCCATCCGTCCCGCCGCCGTCATCATCAGCCAGTCGGGGATGTTGTTGCCCAGCGGGCAGTGTACCGAGCAGAACGGCACGCCACACTGCGAACAGCGCGAAGCCTGCGTCTCGGCCTTTGCGGGCACGAACTCGGCATAAATTTCGTTAAAATCCCTGCGGCGCGCCCCGGCAGGCCGTTTGTCCGGCTGCTCCTGCGCCACAGAGACGAATTTCAGCATGCGCTCGGCCATCGGTCTGCCCCTGGTGTGCGGATGAGAAGGAAGCCACGGCAGCACCAGCGCGCCCATGGCGAAGGACAGACCTACGCACCACCGCGCGAAAATAAAAGACAGCAGTGCTGACCTTTATGGGGAAAAACGGCAAATTTCCCCAGTTTCCCTCCCTTATCCCAGGATCAGGTCCATCGGCGCGGGGGTTATGCCCAGCATTTCGATGGTGCGCGCGCCGGGCGCCACGACGTTATCGACATAGAGCAGCCTGACCTGGTCACGCGTCAGCACCTTGCCGGGCAGGTGCTCCAGCACGCCGGCCTGCGCATTGGCCAGCCAGCGCGGCACCTCGAACAGCGGGCGCGGATGCCCCGCCCAGCGCGCCGACCACGCCACGATCTGGCGCATGGTCATGATGCGCGGGCCGCCAAATTCGAACACGACCCCGGCCATGGACCCATCGGTTGCAAGGCGCAGCATGCCTTCGGCCACATCCCCCACCCAGACCGGCTGGAAACGGGTGGCCGCCCCGAACACCGGCACCACCGGCATGAAGCGCGCCATGCGCGCGAACATGGCGGGAAAGGGGCCGCCCACCCCGAATATGAGCGAGGGGCGGATGATCACCGCCCCTGGCATGGCGCGGGTGACGGCGCATTCCCCTTCCGCCTTGCTGCGGGCGTAAGCGGACGGGCTGCTGACATCCGCCCCCAGCGCCGAGACATGGATCAGCCGCTCCACCCCCGCGCAGGCGGCCAGACGGGCCACGCGCGCGGCACCTTCGACATGGATCGCCTCGAACGTCGCCAGCCCGCGTGGCGAGAGGACTCCCACCAGGTTGATGGCCAGGTCACACCCCTCCAGCGCCGCGACGCAGCCCGCCTCGTCCATGATGGAGGCGACAACGGGCACCACCTGACCCACATCCCCCAGCATGCGCAGGGTCGCGGCCAGCCGTGCGGTGCGCCCGGCCACGCGCACCACATAACCCGCCCGCGCCAGACGCCCCACGACGGACTGCCCGACAAAGCCCGATCCACCAAAAACCGTTGCCACCTTCCGTGTCATGACCTGCTCCCGTGTGTGGCGCGTGAGTGCGCTGCCGCCTTTTTTCGCATGCGGGGCCGGGGGCGGCACAGTCAATTCTCCCGCCCGCGCGCCCCATGCCACGGGGCGAAAAGAAAAAAATGCGCCTGATTTCAAAAAAAACCATTTAGCCTGTTGACCGCCCCCGCGTGCCGGACTAAACAGCGCTCACACCACCCCGGCGGCCTCCGCTGGGGAGCCTCTGAGCCCAGATGGCGGAATTGGTAGACGCGCAGGTTTCAGGTACCTGTGGCCGCAAGGTCGTGGAAGTTCGAGTCTTCTTCTGGGCACCAGCTTTTCTGAAAAATCGGATACTACTCCCCTCCGGGGGTTGGTCAGGGCAGCCCCGCCGGGTCTGCCCCGTATCTTTTTTGCCTGTTTCCCGGTTCAAATTGGTGTAAACCGCCCCCTATGCATCCTTCGCGCGCAGGTTCGCCCGCGCGGCCCGGCACCTGCCGGACCTGCACTGCAACGGCCGGCCTTCCTTGCGGTTGCCTGCCAGACCTGCCACCGTGAAGGGCCTATCGTGACGGAGCGTTCTCAACATGGCTGCAAGCCCGGTACCCGATGCCATCCATTTCCATCGCGGCGACCTGCCCGCCGATGTGACCTTTACCGGCATGGTGGCCGTCGATACCGAAACGATGGGCCTCAACCCGCATCGTGACCGCCTGTGCCTGGTCCAGCTTTCGGCAGGGGACGGACAGGCCCACCTCGTGCAGGTTCCCCCCCACGCAACGGCGGCCGGCTTTCCCAACCTGGTGCGCGTGCTGACCGATGCCCGCGTGCCCAAGATCATGCATTTCGCCCGGTTCGACGTGGCGATTCTCCAGCACACGTTCAATGTGACCGTAGCGCCGTGCATCTGCACCAAGGTCGCCTCCAAGCTGGTGCGCACCTATACCGACCGCCATGGCCTGGCCAATCTGTGCCGGGAACTGCTGGGGGTGGAACTGAGCAAGCAGCAGCAGAGTTCGGACTGGGGTGCTACGGACCTGACGCGCGAACAGCTATGCTATGCGGCATCCGACGTGCTGTACCTGCATGCATTGTGGGAAAGGCTGGAGGCCCTGCTGCACCGCGAAGGCCGGCGCGACGTGGCGCAGGCCTGCTTTGATTTCATGCCAGCGCGTGCACGTCTTGATATACTGGGCTATCAGGATCCGGACATTTTCGCGCATCGGGCCGCCTGACACCGCTCCCGGCCCCGCCGGCAGCCTGTCGCAACAACACAGATCGGGCATGAACAGCAGCCTTTCCCCCTTTCCCCCCTCCCCCCCCGATGCAAGCATGCCGACGCCACAGGCGCGCATACTGCTGGATGCATGCGGCGTGCTGCGCACCGAATCCGCCGGCCTGCAGGCCATGATCACCGCACTGGAGGCCCCCCCGAGACCGGGGGAAGCCGGTCTGGGGCAGGCCTTCATCCAGGCGGTCGAGCGCATCCTGTCGGACAACATGCGCGTGGTGGTGACCGGCATCGGCAAGTCGGGGCATATCGGGCGCAAGATACAGGCGACCCTGGCCTCCACCGGCACGCCGGCCATCTTCGTGCATCCGGCCGAGGCCTCGCACGGGGATCTGGGCATGCTGCAGAAGGGGGATGCGGTACTCGCCATCTCCAATTCCGGCGAGACGGCGGAAATGGCCGACGTCATCTCCCATGCCCGCCGCTTCGGCATGCTGCTGATCGCCATGACATCCTGCGCGCACTCCACTCTGGCACGCACGGCGGATATCGTGCTGCTGCTGCCCCGCGCGCCCGAAGCCTGCCCCAACGGCCTGGCCCCCACCACCAGTTCCACCATGCAGCTGGCGCTGGGCGATGCGCTGGCCATCGTGCTGCTGCAGCGCCGCGGGTTCAGCGCCAGTGACTTTGGCGTCTTCCACCCCGGCGGGCGGCTGGGCACGCAGCTGCGCCGCGTGCGTGAACTCATGCATCCCGGCCCGAGCATGCCGCTGGGCACACCCGACACGCCGCTGCGGCAGGTGATCATGGAAATGACACGCAAGGCCTTTGGCTGCATGGGGGTGGTGGATGCGAACAACCGCCTGGTCGGGCTGATCACCGATCGTGACCTGCGCCTGGCGCTGGAACTGGACCTTGACCATACGCGCGCCGCCGACATCATGAACACCCAGCCCCAGACCATTGGCTCCGACGTTCTGGCGGCGGAAGCGCTGCGCATCATGAATGACCGCCCCCGACCGATCTCGAGCATCTTCGTGCTGAATGACACGGACCAGCCCGTCGGCATCGTCCACCTGCACGACCTGCTGCGTGCTGGCATTGCATGACGGACCAGCCTGACGACAGGAACGGGGGCAACGCGCCCGACCGCATCGAGCGCGAGGACTATGCCCGCAGCGCCGCCGATGTGGAGCGCCAGCGCAGCATATTCGACCAGTCCACCCGCACGCGGCTGCTGCCCAATGCCGCCGATCTTGCGCGGCGACAGACCATCATGCGTTCGGCCAAGTGGATGCTGCCGCTGCTGGCCCTTGTCCTGCTTGGCTCCATCGCGGCATGGCCCGCCGTGCAGCGCGCCGTGATCATGCATACCGGCACCATGGCGCAGATGAGCCATGTGCGCGTGAAAAGCGGCAGCATGCTCAACCCGACCTATCGCGGGCTGGACGAACATGGCCGCCCCTACATGATCACCGCCGATGAGGCGCGCCAGATCTCATCCGAACGGATTGACCTGACCAACGCCGCCGCCGATACCCTGATGGATAACGGAAACTGGCTGTACGTGACCGCCAGTGAAGGCGTCTATATCCAGCATGCCCAGATGCTGGACCTGACGCATGCGGTCACGCTCTATCGCAATGACGGAACCCTCATGCTGACCCCCACCGCCGATATCGACATGCGCCACAACATTATCGTAACCGACAGCTGGATCCATGGCGAAGGCCCGATGGGCGTGATGGACGTACAGGGCGGCATGCTGGACATCCATGGCGGCGTCATGCTGTTCCGCGGGCCGGGGCGCATGATCCTCAACGCAGCGGAAAGACCGAACTGATGGCGCGCGCGCGCTCCACCCTCCCGCTGGGCGGCCTCATGCTCGGGCTGGTGGCGGCAGCCCCCGCCATGGCGCAGGGGCTGGACATGTCACACGGCCAGCAGATCAATGTCACGGCCGCGGGCGGCTTTGACTGGGACCAGAATGCCCAGACCGTCACCGCCTATGACCGCGCCCAGGCCATCCGGGGCGACGTGACGGTGCGCGCCGACCGCCTGGTCGCCTTCTACCGCAAGAAGGCCACGGCCCCCACGACAGCGGCCCAGGCCCCGCAGGCGGGCGGCCCGGCCACGGCGGCACCGAAGCCACCGGGCGCCGGCGCCCCGCTGGCCGACCATATGGGGGTTGCCCCCCCGCTTGAAACCCGACGCCCCCACATCACCGACGACTCGGCCACGCCTGCCGCATCCCCCGCAGCGCAGCCCCCTGCCGCGCCCGCCCTGCCCGGCGACCCTGATGTGGATACCAGCCTCGCCACCACATCCGATACCCTGCCCCAGGACCTGCCCACCCCCGACAGGCCGGCCCCGGCGGGCGCGCCCGGTGGCGCGGGTACAGGTGCCGCATCCACAAATGCCCCGGGCGACAGCAGCGGCCCCGGTGGCGCCAGCGAGGTGTACCGGCTGGAAGCCCTGGGCCATGTCCATGCCTTCAATACCAGCGACCAGGCATGGGGCGACCATGCGGTCTATGATGTGGACCAGGCGATCCTGGTCATGACCGGCCAGCACCTGAAAATGACGACCCCGCAGGACATCCTGACCGCGCGCGACGTGCTGGAATATCATTCGCACGAGCACATGTCCGTTGCCCGTGGCAATGCCACCATGACCACCGATGACGGGCGGCAGATCCGTGCCGACGTGCTGGTGGGCTATGACAGGCCGAAGGACCAGCGCAGCCACCCCCGGCGCGAATGGAACGAGACACATCCCAACGGCAAGAAGGACACGCCGGTCGATACCGCCGATGACAGGCCCGCCCCCGGTGCGGGCACGATCGACCATGTCGATGCCTTCGGCCATATCGTGATCCGTACCCGCACCGAAACCGTAACCGGGGACCGGGGCGTCTATGTGCCCGATACGGGCATTGCCCGACTGGTGGGCAACGTGCATATCACCCGTGGGGAAAATCAGGTCAGCGGCACATCGGCCATCGTGAACATGCATACCGATATCGCGACACTGACCGACAACCCCGGCTCACGTGTGAGCGGCCTGGTCATTCCGAACCAGGCTGGCAAGGGTGACAAGGGATCAGCACGATGAACACGACGCCCAAGGCAGAAGCGGCAGACGGGGCGGCCACGACCGAACAGCCGGTTGCCCCCCCCTCCGGCGGGCTGATCGCCAGCGGTATCGGCAAGAGCTACAAGAAGCGGCAGGTGGTGCGCGATGTCTCGCTGCAGGTGCAGCGGGGCGAGGCCGTGGCCCTGCTTGGCCCCAATGGCGCGGGCAAGACCACCAGCTTCTACATGATCGTGGGTCTGGTCCGGCCCGACATGGGCACCATCACGCTGGATGGCGCGGACATAACCCAGTTGCCCATGTACCGCCGCGCGCGGATGGGCATTGGCTACCTGCCACAGGAATCGAGCATCTTCCGTGGCCTGACCGTTGAGCAGAACATCATGGCGGCACTCGAGATCGTGGAACCGGACCCCGACCGACGGCAGACGATGCTGGATGGCCTGCTGGGGGAATTCGGCATTACACGCCTGCGGCATTCCTCATCACTGGCCCTGTCGGGTGGTGAGCGGCGGCGGCTGGAAATTGCCCGCGCGCTGGCCAGCCAGCCGCATTATGTCCTGCTGGACGAACCCCTGGCCGGTATCGACCCCATCGCGGTGGGCGAAATCCGTGACCTGGTGGCCCATCTGAAGGATCGCGGCATCGGGGTGCTGATTACCGACCACAACGTGCGCGAGACGCTGGAAGTCATTGACCGGGCCTACATTATGCATAGCGGGCAGGTGCTGACCGAAGGGCGGCCGGAGGAAATCGTGGCGAACGAGGACGTGCGCCGCGTATATCTGGGCGAGAAATTCACCCTCTAGCCACGATGTCCATCCCCTGTAGGCAGGGGGTGGAATGCAAGCCCCCATTGATAGGAAAATCTGCCATCTCTTATGCAAATAAGGAATGGACAGCAGGCGTGCAACCATGCCCAAATGTTTCCCGTTCGGGACCATGTGCCCGACTGGTACAACACAATAGCATACGCATCGCAGCCCGCATGGGAGCACACGCTCGGCCCTGTAGAGACATCATCATGAACTGAACGACCGTACTGCGTCTCCCGCAGGTGACTGCGCTGTGATCAGATAAGGAGTTGTCCCTTATGCACATCAGTGTTGCCGGAAAGCAGATCGACCTGTCCGATGCCCTGAAACACCGGGTAAGCGCCCATCTGGACCGTATTTCGGAAAAGTATTTCGGGCAGGCCATGGAAGCGCGCGTTACCTTCAGCCGTGCGCGCTCGTTTTTTACCTGTGACATCAACCTCCATGCCTCACGCGGGCTGACCCTGCGCGGCGAGGGCGAAGCCGCCGATGCCCATTCGGCCTTTGACGATGCGGCCGAACACATCGCCCGCCGCCTGCGCCGCTACCACCGCAAGGCCACCAACCATGGCCACATGAAAACCCGCCAGCAGGTGCCCGAATTCGGGCGCAGCTATGTCCTGCGCCCCGGCATGACCACCCCCGCCGCCGCAGGCGAGGAGGAAAGCCCGCTTGAGGAAGAGGACTCGGCCTTGGCCAGCGCCGGACCCTATGCCACGATCATTGCCGAGCGCCCGGCCGAGATCCCGACCCTGAGCGTAAGCGAGGCCGTGATGCGCCTTGACCTGGCCGACAGCCAGATCCAGCTTTTCCGCAACAGCAGGACCGATACCGTCAACGTGCTCTACCGCAGGCCCGATGGCAACATCGGCTGGCTTGATCCCACGGTCAGGGCAGGCAACCAGACGGTGTGAGACCCCTACGGGGTGGGAGGGCCGTGACGCCGGTCCTCCCCCATCCTGTCCCAGTGCGTTGTGGGGTCTGCCACACCATAAAAGGCCCTGTCCGTGCATGCCGGACAGGGCCTCTGTCTAAGAAAGAAAAGAATTAGTGAAGGGGAACCAGCATCATTTCATGCTGGAGGATGGCCCTGACGGCCGTCTCGTGGTCATCGGTTACCGCAAGCGGGGTACCATCCGCGGCATGGATGGCAAAGGCGCCCTGACCTTCCACTTCCACCGCGCGGATGTAGGCCACCGTTTCCATGCCCAGTCCCCGCAGTTCACCGGCCGTTACGGCATGGGGGCCGGCTACCGTTTCCGGGTCATTTTGCAGCAGTACCCGGCCATTCTGTGTCGTGACTCTCATCGCGTTATCTCCTGCATCATGAAGGGATGTCCGTCCCTTCGGGTCCGCATCGCAATACTGGCCGTTCCATTACGGCTTATGCTGTCATTCCTCGTCAATCACCCTCACGACACGTTGCTTGCGCCCCATGGGCACATCCACCACGGGTGGAACACGATCACGCGACGCAGGGGGGGCTGATGGCGCGCGCGAGATCTCGATCTTGCGCACGCGTACTTCCGGCTGCGGGCGGGCCAGTTCGATATGCAGCAGGCCGTTATCCATCCACGCTCCGCCCACCTCGATTCCCTCGGCCAGCACGAACGCCTTCTGGAACTGGCGGGCCGCGATGCCACGATGCAGGAAAATACGCCCCTGCCCGTCGTCACTCTGCCGCCCGCGGATGACCAGCTGGTTGTCTTCCTGCGTGATGTGCAGGTCCTCCATCACGAAACCGGCCACCGCCAGCGTGATGCGCAGGGTCGTGGGGCTGACCTGCTCTATATTATAGGGCGGATAGCCGTCCGTTGCGTTTTTTGATGCCCGTTCAAGCATCTGTTCAAGATGGTCAAACCCCAGGAACATGGGGGACCCGAAGACTCTTCCCGACAAATCGGCCTCCTCTGCTGCGAGCGAGACAAGAAACGTGAAGCGGACCCGCTCAGGCATCCGCTTCCGTCTTTTTACGATATGGGAGAATAATAGCCATGCGCAAGGGGAGGCTCCCGTTCCGTCATGCCGGTACCCTGCGCCATTTTGACCCTATCCCTACTGGCATCACGGGTACGGACACGCTAAATGGCGATCTATGATTGAACATGATGTCATCGCTCAGGCGACCCCCATGCCGATCCTGGTCGCGCCCCAGGCGGTCCTGCGCCAGAAAACCCGCCTTGTCCGCCCCGAGGACATGGACGGCCTGCGCACCATCATCCCCCGCATGTTCGCGGCCATGTACCAGGCCCCCGGCATTGGCCTGGCCGCGCCGCAGGTGGGACTTGGCATGCGCTTTGCCATTGTCGACGTGTCGGACAAGGACGGCCCGCGCAACCCCATCGTGCTGATCAACCCCGAGGTGATTGCCGAGACGGACAGCATGGCCGCGCGTGAGGAAGGCTGCCTGTCGCTGCCCAATCAGTATGCCGAGGTCGTCCGCCCCGAAGCGGTGCGCGTGCGCTACCAGGACATGGAAGGCAAGGTGCAGGAACTGGAAGCCGATGACCTGCTGGCCACCTGCCTGCAGCACGAGATCGACCATCTGGAAGGCATCCTGTTTGTCGATCACCTCTCCACGCTCAAGCGCAACATGATCATGCGCCGCCTGGCCAAGGAACAGCGCCAGAAGCACTGACCCACGCGTGTGGATCACACCGCCGGGGCCTTGGGTTTTCTACAAAAAGGGTCCGGCCCAGCCTGAACGGACCCCAACGCCATGCGACTGGCCTTCATGGGCACGCCCGATTTTGCCGTGCCCGCCCTTCGCGCCCTGCACCAGGCCGGGCATGACATCGTAACCGTGTACAGCCAGCCCCCCCGCCCCGCGGGCCGGGGCAAGAAGCTGCGTCCCTCCCCCGTGCAGCAGGCGGCGGAAGAACTGGGCATTGCCGTGCGCACCCCGCTCTCGCTGCGCCGCAATGCGGAAGAACACGCCCATTTCCGCAACCTTGACCTTGATGCCGCCGTGGTGGCCGCCTACGGGCTGATCCTGCCGGTGAACATGCTTGAAGCCCCGCGTCGCGGCTGCCTGAACATCCATGCCAGCCTGCTGCCGCGCTGGCGCGGTGCCGCCCCCATACAGGCCGCCATCCTGGCGGGGGACAGTGAAAGCGGCGTCACCATCATGCAGATGGACGCAGGACTGGATACAGGGGCCATGCTGCTGCGCGACCATGTGGCGCTGACGCCGCGCACCACCGCCACCACGCTGCATGATGACCTGGCGGCCATGGGGGGGCGGCTGATTGTCGAGGCCCTGCGCCAGCCCCCCCATCCCGGCACGCCGCAGCCCGATACGGGCGTAACCTACGTGCAGCGCCTGAGCCGGGAGGACGGACGCATCGACTGGCGGACCCCGGCCACCACCATTGACCGCCAGATCCGTGCCCTGACCCCGTGGCCGGGCACCTTTACGGTACTGGACGGCACGGTCATCAAGATCGGGGCGGCGGAAATCGCACCGGGCGGCACACGGGCAGCCCCCGGCACCGTCATGGATGACCGGCTTCATGTTGCCTGCGGGGATGGCACGATACTGCGCATCACCCGCCTGCAGCGCCCCGGGCGCGGCATGATGGAAGCCGGTGATTTCCTGCGCGGGCAGGCCATCGCACCCGGTACACGACTGGGCATGGAGCAGCCCGATGCCTGACAGCACGCCTGCCCTCTCCCGTCCGGATGATGCCGCGCCCCCGTCGGTCTGCCGCTGGGCGGTGCTGATGGAATATGATGGCCGTGGTTTTGTTGGCTGGCAGCGCCAGAAAACGACCGGACTGCTGTCGATACAGGGCCTGCTGGAAGATGCCGCCACCCGCCTGACCAATGGCCACGACGTACGCAGCATTACCGCAGGCCGCACCGATGCGGGCGTGCATGCCAGCGGACAGGTCGCGCATCTGGACTTTCCGGCCGATGTCACCCTGTCCAGCGCCACGGTACGCGACGGGCTGAACTTCTACATGAAGCCCCACCCGGTTGTGGTGCTGATGGCCCGTCCGGTCCTGCCACAGTGGAATGCACGGTTTTCCGCCATTTCACGCGCCTACCGCTACCGTATCCTCAACCGCGCCGCCCGCCCCGCGCTGGAGGACGGACAGGTGTGGCATGTCCGCGCGCCGCTGGACGTGGACGGCATGCGGCAGGCGGCAGCCCATCTGCTGGGCCGGCATGACTTCACATCCTTCCGCGCCACGGCCTGTCAGGCACGCAGCCCCGTCCGCACGCTGGACCGGCTGGATGTGAAGCGTGAAGGGGAATACGTGGTCATTGAAGCGGCGGCCCGCTCCTTCCTGCACCATCAGGTCCGCAACATGGCGGGCACCCTGAAACTGGTGGGCGAAGGCCGCTGGGAGCCCGCACAGGTCGCGCATGCCCTTGCCGCGTGTGACCGCCGCGCGGCTGGCCCCACCGCCCCACCGGAAGGGCTGTGCCTGACCGGCGTGGGTTACGCTGAAAACCCCTTCAGCCGCTGAATAATCCATTGATGAAAAGCAAGGGAAGTGTCTGGGTGCCGCCTTTTTCAAAAAGGCGGCATGCTTCGAAGCTTTTTGAAAAACGCTTCACCAAAACCTTCTGATCTGCTGGCAGACGGGTTTAGTGCGCAGCACCCTGCTGCACCAGCATCGGGTACAGGAATTCATGCCACGCACGCTGCCCCGGTGAGAGCAGGCCGGTCAGGAGCACCAGCAGCCCAAGGCTGCCAAGGATGGCCAGAACCAGCACCACAGCCTGCCCCCGGCGCAGCAGCAGGCCGATACGCGCCACATACCAGGTCAGCCACAGGCTGTAGGCAAACTCCACACCATTGAGGATCATCGCCCCCATGGCGGATTGCAGCAGCCTGGGGGATGCCAGCGCCATGAGCAGCGCCACCCCCAGCCCCACGAACAGCGTGACCCAGTCCGTCCACCACGTGGCGGTGATATAGCGCGGCCACAGCGCCTCGCGCTTCCAGCGATGCGCCAGGCTATAGGTCACCACGGCGGGCAGCAGGATCAGACACAGCGCGAACAGCACCTTCACCCCGCTTATGGCCTGCGGGGCATAGCCGATGGTCAGCCCCCCCAGCACCAGCCACAGTGCCAGCCGGGGCGCCAGGGCCGACAGCACGGCATCACGCGTGCCGCCAAAATAGGTGATGCCCTCCGCCCGGCCACGGCCCAGCAGCAGCATTCCCTTCAGGATACCGCCAAACCCCGCCGCGCTGGGGCCGGGAGATGCGCCGCGATCAGACATCAATGCATTACCTTTTCCAGAAAACCGGTATAAATCGCCGTCAGCTGCCGCAGGTCCGTCAGGCTGACATGCTCGTCCGTCTTGTGCATGCTGGCACCCACCAGCCCGAATTCCGCAACGGGACAGTAACAGGCGATGAAACGGGCATCGGACGTACCGCCCCCCGTGTCCAGCCGGGGAACATGGCCGGTAACCGCCCGTACGGACGCCCGCAGGGCCTCCACCGCAACCCCCGGTTCGGTCAGGAAGGATTCACCGCTTATGGAGATGTCCACCCGTGCCCGGGGCGCATGACGGGCTGCCACCGTGCGGAGCCAGCCCGCAAGGTCAGCCCCGGTATGCAGGTCATTGAAGCGGATGTTCAGCCGGGCCTCGGCCTGTGCGGGAATGACATTGGTGGCCGTGTTGCCCACGTCAAGGCTGGTGACCTGCAGGCTGGAAGCCTCGAACCAGTCACTGCCGCCATCCAGCGGGGCGGCGGTCAGCTCATTCAGTAGTGCCAGAAGCCGGTGGACCGGGTTGTCCGCCCGGTGCGGATAGGCCACATGCCCCTGCGTGCCCGGCACGACAATACGGGCGTTCAGGCTGCCCCGGCGGCCGATCTTGATCATCTCCCCCATGCCGGCGGGATTGGTCGGCTCCCCCACCACGCAGAAATCGGGGATCTGGTCATGTTCCGCCATCCATTCCAGCACGCGCACGGTGCCGTTGGTGGCGGGGCCTTCCTCATCGCCGGTAATCAGCAGACTGATCGACCCCGGCGGCGTGCCCACCTTATGGAGATAGAGCCGGACGGCGGCAACAAAGGCGGCGATGCCCCCCTTCATGTCGCACGCACCGCGGCCAAACAGGATACCGTCGTGGATCTCCCCGCCAAAGGGGTCATGGCACCACTGCGCCGCATCCCCCACCGGCACGACATCCGTATGCCCGGCAAAGCAGATATGGGGCTGCGCCGTGCCCAGGCGCGCGAACAGGTTGGGGGTGTGCGCGCTCCCCTCCCCGAACGGCAGCATCGTCACACTGAAACCGATCCGTTCCAGCACGGCGGCCAGGGTCTTGATGGCGCAGCCGTCATCCGGTGTTACGGACGGGCAGCGGATCAGGTCACGCGCAAGGGTGACGACGCCACCGGGGTCCTGCTGCGTATCCGTCATGGCGCCGTCCGTCATGATGCCGCTCAGCCGCGCAGCAGGTCGTTGATCGAGGTCTTGGAGCGCGTGCGTTCATCCACGCGCTTGACAATCACCGCGCAGTCCAGTGACGGCAGCGGCCTGCCATCGGTGCTGGTGGCCTGGCGCGGCGGCAGCGTGCCGGGCACCACGACGGAATAGGCGGGCACGCGGCCCATGAACACCTCGCCCGTGGCACGGTCCACGATCTTGGTGGACGCGCCAAGGAAAACCCCCATGGACAGCACGCTGCCCCGCTCGACCACAACGCCCTCGGCCACTTCCGAACGGGCACCGATGAAGCAGCCGTCCTCGATGATGACGGGGGCCGCCTGCAGCGGCTCCAGCACGCCACCAATGCCCACGCCACCGCTGATATGGCAGTTCTTGCCAATCTGGGCGCAACTGCCGATCGTGACCCAGGTGTCGACCATCGTGCCGCTGTCCACATACGCGCCGGCATTGACGAAGCTGGGCATCAGCACCACGCCGGGTGCTATGAAGGCGGAGCGGCGCACGATGGAACCGGGCACGGCGCGGAAACCGGCATCGGCAAACGTCGCCTGGTCCCAGCCCGCGAATTTCAGCGGTACCTTGTCATAGCTGGGCGCGCCCGCGCCACCGCCTTCGACCAGGCGGTTGTCGTTCAGGCGGAAGGAGAGCAGCACCGCCTTCTTCAGCCATTCATTGACGGTCCAGCCCCCTTCGCCGGGTGTTGCCACGCGCAGCCTGCCGGAATCCAGCGCCAGCAGCGCGGTCTCGACGGCTTCACGGTCAGCGCCGGTGGTTGCAGTGGACAGCGTCTCGCGACGCTCCCACAGGGCCTCGATCTGGCTCCGGAGGGATGTATCGGTCATATCGGTAAAATCCTGTCTGGGGCGGGATCCCTGCGGCCTGCGCCGGGTGCCCCCGCCTGTACTGATTGCCTGCGGACCATGCGAAGGATCGGGGCCGATGTCAACGCATGGTCCGGGTATGGCTACGCGCCGCGGATCAGGGTGCCCGGCCCGGCTTCGGTAAACAGTTCAAGCAGGCAGGAATGCTGCACCCGACCATCAAGGATGACAGCCGCCTTCGCACCCGCGCGCACGGCTTCAAGGCAGGTTTCCACCTTGGGGATCATCCCGCCCGAGATCATGCCGCTGGCAATGCCACGGCGCGCGTCCTCTGCCGTAAGCTCCGGGATCAGCCTGCCATCGCCATCCAGCACACCGGGCACATCCGTCAGCATGAGCAGGCGGCTGGCACTGACTGCCCCCGCAATCGCACCGGCGGCCGTATCGGCGTTGATGTTATAGGTCTCGCCCTGCTCACCCGCCCCAATGGGGGCGATCACCGGAATCAGGCCCGAGCCGGACAGCGCGTAGATCACGCGCGGGTCAATGCGCGCGGGTTCCCCCACAAAGCCAAGATCGAGCATCCGGTCGGTTTCCACCCCGTTCTCCCGCGCGCGGCGCAGCAGGCGGCGCGCGGTGATCAGCCCGCCATCCAGGCCCGAAATGCCAACCGCCAGCGCACCGGCGCGGTTGATCAGCCCCGCCACCTGCTTGTTCACCTTGCCCGCCAGC
Organism: Komagataeibacter rhaeticus; assembly: GCF_003207855.1. Classification (GTDB taxonomy): domain Bacteria; phylum Pseudomonadota; class Alphaproteobacteria; order Acetobacterales; family Acetobacteraceae; genus Komagataeibacter; species Komagataeibacter rhaeticus. Next base: position 252,855 of record NZ_NKTZ01000004.1, on the reverse strand, counting down.
ACCATCTCGATCACATCGATCATGGCGGCATCGGTCACGCGCAGGCCATCAATGAAGGTGGATTCAATCTGCAGGCGCCTGAGCATGGCGCTGATCTGCGGGCCGCCGCCATGCACCACCACCGGGTTCACGCCCACCTGCTTGAGCAGCGCGATGTCATGGCCGAACGCGGTGGACAGCGTGGTATCGACCATCGCGCTGCCACCATATTTCACCACCACGGTATCACCCGCATAGCGCCGCAGGTAGGGCAGCGCCCTGGCCAGAACCTCGGCCCGTACCTGTGCTTCCCGGTCGCCCGGTCCTGTTGCTGTCATCCGAACGGTCCCTTCGCTCCTGACGTGTCATCCATCCTGCCGCCATGCCGGGGCAGTCCCTGATCGGGATGGCTATGCCGGCGGGTTGGCCAGCCGTGCAAGTTCCGCGCGCAGATCCTCGATCCCCAGCCCCGTTTCGCTGCTGGTGGCCAGCACATGGGGAAAGGCCGCCGCATGCGTGGCCACGATCTCGCTGACCTCACGCAGCTTGGCCGCCAGCGCGTTCGGCTTGGGCACGTCGCATTTGGTCAGCACCACCTGGAACGTCACGGCCGCGCGGTCCAGCATCTTCATGATTTCCCGGTCGCTTGCCTTGACCTCCACCCGGCTGTCCAGCAGCAGCACCACACGGCGCAGCGTCGGCCTGCCGCGCAGGTAGGAAAACATCATGCCCTGCCAGTCTTCCTTTACCGCCCTGGCGGCCTTGGCAAAACCATAGCCGGGCATGTCCACCAGCGTCAGGCGGTGGGCCATCTCGAAAAAATTGAGCTGCTTGGTCCGCCCCGGCTCCGAGGAAGCCCGCGCCAGCGCGCGCCTGCCGGTCAGCGCATTGATCAGGCTGGACTTGCCCACGTTGGAGCGCCCGGCAAAGGCGATTTCGGGCAGGATCGGGTCGGGCAGCTGCCCAAGCTTCTGCGCGCCGAATACGAAGTTGAATTCCCCCGCGAACAGGACGCGACCGGTTTCCCGGTCACGTTCCACTTCTTCGGGTGTTGGTGTGGAGGAGGAAAATTCCACCGTCATGCTCCGCGTATCTATTTCTTCCTGGCCGGAAGCTTGGGCTTCGCAGGCGGCGGCACGGCAGGCGTGCTTTTATTCATGCGGCGCTGGATCAGGGTCTGCTGCGCCATGGTCAGCAGGTTGTTCCAGCAATAGTAGATCACCAGCCCCGACGGCTGCCGCGCCATGAAGAAGGTAAAGATGATCGGCATGAACTGGAACATCTTCTGCTGCGCGGGGTCTGCCGTGGGCGTGGGGTTGAGCCGCATCTGCGCGAACATGGTCAGGCCGAAGGCAATGGGCCACAGGCCAAGCTGGAGCATGGGCGAGATGACCGACGGATTCCACGGGATCAGGCCGAACAGGGTGAACAGGTTTGTCGGGTCGAACGCCGAAAGGTCATGGATCCAGCCGAAGAAGGGCGCGTGCCGCATCTCGATCGTGACATACAGGTCCTTGTACAGGCACCAGAAAACCGGGATCTGCAGCAGCATGGGCAGGCAGCCGCTGGCGGGATTCACGCCTTCCTGCTTGTACAGCCCGATCATCTGCTGGTTGAGCGCCATCTGGTCATCCTTGTAGCGCTCACGCAGGGCTTTGATCTTGGGCTGGAGCTGGCGCATCTTGCCCATGGAATGGAACTGCTTGGTCGCCAGCGGGAAGAACAGCGCCTTGACCAGCAGCGTGAACGCCATAAGCGCAAGGCCAAAATTGCCCAGCATGGTGTTCAGCCAGTCCAGCACCGTGAAGATCGGGCGTGTCAGGAACGCGAACCAGCCAAAATCCACCGCTTTCCAGAAATCGGGGATATGCAGGCTGGACTCATATTTTTCCAGCAGCGGCACTTCCTTCGCGCCGGCAAAGACATGGCTTGCGGTGCTGGCCTCGCCGCCCGCCGCCACCACCAGCGGCGCGCGCGCGGTAAAGCCGACATCATAGGTGCCCTTATCCCCATTGCCCGCACCCTGATAGGCATAGGTGCCTGCGACATCGCTATCCTGCTGGGGAATGACGGCGGCCAGCCAGTATTTGTCGGTAATGCCGGCCCAGCCGCCCTGGCCTGCCTTGGTCCAGGCAATATTGCCCGGCGGCACGGCGCCCTTGCGCAGCGACTTGTAGGAACTTTCATCCAGCCGGTGGTCAATGACGGAAATCGGCCCCTCATGCACAAGGTAGCCCCCCGTCTCGACCGGGGTATAGCCCCGTTCCACGCGTGAGAAAGGATAGAGCGAGACCGGCTCGCCCCCATGGTTCGTCACCTTCTGCGTGACCGAGAACATGTAGTTCTGGTCAATCGCGACGGTGATGCTGAACATCTGGCCCTGCCCATTGTCCCAGCTCAGGGTGACGGGCCGGGCCTGGGTCAGGCTGTCATGGTCGGCGGTCCACAGCGTGTTGGCATCCGGCACGGCCACATGGCCACCGCTGACATTGGCCCAGCCGACTTCCACCAGGTTGGGCTGCTCCTGCCCGCGCGGTTCCAGCACGCGCACCAGCGGGCTGCCGTTCTGCACGGTCTCATGATAATTCTTGAGCACAAGGTCATCAAGACGCGCGCCGCGCAGATCGAGCGAACCATGCACGCGGTCGGCATCGATCGCCACGCGCGGGTCCGGCTGGTCGGAAGCGGATGGCGCCGCGGCCGTCACCGGGGTGGACGCCGGCGGCGCTTCCGGCGCGGGGGCCTGCTGCTCGACCGTCTTATGGTTCTGCTGTGGCAGGAAATATTCAAAACCGACCAGCACCACGGCAGACAGTGCCGTTGCCACCATAAAACGCTTGATATCCATCAGCGACCCGCCAGACTTTTACTGTTTTTCATGGAGTCATGCATGTCACAGCCGCAGGCCGTGCCGGGAACGGGATCGTGCCCACCCGCATTCCACGGGTTGCAGCGCAGGATGCGCCAGCCCGCCAGCACACTGCCCCGCATTGCCCCATGGTGGGCAATCGCGTCGCGTGCGTAATGACTGCATGAAGGAGTGAAACGGCAATGCGCGCCCCATATGGGGCGGATCACCAGCTGATACGCGCGGATGCCCGCACGCAGCATATGGGCAAGTGGACTGAGGGAAGACGCCGTCACGATTCTTCCTTCACCCCCGCCTTGCGCAGGGCCTTGCGGTAATCGCCCATCAGGGCGTCAAACCGCCGCCCGCATGTGCCTGACCGGCCAATCACCACGATGTCGACGCCCCTGAGCGCCTTTTCGCGGCCCAGAAGCCGGACCACCTCACGCAGGCGCCGCCGCACGCGGTTACGCACGACGGAATTACCCACTTTCTTGGTAACGGTAAAACCGTACCGGGCTGCTTCCGTGTCGCCGCGTTCAAGCGCCTGAAGCACCAGCCCCGGCGCGGGCGCCTTGCGGCCCTTGGCCGCAACCCGCAGGAACTCGGCGCGTTTTTTAAGGCGCGTGGACTGATCGGCCACTTTCAGCCGCCCCTGTTATAGAGACATTCATGGCCCCGGGCAGTGTCATGCCCGGAACGTACAGACGTCACCTGCCTCAGGCAGAAAGACGCTTGCGGCCTTTGCTGCGACGGTTTGCAACAACTTTGCGGCCACCAACGGTTTCCATACGCGAACGGAAGCCGTGGCGACGCTTGCGGACCAGCTTCGAGGGTTGATACGTGCGCTTCACAACGGCACTCCCAGATTGACAATGACAGACAGGTTACGGAAATAAGTCTACCGGGCACCGCATGACGCGGATGCCCCGAGCGGCGCCTTATACTGCCGCTTCGGGGCAACGTCAATGCTGATACCCATCTGCGCCACAACCGGATGATTTACATGACCAGCCCCGCCAGCGACTCTGCCCCGTCCCGTGATGAAACGCTGCGGCGGCATATCCATGACATTCGCGGCCATCTCTCCCCCGCCATGCTGCGCGCGGATTCGCTGGCCCTGAGCCAGGACGAACGCACAAGGCGGGCGGCACAGGATATCCTGACCGCACTGGATGCCGTGACAAGGGAACTGGGCATCATGCGCCGCCTGCTTGCCCGCCCCGCGCCATAAGGCCGGGGCCGGGCATCAGGGCTTCTGGATCAGTTCGATCTTGTAGCCATCCGGGTCTTCAACAAAGGCAATGAAGCTCGTGCCGAATTTGACCGGTCCCGGCTCGCGCGTGACCTTGCCGCCGCCTTCGCGCACCGTTTCCACCACCGCCTTCACATCCGGCACGCCCACGGCAAAATGGCCGAACCCCGTACCAACCGCGTAGCCATCATCCTGGCCCCAGTTATAGGTCAGCTCGATTTCCGCCTGGCCGGAGGCATTGTCACCGTACCCGATGAACACAAGGGTGTATTTCCCTTCCGGCACGTCCCGGCGGCGCAGTTCATGCATGCCCAGCAGGCGGTAGAAATCAAGGCTGGCCTCAAGGTTGCGCACGCGCACCATCGTATGCAGGTAAGTTCCCATCCGGCGTTCTTCCCTTTCAGGTTATCTTTTCGTCCCCACCACCAATGCCGGTCAGGAAAAGACCGGCCTCATCGGCCATGGCAGTACATGCGGCGGGATCGGTGATCAGCGTAGCACCTGCTTCCATGGCAATGCCACGCAGGCCCGCGGCCATGGCGCCTGCGATCGTGCGCGGGCCGATGGTTGGCAGGTCGGCCCGGCGTTCCTGCCCCGGCTTGGCCATCTTGACCAGAACGCCACCGGGGCGGTCGGGTTGCCGCAGGGTGGCCACGCGCTCGAGCATCCTGTCGGTGCCCTCCAGCGCCTCGACCGCCAGCACAAGCCCCCCCTGCACCACGCAGCCCTGGCCGATATCAAGCTGGCCCAGCTGCCGCACGACATGGCGGCCAAGGGCAATATCGGCGCGCGCCGTGGCATCGGGCGTGAGCGTGCCCAGCGCACCGGGACGGGCAACCGAACCGGGCAGGTATTCATGCGCGCCACGGATGGTGAAGCCTTCTTCCCCCAGCACGCGCACGATGGCCCCCAGAAGCCCGTCGTCTCCGGCAAACAGGGCCTTGCCGATGCGCGTGAGAATGCGCGCGCCCGCGGCATCGGGCCGCAGGCTGACAAGGGATGGCCGCCTGACCGGCCCGATCAGCACAAGGTCACGGCAACCGTGCTCATGCAGGGCGGACAGGATCTCGCCCGCCGCCGCCAGCCGGACCATGCGGTGCGGCCAGTGCCCGATTACTTCAGGTTCCGCAAAACCCTGGAACCCTATTATGAAAACACGCCCGCCCGCCCGTTCCACCGCGCGCGCGACCTGGCCCGGCAGCGGCCCGCCACCGGCCAGAATACCGACACACGCCCCATGAAGCCGGCCATCGGGCAGGACTTCAGGCGCCATCGCTCTCGATCATGTCCCCACTCTGGACACGCACCAGACCGCGATGGGTGGGGGCTGCGATAAAATCAAGGATCTCGACCACGCGCGGGTCATTGCCATAGGTCTGGCGGACATGCTCAAGCCGGGTCTGGAAAACCGCGTCCGTAGCATGGGCGGCCTTGGGATACAGCGCCCGGAAAGCCTGTCGCATGCGGCGGATCTCGTCAGGCTGCACGCCATTGCGGCGCAGCCAGATCCAGTGCAGCCCCACCAGACGCGCCCGGTTACCCAGCACGCTGCCATAAGGGATGACATCGGCCTCGACCCCGCATACGCCCCCGACCAGCGCCGCATGGCCGATCCGCACGAACTGGTGAAGTGCAGCCGCCCCCATGATGCGCGCGCCATCGCCAATCACCACATGGCCACCCATGACCACGTTGTTGACGATGATGACACCACGCCCCAACGTGCAGTCATGCGCCACATGGGAATTGGCCATGATCAGGCAGTCCGGTCCGATACGGGTCACGCCGGTGCCGGTTGCCGTACCACGGTGGATGGTCACGTTCTCACGGATGATGGTACGCGCGCCGACCACGCAGGCCGTCGGCTCGCCTCGGTATTTCAGGTCCTGCGGCGCCATGCCCACGGTGGTGAAAGGGTAGCACACCACGCCCTCACCCAGGGTGGTATGCCCGTCGATCACCACATGGGAGATCAGCTCGACATTTTCCCCGATCTCCACATCCGGGCCGACCGTACACCACGGGCCGATCCGCACGCCGCGCCCGATGCGCGCACGGCTGGAAACGATGGATGACGGATGGATTTCGGGCGGTTTTCCACGCCGTTCATCCATTTGGTGACCGTCAGATGAACTTCCTGCCAGAATAGCCTCCATCCCCGCAAGTAACTATGGCCTGCAGAACCGGCGCAGGCTGCGGGCGCGCCCCGGGGCGCACACCCCACCTAAACAACCGCGTGCGGGATCAACCCATGATCATGGCGCTGAATGTCGCCTCGGCGACAGATACGCCATCCACGCGCGCAATACCCTTGAATTTCCAGACATTGGCGCGGCTGCGTTCTTTTTCGACATGAATGCGCAGCTGGTCGCCCGGCCCCACGGGTCGGCGGAATTTGGCGCCGTCGATGGTCATGAAATAGACCAGCTTGCCCTCGAACGCCGGCCCCAGCGTCAGCACCACCAGACAGGCCGCGGTCTGGGCCATCGCCTCGATGATCAGCACACCCGGCATGACCGGCCGCGCCGGGAAATGCCCCTGGAAATGCGGCTCGTTGACCGTGACATTCTTGATGCCAACCGCCGACTGCCCCAGCGTGATGTCAACCATGCGATCAATCAGCAGGAACGGGTAGCGATGGGGTATCGCTTCCATGATCCGCATGATGTCGATCGATTCCAGAACTGCGGGCGTTGCGTCCGCTGGCAGTGCCTCTACTTCTTTATCCACGTCGTCCAACCACTTGTTCGGTCAGGAGCGCTGGCCTGCCAACAGTCGGGACAGGCCGGTTCCTACCGGTTGAATATCTGATGGAAACAGGCAATCAGGCCCTGTCGGCCTTTTCCCCGGCTCCATCCTGCGTCGTTTTCTTGGCCATCCGGCGCAGGAAGGCCACATTGCGGAAAAACTCCCGGAACGGCATGGCCGGACTGCCAATGACATCCGCCCCGGCCTCCACATCGGACATGACACCGCACTGCGCCCCGATCCGCGCCTTGGTACCGATCTTGATATGCCCGATCAGCCCGGCCTGGGCCGCGACCGTTACAAAATCACCCAGCTCGGTCGAACCGGAGATGCCCGCCTGGGACACGACGATACAGCAGCGCCCCAGCCGCGCATTATGGCCAATCTGCACCAGATTGTCGAGGCGTGAGCCCGCGCCGATCACCGTATCGCGCATCGACCCGCGATCAACGGTGGAGTTGGCGCCGATTTCCACCCCGTCCTCCAGCACGACCAGGCCAAGCTGCGGCACGCTTTCAAAGCCTTCGGGCGTTACGGCAAAGCCAAACCCGTCCTGCCCGATCCGCGCGCCGGGCAGGAGTGTCACCCGCTCCCCCAGCAGCGCATGCGATATGGCGACATGGGCGCCAATGCGGCACCGTGCCCCGATCCGCACGCCCGGGCCGATACTGACATGCGTGCCGATATCCACGCCCGCCCCCACCTGCACCCCGTCCCCCAGCACGGCAAAGGCACCGATGGCGGCGGTGGGATCGATCACGCACCCGGTCCCGATCACGGCAGTCGGGTGGATGCCCGGATTGACCGGCGGCGGCGGGTAGAACAGGGACGCAATGCGCGCCCAGGCCTGGTACGGCGTTCTGGATACCAGGGCCGCGGCGTGAGGAGGCACCTTGTCGGCAAAGGCAGGGGCGACAATGACCGCCCCGGCCCCCGTTCCCGCCAGCAGGGGCAGGTAGCGCCTGTTGTCAAGAAAGCTTACCTGCCCGAGCGTGGCGGACTGCAGCGGCGCGATGCCGGTAAAGCTGCCGGGGGCCGCCGAACCGTTCACTGCGGCCCGCAGTTCCGCACCGCCATGGCGTGCCAGTTCCTCCAGCCCGAATGGCCCATGCCTTGTAAAAAAACGTGGATCGCCTGGTATGTTATCCGGCGTCACTGTCATGAAGCGGACCTTAATGCTTGGCGGGAGCGACGGAAGCCGGTGCGGCGGCAGGCCTGTCGGCATCGGCCGTGGTCGGCATGGTGCCGGACTTGGCCAGCACTTCCGGGTCCACATTCGCGGCGGGAATGAACACGGTAGGCAGCACCGCGTTCAGCTGGGTCGCCACCTGCTGGGTGATGTCGAGGCTTTCCTGGCTCAGGGCCACCTGTTCACGGTGCAGCACCAGGTTCATGCCCCGGCTGGCGGCAAGCTGGCGGATGATCTGGACAAGCTCGCGCTCGATCTGCCCGAGCGAGACCTGTGCCGCTTCCTGGATGATGCGGTTGCGGTTGCGGAAGTCCTTCTGCGCCGCGATCACACGTTCCTGCAGCTTGCGCTCGCTGGTCTGGATCTGGTCGGACGACATGGTCTTGGCCTGGCCCTGCAGCTTCTGCTGCTCGTCGCGCCATCCGGCCTGCTCCTTCTGCGCCTCACGCGCCAGATCGTCACGGCGCGCGCCCAGCACACGCTCGGCCTGCTGCGCCGCGCTGGACAGCCGCATCACTTCCGGCACGCTGATCACGCCGATGACCGGCGCGGGCGGCGGCGCGCTCTTGGGCACATCCGGGGCCTTGGGCACCGGCGGCACGGGCAGGATGGGCGGATTCTGGGGCTGGGCGTCCTCGCTGTCGGCAGGGGCGGCAGGCAGGGCGACGGGGGCTGGCGCGGCTTCGTGCTGGGGCGCATGGGCGGCGGGCTGGGCGGCCTTGGGCACGAACCAGCCGGCATTCCCGCCACTCCCCTGGGCATGGGCGCCCTGTACGATCACGGTTCCCCACCCGATCAGAGCGGTTGCGGCAAGCAGACGGATGCCGGATTTACGCAACATTATCACCTCAGAATTGTTGGCCGAAGCCGAAGCGGAGCAACTGGGTCCGGTCGTTCGTGCCCTTGTGCAGCGGAACGCCCAGATCGATGTTCACGAGACCGAACGGACTTTTCCATGCAATACCCACGCCGGTCGAGACCACCGGCGTCAGCGTATCGTCATAGACAGGGGTATATTTGGGCCAGTCCTTCATGGATGTATAGCGGCGGCGCACGCGCAGCCCGTCCAGCCCGCCCATATCCACGAAGTAGCGGCCCTTAATCCCCATGGCCGATGCAAACGGAATGGGGAAGTCCACCTGCGCGGACGCGGTATACATGAACCGTCCGCCCAGGAAGTCCTGCTGTGAGTGCATGACGTTACCGTCACGCGCGGGAATGGCGTAGCTTCGTGGGCCGACACCACCATCCATGAAGCCGCGCAGCGAGTTGCCGCCCAGATAGAAGTTGTCGATGATGTCGCTGCGGCCACCGCCCCAGTTCATGATGTCACCCGCACCCGCACGGAAGCTGACGGTCCAGTCATGGTTGCCCATGATGCTGTCCAGCGGGATGTAGTACGCGGCATCCACCTTGCCACGCAGGTAGCGCTCATTGCCACCGATACCGGCAAAGTCACCGCCCACACGTACCACGAAACCTTTATGCGGCTGCTGCCTGCGGTCGCGTGTATCGTATGTCAGTGTGGTGCTGAGCTGCGACAGCAGGGACCAGCCATTCTGGTCATGGATGTAATAGGACGAATCCGACCACGTATCCCCGATGTCACGATCGGTCAGCGTATAGCTCCACGACTGCGACAGGTGGTTGTTATAGGAATACCCCATGCGCAGCGTCATGCCGATACGCGCTTCGGAATAGCTCTGGTAGGTCATGTAGCGGTTCTGGATACCGAACAGGTCGATGCCCGCCACAAGGTTGCGGTTGAGGAAATACGGATCGGTAAGCGAAATGTCCGCCTGGTCCTCGTAATACGCGGCCGTTCCGGTAAAGCCCGCGTCAATACCCGTGCCCAGCAGGTTATGCTGCTTGAGGCCAAGGTTGCCCAGCACGCCGGCATCGGTCGAGTAACCACCACCCAGCGAGAACTCGCCCGTCGGCTTTTCCACCACATCGGCCGAAATATTGACCTTGTCCGGCGCCGAACCGGGGGTCTGGTCGATCGAGACGGTCTTGAAGAACCCGAGATCCTCCAGGATCATCTTGGAATACTTGCGGTCCAGCGGGGTGTACGGATCACCTTCGGCCATCGGCAGCTGGCGGCGGATCACCTTGTCCTCGGTAATGGTGTTGCCGTTGATGTCGATGCGCTCGACATACATCCGCGGCCCCTCGCTGATGTCAAACAGCAGGTTGACGGTATGCTTCTCGGGGTTGCGGGCAATTTCGGGATGGACCATGGCGAAGGGATAGCCCTTGCCCTGCAGCATCTCCTGCATGTCCGTGGCATTGTGCTGGATGGCCGAGCCATCGTACCACTGATTGTGGAACAGGGAGATGTATTTGCGCATGGACTCCGCGCTGACATGGCGCAGCGACGAACGCACATCCATCTTGTTCAGGCGGTAGCGCGGGCCTTCATCCACCGTATAGGTGATGTAGAAGCTCTTTCGGTCGGGCGAGAGTTCACCCGTCGCGTTCTTGACCTGAAAATCGACAAAGCCGTTCTTCAGGTAGAAACGATGCAGCAGTTCCGCATCGTATTTCATGCGTTCGGGGTTGTACTGGTCACTGGAGGCGAAGAAGCGGTACCACGCCGTCTCCTTCGAAGAGACGACACCGGCCAGCGCCGCCGTGCTGAACGCACGGTTGCCGACGAAGCTTACCTTCTTGATCAGGGTTTTCTGCGCTTCGTTGATGTGGAAGATCACATCGACACGGTTATGCGCAAGGCGGATGATCTGCGGCGTCACGGTTGCGGCGTAGCGCGCCTTTTCCGCGTACACGCCCAGGATCTTCTGCCTGTCAGCCGAGATTCCCTGCGGGGAATAGACCGCGCGCGGACGCAGCGAAATGACCTTCGTCAGGTCCTCGTCCTTGGCGGAATGATTGCCTTCAAACACGATGCGGTTGACGATCGGGCTTTCGACCACATGCACTTCCAGCACGTTGCCCACGCGCTTGAGCGTCACATCATGGAACAGGCCGGTGGCGTAAAGGGTCTTGAGCGAACGATCAAGCAGGTCCTGATTGAACCGGTCACCCGGCTGGACAACCATGTAGGACAGGATGGTGCTGGTCTCGATCCGGCTGTTGCCCTTGATGTCAACCGCCTCGATCGGGTCTTCAAGCGGGGGCGCCTTGATCGCTTCGACCGCGGGTTCCTGCTGGTCCACACCGGACACCGGCGCCATGTCCCCACCGAATGGCGTGTTCTGTGCCGCTTCATCCTGCGCATATGCCCCGGCCGTCCAGAACAGCGGCATAAGGCAGGCAGACGCAAGCAGCGCTGAACGTTTACTCGACAAAATCGCTATTCCTCACCACTCGGCATGCGGATCAGCCATGCATTGAGACCGGATGGAGGGCCGGCTCCCTTCCTGTCATGTATCAGCTTTCGTGGCGGACCTATCCGATATACGCCACCGTGTGCAAGCACTTGTATCACTCCGTGCATCTTACCCCTGTCCGGCACGCGAAGCGAGCCACTGAAACAGGCCAAAATGTGACAGATCGTTAAAGGTTGAAAACAGGAACAGCCCCGCAATAAGCGCGAAGCCGGCCTGGAAGCTGATCTCCTGCACCCGACGGGAAACGGGCCGGCCCAGAATAGCCTCAAAAATATAAAATACCAGCCGACCCCCATCAAGAATCGGCACCGGAAACAGGTTGATCAGGCCAAGGTTGATCGACAGCAGCGCCATGAACGAGACCAGGCTGGGCAGCCCGTACTGCGCCACCTGCCCCGACATCTGGGCAATGCGCAGCGGGCCGCCAAGATCCCTGGTGCTGTGCTGGCCGGTAATCATCTGCCACAGCCCCTGCAGCGTCTGGACCGAGACGTTCCAGGTTTCCCTTACCGCCGCGACGAACGCGGCGGGCAGCGATCTGGGGCTGCCCATTTCCATGGCGAAGGAGACACCGATCTGCCCGTGCGGCGCGCCCCCCTTCTCCGCTACGCTGCCGATATGCACGGGCAGCGTCGTATCCGCATCCCCCCGGTGCACCGTAAGCGTGGTCTGTGCGCCCGCCTGCCCGCCGACAAAGGACTGCAGGTCGGCCACGTCGCGCACGACATGGTCGCCCACGCGCAGGATCACGTCACCCTTTTCCACCCCGGCGGCTGCGGCGGCGCTGCCGGGCACGACCTGTGCCACCTGATTGAGGATATGCGGCTGCCCCACGGTGGCGAACAGCCCGGTGAACAGGACGATGGCAAGCAGGAAATTGAAAACCGGCCCCGCCATGATCACGATCGCCCGCGACAGGACCGGCTTGTCATGGAAGGTACGGCCGGATTGCCAGGCGGCCTTCTGCTCCTCGGTCGCGTCTTCCGGCCCCTCGAATCCGTGCGGGCGCACATAACCGCCCAGCGGCACCGGACACAGCCGCCATTCCGTACCCACGCTGTCATGCCAGCGCAGGAGCGGACGACCGAACCCGATCGAGAACACCTCCACATGCACCCCGCGCCAGCGCGCGGCAAGGTAGTGACCCAGTTCGTGGATGAAAACCAGCACCCCGAGCACAAGGGAGAAGGCCAGAACGGTCCGTATCAGATCATGCATGAACGCTACGCTATCTCCCGATGGCCCGAAACGCCATCCAGAATCATGTCAGGCCGCGCGGGCCACGGTGCGAAGACGCGCGACACGGCGGGATTCCGCATCCCAGTGCAGCACGTCCTCCAGCGTGTCGGCCCGCTGCGCACCGATGGAGTGCATCACATCCTCCACGATCCGTGCAATATCCAGAAACCCGATTTCGCGCTTCAGGAACGCCTCGACCGCGATTTCATTGGCACCGGACAAAATGGCGGGCATGGCGCCACCCGCGCGCAGGGATTCGCGCGCAAGGCGCAGCGCGGGAAAGCGGACCTCGTCCGGGGCTTCGAAATCAAGCCGCGCCAGCGTCGCCAGGTCCAGGCGGGGCGAATTGGTGGCCATGCGCCTGGGCCAGGCCAGCGTATGGGCGATGGGAATGCGCATGTCGGCCGAGCCAAGCTGGGCCACGACCGAACCGTCGGTATACTGCACCATGCTGTGCACGATCGATTGCGGGTGCACGACCACGTCCAGCCTGTCTTCCGTCACGTTGAACAGGCGGGCGGCCTCGATCAGTTCCAGCCCCTTGTTGAACATGGTGGCGGAATCGATGGTGATCTTGGCCCCCATGCTCCATGTCGGATGCTTCAGGGCCGCTTCGAGCGGGGCCTTCTCCATCTCCTCCAGGGTGGCACGACGGAACGGGCCGCCCGAGGCTGTCAGGATGATCTTCTCGACCTGGTCCACCTGCTTGTCCGCCATGGACTGGAACACGGCATTATGCTCGGAATCGACCGGAAGCAGTGTTGCGCCCGCCTCTTCCACGGCCCGCAGCATCACATCGCCCGCGCAGACCAGCGCTTCCTTGTTGGCCAGCGCCACATGGGTGCCGTTGCGCACGGCGGCCAGTGTCGGCTCCAGCCCGGTGGCCCCGGTAATGGCCGCCATGGTCCAGTCCACCGGCAGGCTTGCGGCCTCGATCACGCCGGCACGGCCACCGGCGGTCTCCACGCCACTGCCCGCAAGCAGGCTTTCCAGTTCCGGCAGCAGGCTTTCATCGGCAATGACGGCGCGGCGCGCACCCAGCGCGCGGGCCTGTTCCGCCAGCCTTGCAACATTACGGCCACCGACCAGCGCGCCGGTACGGAACTGATCGGGCGCCTGCAGCAGCAGGTCCACCGTGGAACAGCCAATGCTGCCCGTGCTGCCCAGAACGGAAACTGTTTTCATTCTTGTGTCATTCCCCAAAACTGTTCATGGCCGGGACCATGGCTTCAGTGCAGGCCCACATACCAGAAAGCGGCGCCACCCGCTGCCCCCAAAGAAAGCAGTGCCGCCACGGGAGCCGCCACCAGCAGGCCATCAAAACGGTCCAGCAGGCCACCATGGCCGGGCAGGATGGTGCCGGAATCCTTGACCCCCCGCGCCCGCTTGAGTGCACTTTCCGCCAGATCCCCCACCTGCGCCGCAATGGCCACAAGGCCGCCGAACACGGCGCCACGCCACAGGGCACCGGGTTGGGCACCGGGCATCAGGGCCGCGACCGGCATGCCCGCCACCACGGCGCAGCACAGCCCGCCAATGGAGCCGGACCATGTCTTGGCCGGGGAGATGCGCGGCGCAAGCTTGGGGCCGCCGAACAGCCGGCCCGCCATATAGGCCCCGGTATCACTCAGCGCCACACAGGCAACAAGGAACAGCACGACCCCCGCACCCGGCTCGCTCATGTAGCGCAGCCACAGCAGCGACAGCCCGGCACAGCCAATGGCCACCTGCCCCGCCCACAGCGCAGGCCCAAGTACAAGCCCGGCCGCCATGACCAGCAGCGCGCCGCCCCAATGCCCGGCCACGGCCGCAATACCCATGGCCGCCGCCCATGCCAGACACAGCTGGCCACGCCGCACATCCAGCCCGAAGCCGAACATGCGCGCCCATTCCGCCGCCATGCCCGCCATGGCCAGCACGATCATCGCGCCATAGACCAGCCCCCCCAGCCACACGCAGAGTGCGGCAAGCGGCACCAGCACGGCGGCGGACAGCACGCGCGCACGCAGGTCCTTCCAGTTGCCCGATGGCGGCGGGGGCGGGGCGGGCGTTCTGTCAGGCTGGTCGGGCACCGAATCGCCTTTCACGCCGTGAATAGATGTTCAGCACGGTATCGAAATGCGTCTCGTCAAAATCCGGCCAGGGAGTATCCAGGAAAACCAGCTCGGCATAGGCCGACTGCCACAGCAGGAAATTGGACAGGCGGCATTCCCCGCTGGTCCGCACCACAAGGTCCGGGTCGGGCATGCCCGCCGTCAGCAGCGCGCCCGCGAATGTGGCCTCATCGATATCGGTCGCGGCACGCTCGCCCCGCCCCACCGCCTGCGCCAGGCGGATGGCGGCCTGCACGATATCGGCTCGCCCGCCATAGGAGAGCGCAAGCACCAGCACCAGTCGGGTATTGGCCGCCGTGACCGTTTCCGCCCGGCGGGCTTCTTCCTGTATATCTACGGGGAAGCGGGCCAGGTCACCGATGAAGCGCAGGCACACCCCCTCACGCGACAGTTCGGCCACCTTGTGGCGCAGGTAGTAGCGCAGCAGCCCGGTCAGGTCAGCGACCTCACCCGGTGCCCGCCGCCAGTTTTCAGATGAAAAGGCATAAAGCGTGACCCATCCCACCCCACGGCTTATGGCCGCGCGCACGGTGCGCTGCACCGCATCCGCCCCGGCACGGTGCCCCGCCAGCAGGGGCAGGCCCCGCGTGCTGGCCCACCGTCCGTTCCCATCCATGATGATGGCGACGTGCCCGGGCAGGCTGGCATGGCCTGTGGCACGATGATCTGATCCCGACAAGAGCTGGCTGCCCCCCTCAGTCACGCATACGATGGAGCAGAATGGATATGAGGCTCACGGATCAAATCAGACCTGCTTGATCTCACGCTCTTTCTCGACCAGCAGTTCGTCCACGCGCCTGACGTACTGGTCGGTCAGCTTCTGGATGGCATCGGACCATGTCTTGACATCATCCTCGCTGATGTCACCCGCCTTTTCCAGTTTCCGGGTCTGGTCCATGCCGTCACGGCGCACGCCGCGCACGGCAATCCTGCCATTCTCGGCATATTTCCCGGCAGCACGGGCCAGTTCGTTGCGACGCTCTTCGGTCAGCTGCGGAATGGGCACGCGCACGGTCTGGCCATCGGCCGCCGGGTTCAGCCCCAGCCCCGCGTCACGGATCGCGCGTTCGACCGCGCCCACCAGCGTGCGGTCCCATACCTGCACCGTCAGCATGCGGGCTTCGGGCACGGCAATGGAGCCGACCTGCGTCAACGGCACTTCACCGCCATAGGCTTCCACCCGCACCGGCTCCAGCAGGGCGGGGCTGGCACGGCCCGAACGCAGGCCCGCGAAGTCACGGCGCAGGCTTTCAATCGCGCCGTCCATACGGCGGGTCAGATCCGCCAGCAAACTTTTCTGATCGACAGACACTGTGGCCCTCCTTCTAATTCTTCATACACGCGACATGCCCGAAAGCAGCCCGGATTCAGTCCGCCGCCACGATGGTGGTGAACCGCCCCTGCCCCTGCATGACGCGGGAGAAGGCATTCGGCTCATGGATGTTGAATACCACGATCGGGAGCCGGTTCTCACGCGCCAGGCTTATGGCCGCGGCATCCATGACATTAAGGTCATTGGCCAGCACATCGCGGTAGGTCAGCGTGTCAAAACGCTGCGCATCGGGCACCTTGCGCGGGTCGGCGGAATACACGCCATCGACCTGCGTGCCCTTGAACAGGGCATTGCACTCCATTTCGGCCGCGCGCAGGGCGGCCCCCGTATCGGTGGTGAAGAACGGGTTGCCGGTACCGGCGGCAAAGATCACCACCCGTCCCTTTTCCATGTGCCGCACGGCGCGGCGGCGGATATAGGGCTCGGCGATGGAGGACATGTGGATGGCGGTCATCACGCGCGTGGGAATGCTGTGCCGCTCCAGCGCGTTCTGCATGAGCAGGGCGTTGATGACGGTGGCCAGCATGCCGGCGTAATCACCCTGCGCACGGTCCATGCCCCGCGCCGCCGCCGCCACCCCGCGGAAGATGTTGCCGCCACCGATCACAAGGCAGACCTCGATGCCGGTGCGGGCGACAGCGGCCACATCGGCGGCGATGCCATCAACGGTTGCCGGATCGATACCATACGATCCGCTGCCCATCAGGGCCTCCCCCGATACCTTGAGCAGGACGCGCTTGTAGGATGACGGGGCTTGGGGTTTGACGGACTGGGTCATTGATCCTCGGCGCAGGTCAGGCAAACAGGACTGGGGACGGGCAGGCCGCCCGACCATGCCCTGTCATATAGAGGGATGCCCCCCCCCACAAGCCGATCCCGCCCTCTTTTGAGGATTCAGGACGCATCATCCAGGCCGATGGCGCGCAGGCGGGCACGCTCCTCATCCCATCCCGCCCGCTCCTTCACGTTCAGGAAAAGATGGCATGTCCGCCCCAGCAGGCGGCCCAGTTCATGGCGCGCCTTTTCGCCAATGGCGCGAATCCGGCTGCCGCGCTCGCCAATCAGGATGGCCTTGTGCGAGGCGCGCGCGACATAGACCGTCACCTCGATCCGGACGGACCCGTCGGGACGTTCCTGGAAGGCTTCGGTTTCCACCGTGGCGGCGTAGGGCACTTCCTCATGCGTCTGCAGGAAGATCTGCTCGCGCACCAGTTCGGCCGCCAGCAGGCGGTCGGGCAGGTCGGTCAGGTCGTCCTCGGGGTAGAGATACGGCCCCACGGGCAGGGCTGCCGCCAAGCGGTCAAGCAGGTCATCCACCCCCTCGCCCGAGCGCGCGCTGACCATGAACACATGTTCGACCGGCAGGATGGCCGACAGTTCCGCCGTAAGCGGCAGCAGCGTGTCGCGCTTCACGAGGTCGGTCTTGTTGAGCACAAGCCACAGCCTGCGCTTCTGCTCGGCCAGACGGGCGGCAATGGCGCGCAGCGCATCGGTCATGCCCGCGCGTGCATCGACGATGAGCAGCGTGATGTCCGCATCATCCGAACCCGTCCAGGCGGCGGCGACCATGGCGCGGTCCAGCCTGCGCCTGGGCTGGAAGATGCCCGGCGTATCCACCAGCAGGATCTGCGCGCCATGGCGCATGAGGATGCCCAGCACCCTGAAGCGCGTTGTCTGCGCCTTGGGGCTGACAATGGACAGCTTGGTACCCGCCATGCGGTTGAGCAGCGTGGACTTGCCCGCATTGGGCGCGCCGACGATGGCTACGAACCCGCAGCGTGTGGTTGTGGTGTCGTGGTCCTGCCCGGTCATTGTCCATGCCCCCTGCGGTCGGTGGAAGATGCGGCCTGCCCGTCCGTGCCCAGCTGGCGCAGCAGGTCGGCCGCGGCATCGCTTTCGGCCGCGCGCTTGCTGCCCGCCACTCCCTGCCCGGTTTTTCCCTGCGCGTCCACCGCAATGACAAAACGCGGCGCATGGGATGGCCCTTCGGCCGAAACCACGCGGTAGCGCGGCAGCGGCAGGCCGCGCCCCAGCACCCATTCCTGCAGGGCGGTCTTGGGGTCCTTGGGCGGCCGGGCCTGGGCCACGATGGCGTCCTGCCACATCCGCCGCACGAAGGCGCGCGCGGGGTCCAGACCGCCATCAAGGTAGATGGCGCCCAGTATGGCCTCCACCGCATCGGCCAGCACGTTGGCCATCTGCCGCACCCCGGCGCGGGCCTCGTGCTCGGCCACGTCCAGCGCGGACTGCAGCGCCATGGCATGCGCCACCTCCGCCAGCACCGTGCGCGAGACGAGATGGGCGTGGCGGGGACCAAGCGCGCCCTCCTGCTCGGTGGGGAAACGCTCAAGCAGCCATTCGGCCATGACCAGGCCCAGCACCCGGTCACCGATGAACTCCAGCCGTTCGTTGGACCCGGCCCCCCGGGTCGCCACATTCTGGCGCGTGCGGCGGTTGCCACTGCGCTCATGGGCGGCGGAACGATGGGTCAGCGCGCGCAGAAGCAGTTCGGGCCGGGTGAAGTGATAGCCCAGACAGGCTTCCAGCCGCCTGATCTCGGCCGCGGGAACGCGGTCTTCCGCCACGGTCAGCGCACCCCCATGAACAGCCGGCCCCAGCGGATCTCCGCCGGCCAGTACCAGACCTGCCAGAAGGGATGCGCCGCATCGACGGACATGAAGATCCACTTGGCCTGCCCGATCAGGTTTTCCATCGGCACGAAGCCCAGATCCTGCGGTTCATCGCCCATGAAGCGGCTGTCGGCACTGTCGTCGCGGTTGTCGCCCATGGCGAAGAAATAGCCCGGCGGCACGACATATTCCGGCGTGTCGTTCTTGCCGCCCTCATCGGTCAGTTTCAGGATATCATGCGCCACCGGCCCGTGGCCGCCGCTGCCGGGCAGGATCTCGCGGTAGCGGTTGCCTTCCATGCGGGTACGGTGTTCGTCTATGGCGGTGTATTCGCCTTCCGGCTCGCGGGGGATTTCCTGGTTGTTGATGTACAGCCTGCCCTCGCGCATCTGGATCGTATCCCCCGGCAGGCCCACGATGCGCTTGATGTAGTCGATCGACGTATCCTTGGTGAAGCGGAACACCGCGACATCACCCCGATGGGGCGTGCTGTCCCATATCCGGCCGGTGAACAGGTTGGGCGAACCGGGCAGGGAAAAATGCGAATAGCCGTAGCTGTATTTGGCAACCCACACATAATCCCCCACCTGCAGCGTCGGGATCATGGAGCCGGAGGGGATGTTGAAGGGCTCGAACAGCACCGTGCGCACGCTGACCGCCAGCACGCCCGCAATGACGACCGTGCGGACCAGGTCCAGTATCCCGCCCTCGCGGCGCGGCGCATCGGAATGGGAGGAAGCGGAAACCGTCTTGTTATCGTCCATGGGCATAACTGTTCTTTTATCCGGATCTGGCATCGACCGGACAGGCATTGCCGGACGAATAACGGGGAGGGATCAAGCCCACGCGGGCCCCACCTGTCAAGCACCGGCCCGTGGGCCGGGACGCGGTTCAGGCGGTGGCCACCCTGTGCGCCGTAATCATGACCTGGGCGAAGGCGTAGGGGTGTTCATCGGTCATGGTCAGGAAAATCCGGGCTTCATACCCGGCGGGAAGCAGTTCCTGCAGCCGCGCCAGCGCGCCACCCGCCAGCTGCATGACCGGCTGGCCACCGGGCAGGTTTTCCACCCCCATGTCCCGGTGGAACACGCCGTGGGCAAACCCGGTACCCAGCGCCTTGGCGCAGGCTTCCTTCGCCGCCCAGCGCTTGGCATAGGTACCCAGCCGGGCGTTGCCCTGCCGCCGCTCCGCCGCCGCGCGCTCACGCGCGGTAAAGACGCGCTGCTCAAAGCGTGCGCCGTGGCGGGCGAGAACCGTCTCGATGCGCCGGGCATCGCACAGATCGGACCCGATGCCGACCAGCATGGCCTACCCCCTTGCCCGCTCGACCTGCACCACGCCGGGCGCCGCGCGCAGCGCCACCATGATGGCGGTCAGGTGCCGCAGGTCACGCACCTCGATATCGGCAAGGATCTCCATGAATTCAAGCTGGCGGTTGACGATGCGCAGGTTGACCATCACCCCTTCGTGCTTGGCGGCGATATTGGTCAGCGTGGCCAGCATGGCGGGTTCGTTGGCGGTCACCACGCTCAGCCGCCCGGTATGGGTGCCGGTGGCGTTGCGGGCAATCAGGTCGTAATCCCAGTCAAGGTCCATGAACCGCTCGGGGGTGGCGGCAAAGGTCTCCAGCGTCTGGCAGCCCAGCGTGTGGACCGTAATGCCCTTGCCAGTGGAGACGATGCCCACGATCCGGTCCCCCGGCAGCGGGTGGCAGCACCCGGCAAAATGCACCGCCATGCCCGCACCCACACCGGCCAGCGCCATGCCTGCCGCGGGTTTGCGCCGCCCGGCCGCCGCACTGGCCGCCCCGCCGCCGCCCGGCGCGCGCATGGACAGTCCCGGCACCATGCGTGGCGCACGCGGCGCACGGCGCAGTTCGGGATAGGCAAGCTGCACGACCTCACGCGCGGACTGGTTCCCGTTGCCTACCGCTACGTACAGGTCGGCCACCGATTGCAGTCGCAGGTCCTTCAGCAGGCTTTCCAGCACCTTTTCCGACCCGTCCACCCCTTCCTGCCGGAAGGCCTTGGCCAGTGCCACGCGCCCGCTTTCCAGATGCGCCTCACGCTGCTGCAGCGCCACATGCCGACGGATGCGCGCGCGCGCCTTGCCGGTCACGACAAACCGCTCCCACGATGGGGAGGGCGTGCCGCCGCGCGCGGTCATGATCTCGACCTGATCGCCATTCTGCAATTCATGGCGCAGCGGCATGAGCCGGCCATTGATGCGCGCGCCCACGCAGGTATCGCCCACCTGGCTATGCACGGCGTAGGCAAAATCCACCGGCGTCGCCCCGCGCGGCAGGGAAATCAGCTGCCCCTTGGGCGTGAAACAGAAAACCTGGTCCTGATAGAGTTCGAGCTTGGTATTTTCCAGGAACTCGTCCGGTGCGGCCGAGTCCTCAAGGATGTCAAGCAGGTCCTGCACCCAGCGCAGGCCGGACACAACACCCTTTGCTTCCCTGCCCCCCGCCGCATCGGGCAACTGCTTGTACAGCCAGTGCGAGGCCACGCCGTTTTCGGCCACGTCATGCATTTCCGGCGTGCGGATCTGCACCTCGATCTTCTGGTTGCGCGGGTGGCGCAGGGTCACACCCGTATGCAGGCTCTGGTAGCCGTTGGCCTTGGGGGTGGAGATATAGTCCTTGAACCGCCCGGCAATGACCGGATAGGCGGCATGCACCGCGCCCAGCGCCACATAGCAGGCCTCCCGCGAGGGCACGAGGATACGGAACGCCATGATGTCGGACAGTTGCTCGAAGGCGACGTTGCGCCGCTGCATCTTTTCCCAGATGGAATAGGGCGTCTTCTCCCGCCCCGTCACCTCCACGCCCTCCAGCCCCGCCTGCGCGCACAGGGCCTGAAGCTCCCGGCGGATCTCCTCGATCACGTCCGCCCCCTGCCCGCGCAGGTAGTTCAGGCGGGCGCGGATGGTGGCCATCGCCTCGGGCTTAAGGGCCGCGAACGACAGGTTCTGGAGTTCCACCTTCACCTTGTCCATGCCGATACGGCCGGCAAGGGGGGCGTAGATCTCCATCGTTTCACGCGCGATGCGCTGGCGGCGGTCCAGCCGCTGCACGTAATGCAGCGTGCGCATGTTGTGCAGCCGGTCCGCCAGCTTGACCAGCAGCACGCGGATGTCGCGTGACATGGCCAGCACCAGCTTGCGGAAGTTTTCCGCCTGCTTGGTCCGGTCGGACTGCAGTTCCAGCCGGGTCAGCTTGGTGACGCCATCCACCAGTTCGGCCACGGTATCGCCAAACTGCTCACGCAGTTCCTTCTGCGTAACCCCCGTATCCTCGATCGTGTCATGCAGCAGCGCGGTGATGATCGAGGCGGTATCGAGATGGAATCCCGCCAGTATGTTGGCGACCGCCAGCGGATGGGTGATGTAGGGATCGCCGTTGTCGCGTGCCTGCCCGGCATGGGCGGCCTGGGCCACGGCAAAGGCCCGGCGGATCAGGTCCGCATCGGCCGTGGGGTCATAGGCGTGAATGCGACGGATCAGTCCCTCGCACGATATCACGCGCTCCCCTCCCCCCGCCATGGCGGGAAGGCTGGCCGCATCCGCGGCCACGCCGCCCGTGACGGGCACGGGCATGGAGGAAGATGGCGTTTCCGATCTGACCGGGTCAGTCACCTTCCACCCCTTCGTCAGATATTACCGGCCCCGTCCGCTCAGGGCGGCCTCGACCGAGGCTTCCAGTTCCTCGGCGGACATGCCGCCGCCGGCATGACGCGCCTCTTCCTCGGCCGAGACATCCTGCAGGCCGAAGATGTTGTGTTCGGTCGGGATCAGGTCGGCCACTTCCTCATCCGCGGGTTCGGGTTCGGGCGCGCGCGCCAGCGAACGGATAAGGTCGCTGCGGATCTGCTCCAGCCCCACGGTCTGGTCGGCAATCTCGCGCAGGGCGACGACGGGGTTCTTGTCGTTATCGCGGTCGATCGTCATTTCCTCGCCACGCGACAGGGCGCGTGCGCGCTGGGCCGCCAGCAGCACCAGTTCAAAACGATTGGGAACCCGCTCAACGCAGTCCTCGACAGTGACGCGTGCCATCAGGCATGAACTCCGGTTGTTAATTGGTTGTGTTGATCAGAATTTACCTTATTACCCGCTGCCCTGTCCCGGCGCAAGCATTTCAGTCGGCATCGGCCATGGGGGCAATCTCCTGCCCCGCAACGCCGGGCAGGAAGGCATCAAGCCCCTGCCCGCTTACGGGGTCACGCCATTCGGGCATGACATCGCGCAGCGGCAGCAGCACGAACGCCCGCGCGGTGGCGCGCGGGTGCGGCAGGACGGGGTCGGGTGCCGCGCGCACCAGATCACCCATGGTGATGATGTCCAGGTCCAGCGGGCGGGCGGCGTTGCGGACGGTGCGCCTGCGGCCGGCTTCGGCCTCGATCGCGTGCAGCCGTGCCAGCAGCCAGGCCGGGTCCACCCGGCCGGACAGCCGCACGACTCCGTTCACGTAAGGGGGCTGCCCCGAAGGGGGCACCGGCGCACTTTCATACCATCGTGAGACCGCGGCCACGCGCAGGCCGGGCAGGCGCGCAAGCTGGCGCACCGCCCACCGGCAGGTCATGGCCGCAGTTTCACCACTTTCGCGTGGCAGGTTGGCGCCTACGGCAATTGTTATATCGTCTGCCGGGGCAGCATATTGCGGCATTGTCATGTGAAAACTGTATTCCGGCGGCTTCGTGTCGGTTAGTAATCCCTGCCCATGGGGAACTTCCTGTCGGGCCAGGGTTTCTGCATATCAAGGATCATTGCTGCAAGACGACTTTACACCTCGATACAAAATACATGCCAAGCCTGAATTTAACCCGGTCATGACATATTCACTTTCTTGTTTCAGGGACAGATCATAAATGTTTTTTCAACCTCAGGAGCGGCTTTGTCTTTTTATAGACGGCACCAGCCTGTACTCCGCATCCCGCAATCTTGGTTTTGAGGTCGATTATCGCAAGCTGCTGCAGTTCTTTCGCGCCAAGTCAAATGTCCTGCGTGCCTATTACTATTCCGCCGTACTGGATACCGAGGAATATTCACCCCTCAAACCCCTTACGGACTGGCTTGTCTATAATGGCTACACGCTTGTCACCAAGAACGCGCGCGAATTCATAGACCATAATGGCCGCCGCCGCGTGCGGGGCAACATGGACGTGGAACTGACGGTGGACATGATGGAAATGGCGCCGCATATCGACCATGCGGTGCTGTTCAGCGGGGATTCGGATTTCCGCCGCCTGCTGGAATCCGTCCAGCGTCAGGGCGTGCGCACCACCGTTGTCGGTTCGATCAAGACCACACCGCCGCTGATCGGTGATGAACTGCGCCGGCAGGCCGACCAGTTCATTGAACTGGCCGATATTTCGGCCAACTTCATGCGCCGCCATATCGAAAGCCGCGCACCGCGCAACACCGCCCCCCCCGTGCGCCACCCGGCCGACCAGATGAGCGAGCACGACGAGGACTGAACCGGGAAACGCCCTGTCCCGGACACAGGCCCCGCCCCGCCCCATGCGGGGCGGGGTTTTTTAATACGGGGTTCAGCCGTCCAGCTGCAGGGCGGTGCGGGTGCGCGCGCGCACCTGCGCGCACAGGGCCGCATCCTGCCCCAGCTTGACACCGTAGGAGGGGATCATCTCCCGCAGGCGGGCCTCCCACTGCGGCAGGCGGGCGCCAAAGCAGCGCTGCAGGACCGTCAGCATGATCGGCGCCGCCGTGGACGCACCGGGGGATGCCCCCAGCAGGCCCGCAATCGACCCACCGGCCCCTGTCACCACCTCGGTGCCGAACTGCAGCACGCCGCCGCGCACGGGGTCCTTCTTGATCACCTGCACGCGCTGGCCTGCGGTAATCAGTTCCCAGTCCTCCTTGCGCGCGGTGGGCACGAAGTCACGCAGGGCCCTGAGCCGGTCCTCGCTGGACTGGAGCACCTGCTGGATCAGGTATTTGGTCAGCGGCATGTTATCGCGGCCCACGGCCATCATGGCACCGATATTGTCCATGCGGATGGAACGCGGCAGGTCCAGCCACGACCCCTGCTTGAGGAACTTGGTGGAGAACCCGGCATAAGGCCCGAACAGCAGCCCACGCTGGCCATCGATCACGCGCGTGTCCAGATGCGGCACCGACATCGGCGGCGCCCCCACCGATGCCTTGCCATACACCTTGGCCTGGTGCCGGGCCACGATCTCGGGGTTGGTGCAGCGCAGGAACTGCCCGCTTACGGGGAAGCCGCCAATGCCGCGCGCCTCCGGTATGCCGCTTTTCTGCAGCAGGTGCAGCGCGCCACCGCCCGCGCCCACGAACACGAATTTGGCGCGCACCCGGCGTTCCGCCCCGCCATGCATGGCCCGGACCGATATATCCCATTCGTTATTGCCCGCGGGCTTGAGGTCTTCCACCTCCTGCCCCAGGTTCAGCTCGAACCCCGGCCTGCCACGCAGCAGGTCAACCAGGCGGTGGGTCAGCGCACCGAAATTCACGTCCGTCCCCGCCGGGTGCCAGGTGGCGGCGAGCTTCTGGCCGGGCGCGCGGTCTTCCATGACCAGCGGCATCCACTGGCGCAGCTGTGCCCCGTCAGAGGAAAGCGACATGCCCTCAAACAGCGGATGCTGCTGCAGGGCCGCATAGCGCCGCTTCAGGAAATCCACGTTTTCGGCACCCCATACAAAACTCATATGCGGGACGGGGGTCAGGAAATCACGCGGGCTGGGGATCTGCCCCGTCTCCACCAGATAGGACCAGAACTGGCGTGAAACCTGAAAGGCCTCGTTCACGTTCACGGCCTTGGAGATGTCAACGGTCCCGTCGGGGCGCAGCGGGGTGTAGTTCAGTTCGCACAGGGCGGAATGGCCCGTGCCCGCGTTGTTCCAGCCATTGGAACTTTCCAGCGCCACGTCATCCAGCCGCCCGAACAGCGCGATGGACAGGCCCGGCTCAAGCTGGCGCAGCATGGCGCCCAGCGTGGCACTCATAATTCCGCCACCAATCAGGACCACATCGTAGGTGGAGGCGGCGGAAGGGGAAGTCGAGGTCATGGCATTCTCCGGATCGGCATCGGAAACCCGCTGCGTGGCTGGTCATCGGCTTGACCGGGCAGCCACCCGGCGGCGCGGGGAACCCGGCCTGATTGCACGTTCATGGTCTGGTACCGGCCTGACCGGCACCCCGGCCCCCATGGCGCGCGCCACATGGCCGGTACACTCTGTCAGCCCTTTCCTTGCCACCATGTGGGGCAGGCCACGGCATCATCTCTGCGCGAGGAACACAGCCCTCCGCCCCGCCGCATGGCTGGAACCGCGCTGCAAGAGCGCACCGGCCGCCCCAAAAGCGGCGACGGCTCGCATGGACAACATCCCGCGAGCGGGCGCGGCCCCTGCTTACACCCATCATGGCCCGCCGTCATCCGCGCGGGGCCACGGGGGCAACCGGATTCCCCCCGTAACCCTGCCCGATCATGGCCGCCGCCACCATGCATGACAGCACGCGCACCGGCACCGGGTCGGCCCGGCTGGTCAGGATGACCGGGACGCGCATGCCCATGACAATGCCCGCCGCGCGCGCCTGCCCGATGAAGGTCATCTGCTTGGCCAGGATATTGCCCGCCTCCAGATCCGGTACCACCAGTATGTCCGCCAGTCCCGCGACGGGAGAGGTAACACCCTTGCACCGCGCGGCTTCGGGACTGATCGCGTTGTCCAGCGCCAGCGGCCCGTCCACCACGCCGCCGGTAATCTGGCCACGTTCGGCCATCTTGCACATGACCGCCGCATCCAGCGTGGAGGGCAGGTCGGGGTTGACCACCTCCACGGCGGAAAGCAGCGCCACCCGTGGCCGCCCGATGCCCAGCATGTGCGCAAGGTCGATGCTGTTCTGCACGATGTCGCACCGCGTACCCAGGTCCGGGGCGATGTTGACCGCCCCGTCACTGACCAGCAGCACGCGCGGGGCCTGTGGCGCATCCAGCACGTAGACATGGCTCATCCGCCGCGCCGTGCGCAGCCCGCCCTCGTGATGGCCCAGTTCATGAAGGAAGATGCGCGAATGCAGCGAGCCCTTCATCAGCGCCGCGATCCGGCCTTCATGCGCCATGGCCACGCCCGTGCGGGCCGCCTCCTGCGGGGTGGGCACGTCCACCATCTGGCAGCCATCAAGGGGAATGCTGGCGGAAGCCGCAAGCTGGCGGATCTCGCCCACCGGCCCGATCAGGAAGGGCACGGCCAGCCCCTGACGGACAATCCCGGCCACCGCGTGCAGGGCGGGCAGGCTGCAGGGATAGACCACGCCCAGCGTGATGGGCGGCCTGTTGGCAAGGCCGTGTGCAAGATCATCAAAAAAACGCAGGCTGCGCATCATGTCTCCTTCCCGTTACGGACAGGCTGTCGCCACCTGATGCCACACCACCCCGCCTTCCGCCGCCATCATCTTTATGCGAGCCATCCCGCCAGGGTGACAGCGCGGCCTGTCGTCATGCATGCTGGCGCCCACATCATGCACATGGCCCGGATGGCCATGACTGAAACCTGGCAGGAGAAACACGCATGTCTACCGCACCCCTGATCGGATTTGTCGGCTTCGGGGCCATGGCGTCCCGCATGGGGGCCAACCTGACCAAGGCGGGCTACCGGATTGCCGCCTATACCCCATCGGGCAAGGGGGGGGATGGCAGCACGCGCTTCCTGCCCACCGCCCGCGCGCTGGCGGCGGAAGCCGATATCGTGCTGGTATCCGTGCCCGATGACGAGGCGCTGGCCGGGGCGCTGCATGGCCCGGAGGGCGTGCTGGCGGGGCTGAAGGCGGGGGGCGTGCTGATCAACACCAGCACCATCGCCCCCGAAACCGCCGAGGCACTGGATGCGGAAGGCACGGCACGCGGCCTGCATGTGATCGACGCCCCCGTGGCGGGCAGCACGCCGGAGGCGGAAGCGGGCAACCTGATCGTGCTGGCGGGCGGGACGGCCGAGGCCATTGCCCGTGTGCAGAAGGTTTTTGACACCATTGGCCGCCTGACCATCCATGCAGGCCCGGCAGGGTGCGGCACGAAGCTCAAGCTGGTGATCAACGGCATCATGGGATCGACACTGGCGGTGGTGGCGGAAGGTGTTGCCTACGGTCTGGCCGCCGGGCTGGAGCGGGGCATGCTGTTCGATGCGCTGGACGAGGTGCCGGTCATCTCGCCCCACCACAAGCGCAAGCTCAAGGCGGCGAAAGCGGGGGATTTCAGCCCGCAGTTCCCTGCCCGGCTCATGCAGAAGGACATGCGCCTGCTGCTGACCAGCGCGGCGCGCCAGACGGCCCCCCTGCCCGCCATGGCCGCCGCGACCCAAAGCCTGTCGCTCACCCGCCGCCGCCACCCGGACGAGGATTATTCCGCCCTGTTCGCGGTCATGGAAAGCCTGGTGGCCAACACCCCCTAAATCCGCCCGCGCAGCCGTGCCATGATCACGGCCAGCCGGTCCCCCATGCCACGCGGCAGGGCGTGGGGGGCCGCCGGGCCTTCACGCATGTCACGCAGCCCCAGCACCGCGGGCAGGCTTGCGGCCAGCGCGGGGCGCGGCAGGCGGCCACCTGCCCGCGCCCGGTCCAGCCAGTCCCGGCCCTGCTGGCGCAGCATGGCACGCAGGGCCGCGATCTGGGTGGGCGTGGGCCGCCCCGTCCGCAGCCCGTCGCGCGTAAGCCCGGCCATGGCCAGCGCGTCATCGGGCAACGGGCAGCGCCCGGCCGCCAGCACGGCGGGCAGGTAGCGCACCAGCGCCCCCACGCCATACACCCCGCCCAGCAGGCGCACGCGCGCCAGCACGCCCGCATCCGCAATGCCCGCCGCCTGCGCCATGGCCACCTGCATGCCGCCCGCGCCATCCAGCATGGAAGCCTGCCATGCAGCGCTGTCCGGCAGGCCCTCAAGTTCACATTCCCGTGCCTCGATCATCGCCACCAGTGTCCCGCGCCGCACCGCGCCGCGCGCCAGCAGGTCAAGCACGCTGGCCGCCAGTTCAACCCGCCGGGCGTTGCCACCTTCCAGAACATCCCGCCACCATTGCAGCCGGATCAGCCCCGCCATCGGCCCCGCCACCGACCACGATGCAGGCAGCGCCAGCGCGCGCGTGCACTCATGATTGAAGGCAATCAGCACCATGGCGGCATGACGCGCGGCGGCCGGCAGGAACAGCGCACAGAAGAAGCGGTCCGGGTCCGCCTTACGGGCGGCGTGCATGAGCGAGAGGGCCGTGCCGCCTGATTGGCATGCATCCATCCGGTCCGTCATGGCGTTTGCACCGGGTGGCATGGGATGGCGGTGTTCATGTGTCCGTCACTTGACGCACCCGCTCCGCCCCCATAGCAATCTTGGTATGGCGGCTGCCGGCCGCCCCTTGCAATTCCCAGGAGAATGTTCATGGCTTTTGAATTGCCGTCCCTTCCCTTCGCCTACAATGCCCTTGCCAACCGTGGCATGTGCCAGGAAACGCTGGAGCTGCATCATGACAAGCACCATCAGGCCTATGTGACGGCCCTGAACGGGTTTGTCGAATCCAAGCCGGAACTGCAGGGCAAGTCGCTTGAGGAAATCATCCTCATGGTCAAGGGCAAGCCTGACCTGGCCCCCGTGTTCAACAATGCGGGACAGCACTGGAACCACATCCTGTTCTGGCAGAACCTGGCACCGTCGGGCGGGGCGATTCCCGACTCGCTGAACAGGAAGCTGATCGAGGATTTCGGCAGCATCGAGAAGTTCAAGGCCGACTTCAAGGCCGCCGCCGCATCGCAGTTCGGCTCCGGCTGGGCATGGCTGGTGCTGGGTTCCGATGGCAAGCTGAAGGTGACCAAGACCGCCAACGGCTCCAACCCGCTGGCCGAAGGCCAGGGCAAGGTGCTGCTGGGTCTCGATGTGTGGGAGCATTCCTACTACCTCGATTTCCGCAACCGTCGCCCCGACTATATCGTCAACTACCTGGACAAGCTGGCCAACTACGAGTTCGCCGAAGCGCAGCTCCAGTCCGCCTGATCCGGCCCGTTACCGGCCAGACCACGAAAAACCCGGCCATGCGCCGGGTTTTTTGCATCCTTCCACCCGGTGCGCCCCCGGTCAGGAATGCCCCTGCCCCCCCAGCGTGCGCAGCGGCGTGCCGCGCATGAGTTCCGCCTCGATCTGTTCCAGCGTCATGCCCCGGGTTTCGGGCACGCGCAGCACCACCATGAGCAGGAACAGCGCATTCAGCCCCGCATAGATCCACAGCACCCTGTCCGCCCCCAGCAGTTCCAGCCCCGTCAGGAACGTGGCGCTGACCAGCATGTTGGCAATCCAGTTGGCGCAGGTGGAGCATGCCATGCCGAATTCCCGCCCGCGCAGGGGCAGGATCTCGGCACAGAGCAGCCACGCCAGCGGCCCGGCCGAAAACGCGAACGCGGCAACGAACAGCAGCATGAACCCACCCATGAGCAGCCGCATGCCCGGCATGACCGGAATGCCGCCCGCCACCATCAGGGCCTGCCCCCCCATGGCCAGCGCCATGACGGCGAACCCGGCAACCAGCATGGGCCTGCGCCCCACGCGGTCGACACAGGTCGTGGCCACACAGGTGGAAAGCAGGTTGATCACCCCCACCCCCACCGGCCCCCAGACCTGCGCGTAATGCCCGTATCCCGCAAGCCCGATCAGGTGCGGCGCGTAATACAGCACCGCGTTGATGCCCGAGAACTGCTGCGCCACCTGCAGCCCCACCGCCAGCCACATGGCGCGGCGGCAGTTGGGGTCGCGCATGAAGCTGCCAATGCCGTCACGCCGCGCCGAGAGCCGGGCCATTATGGCATTGCGTTCGGCCATGACCATGCGCGGCAGGCCGCGCAGCTCGATCAGCACGCGCCGCGCATCACGCTCACGCCCCTGCGCCAGCAGCCAGCGCGGGCTGGGGGGCAGGAACAGCACCCCCATCATGAACACCAGCCCCGGAAAGCCGACAATGCCCAGCATCCACCGCCACACCCCGAAATAGGAGAACAGCCCGTCGGATACGAAAGCCGCCAGCAGCCCGCATGAAATCATGAGCTGGTAGCCCAGGATCATGGCGCCACGCCGGCCCGAATCAGCAATTTCGGCAATATAGAGGGGGGTTGTGAACGTGGTTGCCCCCGTTGCCAGCCCCAGCAGCAGGCGGGCGAACAGCAGCATGTGGAACGATGTCGCTTCGGCACACAGCAGCGGGCCGATCACGAACAGCCCGGCGGTCAGCACCAGCGTGCGCTTGCGCCCCCATGCATGCGACATCCACGCCGCGCACAGCACGCCAAGGGCCGCCCCCAGCAGCATGATGGCCACCAGGGATTCGCGCTGGAAGTCCGACAGGATGAACTCCTGCGCGATCAGGTCCAGTGCGCCGGACATGACGCCGGTATCCAGACCGAACAGGATGCCCGACAGCGCGGCCAGCCCCCCGATCAGCCCGGCACGCCCCCGTATGACTGGCCTGTGCCGGATGCTCTGGTCAGTCTGGGCGCCACCGGGCTGCGTGTGCATTCACCATCACTCCTGCTTTCCACCCAGAACGGCACAGCACCGGGGAAGTTCGCCCCGCGCGTGCCATGGAGGGAACAAAAGAGCAGGGTCAGGCGTTCTTGTCGGTCGTTTTGGCGGCACTGTCATTGGCGGGGGTGGCGGCACTGGTGATGACCGAGCTTATGGTATCGCGCAGCACGGCCACGCGCACGCCCTGCGCGATCTCGACTTCCACCTCGTTGGACTCCGCCTGCACCTTCTGCACCACGCCAATGATTCCGCCCGCCGTCAGCACCCGGTCCCCCCGGCGCAGGGCCGCAAGCTGGCTGCGCAGCTGCTTCTGCTTGACCTGCTGGGGGCGGATGAGCAGGAAGTAGAAAATGGCGAACATCGCCACGTAAGGCAGCACGGCCATGATGCCATCCCCGCTGAGCAGGCCGCCGCCCGCAGCCTGCGCATGGGCGGGGGTGGTCAGTAAATCATTGAAAATCGAAGGCATTGCTATCTTTCCGGCAAATGGTGGGATTGAACGGGTTGCGGGTTTGCCATGCGGACCATAGTTTTCGCCTGTTTCCCGTCAAGGCGTTCGCCTGCCATTGCTGGCCAACGCGCTCCGGAGCCCCCGGTGGCAGCGGCCACCGCCATGCCATGCTGAAAGAAAGCAGGACCGACGATGGACAGCACGACCCTTCCCGTTCTCGAACGCATTGCCGCGGCCCTTGAGCGGCTTTCCCCACCCGCCCCGTCGCTTGCCGGGCTGGACGCGGCGGATGCCTTCATCTGGCATCCCGGCCTTGGCCGCCTGACCGCCGTGCCGCATGTGGCCCATGTGGACATGGGGCTGCTGCAGGGCATCGACCGCCAGCGCAGGCTGCTGCTGGACAACACGCTGCATTTCGCAAGTGGCCTGCCCGCCAACAACGCCATGCTGTGGGGCGCGCGCGGCATGGGCAAGTCATCGCTGGTCAAGGCCGCCCACGCGCAGGCCAACCTGGTGGATGGCCAGCCCGCCGCACCGGGAAAGGGGCGGCTGGTGCTGGTCGAGATCCAGCGTGAGGACCTGTCCACCCTGCCCGACCTGCTGGCCCTGCTGCGCGCAAGCCCGCGCCGGTTCATCGTGTTCTGCGACGACCTGTCGTTCGAGCGCGAGGATGCGGACTACAAGGCGCTGAAATCCGTACTGGATGGCGGTATCGCCGGCCGGCCGGCCAATGTGCTGTTCTATGCCACGTCCAACCGCCGCCACCTGATGCCGCGCGAAATGATCGAGAACGAAAGCTCCACCGCCATCAACACCGCCGAGGCAACGGAGGAAAAGGTCTCGCTCTCCGACCGTTTCGGCCTGTGGATCGGCTTTCACAACTGCGCGCAGGACACCTTCCTGGCCATGGTCCGGGCCTATGCGAAGGAACGCCACCTGCCGATCACGGATGCCGATCTGGTGCGGCAGGCCAATGCGTGGTCGCTGGGGCGCGGCGGCCGGTCGGGCCGGGTGGCGTTCCAGTTCATCGAGGACCTGAGCGCCGAACTTTCCGCCAAAGGATGATCCATAACAAGGATGGCACCGGGCGGGTACTGCCATAAATGCCACGATGCGCGCCCCTGTGCACGGCATGATGGGACGGCCGGAATGCTGGTGGCAAAGGGGGCGCGCGGCATATTACAAAACATGATCACGTTGAACCATTTGCCCTGCCCGAAAAAAACCTCCTTAATATCGCCATGGCGGCAAGATATTGTTGGGAATGCCTCGCAACTTACATGTAGAACCGGTGTCCTGCCCCGTGGCACCCCCGGCTGCCATGCCCTGCAAACAGTCAAGAGAGACAATGGATCAGTCGTTATCGCCTGACAGCATGCAATCCTCCGCCCCGGTCACCGGGCGGGATCTGCGCCGAATCCGCGCCAACCCCGATTTCTGGTATCCTGTTGCCTGGTCACGGGAACTGAAGCCCGGCAAGACCATTGGCACCCGCTATGCCGGGCAGCCCATTGCCCTGGTCCGCCCGCTGGAGGGCGGGAGCGTCTTTGCACTGGAAGACCGCTGCGCCCACCGTCAGGTCCCGCTCAGCAAGGGTACGGTCAAGGGCGACTCGGTGCAGTGCTGCTATCATGGCTGGGCCTATGGCCGTTCGGGCCGCTGCATCGACGTGCCCTATCTGGGCAAGGGCAAGCTGCCCAACGGGGTGCGCACCTACCCCGTGCGTGAGGTCGATGGCCTGATCTTCGTCTTTCCCGGCGATGCGGCGAAGGCGGAGACGACGCCCTTCCCCCGCCTGGCGGAAGTGGCCAGCCCCGCCTACAAGACCCGCCGCTTCGGCCAGCTGGTACACTGCCACTACAGCTTCATGCACGAGAACCTGATGGATATGAACCACCAGTTCATGCACATGAAGCAGATGGGGCAGATGAAGCCCCGCTTCCTGGGGCAGGAACGTGGCCCCGGCCTGGTGGAAGCACGCTACAGCTTTGCGCGCACCGGCGGCAAGCAGCCGATCGGCGAGGCGCTGATCTTTGGCCAGAAGCGCGACAACAGCGAGAAATTCGCCCATCGCGACGTGATGACCATCCGCACCACCTATCCCTACCAGACCCTTCATATCCAGACGGGTGACAACGCGCCGGTCATGGACCTGTGGATTGCGTACGTACCGCAGGACGAGGCGGAACTGACCAACCGGGTGTTCGGGCTGCTGTCCATCAAGCGGCCGGGGATTCCGGGCATACTGGACCTGGCCTGGCCGTTCCTGACCGCGTTTACCGAACGGATCTTCCGTGAGGACCGTGAGATCGTGGAGCTGGAGCAGAACGCCTGGTATGAACAGGGCGGTGACCGCAACCAGGAAATCTTTCCCGTGATCAACAGCCTGCGGTCGCTGCTGGCCGAATGCGGGCTGCCTGCCGACCAGGATACGCCCGCGCCCGTGGCCAGGGGCGCCTCCCGCGCATGAGTGTTCATGGAGGACATGATCCCGGTACCCTACTGGAGGCTGGCGAATACCGCCTGCGTGAAGTCCGCACATCAGATGCGGGCACAATGCACAGGCTGATCAATGACTGGAGCGTGGTGCGGATGCTCAGCCGCGTTCCCTTCCCGTATTCGCTGGCCATGACAGAGGACTGGATCACGGCCACCATGGAACAGTCCCGGCGTGGCGAAGCCTATCACTTCGCCATCACCTGCCCGCACTCCGAGCAGCCCGATGCGCTGATCGGCTGTATCGGGCTGCGCATCAACGCTACCGACCGCTCCTGCTCGCTGGGGTACTGGGTCGGTCGCGCGCACTGGAACCGCAAGGTCGCCAGCACCACGGCGGGCAGGCTGGCGCGCTGGGCGCTGGCCAACCTGCCGGTGGAC
Organism: Komagataeibacter rhaeticus; assembly: GCF_003207855.1. Taxonomy (GTDB): domain Bacteria; phylum Pseudomonadota; class Alphaproteobacteria; order Acetobacterales; family Acetobacteraceae; genus Komagataeibacter; species Komagataeibacter rhaeticus. The sequence continues at coordinate 218,313 of NZ_NKTZ01000004.1, read as the reverse complement.
CGGCTTACGGCCTCGGCGGCCCATGACAACCATGCCTCCGTCGCGGTGCTGAAGCGGATCGGGTTTCAGGAAAACGGCACCGCCACGCAGGAATTCGTCTCTCGCGGGGGGGAATACCCTGTCCGCCTGTTCGAGGCCCGACATGCCGACCTGTCGGGGGAGGCCATGGCCGGGACGCAGGCCGACGGCCCGCGCCGGATCGTGCTGGTGGCTGCCGTCGCGCTGGTGGATTCGGATGCCCGCATCCTGCTGGCCCGCAGGCCCGAGGGCAAATCCATGGCCGGGCTGTGGGAATTCCCCGGCGGCAAGGTGGAAGCGGGTGAGACACCCGAGGAAGCGCTGGTGCGGGAACTGGATGAGGAACTGGGCCTGGACGTGGCCCGCTCCTGCCTGGCACCCTTTACCTTTGTCTCCCACGATTACGGGCATTTCCACCTGCTCATGCCCGTCTATGTCTGCCACCGCTGGAAGAACACCCCCATCGCGCGGGAGGGGCAGAAGCTGGAATGGGTGCCGGCATCCAGGCTGCGCGACTACCCCATGCCCGATGCCGACCGCCCGCTGGTCCCGCTGCTGCAGGACCTGCTCTAGCCCCTAGCCCTGCTTGACCTCGTCACACAGGCCGTCCATCCCATCGGCCGGGAAGGCACGGGATGCCTGTCCGGGCACCTCCACACGCAGGCTGAACAGTCCCCCCGCCTGCGGGTAGCGGGCCAGCGCATCGGGCGGCGTGTTCCTGCGTGCCGTCGTGACATAAAGCGTGCGCAGGTCGGGACCGCCAAAGGCCACCTTGGTCACATTGACGGCAGGTACCGCCACCGGCGGCAGTTCCACGCCATCTGGCGTAAACCGCATGACCCGCCCCCCGTTCCAGGCCCCCACCCACACGGTGCCCGCGCTGTCCACCACCACGCCGTCGGGATACCCCTCCGCCACACGGGCGAAGATGCGCCGGCCGGACAGGCTGCCATCGGGCGCCAGGTCAAACACATATATGATCCCGGCGGGGGAATTGTTGTGGTACAGCTTCGTGCCATCGGGCGAGATGGCGGGGCCGTTGGTCACGACATACCCTTCGTCATGGCGCAGCACGTCCAGCCTGCCGCCCCTGCCGCGGGTGACGGAATAGAGCGCGCCGCTGGGTGTCGCCTCGCCATCATCCATGGTGCCGAACCACAGCCGGCCCGTCGAATCGACACAGCCGTCATTGATGCGGTTGCCCGGCAGGTCACGTTCCACCGCCACCAGGCAGGTGAACCGGCCCGATGCCGGGTCAAACCCGTACAGCCCGTCCTTCAGCCCGCATATGAGTGTCCCGTCACTGGCGGGCACGACAAAACCCGGGCGCTGCGGCGTGGCCCACGAAGCATGGCCACCGCTTTCCGGGTGGAAACGGTGGATGGCCTGTCCCACGATATCCACGAAATAAAGCGCCTGTTCGCGCACGGACCACACGGGGCCTTCGCCCAGTTCCGCCCTGATGTCCCACACACAGTGCGGCTGTGGCATTGCTGCCGTGTTCATGGCTTCTCCTTCCGGCGGGCTGTCTGTCATTGTAGGGTGAACGTGAAACGCCCCTGCCGCAACCAAGTGGAATGTCATGATGAACCCCACAGCCTGCCTGCTTGTCATTGGCAACGAGATCCTGTCCGGCCGCACCCAGGACGTGAACGTGCAGTATATCGCGCGCCGCCTGTCGGAAACCGGCATTACCCTGAGCGAGGTACGGATCATTCCCGATATCCGCGCCGTCATTGTCCGTAACGTGACCGAGGCCCGCGCGGCCCATGACAACGTCTTCACCACCGGCGGCATCGGGCCGACGCATGACGATATCACCTCTGCCTGTGTTGCGGAATCGTTCGGGGTGCCCTGGGTGCACCACCCCGCGACATTCCGCCTGCTGGAAGCGCATTTCGCCCCCGGCGAATTCAATGCCGCCCGCCAGCGCATGGCCACCATGCCACAGGGGGCCATCCCCATCCGCAATTCCGTGTCGGTGGCGCCGGGCTTTACCATGGGCAACGTACATGTCATGGCGGGCGTGCCCCGCATCATGCGCGCGATGTTCGAGGAGGTGCTGCCCACCCTGCCCCACGGCACGCCGGTCACATCACAGGCATGGCATGCGAACGGGCTGTATGAAGGGGCACTGGCCGCGGCGCTGGAGGCTATCCAGCACCGCTACCCGGCCGTGGATATCGGTTCCTACCCCTACCGGCTGGATGAAAGCCAGCGTGGTGTCTGCCTGCTGTGCAAGGGGACGGACACCCGCGCCGTGCATGACGCGGCCCACGCGGTCCGTGACCTGATCAAGGAAATGGGTTTCGAGCCGCAGGCCGGTGAACCCGCGAAAGCCTGATGCTTCCCTGCCCGGCCGTGCCGCACGCGGCGGCACGATCCGGCACGCAATTCAGGAAACCGCTTCACGCCCCATGGCAAGGAACTTGTCGCGCCGCTGCGCCTTGAGCAGGGCCGGGTCCTTCGCCTGCAGGCCGGGCAGCTCGGCGGCAATGGCGTCGCCCACGGCCCGGATGGCAGCCGCCGGGTCACGCTGCGCGCCGCCCAGTGGCTCGGGGATGATGCGGTCGATCAGCCGCAGCTGGAGCAGGTCCTGCGCGGTCAGCTTCAGCGCGTCCGCCGCCGTGCTCGCCTGCTTGGGGTCGCGCCACAGGATGGAGGAACACGCCTCGGGCGAGATGACGGAATAGATGGCATGTTCCAGCATCATCACCCGGTCCCCCGCGCCAAGGGCCACGGCACCGCCGGACCCCCCTTCGCCAATAACGGTGGCAATGACCGGCACCGGCACGTTCAGGCAGGTATCAATGGAACGCGCGATGGCCTCCGCCTGGCCACGGGCCTCGGCATCGATGCCGGGCCACGCGCCCGATGTGTCGATGAAGGTCAGGACCGGCAGGCCGAATCGCCCGGCCAGTTTCATCAGGCGCTGCGCCTTGCGGTAGCCTTCGGGCCGGGCCATGCCGAAATTATGCTTCAGCCGTGTCTCGATCTCGGCCCCGCGTTCGGTCCCGATCACCACCACCGGCTGGCCGTTGAAACGGCCAATGCCGCCAATGATGGCCTTGTCCTCACCAAACAGGCGGTCCCCCGCCAGCGGCGAGAATTCGGTGATCAGCGCACCGATGTAATCCACCGTGTGCGGCCGCTGGGCATGGCGGGCGACCTGCACCTTCTGCCATGGGGTCAGCTTGGCGTAGGCCGTACGCAACTGCCGGTCGGCTTTCTCGCTCAACCGGGCGATCTCTTCCGCGATGTTGATCCCGTCCGGACCGGACATCTTGCGAAGCTCGTCGATCTTGTTCTCAAGCTCGGCGACCGACTTTTCGAAATCTAGAAACTGGCGCATGCGCTGCCGATAGCACAGCCTGCACGCCAGCCAAACATTTTCACGCGGGGAATTCACCCCGCCATGCATTTTTGTCTATCCCACCTCCCGCTCCCCCGCGTGGGACAGGGGATGGTGGTCAGCCACCGCCTCGCGCAGGCGGTCAAGCATGACGTGGGTATAGATCTGTGTTGTCGCGATATCGGCATGGCCCAGCAGCACCTGCAGCGCGCGCAGGTCCGCCCCGTGGGCCAGCAGGTGCGTGGCAAAGGAATGGCGCAGCACATGCGGCGAAAGCCGGGCCGGGTCCAGCCCCGCGCGCAGGGCCACATCGTGCAGGATGCGGTCGAATCCCTGCCGGGTCATGGGCCGGGTCACCCCACGGCCGGGAAACAGGAAGGGACTCCAGCGCGCGGCATCGGCTTCCATCAGCGCGCGGGCGGCTTCACGCGCACGCGCCGACATGGGGACCATGCGCTCGCGCCCGCCCTTGCCCCGCACCAGCATCATGCCGGGTGCTGCATCCAGCGCGCGGCGGGGCAGCGCCAGCAGTTCGGATATGCGCAGCCCCGATGCATACAGCATTTCCAGCGCCGCGCGCGCGACCAGCAGCCTGCGCTGGCGCGCGGGAGTTGCATCGGCTTCCGGCGTGCAGGCGGCCAGCAGGGCCTCCACCTCCCCTTCCGACAGGAAACGCGGCAGCGGCGTGTCCAGCCGGGGGGCTTCCAGCAGGGCGGCGGGATTGTCGGGCCGCATGCCCTCCCGCGCCAGGAACAGGAAATACTGCTTCAGGCACGACAGCCTGCGCGCCTGGGTGCGCGCCGCCAGCCCCTGCCCCGCCAGACCGGCCAGATAGGCACGCAGGTCGGCCTCCCCCGCCGTGCGCGCCGTAACACCACCGGCATGAAGGACCGCCGTCATGTCCGCCAGGTCACGGGCATAGGCGGCCAGCGTGTTCAGGGCAGCCCCCCGTTCGGCGGCCTGCATTTCCAGAAAGGCGTCAATCCCGTCCGCCTGCACGCCGCCGGGCACCCCTAGTGCAGAGGCGCAAGCGGGGTCACGGGCAGCGGCGCGGGCGCGCCTGGCAGCGCGGGAAGGGCCGCCGCCGCGGGCGGGGCGGGTGGGGCGAAGGGAATGTCCTTATGGATGGCCTGCTGCACCGGCGCGGGCGGAAAGGCGCCCAGCGAGAAGAATCCCCCCACGGCGCACAGGGCAAGAACGCCAACCAGGGCAATGACTATACGGAGCATCAGACCGCTTCCCATATCCTGCAAAATCCGGTTTCGCGTGTTCCCGTACCCGGACACGCCCCATGCGCGACACAGGTCCCGGGCGCGGAGTCTACCGGTCCTGTCCTGCTGTATGTTAGGTTGCCGCGCATGTCACGCCAGATTCCCCCCGACCGGCCCAGTCCGGAGGCTCCGTCACTCAGCATTCCGCTCGACCTGAACGCCGTGGGCCCATCCGCCCCGCGACAGGCCGGATGCGGCCGGACCATCGTGCTGGTGGGCCTGATGGGGGCGGGCAAGACCACAATCGGCCGCATCCTTGCCACGACGCTGGGCCTGCCCTTTGTCGATTCGGACGAGGAGATCGAGCGCGCGGCCGGCTGCTCGATCGCCGACCTGTTCCAGAAATACGGCGAGCCGGAATTCCGCCGGGGCGAACGGCTGGTCATCCGCCGCCTGCTGTCCGGCCCGCCCGTGGTGCTGGCGACCGGCGGCGGCGCCTTCATGGATCAGCGCACGCGCGCCAGCGTGCGCGAGCAGGCGGTGTCCATCTGGCTGCGCTGCCCGCTGCCGCTGCTGGTACAGCGCGTGGCGGAACGCACGCACCGCCCGCTGCTCAATACCGCCTCGCCGCACGCGGTGCTGGCGGATCTCATGCGCATCCGCCATCCGGTCTATGCGGAAGCGGATATCATCGTGGATTGTGGAGATGACAACGTGGAACACAGCGCCGACCATGTGCTGCAGGCCCTGAAACACAGCCAGCAGCCGCTGCGCGTGCCCGTGCGGCTGGAGCGCGCCAGCTACGAGGTGATGATCGGCCCCGACGTGATCCGCCGCGCGGGCGCGCTGCTGGCCCCCGTCCTGCCCCAGAAGCGCGTGATGATCGTGACCGACGCGACGGTCTCTCCCCTGCACCTGCCCCGCCTGCTGGAAGGACTGGAGGAATGCGCCATCCGTGCCGAGGTGATCACCATCCCCCCCGGCGAGGGGTCCAAGAGCATGGCCCGGTACGAGCAGGTGACCAATGCCCTGCTGGAAGCGCATGTGGAGCGGGGCACCACGGTCGTGGCGCTGGGCGGCGGCGTGGTGGGGGATCTGTCCGGATTCTGCGCCGCCACCACCCTGCGCGGGCTGCCATTCGTACAGATTCCGACCACGCTGCTTTCGCAGGTGGATTCGTCGGTGGGGGGCAAGACGGGCATCAATACCCCGTTTGGCAAGAATCTGGTGGGCGCGTTCCACCAGCCCATCGCCGTGCTGGCCGATACGTCCACCCTGGCCACCCTGCCGGTGCGCGAACTGCGCGCGGGGTATGCCGAAATCGTAAAATCCGGGCTGCTGGGCGATGCGGCACTGTTCGCATGGTGTGAGCGCCACGGGGCGGCGGTGCTGGCGGGCGACCCCGCCATGCAGGCCGAGGCCATCCGCATGGCCTGTGCCTTCAAGGCCCGCGTGGTCACGGCCGATGAGCGCGAGGAGCGCCGCGTCGATGGCCGCGCCCTGCTCAACCTGGGCCACACCTTCGGCCACGCGCTGGAAGCCGAGATGGGGTACGATGGCAGCCTGCTGCATGGGGAAGCCGTGTCCATCGGGCTGCGGCTGGCCTTCATGCTGTCGGTCAGGCTGGGCTACTGCCCCGCCGGGGACCTTGAGCGCGTGACCCGCCATCTGGAAGACCTGTCCATGCCGCTGCGGGTCAGCGATACGGGGCGGAATTTTTCCGCCAGCCAGCTTGTGCGCAACATGCAGCGCGACAAGAAAATGCGCGATGGCCGCCTGTCCTTCGTGCTGGTACGCGGCATCGGACAGGCCTTTACCTGCCGCGACGTACCCGATGAGGCCGTGCTGGACGTGCTGCGCGCGGATGGCTGCACACCCTGACCCGTCGCGCCCCGCGATGTGATTTTTATACAACAGCCCCCTGCCTTCCCCACGATGGGCAGGGGGTATTTACCGTATTTCAATCCTTGCCCCGCACAACGGTCCCGCCACGGACCGGCGGGGCCGGATGCCACCATTCCCACCCGACCGCTGGCACCATTCTCACGGCCCCTCTCCGGGCCGATCGTGTCAACAAGCATCAGGCCGGTGTGGAATGCCCCCATCTCCACAGCAGAGAAGGCGTCTGATCAAGTATCAAGGACGGGAATATGCGTCTTCGCGCGGCATTGCTGGCGACTGCACTGACCACGACCCCGGTTGTCACCGCCATGGCAACAACAATCACCGGCCCCTATGCCGATATCGGCGGCGGCTACAACCTGACCCAGACCCAGCATCTTCATGATTTTGACAATGACCGTCTCATGAAGGGGTATGTCGACCACGCGCTTGCCGCCTCGCAGGCGGACGTGCGCGATACCTACAGCCCGAGCATGCATTACCGCGAACGGGTACGCCACGGCGATGGCTGGACCGGCTTCGCCGCCTTTGGCTGGGGCTTCGGCAATGGCCTGCGCGCGGAAGTCGAAGGCGCGTACAACTGGTCCGGCCTGACCGGCATGACCTTCAGCCAGGGCGGCCCGCGGGGCGGTTCCACCACCGGCAGGACCCAGGGCAGCGACCGCTCCTACGGCGGTTTCATCAATGTGCTGTATGACATCGACCTCAAGCGCCTGTTCAACATTGACGTGCCGGTCACGCCGTTTGTCGGTGTGGGTGCGGGCTATCTTTGGCAGAATGTGAGCAGCAGCACGGTGCTGGCCTCCAACAGCAGCCTCAACCTGCGCCAGCACGGCACCAATGGCAGCTTCGCCTACCAGGGTATCGTGGGTGCGGCCTATGACATACCGGGCGTGGCCGGCCTGCAGATGACCACCGAATACCGCATGGTCGGTCAGGTGGAATCGTTCAGCATGGGCAACATCACACAGTCCTACACCGCCAATTACGGTGCCGATAACAGCCACCCGAGCTACGACCACCGCTTCAACCACCAGTTCATCGTGGGCGTCCGCTACGCCTTCAACACCGCCCCGCCGCCACCGCCGCCGGCCCCCGCCGTCGTCCCGCCCGTGCCCGCCGTGGCGCGTACCTACCTGGTGTTCTTCGACTGGGATGGGGCAGCCCTGACCGGCCGCGCGCGCGAGATCGTGGCACAGGCCGCACAGGCTTCCACCCACGTCCAGACCACCCGCATCGAGGTGAACGGTTATACCGACAATTCCGCCGCCCAGCCCGGCCCGCGCGGGCAGCAGTACAACCTTGGCCTGTCCCTGCGCCGCGCGGACAGCGTGAAGGCCGAACTGATCCGTGACGGCGTGCCCGCCAGCGCCATTGGCGTGCAGGGCTATGGCGAAGCCCGCCCGCTGGTGCCGACCGGCCCCGACACGCGGGAGCCGCAGAACCGCCGCGTGGAGATCATCCTGCACTGACCTCCGGTCCGGCCTGACAACAAAACCATGTGGAAAATCAGGGAGAATGCCCGGCATTCTCCCTTTTTGCGTCGAATCGACCAGTGCCATGACGACCGTCAGGCAGCCCCTCCTTTTCCGGCAATGTCCTATGCAAAATAGAAGGGGCTGTGCCGGCAGTGCAAAAAATCCTTTATAAAGTCACAACTTTTCGCAGCACCTTCCAAAGCTTCCTGAAAGATATGTGTTTTTTTTGCCACACACGATCCGCTTGCGCCATTTTGCCCATTCTCAAGCCTGCCCAGACACGCTAATCCCCGCATCATAGCTTGCGGGTAATCTCAGGCTGCCCTGTCTTCGGGGCATATCCATTGCCCGGCCCACAAGATAGGGCTCTGCCCTGCAACAACAGAGTTTAAGGACTTGAACATGCGTCTTCGCGCAGCGTTACTGGCTACCAGCCTGCTGGCAGCGGCACCGGTCGCCGCCAAAGCCACGACCATCACCGGTCCCTATGTGGGCATCGGCGGTGGCTACGATCTGACCCAGACCCAGCATATGCATGATGCTGACCTGAAAAACGGCGCCAACGGCAATGACGACGGCGGCCAGCATGTCCGTCACGGCCATGGCTGGACCGGCTTTGCCAATGTTGGCTGGGGCTTCGGTAACGGCCTGCGCGCCGAAGTCGAAGGTGCCTACAGCTGGACCGCAATCACCAGTGTCGATGCCGAGAAGACGAAGGGTCACGACCGTTCGTATGGCGGCTTCGTCAACGTACTGTATGACATCGATCTGAAGCGTCTGTTCGGCATTGATGTGCCGGTCACGCCGTTCGTCGGTGCCGGTGCCGGTTACCTGTGGGAAAACGCGAATGTCACGGGCATGTCCTCCGGCGCCCAGATGAAGGGCACGAACGGCAGCTTCGCCTATCAGGGTATCGTGGGTGCGGCCTACGACATCCCGGGCGTGTCCGGCCTGCAGATGACCACCGAATACCGCATGGTTGGTCAGGTTGAAGACTTCGGGATGGGCAACATCCACGCTTCCGGTGGTGGCTACACGAGCGCCGAGCGCTTTGATCACCGCTTCAACCACGAGTTCATCGTAGGCGTCCGCTACGCGTTCAACAACGCACCGCCGCCGCCGCCGCCGGCCCCCGCCATCGTGCCGCCCGCACCGACCGCGGCCCGCACCTACCTGGTGTTCTTCGACTGGGACGGCGCAGCCCTGACCGGCCGCTCGCGTGAGATCGTGGCAGAGGCCGCACAGGCTTCCACCCACGTCCAGACCACCCGCATCGAAGTCAACGGTTATACCGACAACACGGCGGCCCACCCCGGCCCGCGTGGCCAGCAGTACAACCTTGGCCTGTCCATGCGCCGCGCGGACAGCGTGAAGGCTGAACTGATCCGTGACGGTGTGCCCGCCAACGCCATCGACATCCATGGTTATGGTGAAGCCCACCCGCTGGTGCCGACCGGCCCCGACACGCGTGAGCCCCAGAACCGGCGCGTCGAGATCATCCTGCACTGATCACGGCCAACACGGTCACCAAAACGGAAAAGGAGCACTTCGGTGCTCCTTTTTTTATGCCCGTTTTAATGTATGAAAAATTTCTTACTTTTTGAAATACTTCGTTTATTGCGTGATTTTTCTGCCACATTGGGCCTTGAAGATTGTGCAAGACACTTGTTTCCAATGGAATCTTCCCTAACTAGACAATTGTTCTAAAATGGGAAAATCGATTGATCGGCCTGCATTCGGCACGGTGTCACTTTTCTGCCGCCATATGGTAGCAGGGTTCAGGCAACCCCGGGCAACACACAGTGTTTAGGGATATGGATTGATTAATCTTCGCATCCCATGCGTGATGTGGTTTACAAAGAAGTAATAACATGAGGAAGGACGAACATATGCGTCTCCGCACTGCCCTGCTGGCAACCAGCCTGCTGGCAGCGACACCGTTCGCAGCCAAGGCCACGACCATTACTGGCCCCTATGTCGATATCGGCGGTGGCTACAACCTGACCCAGACCCAGCACGGGCATTTCGCGGATACGGAAGATGGCCCGGGCCGTGAAAAGCTTGGCCACCGTCATGGCTGGACCGGCTTTGGCGCGGTAGGCTGGGGCTTTGGCAACGGCCTGCGCGCTGAAATCGAAGGCGACTACAACTGGTCCGAAATCTACAGCAAGACCCGTGGCGACAAGGGCAGCGACCGCTCCTATGGCGGTTTCGTCAACGTGCTGTATGACATCGACCTCAAGCGCCTGTTCAACATTGACGTGCCGGTCACGCCGTTTGTCGGTGTTGGCGCGGGCTACCTGTGGCAGAACGCCCATGACGTGACCGTTGGCAACAACGCGGCACGCAGCCTGAGCGGCACCAAGGGTGGCTTCGCCTATCAGGGCATCGTCGGTGCGGCCTATGACATCCCCGGTGTCCCTGGCCTGCAGATGACCACCGAATACCGCATGATCGGCCAGCCCTCCTCCTTCACCATGGGCAACTACACCGCCAGCGGGCCGGAAGGTACGGGTCATGCCAGCTTTGACCACCGCTTCAACCACCAGTTCATCGTAGGCGTCCGCTACGCGTTCAACAACGCGCCGCCGCCGCCGCCGCCGGCCCCCGCTGTCGTGCCGCCCGCACCGACCGCGGCCCGCACCTACCTGGTGTTCTTCGACTGGGACGGCGCAGCCCTGACCGGCCGCTCGCGTGAGATCGTGGCAGAGGCCGCACAGGCTTCCACCCACGTCCAGACCACCCGCATCGAAGTCAACGGTTATACCGACAACACGGCGGCCCACCCCGGCCCGCGTGGCCAGCAGTACAACCTTGGCCTGTCCATGCGCCGTGCTGAAAGCGTGAAGGCCGAACTGATCCGTGACGGCGTGCCCGCCAATGCCATCGACATCCATGGCTATGGTGAAGCCCACCCGCTGGTGCCGACCGGCCCCGACACGCGTGAGCCCCAGAACCGTCGCGTCGAGATCATCCTGCACTGATCACGGCCAGCTGCTCATCAGGAAAAGGGGGTGCTTCGGTGCCCCCTTTTCTCTTTTATTGACGCAGTATTTGGCCTAATACGATATCCACATGCCCGGCGGGAGGTCCTTGCCGGACAGGCGTGCCCTGACCATATGCCAGCGAATCCCTCGCCCAGGCAGAAGGATCATCCCTTGCCCAGACTCTCTTCCGAGAAAATCACGCAATTCCTCAAATTCGGCATTGTAGGACTGTTAGGACTGGGCTGGGACACAACAGCGGTTTACAGCCTGCGTCCCCTGGTCGGCCTGACTACTGCAACCATCGCCGCCTATTTCATCGCGGCTTCGATCAACTGGTTCATCAACCGGCTGTGGACCTTCCGCAAGGCGGGCAACCAGCATCATTTCATGGTCCAGTGGCTCCGCTTCCTTGCGGGCAACTCGCTGGGGTTCTTCCTGAACCGGGGCTGCGTGTTCATGCTCTTCCACCTTTCCCCCATCTTCAAGGCCAATCCGGTGCTGGCGCTGGTGGCCGGTGCGGCGGCTGGCATGATGGCCAACTTCCATATCAGCCGGAAGCTGGTTTTCCACAGGGAATCGCCCAAGGCCGCCGGGCGCCGCAACGTCCAGATCGTGCCCTTCCAGCCCGAACGCGCCGTGGCGCAGAATGCCGTCTCCAGCCGGACCGCTGTCGTGAACTCCCGCAGCAAGACGGGATAACACGCCCGGGCGCCGTAAGTGGCCCCCACCTGATTCAAGGCGGCGGATTGCGTCTTCCACCAGCGTGGCATATTCGCTGCCGCCATGCAGGCCGCATCCATGACCGGCAGGGATTATCCTTCCTGCGGGGCCGGGGACACCGATCTCCGCATAGCCAGCCCGGCACGGCGCCATGGTACCATGCAGGTCACTACCCCGCGGCCCCGGTCAAATACAAACCGGCCGCAGGCAAGTAATTCACGCACCCCCCGGCCTGTTCCAGCGTTCTGTCCCCTATTGCCCATGCACGGCAAGAGCGGACAGGCAAGGACAGTTCCGTATCCGGCAGCCCGTGCGGCAGTCCCACTGCCGCACGCATGCCGGCCACGTCATCGGCCTTGTTCACACCCCGTGCGCAGGCGCGGGCATACCGGATCAGGAAATTCCGGAAGGCATCAGGCGGCAGGGTGCCAGCGGCCCGTCCTGTTCCGCCGTCCATTCCCGTGGCATATTGAAGCCTCCCGCTGATACAAGCCGCCTGTCATGCCATGGGCATATGGGCGGAACACGCATGTTCGTACTTCCGGTCTGGTGCTACGTGCGCTAGGTGAATGAATCCGGTTTTATATCTATATCTTCAATACAGGATCGTCTGTTTCCCGCCATGCCCACAACAAACGACATTCGTGCCACCTTCCTCGATTATTTCGCGGGGAACGGGCATCAGATCGTGCCGTCCTCGTCCCTGGTGCCGCACAACGATCCGACACTGCTGTTTACCAATGCTGGTATGGTGCAGTTCAAGAACGTGTTCACCGGGCAGGAAACACGTCCCTATTCCCGCGCCACCACCGCCCAGAAGGTCGTGCGCGCGGGCGGCAAGCATAACGACCTGGATAATGTGGGCTATACCGCCCGCCACCATACCTTCTTCGAGATGATGGGCAATTTCTCGTTCGGGGACTATTTCAAGGCCGAAGCCATCGAACTGGCCTGGAAACTGGTGACCGGCACGTTCGGCCTGCCCAAAGACAAGCTGCTGACCACCGTCTATGCCGATGACGAGGAAGCCGCCAGCCTGTGGCGCAGGATCGCCGGCCTGTCCGATGACCGCATCATCCGCATCCCCACCTCTGACAATTTCTGGCGCATGGGCGATACCGGTCCCTGCGGCCCGTGTTCCGAGATCTTTTACGATCACGGCCCCGAAGTGGCGGGCGGCCCCCCCGGCTCCCCCGATGAGGACGGTGACCGCTTTACCGAAATCTGGAACCTCGTGTTCATGCAGTATTTCGAGAATCCGCCCGGCACCCGCTCGCCCCTGCCGCGCCCGTCCATCGACACCGGGCTGGGGCTGGAGCGTTTTGCCGCCATCCTGCAGGGCAAGCGCGACAATTATGATACCGATACCTTCCGCGCGCTCATCCTCGCCTCGGCCGAGGTGACGGGGCAGGACCCGGACGGGCCATTCAACGCCAGCCACCGCGTGGTGGCCGACCACCTGCGCTCCACCTCGTTCCTGATTGCCGATGGCGTGCTGCCATCCAAGGACGGGCGCGGCTACGTGCTGCGCCGCATCATGCGCCGCGCCATGCGCCACCTGCACATGATGGGCACGACGGAGCCGACCTTCTACAAACTCGTCCCCGCGCTGATCCGGCAGATGGGCGAGGCCTATCCCGAACTGGTCCATGCCCGCGCCCTGATCGAGGGTACGATGAAGGGCGAGGAAGAGCGTTTCAAGGCCATGCTGGACCGTGGCCTGTCGCTGCTGGCGGACGAGACGGAACGCCTGGGCGATGGCGCGCCCCTGCCCGGTGATGTTGCGTTCAAGCTGTATGACACCTTCGGCTTCCCGCTTGACCTGACGCAGGATGCCCTGCGCGGCAGCAGCCACAATGTGGATGTGGCGGGCTTCAACGCGGCCATGGAGGTGCAGCGCAAGCGCGCCCGCGCCGCATGGAGCGGTTCGGGCGACAGCGCGACCGAGACCGTGTGGTTCGAGGCCCGCGACACGTTCGGCGCCACCGAATTCCTGGGCTACACCACCGAAACCTCGGATGCCGAGGTGCAGACCGTGATCGTGGACAACGCGCAGGTGGAAAGTGCTGGTCCCGGCACCAAGGTGGCGCTGCTGCTCAACCAGACCCCGTTCTATGGGGAAAGCGGTGGCCAGGTGGGCGATACCGGCACCATCACGGCACCCGGCCTGCATATTGCCATTACCGACACGCAGAAAAAGCTGGGCGACCTGCTGGTGCATTACGGCACGGTCATCGAAGGCACGGTCAAGCCCGGCATGGCGGTCACGGCACAGGTCGATCATGACCGCCGCAGCGCCATCCGCGCCCATCATTCCGCCACCCACCTGCTGCACGAGGCCATGCGCCGCAGGCTGGGCGCGCACGTCACCCAGAAGGGCAGCCTGAACGCACCCGACCGCCTGCGCTTTGACGTAAGCCAGCCCCGCCCCATCACGCCCGAGGAACTGGCCGATATCGAGGCCGAGGTGAATGCCCGCATCCGTGAGAATACGGATGTCACCACCCGTCACATGACACCCGAAGAAGCCATCGAGCAGGGCGCCATGGCCCTGTTTGGCGAAAAATACGGTGATGAGGTGCGCGTCGTGTCCATGGGCGGCCCGGAGGAAGGCCGCGCGGGCTGGTCTATCGAACTGTGCGGCGGCACGCATGTGCGCCGCACGGGTGATATCGGGCTGTTCCGCATCACATCGGAAAGCGGCGTATCGTCAGGCGTGCGGCGGATCGAGGCCGTGACCGGCCTGGCCGCGCAGAACGCCACCATCGCCACCGAGGAACGCCTGAACCAGATTGCCGCCATGCTGCGCGTGCCGCCCGCGGAAACACCCGAACGCCTGGCCGTACTGCTGGAAGAGCGCAAGGTGATGGAACGCCAGATTTCCGACCTGCAGCGCAAGCTGGCCTCGGGCAGCCAGGCGGCGGCATCCATTGTGGACGTGGGCGGCATAAAGCTTGATGCCCGCAACGTGGGCGAACTGCCGGCCAAGGAACTCAAGCCACTGGCGGATTCGCTGCGCAAGGAAATCGGCTCCGGCGTGATCGTGCTGATCTCCACCGCTGATGGCAAGGGCAGCATCGTCGTGGCCGCCACCCCTGATCTGGGCGAGAAGGTCGACGCCGTGGCACTGGTGCGCGCGGCCAGCACGGCCATGGGCGGCAAGGGCGGCGGTGGCCGGCGCGACATGGCGCAGGCGGGCGGCCCCGACACCACCCGGGTGGAAGCGGCGCTGGAGGCCGTGCGGGCGGCCCTGCAGCAGGGGAACGCCAGCTAGGCGCCACCCCGCCAGCAGCCATACAGGCCCATGCAACGGCGCGCCCAGGCGCGCCGTTGTGCTGTACGCCCCCAGGACAGATGAATACTTCAGGACCCGAAGTGAAGATTTATTAATTATATCGTGGTTACATAGTATTTCCAATTCAGTTCAGGAAGAAACCGTTGGGACAGACAGGTGTTTCCATGATACAAAGGGCGCGGGATGTAGTCCGGGCCACCGAATTGTACCGCACTGGCGTTGCGGATCATGGCTTTCCCTTTGTCCGGACATTCAGGTGACAGGATTTTATAATGGCTACTACCAATACTGCCCGGGATACCCTTATCGACCTGCTGCACGGCGTTGAACGTTTCAACACCGAAGTCTTCCCGCAGAACCGGGAACTGTTCGCCAGTCTTGCCAACAGCCAGTCACCCGACACGCTGTTCATCGCCTGTGCCGACAGCCGGGTCAATCCCAGCATGATTACCCAGACCCGGCCGGGCGACCTGTTCGTACTGCGCAACATCGGCAATATCGTTCCTGCCTATGGGGAAATGCTGGGCGGTGTGTCATCGGCCATCGAATACGCGGTCAGTGCGCTCAGGGTCTCGCACATCATTGTCTGTGGCCATTCCAACTGCGGCGCCATGAAGGCCCTGCTTGACCCTGAAGCCAGCAACCTGAACAAGATGCCCACCGTGGCAAGCTGGCTGCGCAATGCCGAAGCCGCCCGCGCCGTGCTGGAGGCATCGGATGCAGGCCCCGCTACCGTGCGCAGCCTGTCGGAACAGAACGTACAGCTCCAGATCGCGCATCTGCGCACACACCCCGCCGTGGCGGCGGGGCTTGCCCGCGGCACCCTGACATTGCAGGGATGGTTCTATGATATTGCCAGTGGGGAAGTTGTGGTGCTGGATGAAACATCGCGCACGTTCATCCATGTGGACGAGGCGATTGCCAAGCTGCGCGCCCAGCAGGCGGATAGCGCCCCCACGGCGTAAGGCAGCCCATGCATGGCGGGCGGCATGGGTGTGCCTGCCCGTCATCACGGGCCTGCTGCCCGCAACAGCCGGGGCACGGGAAGATATCCGGCTTTCCACATGGAATCTGGAATGGCTGACCACCCGCCCGCAGGGTGATCCGGCCCTGCCCGCCGATGTCATGCCCCGCACGGTCGTGGAACTGGAACATCTGGCAGCCTATGCCCGGCGCCTGGCCCCCGATATTGCGGCGCTGGAGGAGGTGGACAGCCCGGCGCTTGCCGCCCGGCTGTTCCCTGCCCCGGCCTATCGCATTTTCATTACCCATGACACGGTCGTGCAGAAGGTGGCCCTTGCCGTGCGCGCGGAGCTTGCGGTCACGCGGCATGCTGATGTCACGGCGCTGGATGTCTATGCGCCTGACGCCCCCCACCACCTGCGCGCGGGTCTGGATGTCAGTATCGGCACCGGGGCCGACAGCCTGCGGGTCCTTGTTGTGCATCTCAAGGCAGGGTGCCGCGATTCGGCACCGGACAGCCGCAGACCCGCCTGCCGGACGCTGCTACGCCAGATTGCCATTGTCGCGGACTGGATTCTTGAACGTCAGGACGAAGGCGAGGCCTTTGCCGTGCTGGGTGATTTCAACCGGCTGCTGGCCCCCGATGACCCGGCCTTCCATACCCTTGCCGCCAGCGGCCCGCTGGCACTGGTGACCGCGGGCCGGGCAAGCCCCTGCGCGCAGGGCAGCTATTTCATCGACCATATCCTTGTGGGGGGTCCGGCTTACGCCCGGGTGCGACCGGACAGCCTGCGCGTGATGCTCTACCACGAGGACAGCGGGACGGAGGCCCCCCGCCTGTCCGATCACTGCCCGGTATCCGTCAATCTGTCCCTGCCCTGAAGCCGGGGCCTATTCAGGCCAGATGCCGGAATCATGCATGGCGCTGACGCCCACCATCAGCACGATCATCACGAACACCACCGCCCCCATAAGCTGGAACAGTTCCTTATAGGGCATGAAGGCCGGGTCCATGCTGGCGGCGGCCGTGGCAGCGGCCTGGGTGGTGGCCACGGCATCATGATCGGTCGTGACCACATGGTCCTGGCCATCCGGCACCGGACCGGGATCGGGCATGTTCATTGCCGCATGGGCGGCCTCATCTTCCTGCACGGCCGCATGCAGGGCCTCGATGGGATGGTCCACACCAGCGGGAACGGCGGACTCCGCCACGACAGTGCTGTCCTGATCGGGGGTATCGGTCATTGACGCTGTACTCCTGCTTCAGCCAAGTCTGTGCCATATACCGACAGGTCGGCAAAGAACCAAACTGCGGACCAGACCCGGACGTGCCATACTAGCACATGCCGCCAGAACAGGAGAGATGCATGCCAGCCCTGAAACTGACCCGCCGGCAGGGCCTGACCGCCCTGCTTGCCACCCTGCTGCCCGCATCCCTGCCGGTTACGGCGCGCGCGGGCCGGCCGCTGCGCATCGGCATGATCGGGGCGGGCCATGTCGGCAGTACACTGGGCCATTTATGGAACCGCGCCGGCCACCAGATCATGTTTGCCGACGTGAAGAAGGAAGCCGCGAACCGGCTTGCATCCGAACTGTATCCCCTTGCCCGCACCGGCACGGTGCAGGAGGCCGCCAGATTCGGGGATGCCGTGGTGCTGGCCGTGCCCTATGGCGCGCTGCCGCAGCTGGGCCATGCCATCGGCACCACCATTGGCAGCAAGCCGCTGATCGATGCCACCAACCCCTATGGCTGGCGCGATGGCAAGATCGGCCGCCTTGCCCTGAAAAAGGGGGCGGGGATTGTGACCCAGGCCGTGTTCCCCTCCGCCTCGGTGGTGCGGGCCTTCAATTCGGAAGACATGACAACCCTGGCCGCCCAGACCTGGCGCACACCGCCACGCATGGCGCTGCCCATGGCGGGTGACGTGACGCAGGCGCTGTACACGGCAGGCTGGCTGATCCATGATGCAGGCTTCGACCCGGTCATGGTGGGGCCGCTTTCGGCCGCGACGCTGTTCCAGCCCGGCCACCCGGGGTTCGAGGCGCAGATGAACGCCACCGACCTGCGCAACCTGCTGGGCGTTGCGGCTGACAACCCGATCAACCGCAACCTTGCCACTCAGTTCGCTGGCGGGATGTAGGCCGCCTGCCGCAGGGCCAGGCCGAACTGGATCCAGCCAAGGCCGGCGGCAATCAGTTCAACCGCCACAAACGTGCCGATCAGCCACAGCCCGGACCATGGCAGGGTGGCATACAGGCACACCCCCACCAGCAGGCTGATCAGCCCGCCCATCAGGATCAGCCACCAGCCCTGCAGGCCGCGCTGCTGGAAGGCCATGATGATGCGCCCGATGCCCGACACCACAAGGCAGGCGGAAATGAACAGGGTAATGGCCATGGTGCCCGCGGCCGGTTCCTCCATCATCATGGTGCCCGCCAGTATGTAAAGCGCGCCACCAAGGATGGACATGAGCCGCCCGCTCCAGTCCCGCACCACGAAGGCATGCACAAGCTGCACCGCGCCCACCACGAACAGCAGCACGCCCAGCACGATGGTGCTGGCCAGCGACACGACCAGCGCATCCACCCACGCGACAATGCCAAGGGCAAAGGAAATCACCCCCAGCCCCACAAACAGCCCCCAGCGCTGTGTCAATGCCGTATCCATGCGTGCCTTCCCCCTGTTGCCGTGATCGGTCACCCTTGCGGTTCCCGCTTCATAACAGGGCGGACCGCCGGCGCGATACAGTCTTTTGCCCCACCGTCCTGCCCCCATGGCAATTGACAGGACACGGCAGTACTTCTATACGCGCCCGACTGCCGGGAACGTGGACGATCCGGCTGGTGCCCATGGGTGATTGCTCCCCGGCGCCAGTAATACGGAGCGCGCCCGCCCTGTCCATGAGGGACAGGACCTACCGGTGCAACACCATGGCATATGGTCCGCCATATCCATGCAGATGAATGAAGAGAGAGCGCGCAGATGAGCAAGCGCCTTGAGAGCAAGTACAAGATCAACCGCCGCCTTGGCGTGAACCTGTGGGGCCGTGCGAAGTCCCCGGTCAACAAGCGCGAGTACGGCCCCGGCCAGCACGGCCAGCGCCGCAAGCAGAAGCCGTCCGACTTCTCCGTGCAGCTGATGGCCAAGCAGAAGCTGAAGGGCTACTACGGCAACATCGGCGAAAAGCAGTTCCGCAAGTATTATGACGAGGCCGTCCGCCGCAAGGGTGACACCTCCGAGAACCTGATCGACCTGCTGGAGCGCCGGCTGGACGCGGTTGTCTACCGCCTGAAGTTCGCGATCACCCCGTTCGCGGCGCGTCAGTTCATCAGCCACGGCCACATCACGGTCAACGGCCGCAAGGTCAACATCCCCTCCTACCTGGTGCGTGATGGCGACGTGATCGAAGTGCGCGAGAAGTCCAAGCAGCTGGCCATCGTGCTGGATGCGGCCCAGAGCGGCGAACGCGACGTGCCGGAATACCTGGAAGTGGATCACCGCCAGATGAAGGGCTCCTTCCTGCGCAGCCCCAAGCTGTCGGATGTGCCCTATCCCGTGCAGATGGAACCGAACCTGGTCATCGAATTCTACTCTCGCTGATCAATACCCGGAACCGGGCAGGCGTGACGCCGGGCGTGGGGGCTTTTGTCCCTGCGTCCGGCGTCCGCGTTTCTGGCCCCTGCCCGCTTCCCCCTCCCTTCCGCCGGGCCAGCCGCAGGAATGGACAAGACCGTGACCGCCACCACAGCCGATACCGCCCTGACCGCCGAGATTACCCGGCGGCGCACCTTTGCCATCATCTCCCACCCGGATGCCGGCAAGACAACACTGACCGAACGCATCCTGCGGGCCGGTGGCGCCATCCAGATGGCGGGCAACGTGCGGGCCAAGGGCGAGCGGCGGCGCACGCGCTCGGACTGGATGGGCATCGAGCGCGACCGCGGCATTTCCGTCGTGACCTCGGTCATGACGTTCGAATATGGCGGCTGCATCTTCAACCTGCTTGACACGCCGGGCCATGAAGACTTTTCGGAAGATACCTACCGCACGCTGACGGCGGTCGATGCCGCCGTGATGGTGATCGACGCCGCCAAGGGCATCGAGGCCCGGACCCGCAAGCTGTTCGAGATCTGCCGCCTGCGCGACATTCCCATCGTCACCTTCATCAACAAGATGGACCGTGAGGCACAGGACCCGTTTGCCCTGCTGGATGAAATCTCGTCCTCGCTGGCACTGGACGTCTCGCCCGCGACGTGGCCGGTGGGCCGCGCCGCCAAATTCGTCGGCACCTATGATATCCGCAGCCGTGAACTGCATGTAAGCGAACCGCTGGACCAGTCCGACCCGCGCATGGTGCAACTGGGCGAGGAACTGGAACTGGTTGAGGCGGCACTGCCGGAATTCGACCTGGAAAGCTTCAACGCAGGCCACCTGACCCCGGTGTTCTTCGGCAGTGCGATGAAGGAGATCGGCGTGACCGACCTGCTGGACGCGCTGGCCAGCTTCGGCCCGCCGCCGCGTGACCAGGCGACCGAGACCCGCAACGTGCGCGCCGATGAACCCGCCCTGACCGCGCTGGTGTTCAAGATCCAGGCCAACATGGACCCCAACCACCGTGACCGCATGGCCTTTGCCCGCATCTGCTCGGGCAAACTGCAGCGCGGCATGCGGCTCAAGCATGTGCGCATCGGCAAGCAGTTCGCGCTGCACACCCCGCAGTTCTTCTTCGCCCGTGACCGCCAGTTGGCCGAGGAAGCCTTTGCGGGCGACGTGGTGGGCATTCCCAACCACGGGACGCTGCGCATTGGTGATACACTGACCGAAGGCGAGGACCTGCGCTTTACCGGCGTGCCCTATTTCGCGCCCGAAATCCTGCGCCGCGTGCGGCTGGATGACGCGATGAAGGCCAAGAAGCTGCGCCAGGCGCTGACCGAACTGGCGGAGGAAGGCGTGGTGCAGCTGTTCCGCCCGCAGGATGGCGCGCCCCCCATCGTGGGCGTGGTCGGCACGCTGCAGCTTGACGTGCTGCAGTCGCGGCTGAAGGGGGAATACGGGGTTGCGATCGGCTTCGAATCGACCCCCTATAACCTGGCCCGCTGGGTAACGGGGCCAAGGGACCGGCTGGAAACCTTCTGCATGGCCAACCGCACCGCCATGGCGGATGATATTGATGGCGACCCGGTCTTCCTTGCCTCCTCGGCGTTCATGATGAAGCGCACGGCGGAAGGGAACCCGGAACTGACGTTCCATGACATCAAGCAGATCGGTCAGGAAATCGGCTGACCGGCCACCCCGGCGGGGCCGGCGCAGATGAACTATTGCGTCCCCCCGCCTGTCTGTCGCATCTAGGCGCATCATGTCCGACACACAGCCCCGTCCGCACCTGCCCCGCCTGCATCTACATGACAGCAGGACCCGCAGCACCGTTCCCTTCGTCCCGCTGGCACCCGATAACGTGCGGGTCTATTACTGCGGCCCCACGGTCTATGACCTGGCGCATATCGGCAACCTGCGCGCCATGCTTACGGCCGATGTGCTGGTGCGCCTGCTGCGCCACCTGTACCCGCGCGTGACCTACGTGCGCAACATCACCGACGTGGATGACAAGATCAACGCCCGCGCGCATGCCAACGGCGAATCCATTGCCGACCTGACCGCGCGCACCATTGCCGATTTCCATGCGGACCTGGCCGCCGTCTCCATCCTGCCGCCGGATGTGGAGCCGCGCGCGACCCACCATATTGGCGAGATGCAGGACATGATCGCCCGCCTGATCGAAAGCGGCCATGCCTATGAGGCCGGGGGCCATGTGCTGTTCGCGGTGGGCACCTACCCGTCCTATGGCGCGCTGTCGGGCCGCACGCCCGATGACCTGATCGCGGGCGCGCGGGTGGAAGTCGCCCCCTACAAGCGCGACCCCGGCGATTTCGTGCTGTGGAAACCATCCGACGACCAGACGCCGGGCTGGGACAGCCCTTGGGGCCGGGGGCGTCCGGGCTGGCATATCGAATGCTCGGCCATGTCGCACCGCTATCTGGGCGAGAGCTTTGACATTCATGGCGGCGGGTCGGACCTGCTGTTCCCCCACCATGAGAACGAACGCGCGCAGAGCATGTGCTGCCACCCGCACGGGCATTTCGCCAACCACTGGGTGCATAACGCGATGCTGCTGGTGAATGGGGAGAAGATGTCGAAATCCCTCGGCAACTTCCTGACCGTGCGCGACGTGCTGCGTGATACCCCTGCCGAGGCGCTGCGCCTTCTGCTGCTGCGCGCCCAGTACCGTTCGGTGCTCAACTTCACGCGCGAAGGACTGGATGAAGCCCGCCAGATGCTGGACCGCTTCTACCGCGCGCTGGAAAAGCTGGACCCGGACCAGCCACCCGTGCCAGCGCCAGACAGCGTGGTGCAGGTGCTGTGCGATGACCTGAACACCCCGCGCGCGCTGGCGGAAATGCATGCGCTGGCCGATGCCGCCCTGACGGGTGACCGTGTTGCAGCGGCGCGACTGAAGGCTGCGGGCAACCTGATCGGCCTGCTGAACGACACGCCGGAAGCTTGGTTCCGTGGCGGGGCGAAAGTCGACCCGGCTGAAATCGAACGCCTGATTGAAGAACGCCTTGCCGCGCGCAAGGCGCGTGACTTCGCCCGCGCGGATGAAATCCGCAACACCCTCGCGGCACAGGGCATTGTACTGGAAGACGGCCCGCAGGGCACGACATGGAGGCAGGCATGACCGGGCGCGATGGCGGGGCGGATATCGGCCCCATTGGCAACAGCCCGGTCGTAATCCTTGTCCGGCCCCAGATGGCCGAGAACATCGGCACCACGGCCCGCGCCATGGCCAATGGCGGACTGTTCCACATGCGCATTGTCGCACCCCGCGATGGCTGGCCGCAGGAGCGCGCGTGGCGCAGTGCCTCGGGCGCGGACCGCATCCTTGAATCGGCACAGGTGTTTGACACCGTGGATGAAGCGGTGGCCGACCTGCACCACGTTTTCGCCACCTGCCCCCGCCCGCGCCATATCGTAAAGCCGGTACTGACCGCGCGCGGCGGGGCGGCGGAACTGCGTGAGATGACGGGGCGCGGGCTGAAGGTGGGGCTGATGTTCGGCCCCGAACGCGCGGGGCTGGATAACGAGGACATGGCACGCGCCGATGCACTGATCCGCTACCCGCTCAATCCCGCCTTCATGTCGCTCAACCTGGCGCAGGCGGTAATGATCATGGCCTATGAGTGGTGGATGACGGAGGATGAGACCCCGCCCCGCGCACTCATGACCAACGAGACGCATGTAGCCACCCGGGGTGAGCTGGAAAACTTCATGCACCACCTGATTACCGACCTGGATGACTGCGGCTTCCTGCGCAATGAACAGAAACGCGCGGGCATGGTGCGCAACCTGCGCCACTTCTTCCTGCGCGGTGAAGTGACGGAACAGGAACTGCGCACGCTGCATGGCGTGGTGACCGAACTGTCCCGTGGGCGCAAGACGCGACAGGCGGCAAGAAAAGTATCTGAAAAACAGTAAAAGTTCCTGGGGGCCGCCTTTTTTCAAAAAGGTGGCGTTCTTCGAAGCTTTTTGAAAAAAGCTTCGCCAAAAACTTCTTCTCCTTTGGAAAAGGCCCGGTGTGAAACCGGGCCTTTTTGCGTATCAGCGGGCGGCGATCTGTAGCCGGTCAGCCACGCGTGCCCGGCCCATGAGCGGCAGCAGGTCACGCATTTCCGGCCCGCTCTCCTCCCCCGTCAGCGCCAGGCGCAGCGGGTGGAACAGGGCGCGGCCCGTGCGGCCCGTGGCCTCTTTCACGGCCGTGGTCCATGTCTTCCATGTCGTATCATCCCACGGCGCCGCAGGCAGCGCCCCCAGGGCCTGAAGCAGGAAGGGACGATCCGCCTCATCAATCACCGGGGGTACGATATCGCCCGCCACCACATCCCACCAGTGGCGCAGTTCACCCGCCATGTCCACATTGCCACGCACGGCCAGCCAGAAGGCTTCCGTCGCCCCTTCGGGCAGACGTGCGCGGATTTCCTCAAACGGCATGGCATGCATGACGCGCCGGTTCAGCCCCAGCAGCTGGCGCATGTCAAAGCGCGCGGCGGAACGTGAAACACGGCCAAGATCATAGGTTTGAGCCAGTTCATCGAACGATAGCGGTTCCGGGTCATCCGCGCTGCCCAGACGGGCAAGGTAGGAGACGATGGCCGAAGGCTCGACCCCATCCTGCCGCAAGGCCCGAATCGACAGCCCGTCGAAGCGCTTGGACAGCTTGCCGCCACCCTGATCAAGCAGCAGCGGCAGGTGGGCGAAGGTGAAGCGGTTGCGTTTTGCCCCCAGCGCCTCGGCAATGTCGATCTGCACACCTGTATTGGTCACATGGTCCTCGCCACGGATGACGTGGGTAATACCCAGTTCCATGTCATCCACGACCGAGGCCAGCGTGTACAGCACCGTGCCATCAGCACGGACCAGAACCGGGTCGGAAATGGCGGGCAGCTTGACGCGCGATGGCCCCATGACCAGGTCGTTCCATTCCACCGTGCGGTGGTCGGACAGTTTAAAGCGCCAGTAGGGCACCTTGCCATTGGCTTCGGCCTGCGCGCGCTGCTGCGGCGTCATGCGCAGCATGGCCCGGTCATAGACGGGGGGCTTGCGCATGCGGATGCGGGCCTCGCGCTTGGAGGCCAGTTCCTGCTCGCTTTCAAAGCACGGATAGAGCCGCCCGCTGGCCTTCAGCTTTTCAATGGCCAGCGCATAGCGGTCCAGCCGGTCCGACTGGCGCACGAATTCGTCCCAGCCAATGCCAAGCCAGCGCAGGTCGTCCTGCAGGGCCTGCACGTATTCCTCTTTCGAGCGGCTGCGGTCGGTATCATCGATCCGCAGCAGGAACCGGGCGCCATGACGGCGGGCAAACAGGGCATTGGCAATGGCCTGACGCGCATTGCCGACATGGATCAGCCCGGTCGGGCTGGGCGCAAAACGGAGTTTCATGCCCCCTATATGCGGCGATTACGCCCCGAATGCCAGAGAACACATGCGCAATCTGGCACGGAATGCACGCGCCTGGCAGGCAGGCCCGATACACGCCGGTATCGGTGCATAACCCGTATGGGCAAAGTATTTTCAGGCGGACCGCCAACGCCGCCTTTTAAAAAAGGCGGCACCCAAAAACCTTTATGAATTTAAGGGGCGCTCTTACGCCTCGTCATCCTCATCGCCGCTGCGGCGGGGGTCAAAGGCACGCCAGTCGCGTTCCATCGGGGTTGCCGCATGGGCCGCGAAATCATCCAGTTCATTGGCGGAACGCCAGCCCTGATCGCCTGCCTCCAGCACCTCCGCATCCTCGCCAAAGGCAAACCATGCCTTGAGCACCTCGGCGGGGGAAAGACCCGCCATGCGGCACCGCTCGATACTGTCGCGCACATAGGCACGCGCAAAGGCGTTGGCCTGGATCAGGTCGGGAAAACCGCCGACTTCCTCGACAATACTGTCTTCCGCCCCGCCCGACAGGTCCAGTATCCGCACGCGCCAGCCCCCTTCAGGGGCAAAAATGGTTTCTGACAAGATCAGGCCTTTCGTTAAAGACTGTTTAAAAAGCAACCTGTTGATAAAGGGCATGACGTTCAGGGCAAGGCCATCTTCCCTAAAATAAAGGCGGCCTTCCCGAAGCGGCTTTTCAGGCCACGCCCCAGCCACATGCCAAGGGGCGGCGCATGGCCTAGCGCGCGTGGTTATGGCGCAGCAGGAACTCGCGCCCGGCCTTGACGCGGGGCACATCGTCATAGGCCACGATATCCGCCGTGGCATAGGTCTCGGACCAGCGATCGGGAATGAAGGAGCCGGTGCCGATCACATCAACCGGCGCATGGGCGTCGGCCATGCTCAGGCATTTTTCAACACTGAACCCGGATGAGGCGATGATGCGCACATGCGCGAATCCCGCCTCGTCCAGCGCCTCACGCATGCGCCAGATCGCGGCGGCCGAAACCCCCGTGCCCACCAGGTAGCGCAGTTCCTTGTCCGAACGGTAGCGGCGGATGCTGCCCGGCGTGTGCCGCTCCAGCACATCATAGGACGATTGCGGATCCAGCCCCTCCAGAAAGCGGCCGCCATGCGTGTCCAGCCGCACGGCCAGCCGCCCGGTCGCCGCCAGATCGGGAAAGTGACGGCAGACTTCCAGCGCGTCCGTCACCTCACGCCCGAAATAGTCCACCAGCACCACCAGGTCCATTTCGGGATAGACCTCGTGGAACATCTCGGCCGCGCGCAGGGTGGAGCCGGCATAGCCCACCAGCGCATGCGGCATGGTGCCCAGCCCCCTTGATGTGCCGAAATAATGCGCCGTTGCATCATTGGCGCCGCCGATAAAGCCCAGCGCGCCTTCCTTCTGCGCGGCCTGACTGCCGATGGAGGCGGCATAGGCCATCTGTTCCTGCATGCCAAACCCCGCGCAGTGCCGGGCCTCCATGGCCATGAAGCGTACCTGCGGCAGCGCCAGCGCCATCTGGTAGGCATTATGCGCGGCCACACAGGCCGGGCCAAGGCGCTGGAGCACCAGGGTTTCCAGCGGGGCAAGCTGGGCGAAGGAGCCGGTCACGTAAACCAGCGGCTCACCCGCCCCCACCCATGTCCCCTCGGGGAACATGAGGCTGCATTCGATATCGATTCCGCGCTCGGCGGCCACGGCATGCAGCCAGTCCACCATAAGGCGCGGAGCGGATATGACGGGACGGCGCAGGAAGATGGCGTAGGTCACCTTCCTGTCCCCGAAATGTTCGACAATGGCCCGCGTACGGTTGAAATACGCATCCGTGCGGGCAGCGATCACATCGCGTTCCACCGCGCCCGCATTCTTGTCACGTACCGTCTTCTCACCGTGGGTCATGGCCCCTCCGATCGTGTCCCTGACGGGACTAGCGCGCTCCGCCCGCCATGCGATGCATGCGTGTCTTGAGTTCTTCCGACAGGCGGAACGCCATCTCAAGCGACTGTTCCGCATTCAGGCGCGGGTCGCAGAAGGTCTCATAGCGCTCACCAAGATCGGCTTCCGTCAAGCGGTGGGCACCGCCGATACACTCGGTCACGTTCTGGCCCGTCATCTCGAAATGCACACCGCCGGGATGGGCGCCCGCGGCCTCGAACACGTCGAAAAACCCGTGAATCTCCGACAGGATGGCATCAAACGACCGCGTCTTGACCCCCGTCGAGGTCGAGCTGGTGTTGCCGTGCATGGGATCACACAACCATGTGACGGTGCGGCCTGTGGCCATCACTTTCCCGAGCAGCGGCGGCAGGTGGTCACGCACCTTGCCCGCGCCCATGCGCGAGATGAGCGAGATGCGCCCGGCTTCATCGGACGGGTTGAGGATATCGAGCAGCTGCTCCAGGTCCTCGATGGTGGTGGTGGGACCGACCTTGATCCCGATGGGGTTGCGCACCCCGCGCAGGAACTCGACATGCGCGCCTTCGGGCTGGCGGGTACGGTCCCCGATCCACACGAAATGGGCCGAGCAGTCATACCACTCGCCCGATGTCGAATCGATGCGGGTCAGCGCCTGCTCGTAGGGCAGCAGCAGGGCCTCGTGCGAGGTGTAGAACTCGGTCTCGTCAATCTGGGGGGTGGTGGCCGCCGTCAGGCCGCACGCCGCCATGAAGTCCAGCGTCTCGCCGATGCGTTCGGCAAGCTGGCCATAGCGCTGGGCCAGCGGCGAGCGCTCGACAAAGCCCAGGTTCCAGCGATGCACCTCGTGCAGGTTGGCATAGCCGCCGCTGGCAAACGCGCGCAGCAGGTTCATGGTGCCGACGGACTGGAAATACCCCGTCTCCATCCGCTTCGGGTCGGGCACACGGGCGGATTCGGTAAAATCGGACCCGTTGATGATGTCCCCCCGGTAGGAAGGCAGCGTCACGCCGTCCTTCGTCTCGTCATCGGACGAGCGCGGCTTGGCGTACTGCCCCGCCATGCGCCCGATCTTGATGACCGGCACCTTGGCGCCAAAGGTCAGCACCACCGCCATCTGCAGCAGCACCCGAAAGGTGTCGCGCACGATATCAGCCGTGAACTCATTGAAGCTTTCGGCGCACGCGCCGCCCTGCAGCACGAAGGCCTGCCCGCTGGCCGCCTTGGCCAGATGGGCGCGCAGGCGGCGGGCCTCACCGGCAAAGACCAGGGGCGGGTAGCGGCGCAGGCGCGCCTCCACGCCCTCCAGCGCTGCCTCGTCGGGGTATCGCGGCATCTGCCGCGCCGGAAACGACCGCCAGCTCTCCGGCGTCCAGGCCTGCCGGGAAGAACTGTTATGGCTGTGCGTCGCACTCATGGGTCGGATCCTAATTCCTCTTGATACAAGACTGTTCCCGCCGCCCGTGGCGGAAGGGCAGTCTTTATGTCGAAAAAACCCCGCCATGGCAAAGCCTGTTCTGCCGCCGGCGCGCATGATGGCGCACCGCACGGGAAACATATGTTGCATCCGGGCCACAAAGTTGCCTGGACCATGCAGTTAACGGTCGCATTGCAAACGGGCTTCACCCATATGTAAAACCGACATGGTTGGCCTGCCAGACCACGCCTTTTCCTTGTGGCGCAGGGTTGGCATGCTGCCCACCCCGGTAAAAGGATGACGGATCATGGCCACGACGCGTGGGAAACTCTTAACCGCCCTGTCCGCAGGGCTGTGCCTGTTCAGCGTGACGGCCATGGCCGCGCCACAGGACACGGATGACAGCAGCAGCCAGAACGAGGACAGGATGACCGTCCACGGCCAGCGCAGCCACCTGCCGCCCGGCTATGAGGAAGCGCCCTCCATGGAACTGAACCATGGGCCGGACCCCGATCATCTGGAGCATGTGCACCGTGATTCCGTAACCGGCACCGACCTGTCGAAATTCGGTTCCGCCTACCAGAGCAGCGGGATCAATGGCGATGGCCAGCTTGGTGATTCCACCGGCAATGGCTGGGTCGCGCCGCGCTAGGGGTCCCTGCCCGATACATGAAAAAAACCGTTGCCAGGTCCACTCCGGCAACGGTTTTTTTATTTAAGGACCGGGAAGGCGTTTTTGGTGAAGCTGTTTTCCGAAAAACTTCAGAGAACGCCGCCTTTTTGAAAAAAGGCGGCACCCAAAAACTTCTATTCTGTTTCAGTCCACCTTGTGGGGCGTGACGCGCGTGCGGGTGCGCATGGTCACGAATTCTTCCGCCGCAGTGGGATGGATGCCGATGGTGCGGTCCCAGTCCGCCTTGGTCAGCCGCGCGGTGACCGCAATGGCCAGCCCCTGCATGATTTCGGGCGCGTCATCGCCCAGCATGTGCGCGCCCACCACAACCTGGCTGGCCTGATCGACCACCAGCTTCATGAACGTGTGCTGTGCGCGGCCACTAAGCGTGTTGCGCATGGGGCGGAAGCGGCTGACATAGACGTCCACATCGCCTTCTTTCGCGGCTTCGGCCTCCGTCAGGCCAACGCTGGCAACGGTGGGGGTGAAGAACACGGCCTTGGGCGTGGTGGCATAGCACCACTGGCGCGGGGGGCCCTTGCCAAACAGGCGGTCGGCCAGGTTGTGCCCCTCGGCAATGGCGACGGGCGTCAGGTTCAGCCGGTTGGTCACATCGCCAATGGCATAGATGCCGGGGACGGATGTCTCGCTGTTTTCATCCACGATCACCCGCCCGTTCTCCTGCATCGCCACCCCTGCCTGCGTCAGGCCCAGATGGGTGACCTTGGGATGGCGGCCGGTGGCGAAGAACACGCAGTCGGTTTCGATCCGCGTGCCGTTATCAAGGCTTACGACAAGGCTGCCATCCGCCTGTTTCCCGATTTCGGTGGGGGAAGCCCCGGCATGCTGGCGGATACCGCGCAGGTCAATGGCATCATGCACCGCGTGGCGCAGGTCGGTATCGAACCCGCGCAGGGGCTGGGGCTGGCGGTAGACCAGATCCACCTCCGAGCCGAAGCCACGGAATATCCCGGCGAACTCCACCCCGATATAGCCGCCCCCGACCATGCAGACCCGTTCGGGGCGGTCCTTGAGATGGAAAGCCTCGTCGGAGGAAATGGCATGTTCCGCACCCGGTATTTTCGGCAGGGTGGGGGTGGAGCCCACGGCAATGACAATACGCGCAGCCGTAACACGGCGGGGTTGCGCCTGCGGGGCCAGCGGCGAAGGATCGATGCGGACGGTATGCGCATCCTCCAGCGTGGCATGGCCGGTAAACAGCGCCACGCCCGCCTTTTCCAGCATGGAGACATAGATGCCGTTAAGGCGTTCGATCTCCCGGTCCTTGGCGGCGATCAGGGCGGCCCAGTCATGCTGGCCGCGCTTTGTGTTCCAGCCAAAGCCGTGGCTGTCCTCCACCCAGTCACCATAGTCACTGGCCTGTACCATAAGCTTCTTGGGCACGCAGCCAAGGTTGACGCAGGTGCCGCCCCAGTGCCGGCTTTCCGCCACCGCCACGCGCGCGCCATGGCTGGCCGCGATGCGCGCGCAGCGCACCCCACCGGAGCCCGCGCCAATTACGAACAGATCAAAATCATGACTCATTGCCGGTTGTGCATCCTGTCTGGGCCGGAAAGACGGCAAGGACAGGCGTCACTCCGGCCATCCCGCCGCGCTATGGGGCGGGGCCAATAAAAAACCCCGGCCATGCAGCATGGCCGGGGGCGCGGGCGGGATCAGCGTTCAGCGAACGCCTTTTCCACCACATAGGCGCCGGGGTGGGAGTTGTTCCCCTCGTCAAAGCCACGGTCCTGTAGCAGCTTTTCCGTATCGGCCAGCATTTCGGGCGAACCGCAGATCATGACACGGTCATGCTCGGGGTCGAGCGCCGGGATGTTCAGGTCGGTAAAGATCTTGCCCGTCTCGATCAGCCTGGTGATGCGGTCGGTCACGGCAAAGGCTTCGCGCGTCACGGCGGGGTAGTACAACAGCTTGCCCTTCACGTCCTCGCCCAGGAACTCGTGCTCGGGCAGTTCGTGGCGGATGTGGTTGGCATAGGCCAGCTCACCCGAGATGCGCACCGTGTGGCTCAGGATCACGTGCTCGTAACGCTCATAGCATTCCGGGTCCTTGATCAGGCTCATGAAGGGCGCAAGCCCCGTGCCGGTGGACAGGAAATACAGGTTACGGCCCGGACGCAGGTTGTCCAGCAGCAGGGTGCCGACGGGCTTGCGGCCGATCAGCACCTTGTCCCCCACCTTGACGTGGCGCAGGCGGGAGGTGAGCGGACCATCGGGCACGGCGATGGACAGGAATTCGAGGTGGTCCTCGTAATTCGCGCTGGCAATGCTGTAGGCACGCAGCAGCGGCTTGCCCTCGACCTCGATGCCGATCATCGTGAACTGGCCGTTCTCGAAGCGCAAGGCCGGGTCGCGCGTGGTGGTAAAGCTGAACAGCCGGTCGGTCCAGTGATGGACGGACAGCACGGTCTCCGCGTTCAGGTGGCCGTATTCCTTGGTCGGTTCGGCAAGGTGGAACACGCCTGCCTGCCCCTCTACCGGGGCAAGGCCGGTGAGCATGGTCTCAGCGGTTGGCACAATCAACGTATCGGACATTTGGTTATCACTCTCCCGGCTGGATATGACGCAGACCCAGGACTTCCTGAAACATGCGCCCCACAACGATATCGCTCAGGCGGGCATGTCTAGGCCATCCACAGCGTGGAATTCCAGCACAAACAAACATATCTCGCGCCACGGGAAGCTGAATTCACCGCACAATGCCCATTCCGGGGCGCTCATGTCACGTCACATGCGTACGATGCGGGCTTCTATTCAATGATTTCCCCTGCGGATGCAAGTACTGATGTCCATTGTCCCCGCAGCCCGGATGACGCACATAGGCAGTATGACTTCTGAATTCCCCGACCGGGCCGCCCCTGCCCTGCTGGCGCTGGACGCGGCGATTGCCGCAACCGGGCTGCATGTTGAAACCCGCGAACGCCCCAAGCTGGAGCGTGTGATCGCCCGCATGCTGCTCCCCGGTGCCCAGCGGATAGACGATGCCGCCTTCCGCGCCGCCCTGTGCACCGTGCGCCGCAAGCCGTGGGGCTCGCGCCTCATGGACCTTACGCGCCGTGCAGGGCAGGTATGGGTTACGCGCGCGGATACCGAAGCCGCCGCCATGACGGTGGATGACCCCGAACCCGATGATGCCCGCCTGCTGGCCGCCCTTACCCCCGTCCTGCGCGAAAAGCTGCGCGCGCAGGGCGACACGCCCCGCGCCGC
Source organism: Komagataeibacter rhaeticus (assembly GCF_003207855.1). Lineage (GTDB taxonomy): Bacteria > Pseudomonadota > Alphaproteobacteria > Acetobacterales > Acetobacteraceae > Komagataeibacter > Komagataeibacter rhaeticus. Next base: position 186,166 of record NZ_NKTZ01000004.1, on the reverse strand, counting down.
CATGGACAATGTGCGCGGCGACCTGTTTGACGGCACGGGCCGCACCCTTGCGCCCACCGAGATCCGCACCCTGGCACTGGCCGTGGCCGATGCCTTTGCCGTGGCCGACCCCGAAGCCTTCGCCACCGAACTGGAGCGCGAGGACACCAGCCGCAAGGACCGCGATGCCCGCATAGAGGAGACGGCGCGCACCCGCCGGCGCGAGGAAGTCCTGCGCCTGCGGGAGTGGGAAAAAAGCCTTGTCCCCTTCAGCGACGTGCCCGGCCTGCTGCGCTGCTCCCAGCGTGAGGCGCTGCGCTGGATTGCCGAAAACCGCCTGCCCGTCGCCCGCCGCGTGCCGCAGGCAGGCGGGCAGGAACGCTGGGAGTTTGATCCCGGCGAGCTTATGGCTCTGCGCCAGAACCTGCCCCAATGGCGCAGGGAGGGCCCGCAGGGGCCGGGCCGGGCACCACTGGCCCCCGACCTGGGCAACCAGCGCATCGGCAACGCCGTCATAGCCCAGGTCGCGGCCCTTGACCGCTATGCCGCCCATTTCCGCACCGCGCGCGCGCTGAAGCGCCGGATCACGCTGGTCACGGGGCCGACCAACAGCGGCAAGTCCCACACGGCACTGGACGCGCTGGCGCGGGCCGAAAGCGGGCTGGCGCTGGCGCCGCTGCGGCTGCTGGCCCATGAGTTCCGCGAGTCGCTGACCGCGCGCGGCGTGCCGACCTCGCTCGCCACGGGAGAGGAACGCATCGACGTGCCCGGCAGCCGCCACCTGGCCGCGACCGTGGAAATGTGCCCGCTGAACAACCCGGTCGATGTGGCCATCATTGACGAAGCCCAGATGCTGACCGACCCCGACCGGGGGGCGGCGTGGACGGCGGCCATCATGGGCGCGCCGGCGCGGCACCTGTTCATTCTGGGGGCGCCGGACTGCATTCCCATGGTCCGGCGCATTGCCGAACTGTGCGGCGACCCGATTGACGAGATCCGTCTGGAGCGCAAGAGCCCGCTGGTCGCCGCCGAACGCGCGGTCAGCCTGCATGAACTGCAGAAGCACGATGCGCTGATCGCCTTCTCGCGCCGTGAGGTACTGGACCTGCGCGCCCTGCTGCTGGCGCATGGCAAGCGGGTGGCGGTGGTGTATGGCGCGCTCAGCCCCGAAGTCCGCCGGGCGGAGGCGCAGCGCTTCAACAATGGCGATGCCGACATCCTGATCGCAACCGATGCCATCGGCATGGGGCTGAACCTGACCATCCGCCGCGTGGTCTTTGCCGCCCTGCGCAAATATGACGGCAACCAGACGCGCGACCTCAACCCGCAGGAAGTCAAGCAGATCGGCGGCCGTGCCGGGCGCTTTGGCAAGCATGAACAGGGTGTGGTGGCCGTGCTGGAAGGGGTGGGCAGCCCGTCCTTCATCCATGCCATGCTGGCGGCCCCCCCGCAGCCGATCGAGGATATGCGCCCGCAGGTGCAGCCGGATGCGGACATCGTGCAGGCCGTGGCGGCCGAGATCGGGTCGGACAGCCTGTTTGGCGTTCTGGTGCGCATCCGCCGCGCGGTGCTGCGGCGCGACGACCCCAATTACCGGCTGGCCAACATGGAACAGGCCTTTGCCATTGCCACCGCACTGGAAGGTGTTCCCGACCTGACGCTGGCCCAGCGCTGGGTTTACGCCATGTGCCCGGTCGATGACCGCGACAACGGCATCCAGCGCCTGGTGCACTGGGCGGCGGACCACGCCGCGGGCAATACCGTGCCGCCCCCGGGCACGGGCCGCCTGCCCGCCGCCGAACGCGCCGAGCGCACGGAACTGGAACGGGCCGAAAAGCGCCACAAGCGGCTGGTGGCCTGGCGGTGGCTGGCGCTGCGCTTCCCCGAGACCTATGTCAACCGTGAGGAAGCCGAGGGGACCACCGCGCGCCTTGATGAATGGATCGAGGACGTGCTGCGCCAGCAGAGCATCCGCGCCCGCGCACCCAATGCATCCCCCTTCCGCCCGGACAGCCGCGCCAACCCGTCCGGACGCCGTGGCCGCGATGGGGGCGGCCCGCCAAAGGGCAAGCGCCCCCACCGCAAGGGGCGCTGAACGGGATTTAGATAACCTGTTGATAAGGAATGAACGTTTTTGGGTGCCGCCTTTTTTCAAAAAGGCGGCGTTCCCTGAAGCTTTTTGCAAAAAGCTTCACCAGAAACGTCCTTGGGTTTTCCACCCATTTCGTGGGCTGATGTTTATGCGCTACGAATGACTTCAATGCCGCCCATATAGGGCCGCAGCACATCCGGCACCGTGATGCTGCCGTCCGCGGTCTGGTAATTCTCCATGACCGCAATCAGCGTGCGACCCACGGCAAGGCCCGACCCGTTCAGGGTATGGACAAAGGCAGGCTTGCCATCGGCCGCGCGATAGCGGGCATTCAGGCGCCGGGCCTGGAAATCGCGCGTGGTGGAGCAGGACGAGATCTCACGCCACGCCTTCTGCCCCGGCAGCCATGCCTCAAGGTCAAACGTCCTGGCCGCGCCAAAGCCGGTATCGCCCGCGCACAGCAGCATGCGGCGGTAGGGAATGCCCAGCTTTTCCAGCACCATTTCCGCGCAGCGGGTCATGCGCTCGTGCTCGGCGTCGCTCTCCTCTGGCGTGGTGATGCTGACCATCTCCACCTTCTGGAACTGGTGCTGGCGCAGCATGCCGCGTGTATCGCGCCCTGCCGCCCCCGCCTCGCTACGGAAGCAGGAAGACAGGGCAACCAGACGCTGCGGCAGCACGCCCGCGGGCAGGATCTGCCCCGCGACGCTGGCGGTCAGCGGTACCTCCGCCGTGGGGATCAGCCAGCGGCCATCTTCGGTGCGGAAGGACTGGTCGGCGAATTTGGGCAGCTTGTCCGTGCCATACATCGCCTCGTTATTGACCAGCACGGGCACGGCGGTTTCCTCGTACCCGTTTTCACCCGTGTGCAGGTCCAGCATGAACTGGCCCAGCGCCCGCTCCATGCGCGCAAGCTGACCGCGCAGCACCACGAACCGCGCGCCCGACAGGCGGGATGCGGTCTCGAAATCCATCAGGCCAAGCGCTTCGCCCAGCTCGAAATGCTCGCGCGCGGCAAAGGCGAATTCGGGCGGCGTGCCGTGCTGGTGCACCTGCACGTTGCCGCTCTCATCCGCGCCTGCGGGCACGCTTTCATCCAGCCGGTTGGGCAGGCGTTCCAGCGTGCCACGGATCTGGCCATCCAGATCATCAACGCGGGCCTGCAGTGCCTCCATATGGGCCTTGGCGCCGGTCACCTCGGCTTCCAGCGCGGACGTATCCGCACCGGATCGGCGCATGGCCCCGATTTCCCGGGAAATCTGCTTGCGCCGCGCCTGCAGTTCCTGCAGCGCGGTTTCAGCGGCGCGGCGGTCATGGTCCAGCAGCAATACGGCCTGCGCCACGGCAGGCTCGCCCCGCCGCTTCAGGTCAGCATCAAAACCGTCAGGATCGGCGCGAAGGGCACGCAGGTCATGCATCAGGTGGTCTCCTCGGTGTCTTCAGGCGGGGTGCGCGGCTCGACAAGGCGGGCGCAGAGAATGGATATTTCGTACAGCCCGATCAGCGGCACGGCCAGCCCGGTCTGGGTAATCACGTCGGGCGGGGTCAGGATGGCGGCGGCCACGAACGCGCCCACATAGGCATAGCGCCGCACACGCGCCAGCCCCTTTGACGTCACCAGCCCCACCCGCGCCATGAGGGTCAGCACCACCGGCAGTTCGAACGCCATGCCGAACGCCATGATCAGCTTCATCACCAGCGAAAGATATTCCGACACCTTGGCCTGCAGTTCGATCTGCAAGCCGTCCTGTCCGTCCGCCGTCTGGAACGACAGGAAGAACTTCCACGCGGCGGGGAAGATGAAATAATAGGCCAGCGCCGCACCGATTGCGAACATGATGGGGGTGGCCACAAGGAACGGGGCAAAAGCCCGCTTCTCGCTACGGTACAGCCCCGGTGCGATGAAGATCCACGCCTGCACCGCCACCATGGGGAACGACAGGCAGGCCGCACCGAAGAAGGCCACCTTCATGTAGGTGAAGAAGGCTTCGTACAGCGCGGTATAGATCAGGTGTGGCTGTTCGCCCTTCTGGCGCATGATGTCGCCCAGCGGCCTGGCCAGGAAGAAGTAGATCTGTTCCGAATAATAGTAACAGACGGCAAAGCACACCACGAACGACGCCATGGACCACAGCAGCCTGCGCCGCAATTCGACCAGATGCTCAAGCAGCGGCATGGGCTGGTCGTTGATCGAATCATCGGGCTTCAGGGTCTCGTCTCCTGCATCCATCTTGGTCTTATTCCCGCCCGCCATCGGTCACGGAAACGCGCTGCCCCCGATGGATGACACGCACCGGCGGCAGGAAGGCGGGCGGGGTCAGGGCGGGCAGTTCGGCGGCAATGCGGCGGGCCGCGCGCGGCGGCAGGAAGGCCGGGGCATCCGCCACATCCACCCCCTCCGCATGCGGATCGGGCCGGGCAAGGGGCGGAATGTAATGGCGCGCGGGAATTTTCTGTTCGGGCAGCGCATCGGCCGCCGGCGGCGGCGTGACGGCAGTGGACAGGGCGGAGCCCGCCACCTGCCGCGTATCATCCAGCGAGCGTCGCAATGCGCCATCACGGTCGATCGTGTCCATGATCCTGTCACGCACGTTCATCCGCCGGAGCTGGCCCAGCTGGTCACGGGCTTCCGTCAGGTCGGCCTCGCGCACCATTTCATCCACATGGGACTGGAATTCGGTTGCAAGCCCCCGCGCCTTCTTGATCAGCCCGGTGACCGTGCGGATGGCGACCGGCATGTCCTTTGGTCCGATCAGGAGCAGGCCCACCACCCCGATCAGGGCAAATTCAGACCACGCGAAATCGAACATGACCAGTTTCCTTCCCCACCGCGCGGCCGTCCATCCATCCGCGCAGGCCCGCATACCACCATATCGTCCCGCACACCTATCACGACGCGGGCGGGTCAGGAACCTCGTCCGGCGCATCGGGGTCCAGTGCAGCGGACTCCGCCCGCTCCGCCATGCCGTCCCCTGCCGACTTCCCTGCTGGATTCCCTTCTGGCGCATCCCATTCCGGCACATCCCATTCCGGCGCATCCTGCCCTGGCATGCGCCCCTCTGGCAGGCTCCCCTCTGGCACGCTTCCCTCTGGCGGCAGCCCCTCCGCCACCGGCATGCCGGGAACCGGGCCGGTATCGGGCACATCCACCAGCAGTTCCTCGCGCCGGGGCAGGTCACCCAGGTCCTTCAGCCCGAAATGCCGCAGGAACCCCGCCGACGTGCCCCACAGGATGGGCCGCCCCGGCACCTCCTTGCGGCCCAGCGGCACGATCAGCTCCGCTTCCAGCAGGGTGTCCAGCACCTGCTGGCTCAGGCTCACGCCACGGATTTCCTCGATCTCGGCACGGGTGCAGGGCTGATGATAGGCGATGATGGCCAGTGTTTCCATGGTCGAGCGCGCAAGCCTGCGCGGGCGCGGCATGACGCGGGTCAGGCGCGGGGCCAGGTCGGGCGCCGTGCGGAACTGCCAGCCCCCCGCCACCTCCACCAGTACCACGCCACGCCCGGCATACTGCGCCCCAAGTGCCGAAAGGGTGGCGGTGACATAGGCGTCACGGTCCGTGACATCATGCGGGATGCCGCCCTGCGCGGTCAGGACCTCGGCTATGGCGCGCGTGCTCAGCGGGTCGGCACGGGCGAAGATCAGCGCCTCGACCAGCCGCAGCGAGAACGCGCGCACCGATACCGGCGGCACAGGCATATCATCGGGTAGCAGGTCGAGCTGCGGCTCATCTGTCATCGGGCCATGTCCTTTCCGGGTTGTGTTCGTGTCTCTTCCCATCCATGCGCTCACGCAGCAGGATACGGCCGAACTGCTCGTCCTGCTGGAGTTCGATCGTGCCGTTGCGCGCCATTTCCAGACTGGCCAGCAGGGTACCGGCCACGGCGGCCCGGCGGCCGGTCCGCACCATGGTGTCCGTCATGTCGGGCTGGGGCGGCAGGGCGGGGGGCAGGAAATGCTCCAGCCCGCACCACCGCGCCCGCGCATCATGCGTGCCCAGCATCCGCCCAAGGCGGCCCAGCGCGTCCTGCACGGTCCAGAAGCGCAGCACGCGCGGCTGGTAGACATGGCGGCGCGCCCGCCTGCGCATGGCCGCCATGTAACCGCGCATGAGCTGCGGCACGTCAACCGCAAGGCCCGAACGGTCAACCGCCACCAGGCTTTCCGCCTGACCACGCTCGAACACATCAAACCCCAGTTGCGCGCGCGCGCCCAGCCAGCGGCCAAGCTGGACCATGCGCTCCAGTTCCAGCAGCCGTTCATGCAGCAGGGCGGCGGCTTCCTCCGCATCGGTGGCTTCCTCGTCATCGTCTGGCAGAAGCAGGCGCGACTTGAGCCACGCCAGCCAGGCCGCCATGACCAGCCAGTCCGCCGCCTGTTCCAGCCGCACCACGCCGGGTGCCGCGCGCACCACAGCCAGGTACTGCTCCACCAGCTGCAAGATCGAGATGCGCCACAGGTCCACCTTCTGCGCGCGGGCCAGTTCCAGCAGCAGGTCCATCGGCCCCTCGAACCCCTCCAGATGCACGATGGGGGCCGAGGCTGGCGCGGCCGGGGCGGCGGATGCGTCCCCCCCGCCTGCCGGCCCCGGCCGTGGCGGGTGGTCGCGTGTCATGGGATGATCAGGAATGGACCAGGTCGCACGGCAGGCCCTTCGCCTTTGCCTTCTCGCACAGCGATGTGGCCTGCGCCTTGCCCAGTCCCTTGACCCGCAGGCGATAGAACGTCTTGCCGCCGCGCTGCGCCTCCACCACGGTGGGCTGGTAGGAGCCGAACACGTCGGGATAGCGGCCGGCCAGGTGCGACCAGCTTTTCAGCGCCGCCTCATGCGTGTCAAGGGCGGCAAGCTGCACGCCATAGCCGCCCGTGCCCTGAGTGGCGCTGCCGGCCGCGCGCGGCACCGGTGCCGGCAGGTGCCGGGGCGCGGGGGCGGCGGCTTCGGGGGCCGGGGCATCCGCCTGCGTCTCCTCCTGTGGCACCGGCTGGGCGGGTGCGGGCGGGGCGGACGGTGTGGTGGCCGGCACGTCGGCTGTGGCAGCAGGCTGCGCGGGCGCGGGCTGCGGGCCTGCCGGGGCACCGGCCGCGTTTCCTGCCGGGGGGGGGGCGCCATTCCCGTCGCCCGTGGCCGTCTGGCCATACTGGCGGGCCATGGCATCGGGCTGGGGCTGTTCAGGCGGGGGAGAGAGACGCATCACACCGCCATCGGCGGGCATGCCATCGGCCGCCCCCAGTATCTGCATGCCGCCCGGATCGGCAGGCTTGACGCGCACCGGCCCCGGCGGCGGACCCAGCACGGGAATACCGGCCTGATGGTGCCCGAACAGCGACCAGCCGCCAATGGCCACCACCAGCACGCCACCAAGCCCCGCGGCACCATAGACCAGCCTGCGCGTAAGCGGGTCATCACCCAGCAGGCTGCTGCCCGCCACACGGCCCAGCAGCCCCCTGATGTCAAAGCCCCCCCTGCCCCGCGCGGACGCGGCGGGACGGATGTCATCGGATGGCTCCATCGGGGTGCGCTGTTCGCGGTCGGGGTCGGAATCCGCCCCCATGCGTTCACGCACGGTCCTGGGGCGCTCGGCATACGGATCGGGCGCAGGCGGGTTGTCCGGCCTGTCATCGCGGGTGCCGCCGGGGGGCGGCGTTTCGTCTGGACTCATCGCATCTCCTCGACCGGCTGCACGCCGAGCACTTTCATCCCCGAACGCAGCACGGTTGCCGTTGCCTCGACAAGGGCGAGCTTCATGCGGGTGGTGGCTACATCATGCTCCTGCAGGAAGCGCAGGGTGGCATCATCACGCCCCCGGTTCCACAGGGCATGGAAATCCGATGCCAGTTCATTGAGATAGAAGGCAATCCGGTGCGGTTCATGCGCGCTGGCAGCCGACTCAACCATGCGGGGCCACTGCGCCATGCGCCGGAGCAGGGCAAGCTCCGCATCCGATGTCAGGCCGGACAGGTCGGCATCACCCAGGCTGGCGGGGGTGGTGGACAGATCAAAAACGCCCTTTTCCACCATTTCGGCCGCCGCACGCAGCACCGAACGGCAGCGCGCATGGGCGTACTGCACGTAAAAGACCGGGTTGTCGCGGCTCTGCGCCACCACCTGGTCCAGATCGAACTCCATCTGGGCATCGGCCTTGCGCGTCAGCATGGTAAAGCGCACGGCGTCACGCCCCACCTCGTCAATCAGGTCACGCAGGGTGACGAACGTGCCCGCGCGCTTGGACATGCGCACCGGCTGCCCATCACGCACGATGCGCACGATCTGGCACAAAAGCACGTCCAGCACGGGGCGACCATCGGTCGCCAGCGCGGCCACGGCCGCCTTCATGCGGGTGACGTAGCCGCCATGGTCCGCGCCCCACACATCCACCAGCACATCAGCGCCGCGGCGGATCTTGTCGGCATGGTAGCCGATATCATTGGCGAAATAGGTGTTCGACCCGTCCGACTTGCGCAGCGGGCGGTCCACGTCATCGCCAAATTCGGTGGAGCGGAACAGGGTCTGGGGCCGGGCTTCCCAGTCATCGGGCAGCTTGCCCTTGGGCGGTTCCAGCACGCCTTCGTAAATCAGGCCCTTGGCATCAAGTGCCGCGATGGCGCGATCGGTCTCGCCATCGGCCAGGATCTTCGCCTCGCTGGTAAAGACATCATGATGCACGCCAAGGGCGGCCAGATCCTCGCGGATCATGCCCATCATGGTATCCACCGCTTCCGTCTTCACGGTGTCCAGCCACAGCGCGGGTTCGGCAGGCCGCAGGCCGGGGGCGGCCAGCGCGTCACCATGCCTTTCAGCCAGCGCCCGGCCTACGGACACAAGGTAGTCGCCGCCGTACTGGATCGCGCCACCGGGCACGGACTGCGCGAATTCCGCCTCGCCCACGCTGGTGCCAAGGGCCTGCAGGTAGCGCCAGTAGGTGGCCCATGCCAGCGCGATCACCTGCGCGCCGGCATCATTGATGTAATATTCCTTGGTGACGGCATAGCCCGCCTTGGCCAGCAGGTTGGCCAGCACATCCCCCACCACGGCCCCCCGGCAGTGGCCGACATGCATCGGCCCCGTGGGGTTGGCGGAGACATATTCCACATTCACCTTCACCCCGTTCCCGGCGGTGGAGGTGCCATAGCCCTCACCCGCCGCCAGCACGGCCCGGGCCACGCCCTGCCACACGGCGGGGGTCAGGTGCATGTTGACGAAACCGGGGCCCGCCACCTCCGCCCGCGCGATGCCGGGAACCGTGGCAAGGGCGGTGACCAGTCCGGCCGCGATCTCGGCCGGGCGGCGGCGGGCGGCCTTGGAAATGACAAGGGCCGCATTGGTCGCCAGATCACCATGCGCGGGATCACGGGTGGGCGTGACCTCGACCCGTGCTAGTGCCGCATCCGGCAGGTCGGGCATGATCGTGCGCAACGCATCGCGCACATGCGTAAGGTAACGGGCGAACAGACAGTCTGACATGCGGCTTGGCTTCCCGACAAAAACAGTAACGGACCCTGTGGCCCGGCATGGATGGGCCGCCCGGATCGCCCGGCCAGGGGGCGGCGGGCGGACAGGCGTGCTGCGCGTGTTTCACCCCGGCGAGGACAGGTCCGTCAACCGTCGATATTCCTCCATCGCGCAGCGATCGGTCATACCGGCAATATAATCCGCCACCACGCGGCACGCACGCGCCATGTCATCCGCGTCACGCGCGGCCAGGGCGGATTCGCGCCAGCCATCGGGCAGCAGGGTCATGTTTTCCGAAAGGATGGTGAAGATCGATTCGACCGTAAGCCGTGCCTTGCGCGCCATGCGGTTGACGCGCCAGTGCCGGTACAGCCGGGCATACAGGAATTTGCGGATTTCCAGATTGGCCGCGCCAATTTCCGGGCTGTAGGCCACGACCGGACGGGCCGCGTGGCGGATGTCATCCGCGCTGCGGGGTGCCAGGCGCTCCAGATTGCGCTGGGTCTGGCGGATCAGGTCCATGGCCAGCGTGTTGATGACCCGGCGGATGGTCTCATGGCGCAGGCGGGGATCGTTATTGCCGCCGTCATGCGTTGCCTCATGCTGGGCGCGGCGGGCCTCGGCCAGGGCTTCACGCACCACGGGCAGGGTCTCGAGTTCCTCGATATGCAGCAGTCCCGCGCGCAGCCCGTCATCCAGGTCATGGGCATGATAGGCGATATCATCGGACAGGGCCGCGACCTGCGCCTCGGCGGAGGCATAGCTACCCAGTTCCAGCCGGTGGCGGGCGGCATACCGGGCCAGATAGGCGGTGGGATGGTCCACCGGGCCATTATGCTTGGCCAGTCCCTCCAGCATTTCCCATGTCAGGTTCAGCCCGTCAAAGGCGAAATACCGCCGCTCCAGCAATGTAACCAGCCGCAGAGACTGGGTATTGTGGTCAAACCCGCCCCATGGCTTCATGGCGGCGGCCAGGGCGTCCTCCCCCGCGTGGCCAAAGGGGGTGTGGCCCAGGTCATGGGCCAGCGCCAGCCCTTCGGTCAGGTCCTCCTCCAGCCCCAGCCGGCGTGCTATGGAGCGGGCCACCTGCGCCACCTCCAGCGAGTGGGTCAGGCGCGTACGGAAGAAATCCCCCTCGTGATTGAGAAATACCTGCGTCTTGTACTGAAGCGTGCGGAAACCCGCCGAATGCAGGACCCGGTCCCGGTCGCGCTGCCACGGGCTGCGGGTCGGGGCCTCGGCTTCGGGGTAAAGCCTGCCACGGGCGGTGGCGGGCTGGACAGCATAGGGTGCAGTACTCATATAAGATCAGGATCCAGCCATGGATGGGACGGCACGGGATGCGGCCGCCCTCCATCCATAACCCGCGCGCGCCCCGTGGCCAACATGATCCCGCCCCGCCGCGCCGCATTGACCATGGTGAAGCCCGATGTCCCAGCCCCCTGCCCCCGCCGCCGATGGCTTCCGTGTATCGGAATCGGCCGCGCGCCGCCTGCGTGAAATCCTGGATGAACAGCCCCCCGCCCCCGATGGCGAACCCGCGCTGCGGGTTGCGGTGGAAGCGGGGGGATGCAACGGGTTCCAGTACAAATTCGCACTGGACCACAGCGTGGCCGCCGATGACATCGTCATCCCCGCCGGCACGGCGCGGGTGCTGGTGGACCCCGCCAGCCTGGACCTGCTGGCCGGTGCCGAGCTGGATTTCAATGACAGCCTGATGGGCGCGCATTTTACCGTGCGCAACCCCAATGCCGCGTCATCATGCGGGTGTGGCACCAGCTTTTCGGTTGAATGATGAAACTCGTTACCTGGAACGTCAATTCCATCCGCCAGCGCTGTGACCATGTGCTGGACTACCTTGCCCGCGAACAGCCGGACGTGCTGGCGCTGCAGGAAATCAAGTGCGCCACCGACCTGTTCCCCGCCGATGCGTTCCGCAAGGCGGGATATGAATGCACCGCTGTCGGGCAGAAAAGCTATAACGGCGTGGCCATGCTGGCCCGCCAGCCCTTTACGGTCACGCACACCGCCCTGCCCGGCTGGGAGACCACCCCCCCGCAGGCCCGTTATGTGGAGATCCGCACGGGCGGGCTGGTGGTGGGCAACCTGTACCTGCCCAATGGCAATTCCGGCGGCAGTGCCGGCTACGACTCCAAGCTGGCCTTCATGGAGGCACTGGCCCTTCATGCCCGTGGCCTGCTTCAGGCGGGCCAGGATTTCGTGCTGATGGGGGACTACAATGTCTGCCCCACCGATGAGGACTGCGCCCCCGGCGCCCTGCCCCCCACCGATGCGCTGGTCCGCCCCGAAAGCCGCGCCGCCTTCCGCCGCCTGCTGTGGCTGGGACTGACCGACGCGCTGCGCGCCCTGCACCCTGCCGGGCGCTTCTATACGTTCTGGGATTATCAGGCCGCCGCCTGGCAGCGTGACAGCGGGCTGCGGATCGACCATGCCCTGCTCTCGCCGCGCGTGGCCGAACGGCTGCTGACCGCCCTGCCCGCGCGCGATGAACGGGGAAAGCCCCAGCCCTCGGACCATGTGCCGCTGGCCATTACACTGGCTGATGCTATGGCCTGAGCCGTGGCGTGGCGCAATGGCCCGGCACGGGCGGCAGGCGGAGTTCGCGCAACGTGCCCGCCATGCGGAACTGGCCGAAATCCATATCCACCCGGTCGGCCACACCATTGGTGAAATAGCGCATGCCGGTCTCGAACAGCGGCGTCATGTCGCGTGTGGCCAGGTTGTAATAGGCCACATGCACCCGCTGCGCCGGCAGGTCCGCCAGTGCGGGAAAGGACGTGGCGACGGGGGGCGCCTCGCGGCCCAGCAGCAGCACATAGGTGCCCAGTGCGCCACTATCCACCGTGCCATCAAACAGGATGGGCGCTATTTCCCCCTGCCCTGCCTGCCCCGCCGCGATCACGGCGGCGGTATGCGCCACCGGGAACAGCGTGCCTGCGGGCAGCGCCACGTCATGCGGTGCCGGGGCGGTGTAATGCACGGAACCGGCCCCCCCTCTGGGGCGCATATGGGCCTCGCCCGCCATGCGGGGGGCGGGGTGGCCGTTTTCCGTCTGGTCGGCGCGGAAGACGAGGGATGAGCCGTCCTTGTCCTCCAGCACCGCGTAATCCGAATCGCTGACCGATTCGGTCCCGTTGCGGTCCACCGTGCGCAGGTGCAGCTGCTGCTGGGTGGACCAGGCCGTACACATGTCCGACAGCACGAAGGTCAGTTTCCCCTCCGCCGTCACAACATCCCCACCGCTCACGGCCGCCAGCGTCAGGTCATACACCGCCCGGTGCGCCGCCATGACGGGAGCGGCCCCGGCAGGGCCATGCCACAGGCACAGACACAGGGCCGATACCGCCACCGCCACCCGGCCACGGGTCCGCCATCCGGTACGGACGGGCCGGGGGATGGGGGGGCGCATGCAGGTCAGTTCTTGGTCTGGCCGGGCTTGGGACGCGGCAGGTCAAGGGCAAGCGAGAGTTCCTTGAGCCGCTGCGGCTCGACCGGGGCTGGCGCGCCCATCATCAGGTCCTCGCCCTGCTGGTTGAGCGGGAACAGGATCACTTCACGGATGTTCGGCTCATCGGCCAGCAGCATCACGATACGGTCCACGCCGGGGGCCGAACCACCATGCGGCGGCGCGCCATAGCGGAAGGCGTTGAGCATGCCACCAAAGCGGGCCTCGACCTCGCTGGCCGGATAGCCCGCAATCTCGAACGCACGGATCATGACATCAGGCTGGTGGTTACGGATCGCACCAGAGGACAGTTCGATGCCGTTACACACGATATCGTACTGGAAAGCCTTGATGGTCAGCGGGTCCTGGTTGAGCAGCGCGTCCATGCCCCCCTGCGGCATGGAGAACGGATTGTGGGAGAAGTCGATCTGACCCGTTTCCTCATTGCGCTCGTACATCGGGAAATCCGTGATCCAGCAGAAGCGGAAGGCGTTCTGTTCGATCAGGTCCAGTTCGGTGGCAACGCGCGTGCGCACCGCACCGGAGAACCTGACCATCTCGTCTCCCTTGCCCGCGACGAAGAACACGGCATCGCCTGCCTTCAGGCCCGTCTTTGCCCGGATGGCCTCGATACGGTCGGCCTCAAGGTTCTTGGCGATCGGTCCCTTGCCACCATCTTCGGCAAAGATGATGTAGCCCAGCCCACCGGCACCGGATTCGCGCGCCCAGTTGTTCAGCTTGTCAAAGAACGCACGCGGCCGGTCGCCCGCGCCGGGAGCCGGGATGGCGCGGATCTGGCCGCCATCGGCCGCGATGCGGGCAAACAGGCCAAAGCCGGAGCCGGCAAAGGCTTCGGTCACGTCCGACAGCCTGAGCGGGTTGCGCAGGTCGGGCTTGTCGCTGCCATAGACGGCCATGGCCGTGGCGTAGGGAATGCGCTCGAACGGCCCTTCGCTGACAATGCGGCCGCCACCGAATTCACGGAACACGCCTTCCATCACCGGCTCAAGGGTTGCGAACACGTCTTCCTGCGTTGCGAACGCCATCTCGAAATCAAGCTGGTAGAACTCACCCGGCGAGCGGTCGGCGCGGGCCGCTTCGTCACGGAAGCAGGGTGCGATCTGGAAATAACGGTCAAACCCCGCCACCATCGCCAGCTGCTTGAACTGCTGGGGGGCCTGCGGCAGGGCATAGAACCTGCCGGGGTGCATGCGCGCGGGCACCAGGAAGTCGCGGGCCCCTTCGGGCGAGGACGCGGTCAGGATCGGGGTCTGGAACTCCACGAAGCCAAGGTCCGTCATCCGCTTGCGCAGGCTGGCGATGACCTGTGCACGCAGCATGATGTTGCGGTGCACCTTTTCACGCCGCAGGTCGATGTAGCGGTAGGTCAGGCGCAGGTCTTCGGGGTAATGCTCGTTACCCGCGACCTGCAGCGGCAGCACGTCGGCGCTGGACTGCACCGTGATCTCACGCGCGCGCAGTTCGATCTCGCCGGTGGGCAGGTTGGGGTTTTTTGTCGCGCCATCGCGCAGCACCACTTCACCCGTGACCGTCAGCACGCTTTCCACACGCACGCGCTCGGCCGTTTCCAGCACGGGGGAGCCCGCGGGGATCACGATCTGCGTCATGCCGAAATGGTCACGCAGGTCAATGAACAGCAGGCCGCCATGATCGCGCTTGGAGTGTACCCATCCGGAAAGGCGGGCCGTATGCCCGGCATCGGCAGCCCGCAGGGCCGCGCAGCTATGGGTACGATAGGGATGCATGATCTTGTCCTGATTCTACCAGATTTGGGGGATGCGCCCCATGGGGCCACACCCGGTTGCAGGCGCGACAAAGCCAATCCCGCCCGCCCGTGTCAAGGTTATTAGGTGAACAGCCTTACCCGGTGCCGCCCTGCTCAGACGTATTCGGGAAACAGGTCGCACAGCCCGTCCGCCGTGGCGGGGCAGCGGCCACGTTCGGTTATCAGCCCGGTCACAAGGCGCGCGGGCGTTACGTCAAAGGCCGGATTGGCGCCCTTGCTCCCATCGGGCACAAGCTGCACGGTGGTCACATGCCCCGTGTCATCACGCCCCTGGATGTGGGTGACTTCACGGTCGCTGCGTTCCTCGATGGGAATTTCCTTCACACCGTCGCTGATGCTCCAGTCAATGGTGGTGGAGGGTAACGCCACCCAGAACGGCACGCCATTGTCATGGGCCGCCAGCGCCTTGAGATAGGTGCCGATCTTGTTGGCCACATCCCCCGTGCGGGTCACGCGGTCGGTGCCCACGATCACCATATCCACCTGCCCGTGCTGCATCAGGTGCCCACCCGCATTATCGGCGATGACCGTATGCCGCACGCCATGGCGGCCCAGTTCCCATGCGGTAAGCGACGCACCCTGGTTGCGCGGGCGGGTTTCGTCCACCCATACATGCACGTCAATGCCGCGGTCATGCGCCATGTAGATGGGCGCAAGCGCCGTGCCCCAGTCCACGGTGGCAATCCAGCCCGCGTTGCAGTGGGTCATGATGTTGACCGGGCCGGGGCGGCTGCGTGCGATTCCCTCGATCAGTTCCAGTCCCTGCCGGCCGATGGCCTCGTTCTGGATCACGTCCTCGTCACAGATGCGCCCGGCCTCGTCATACGCCGCGGCCATGCGGCGTTCGGGCGGCGTGGTCCGCAGGCGGGTAAGCATGCGCCGGATGGCCCAGCCCAGGTTGACCGCCGTGGGGCGTGTGGCCGCCAGCAGCGCCGCGTCACGCTCCATCGCTTCATCACTGCTGTCCTGACGCAGCGCCAGCGCCAACCCGTAGGCCGCCACCGCACCGATCAGCGGCGCGCCACGGACCTGCATGGTGCGGATGGCATGCGCCACCTGGTCGCGCCCGGTCAGGCGCAGGATATCCAGCGACCATGGCAGGCGGGTCTGGTCAAAGATATGGACTGACCAGCCATCATCCGCATCCACCCATACGCTGCGATAGGAGACGTTATCGATTTTCATATAATACGTGCCGCCATCAAAAAACCAGAACACACAAAAGGGAGCGCAGGGAAACATCCGGCAGGCTGTTATTCAAGCCCCATCCCGGATAATACCACGCGCTTTTTTCCCGACGGGCCGCAGGTCCCATTCCCGTGCGGCACCCATCATACAACCGGATTGCCAATAGCTCCACACGCTTGCGCCCGGTCTCGGCCTGCCCCTATCCTGACGGCCTGTGTTCTCGGGGCGGGGTGGAAGTCCCTACCGGCGGTAACAGGCCCATGGCCTGAAGCCCGCGAGCGCCCGGCACGCGCCGGGGTCAGCAGATCTGGTGCAATGCCAGGGCCGACGGTTACAGTCCGGATAAAAGAGAACTGGCGGTTGCATGACCCATGCGGGTCCATGCCCGTCCGTGATCGCCTTGGATGACCACCGAGTCCACCAAGGGAGACATGATACATGACCTCATCACACGAAGACCATAACACGGTGCCTGCCCCATCACCGCAGAACATTTATGACGATCCGCGTTTTTTTGAAGGGTACCGTACCCTTCGTGAAAAGGATACCGGCCTTAACGGTGCGCTGGAAATCCCGGCAATCCGGGCGCTGCTGCCCGACCTGCGGGACAGGACCGTACTCGACCTTGGATGCGGGTTCGGGGATTTTGCCCGCCATGCCCGCGCACAGGGCGCGGCCCGGGTCACGGCGCTGGATGTATCGGCAAACATGATCGAAGCCGCATGCGCGCTGACACAGGATCCGGCCATTACCTACATACACGGTTCCATCGAGGACTGCGCGATGCCGCCGGTGGCATTCGACCTTGCGGTTTCATCCCTCGCCCTGCACTACATCGCGGATTACAGGGCCGTGGTGCGGCGCGTTTTCGACTGCCTCAGGCCCGGCGGCACCTTCATCTTTTCCGTCGAGCACCCGGTCCAGACCGCCCACCCCGTGGGATGGGTCCGCGATGCGGATGGCAACAAGCTGCACTGGCCACTCGACCGCTACCAGCAGGAAGGGGCACGCAGCACGTCGTGGTTTGTCGATGGGGTGATCAAATACCACCGCACGATGGAAACCTACGTCAACACGCTGATCGCATGCGGCTTCCAGCTCCGCCATCTGGCCGAACCCTGCCCGCCTGCCGCGATACTGCAGGCCCGGCCTGATCTGGAAGATACAGTGCGTCGGCCACCCATGCTCATTCTGGTGGCAACGAAACCTGTTGAGAAAGAATAACAGGCGTTTTCAGGAGCCACCTTTGTCAAAAAGGACGGTGTTCTTTGAAGCTTCTTGAAAAAAGCTTCACCAAAAACTTTTCCATGATTCAGGCAGGACTGCCCCGCCATGCGGCCAGCATGGCGGGGCAGTTCAGATTACTCCGGCTGCGGGGCTGTGTTCAGCCCTGCGGGCCGTCCGTCAGCGGCAGGCGTGTCAGGATGGCGGTCAGGCGCTGGGCAAAGCCGGTCGGGTCCTTCGGGCTTTCGCCGTCCTGAATGCGAGCCATGTCCATCAGCACCAGTGCAATATCCTGCACCGGGTCGCCATTCTTCACCCGTTCCGCCAGATCGGCGATCAGCGGATGGCCGGGATTGACCTGCAGCACGGGGGCCGTGTCCGGCACCTGCTGGCCGCTGCGCTTCATCAGACGGATCATCTGCAGGTCCGGCCCGGATTCGGGGGCCGCCAGCACGACCGCGCTGTTGACCAGCCGATTGGTGCCCTTCACATCCGACACCGCATCGCCCAGCGCTTCCTTCAGTGCCGGGATGACAACGTCCAGTGCCGCCTTCTCATCCGCCGTTTCTTCCGGGGCGCCGAACTTTTCCAGATCGGTGTGGAACTGGCTGATATTGCGCAGCGGTGTGTCCTTGTACACACCCAGCCGGTCGGGCCAGAAGGAATCCACGGGGTCGGACAGCAGCAGCACCTCGATCCCACGGGCGCGGAAGCCTTCAAGCTGCGGCGAAGACGGCAGCATTTCCGTGCGGTCGCCGGTCAGGTAGTAAATCGCTTCCTGCTCGGGCTTCTTGCGTTCCAGATAGGCATCAAGCGTGGTCCAGCCTTCCTGCGTGCTGGAACGGAAGCGGGCAATGGTGGCCAGTTCCGTGCGGTGCTCGGCGTCATCCCATATCCCTTCCTTGAAGGTGGGGCCGAAATTATCCCAGAACTTGTCAAAATCCGCCTCATCCTTCGCGCGGGTCTTGAGTTCGGAGATCACGCGGTTGGTCACCGCCTTGCGGATACGCGCCAGCACCGGCGTGGCCTGCAGCATCTCGCGGGAGACGTTGAGCGGCAGGTCCTCGGTATCGACCACACCGGTCACAAAGCGCAGCCACGGCGGCAGCAGCCCCGCATCATCGGTAATGAACATGCGGCGGACATGCAGGCGGATCTGGCTCTCGCGCACCGGCTCGGCAAACTCGAAGGGCTTGCTGCCGGGAATGAACAGCAGCGCCGAGAATTCCATCGTCCCCTCGGCATGCCAGTGCAGCGTGGCCCAGGGGGTATCGAAGTTATGGCTGACGTGACGATAGAACTCGTTAAGCTGCTCTTCCTCGATGCCGCCACGCGGCTTGCGCCACAGTGCCGTGCCCTTGTTGGCCGGGGTTTCCTCGCCATCCTTGACGATAGTGATCGGCCACGAAATGTGATCGGCCCATTTGCGCACGATGCTTTCAAGCTGCCACGAATCAAGGAAGTCGTTCGCATCTTCCTTGATGTGCAGGATGATGTCGGTGCCCGGCTTTTCACGGGTTGCGGGGCTGATGGTGTAGTTGCCCTTGCCGGTGGAGGACCACTGCCAGGCCTCGTCACTGCCCGCGCGGCGCGAGACCACGTCCACCCTGTCCGCCACCATGAAGGCGGCATAGAAGCCGACACCGAACTGCCCGATCAGGCTTGGCTTGTCCTCGGGCTTGGCGTTGGCCAGTTCCTCGCCAAAGGCGCGGGTGCCGGAGCGGGCGATGGTGCCCAGATTGCGGGCCAGTTCTTCCTTGCTCATGCCCGCGCCATCATCGGTGATGGTCAGCAGGCGGGCGTCCTTGTCGGGGTTGATGCGGATCTTGGCATCTTCGGGCAGGGCGCGCGCGCCATCGGTCAGGGCCTCGAAGCGGCGCTTGTCGGTCGCATCGGCCGCGTTGGCAACCAGTTCGCGCAGGAAGATTTCACGTTCGGAATAAAGCGCGTGGACCACAAGGTCGAGCAGGCGGCCGACCTCGGCGCTGAACTCATGCTGTTCGCCCGTGGCTTCCGGCGTGGGGGAGGTTGTCTGTTCTGTCATGGGCTGTTCCTGTGCCTGTTGAAATGTCGTGAATTACAATTTGTAATGGATATGGAAATCTTCACGGACTTTTCAATGGCCTGCACCATATCCGAATGCGTGTAGCGCTCCAGAATCCTGCCTTTGAAACGTCCTGAAAATGGAAAGAAAGTTTTTGGTGAAGCTTTTTTCAAAAAGCTTCAGAAAATGCTGCCTTTTTGAAAAAAGGCAGCACCCAAAAACTTTTATTCTTTATCATTCGGTTACTTTGAAGCGCCCTCAGTCAAAATCCGTAGGCAATCCGGCATCGCGCCGGTGGGCGAACAGGCGCGCAATCTGCTGGGGCAGCACCCGGCCCAGCGACAGGTCGGCGGGAATATCATCCTCGGCAAACCAGCCGATCTCCGATGTCTCGACACTGGTTGTCGCAACACCACCCGTCAGTTCACACAGAAAACACAGCGTGTAGCATGAAAAAGGACCCGGCGGATGACCCTGCCGGTCCCGGTCCCACACGGCGGCAAGGCGGGTTACGCGGATATCGAAGCCGCTTTCCTCCCGCACTTCCTTGACCGTATTCTCCACGGGGGAAAGATTGACGTCCGCCCAGCCGCCGGGCAGGGTCCAGCGGTCGTGGTCCAGCACCTCGCGCACCAGCAGGATACGCCCGCGGTCATCAAACACGGCCGCCCGCACCACCGCCTTGGGCGTGGCGTAGCCATCCTGCGCCGTAAACAGCTCCAGCACGCGCGCCATGTCCGCATCGCTGCCCGTGGCCATCATCTCGGCGGCAATCTGGCGAATGCCTTCATAGCGTTCACGGTCGAACGGACTTTCGGCATAGGCCAGGCCGCTCTGCGCCAGCGCCTGCAGTTCACGCGCCCAGATAAGCCATCGGGGTGTGACCGGGCCATTCATGCGCCAGCACCTTCGGGTGACCAGCCGGGGGCCGCCAGTTCAAAACTGCTGAACTGGAAAGCAGGGGCGACCTGGCAGCCCATAAGGCTCCATGCCCCCTGGCTTGCCGCCGCCTGCCATGCACCGGCGGGCACGACCGCCTGCAGCACCTGCCCCTGTTGTGGCTGGGGGCCAAGCACAATCCGCGCAACCGGCGCGCCGGGGCCTGCGGCAATTTCCAGCACAAGCGGGCTGCCGCCCTGCCAGCACCAGATTTCCGCCGCATCCACCCGGTGCCAGTGCGAACGCTCGCCCGCCGCCAGCAGGAAGGTAATGGTTGAGACCGCGCCCCGCGTGCCACCGGCGGGGGCATCACGCCATATTTCACGGTAGCTGCCGCCTTCGGGGTGGGGCTGCAGGCCCAGAACGCGCCGCACGTCATCGGCGGGGGTGGCGGGATCTCTCAGGTCGGTCATGGGCATGTTCCCGGTCAAGGAATGATAAACGTTTCCGGATGCCGCCTTCTTTCAAAAAGACGGCGTTTCCTGAAGCTTCCTGAAAAAAGGCTTCACCAGAAACTTTTCATGATTTTCAGGCCGCTTCGCCACCCTCCACACCACAATGCAGGCCATCAGGGAGCGGGCAGGAAATCCAGGGCCTGATCGGTATAGGTTTCCACAACCTCGCTGAAGGGCTGGCCATGTTCGTCGCGCAGCACCCCGCGCTGGCGGATGATCGCCGCCGGCACGGCCAGCAGGCGCGCCGGAGCCGCACCGGGCCAGGGTGACCACAGGCGGACGAATTCCAGCCGGATACGTGAAAAATGCAGCGGCGCCACCACATGGCCGAATGATGCATCGGTCCGTTCCAGCATGGCATTCATTTCCGCCGGAAGCCGGTCAGGCACATACCAGTTATCAGCCACCGAAAGCACATGCGTGCCACAGACAAGCCGCACCTGCCGGTGCCGCACCGGCTGTGCGGCACTGACACCCAGATCGGCCCGTACCGCAGGCGGCACGTCATCCGGCCGCGCCAGCGTCATCTTGCGCGCCGTAACAACCGGCCTGTCCGCCATATGATGGGTGGCGCACCAGTCCTCCAGCGCCAGGGTCGCGCTGGGGTGGGTCAGCAGCGTGATTTCCAGTTCCTGCACCGCCATCTGCGCCCGCGCCCGGTTCAGCGGGGTATCCGGCACGGACGCGGCGCAGGCCGGGATGGCCGCCATCAGCAGGACCACCACCGCCAGTCCCGGCCCGAAGCGGTACCCGCCTTTCATGACGGCATCAGGGCGCGAAGGTGCGACCGGACAGGTGCAGGCTTGCCTGCTGGCTGTCATCCGTGGCGGACGTGCCAAGCCACAGCCGGAATGTGCCCGAAGGAATGCTCCAGCGGTCTTTCTTCCCGTCAAAATGCGCCAGCAGGCGCGGATCAAGCTGTACCGTCACCGCACGGCTTTCACCCGGTGCCAGACTAACCCGCTGCCAGCCCGCCAGCCTGCGTGCCCCGCCATCGGGCAGGCCCACATAGACCTGCGGCACATCCACACCGGGGCGGTTGCCGGTATTATGTACGGTAAAGGTGACCGTCACCGCATCATGATGCCTGTGCACCGCCAGGCCATCGGTGCTGAACGTGGTGTAGGTCAGACCGTAACCGAAGGGATAGAGCGGCTTGAGATGGTTGCGGTCAAACCAGCGGTAGCCCACGTCGCTGCCTTCGTCATAGACCAGTTCCTGATCGGTCTTGAACTGCATCTCGAACACGTTGTCCGCCGTCACACCGGCAATATCGGGATGGGCCAACTGGCTTTCCGCCTGCGGGAAGGTCATGGTCAGGTGGCCCGAGGGCGCAACCTTGCCAAACAGCAGGCGCGCAATGGCCGGCCCACCGCCGGAACCGGGGAACCATGCCTCCAGCACGCCCGCAACGCTGCTGTTCCATGGCATGAGCACCGGGTCACCGGTTTCCATCACCACCACGGTACGCGGGTTGGCCGCGGCCACGGCTGTGATCAGCGCGTCGGCATTGGCATCAAGGTGCATGCTGGGCGCGTCCATCCCCTCGAAGGTGAACTGCGTTGCATACACGACCGCCACATCGGCCGCCCGCGCGGCGCGCACGGCGGCGGCGATATTGGTGCCGGATTCATAGGTGATGTGCGCGTTGGGGGCTTCGGCCCGCATGGCCTTGAGCGGGGATGACGGGAAATAGACCGGATCGCCCGGCCATTCCTTCTTGCCCGGTCCCTTGACCGCCTCACCCCCGATGGGATCGACCTGGCTGGACCCGCCGCCCGAGATCACGCCCGCATCGGCATGCCCGCCAATGACCGCGATGCGCGCGGTGGGGGAAAGCGGCAGGATACCCCCTTCGTTGCGCAGCAGGACCGCGCCTTCTTCCTCATCACGCTGGGCCACAAGGGTGTCGGTCACCACATCCAGCGGCCCGCGCTGCGGCGGATGGGCCACCAGCCCCGCCGCGAACAGGGAGCGGACAATGCGCTGCGCCATGTCGTCAATACGGGCGACGGGCACACGCCCCGCCTTTACATCCGCCGCCAGCAGGGCGGTGAAATAGGGGCGCGCATCGGCATGGTCACCAGCCGATTCCTGGTCCAGCCCCGCCAGCGCCGCACGGGCGGAGGAATGCGTGGCGCCCCAGTCGGACATGACAAAGCCGGGGTAATGCCAGTCCTGCTTCAGCGTCGTGTTCAGCAGGTACGGGTTTTCACACGCATACAGGTCATTCACCCGGTTGTACGAACACATGACGGAACCGGGATGCCCGGTTTCAATCGCAATCTCGAAACCCAGCAGGTCGCTCTCACGCATGGCCACGGGGTCGATATCAGCACTCATGGTCATGCGCGATGTCTCAAGGTCGTTCATCGCGTAATGCTTGAGCGTGGAAATCACATGCTGCGACTGGATGCCGGCAATGGTGCTGCCCACCATCCGCCCTGTCTGGAGCGG
Source organism: Komagataeibacter rhaeticus (assembly GCF_003207855.1). GTDB lineage: Bacteria > Pseudomonadota > Alphaproteobacteria > Acetobacterales > Acetobacteraceae > Komagataeibacter > Komagataeibacter rhaeticus. The sequence continues at coordinate 163,062 of NZ_NKTZ01000004.1, read as the reverse complement.
GTCTTCCCCCGCATATTCAAAATTGCGGCCGCCACGCGGGTCGCGCGTCAGGTCGGCACCACCGCCCAGCAGGATGTTGAACCCGCTCAGCCAGGCCTCGCGCCCGATCATTTCACCTGCCTGCCGGGCCATGTCCACATCCCATGTGCTGGCCGTGGCCAGACCCGATGGCAAGGAAACCGCCGCACCATTGGGCCGGATATGCGCGGGGTTGCGCACGCCAAGCCCCGCATCCGATATCTGCAGGTCCGGCAGGCCCGAACCCGCCGGGGCACGCAGATACGCCGCTGAACCCAGCCCCCCCGGAGGTGCGACACTGCCATTGAAGCCCCCCCCGTCCACACTGAACAGAAGGGCCATCTTGTCCTGAAGGCTCATATGCGCGAGCACCTGCCGCGCCTGGTCATCGGCCGGGTCACCAGCCGTGGCCGCGTGGCGGGCATGGGCGGGCAGCGCGGCCACCAGCCCCCACGCCACGGCGGAAAGCAGGAATGACTTGCGGGATGGTTTCATGCGGCTTGTTCCTCCTTGACGGTTACATAAAGTCACATCGCGGCATATGATGGATCAGGCGTGGCCGGCCACGGCAATACAGTGAAGCACTTTCCCCCCGCCCCGCATGATCCAGCGCAAACCTGCGCATGGAATATACGCACCCCCATGCAAAAAACCCTGCCAACAGGCCGGTACATGCCTGTGGGCAGGGTTTGCGACCGGCCGGATCAGGATACCGGGCCCGATGGTTCAGTTGCTGCTGCTGCGGGTGCGCATGTACAGGATGATCGTCTGGCTGGGAACGGAGTTGAGATCCTCCGCATCCACATCGCGGGTGACGACATAATCGCCAAAGGCACCCGGCTGCGACGTGATCCAGCGGCCATACAGCCCTTCGAGCACGGGGGCCAGCCATGTGCCGGCCGGCTCGCCCGCGCTGCCCACCTGGGGCAGGTCCTCATGGACGATGCGCATGGCATGGTCCTCGGGCAGCAGTTCAAGCTGCACATAGCCCCAGTTGATCATGGCCAGCAGCGAGTTCAGCTCGATCTGCAGCTGATGAATGGTGTTGCACAGCGGAGGCTGCAGCCGACCGGCCATGCCGTGACCGACCTCGCGCAACAGGTCATTCCTCACCTCGATCCCGGCCTGATCATCAATCTCCCAGGAGAGGGCCTGCAGGAACAGGGAAAAGTCCGGTTTTGCGTTGAAAGTTGTCATTACTGGTCCATAATAAGATAGTGTGCGGAAATCATGGCGCCGCTTTCAGTCCAGTTACCGGCCTTCTGCCAGCGCCCCGACAGATCAAGACGAAGATTGTGTGTAAATCGATACCCTACCCTAGCATTGAAGCCACCCGTAAGACTAGCAATACTATCTCCGGGATAATAGGCGCTGTTGACCGTCTCCTGTGAGAGATAGTCGGAACTGGTTGCGTTCTGCACATACGAGTCAGCAATGTACTGCGCGCCAGACTGCAGCAGGGAAGACGTCGGGAAGAATGGGGACGAGTGTTCATGGAACACCTGGTAGCCAACGCTGCCCGTCACGTCCCAGTCCAGCCGCTTGTGCTGCCCCGCATACCGGATGGGTACGGTCGCCGCGTAATAGGATTGCGGCGAGAAGTAGCCACCCTGCCCGTAGGTATAGAAGTCCTGGTTGTTGGCATAGCCGAAATAGGTCAGGCTGACACCGATGCGGACCAGCATGTTGGCATTGTGCCAGACCAGCGTGTTGACACCGATGCCCGCCTCGCGCTCGTCATTGCGCTGCACATGCTTGCCGGTCTGGATGGCATAGCCACCGCCACCATATACGATGGTGTTGCCCAGCGTTGCCTCAACCTGACCATGGAAGTGGTTGGTCACGACCCCGCCCCATTCCTCACTCCACTGGGAACTCAGCTCCTTGCCATAAAGCTGGCGGGCATAGCGGCCCAGTGTCGTGTTGTAGTTGGGGTCGCGCATGCCACCATAGGACAGCACGCTGTTGGTGATGGAGCGGCGTTCCGCGCTGACGCGGAAGGTAACCGGTCCGACACGCGGCGAGAATTCCACACCGCCCAGTACGTTGGTGATGGGGAAGCCGATGGGCGATGCCCCCAGGTCCGCCCGCACCCAGCTGTTGCCGAACTGCACGTCTGGCGCAAAACCGGCCTCGGCCTCGCCACCCTTGACAAGTTCGCTATGCAGGGTGCTGCTGGAATTGTTCTGGCTTATGTAACTGACGTACTGGTTATACGCCTGTGTTGCCATGTCGGTGCCAAAGCGCGGCACATCATAGACCGAACCGGTATTGAGCTGTCCCGACCAGATCATGGTTGGCGTGATCGAGAAGGTCAGGCTGGACTCACCCGCCTGCAGCGGCAGGCGCCCCACGATGGGAATGTTCGCTTCGGTCAGGCGGCCCATGCCGTGCTCACCCGAACGCGACCGGAACCCCAGACCGCCATCGATGGAGGGGGCCAGGTTTTCCCGCAGCGTGGTGATCTGCCCGGCGATGGAGGACAGCATCTGGTCCGATGCTTCGGGAGACGTTGCCTCCATGCTGTAGGAGCCACCCGTAACCGGTGCGCCCAGTTCCGTCTGGCGTCCATAGCCATGGTGGCGAAACGGGTTGCTGGACGGGGGTTCAAGCGATTCCTGCTCACCCGTCCCGCTTGCCACCGCCCGCGTGCCTTCCACCTGCTGCAGACGCAGGTCATAGGCGCGGCGCAGGTCACTGATGGTCCGGTGGCCATGGCCATCGGCCTGATCGGCCACGGCCATGGCCAGCCAGGCACGCGCATCCATCGGGCTTTCCTGCACACCATCCATGGCAAGGCGGGTGGCCAGGCTCTTGCGGCCGCTATTGACGGCAGCCTGCACCGCTGCCTGGCGCGCATCCAGATCCTGCGGGTTGTGCCGCAGCACGGCCAGATCGATTTCCAGCGCCTTGCCGGACTTGCCCTGACCATTGTAAAGCCGCGCCAGCGCCAGTTTGGGCGATGTCGCTTCCGGATCGGCCTGCAGGGCCGGAGCAAGGTGATCGTATGCCTGCGCCTGATCGCCGCGCTGGTTCAGCAGGTCGGACTGGGCCACGGCAATCCCCATGCGCAGCTGCTGCAGCGTCTGTACCTGCTCGGGAAGCAGGGCATTGCCCGCCCCCGTGCCACTGCCGTCACCCAGCGGGGCCAGCAGGCGGGCGGCCGCAACCGGGTTGCTGATCTTCATGTATTCGGTGGCGTAGGCCAGACGCTGGTCCGCCGAAAGATCGAGCGTGCGGGTCGAGGCAATGCGCAGGGCCATGCGGGCATGAATCATGTCGCCACGCTGACGGAACAGATCAGCCACGGCCACGCCACGCGCGCCCGTCGGGTCGGGCGGCGAAAGGGCTTCACGGATCAGCGGAACCGGGTTCGCCACCATGGACAGGCGGCTGGCCAGATCCTGCTTGATCTCCATTTCCGTCGCAATGGCATGGATGGCGGGGGAATAGTCCTCGGGCGACAGGCCAGCCAGCAGGCGGCGTGTCATCGCATCATTGCCACTGCCATAGGTAAACAGGATACCGGCCTGTCGGTCCTGCGCCGTCACGGGATTGGACAGGATGGGCTGCATGACCCGATTGGCTTCCGCCATGTCCCCCTGCTGCTGCAGGGCATTGGCCAGATTGATCCGCACCCATGGGTCACGCGGTGCCTGGGCCATGGCTTCGCGCAGGATCGAGACCTTGCGCGCGGAATCCGATGTCTGCGAGGCGGCGGCCATAAGGCCCGTCACCTCGATTTCCCCGACCTGGGTCGCATACTGCGATCCGACACGCGACAGCAGCTGGCGGGCTTCCGCCGTCTTGCCCTGCGCCATCTCCACCCGCGCCAGTCCCATCAGGGCAAGCTGGCTGTTCGGGTCGCGTGCCAGAACGGACTGGTATTCCTGCTCCGCCGCACCCATCTGGCCGGTCGTGCGCTGCAGGTCGGCCAGCATGAGCGTGGCGCCGGTAAACTGGCCGGACTGGCGTGCCAGCGCGGACAGGCGCTGCTTGGCCGCATCATACTGGTGGGCGGCAATAAGCTGGCGGACCGCGGCATAGTCACCGCTGATTTCCATGCCGGCCAGGGCCGGGCGCCAGCGATCCGCCGTCTTGGGATCGGCCGCCATCGCTTCCTGGAAATAGCGGCGGGCTTCGGCTGCGTCACCCTGCCGCATGCTGACCAGTCCCATGCCGCCAAGTGAATCGGCATCATGGGAATTGATCTGTAACGCGGACTGGAAGGACTGCTCGGCTGCGGCAACACGGCCGGCATTCAGCTGCTGATAACCCGCCTGACGCGCAAGACCCGCCTTGTCCGGCGGGCCGCCGGGCGGGTGGACCATATGCTCACGCAGTTCGGTATCATTGGGATGGCTATCCAGCCACTGCTGCATGAGCGGCTGCGTGGTGGGCGTTACCGGCAGCCAGCTCAGCGTCTGCCGGTAGGACTGGCTGGCGGCCGCAGCCTCGACCGGAGCCTGGCTGCGGAAACCCTGCAGGTCCTTGAGCCGCGCCAGACCTTCCATACGGGTCGCCGTATTATAGGTCAGCGCCTGCGCAAATGCGAGCTGGGCATGATAATCCTGTGGATTGGATGCCACGATACCGGCAAGCCCGGCCCGGGCCTGATCCCATTCGGCCGGAACGCCTGCCATGGTCTGGTAATATTCCACCGCAAGCGAATGCGGCGGCTTACCGCCATTGAACAGCTTCTGGTACCCCTGCACCGCCTGCGCGTTATGCCCGGATGCGGCAAGGGAACGCACCTGCGACAGGTCGGATGTCGAGATGGAACGCTCGTGCAACAGGTCACTCAGGCTGTTGGCGGCCGTACTGCCGGGCGCAACCTGCTGGAGGTGGCGCAGCGTATCGGCTGCCGCTTCCCGGTTGCCGATCGCCGTCTGGTATTCGCCCTGTACCTCCAGGACATCCGGCGCATCCGGCGCCACGCGCTGGGCATTCTGCAGGGCCTGACGGGCATTGTCATACTGCTGCTGCTGAAGCCAGAACCGGGCCTGCTGCAGCAGGATCTGCCGTGGCGCCGCCGACCCGCCCGAAGCCTGGGTACCGGTCATGGCCGTGGAGGCCTGCTGCGCGCGCGCCAGTGGCACCGCCACCAGCACGGTCATGCAACTGCTGGCAAGCAGGCCGGCAGAAAGGGAAAAGACGTAGCGTCTGTTCATGCTCACGATTTCTGCCTTTCTTCCTGCAGCTGCCGCCGGCGGAACAGTGCATGCCGCAACAGGGCACGAACCAGCACGGCCACAACCAGCAGGCATCCGAACAGCCCCACCACGATCACGCGAACGGGATGGTTATGCATATACCAGTCCGGCATGAGCCACATCGGCAGCGTGCCAACGGTATAAAGGGGCGAACTGCGGTACGATGTCAGGTCATCCCCATGGGCAAGCACCAGGTCGCCCTGAATCTTGGCCTGGTTCTTACGCTGCCCGAGGATCTGGACCAGATTGTCCAGCCCCTGCCCGTCAGCCGAGAGCAGGGCAAGAACCGTGCGTCCGGATGCCAGCGGGGATTCCGCTTCCACCATCGCGCCCACGCCACCGCTCAGGGTCGTCTCGACCTCGGTCGGATGGGTATTGTTGATGGCGGCCATCGGGTCCTGGAAGATGTTCCACACCCCACTCAGGGTGGAGCGCATCCCCATGTGCAGGCGCCCGTCGGCAATCTGGTACGACGAGTTCGACAGCAGGGAGGAAACCTCCCCGCTATTGGCCAGCGTGGACAGGACGATCAGGTTCCGGTCCGCCACATCATTCACATGATCCGCGGAAACGATGTCCAGACCCGAGACGGGATACCACGTCGTCGCCCCCATGAAGCCCATCAGGTCAAGATAGGCGCTGACAACCGTACCATTGGGATGGTCCGGCAGCACCACGGCCGAGTGCGACAGGTCGGCATAGGTGGTGAACGGATACCCCGCGCTGGCCATGTAGGCCAGATTGGGCATGCGCGTGATGTGATAGGCGTTGGACAGGTCGATCGTGGAATCCGGATCAACCGACATGTGGATCAGGCTGGGGCCGGGACGGCAGCCGGGCTGGGTCAGGGGGGCCGCATCAAAATAGAACTGCAGCTGATCCTGACCGAACACCATCCACGGCGGAATGGTCAGCGTATGCTGCTGCACGCCACTGGTCTGGCCCCGGCCGCCAAAACGCTGGACCAGCTGGTCGACCACACTGTCCTTTTCATGCAGGGAATAGGACTGCAGGTAGGTATTGTTGATACCAACGTCCAGATGCGAACGCGCCAGGTCCACGATCGGCCCGTCGGGCGCCCGGAAGCGCACGTTCAGCTTGTACGGCCGGTCGCGCCAGGTATACAGGTCAGGCGCCGTGCGGAACGCCACGGAAAGCACGCCGGGGGTATAGCCTTCGCCCTGCAGGGCACTGACCGGCACCAGTTCACCCAGCCGGACAGGCCGGCTGGTCGGGATGAAGGACGGCGCGTCGTTGGGGGCGCGGGGGGCCACGTCAATCGGCGCCACATCCATGCGCGCGGCAACCGGCAGCGTGCTGGAGCTGAAGCCTATGCCCTTGCTTGCGGTAATGACTTCATCGCGGTCCCGGCCCGTTACCAGCAGGATCGTGCCATTGGGATCGGACGGGTTGGCCACTTCCATCAGGGTCGGCCCGCTGATGGCCGGACGCCCCAGCGCGGAAGGCAGTTCATCGGCAACACCCACCACAACGGCATTGCCTGTCTGCGGAATGGTGGAAAATACGGGGAAGTTCACGCCGCGGAAATCGGTCTGCTGGCCGAACCAGGACGCCAGGATGCCGGAAGCCTTGAGCACTTCAGCATCAAATGTCTGTGCAAGGACGAACGGAATGACCGTCTTCTGCCTTACGTTCTTGTCAAAGAACGGCTGCGGCAGCCGCGACAGCTGACGACGGGGAGGAAGCGGTATGGTGGTGATCTGCAGTTCCGAATGCTCGGACACGCTGGCCCACTGCAATCCGTTGCTCGGGTCGGTGCATCCTTTCGACCCTGCCGAGAAATTGAAGTTCAGCCGGTTGCCGCTGACAAAGAAGATGGGGTTGATGTCAAAGGAAAGCGGACCAAAGGCCGGATGTGACGGGTCAGGCCGGAGCGTGCCGATATACTGCTCGTTCAGCGTAATCGTGACCGCGCTGTTATCGGGCTGGAGATTGGGTGACATCGCACCCGACACGACAAGCCGCGCCGAGGTGACGAGCTGGTCGCCCGGAATACCGAACTGCAGCCCCTGCAGGGGGGCCGCGCCACGCATGGTCAGCGCGTTCTCCGCGCCAAGTTCGCGCAGGGAATAGGTATGCACGGTCGCCACATCCGAACCGACGCCGGTCGCATTCTCCGCATTGTCCACCATGGCATCGGCGGCGCTGGCAGCGGCCGGATCGACGGCAGGTGCCGCACTGGCGGCGCCAGCAGGCTGCTGCCCGGCCGGGGCTGCCGCGGCGGCCGGTGCCGCGGCGGGCAGGGGCGGCAGGTTATCGCCCGCAGGCTGCGGGGCTGGCGCTTTGGATGCAACCGGCGCAGCCTGCGCTCCCGTTGCAAAGACCAGCAGCGCGATCAGGGACACCATTTTCATATCACGAGGCCGCACGACTGATCTTTCCTTCCTGTTTCTGACCACCCTGACTGCTTGTTGGCTCCCTGCGCTCAACAGGCAGTGCAATGGGTTTATTTTGCGGGCGACTATGGATCATCATCCGACCCTTCTTGCGGAACAGCGCCTTGATGCTGAGGATCAGGCTCCACAGGCTTCGCAACGGCCGATCATGCTCGTAATCATTCCACTGCAGCCAGGCATCGGCGCGACCGAACACGAACCGGACGACAGAGGCTTCAATCGGGAGGGAGGTGATGTTCCAGGTAAAGACCGCCTTGCCATTCGCACAGCGGATCATGGTAGCGGGGAGATTGACCACCTCACCATCCAGCACGGCGTGGACAACGGTCTGCACCGGCTGGTCCGGTGTCACATTGCGCCACGGCATATGAATGGCCACACCACCCATGGACACGTCCTGCGTGATGCCATGGCTGGAATTCCCTTCGTAATCATAAACCGTTACCGGAATTCGCGCATCGACACGATGGCTGTGGCGGATCTGCTTGGTCTCACGGCCGACGGCAATGGCCGCAAGCAGGATGATGAGACTGATCACGGACCAGACACAGTTGAGTGCGTAGGCACGCTCTGAAATTATGTCCAGATGCTGGAAGGCCAGGGCAAACAGCCCGCGCATCAGGCCAATCGCCATGATGACCGCAAAGATGATGTTCGGATATGTGGCACCAAGGTCGAATTCCTCGTTCTCCAGAACGCCACCTTTTTCCGTCACGTTGAACTTGCCCTTCGAGGGGAACATCATCGTGACGATGGTCACCCGCACCAGGAACAGCGCCATGACGGTTTCGTACACTTCACTCCAGAATGAATAGCGCCATCCCTTGTTCACCTTTGCCGCCGTGGCAACGGAATGGAACATGTGGGGAATGGCGTAGGCCAGCCCCGCCAGGGGGGAGGCCGCGATGATATTCTGGCTGAAGAAAAGGAAGGCCAGCGGGGAGGCAAGGAAGATGACACGCGGAATGGCGAAGAAGAACGACGTCATGGCCGAAAGATAGCAAAGCCGCTGCCCCAGCTTCAGGCCCGGCCCCAGCATGGGATTATCCACGCGGAAGATCTGGATCATGCCACGGGCCCAGCGCATACGCTGCCCGATATGCGTGACCAGGCGCTCCGTCGCCAGCCCGCTGGCCAGCGGAATGCGCATATAGGCGGTCGACCACCCCCTGCGCTGCATGCGCAGGGCGGTATGGGCATCTTCCGTCACGGTCTCGGTTGCGAAACCATTGATCTCTTCGATGGCCTTGCGGCGCAGGATGGCACAGGAACCACAGAAGAAGGTCGCATCCCAGAAGTCGTTGCCATCCTGAATGACACCATAGAACAGGTTGCCTTCAGGCGGCGTGCGGTAACCGACGGCCAGGTTACGCTGGAAAGGATCGGGGGAATAGAAGTGATGCGGCGTCTGCATCAGGGCGATCTTCTTGTCCTCGACCATCCATCCCATCGAGATCTGCAGGAACGCACGGGTCGGGATGTGATCGCAGTCCAGAATCAGGATGTATTCGCCACTTGTATGCTGAATGGCGTAGTTCAGGTTACCGGCCTTGGCATGCGCGTTATCGGGACGGGCAATGTAGCGGGCACCGCATTCTTCGGCAAAGCGGGCGAATTCCTCACGCTTGCCGTCATCAAGGATATAGACGTTCACCTTGTCCGGTGGCCAGTCGATACCAAGCGCGCCCAGCACCGTCAGACGCACGATGCCCAGGCTTTCGTCATAGGTCGGGATGAAGATGTCGACCGTGGGCCAGTCTTCCGGATTGGGAGACAGGGGCAGCGGCGCGCGGTGCAGGGGGGAAATGGTCTGGAAATAGCTGAGGAACAGCATGTACAGCGCGTACAGTTCCGCCAGAAGCAGCGTGACCCCCAATGTACCCTGGAGCCATGTATCGAAATCCAGTGTTTCGGTCAGCCGCCACGTCAGATAACGCAGGGACACCAGCGCCGAAAGCACCTCGAGAAAGATCTGCGTCCGACGGCTTTTGCGCCGACCGACGATAAAAAAGACCACAACGCACACTAATGCCACAATCAGCTGTTCATTTACCGACAGCGTAACCGTGGTCGCGGCAAGCAGGGCGCACAGGCCTATTGCCCCAACGATATAACTGGCACCGCGCAGTGACAGTATCTTGTTGGAAAGGCGATCAAACCAACTTTCCGCGGGCGCTGACGACTGAACCTCTGACATCAATAATTCGTCCGATAATAAATACTGATAAAACAGATAGTTACACTCAAAAGAAAACCTTCAGGCTCATCCGGTCCGTCATGTCGCCTTTCGCCCCCCATGGCATGCAGCCCATGGGGGTGGCTCCTGTGTTCCTTATCCACAACAGACCGGCAGCCATCCGGCCCCGCCCCCGGATAAGATCAGGATTGCCCGGTTTCTTCCTCACGCTTGCGCAGCAGCGCGTCACGCAGGCTGGGCTTGGGCACCAGCCGGTCGGTGGCACGACCGCCCAGTGTCATGAAAACTTCCGTCAGTGTTGGCGAATTGTCAGATGGCGCAGGACGACGCCCCGTGGGGGCATTCTGTGCGGTCTTGTCGAATTTGGTCATCGTGGTCACCTTGGAGTCAGGTTTGGAAGCAGGACGGGCCACTGCCACCGGCTGGAACAGCCGGGCAGTCGCAACCCGGTCATTCCCCTTGGCAAAGAAGAAACCAGGCCCGGTCGGACGCTGGCCGCGACGCTGCTGGGCCTTTGGCACCGGCGCCCAGTCATCTGCCTGGACGAAGGGCGTGGCCGGTGCGGCCGCACGTGAAGACACCGGCGGCTCGGATGGCGTACGCGGCGTGGTAAAAGGCTGAAGCCCGCGCCGTTCACGCCCGCCCGTCGATGCCATGTCCGGCGCGGGCTGCGCCGGCGGCACGGGCCGGGGCCTTGCAGGCGCAGCCGCTTCAGCCACGGGTTCGGGTACCGGCATTTCCTCCACGGGCGGCGGCGGCGGCACATGGGTTACAACCGGCGTATAGGGTGGCGGTGCGGGCGGCGGCTCAGGAGGCGCAGGCTCTGGCGGCGGCGGAGGAGGTGGCGGTGGCGCGGCCTCGGCAACAACAGGTGGTGCCGCAGGCTCAGGTGCCGCATCGAACACGAACACCGGCGCCGTTGCCGGGGCGGATTCGTGTTCGGTGACGTTATCGTCGAGATGATGCTCTGTATCGTCCACGGAATCGTGGGGCAGTTCCGGGGTCATGTCCAGCATGACGGGACGCGTGAAGGAATGGTAGTGGAACCCCTCCCCGCTCAGGCCATAACCGCTGGAGAGCATGCGCGTCACGTCCTGCGGATTGTCCATATCCACAACCGGGCGTGGAGTCGCCTCCGTGCTTTCCTTGTTGGGCGTAGTCACATTCCACCTCCCTCACCACGGGCAATATAAACCAGCAATGTCAGGGCAGCCGAATAATAATCCGGCGCCTTGTCCAGGGTTGGCAACCCACCGGCGGATGACAGGCCGGAACATGTCGCCACGGCCAGATAGCCCGGTGGCGCATTGTAGGGCGAGCGGGCACCATTGGTCAGGTCAATCCACCCCGGCAGGGCCGATGCCCCGAAATGGTTCCAGAAGCGGGTAAAGTCGGCCAGCAGGTCCGGCGACAGCATATGCGCCCAGTAAAGATACAGCGGCACGCGAATCGCATCATAGGAGAATCGTGGCGGCCAGCCCTTGGCTATGGAGAAATGCCCGTTCTGGCGGTTGATCGAAAGCCAGTCAGGCGGGAGCTTCCACTCCCCGAATCGCCCCTGGTTTATGATGATCAGGCCATCTCCCATCACCTTCTGCCAGCGTGCGTCGCCCGTCAGCGCGAAGGCCTGCATGAGCGAGGGCATGACATAATAGGACAGGTTGAGCGTGACCGAATCCTTGGTGGCAAACCCCACGCCGCCGGGCAGAAGCACCAGATAGGGACCGACCTGCAGGGTCATGAGCTTCAGCACGTCGCCATAGATGGCTATAGCATCCTGAATATAGTCAGCGCGCTTCCACAGCCGTCCGGCACGGACCAGACCCAGGGCTATCAGCAGGTCGCCATCCGTCGCGTTGTTCTTGTCCGCGACCGGCGGGTTATGCCCGTCCAGATAGCGCCAGGAGAACAGGGCATCGGTCTTGTGCTGCAGGTTAGCGCGTGTCCAAGCCCACATGGCCTCGAACGTGGCCTGATCACCCGCCGTCGCGGCGAAAAGCATGCCGTAGCCCTGCCCCTCGCTATGGGATTCGCCACTGTTGCCTGTGTCGATGATACGGCCGTCGGGGTGGAAATACTTGGCGCGGAAGATGGCCCATTGTGCGTTTATGGCCGGATCATCCGCGGCCAGAGCGGTAGAAAGGAAAGGAATACTGCCGGCTGCCGCCATGACAGACAGGAAAGAACGACGTCCCATTCCGGATACCTGTTTTTGCAGCTTCATAAAATCCAACAGCATCGATCACCATACCACTCAGAAACCAGAACCCGTGCAGCCATCGACCGGGTCCACTGTTCACTTCCCTGCCCGCCGCACCATCACGGCTTAATCGCAAACTCCTTCATCCTGCAAGACAAAGGCGGCCATTGTCAGAAGGACTTCGTTACGAGGGGGACCATAACGTCTTACGCCCCCACGGCGAAACAGCCACCCACATGCCGGCGGACCGGAACAGGGGAAAAGTTGCATTTATGTCACGTCAGGCCGGACCCCCTCCCCCGGGAGCCCATGGGTAATTCTTGCAGGAATTCAAAGGACGAATACGGAAAATGACAGTGTTTCACTATGCTGCCATCCGCCGCCAAATTAAAAGATGGAAAATATTTTTAAATTTCAACGCGGATTGATCTGAATCAATGTTTTTCAGCGGCATGGCGCGGGCAAGTATATAAGATGCCTTTATTATATATTAATATGAAAAAGGTTGCCATGCCCAGCCAAAGATTGCTTTTGCTTAAAAATAGATGGGCCGGGTCCAATACGAAAAACCCGCCTTGCGGCGGGCTTTCATGCAACAACCAGATTATCCGGAAAGGGATGGCGTCCCGTACGAGATTCGAACTCGTGTTGCCGCCGTGAGAGGGCGGCGTCCTAGGCCTCTAGACGAACGGGACAATGGCCGGTGGCCGCCTTCTATGCGATCCCCGGCCCGGATGCAAGGGAAGAATCATACCCTGCCTTCCTTTCCTGCCCTCACCCGCGATTTCAGTGGTGACCGACCACCAGCCGCGCCACGATATGCTGGCCTGCCGGGTCCCACACCACGATGCGGTCCGCCCCGTCCCCACCGGACAGCACGACCGCCAGCAGCCCGTCGGGCCGCGCGGTCACGCTGGTGACATGGGTGCCCGGTGCCTCATCCATCATCAGCACGTCCGCCCCATGCCCGCTGCCCGCAACGGGTGGCGCGGGCAGCGTGGCCGGCGGCGCACCGGCCGCCACGACGGAACGTGGATGCATCACGCGATGGACCAGCACGCCCACCAGCAGCAGCGAGCCGACGAACAGCAGCACCCCCATGCCAATCACCGCGGCAAGCAAGGCGCGCGACCCCTGTTTTTCCATTATGTGCTTTCCGTTCCCGAATACCGTTTTTTCCGATAGACACATGCCATGACCGACACTGCCCCCCCTGCCCCCGTCATCGCCACAGCGGATGACGCGGGCCAGCGCACCGACCGCTTCATCGCCACCGCGACTGGCGCGCTGTCGCGCTCACGGGTGAAGGCCCTTATGGAAAGTGGCCACCTGCTGCGCAATGGCAGCCCGCTACGCGACCCCGCCGAACCGGTGCGGGCTGGCATGTGTTATGAAATTCACCTGCCCCCCGCAATCCCCGCGACACCGCAGGGGCAGGACATCGCCCTGGACATATTATATGAGGACCGCGACCTGATCGTGCTGGACAAGCCGGCGGGCATGGTGGTTCACCCCGCACCGGGCAACGAGGACGGCACGCTGGTCAACGCCCTGCTGGCCCATTGCGGCGAGAGCCTGACCGGCATCGGGGGGGAGAAGCGGCCCGGCATCGTGCACCGCCTGGACAAGGACACTTCAGGCATCATGGTCGCCGCCAAGACGGAACTGGCGCATCAGGCCCTTTCCCTCGCCTTTGCCGAACGGCGGATCGACCGCGCCTATCAGGCCATATGCTGGGGCCTTCCCGCCCCGGCGCAGGGATCATTCGATGGCGCGATCGGGCGTGACCGGCGTGACCGCAAGCGCATGGCGGTGATTGCCAATGGCGGTGGCAAGCAGGCCCTGACCCATTACCGGGTCATCGAAACCTTCCATGGCGGGCTGGCGCATGTGGAATGCAGGCTGGCGACGGGCCGGACGCACCAGATCCGGGTGCATTTTGCCCATGCCGGGCACGCGCTGGTGGGAGACCCGGTCTATCTGCGCCGCATACCGGCCGCCGCCCGCGGCCTGCCGGCTGCGGCACGCGACGCGGCACTGGATTTTCCCCGTCAGGCGCTGCATGCGCGGCGGCTGGGCTTTGTCCACCCCCGCAGTGGTGAACAGCTGCTGTTCGAGACGGCACCGCCAGCCGATTTCACCACCCTGCTGGGCAGCATTGCCTGAAGCGGGGGCCTTCATTTCTTGACTTGCCGGTCCCATATGCGTATGTTCGGTGATTGTTCGCCGGGGCCGACGCCCCCAGGCTAACTGGACGTCCTGCTATCGGGCTGCCCATACGGGGGCCGGATGCGGGGACGTGAGAAGTCCAGTCGTGCGTCTATCAGAGTGATGATGCAACCCCGCCGGTCACGGCCACGTTAGGCCGGATTAACAGTCGCCTCATCCCTCTGGAACAGGAGTCCGTTACAATGGCCTCTTCTGCTCTTATCTCCGGTCCCGAAAACAACCTGTCCAAATACCTTCGGGATATCCGTAAATTCCCCATGCTCTCCCCCGAGGAGGAGCTTCGCCTGTCGCGCCGCTGGAAGGACAAGGGCGACACCGAAGCCGCGCATAAGCTCGTCACTTCCCACCTGCGCCTGGTTGCCAAGATTGCCATGGGCTATCGAGGCTATGGCCTGCCGGTGGGTGAACTGATCAGCGAAGGCAATATCGGGATGATGCAGGCCGTGCGCCGCTTCGACCCCGATCGTGGCTTCCGGCTGGCCACATACGCCATGTGGTGGATCCGGGCCGCCATACAGGAATACATCCTGCATAGCTGGTCTCTGGTCAAGATCGGTACGACCGCCGCCCAGAAAAAGCTGTTCTTCAACCTGCGCCGCCTGAAGGGGCAGATGCAGGCCATTGATGACGGTGATCTCAGGCCCGAGCAGGTCAACAAGATTGCCCAGTCCCTTGGCGTGCCCGAGCAGGACGTGGTCAACATGAACCGCAGGCTGGCGGCCCCTGACCACAGCCTGAACGCGCCCCTGCGCATGGATGGCGAAGGGGAATGGCAGGACTGGCTGGTTGATGACAATGACAACCAGGAAGAGACCCTTGCCCAGAGCGAGGAGTATTCCGGCAGGCAGGCCCTGCTGGCCAAGGCGCTGAAAACGCTGAACGAGCGTGAGCGCCACATCCTGACCGAACGGCGGCTCAAGGACGAGCCTGCCACACTGGAAGACCTGTCCCACGTCTACAACATCTCGCGCGAGCGGGTGCGCCAGATCGAGGTCCGCGCCTTTGAAAAGCTGCAGGCGGCCATGAAGGCGGAAGTCGCCGCCCGCCGCGCACGGCACGGCGAACAGGCTCCGGCCTGACGCCTCCCTCTTTCACGTTCCGCAAAAAAGCCCCGTGTGCCATCGGCCCACGGGGCTTTTTCCTGGGGGCCGCCGCAAACAGCCTGGAATCATGAAGAGGTCTTGGGTGCAGCTTTTTCCAGAAAGCCCCGAAGAATACCGCCTTCGTGAAAAAAGGCGGTAGCCGGGATCTTTTATGCCCAGCCTCAGTCTTCAAACGGGTCGCGCATCAGGATGGTGTCGTCACGTTCCGGGCTGGTGGACAGCAGGGTAACAGGCGCTTCCACCAGTTCCTCGATCCGCCGCACATACTTGATGGCCTGCGCGGGCAGTTCGGCCCAGGAACGCGCGCCCTTCGTGCTGTCCTTCCAGCCTTCCATCGTCTCGAACACCGGGCGGATGCGCTGCTGCGCGCCGGGGGCGGAGGGGAAGCTGGTGATCTTCCGGCCGTCCAGTTCATAACCGACGCAGATGCTGATTTCATCCAGCCCGTCCAGCACATCCAGCTTGGTCAGCGCCAGGCCATTCACGCCCCCCACGCGCACCGCACGGCGCACCAGCACGGCATCAAACCAGCCACAGCGGCGGGGACGGCCCGTCACGGTACCGAATTCATGCCCGCGCTCACCCAGCGTGCGGCCCATCTGGTCGTGCAGTTCACTGGGGAACGGTCCCTCACCCACGCGGGTGGTGTAAGCCTTGGCAATGCCCAGGACAAAACCGATGCTGGTGGGTCCAACGCCCGCACCCGTGCCCGCATTGGCGGCCACCGTGTTGGAACTGGTCACGAACGGATAGGTGCCATGGTCCACGTCCAGCATCACGGCCTGCGCGCCTTCGAACAGGATGCGCGACCCGCTGCGGCGGCTGTCATCCAGCAGGTCCCACACCGGCGCCATGAAGGGCAGCACGCGGGGTGCGACACCGTTCAGGAAGTCCAGCAGGTCCTGCTTGGTGAACGTGTCCGCACCCAGCCCCTTGAGCAGGGTATTGTGGTGCAGCAGCAGTTCATCCAGCTTCCAGTCCAGCGTTTCCGGCTCGGCCAGGTCGCACAGGCGGATGGCGCGGCGGGCCACCTTGTCCTCATAGGCGGGACCGATGCCCCGGCCCGTGGTGCCGATCTTGCGGTCACCGCGTGCTGCTTCACGCGCGCGGTCCAGCGCACCATGCACGGGCAGGATCAGCGGTGCGTTTTCGGCAATCTTCAGGGTTTCGGGGGTGACGGTCAGGCCCTGCGCGCTTACGCGGTCAATTTCCTTCAGCAGGGCTTCGGGGTCGACCACCACGCCGTTGCCGATCACACCCATCTTGCCACGCACCAGGCCCGAGGGCAGCAGGGACAGCTTGTAGGTCTGATCCCCCACAACCAGCGTATGGCCCGCATTGTGCCCCCCCTGGAAGCGGACGACCACATCCGCACGGCTGGCCAGCCAGTCAACGATCTTGCCCTTGCCCTCGTCACCCCACTGGGTGCCGATCACGGTGACGTTGGACATTTCATGCTCCTTGATATGCTGCCCGGCCCGCACAGCACGCCCAGCCGGGAAAAACTCTGGTTTTGAGAAAAAATCAGGCCCGGCGGCTCACGCGTCATCCACCGGCACGGGCTGGCCATCAACCACCACCAGCGGGCAGGACAGCAGTGCCGCTTCCGCCCGCGCGTCCCCATCGTGCCCCAGCGCACCGACCGTGGCATAGCCCGCGGCCCGCAGGGCAGCCCCCACTTCCGCAGGCGTGCCCCATGGCAGGAACACACGGGTGCGGCTGGGCAGCGGCGGAGCGGCCCGCAGGATGATGTCGGGCCGCAGGGTCAGGCCACAGGCGGGTTCGTCATCATTGGACAGGTAGCGCCCGCCCCGGCCCAGCTCCTCGCGCTGGCCTGCGGCATATACGCTTACACACACGCCGGTATGGTACTGCCAGCCACGGAATTCCACCGGGTCCACCGTCAGCCGGATACCGGGTACCCGGGCCTCGATCGCAGCCACCGTGGCGGCCAGCCGGGCACTGAGTACCCTTGCCTGGGGGGGCAGGTCCACCGCGGCCAGTTCCGCCAGCGCGCCATGGGCGGGACCGGCCGCATGCAGCAGGCGGATCAGCACATCGGCCAGCGCACCACCATGACGGGCCACGGCGGCTGCGTCCTTGCGGTCCAGCGCGCGCATGAGCATGCCGCGCACATGCGCGTCAAACCCGCCCGCATCCAGCAGGGCCGTGGTCAGCGCGGGCATGGTCAGGTCGAACGAGACACCACGCACCTGCAGCGTGGCCAGGCATTCCGCCGCGATGGCAATGATTTCCGCATCCGCTTCCGGCCGGTCGGGACCGATCAGTTCCACCCCCGCCTGCGAGATCTGGCGATCCCCCTCGCCCCGGTTTGCGGCCATCAGCACGCATGGCCCGGCATAGGCCAGGCGCAGCGGGCGCGGCACATCGGGCAGGCGCGTGGCCGCGATACGGGCGATCTGCGGCGTGATGTCGGGCCGCAGCGCCATCATCCGCCGCGTGTCGGGGTCCATCAGGCGGAAAGTCTGCTCCGCCACGGCCGCACCCGAACCGGAGAGAAGCGTTTCCTCGAATTCCAGCAGCGGCGCGGTGACACGGTCATAACCATGGGCCGCGAACACGCGCATCAGCGTCTCGACACCCGCGGCCTCGGCCTCGGCCTCGGGCGGGAGCCGGTCCACGAAACCGGCCGGCAGCAGGGCGGGATTGAACGGCGGATCATCAGTCATATGCGAAGGGGCCTATCGTGCTGCATCATGCCCCGGACCAGCGCCGGGGCATGATGGATCGGGCATGGGGCAAAGGGGTCAGACGTGCTGGCCGCGCACCTGTGCGTAGGCCCAGTCCAGCCACGGCAGGACGGCCCGCAGGTCGGATGACTCGACCGTGGCCCCACCCCACAGCCGCAGGCCGGGGGGCGCGTCACGGTAGCTGCCCACATCCAGCGCCACGCCTTCCGCACCCAGAAGCGAGACGATCTGCCTGGCGGCCTTTGCCTGCGCCGCGTGATCAAGCGCAGTGAACCACGGTGCGACGATACGCAGGCAGATGGCGGTGCTGGAACGGTGGTCAGGGTTGGTGGCCAGGAAGCGCGCCCAGTCGGACTTCGCCTCCCACGCCGCCACCACGGCCAGATTGGCTTCGCTGCGCGCGATCAGCCCCATCAGGCCGCCGGCTTCCTCCGCCCATTTCAGGCCATCCAGCGCATCTTCCACACACAGCATGGAGGGGGTGTTGATGGTATCACCACGGAAAATGCCCTCGATCAGTCCCTTGCTGTTGGTCAGCCGGAAAATCTTGGGCAGCGCGCGGGGTGCTGGCGTGGAGACCAGGCGCTCCACCGCACGTGGCGACAGGGCCAGCATACCGTGCGCTGCCTCACCGCCCAGCACCTTCTGCCATGACCATGTGACCACATCCAGCCTGTCCCACGGCAGGTCCATGGCGAAGGCTGCGGATGTGGCATCACAGATCACCAGCCCGTCACGCTGCGCGGGAATGGCGGCATCATACGGCAGGCGCGCGCCCGATGTCGTGCCGTTCCATGTCAGCACCACATCGCGCGCCCAGTCCACCTGCGCCAGGTCGGGGATCTCGCCATATTCAGCCCTGAGCACGCGGGCATCGGGCAGTTCAAGCTGGGCAATGATGTCGTTGGCCCATGTGGCGGAAAAGCTCTCGAATGCCAGCACATCCACCGGACGGGTGCCCAGGATGGACCACAGCACCATTTCCACCGCACCCGTATCGGATGCGGGCACGATGCCCAGCACCCAGTCCTCGGGCATGCCAAGGATGGCCTTTGAACGGGTAATGACCTCGTTCAGGCGGGCACGCCCCTCGGTCGAACGGTGCGAACGGCCCACCAGCGCATCCGACAGGGCATTGAGCGACCATCCCGGCCGCTTTGCGCAGGGACCGGAAGAAAAGCACGGATTGGCAGGCCGTGCGGACGGCTTTTCCATAAGGGCATCAGGCAAGGGAGACATCGTCCTGTTCGCGACACGGGCAGCGGGGCAGCAACACCGGGATGCCGGTGCGCCAGACTGGTACGAGAGGGGGGATTCGAACCCCCATGCCTTGCGGCGGTCGATTTTGAGTCGACTACGTCTACCGTTCCGTCACTCTCGCATACGCGCACCCCACCCCCAGACAGGGGACGGGAGACCACGGCAATCAGTCCAGGGACGTCTTGCGGACCCGCTATATCACACGGGCGGCGGCGGTTCCAGCCCAAGCATAAGCGCCAGATTCTGCAAGGCCGCACCCGATGCGCCCTTGCCCAGATTGTCCAGCCGCGCGGTCAGTACCACCTGCCGCAGGTCATCACTGCCATGCACGCGCAGTTCCATCCGGTCGGTCCCGGCCAGCGCATCCGCCACCAGCTTGGCGCAGGGTTCGGCCACCGCAATGCGGTCCGAACCCGCGTAATGGGCGGCAAGGGCGGCATGAAGGTCGGCCATGCGCACCCGCCCCGGCAACCGGTCCAGATGCAGCGGCACCGATACGATCATCCCCTGCGGGAAATGCCCGACCGACGGCACGAATATGGGCGCCTGCGCCAGCCCGGCATACAGCGTCATTTCCGGCATGTGCTTGTGGCCAAGCCCCAGCCCGTACAGTTCGAACGCCGGGCCGCCGTCACACTCATGGGCCTCGATCATGCTGCGGCCGCCGCCGCTATAGCCGCTGACCGCATTGATGCATACGGGATAGTCGACAGGGACCAGGCCGGCATTGACCAGCGGGCGCAGCAGCCCGATCAGCCCGGTGGGGTAGCAGCCGGGGTTCGACACCCGTGCCGCGGCCCGGATGGCGGCCGGCTGGGCCGCATCCATTTCCGGAAAGCCGTAAACCCATGCCGGATCGGTGCGGAACGCGGTGCTGGCGTCCAGAATGCGGGGGGCATCGGTTCCCATGGTGTCGGCCATGGCCACCGCCTCACGCGCCGCCGCATCGGGCAGGCACAGGATGACCACGTCCACCGCCGCCATCATTGCCTGCCGGGCCCGCGGGTCCTTGCGCAGGGCGGGATCGATGGAGCGCAGCGTGACCGGCAGGTGGCGCAGGCGCTCACGAATGCCCAGTCCCGTCGTACCCGCCTCGCCATCGATAAAGACCGTCGCCTGTCCGTCGCTGCCCATGTTCCGCCTGTCCCGATAAAAACTTCCCGCCTTGGGGTGCGCGATCTATACAAAAGCTGTGCCCGACCGCAACATGAACATGGCAGGAAACCCGCCCCATGCAAGATGCCGCCCCCGCCGTGCAACGCCTGCTGGACATCATGGCCCGCCTGCGCGACCCGCAGACCGGCTGCCCATGGGACCGGGCGCAGGATTTCGCCTCCATCGCGCCCTACTCCATTGAAGAAGCCTATGAGGTGGCCGACACCATCGCGCGCGAAGACTGGGACGGCCTGCCCGACGAACTGGGCGACCTGCTGCTGCAGGTGGTCTACCACGCCCAGATGGCCGACGAGAAAGGGATGTTCGACTTCGCCACCGTGGCCACCCTGATCGGTGACAAGATGGTCCGCCGCCACCCGCATGTCTTTGGCGATACAGAGGCCACGCCGGGCCAGTGGGAGCATGGCAAGGCACAGGAGCGACTGGCCCGCAACCGGGGCGGCACGCTGGATGACGTGCCCGTTGGCCTGCCCGCCCTGCTGCGCGCGCGCAAGCTTTCCGCCCGCGCCGCCCGCACCGGCTTTGACTGGGATACGGTGGCCGAAGTCGCGGCCAAGGTGGACGAGGAACTTGATGAACTGAAGGTCGAGCTGGAAAGCGGCGACCGCGAGAAGATATTCGACGAACTGGGCGACGTGCTGTTCACGCTGGCAACACTGGCCCGCAAGCTGGACATGGACCCCGAGGCCTGCCTGCGCCAGGCCAACGCCAAGTTCACCCGCCGCTTTACCGCTGTCGAGCACGACCTGGCCGACCGTGGGCTGGCGCTTGTGGATGTGGACGTAAAGACGATGGAAGAAGGCTGGCAGGCGGTCAAACGCCGCGAACGCGCGGCACAGGACTGAACCGGGCCATTGATTTATTGAACGGAAGTTTCTGGGTGCAGCCTTTTTTAAAGGCGGCGTTCTTTGAAGCTTTTTGAAAAAAGCTTCACCAAAAACTTCCTTCTGTTTTCAGCCCGGTGTCAGCAGCAGGTCGCGCAGCGCCTGCCAGCTTTCGCGGTCCGGCGCATAGAGCAGGCCGCCGCTGCGGTCGGTCACGCGGTAGGGGCTGCCATCAAAATGCGCGCTGTAGCCGCCAGCCTCCGCATGGATCAGCCAGCCTGCCAGATGGTCCCATGGCAGGGTACGGTTGAACAGCAGGAAATGGCAGCGCCCGTCCACCAGCATCAGGTATTCATGCGCCGCACAGCGGAAATCCCATGAACCCGCCACCCTGGGCAGGTTATGCGTCACCACGTCGCGCAGATCGGGCGGCAGGTAGCGCCAGGACGCATTGCCCGCCATCTCGCGCGCGGGCACGGGGGGCGCCACATGCAGCGGCCGCGTGATGCCGCCGCCCTCTTCCAGCCACGCCCCCTGCCCGTGGGCGGCAAACGCCGCGACATCACAGACAGGATCAAGGATCGCACCGCCAGCCGCCTGCCCGTCCACAACGACCGAAACCATGACACCGAACAGCGGCACGCCCGCCGCGTAATTGGCCGTGCCATCAATCGGGTCGATCACGAAGGCCAGTCCCGCCGTGGCAAGCCCGTCCAGAATCGCGGGGTCGGCCGCCACCGCTTCCTCCCCCACCACCAGTGCCGCGGGCCATGCCGCCTGCAGGGCTGTGGTCAGGTCCCGTTCCGTGGCTTCATCCGCCACGGTCACGATGTCCAGCGGGCCGCTCTTGGCGCGGATGTCGGTACGGTCAAGGCAGCGGAAGGAGGGCATGACATGACGGCGGGCCGCCCCCCGCATCATCCGTACCACCGCGCGCATGTCCGCCAGTGTGATCCGTTCCGTCATTGCAGCCTCCGCGCCTTGCGTGTCAGTCCTTCATCCGGTGTACAATCCTGCGCCAGCGGGCACCGGTTTTCCATCCCCGGGCCGCCCTGCCATGCGCCATGGCAGGCCCCTACAGTGTCTGACAGGTCACGACGCGGCCGAACTGCATCTCGAAACGCGCCCGGTTGGCGGGGGAAAGGCGCACGGTCATGTCCGCCCCCTGTTCCCCATCCGTGCGCGCGGTGACTTCCCCATGCTCGTACAGCCATGCCATCGCCGCCCCTTCCGTCAGGGGCACGCGGTACAGCGCGACTTCCATCGCACGCGTCATGCGCTCGTCAATCGCGGCCAGCAGGTCGGGTAGCCCGTCGCCGGTAATGGCGGAAATGACCACATTGCCCGGCCGCGCGCCCACGGCCTCACGCCCGCCCACCAGATCCGCCTTGTTCAGCACCTCGATGACACGGCCCTGCCAGTCTTCCTCGATCGTGCCGTTACGCGCCATGCCCTCCAGCACCTCGATCACGTCCTGGCGCTGGGAGGCGCTGTCGGGATGCGAGACATCGCGCACATGCAGGATGATGTCGGCCTCCGCCACCTCTTCCAGCGTGGCGCGGAAGGCGGCGATCAGTTCGGTGGGCAGGTCGCTGATGAAGCCCACGGTGTCGGACAGGATCACCCGCCGCCCCGATGGCAGCTGGATACCGCGCATGGTGGGGTCCAGCGTGGCGAACAGCTGGTCCTGCGCATACACGCTGGCGCCGGTCAGGGCGTTGAACAGGGTGGACTTGCCCGCATTGGTGTAGCCCACAAGCGCCACGATGGGGAACGGCACGCGGCGGCGGGCCTGCCGGTGCAGGCCACGGGTGCGGCGCACCTGTTCCAGCTCGCGCTTGAGGCGGACGATCCGGTCCCCGATCATGCGGCGGTCGGCCTCGATCTGGGTCTCGCCGGGGCCACCAAGGAAGCCGAAGCCACCGCGCTGGCGCTCAAGGTGGGTCCATGTGCGCACCAGACGGCTGCGCTGGTATTCCAGATGGGCCAGCTCGACCTGCAGCGTGCCCTCACGCGTTGCCGCGCGCTCGCCAAAGATGTCAAGGATCAGCGCGGTCCGGTCAATGACCTTGCAGCCCAGCGCGCGCTCCAGGTTACGCTGCTGCACCGGGGTCAGGCGGGAGTCGATGATGACAACGGTGATGTTGTCGGCCTTCACCGTTTCCTTGAGCGACTCGACCTGCCCGCCCCCCAGCAGGGTGGCTGGCCTGCGCGCGCGCAGCAGCAGCACCGCCTGGCACACCACCACCAGCCCGATGGAGGCGGCAAGACCCACGGCTTCCTCCAGCCGGGCTTCGGCGGCACGGGCGTCATCATGCCGGTCGGGTCGCTCCCACGGCAGGATGACCGCGGCCCGCGTGGCAGAAGAAGGCTGCCCCGCCGTCACGACAGGCTGCCATCCGTGGCCGTGCGGTCTTCTGTCGCCTCGGTCTCGGCGGCGGGTTCGAACAGGCTGACCGGGGTGGCCGGCATGACGGTACTGATCGCGTGCTTGTAGACCAGCTGCGTATGCCCGTCGCGCCGCAGCAGGACGGAGAAATTGTCAAACCAGGTGATGATGCCCTGGAGCTTGACCCCGTTGACGAGGAAAATGGTAACCGGCGTCTTGGACCGGCGGACGTGGTTGAGGAACACGTCCTGTACATTCTGCGAAGGTTCTTTTGCCACGGCAGGGCCTTACTTGTTACTTGTTGGGCGGGGTACACGGCACAGTCGCGTGTCATGCTACGGCGTTGCCACCGTCCGTATCACAGTTCGTTGTCTAGCAGGCATGCGCCTGACGGGCAAAAGCTCATCCCGCGTTGCGGTCCTCGGATGTAACCCCCAGCTGCTTGAGCTTGCGGTGCAGCGCACTGCGCTCCATGCCCACAAACCCCGCCGTGCGGCTGATGTTCCCCCCGAAGCGCAACAGCTGCGCCTGCAGGTACTGGGTCTCGAACAGGTCACGGGCCTCACGCAGCGGCAGGCTCATCACATCCTCGTCAGAATCGAATTTGAGCAGGGCGGGCGCCCCCTCCCCCACGGTGGAGGGCAGCATGTCGGCCCGGATGGGGTCGGTGCTGTTGCCCGGCATCATGATCAGCAGGCGCTCCATAAGGTTGCGCAGTTCGCGCACGTTGCCCGGCCATTCATAGCTCTGCAACGCGGCAATGGCGTCACCCGACAGTTCACGCAGCGGCAGGCCCGCCGTCTCGGCCGCGCGGTCCAGGAACATGCGCGCCAGCTCGGGTATGTCCTCGCGCCGTTCGCGCAGGCTGGGAATGCGCAGCGGCACCACGGCCAGGCGGTAGTACAGGTCTTCCCGGAAGCGACCCAGCGCGATTTCCGACTGCAGGTCGCGGTTGGTGGTGGCCAGCACGCGCACATCCACCTTCACCCGGCGCGCGCCACCCAGCCGCTCGAACGTCTGGTCCTGCAACGCGCGCACGATCTTGCCCTGCGTTTCCAGCGGCATGTCGGACACTTCATCCAGCACCAGCGTGCCGCCATGGGCGCGTTCCAGCACGCCGGTGCGCCGGCCCGTGCCGTCATCGCCGCCTTCCGTGCCGAACAGTTCCTCCTCGAAGCGGCCCGGCGCAAGGGTGGCGCAGTTCAGCGCTATGAACGGTCCCTCCGCCCGGCGGGAACTGGCATGGATCATCCTTGCCGCCACTTCCTTTCCTGTGCCCGCCGCCCCCGATATCAGCACGCGTGAGCCGGTGGGCGCCACGCGGTCGATCTGGTTGCGCACGGCCACGATGGCGGCACTCTTTCCCTCCAGCACCGTGCCGGAACCCGCCAGCAGGCGCAGTTCCGCGTTCTCGCGCGCAAGGCGCGAGGCCTCCAGCGCCCGGCGCACCACCACCAGCAGCCGGTCGGCCTGGAAGGGTTTTTCAATGAAGTCGTACGCGCCATGCTGAAGGGCGGCAACGGCGGTCTCGATGGTGCCGTGCCCCGATATCATGATGACCGGGATGGACGGCTCTTCCTTGTGCAGCACGTTAAGGATGCCCAGCCCGTCCAGCCGCGACCCCTGCAGCCAGACATCCAGCACCACAAGCGAGGGCCTGCGCTCCCTGAACGCGGCGATGGCGGAATCCGAATCCGCGGCCAGCCGCGTCTCGTACCCTTCATCGGCGAGAATACCTTCGATAAGGAGCCGTATGTCCGGCTCGTCATCGACGATCAGGATTTCATGCCCCATGGTCATCCTTTATCGGCAAGATCAACGTCGATACAGCTCCCCTGGCTCCGGCACGATCCTCCAGCCCGATGGTGCCGCCATGATCTTCAAGAATCTTCTTGACGATCGCAAGGCCAAGGCCGGTGCCCTTGGGCTTGTGCGTCACATAGGGTTCGGTCAGCCGGGCACGATCCTCAACTGGCAGCCCGATTCCGTCATCCTCGACAATCAGGAGCACGTTCGGATCGGCCTGCCGCAATGTAATACGGATCGTACCGATCACGCCATCCCCGCCCGCGGGCTGCTGCGGGCGGCGCATGGCTATGGCGTCGGCCGCATTCTGCAACAGGTTTGTCAGCGCCTGGCCGATCAGCCGGCGGTCGCAGCGCACCTGCGGCCCCCGGTCGGGCAGCGTGACCTCGTACACAATTTCAGGATGGGCGTTGCGCTGGAGGATCAGCGCCTCCCGCACGATGCGCGACAGGTCCTCCATCCGCATCACCGGCTGGGGCATGCGCGCGAAGGCGGAGAATTCATCCACCATCCGCCCGATATCCCCCACATGGCGGATGATGGTGTCCACGCACTGCACGAAGGTATCGGGGTCGGACGTGATCTCGCGCAGGAAGCGGCGCTTGAGCCGCTCGGCACCAAGCTGGATGGGGGTCAGCGGGTTCTTGATCTCATGGGCGATGCGGCGCGCCACGTCGGCCCAGGCCGCCTTGCGCTGCGCAACCTGCAGGGCTGTTATGTCATCAAAGGTAACCACATACCCCCCCGCCACGTCGCCATTCAGGCTGGCCTGTATTTCGGCGCCGATTCGGACCAGCAGGGTACACGCACGCCCACCGGCCAGCACCTGTACCTCCCCAGTCAGTTCACGCGCGCCGTCATGCACCACGCGGTCAAGCATCCCGGCCAGTTCCGGCACGACCGCCCCCAGTGGCTGGCCGATGCATTCGGCCATGTCACGATGCAGCAGCACGCTGGCGGCGCGGTTGGGCAGTTCGATCACGCCCTGCGCGTCCAGCCCGATCACACCGGCCGACACACCGGACAGCACGGCTTCGGTAAACCTGCGGCGTTCATTGATCTGGTTGGTGGCGTTGACCAGTTCCGCGCGCTGGCTGGCCAGCTGGGAGGTCATGCGGTTGAAGGCGCGCGACAGGCTCGAGACCTCGTCATCCCTGTCGCCTTCGGGTACGTTGCTGTCCAGGTTGCCCTTGCTCACCCGCTCGGACGCCAGGATAAGCAGCCCCAGCGGGCGCACGATCTGGTTGGCCAGCATGAGCCCGATCAGGATGGCCGCCCCCAGCACCAGCACCGCCACCAGCGCAAAGATCAGCACGAAGGTGAACTGGATCTTGGCGCGGTTGCCGTTCAGGCGCTGGTAGTCGGCCACCACCTGTTCGGTGCGGTGCATGTGTTCCAGGATGTCGGGGTCCACGGGGCGGGCGATCATGAGCATGAGCGGCGGCGTATCGCCCAGCGTCACCACCGCGCGAACCGTCTTTTCATCGGGGGAATCCAGGATCGCGATCTCGTTCGTGCGCGCCATCAGCGTGGCGGCAGGCGGCGGCAGGTCCTTGAGGTTGGCCGTCCGGCCCATCAACCCGCCCGACGCCACGACCGAATTGGTGAAGGGATCATACACCACCGCCACGTCCAGCCCGCGCAGCGTCGCCTGCGAATCCAGCACCTGCGAAAGCGCGTCGGGATCATGCAGCAGGTCGTTGCCCGATCCCGCCAGCGCATTCTGGGCGCTGACCAGATAGTTGGCGAGCGAGAAGGCTTCCGTGCGGATATTGGCGTTATGTTCCTGCAGGTAGCCGCGCGAGGTCTCCAGCGCCTCGTTCATCGCCGTGTTCACCCGGTCACTGAACCAGATCTGGATGCCATAGTGGAAGAACACGGCGGCGAACGTCCCCACCACGATGGTCGGCGCCACGGCCACGATGCCGAACAGCGTGACCAGCCGCACATGCAGCCGCGCCCCCGCCAGCCCGCTGCGGCGCTCGGCCAGCACGCGGCCCACCTTTTCGGTCAGTGACGTGGCCAGCAGCAGCAGCACGAGGAAATTGAGGATGAAGACCAGCGCCTGGATCTGCGGGTGGTTGGCCAGCGATTTGCCGCCCGACAGGACCACAAAGGTCGCAACCCCCAGCACCAGCGCCAGCAGCACCAGAACCAGCGCCACGTTGCGGCGCACCAGCATGTCCAGCATGCGCCGCGCCAGCCGGTAGGCCGTGCCGGACCGTGGCGGGACGGACGTGGTCATGCGCCGCCGCGCACGACGGGAATGTCCAGATCCCGGATCTTCTTGCGCAGGGTATTGCGGTTCAGCCCCAGCATGGCCGCCGCCCGGATCTGGTTGCCCCGTGTTGCGGCAAGCGTCATGGAAATCAGCGGGCGTTCGACCTCGGCAATCACCTTGTCATAGATATCGCTCATCGGCATGCCCTCCTGCCCCGATGCCAGGAAGCGGCGCAGGTGCCGCTCCACCGCCTCGGCCAGGGTCTCGCCCTGCCCGCCCATCATGCCGTCGCCCTGTGGGGCCGGGCTTCCGGCCTCCGCCAGTTCGGCGGCGATGATATCCGCCCCGATGCCTTCCTGCGGGTGCAGGGCGGTAATGCGACGCATGAGGTTTTCCAGCTCACGCACGTTGCCCGGCCAGCGATAGGACTGGAGCCGGGCCATCGCCTCGTCATCCAGCACGCGCACGGGACCGGCCGCCTCGGCGTTCGCATTCAGGAAATGCCGCGCCAGCAGGGGAATGTCCTCCACCCGCTCCCGCAGGGGGGGCAGGCGCATGGGCACGACGTTCAGGCGGTAGTACAGGTCCTCGCGGAACGTACCGGCCCGGATCGCCTGGCGCAGGTCCCTGTGGGTCGCGGCAATGATGCGGACATTGGCGCGGATGGGCAGCGTGCCGCCCACGGTCGTGAACTCCCCGTCCTGCAGTACGCGCAGCAGGCGGGTCTGGGCCTCGGGCGGCATGTCCCCGATCTCGTCAAGGAACAGCGTGCCGCCCGCCGCCTGCTCGAAACGCCCCGCCACGCGCGATGTGGCCCCCGTAAAGGCACCGCGCTCATGGCCGAACAGTTCGCTCTCGATCAGGTTGCGCGGGATGGCGGCCATGTTGATGGCCACGAACGGCCCGGCACGCCTGCGCCCGTGTTCATGCAGGGCGCGCGCCACCAGTTCCTTGCCGGTGCCGCTTTCACCACTGATCATGACCGTCAGGTCCGATGTCGTAAGGCGCGCGATGATGCGGTAGATGTCCTGCATCACCACCGAGCGGCCGATCAGCGACATCTGCTCCTCGGGCTGGGGGGCGGGGGCGGGCTGCACCGGCACGGCGGGGGTGGCCAGTGCGCGCGCCACCACCGCCAGCACTTCCTTGAGGTCGAACGGCTTGGGCAGGTATTCGAACGCGCCGCGCTGCGTGGCCTTGACCGCCGTCATGAGCGTGGACTGGGCGCTCATGACCACAACCCGCAGGTCAGGGCGGACGCGGCGGATGCGCGGGATCAGGTCCAGCCCGTTCTCATCGGGCATGACCACATCGGTGATGACAAGGTCGCCCTCCCCTTCCTCCACCCACTGCCACAGCGTGGAGGCCTGGGCCGTGGCACGGACCTGATAGCCCGCGCGCCCCAGCGCCTGGCTGAGCACGGTGCGGATCGAACGGTCATCATCGGCGACCAGAATGGTAGGCAGCGACATTCGCTATGGGTCTCTCGGGTCCGGTCGGGGGCCTTACGGCGCGCCCCGTTCTTCAGTAACAACAGGCAGGTGCAGCAGGACCTCGGTCCGGCCGGGCCGGCTTTCCACCTCGATCACGCCGCCATGGTCTCCCACGATCTTGCCCGCCAGCGCCAGCCCCAGCCCGCTGCCGGTGGCCTTGGTGGTCAGGAACGGCTCGAACAGGTGGGGGCGGATGTTCTCGGGGATGCCCGGCCCGTTGTCCCGCACCGAAACCAGCAGCGGCAATTGCACGCGCTGGCCCCCGCCGGTGGAAACCCATATGCCGGGGCGGTAGCTTGTGGTGAGCGTGATCTGGGCGGGTTCGCCCCCTTCGGGGTGGGTGTCCAGCGCTTCGGCGGCGTTCTTGACCAGGTTGAGCAGGACCTGCACCAGCTGGTCGCGGTTGCCCCATACCGGCGGAAGCGAAGGGTCGTATATTTCCTCAAAGCGGATATCGGCGGCAAACCCCTGCTGGGCCAGCCTGCGGACATGCTCCAGCACGCGGTGGATGTTCACCGGCCTGCGCTCGATCGGGCGGTCGCTGAACATGTCCATCCGGTCCACCAGGTCGCGGATGCGGTTGACCTCGTCCTGGATCAGCACCGCAAGCTCGCGGTCGGATTCCCCCACCGATGTTTCCAGAAGCTGCGCCGCCCCCCGTATGCCCGAAAGCGGGTTCTTGACCTCATGCGCCAGGATGGCCGCCATGCCTGCCACGCTGCGGGCCGCGGAACGGAAGGTCAGCTGGCGGTCCAGCACGCGCACGGCCGAGAAATCATGGAACGTCAGCACGACCGAACCGGGTTCCTCCATCACCGGCGCGCCCTGCACCGTCACCCCCTCGTGGCGCAGGCGCGGGCTTTCCAGCATCACCTCATGCTCGACTACGGTATGGTCCTGCGCGCGCACCTGTTCCATGAGCATGAAGAGCGGGCTGTCACCGGGCAGGATATCGGTCAGGCGCATCTGCACCAGATGCGCGCGCGACATGCCAAAAAACGGTTCCGCCGCACTGTTCACATAACCGATGGCGTTATCCGCCCGCACGACCATGACCGGCAGCGGCAGCGAATCGAGCACGACACGGCCATTGCCCGTTATGCTGGCGGGCGTACAGGGCGGGTGGCCGGAAGGGGACGGGCCTGCGTTCATGCCGCCCGTGCGGCGGTCCTTTCCGCCTCCACGGTGGAGGGGCGTGGCCCGCGCACATTGCCCGCCGCGATCTGGCGGTCATAGAATTCATGGATCATGCCGATGGCGGCCTCCACCGTATCGACCCGGTTCACGGCGGCGCGGAAACCGGCCGAATCCGGCAGGCCGGCGGAGTACCACGAGACATGCTTGCGCGCGAGCCGCAGGCCGGGATGGGCGCCAAAATGGTCGATCATCATGCCGTAATGCTCCAGCACGATGGCCTTTTCCGCCGCAAGGCCGGGTTCCGCCACGGCCACGCCATCCATCAGCGCGCGCGCCACCTGCGCCAGGAACCACGGGCGGCCATAGCAGCCGCGCCCGATCATGACCCCCCGCGCGCCCGAGCGCTCAAGTGCCACGCGGGCGTCCTCCACCGTCAGGATATCGCCATTGACGATGACGGGCAGGTCCACCGCATCCACCACCTTGCGCACGAAATACCAGTCCGCCGTGCCGTTATAGAACTGCTGGCGGGTGCGGCCATGCACCGTCACCATGCGGATGCCCGATTCCTGTGCAATACGGGCCAGACGGGGGGCATTGAGGTGCTCGTGGTCCCAGCCCATGCGCATCTTCAGCGTGACCGGCACGTCAACGGCACGGACCACGCCTTCCAGCAGGCGGGCGGCCTGTACCTCGTCACGCATCAGCGCGGAACCGGCAAGCTGGCCCACCGCCACCTTCTTGACCGGGCAGCCGAAATTGATGTCGATGATGTCCGCCCCGCGATCGACCGCGATGCGGGCGGCCTGGCCCATCGCATCGGGGTCACAGCCCGCAAGCTGGACGGAATTGGGGCCGTCATCCGCCACTTCGGCCATGCGCAGCGTGGTCTGGTTCTCACGCACCATGGCCCATGACGCAATCATTTCCGAAACCACCAGCCCCGCGCCCAGCCTGCGCGCCAGCCTGCGGAACGGCAGGTCCGTCACCCCGGCCATGGGCGCAAGGATGACAGGCGCGCGCAGCACGACCCCGTTCCCCAGGTCGATAGGCGACAGCAGTTGAGACGACATGGACCCCGCTTCCCCGCCGGCGGCCCGACCGCGCGCGCGGCGCGCGGGGTCATGCCGGCTCCTGATACTTCTATGCCAATAATGCTTATGATTTAGGCAGAATACCCCCTCATGCCGCCGCGTGCAATCAGGTTCGGTGCATTGGGGCAACATTTTACCACACAGGTGTATGCCATCCGCCACACGCAGAATGCTTGACGCGGCGGCCACATGGCCGCATTGCTCCGCATCATGCGTGTTGCAGCCATTCTTCTCGCCGCGGGCCAGGGCAGCCGGTACAGCGCCCAGACCGCGACTCCCGTCGCCAAGCAGTATGTCACGCTGGGCGGACGGCCCGTCATCCGCCACGCGGCGGATGCCCTTGCCCCCCATGTGGGCATCATCCAGCCGGTGGGCGACCCTGACCTGCTGGCCCCTGCGCTGGACGGCTTCACGCCGCCGGGCTGCACGGTCCTGCCGGTCGTGCCCGGGGGCGAGACGCGCCAGGCCAGCGTGCGCGCGGGGCTGGACGCCCTTGACCGCCTGCCCGAAGGCAGCCGCCCCGAACTGGTGCTGATCCACGATGGCGCGCGCCCCTATGTGCCCGGCAGCGTGACGCAGGGTGTGATCGAAGCGCTGGGCCAGCACCCGGGCGTCATTCCCGCCGTGCCGGTGGCCGACACCATCAAGCGGGCGAAGGACGGCATCATTACCGATACCGTGCCCCGCACCGACCTGTTCCGCGCCCAGACGCCACAGGGCTTCCGCTTTGCCCTGCTGCGCGACCTGCACCGCGCGGCCGCGGCCGCCGATGCCACCGATGACGCCGCCCTGCTGGAGCAGGCGGGCCACCACGTTGCCATCGTTCCCGGTTCGGAAGACAACATCAAACTGACCTACAAGGAGGATCTGGTGCGCCTGGAACGCCTGATCGGCCCGACCCTGCTGCCGCGCACCGGCACGGGCTACGACGTGCATGCCTTTGCCGAGAACCGGCCCCTGATCATGTGCGGCATCAACGTGCCCCACACGCGCGGCCTGGCCGGCCATTCGGATGCGGATGTAGGCATCCATGCGCTGTGCGACGCCATTTATGGCGCGCTGGCCGAAGGCGACATCGGCCGCCACTTCCCGCCCAGCCAGAATGAATGGAAGGATGCCGACAGCGCGCGCTTCCTGATCCATGCGGGCGAGCGCATCCGCCAGCGCGGCGGCATGCTGGTCAATGCCGATGTGACGCTGATCTGCGAGCGCCCCAAGATCGGCCCGCATTCCGAAGCAATGCGCGCGCGCCTGGCCGAACTGCTCAGGGTTGATGTGGACCGCATCTCGGTCAAGGCCACCACGTCCGAGCGCCTTGGCTTTACCGGGCGCGAGGAAGGCATTGCCTGCCTGGCCAGCGCCACGGTTCTGGTGCCCTGATCGGTGCATCGCTACAAAAAACGGCCCGGTGTGATACCGGGCCGTTTTTTGTTGTGCAGACTGAAAGAAGTTTCCGGGCGCTGCCTTTTTTCAAAAAGACAGCGTTCTCTGAAGCTTTTTGAAAAAAGCTTCACCAAAAACTTCTGTTCAGTTTATCAGTCTGCCGCGTGGCACAATTGCAGGAAGCGGGCGGCATCCGCCACCTCCGCTGCCAGCACCTCAAGCGCTGCCACCTGTCTGGCGTCACGGCCCCATATGTCCATCTGGGTGCGTTCATCCACCGTGGCAATTTCCGCGGCCTTTGCCGCCGACAGCGCGCCCGTTACCACCGCAAGCCCCAGCACGATGCTTTTCATGGCGGGCACCATCACACCCAGCGCCGCAAGCGTCGCGTTGTCCTGTGCGTCCACAATGGCGCGCCAGGCCGCATGCACGCCCGCTGGCTGCGCAAGCGGCATGACACCCGTGGTCACCGCCATGTCAATGCCATGGCGCGCACGCAGCCATGCAAGCTGCGGGTCCCACTGCTCATGCTGGCGGGTGCGGAGCTGGGCGGGATAATCGGCGCGGTAGCACAGCAGTTCCCCATCCACATATTGCAAAAGTGCCGTCACCTGCGCTGCCGGGTCAGGGGCCACACGCTCGATCATGGTGCCAGCAATGCGGGTCATGGGCAGGTCGTCAGGAGTGAAATTCCCGCCTTTTTCCCCACCAGCCCGTGCCCATTCCGCCGCAATGGCATCGGCCAGCGCTGCGGAGTGCACCACCAGCGCCGTGCCGCCGGGCAGGCGGATGCCCCGGCCATCCAGTTCCACGCCAAAACCGCCCCCTGCCACGGGGGTAACACGGGCCTGCGTCCAGAAGCGTTTGCGCAGGCCAGGAATCTGGGCCGCAGGGGGCCGCACGCCGTCCTTCATCATTTCAGGATTCCCAGACCCTTGAGCAGGTTGCCCACCTTCTTCACGTCAGGTGAAGCCTTGGCCTTTTCCACCAGTTTGTTGACATCCGCGTTCTTGGCGCTGTCCGCAGCCGGAGCCGCAGCGGCAGGCTGGGGACCGGCCTGCCCCTCACGCGCGGCCTTGAGGGCTGCCGGGCACGGATCGGCCACGGCAGTGCTGCCCGAGCCACCCAGCAGCAGCCCGATGGCATACCGCCCGTCCGACCCCGCATCCATCTTGGGGCGGGGTGCCGCCAGCGTGCCACCCACGCGCAGCGGCACGCTGGCCCCCGTGCCACTGATCATGACCTGCGGCACAAGGTGCAGGTCCAGCGCCTGCGAGACCATGCCCACGCTGCCATGCCCGGTCACGGTCAGCGCGCTGGTCTGCATGCCGATGGTATCCACATTGGCCTGCCCCCCCGCCATGGACATGTGAATGCCAAAGCAGCGCAGCGGAATGGGGCCGGAACCCAGCGTGCCACGCGCCGCATCGCCCAGCATTTCACCCAGCGCGCTGCCACTGATCGTGCCGTTGACCATGGACACGCCCATATGCCCG
Source organism: Komagataeibacter rhaeticus (assembly GCF_003207855.1). GTDB lineage: Bacteria > Pseudomonadota > Alphaproteobacteria > Acetobacterales > Acetobacteraceae > Komagataeibacter > Komagataeibacter rhaeticus. The sequence continues at coordinate 128,695 of NZ_NKTZ01000004.1, read as the reverse complement.
GTCATGCCGTTACGCAGTTCCGTGCGCGTCGTGCCCTGCGTATGGACCGTGCCGACAACCTGCAGCGCGCCCTGCACCAGACCGGACAGGCCGGCCCTGCTTTCCACCCACGCGGCAGGCAGCACCAGCGTGCCGATCGTGCCCGAAACGGTGGGCACGCTGGCCGATGCATCCACCACGAACTGGCCCGACACGCTGCGCCCGGTGCCCTGCGCCTGTAGCGGGTCAACCACAAGCCTGCCCCCTCGCAGGCTGATATGGGTCAGGGCGTTGTGATACTCATCGCCCTCGAATTCCATCTGGTCAGCGCTCAGGCGCAGATCCGCATCCAGCTTGCGCAGCCGGTCGAAGGGCAGCGTGTCGTCATTGCCGCCGGCCTGCGGGGCGGTCACGCCTTTCGCATCGGCCCTGGCGGTGGTGGTGGCGCCCATCAGGGCATCAGCATTCAGCCAGCCTGCATCCAGCGCGCCACTGACCAGCGGCACGCCACCGCTCCCCCCATGCATGGACAGGTCCAGCGCGCCCTTGAGCGAGACCTGCGTGCTCTTGACCATGATGTCCGAAAGCTGGAAATGCGCGCCATTATCCTCGCTGACCAGATGGGTGGAAGCCGCAAGGTGGTCGATCACCCCGCCACCGGGCAGCGTCAGCGTCCCGGCGGAGGCATCCACGTTCACCACCGCATGGCCGCCCCCCAGCGTGCCCGCCACCCGCAGCGAACCCGCATCGCCCGACAGGTCAAGCGAGAGCGGCAGCGGGTCGGCCAGACGGGAAGTCACGGCGGCATCCACCTGCTGGAGCGACCCCAGCGTGCCGGACAGTTTCAGCCCCTGCCCCTGCCACTGGCCCTGGCTGCGGATACTCACCGCATCCTTCGGTCCCGGCGCATCGATCGAGAGTCCCTGCAAGGTCAGCCCCGACAGGTACGGCCCCGCATCCACCGCCCCGGTATCAAGATGCAGCATGTTCAGAAGCGGCGTGCTGCCCGCGCTGCCCGCCGCACTGCCATCCACCACATTCGCCCTGAACGACAGGCGGCGCACATCGGGCAGGCTACGCCCTGGCAGCAGCGACTCGACAGCTTTCAGGCTGGCCACATTGCCATCCAGCGTGACGTTGTAGCCCTTCATGTGGTCCGGGTCGGCAATGGTGCCATCCACCGCAAGCTGCCCCGCCGGCTGCCCACCGGACTGGAAGGCCGCCTTCAGCGCCACCGGCCAGCCAGAACGCGCGGTAGAGGCAAGGTTGATCGCCCCCGTATGGCCCGAAAGCGTAAAGCTGCCGCCGCCGCCATGCCCCGCCACATCAAGCTGCGGCTGCACCCCGTCCACACCGGACAGGTTGATATGGTCCAGCACCACCTTGCCCCTGCTGCCGGACAAGCGATCATCCCAGTCCAGGTCGGCATTGCTCACGCGCACGCTGCCCACCTGCACCTTCCACTCGGATGCCGCCTGCGTGGCCGCTGCATCCGGCCTTGCGGTCGCCTGCGCGCCGGTGGGGGAAAGGCGCCAGTTGGCCTCCCCCGCTTCCGTGCGCTCAAGGTGCAGGACCGGGTGGGTCAGGCGCACATCTTCCAGCCGCAGTTCATGATGCAGCAGCCCCATGATGCCAATGCTGGCCTGTAGCTGTTCTGCCGTCAGCATGTCCGAATAGGCGCCACCCGCCATGTCCGACAGCCCCACGTCGCGCACGGACAGCGACGGAGCGGGCAGGATATGGATATCCAGCGCGCCCAGCCGCACCTGGCGGCCGGTCTGTTTCTCGATCGCGGCAATGACCCTGGTGCGCAGGCTGTCCGGGTCGAGCATGGAGCGGACCGCAAGCCCGCCCGCACCCGCCACGACCACCAGTGCGGCGACGGAACCCAGGAGTATCCGCCGTGCATTTCCGTTCTGTGCCATTTCAGTTCCTGTCCTGTAGCATGGGGCCGGGTCCTAGGCGCGGCGGGGCGGCCTGGCTGCGGGTGTATCGAATCCGATCTGCCGGAAGGTCTCGCGCATGTGGGGCGGCAGGTCGGCCTCCACCACCAGCGTGCCGCCTGCGGGGTGCGGCAGTTCCAGCCTGCGCGCATGCAGGTGCAGCCTGTCGGCAAAGCCCGCGACATGGGCCACGTCGCCCCCGTATTTCGGGTCGCCCAGTATGGGGTTGCCCAGTGCCTCGCAATGCACGCGCAGCTGGTGGGTGCGCCCGGTCAGGGGCGAGAGGGCAAGCCATGACATCTTGCGCGCCGCCGCATCCAGCACCTCGTATTCCGACAGGGCATGCACCGCATCCGCGTCGCCCCGCTCGGCCACCACGCTGATTGCACCGGCACCGGCGCCCAGTCTGGTCAGCGGCTGGTCAATGATGCCCGTGGCCGGGCTGGGGCGGCCCACCACCACGGCCCAGTACACCTTGTGCACGTCGCGCCCACGGAAAGCCGCCGCAAGCTTTGCCGCAACGCCGGGCGTGCGGGCAACCAGCAGCAGGCCCGACGTATCGCGGTCGATCCGGTGGACAAGGCGCGGGCGCGGGTCATCGGGGCTGTCACGCAGGCCATCGAGCAGCGCGTCGATATGGTGCGTAATACCCGGCCCGCCCTGCACCGCAATGCCTGCGGGCTTGTTGAGCACGATCACATGGTCATCGCGGTAGATGACCATCTGATTGATCTCGCGCACCTGCCGCGCGTCCAGCGGCTTGACCGCCAGCGGCGGCGGGCGGCTGGCATTGGGAATGGGCGGCACGCGCACCGCCTGCCCCGGCTCCAGCCGGGTGGCGGCGGTGGCGCGCCTGCCATCCACGCGCACCTGTCCCGTGCGGCACAGCTTCTGCAGCGCGCCCTGGGTCAGGTGGGGGTAATGCCTGCGGAACCAGCGGTCGAGGCGGATATCGGCTTCGTCATCGCTGACGGTAAGGGTCACAACACTCATGACCCACGGCTTTCGCGCACTCTGTTCCAACTGTCCAGCCGTCGCGCCACTTCGCGTTCATATCCCCGGTCGGTCGGCTGGTAGAGTTTGGGGCGGCGCATGCCGTCGGGGAAGTAGTTCTGGCCCGATATGCCGCCCTCCGCATCATGGTCGTATTCATAGCCCTTGCCGTAGCCGATATCCTTCATGAGCGTGGTGGGCGCGTTGAGGATATGGGCGGGCGGCATCAGGCTGCCGGTGGCACGCGCCGCCCTGCGGGCCATGTTGTAGCCCTTGTACACCGCGTTGGACTTCGGCGCCGCGGCCAGGTGCACCACAAGCTGGGCCAGCGCCAGTTCGCCCTCGGGCGAGCCCAGGCGCTCGAACGTCTCCCACGCCGCGACCGCAAGCGGCAGGGCGTGCGGGTCGGCCATGCCCACGTCCTCGGCGGCGAAGCGGGTCAGCCTGCGGGCGATGTAGCGCGGGTCCTCGCCACCTTCCAGCATGCGGGCAAACCAGTACAGCGCCGCATCGGGGTCGGAACCGCGCATGGATTTATGCAGCGCCGAGATCAGGTTGTAATGTTCCTCGCGGTCCTTGTCATACAGGGCCGCGCGGCGGGCGAGCAGGGTAGACAGGGCGGCGGGGTCCAGCGGTGCCTTCTGCGGTGGCAGGGCAAGAAGCTGCTCGACCATGTTGAGCAGGTAGCGCCCGTCGCCATCGGCCATGGCGCGCAGGGTGGCGCGGGCTTCGGGTGTCAGTGGCAGGGCGGTGCCAGTGGTTTCTTCCGCACGTTCCAGCAGTTTTTCCATGGCTGCATCATCCAGCCGGTGCAGCACCAGTACCTGGCAGCGTGAAAGCAGCGCGCTGTTAAGCGCGAAGGACGGGTTTTCGGTCGTGGCGCCGACCAGCACCACGGTGCCATCCTCCACCACCGGCAGGAAGCCGTCCTGCTGGGCGCGGTTGAAGCGGTGGATTTCATCCACGAACAGTAACGTGCCGCCCCCCTGCGCGCTGGTGCGCCGTGCATCCTCGAACGCGCGCTTGAGATCGGCCACACCGGAGAACACGGCGGAAAGCTGGACAAAACGCAGTCCCGCCGCATCGGCCAGCAGGCGCGCAATCGTGGTCTTGCCGACACCGGGTCCGCCCCACAGGATCAGGCTGGCCAGCGAGCCACGCGCCAGCATCTGCCGCAGGCTGCCCTGCGGCCCGAGCAGATGGTCCTGCCCCACCACGTCATCCAGCGTGGCCGGGCGCAGGCGGTCGGCCAGCGGCTGGGTGCGCGCGGGGGCCGCACGCGGGGCAGCGGGATAGGGCACCGGCCCCCGGCCCGCATGCGGCTGGGGGGGCGGCGCGCCAAACAGGTCCGCCGGGCCATCATCCATGCTGTCGCGCCTGCCTGCCATGTGCTCCTGCCTGTGCCATATCGTACTGTTAGTTGGGATGCATCACATCCCAATACCAGCCCTGCGGGTACAATACACGCCGTAACGCCGCTGCATGCCTGAAGACTGTCTGTAAAACGGCCCGCAAATGATAATGGGGTTTGTGGTGAAATCTTTTTCAAAAAGCTTCAGAGGACGCCGCCTTTTTGAAGAAAGGCGGCACCCAGAAACTTTTGCATTCTTATCAGTCCGTTATCTGGAACAGGTTCTTAAAACTGGAAGTAGATGAACGGCTCCGGCGGTCGCCCGCCCATCAGGAACACCAGCAGCACGAAGGCAAGGCCCGCCCCCACCGCCAGCCATGGCGTGGGGCGCACCCGCTCCAGGACCGCCTGCTGGGATGCAGGCCCCACCAGCGCCACCACGCCCGCCAGAACCAGCACCAGCGGGTGTTTCAGTGTCATGCCGCCCATGCCCTGCGTCCCTGCCATCGCCCCCAGCATCCTCCCTGCCGCGGGCAGGCTGTCGGCGCGGAACACGACCCATGTCAGCAGCACGAAAAGCAGGGTCAGCACATGGCTGGCCAAACGGCCGATGCGCAGGCCCGCCCGGTCCCACGCATGAACCACCGCCAGTGCCGCGCCATGCAGCAGCCCCCAGAGCAGAAACGTCCATCCCGCCCCATGCCACAGCCCCGCAAGCCCCATGGTCACCAGCACATTGCAGGCCTGCCGCGCGGGTGCGCAGCGGTTGCCACCCAGCGGGATATAGACGTAATCGCGCAGGAAGCGTGACAGCGTCATGTGCCACCGCCGCCAGAAATCGCGCACCGACACCGCACGGTAGGGGGCATTGAAATTGAACGGCAGGCGGATGCCCATCATCAGCGCCATGCCGATGGCCATGTCCGAATAACCGGAAAAATCGAAATAGATCTGCAGCATGTAGGCTACCGCCGCCAGCCACGCGGCACCCAGCCCCGGCGCATGGCCGCCCGCAGCCGCGGCAAAGACCGGCGTGCATACACTGCCCAGCGTATCCGCCAGCCCCACCTTCTTGGCCAGCCCCACCAGCACCAGCAGCCCCCCCTGCCCCAGATTGGCCCACATCCGCCCGTTGCGCGGGCTGGCGTCGAACTGCGGGATCAGTTCGTTGTGCCGCACGATGGGACCGGCCACGAGCTGGGGAAAGAAGGTCACGAATTCCACAAAATCCGCCAGCCGGTAGACACGCGCCTGCCCGCGCCCCAGATCAATCAGATAGGAAATTTTCTGGAATACGAAAAACGACAGCCCGAGCGGCAGGATGACCGGCCACGGCGCATGCGCCCGCCCCATTGCCAGACAGACAGCCCCCACCAGCCAGTCCGCGTATTTGAAGCCGAACAGCACCAGCAGGTTGGCCCCCACGCCGGCCCACAGCCAGCCCCGCCGCCGCGTGCGCCCCCAGGCCATGGCCACCATCTGGTTGAAGCCGGTCAGCCCCAGCAGGAAGGGCAGGAAGCGCCAGTCCCACAATCCGTAAAACAGAAGGGATGCGCCGATAACCACGGCCTGCCGGGCGCGCCTGCTGTCCGCCACGGCATAATACAGCCCCACCACCAGCGGCAGGAACACAAGAAGAAAAGACTGGGAGGCAAACAGCATCAGCCGCTACGTTCCGCCACCGCCTGTCCCGCCGCATATCCGCTGGCCCATGCCCACTGGAAATTGTAGCCACCCAGCCAGCCGGTCACATCCACCGCTTCCCCCACCATGAACAGGCCCGGCACATCGCGTGCCTCCATATCGCGCGAGGAAAGGCAGTCCGTATCCACGCCGCCGCGCGTCACCTCCGCCTTCACATAGCCTTCGGTGCCGTGGGGGTTGAGCCGCCAGGCGGACAGCACGCGCGCCACATTGGCCAGGACCGCGTCCGGCATGCCCGCCAGCTGCCCTTCGGGCAGGTGGGCGGCCGCAAAGAACTGCGCCAGCCGCTGGGGCAGCAGCATGGACAGCATGGCAACGCCACCCGCGCGCGGGCGGTCGCGCTTGATTTCCAGCAGGCGGGCCGCCGCGTCCACGCCGGGCAGCAGGTCGATCTCAACCGGCTGCCCCGGCTGCCAGTACGATGAAGCCTGCAGGATGACCGGACCCGACAGGCCACGATGGGTAAAGACCATGCCATCACGGAACGTGACCTGCCGCGCCTGCCGTCCCGCCCCGGCCTGGCAGGTAATGCCCACCGTGGCGGACAGCCCGGCCAGCGGTTCCATCCATTCACGGTCCTGCGCGCCAAAGACCAGCGGCACCAGGGCCGGAGCGGGAGCGACCACGCGCAGCCCGAAGCGGCGCGCCAGGTCATGGGCGATGCCCGTAGCCCCCAGTCTGGGAATGGACAGCCCGCCCGTGGCCACGATCAGGCTGGGGGCCAGGAACACGCCATGGTCCGTCTCGACCCGGTACTGCCCCGCCGCATCCCGCGCCACGTCGATGATGCGGTGCGACAGGCGCAGGGTGACCTGCCCGCTTGCGCATTCCCGCAGCAGCATGTCCACGATGTCGCGCGCCGAACGGTCACAGAACAGCTGGCCCGCCGCCTTCTCGTGCCAGGGAATGCGGTGACGCTGGACAAGGGCCACGAAATCAGCCGGGGTAAAGCGTGCCAGCGCCGATTTGGCAAAATGCGGGTTGGCGGAAATGAACTGCCCCGCCCCCGCATCCATGTTGGTGAAATTGCACCGCCCCCCACCGGAGATGAGGATCTTGCGCCCGGCATGCTGCGCGTGGTCCACCACCACCACGCGCGCGCCCCCCTGCCCCGCCGTTGCCGCCGCCATAAGGCCCGCGGCCCCCGCGCCCAGCACGATGGCATCAAAACCGGCGGCCTGCGCTGTCATGGCGCTAGAAATCCAGGTCCGCGTAATGGGCGGGCGGGTTGAAGCCGGTCATGCGGTCCTGCAGCAGGGAGCGGAAGCAGGGCCGGCTTTTCACCCGCGCGTACCAATCCTTGGCCGCCGGCGCGCGCGACCAGTCCACATCATCAAGGAAATCGAGACAGGACAGGTGTGCCGCGGCGGCAAAATCCGCCATGGACAGCATGTTGCCCGCCAGCCACTGCCGGGTTTCCGCCAGCCAGTCGATATAGGAGAGATGGGGCCGGATATTGCCATAGGCCGCGCGCAGGGCCGCCCCGTCGGGATTGCCGCGCCCTGAAATCCGTTTCATCACCTTTTCATTGAGTAGCCTGCACGAGACGTCATGACCGAATTTCTCGTCAAACCAGACCACAAGCCGACGCACCTCCACCCGTTCGGCCAGCGTGCGGCCCAGCAGCGGCGTGTCGGGATAGGCTTCCTCCAGATACTCGCAGATCACCCACGAATCGGGTATGCACAGGCCATTCTCTTCCTGCAGCATGGGCACCGTACCTGCGGGGTTGCGGTCAAGATATTCGGGGCGGCGTTCCCATACACGCTCGGTCTTGAGCTCGAACGGCAGCCGTTTTTCACCCAGCACCAGGCGGACCTTGCGGGAATAGGGGGAAAGGGGAAGATGGTACAGGATGCGCATGTTTCCGCTTTATTCCATTGCCCCGCCTTTCGCCAAGCCCATACTGCGTTCCATGCGTGCCCCCCATGCAAAAAACATGCTTAAAAAATACAAGAATAGGGTGCCCTGCCGCCGCGCAATATCCTATAAGGAGGGAATCTTCCCTCCACGGTTCCGGCGTGGCACGATAGGTGGAAACACCATGCCCACTTACCACACAGGACAGGATCACGTTGCCAGACGAACTGCGCCCCACACCGAAAATCCGTGCACGCGGCCGGTCGTTCCTTGCGCTTGTACTCTCGCCCGAACCCCCGCTGGCGGACTGGCTGGCCGGGCTTGATGCGCAGATCGCGCGCTCAAGCACGTTTTTTGCCGGCAAGCCGGTCATCCTGGACCTTTCCCTGCTGGCGCCCGACACCGTGGGGCTGGCGGAACTCTATCCCGCGCTGTGCGCGCGCGGCATCCGCATCATTGGCATAGAAGGCGGCAACCCGAACTGGGCCGCCTGCGCACGGTGGGACTGGCCTGCGGGCTTTCTGGGTGGCCGCGCATCCGGCGCGGTGGACATACCCGATGATGCCGCCCCCCCACGGGTGGAGGTACCCCGCGCCTCCTCCCTGATCATCGAGCAGCCGATCCGATCGGGTCAGGTGATCATGAACCCCGAGGGGGACATCATCATCCTGGGGTCCGTGGGATCGGGGGCGGAAATCACGGCGGGCGGGTCGATCCATGTCTACGGTCCGCTGCGGGGGCGCGCGATCGCGGGCATGAACGGGCAGCCCGACGCACGCATCTTCACCCATTCCATGCAGGCGGAACTCCTCGCCATCGACGGCTATTACATCACCGCCGATGAAATCGACCCCCGCTATGTCGAACAGCCCGCGCAGATCGTTCTTACAAATGACACACTTGTCGTGCAGCCGCTTGTCGCCCCTGCATTTACCAGGCGGAAAGCCTGATACGCTAGCCCTCTCCCCGTCGCGCCGTGCGCGCGCCAACCTCCACCAACCGTATCCATCAGGTCATGAACAAGAAAACACCCCCCAAAAGCGGACAAGGAACTACCCCCATGGCAAAAGTGCTGGTTGTCACATCTGGCAAGGGCGGCGTTGGCAAGACAACCTCCACCGCGGCCCTGGGCGTGGCGCTGGCGCAGACCGGGCAGAACGTGGTGGTGGTCGACTTTGATGTCGGCCTGCGCAACCTTGACCTTGTCATGGGCGCCGAACGGCGGGTCGTGTTCGACCTGATCAACGTGATCCAGGGCGAGGCCAAGCTGGCGCAGGCCCTGATACGGGACAAGCGGATCGAGACACTGTCCATCCTGCCCGCATCGCAGACACGCGACAAGGACGCCCTGACCGCCGAGGGCGTGGCCCGCGTGATGCAGGAACTGCGTGAAAAGTTCGACTGGGTGATCTGTGACAGCCCGGCGGGGATCGAACGTGGCGCGCAGCTGGCCATGTACCATGCCGACCACGCCATCGTGGTGACCAATCCCGAAGTGTCCTCGGTGCGCGACAGTGACCGCATCATCGGCATGCTTGACAGCACGACCGAAAAGGCGAAAGGGGGCGGCAAGATCGAAAAGCACCTGCTGCTGACCCGCTACGACCCCGCCCGCGCCGCGCGGGGCGAGATGCTGCGGATAGAGGACGTGCTGGAAATCCTGTCGATCCCGCTGCTGGGCATCATTCCCGAAAGCGAGGAAGTGCTCCGCGCCTCCAACCTTGGCGCTCCGGTTACCCTGAGCAGCCCCGACAGCCCGCCCGCCCGTGCCTATGCCGAGGCCGCACGCAGGCTGGAGGGTGAGAAGCTGGAAATTACCGTACCAACAGAGCGCAAGGGCCTGCTGGCCCGCCTGTTCAAGGGGAAAAGCTGATGAGCTTGTTTGGCTCCTTTTTCGGGCGCGGCACGAAAACATCCGCGCCCGTGGCGCGTGACCGCCTGCAGATCCTGCTGGCGCATGAACGCACGGGCAAGGGGGATGAATCGGACCTGCTCAACAAACTGCATACCGAGATCCTGGAAGTGATCAAACGGCACATCCCCGTTGATCAGGACAAGGTGCAGGTCAAGCTGGACCGGGGCAACTCCGTCTCGATGCTGGAAATCGACATCGAGGTGCCGCAGATCAAGTCCCCGTCCTACCGCTAGGCGCGGACCGCCCCGCCAGCCGGTCAGGACAGGCGGGGTTCGATCCAGCGGCGGGCATGTTCGAAATCACGCGTGACGGCGGCCTGCGCTGCGGCCACGTCACGCTGGCGCAGGGCCGCGATCAGGTCCTCATGCGGGTGGGTGCGGCCTTCATGCGCGCTCTGGACCATGGGGCGCGACAGCGCGTAAAGCGGCCCGATACGCATCCACAGGTTGCGCAGGATGGTGGCCGTAAGCGGCAGTTCGGCAATGGTGGCGACCGTTGTATGGAAATCCGCGTTGAAGGCGGCCATTCCCCCGTCATCACGCAGGCGCGACGCATCCATGAACTGATGCTGGAGAATGACCAGCGCCTCGATGCCATGTTCGGTCACGCGCTGGGCGGCGGCGGCGGCCAGACGCATTTCCAGGTCCACGCGCAGGTCATGGATCTCGGCAAAGCTGCGCTGGGTCATGGCGGGTACTACCGCGGTATTGCGGTCATTGAGTTCCAGCGCATGCTCGGACACCAGGCGCAGCAGGGCTTCACGCACCGGGGTCGGGCTTAACCCCAGTTCCGCCGCGAGCGGCCGCAGGACCAGCCGCTCACCCGAACGGTAGCGGCTGCGGATCAGTCCGCGGCGTACATGTTCGTAGGCTTCCTCGCTCAGGGCGCGGCGTGGAAGCTTTTCAGACTGGCCTGATGTGAATGCTACCATGCCGTTCAATCATCCTTAATGCAAATAGGTCTTATTAATACGGATCAATAATGATCTGACCGTGAATGGCAACGCCTGAAAAAGCAGAAAAAGCCATTTTGGCCGTATTTCTCCTGTTCCAGGGCTGTTTTGTCCCGCCAGCCACCGTTCTGGGGAACCAGCCCCCGGCCCGCCCGTTACCCCGGCAATGATCCGCGACAGGCCGGCGCCCTGTCGCCCGCCCGGAACCGACAAGGAACCCATCATGGCCGACGCTGGCGAGAACACCTTCCTGACCGATGTACAGACCCTGCGTGAACGTGCGAAGAAGGCAATCGAAAAAGGCGCGCTGACCCCTGCCTATCAGGGTGATGTCAAGACCGCCATCGACCTGCTGCAGACGGTCGTGGCGACCGAACTCGTCTGCGTCCTACGCTACACGATGCATTCCATTTCCGTCGAGGGCATTACCAGCGAAAGCGTGAGGGCCGAATTCGCCACCCATGCCAAGGAAGAACGCGCCCACATGATGTGGGCGGCCGAGCGCATCGACCAGCTGGGCGGCGTGCCCAACCTCTCCCCCGAGGGGCTGGCCACGCGGGCCGCCAGTGAATACGGAACGGGCGGCAACCTGATCGAGATGGTGCGCCAGAACCTAGTGGCCGAACGGCTGGTGATCGAACATTACCGCGAACTGATCCGCTACTTCGCCGACCACGACCCCACCACGCGCATCATGCTGGAAAAGATCCTGGCGGAAGAGGAAGAACACGCGACCGACATGCATGACCTTCTTGTCGCGCATGAGGGGCGTCCCTTCCTGTCCTGATCCGCGCGCCCCGCGCTTTTTTCTCCTGCACCTCCTGTCGCGCGCTCCTAATCCCCCGCCCCTGTGTGGCGGGGGAGGGGCGCATCTGCACGCGCGCTGTCCCGCGCGGCACGAACACCCCATCCAATCCAACGGAGACCCCTCATCAATGACTGAGCCGAAAACCTATGACCTGTTCATCGGTGGTGCATGGACCAGAGCCGATAATACCGACCACGACACCATCAGGAACCCCGCAACCGGCGAAGTCCTAGCCAGGGTGGCCATAGCGGGGGAAACCGACGTGACCCGCGCCCTGCGCACGGCGCAGGATGCCTTTCCTGCCTGGAGCAGGCTGGTGGCGACCGAGCGGGCGGATTACCTGTACCGCCTGATCGAACTGATCCGGCGGGATACGGAAAAGCTGGCCCGCATCATCACCTCCGAAAACGGCAAGCCGCTGAAGGAAGCCCGGGTGGAGGTCAATTTTGCCATCCAGCTCATCCGCTTCGCCGCCGAGAACGTCCGCAGGCTGGAAGGCAACATCATTCCCGGCAGCCGACCGGGGGAGAAAATCCTGATCGAGAAGATCCCCCACGGCGTGGTGGCCGGAATCTCGGCATGGAACTTCCCGCTCGCGCTGACCGCACGCAAGCTTGGCCCGGCGGTGGCGGCGGGCAATACCTTTGTCATCAAGCCGCATGAACTCACGCCGCTGGCCACCCTTGCGCTGGCGGAACTGACGGTTGAGGCCGGTTTCCCGCCCGGTGTGTTCAACGTGGTGACAGGCGGTGGGGCCACGGTGGGCAACGCGCTGGTGGTCAGCCCCATCACCAGGCTCATCACCATGACGGGCAGCACGCCAGCGGGACGCAGGATCATGGCCGCCGCATCCGAAGGGCTGAAGGAAGTCCGGCTGGAACTGGGTGGCAAGGCGCCGTTCATTGTCATGGAGGACGCCGATCTCGAGGCGGCAGCAAACGCCGCCGTGGCCGCGCGCTTCATGAACTGCGGCCAGGTCTGCACCGCCAACGAACGCACCTATGTGCACACCGCCGTGTATGATGCTTTCCTGAAGCGCCTGCGTGAAAAGGTGGCGGCACTGAAAACCGGCAACCCGCTGGATGACACCACCGACATGGGCCCCAAGATCAGTGCCGATGAGCTGGAAAAAGTGGACGGCATGGTCCGCCACGCGGTCGAACAGGGGGCGAAGGTTGAACTGGGCGGCAAGCGCCTGACGGGCGGTGCATATGACAGGGGCAATTTCTATGCCCCCACGCTGCTGACCGATGTGAATGGCGCTATGGATATTGCGCGCAACGAGGTGTTCGGCCCCGTGCTGTCGCTGATCCGTGTGCGGGACTTTGATGATGCCATCACGCAGGCCAACGATTCCCGCTATGGCCTGTCCGCCTACATGTTCACACAGAACCTGAAATACATCATGCGGATGACCAGCGAACTCAACTTTGGGGAGATCTACGTCAACCGCGAAGGGGGCGAGGCGGCACAGGGTTTCCACCACGGTTATGGTGACAGCGGCATCGGCGGCGAGGACGGGCAGTACGGCCTTGAAGCCTATGTCGATACCAAGACCATCTACCTGAACGCATGAGGCAACGGGCCGCTGTGCCCGCCACAGCGGCCCGGAGCAATCCGGGCCGCTTTTTTCATGTCTGTCGTTCCCCCACGCGACCGCCCCGCATCAGGCCGGTCATCAAGACGCCCCGAAGGGCGACACCCGGAAACGCCTGTCTCCGGAGCAATTTCAGATCTGGCGCATCCATACCGTATCGATCGCATGGCTCGGGCTTTTGTGCATGATCACGCGCGCACGCTCCCGCGTGGGCAGGATGTTCTGCTGCAGGTTGGGCAGGTTGATGCGCCGCCAGATGTCACGCGCCCTGTGCTCGGCTTCGCCGGGCGAAAGATCGGCATAGTGATGGAAATAGGAATTCGGCTTGCGGAAGGCCGTCTGCTGCAGCAGCAGGAAGCGCCTGACATACCAGTCCTCGATCACCTGCGTATCGGCATCGAGATAGATCGAGAAGTCAAAGAAATCGGATGCCATGAACGGCTGTTCCGATACGGTCTGCAGCACGTTCAGCCCCTCGAAGATCAGGATGTCGGGCTGGTCGATCACCTGGTAGCGGCCGGGCACGATATCATAGGCTTCATGCGAATACACCGGCACCTTCAGGTTGCGCTCTCCCGCCTTGAGCGCGCCAAGGAAGGTGATCATCTGCCGCAGGTCGTAGCTTTCGGGAAAGCCCTTGCGATGCATGAGCCGGCGCGCTTCCAGTTCCCGCGTGGAATGCAGGAAGCCGTCGGTCGTGACCAGCGCCACATTGGGATGGTCCGGCCAGCGCGACAGCACCGCCTGCAGCAGGCGCGCGAACGTGCTCTTGCCCACGCCCACGCTGCCCGCGATCCCGATTACGAAAGGCAGCGTGACCGCGGGCGCGCCCATGAAGGCGCTCTTGACCATGTTGTTCAGGCCACGGGTGGCCATGACATGCAGGTTGAGCAGGCGCGACAGCGGCAGGTAGATCTCGCTTATGTCCTCCAGCGAGACCGGCTCGTTACGTCCACGCAGCGATGCAATGTCCGCCTCCCCCAGCGACTGCGGCACGTTCGCGCGCAACGCCGCCCATTCGGGGCGGGGAAAGATCATGTAAGGCTGCACCATGCCGGGGGAAGGATGCGTGGAGATGACGGGACGCGCCGCGTCCAGCACACAGTTCTCCATGCCCTTGTTCCTTTCTGCTGTGGCACCCGTGAACGAAGCACGGACCATCTGGCGCGTATCACCATCCCCCATGCCAATCCAGACCGGTCCCGCCCAATTTAGCGTGTACGGCGGCCACAGGTCGCCCCGTTGCCCGTATCCTGACACAGACGTGACAATTGTGACACAACTGCCGTCCCGTGCATGAATGGTATGGAAGGCCGGTGGCCACCGGCCTGCATCGCGCGGGGGCGCCACGCGTTGCACCCCGTACCGGCCCCATGGCCACCCGCCCCCGAAACAGGACCCGCATACCCAGATGAACGACCAGCACCCCCCTTCCCCCGCCCCCGTCCGGGGCCTGACCACGACGGGCTGGACGGATGGACGCGCCCGCGCGGTGCTGCGCCGCATTCTGGACGCGGCCATCCACAGCGCCATGCCGGACAGGGTTCTGGCCCGCTACCTGCCACCGCCGCCGAAGGGGAAATGCGTGGTGGTGGGGGCGGGCAAGGCCGCCGCGTCCATGGCGGCGGCGCTGGAACAGGCATGGCCCGACGTGGCGCTTTCGGGCTGCGTGGTCACGCGTGATGGTCATGGCACCGGCACGCGGCGCATCCGCGTCATGGAAGCCAGCCACCCCATGCCCGACAGCAGGAGCGTGGACGCAGGCCGCGCCATGCTGGCGGCCGTTGCGGGGCTGGGGCCGGATGACCTGGTCATCGCCCTGATCTCGGGCGGGGGATCGGCGCTGCTGGAATGCCCCCGCGCGGGCCTGACACTGGGGGATATCCGCACCCTCAACCATGCCCTGCTCCATAGTGGCGCCAGCATACGCGAGATGAACGTGGTGCGCCGCCACCTGTCGGCCATAAAGGGCGGCGGGCTTGCCGCGGCAGCCGCCCCGGCCCGCGTGGTCACGCTGGCGATCAGCGATGTACCGGGCGATGACCCGCTCACGATTGCCAGCGGCCCCACCGTGGCCGACCCCACCACGGCCGCCGAGGCCCTGTCGATCCTGCATCATTACGACATGACAGTGCCCGATGCGGTGGAAACGGTGCTGATGCAGCCCCCAACCGACCGCATGCTGTCACCACGCAACCGCTATACCCTTGTTTCCACCCCGCTCATGGCGCTGCAGGCGGCGGCGGCCACCGCGCGCGACTGCGGGCTGACACCCCTGGTGCTGGGGGACGCGCTGGAAGGCGAAAGCCGGGACGCGGGCACGTTCATGGCCGGGATTGCCCTGTCCGCCCGCCTGCATGGCCTGCCGGTGGGGGCCCCCGCCGTGCTGCTGTCCGGTGGCGAGACCACGGTCACGATCAACCCCGCCGGTCCCCCTCCCGGCCGGGGCGGACGCAATACCGAGTTCCTGCTGTCGATGGCCCTGACGGTGCAGGGCAATGAAGGCATATGGGCCATCGCCGCCGATAGCGACGGCATTGACGGCACGGAGGACGCGGCGGGCGCCATCATCACCCCCACCACCCTGACACGCGCCCGCGCGCTGGGCTGCGACCCGCGTGCCTGCCTGCGCGCGCATGACAGCTACAGCCTGTTCCGCACAACAGGGGATCTGGTCATGACCGGCCCCACCCTGACCAACGTAAACGACATAAGGGCGGTGCTGGTGCTCTAGTTGGACTGGCCGGGCTTGCGACCGTAGCTGACCTGCGTGTCCGGCACGACGAAGTGCTTGCCGTCATCACTGTCGGACGGCGCATCGTCATCGCCTGCCTGGTTGGGATCGTAACCCGAGGAGATCATCTGCATCGCCGCCGCGTCGGGCGGGGTATGATAGGGTTCCGTAGCCGCGTCATCCGCCGGGTCGGGCGGCTTTGGCAGGTGACGGGACAGCGGGCGCAGCGCATCGCTTGCGTGGGGAACATGATGGCCACCGCTCCGGTGGCCCAGCGGGCGGGGGGCCTCATCCACGTCAGCGGGGTCGTTGTTGTCGTCCTGCCCGGCACTACAGGCCGCAAGGCAGGCCAGCAATCCAACCATTGCAAGACGCGGTTTCATCCCGGCAGCCCCTTCCCCCTTCTTGCACCCTGCCCCGCCCACACGGCTCTGGCCTGCCGGGCGGGGCATCCCTGTCAGCCTGCCTTAACCGGGCAGGACGGGGGGATCAAGCCTCGCCGCCCTCATCGTCGGGACCAACCAGCATGGCTTCGGCCACCACACCGGCCTGCTCACGCACGCGGCGTTCGATATCGGCCGCCATTTCGGGGTGGTCGCGCAGGAACTGCTTGGCATTCTCGCGCCCCTGCCCGATGCGCTGGCTGTCGCACGAGAACCAGGCCCCCGACTTCTCCACAATGCCGGCCTTGACCCCCAGGTCGATCAGTTCGCCGACCTTGCTGATCCCTTCGCCATACATGATGTCGAATTCGACCTGGCGGAAGGGCGGCGCCATCTTGTTCTTGACCACCTTCACGCGCGTCTGGTTGCCCGTGACCTCGTCCTTGTCCTTGATCGAGCCGATGCGGCGGATATCCATGCGCACGGAGGCATAGAATTTCAGCGCGTTGCCGCCGGTCGTCGTCTCGGGGCTGCCGAACATCACACCGATCTTGAGCCGGATCTGGTTCAGGAAGATCAGCATGGTGTTGGAACGTGAGACGGAACCCGTCAGCTTGCGCAGCGCCTGGCTCATCAGCCGCGCATGCAGGCCCACATGGCTGTCGCCCATGTCGCCCTCAAGCTCCGCACGCGGCACAAGTGCCGCAACACTGTCCACCACCAGCACGTCGATCGCACCCGAGCGGACCAGCGTATCGGCAATTTCCAGCGCCTGTTCACCGGCGTCGGGCTGGCTGATCAGCAGGTTGTCCACATCCACGCCCAGCTTGCGCGCATAACCGGGGTCCAGCGCGTGCTCCGCATCGATGAAGGCGCAGGTGCCACCCTTGCGCTGGGCCTCGGCAATGGCGTGCAGCGCCATGGTGGTCTTGCCCGAGCTTTCCGGGCCATAGATCTCGACAATGCGGCCGCGCGGCAGGCCGCCGATGCCCAGGGCGATATCAAGCCCGAGGGAGCCGGTGGAAATCACATCGACCTGCTCGCTGGGCCGCTCGCCCATGCGCATGATCGATCCCTTGCCGAACGCGCGCTCGATCTGGCTCAATGCCCCTTCCAGGGCCTTGCTTTTATCGATACCCGGAGCCTGTGCCATTACGTGCCTATCCTGGTGCTTGAGGAGATGAAACCGAAAGCGGGCCTCCCGCCCGCCACCACCTGCGCCGGGCAGGCGGTACGTCCTGCACTGCAATATGGAACAAAACAGGACCATTTACAATGGTCCCACCCTGCCCCACGCCGTGAATAATGCCGTACCGGCGCAAAAATGCCAGACTAGCGCGGCCCCATGGCCAGCCCCGCGCCACGCGGGTCGGTCGCGGCAACGCAGGTCGCGCCATCGCCCGGCAGCCCGCGCGGGCAGGATATGGCATTCACGCGCCCCTGTGCCGTGACGGGATGCGCGTCGGGTGCCTGACCGGCCAGGATATTGCGCATGGTAACGCCCACGGCGGCGGCAGCATCATTCTGCCCCGACCCCGCCGCCACAGCCCGGAATGCCCGGCCCTGACTGGCGATGGCCGCCGTATACAGCGGCTGTGGCAGGCGGGCGGGGGAGGCCCCCAGCACAATGCCGGTATTGCCCGCCATGCGCCCCGTGCCGAACAGGTTGTCCATGCTCAGGCTGCACGCCACGGCCATGCCGGCATGGTCCACCACCGTAAAGGATGTGGAGGCCGGGAGCGCGGGCAGGCCGCCCCCCGCCCCGCCACCGGCATTGACGAAGGCCTGCGCCCGCGCCAGCACGCTGTCCGCCGTGCCCCCCGTGGCATTGCCGTTCTGCGCGCGCCAGGCGGCAATGGCGGCCTGCGCACGGGTTGCGGCATCAGATGAGGCCGCGCTGCGGAAGGTAACGGCACTTCCCAGCCCGCCATCGGCGGGCGGCGGCAGGAAGGCGACCCGCGTCTCGCCATTTTCCACGACAAGGGGCTTCTGCTCCGACGGAACGGCCGCGCGCAGGTCCGCCACCTGCAACCCGCCGCCTGCCGCCTGGCTGCCCGCGACAAAGGACTGGGCCAGGGCGCCATTGTACAGATCACCTACCCCCATGCTGCGGATCTGGTCCAGCGCGCCGGACAGGTGCGTCTGCACCAGCGCATCGCCTTCGGCCAGCGCCTTGCCATCCGAACGGCTGAAGATGGCGCGTATGCCCGCATCGGCCAGCAGCGGCACCTGCACGGCCGCAAGGTCGCCCGCAAGCTGGCGGCTGACGTTGATGCCGTTGGAAGCCAGCGTGATCGCGCCGGGCAGCAGTTCGGAAAAGGCGACCGACCCGTATTGCAGATGCATGAGATACAGCCCGCGCGCCATCATCGGGACGGCTGCCGGACGGTCGGCGCGCGGCATGCCCGTGGCCGCCACCGTGCCCGCGACAGGCAGGAACATGAACGCCCGGCCGCCATTCTGGTCACCCGGCCTGTAGGCCAGGCAGGCCCCGCCCGCGCCAAGCGAGGCGCGCGAGGGCAGCGTGACCGAAAGTGCCATGCCCATGGCCGTCGCCGCATCCGCGGCATTGCCGCCACGCTGGAGAATGTCGCGGCCCACCAGTGTCGCCTGCGGCTCATCAGCCGAGACCGTGCCGATCAGCGCCCCGGGTGAAGGACCGAACATGTGCGACACGATCTTCACGGGGGAATACTTGTTGAGGGAACACCCCGTAACCGAAATGGCCAGCACCGCCGAGACTGCATGACGCATGTACCGGCGGGCGACAGGTGTTATCGAATGCTCAGGCACGCAACGCTTCTCCAATGGCAGGTCGGCTTGAATTCATTGAACGGCTCGTACCACGGCCACGCGATCGCCGCAGACCCGTTACGACTTAGCGGCCTTGGGGGCCATGGGCAACAGGCATGCCAGCCACCATGACCCATTCCTTTCCCGTGCCCGATCCTTTACAGAAGCACCCTATCGCGACATGACAACGGAGCAAACCCGTGACATTCATTTCCCCCCGCCGGTACCGTCCGCGCCTGCTGCCCGTCCTGCTGGCCACGGGGGCCGTCATGATCGCCCGCCCCGGCACGGGCCATGCCGCCGATCCCGCCGCGACCTTCACCCCCGCCCAGCGGCAGGAAATCGTGGAGATCATGCGCAACGCCCTGAAAACCGATCCCACCATCCTGTCCGATGCCATTGCCGCCCTGCGCAGCACCGCCAATGCGGCCCAGCAGAACGCGGCCCGCAGCGCGCTGGAAAGCCACCGCGCCGACCTGCTCACACCCGCTGCCAGCGACGCCATACTGGGCAACCCGCAGGGGCACACCACGGTGGTGGAATTCTATGACCCGCGCTGCCCCTACTGCCGCAAGGTGCTGCCCGACCTGGACCGCCTTGCGCGGGAGGACAGGGACCTGCGCATTGTGGAGAAGGTCATTCCCGTACTGGGCCAGGGCAGCCTGATCACCTCGCAGGCGCTGGTGGCGGCCTTCGTGCAGGGGGGACAGGCCGCCTATTTCCGCATGCAGGCGGCAGTGATGGGGGATTCCGCCGCCCCCACGGCTGAACGCATGCGCACGCTGGCCACCCAGTCGGGCCTGAACGCCGCAACACTGGCCACGGACATGAATGGCGCCAGGGTCACCGCCATCCTGCAGGCCAACATGGAACTGGCCCGCGCCATCGGGCTGGACGGCACGCCCACCTTCGTGTTCAACGCCCGCCAGATCATTCCCGGCGCCGTGGGCTATGACGACCTGAAGAAAGCCATTGCCCAGAGCCGCTGAGGGCCGGTCACGCCCCACATGAAAAAGGCCGGTCGCACACAGCGACCGGCCTTTTTTCATCAGGAGCGGCCTGCCTGTCCCGCAATCAGGCCATGGCCGCGACGGGCGGTGCCTCCGTCAGGTCATTGAGGCGCAGCAGATGCGTCAGCGCCGCCACCATGTCGTCCATCATCTGGTCGGTATGGTACGGCCCCGGCGTCAGGCGCAGGCGCTCGGTGCCACGGGGCACGGTGGGATAGTTGATGGGGGTGGCATAGATCCCGTAATCATTGAGCAGCCTGTCGCTCAGTTCACGGCAGCGCTCGGCATTGCCCACCGGGATCGGCACGATATGGCTCGGCGTCATGGTAAAGGGCACGCCCGCCCGGCGCAGCTTGTCACGGAAGGTATTGACACGTTCGAACATGCGCTCGCGCCGCCAGCCATCCTTGCGCACCTGCTGCACGCTGGCCAGCGCCGCGGCCACCACCGCGGGCGGCAGCGACGTGGTGAAGATGAAACCCGAGGCGGACAGGCGCAGGTATTCCACGATGTCGCTGGACGCGGTGATGTAGCCGCCATGCACGCCAAAGCCCTTGGCCAGCGTGCCCTCGATGATGTCCACCTGCTCCGCGACCCCGTCGCGCTGCGATACGCCACCACCCTGCGCGCCATACAGGCCCACGGCATGGACTTCATCAAGATAGGTCATGGCGCCATATTTGCGGGCCAGCGCGCAGGTGGCGGCAATGTCGGAAATGTCGCCATCCATGGAATACACGCTCTCGAACGCGATAAGCTTGGGCGCATCGGCGGGGGCGGCGGCCAGCTTGGCTTCCAGGTCGGCCAGGTCGTTATGTTCGTAGATGACGGTGGTGGACCCGCGCGCGCCCTTGATGCCCGCGATCATGGAGGCATGGTTCAGCCGGTCGGAAAAGCAGATCCAGCCCGGCATGCTGGTCAGGATGGTCTGCAGCGATGCCTGGTTGGACACGTAGCCCGATACGAACAGCAGGCCCGCTTCCTTGCCATGCAGGTCGGCCAGTTCCGCCTCCAGCGCGGTATGGACGGGGCTGGTACCCGCGATGTTGCGCGTGCCGCCGGCACCCGCGCCATGTTCATGGATGGCCTGGATGGCGGCCTCGACCACAACGGGGTCAACGCCCATGCCAAGGTAATCGTTGGAAGACCAGACCACCACTTCCCGGTCCCGCGGGCAGGCGGGGGTGGCGGGGGTGGCCGCCGCTTCGGGCTGTTCGTAAAGCGGATACCGCTCGGCCTGGCGTGCCAGTGGGGTGAACTGCCGGTATCGTCCCTGTGCGCGGATATTTTCCAGTGCCGTGCGGCAGAACCGGAAGAACGGATGCCCATCCACATGATTACTGGACACTGCTGCTTTTCTCCATGCACACCACCCGCCTGTTGTGCGCGGGGGCTTCATTCATTACGGCCATGCACTGGCATGGCCCTTCACGCGGGGGGGTGTTTTCCCCGTCACGTGGCGCTGTCGCTGGCGGTTAACCACCGGCGGGCCAGCCTTTATGGCATGAGGGAGGCGGTAATTGCAAAACCGCATTCGGCTACTCGACGTAGATGCAGACCTGCATTGCACTGCCGGAGGAGATGGTACGAGCATCCATCTCGGTCTGGCTGCCCCCCGCACCCGCATCCATGACCGCCTGGAGCACCGGCTGGCCGCTGGCCGCCACCACGCCGCTCAGGTCGCCCGGCGTGCCGTCCGCCCTGTCGGGCACGTTGACGACAATGGTGAACAGCGCATTGGGCTTGCGCGCCAGCGCATCCGTCACGGCGGCCATAACCGCCGGGCGCCACTGGCTTTGTGGCGTACCCGCCACGATGGTCACCAGCGCCGGACGGTCCATGCCCGGCACGGGCGGCGGTGGCGCCTGGGGCAGGCGGGGCGGGTCGCCCGCATGGCGGTTGAAGGTTTTCTGGCTGACCAGCGCGCACCCGCCCAGCACCGGCAGGCACAGGGCGGCGGCAAGAAGGGCACGGCGGGCGGGGCGGGCGCGGGGAGGGTGCATGGCCCGCTACAGATACAGTATCGCCCCCGCCGGGCATAGTGGGCAGCGCTGCAATGTTGCCGCCATGCGCGCGGCGCAGTAGTACAGGCCAGGCGGCTCCAAGCGATCCTGCCCCGACATATGGACGATGCCGATGCCAGAAGATCAAGCCTGTGCTTCCCTGCCCGATGGTGGCCCCCCGGCCGCCCCCAGCATGCCCGAACGCCTGATAACGGCAATCCGCCACGCCATTGGCGTACATGAGCCCGACCGGCGCTATGCCCCGCATGCGCGGGTCATGGCCGGTTTCTGCGCTGTGCTGTGGAGTCGCTTCCTGCGCTTCGACCCTGCAAGCCCGGAATGGCCGGACCGCGACCGCTTTGTCGTCTCCTCCCCGCGCTACCGCGTGCTGCCCACCATCATGGCCGAACTGTCCGGGCAGGCCCCCCTGCCCCCGCACGGCGCCCACCCCGACACCCCGCCCCATGAACGCCAGGCCTGCGGCCCCAACGGGCAGGGGCTGGGGGCGGCCATCGGCATGGCGCTGGCCGAACACAGGCTGGCGGCCCGTTTTGGCCGCTCGCTGGTCAACCACCGCATCTGGGCGCTGGGATGCTGGACGGAACTCTCCACCGGGGTGGCGCTGGAAACGGCGGCGCTGGCGGGGGAAATGACGCTGGACCGCGTGACACTGGTGGTGGGCCTGTGGCACAGCGAACGCGAACAGGTGGACGCCATCCTGCCACGCTACAGTGCATCGGGCTGGTCCGTGCGCAAGGTGGACGCGGGCAATCCCGAACAGATCGCAACCGCCATCGCTTCTTCCCAACGCACGCACAAACCCTGCCTGATCGCCTGCATCGCCACCGCCGAAACCGGGCCACAGCCCCCCTTTGTCGATGATCCGGGCCTGTGGGCGGGTGCCGCGCGGCGCGGCGCCAGCGCCCGGCGTTCGTGGCTGCGGCGGCTGCTCAAGGACCGGCAGAAGGCGGAATTCGAGCGCATGGCCCGCAACCAGCGCCCCGCCTTCTGGCAACCCGACTGGCAGCGTACCTGGCGCGAGGAAGGGACGGCCATTGCCCGGGTTTCCCCCGCCTTCGCCGCGCGGCGCGGACTCGAGACACTGCATGAACTCCTGCCCGAACTGATCTGCCTGCGTTCACGCCAGGGCATGCTGGCCGACCTGTCGGCCCACCGGCGCAGCAGTGGCGAGGCGGAGCTGAACTGCGGCACCCAGGTCCATGGCATGGCGGCCCTGCTGAATGGTATTGCGCTGCATGGCGGCCTGCTGGCCTTCGGGGCATCCACCATCATCGCGGTGGACCGCATGCGCCCCGCCCTGCGCTACGCCGCCATGACCGACCAGCAGGTGATCTACCTGCTGACCGATGACAACATGCTCAGCGGCGACAACACGGGCGGCTGGCGCCCGGTGGAACAGCTTGCCAGCCTGCGCGCCATGCCCAATATGGCGGTTTTCCGTCCCGCCGACCACCGCGAGACCATGGAATGCCTGGAACTGGCGCTGCGCCGCACCACCGGGCCAAGCCTGCTGACGCTGGAATCCACCCCCATCCTGTCCGCCCCCGCGCCCGAGCGCGAACTGCACGGGCTGACCAACCTGTGCGCGCGCGGCGGCTATGTGCTGGCCGAGGCACAGGGACCACGGCAGGTAACGCTGGTCGCCACGGGGCATGAGGCGATCATGGCGCTGGCCGCGCGCAAACTGCTGAAGGAAGCGGGGATTGCCGCGGCTGTCGTATCCCTTCCATGCTGGGAACTGTTCGCCGCCCAAAAAATGACGTATCGTGCTGCCGTGCTGGGAACGGCACCCCGGATCGGGATAGAGGCCGCATCGGGGTTTGGATGGGAACGCTGGCTTGGCGCAGACGGAATTTTCGTTGGCATTGACGGGTTCGGGGCATCCCCGGACCAGCCCGGCAGCCCGGCTGACATCACGCCGGAACGGATCTGCCGCGATGCCATGCGGCTGCTCGCCCCCCTGTCCGACACCCTGCCTGGAACCGCGGGAGGAAACGGCGCGCCTCCACCCGGAATGGCATCGGTCGATGCCAGTGTGTGAACATGTCTGACCCTTACGGAGAAAATAAGAAAATGGCTGTTAAAGTCGCAATAAACGGTTTTGGTCGCATTGGTCGCCTCGTGCTGCGTGGCATTATCGAAAGCGGGCGCACGGATGTCGTGCCCGTTGCCATCAATGACCTCGGCAGCGTGGAAGACAACGCACACCTGCTGTCCTATGACAGCGTACACGGCCGGTTCCCCGCCGATGTGAAGGTGAATGGCAACCAGATCATCATCACCGCCAATGGCCGCACCTACGCCCCCATCACCGTCTCGGCCGAGGCCGACCCGACGAAGGTCCCCTTCCAGGGCGTTGATGTGGCCATGGAATGCACCGGCCGCTTCACGGACAAGGAAAAGGCCGCCCAGCTGATCAAGGCGGGCGCGCGCAAGGTAATCGTCTCCGCCCCCGCGTCGGGCGTGGATGCCACCATCGTGTTCGGCGTGAACCAGGATGTGCTGACACCGGACATGACCGTCATCTCCAATGCCTCGTGCACCACCAACTGCCTGGCCCCGGTGGCCAAGGTGCTGGATGACGCATTCGGCATCGAATGCGGCTACATGGTCACCATCCATTCCTATACCGGCGACCAGCGCACGGTGGACACCCTGCACAAGGACCTGCGCCGCGCACGCGGGGCGGCGCTGAACATGATCCCGACCTCCACCGGGGCCGCGCGCGCCGTGGGGCTGGTGCTGCCGCACCTCAAGGGCAAGCTGGACGGCACCGCCATCCGCGTGCCCACCCCCAATGTCTCGCTCGTCTCGCTGGACTTCGTGCCCAAGACCGCCCCCGCTTCCGTCGAGGCGGTGAACGAAGCCGTGCGCAAGGCGTCCGAATCCGGGCCGCTCAAGGGCATCCTTGCCTACAACACGGCACCGCTGGTCAGCACGGATTTCAACCACTCCATCGCGTCCTCCACCTTTGACGCCACCCAGACGGCGGTGATCGATGGGGGCCGGCTGGTGCGCATCTGCAGCTGGTATGACAACGAATGGGGCTTCTCCAACCGCATGGCCGACACGGCCGCCGTGTTCGGGGCACTGTAATGGCCGCCGCTTCATTCAAGACGCTGGACAGCCTTGATGCCACCGGCAAGAAGGTACTCCTGCGCGCCGACCTGAACGTGCCCGTGCGCAACCGGCAGATCACCGATGCGACACGGATCATCCGCCTGCTGCCCACCATACAGGAACTGGCGCAGAAGGGTGCCAGGGTAATCGTGGTCAGTCACTTCGACCGCCCGAAGGGCCAGCGCGTGCCCGAAATGTCGCTTGGCCCCATTGCCGACGCGCTGGGTGACGCGCTGGGCCGCCCGGTCACCTTTGTCGATGACTGCATCGGCCCCAAGGCGCAGCAGGCCGTGGACGCCATGCAGGACGGTGACGTGGTGGTGCTGGAAAACACCCGCTTCTACCCCGGTGAGGAGCAGAACGATCCCGAACTGGCCAAGGGGTTCGCGGCCCTGGCCGATTACTACGTGAACGATGCGTTCTCGGCCGCGCACCGTGCCCATGCCTCGACCGAGGGCGTGGCCCGCCTGCTGCCGTCCTTTGCCGGGCGGCTGATGGAGACGGAACTCAACGCCCTCAACATCGCGCTGGAAAACCCCGCGCGCCCGGTGGGCGCGATCGTGGGGGGGGCCAAGATCTCGACCAAGCTCGACCTGATCGGCAACCTGCTTGAAAAAGTGGACATGCTGATCATCGGCGGGGCCATGGCCAACACCTTCCTTGCCGCGCAGGGCGTGAATGTCGGCCGTTCGCTGCAGGAAGCGGACATGCACGACACCGCGCGCGCCATCATGGCCAAGGCAAGGGAAAAGGGCTGCGAGATCGTCCTGCCGGTCGATGCCGTGACCGCGACCGACTTCCAGGCCAATGTGCCGACCCGCACGGTAGCCATCAGCGCCATCCCGGCCGATGCGATGGTACTGGACGTGGGGCCGGAGACGGTGATGCTGATCAACCAGAAGATCACCACCCTGAAAACCCTGGTCTGGAACGGCCCGCTGGGTGCGTTCGAGATCCCGCCCTTCGATACCGCGACCAATGCCGTGGCAAAGGAGGTGGCAAGGCTGACCGATGCCGGCGTGCTGAAAAGCATTGCCGGTGGCGGGGACACGGTCTCCGCCCTGCGCCATGCGGGGGTGGAAAAGCACATCTCCTACATCTCCAGCGCTGGCGGTGCCTTTCTGGAGTGGCTGGAAGGCAAGACCCTGCCGGGTATCATGGCGCTGGAAAGCGTGTTTGACCGCGCCATGCCGATCTGACCTGCGGCAGGCCGCCCCGGTCCGGAGGAAAAGGGATCACCCCCCCAGGTGGTCCCTTTTTTCATGGCCAGTGTTCATGCCCTCGGGGAGGGTCCGCCATAAGGGCGTCCCGGGTAAGGCTTTTTTCAGAAAGCCTCAGGAAACGTTGCCTTTTTTCAAAAAGCTGACACCAAAAATTTTCATTTCCCATCAATGCGCTTCATTTCATCAGTCTCTCAGCCGCGTGAAAGGCCGAGCCTGAGACCGAAGCCTATGAACACGCATCCGGTCAGCCGGTCCATGGCCCGCATGATGGACGCGCGCCGCAGCAGGCGGCCAAGGGAATGGCCGGTAAACGCCACCAGGACCAGCCACCCGCAGCTCAGGGCCGCCTGCAGGCCCGAAAGCAGGAAAAGGTAAGGCCCTGCCTGCACGTTGCCGGGCACGAACTGCGGCAGGAAGGAAATATAGAAAACCCCCACCTTGGGGTTGAGCAGGTTCTGCAGCATGCCGCGCAGGAAATAACCATGCCGCCCGCCATCCGGCACCGCGCCAGCCGGCTGGCTGCCATCACGGCGGGGAAACAGGAGCATCCTGCCCCCGGCCCATAACAGATAGGCCGCACCCGTTATCCTGATGGCATCAAATGCCGGGCGGGAAGCCGCCAGCAGCGCCCCCAGCCCGGTGGCCACCGCCACACCCCATGCAAGGCAGCCACATACCACGCCAAGGGCCGCCAGCACCGCTTTTTCCCGCCCTGCCGTGGTGGCCGTGCGCAGCACCAGCGCGGTATCCAGTCCCGGCGTAATGGCCATGACAAACGCGGTGAGCGCGAAGGAAAGAAGGGATTGCGATATCGTCATGATCATGCCTCCAGACCTGCCTGTCAGGGTGCGCGGATACGGAACAAAGGTTTCCGGGCGCCACTTTTCCCCAAAAAGGCGGCGTTCCCCGAAGCTTTTTGAAAAAAGCTTCGCCAAAAACTTCCCTCTGCCCTGCCACGCACTTCTGGGCGCGTTGTCAGGCCGTCCCTCAGCCCTGATGCGGGGGCTGCTCGCTGCCCGCCGCCTGTCCGTCGGGTGCGGACTGCGCGTCATCACGCTCGATGACTTTTATGCTGTCGCCCACCAGCCCCCTGGCAAACGCCTCGGCGGAGAAGGGACGCAGGTCGTCCGCCTGCTCGCCCACGCCCACCAGATGCACCGGCAGGCCGAACGCATCGGCCAGCGCCACCACAATGCCGCCGCGGGCCGAGCCATCCAGCTTGGTCACGATCAGCCCGGTCACGTTGACCAGTTCCTTGAACACCCGCACCTGTTCCACCGCGTTCTGCCCGGTGGTGGCATCCAGCACCAGCAGCACGGAATGGGGTGCTGTTTCGTCAAACTTGCGCATGACGCGGATGATCTTGGCCAGTTCCTCCATCAGCGCGCTCTTGTTGTGCAGGCGGCCGGCCGTATCAACCAGCAGCAGGTCGGCCTGTTCCGCCGTGGCACGCTTGAGCGCCTCGAACGCCAGCCCCGCCGCATCGGCATTGGGCCTGCCCGCGATCACGGGCGCCCCCGTGCGCTCGCCCCATACCTGCAACTGCTCGACGGCTGCGGCGCGGAAGGTATCGCCCGCCACCATCATCACCTTCTTGCCCTGCTCCCCATAAAAGCGGGCCATCTTGCCGATGGTGGTGGTCTTGCCCGTGCCGTTCACCCCCACCACAAGCACCACATGCGGCTTGTGCTTCGGATCAGGTTCAAACGGAATGGCGACGGGCTGGAGGATATTGGCAATCTCCTCCGCCAGGGCGGCGCGCACTTCCTCATCCGTCACTTCCTTGCCGAATTTGGCGCGGCGGAAGGAGTCGATCACCTTTTCGGCCACGCTGGGACCCAGGTCGGCGGAGATCAGCAGGTCCTCAAGTTCCTCCAGCGCCTCGTCATCCAGCTTGCGCCGGGTGAACACGGCGGTAATGCCGCCGCTGAGTTTCTGGGTGGAGCGGGACAGTCCCGCCTTGAGCCGTGAGAAGAAGCCAAGAGCCATATCAGAGAATTTCCGCAACCAGTCCGTTATCGTCAACCGCCACCGGCCGCACCGTCTCGATGCGCCCGGCCACGGACACCGCGCCGTCCACCAGCCTGACGGGGGCAAATTCCTCGGAATGGCCCGCCGTGTCCGTTTCCATCAATACGCGCAGGGATTGCCCCAGCAGGCGGGTATGGAAGGCCCGCGCCGCCTCCGCCCCCGCGGCCCGCAGCCGGGCCGCGCGTTCCCTGCGCGCGGGTACCGCAATGGCGGGCATGCGGGCCGCGGGCGTGCCCGGCCGCTCACTATAGGGAAAGACATGCAGGTAGGGCAGTGCGTTGTCCCGTACAAAAGCGAGTGTCTGCGCGAACAGTTTCTCATCCTCGGTCGGGAAACCGGCGATGATGTCCGCCCCGATGCCGATCCCGGGCCGCAGCGCCCGCGCCCGCGCCACCACACCTGCCGCATCCGCTGTCAGATGCCGGCGCTTCATGCGCTTGAGGATGATGTCACTCCCCGCCTGCAGCGACAGGTGCAGATAGGGCATGAAGCGCGGCTCGGCTTCCAGCAGCTTCCAGATATCCTCATCAATTTCCACCGGATCGACCGAGGACAGGCGCAGCCGCTCCAGTTCCGGCACCAGGGCAAGCAGCCTGCGGCACAGCTGCCCCAGCAGCGGCCTGCCCGGCAGGTCACCGCCCCATGAAGTGATGTCCACCCCCGTCAGCACCACTTCGCGGTAGCCGGACTGCACAAGGGCGCGCACCTGTTCCACCACCGCACCGACCGGCACCGAGCGTGACGGCCCACGCCCGAAGGGGATGATGCAGAAGGTGCAGCGATGGTCACAGCCCTGCTGCACCTCCACGAACGCACGGGTGCGGCCGGCGAACTCGGTCACCAGATGGGGTGCTGTCTCGCGCGCGGCCATGATGTCGGACACGGCATTGCCTTCACCCAGCGCCATCTCGCTCCAGCTTGCGGCCTCCAGCTTTTCACGGTTGCCCAGCACGCGGGTCACACCGGGCAGGGCCGCCCAGCGTTCGGGGTCGATCTGGGCGGCGCAGCCGGTTACCACAATGCGCGCGTCAGGGCGTTCGCGATGGGCGCGGCGCACGGCCTGGCGCGCCTGTCGCTCCGCCTCGCCCGTCACCGCGCAGGTGTTCACGATCACCACATTGTCCAGCCCTGCGGCATGGCTGCGCATCACCTCGCTCTCATAGGTGTTGAGGCGGCAGCCGAAGGTCAGGATTTCCGGCTTCTTCATCGGGGGTAGTCTTCCGGGCTGAACGTGCCGGTAAAGCTGGTGGTGGCCGGGCCGGTCATGAGCACATGGCCATCATCGCCACGCCATGTGATTTCCAGCTTGCCCCCGTCCATTTCCACCGTGCAGGTACGGTCCACCAGCCCGCGCCGCACGGCGTTGACCACGGCGGCGCACGCGCCCGAACCGCAGGCCCGCGTCAGCCCGCTGCCGCGTTCCCACACCCGCAGGCGCATGGACCCGCGCGACGTGACATGCGCAAGGCCAATGTTGGCGCGCTGGGGGAACAGGGGGTGGTGTTCCAGTTCCGGCCCCGCAACACACGGGTCCATGCCGTCGGGCGCGGGCAGGAAGAACGTGGCGTGCGGGTTGCCCATGGAGACGGCGGCCGGGTCACCCGTTATGGGCAGGTGCAGCGTGTCCATGGCTTCGGCCAGCGGCACATCGGCCCAGCCCTGCGCGGGCACGCCCATGTCCACCGTTACCACGCCCGGGCGCACAAGGGTGGCGGACAGCACGCCCGCGCGCGTCTGCAGCCCGACCTGCGCCCGCCCGCTCTCCCGCGCCACAAGGTCGGCCACGCAGCGTGAGGCATTGCCGCACGCGCCGGATTCCGAACCATCGGCATTGAAGAAGCGTACGAACACATCCGCCCCTTCGGCGCAGGCCGGGCGCAGGGTCACGAACTGGTCACAGCCAATGCCCGTATGCCGGTCACACAGGGCGGCGATACGCGCGGGTGTAAGATCATGGCGATGGGTGCGTTCATCCACCACCACGAAGTCATTGCCAAGCCCGTGCATCTTGAGAAAACCGGTCATCATCCGTCCTGTATAAGGCCAAGCCGCCCCCGTTTGCGAGCGGGATGGCACCACAGGCGCCCGCTTGCAAGCCCGATCAGACAAAACGCCCCGGCCTGCCGCGCTGCAGGACCTCGATCCGGTAGCCGTCGGGGTCGGTCACGAAGAAGAACCGGCCCACGAACCGCTCCCCGCACGACATGTCCTTCACCGCAAGCGGTGACAGGCCCGCGGCGGTAAGGCGTGCATGTTCCGCG
The DNA here is from genome assembly GCF_003207855.1 of Komagataeibacter rhaeticus. Classification (GTDB taxonomy): domain Bacteria; phylum Pseudomonadota; class Alphaproteobacteria; order Acetobacterales; family Acetobacteraceae; genus Komagataeibacter; species Komagataeibacter rhaeticus. Next base: position 98,014 of record NZ_NKTZ01000004.1, on the reverse strand, counting down.
TCCACATCCGCAACCGACACCGCCAGATGGCCATAGCCATCCCCCAGGTCATAGGGCGCGGTCCGGTCGTGGTTTACGGTCAGTTCCAGTTCGAATGTCTGTTCGTCATTGGACAGGTAGATAAGGGTAAAGGTGTCAAAAACAAGCCTGTCGGCCACCGTCAGGCCAAAGGCCGTTTCATAAAAGGCAAGGCTTGCCGCCGCGTCACGCACGCGGATCATGGAATGGATCATGCGGGCCATCTGTTTTTCTCCTGTCACACATGCGCGGGCGCATGATAATACGCCCTCCAATCGGGCGTTGTTTCATCTGTACTGTCTGGCACATCCATGAATGACCTGCACGGGTTCCACCCGCAATCCTTTACTGCCGCATCGGGGGAATCCGACACGGCATTCTATTCGCGCAGACCCGCCGGCCCCATGCTGGACCAGGGCGCGCAGGCCGCCATCACCGCGCTGTACCGCACCCTGCTGCCCGAGGGCGGCGACATCCTTGACCTTATGGCCGGTCCCGACAGCCACCTGCCGCCCGATATGGAATTCGGCAGCGTGATCGGCATTGGCGTGAATGCCCAGGCGCTGGACAGCAACACCCGCCTGACCGACCGCGTGGTGGAAGACCTGAACGAGACCCCCGAACTGCCGCTGGCCGATGAAAGCATGGATGCCGTGCTGCTTTGCGACGTGGCCCCCTACCTGCGCCAGCCCGTGGCCCTGCTGCGCGAGGCAGCCCGCGTGCTGCAGCCCGGCGGCCTGATCATCCTGACATCCGGCACGCGCTTCATACCGCACAAGGCCACCGCCCTGTGGCAGGCGCTGGATGAAACCGACCGCCGCCGCATGCTGGAAACCCTGCTGGCGCGCGCGGGTTTTGGCCCGGTGGACAACGGCACCGTCACCCCCGCGCCAGAGGACCTGTTCTGGCACGACGCGGTCCATGCCATGACCGCCCGCCGCCCGGATGTCGTGTAACACCACGTCATGTAACGCCACCACGCGGGGCTGCCCACGGCCCCGGACAGGAAGAATGGACGGGACGGGCCATGGACCCGGGCATTCTTAAAAGAAAATATTATTTACCTGTTTATCCGGAAATGTTTTGACATATATAGTCTGAAACCTAACCGTGGGGCCTCCTGACCTTAAATGCGGATTCCGTCCTTTTCCATGCATCGGCGCGCCAGCATTGCAGGCATGCTGATGGTGTGTTCCTTCCTGGCACCCGCATGCGCGGCATGGGCCGATGATGATCCGGAATCGCTGGATATCATGGAACGCCAGATGGAACATCTGCAGCAGCAGCAGATGGCGCTCCAGAACGATCTCATGGCCATGCGCCAGCAGATCGCCCGTCACCGCGCCCAGACGGGGGGCAGCAGCGCGGCCACGGGCCATCCGCTGCAGGTCACCGGGTCGGGCGGGCATGTGCGTGGCGGCTGGGTACCCAGCGAAGGCCATGCCACCGCCATGAGTGTGGCCGGCACCGGGGCGGAGATGGAAACACGCGGGCGCATGCCGCATATCGGTGGCCGTTCCGCCCCCGCCACGTTCGAACCCGTTGACCAGCCGACGCTGGAATCCGTCGTAGCCCACCGGGAGGAAGACCTGATCTCCCACATGGCCAACAACAATGTCGGCCCCCACAACCGCGAGACGGTGGGCGCGCAGTCCGCCGGCGCGCTGGGCAGCAAGGTGTTCCACCTTGGTCCCGTCTCCATCATCCTGGGCGGGTTCTTCGATGCGGCGGCGCTGGTGGAAAACCGGCAGGTCTCGTCTGGCATATTCAATTACTGGAATGCCATTCCCTTCCGTGACAGCTCGAACTTCCACACCACGAACTTCAATGGGGATGCGCGGTATTCGCGCTTCTCGCTCATGGCGCGCGGGCAGCTCAATCCGCACCTGACCGTGGCGGGATTCGTGGAAACCGATTTTGGCGCCAGTGCCGAGACCACCAACCCGTATGAGAGCAATTCCTATGTGCCCCGCCTGCGGCAGGCCTATCTGACACTGGATGATTCGCGCGCGAATACGCATTTCCTGATCGGTCAGGCCTGGACCATGCTCACGCCTGACCGCGTGGGCATCGTGCCCCGTCAGGAAAGCCTGCCCGAAACCATCGAATCCTCCATCCTGGCGGGCCAGACCTGGTCGCGGCAGTGGCAGGTGCGCATTGTCAAGGACTACCTGCAGCACCGGCTGTGGACGGGCCTGTCCATCGAGAATCCGGCCACGATCTATGACACCACCGGCTTTGGCGATGACCTGGGCAATGGTGAATACGCCCTGCCCAACGGGGGGTATGCCAAGATCGGGTCCAACGGCGTGGGGCTGAGCAGCGCCACCACCAACTATTCCAACGAAATAGCGCCCGACGTGATCGGCAAACTGGCATGGGACCCCCACTGGGGCCATTACGAAGTGGAAGGCGTGGTCCACTTCCCGCATGACCGTTCGGTCATAAACGGCGTGGGTGAAAACCATACCGCCGTTGCCTGGGGCGTTGGCGGATCGATGATCCTGCCGGTCATCCCGCACCGGCTGGAAGTGCGGCTGGCGGGGCTTACGGGGCGGGGCATCGGGCGCTACGGTTCGGTGCTGCTGCCCGATGCGACACTGCGTGCCAACGGCGCGCCGGCCCTGCTGTCCTCGGCCCAGACCACGGCTGGCGTGATCGCGCACCCCAACAAGATGCTCGACGTATACGGCTATTTCGGCATGCAGCGTTCGGGCCGCAGCTATTTTGACGAAGGCGGCAATGCCTATGGCTATGGCAACCCGCTGGCGGACAATACCGGGTGCATGACGGAGGGCTCGGACCTCAACACCGCGGCACTGGGCGGCTGCACCGCCAACATCCGCTCGGTGGAGGAGTTTACCATCGGTGCCTGGTACCGCTTCATCCACGGGCAGTACGGCACGGTGCAGGCGGGCACGCAGCTGGCCTATTCGCGCGTGCATACATGGGGTGGCATGGGGGGCGCGCCCACCACCAGCCTGAGCGAGATCTTCTTCGACTTCCGCTACCTGCCCTTCCAGTAAGGGCATCCCGCGCCGGGGCGGGATATTGCGTCGCGCCGGGAAAAGGAGGATGGTGACCCCGCTATGGGGAACGAGGGAAGGGCCTGCGCTCATGTCAATCAGGTTGCGGCGGTGGATGGTGTGGGGGTGGCTGTGCGTGGGCCTGATGCCCGGCGTAGCACTGGCTGAAGGTGGCCATGCCGACGCAGGCAACGAAGACCCCGGCGAGGCCTCGCAGCGCCATGCCTCCATGCACCAGCTTTCCAAGCGGCCGCCCCTGCCCCGGCTACACATGGATTACAGCCAGTACCGCTATATTCCGCACGGCGACAGGATAAAGGAACAGCCGGACCTGAACCGCCTGCTGTTCTGGACACCCACGGGGGAACCGGATGGCTATGCCGAAAAACGCGGCACCGCCATCCTGTATTATGACCGCACGGGCAAGGCCGTGCGCGTCGACACCAACCCCATGGGGCGCTAGGCGCGCCAGTCCGGCCGCCTGATGAAAAACGATAAAAGTTTCTGGGTGCCGCCTTTTTTCGAAGCTTTTGCAAAAAGCCTCACCAGAAACTTCCTTTTCTTTTAAAGCGCCATCATGCGCTGACTTATCAGACAGTCTCTAGACGTTTCTGATTACCGTCTTTTTTCAACAGGGCGGCATGCCTTGAAACTTCCTGAAAAAGCGTCCCCGGATGATTTTCAGATCGGGGCATAAAGCCGCTCCAGCATGGCGGGACCAAGCAGGGCGGCCGCCGGGCCATCCGCCATGACGTGCCCATGGCGCAGCAGGATGGCGCGGTCAAATACACAGGCTGCCTGGATCGGGTCATGCGTGGTGGCGATAACGGCATGCCCCTGTCCCGCCAGCCTGCGCAGCAGGACATACAGCCGCTGCTTCTGCCCGTAATCCAGCCCGGTTTCCGGTTCATCCAGCACAAGGATGGCCGCCCCCTGCGCCAGGGCGCGCGCCAGCAGCACGGCCTGCCGCTCGCCCCCCGAAAGGTCGGTATAGGCCCGGTCCGCCAGATGGGTAATGGCCAGTGCCCCCAGCGCATGGGCCACCGCATCACGATCGGCTTCCCGCAGGCGGGGGGCAAAGGGGGTTTCCGCCAGCCGCCCCATGCCCACGATGTCCCGCACGCTGTAGGGAAACAGCGGCACATGCCCCTGCGGCACATAGGCGATACGGCGCGCGATCTCGCGCCGCGACCAGGTGGCCATGGGCCGGCCTTCCAGCCAGACCTGCCCGCTGCCGGGCGGCACAAGGCCCAGCAGCAGGCGCAGGAGCGTGGTCTTGCCCGCGCCATTCGGCCCCAGCAGGGCCACAAGTTCACCCCGGTTTATGGAAAAGGACAGATCATGCAGCACCCCCCGCCTGCCACGGTGAAAGCCCGCATGGTCCATACGCAGCAGGGCACCGGCCCCGCCGCTCATGCCCGCCACCCCCGCCGCAGCAGCGGCAGCACCGCCATGAACACCACCACCCCCAGCAGGTCGGCAATCAGGCCCACGGGGATTTCCTCGGCCGAGAGGGTGCGCGCCAGGTCATCGCAGGCCAGCAGGAACATCGCGCCAATACACGCGCTGACCGGCAGCACCCGCATGTTGCACGGCCCCACCAGCAGGCGCGCCACATGCGGCACCACCAGGCCAACCCAGCCAATCATGCCCGCGACCGATACGGTCAGCGCCGCCAGCACCGTGGCGCCACCAATCACCCCATAACGCAGCGCCACGACCGGAATGCCCAGCGTGCGCGCTTCCTCATCCCCCATGGCCAGCCCGTCCAGCATCCGGCCACAGGCGGACAGCAGCACGATTCCCGCCGCCACCGGCCCGGCCAGCACGCCCAATGCCCCCGGTGTGACCTGTGTCAGGCTGCCCAGCAGCCAGAACACGATATCGGGCAGCTGGTTCTGCGGGTCCGCCACGTATTTGAGCAGCGACAGCAATGCGGTGAACAGCGCCGAACTGATCAGCCCGCCAAAGACCAGCATCATCATCGAAGTCGCATCGAAGACCTGCGCAATCCCCACGCCCACGCCCACGGCCACCAGCCCGCCAAGGAAGGACAGACCGACCACGCCCCCATGACCCAGATTCCACACAATGCCCAGCGCGGCCCCGGTGCCTGCCCCCGCCAGCACGCCCAGCAGCCCGGGCGAGACCAGCGGGTTGCGGAACACGGCCTGATACGCCGCCCCCGCCACCGACAGTGCCGCCCCCACGCACACCGCCCCGCCAATACGCGGCAGGCGCGCGCCGAACAGGATGGTATGCACCATCTCCGCCCCGCCGCCAGTGGCCTGCGGGGCCAGCAGTGCCTGCAGCACCTGCCCCGCAGGCAGCGCAAGCCGCCCGACACAGGCCGAAACCAGCACCAGGACCAGCAGCCCCCCGCTGCACAGCCCCCCCACCAGCAGCGCGCGCAGGCTCACGGATGCGTACCGGACGGGGCCTGCGGCAGGGGCTGGGGCGGTTGGGCGGCAAGGATCTGCTGCGCCTGTGCCGTGCTCAGGTCATAATGGAACCAGGTGCGGTAGAAATCCCGCGTCATGGCCACGGGATCAAGATCGGTAAACAGTTCGGGATGCAGGGTCTTTGCCGCCCAGCGGATCTGGAGCGGCAGTTCGCTGCCATACCGGTCCCATGTAAACACACCGGAGGGGTTCTGGTGCACATGCCCCGCCCGCACCGCGCGCAGGTGCTGCCATGTCGGCTGCATGCCGGCATCAGGCTGGCCGCTATCGGGGCCAAGGATGATCACATCCGGGTCCCATGCCGCCACCTGTTCGATGGAGACGGGCTTCATGTTCCCGCTCACACCCGTTGCCGCATTGCGGCCACCGGCAAGCGTGATCCATTCATCCACAATACTGTCCGCCCCATCCACACGCAGCGGGTGGAGCGACTGCACATGCAGCACACGGGGCCGTGCCGCCGCCGTGACATGCGCAAGGCGGTCGCGCACGTCATTGACGGTCTGCATCATCATCTGGCGGTAACGGGTGGCGGTATCGTGCGCCTGTGGGGTGCCCAGCGCCGTTGCGGTCATATCTACCACCCGCAGCAGCCCGTCCACATCACGGAACGAAGCGACAAGGGTCGGCACGCCTACACCACGGAAAGCCGTGATGGTGGCCGTGGCATCCGGCACGAAGACCAGATCGACCCTGTCCTGCAACAGGGCCTCGGCATTGACCTGTGGCCCGTTGACGGCACGCGCCTGAAACAGCGCGGGAAAGACGGTATACATCCACGGCCGCGCCTGCGGGCGGTCCACGGTCATGACAACCTGGCCCGCGCCCCCCAGCATGAGCACCAGCTCGTTATGGGCAAACCACAGATCGGCAATCCGTGCCGGGTGGTCCGGCACGGACTGGGTGGTGCCCGCCATGTCGGTCACGTCCCGCGCCATGGCGGACGGGATGGCGGCCATACCAGCCGCAAGGAAGCAGGCCAGCGCCCCGATTCCCGCACGCCCCTTGACCCAGTCCACCATGCTGCCCCCCTATTGGTCCATATTATATCGTGTCAGATATATACATGAACCACGGGGGCGCAATCAGTCCCTAGTCGGCATAGGTACTCATATCGGGGCATGAGCAGACAAGATTGCGATCGCCATAGGCATTATCCAGCCGGTTGACGGGCGACCAGTATTTGCTGGCGGGGTGCACGCCGCCCGGCAGGCAGGCGGCCGCGCGGTCATAGGACCGTGACCAGTCCGGGTCGGTCAGGTCGCGCACGGTGTGCGGGGCGTGGCGCAGCGGGCTGTCCTCAATGGTCAGCGCGCCTTTTTCCACCGCATCGATTTCCGCGCGGATGGCGATCATCGCATCACAGAAACGGTCCAGCTCGGCCCGGCTTTCGGATTCCGTCGGCTCGATCATGAACGTGCCCGCAACGGGAAAGCTGACGGTAGGCGCATGGAAACCGTGGTCGATCAGGCGCTTGGCAATATCATCCACCGTCACCCCGGTCGCATCCTTGAGCGGCCGCAGGTCCAGGATGCATTCATGCGCCACCCGCCCGTTCGCCCCCCGGTAGAGCACCGGGTAATGATCCGACAGGCGGGCGGCGATGTAGTTGGAGTTCAGGATCGCGACCTCGGTCGCGCGCTTCAGCCCCGCATCGCCCATCATGACCATATACATCCATGAGATGGGCAGCACATCGGCGGAGCCGAAGGGGGCTGCGGAAATGGCATTGTCCCCCCCAAGCTGCGGCGCGCCCGGCAGGTAGGGCGCCAGATGCGCGCCCACACCGATCGGCCCCATGCCGGGACCACCGCCGCCATGGGGAATGCAGAAGGTCTTGTGCAGGTTGAAGTGGCTGACATCGCCGCCATACACGCCCGGCTGCGCAAGGCCGACCTGCGCGTTCAGGTTGGCGCCATCCACGTAAACCTGCCCGCCCGCCGCGTGCACCAGTTCACAGATCTCGCGCACGTTCTCCTCGAACACGCCGTGGGTGGAGGGATAGGTAATCATGATGGCGGCAAGCTGGTCGGCGTGTTTCGCAATCCTGGCCTTCAGGTCCGCCACATCCACGTTGCCCTGCGCGTCACATGCCACAACCACCACCTTCATCCCCGCCATCTGGGCGGAAGCGGGGTTGGTGCCGTGCGCGGAGGCCGGGATCAGGCACACGTCACGCCCCATGTCACCACGCGCGCGATGGTAGCCGCGAATGGCCATAAGCCCCGCGAATTCCCCCTGCGCACCGGAATTGGGCTGGAGCGAGACCGCCGCATACCCGCTGATCCGGCACAGCATGCGCTCCAGGTCGGCAAACAGGCGGGTATAGCCGCGCATCTGGTCGGCCGGGGCAAAGGGATGGATGTCACAGAATTCAGGCCAGGTGATCGGCAGCATTTCCGCCGTGGCGTTGAGCTTCATGGTGCATGAACCCAGCGGGATCATGGAACGGTCCAGCGCCAGGTCACGATCGGCCAGGCGGCGCAGGTAGCGCAGCATGTCGGTCTCGGACCGGCAGGCGGAAAAGACCGGCTGCGCCAGCAGGCCGCCGGTACGGGCCAGATCGGCGGGAATGGTGCCGGCCACATCCCCAAGGCCAGATTCGATGGCCGGCACACGCGCGGCATCACCACTCACGCTGGCCCATACGGCACGGACGGTTTCAGGCGTGGTGGTCTCGTCAAGGCTTATGCCCACATGGGCATCATCCACCCGGCGCAGGTTCATGCCCGCCGCCAGCGCCCGCGCCATGACCGCATCGGTACCGGCACCCGTGTTGAGCGTAATCGTGTCAAAAAACGCCTGTGTCACCACATCCACACCCAGCGCACGCAGCCCGGCGGCAAGGATGCAGGCCAGCCGGTGCACGCGGGTTGCAATGGCCTTCAGCCCCACCGGCCCGTGATAGAGCGCATACATGGAAGAGACGATGGCCGGCAGCGCCTGGGCGGTGCAGATGTTCGAGGTCGCCTTCTCGCGCCGTATGTGCTGCTCGCGCGTCTGGAGCGCCAGGCGGTAGGCGGGCCTGCCGCGCGAATCGATGGACACGCCCACGATCCGGCCGGGAATGTTGCGGCGGAACGCATCGCGCACCGCCATATAGGCCGCATGCGGCCCGCCCGCCCCCATGGGCATGCCGTAACGCTGCATGGAACCCACCGCAATATCCGCCCCCAGTGCGCCGGGGCTTTGCAGCAGCATGAGCGCCAGCGGGTCGGCGCACAGGGCGGCCACCGCACCGGCAGCGTGCAGTGCCGCGATCCAGCCACGCGGGTCACGGATCTGACCTGATGAGCCGGGATACTGGAACACCGCGCCAAACACGGCCGCCGCATCCAGATCGGTCGCGGGGTCGCCCACCACGACCTGCCAGCCCATCGGCTCGGCCCGGGTGCGGATGACCGCGATGGTCTGCGGATGGCAGTCGGCATCGACAAAGAAGGCGCTGGCCTTGCTCTTTGCCACGCGGCGCGCCATGGCCATGGCCTCGGCGGCGGCCGTGCCTTCATCCAGCAGGGACGCGTTGGCCACGTCCAGCCCGGTCAGTTCGATGACCAGTGTCTGGAAATTGAGCAGCGCTTCCAGCCGCCCCTGGCTGATCTCAGGCTGATAGGGGGTATAGGCCGTGTACCAGGCCGGGTTTTCCAGCACGTTGCGCTGGATCACGCCGGGCAGGATGGTGCCGTAATAGCCCTGCCCGATAAGGGAGGTCAGCACCCGGTTCCCGCGCGCGATGGCCCGCAGGCGCTCCAGCGCCACGGGTTCGGACACGCCCGCGCCCAGACCCATCGCATCATTCAGGCGGATGCTGCCCGGCACGGTCTGCGCCATCAGGCCGTCAAGCGTGTCGGCCCCCACCACGCGCAGCATGTCGGCCACGTCACGCGCATCGGGGCCGACATGCCGGGTACAGAACGCCCCGCCATCATCACCCACATCATGCCACAGGGAAGAAGAACCACGGGAGGAAGACGTCACGGCCAGCATACTCCGTAAAGGCGGGACAGAAGGGAAAAGATCAGCCAACCAGCGCGATATAGGTGGCGTGGTCCAGCAGGCCCTCAAGCTGGGCGGCATCGGCCACGGTCATGCGCACGATCCAGCCCTCGCCTTCGGGGTCACGGTTGACCAGCGCCGCGTCATCGGTCAGCGCATCGTTGAAGGCCAGCACATCACCCGTGACCGGGGCATAGATGTCCGACGCCGCCTTGACGGATTCAACCACGGCAACACTGTCGCCCTGCTCCACCGTGGTGCCGGGGTCACGGGCTTCGGCAAAGACCAGTTCGCCCAGTTCATTCGCCGCATGCGCCGTAATGCCCACCACCGCGACATCACCTTCGACGCGCAGCCACTCATGTTCCTTCGTGTAATAGACAGTCATTTCATTTCCTCCATTGTGCCTGAATTACGGGCTGAAAAACGGGACGCCCCTAGCGTTTGAACGTGGGGGCCACAAACGGCAGGGCACTGACCTGCACGGGCAGCAGCCGCCCGCGCACGGCGGCAAAAAGCCGCGTGCCCACACCCGCGTGGTCGGCCGCGACATACCCCATGGCCACGGGACCGCCCGCGCTGGGACCGAACGCGCCAGAGGTGACGCGGCCCACGGGCTGCGCGCCGGCTTCATCGGCAAACAGGTCGGTGCCGCCCCGCACCGGTGCACGGCCTTCGGCGCGCAGGCCCACGCGGCGGCGCGTGGTGCCATCGGCCAGCTGGTCGGCCACGATGGCGGCACCGGGATACCCCCCCGCGCGCACGCCGCCGGGTTTGCGGCTTTTCTGGATGGACCATTCAAGGGCGGCCTCGACCGGGGTCGTGGTCAGGTCGATATCGGACCCATACAGGCACAGCCCGGCCTCCAGCCGCAGGCTGTCACGCGCGCCAAGACCGGCGGGGGCGACATCGGGGCAGGCCAGCAGGGCGCGGGCCACCGTGAGGGCATCGCCACTGGCCATGCCGATCTCGTAACCATCCTCCCCCGTGTAACCCGAGCGCGAGATGATGCAGGCCACACCTGCAAGCTCCATCTCCACCACATCCATGAAACGCATTCCGGCGGCCCTGGGGTTGAGGCTGGCAAGGGCTGCCTCCGCCGCCGGTCCCTGCAGTGCCATCAGCGCACGGCCATCCAGCATCTCCACCGTGCAGGTCTGTGCAAGGGCCGCGTGCACATGGGCGAAATCCGCCTGCTTGCAGGCGGCATTGACCACCAGCAGCAGCCATTCCCCCATATTGGCGACCATCAGGTCATCGCTTATGCCGCCATCGGGCGTGGTGAACAGGGCATAGCGCTGGCGGCCGGGCCTGAGCGCCACGATATCGGCGGGCACCAGCGTTTCCAGCGCGCGGGCGGCATCCGTGTTCCGGCCGGATTTCGGGCGGATGCGGACCTGACCCATGTGCGAGACATCGAACAGCCCCGCTTTGGCACGGGTATGCAGGTGCTCGGCCATGACACCGGCGGGATACTGCACCGGCATGTCGTAGCCTGCGAATGGCACCATGCGGGCGCCAAGTTCAATGTGCAGGTCGTATAACGGGGTACGCAGCAATGGCTGGTTCATGCGGGCAGGGCCTTGTGCGGGTCCGCATGCGCGCAGGCAACCCCACATGCAGGGCACGCGGGCGACATGGCACGATACGCGCCAGCGGAACGGGGGTGGGGAAACACGGGCGGTACGGGGGCAGGCAACGGCGTGGACATGCGGGACTCCTGTCGAATCCGTAAGGACCCTGAAGTGCCCCTTCTGTCGCATGTGCCTGAGATCGCTATCCCGTCGGCGGGCATCCCTTGCGGGCTGCCTCTTTCCAGAAGTCTTGTTCGACCGGTCCTTTGGCCTGAGAGTTTCCGGGGCGGTTGCTCCTTCGGCGCCAGCGCTGGGCTGGTCTCTCCCGTATCGACACTCCCGACTTGACATGACCCGCCGGGCCAAGTCAATCCATGAAAAGCGCCCCACGGCACAACGGCATGGCCCGTGCCCCACCGGCAATACGTTCTGACGACGCAACACAAACCCGAGGATGATCCAGCCATGACCACAAGCCCGCTGACCATCGTGGCCGAATTCCGCATTCCGGCCGGAAACCGCGCGCATTTCCTTGAACTCTGCGCCTATGACAGCGCGCATTCCGTAGCGGATGAGAAAGGCTGCCAGCGCTTTGAGGCCATAAGCCCGCTGGATGATCCGCAGACCGTCATCCTGGTGGAAGTATATGATGACGAAGAGGCGTTCGAGGCGCATCTCGCCACCCCGCATTTCAAGGTTTTCGAAACCGGGGTGAAGGAACTGGATGCTGAACTGGTCAGCCTGCGCAAGGCCGCGCGCATGGCGCCCGTTGCCTGAACGGCCGGATCACGGCAGATGCCAGAAAGGCCGGGGAGCGGACTGCTCCCCGGCCTTTTTCATGCCGTCCTGTCTGGTGCCCCATGCCGGGGGCCGTGTGGAACAGCCCGCCCGGAAGGCTTGCGGGAACGCCGCCTTACTGAAATAAAGGGCGGCACCCCAAAACCCTTATTTCTTATCAGCCTGCGGCAGGTTGCGGGCAATGTAGGGCGGCAGGACGAAGGCTGCGGCATGCATCTCCGGCGTCCAGTAGCGTGTATCCTTTATGCCCGCCTTTTCCGCGCGCGCACGGATCACATCCACCGCCTGCCGGCCCGGCACGCAGCCCTTGGCGGCAACGCCCAGCGTCATGAAACCACCAACATAGGTGGGCACCGCCGCGACATAGGCGGATACATGGTCAAAGAACCGCGCGCGCCGCACGCTGGTGTCGCGCAGTTCATCGGCCTGCATGAAGGGCACGCCGCACTGGTTCACGATAATGCCGCGGGCGCTGAGGATGCGCGCGCAGTTTTCGTAAAACGAGTCGGTAAACAGCACCTCTCCCACGCCAATCGGGTCGGTGCTGTCCACGATGATCACGTCAAACGACCCATCGGCGGCGTTGGTGACGTATTCAATCCCGTCGCCCACGATCACTTCGGCACGCGGGCTGGTCCAGGCATCGCCCGCGATGGCGGGCAGGAACTTCTTGGACAGGTCGATCACGTCGCCATCGATCTCGACCATCACCGCCTTTTCCACCGTGGCGTGTTCCAGCACGCGGCGCAGCACGCCACCGTCACCGGCCCCGATGATCAGTACGCGCTTCGCATCGCCATGCTCCAGCAGGGGCACATGGGTCAGCATTTCCTGATAGACGAATTCATCACGTTCCGTGATCTGGACCACGCCATCAAGCATCAGCACGCGGCCAAGATCGACGTTCTCGAACACGGCAATATCCTGGAACGCGCTTTTGGTGCGCGCCAGCATCCGGTCCACACGCAGTTCCTGCCGCCAGCCTTCGTACAGGCCCTCGCTGATCCACTCACGGGACATTGCGATCCCCTTTCCGTCCTAATCAGTGCACATGAAAAAGCACGGGCCGGAAATCAATCCGGCCCGATACTTCGTATACCTTGTAAAAGACAGGCCGGGACGCCACATGGCCATGCCCCGGCCACAGCCGCCTAAAGCTGCACGCGCCCGCGGCGCTGTTCATCCACCTCGATCCGGCCCGCCTGGAACAGGCGCTGCATGACCGGGATCGCAAGATGCGGATCACAGGCGCCACACATGAAAATATCCACGGCGGCAAAGTTGCGCTCGGGCCATGTGTGGATGGAAATATGGCTTTCCGCCAGCACCACGACACCCGACACGCCGCCATTGGGCGTGAAATGATGGAAGTGGCTGTGCAGGATCGTAGCCCCGGCCGTCACGGCGGCCTCACACAGGGTACGGTCGATCTGCGCGGGATCATCAAGATTCCGGGCATCCCAAAGATCGACAAGAAGATGCGTTCCCGCAAACTTCATCCCGTCTTTTTCGACAAAATAATCTTTCCGGTCGTCCTCGGACGAAAACGGCGCTGAAGAGATCTGGTTATTGCTCGGGTGTTCCGAGACCATCCCCAGTTGAGCAAGTGCGTTCATCACGTACCCCCAAACCAGTAGACAGCCTGTTGGGCAAGATTGCCCCCTTGGGCCAAGAAAAGCGCTGATAGAGCCAGTGGCCCGCGCAGTGCAAGTGTTTTCAGCATGATGGGGCAAGTTTTTTTGCCCCCTTCATGCCACCTCGGCGCAAACTGGCGTCTATTTTGCCCCTTTACGGCCGGTTTTCGCGGCTTTCGCCGGTTTTGCGGGCTTTTTCGCGCTGGCGGCCGCCCTGGGTGCCGTGGCTTTTTTGCGGCGGGGCGCGGGCGGGGCCGGGTCCGGCACCGGCACCAGCGGCCGGTTTTCCAGCAGCGGGCGCAGGAATCGCCCGGTGTGGCTGTCCGGGCTTGCCGCCACGTCCTCCGGCGTGCCGCAGGCGACAATCCGGCCACCGCCGTCCCCCCCTTCCGGCCCCATGTCGATGACCCAGTCCGCCGTCTTGATGACCTCGAGGTTATGCTCGATCACCACGACCGTGTTGCCCTGGTCCACCAGCGCATGCAGCACTTCCAGCAGCTTGCGCACATCCTCGGTATGCAGGCCGGTGGTGGGTTCATCAAGGATGTAGAGCGTGCGGCCCGTGGCCCGGCGCGCCAGTTCCTTGGACAGCTTGACACGCTGCGCCTCACCACCCGACAGCGTGGTCGCCTGCTGGCCAAGGGCCACGTAACCCAGCCCCACCTTCTGCAATATGGCCAGCCGGTCACGGATGCGCGGCACGGCGGAGAAATAGGGCAGCGCCTCATCCACCGACATGGCCAGCACATCGGCAATCGACTTGCCCCGGAACTTCACGTCCAGCGTCTCGCGGTTGTAGCGGGCCCCCTTGCAGGTATCGCAGGTGACGAACACGTCGGGCAGGAAGTGCATCTCGATCTTCAGCACCCCGTCACCCTGACACGCCTCGCACCGCCCCCCCTTGACGTTGAAGGAGAAGCGGCCCGGCCTGTAGCCGCGCGCCTTGCTTTCGGGCAGTTCGGCAAACCAGTCCCGGATGGGGCCGAACAGGTCGGTATAGGTGGCGGGATTGGAACGCGGCGTGCGGCCGATGGGGGACTGGTCGATATCGATGATCTTGTCCAGCTGCTCCAGCCCGTCGATGGCCACATAGGGCGCCGGGTTCTGCCCCGACCCCATAAGCCGGCGCGACAGGGCCTTGTACAGCGTGTCGATCACCAGCGTGGACTTGCCGCCACCCGAAACCCCGGTGACACAGGTAAAGGTGCCCAGCGGGAATCGGGCCGTCACGTCCTTGAGGTTGTTGCCCGTTGCCCCGCGCAGCACCAGTTCGCGCTCCGGGTCGATTTTCCGGCGTTTTTCCGGAACGGGAATGCACCTGCGGCCCGACAGGTAATCCCCCGTCAGGCTGTCGGGATTGGCCGCGACTTCCGCGGGCGTGCCCGCCGCGACAACATTGCCGCCATTCACGCCCGCCCCCGGCCCCATGTCGATCAGCCAGTCGGCGGCGCGGATCGCGTCCTCGTCATGCTCGACCACGATCAGGGTGTTGCCCAGCTTCTTCAGCCGGTCCAGCGTGCCCAGCAGGCGTTCGTTATCGCGCTGGTGCAGCCCGATGGAAGGCTCGTCCAGCACATACAGCACGCCGGTCAGGCCGGACCCGATCTGGCTGGCCAGGCGGATGCGCTGGCTCTCGCCCCCCGAAAGCGTGGCCGACCCGCGTGAGAGCGTGAGGTAATCCAGCCCCACATCATCAAGGAAGCGCAGCCGGTCCAGAATCTCACGCAATATGCGGTGCGCGATTTCAGCACGCTGGGGGGTGAGCGTCGCCTCCACCGTGCCAAACCAGTCCAGCGCCCTGCGAATCGGCATGTCGGATGCCTGGGCGATGTTCAGCCCCGCGACCTTTACCGAAAGCGCCTCCGGCCGCAGGCGCGCGCCATGGCAGACATGGCAGGGCTTTTCCGACTGGTAGCGCGAGAGTTCCTCGCGCACCCATACGCTGTCGGTTTCCGCCATGCGGCGGCGCAGGTTGGTCACCACGCCCTCGAACGGCTTGGTCAGGCTGTAGGCGCGCCGGTCGTCACGGTACGTGAACTCGATCGGGTCCCTGCCCCCTTCAAGGATCACGTCGCGCACGCCTGCGGGCAGGTCTTCCCACGGTGTGTCCATCGACACGCCGTAATGCTTCGCTATGGAAGCCAGAGTCCGGGTGTAGTACGGGCTCTGGCTGTTGCGCCATGGCGCGATGGCCCCGGCACCCAGCGAGAGCGAGTCGTCGGGCACGATCAGGCGCGGGTCGAAAAAGGTTTCCTGCCCGATCCCGTCACAGGCCGGGCATGCGCCCTGCGGCGCGTTGAAGGAGAACAGGCGGGGTTCCACCTCTTCCAGCGTAAAGCCGCTGACCGGGCAGGCGAAGCGGGAGGAAAAGACCGTGCGCGGCGCCTCCCCGCCCTCGGGCAGGGTCTTCACCACCTCTTCGGCATAGACCAGCCCGTCGGACAGGCCGAGTGCGGTCTCGAAGCTGTCGGCCAGCCGGCTTTCAATGCCTTCCTTGACCACGATGCGGTCCACCACCGCTTCCACCGTGTGGCGCAGGCGGCGGTTGAGTTCGGGTACCTCGTCAATCGTGTACAGCGTGCCGTCCACCTTGGCGCGGGTGAAGCCCCTGCGCTGGAGTTCGGCCAGTTCCTTCTTGCATTCGCCCTTGCGGTCGCGCAGCACCGGGGCCAGCAGCATCAGCCGCGTGCCCTCGGGCATGGCCATGACACGATCGACCATCTGGCTGATCGTCTGCGCCTCGATCGGCAGGCCGGTGGCGGGTGAATACGGCACGCCCGCGCGCGCCCAGAGCAGGCGCATGTAGTCATGCACCTCCGTCACCGTGCCGACGGTGGAGCGGGGATTCTTCGATGTGGTCTTCTGCTCGATGGAGATGGCAGGCGACAGCCCCTCGATCGAATCGACATCCGGCTTGCCCATCAGTTCCAGGAACTGGCGGGCATAGGCCGACAGGCTTTCCACATAGCGGCGCTGGCCTTCGGCATAGATGGTATCGAACGCAAGCGACGACTTGCCCGAACCCGACAGGCCGGTCATGACCGTCAGCGCATCGCGCGGGATGTCCACATCCACATTTTTCAGGTTGTGCGCACGCGCGCCCCGCACGCGGATGGACTGCTGGCTGACATGCTGGCCCGCCGGAACCTTCTGCCCCGGACGTGAAGAAACGTTCATGAACTCTCCCTGTTCCGCCCCCGCGCGGGGGAGCCGGATGCCGGCCGCCATTGTCGGCCTGTCCTGATATCTGGTCCCGTCCGTCCATGACGACAAGGGTTGCACGGCCGGCCCGCATACCGTCCTGACACAACGCACCCTGTGCGGGTAGCGGCATTTTTGGGGCCGGATTGCCCCATCCCGCGCAGACTGCCTTTGAGGGCTATGCATTTCAGGGGCCAATCCGGTAAGATCGCCACATCTAATTTCGCCACGGCAGCCCACAGGCGGCCATCGTGGCACCCGGCAGGGGCTTCCGGCCCGCATTCTGCCGGTCCCATACTCGAACTGCAGCAGGACAGCACATGGCGGGCAGCGTCAACAAGGTCATTCTGGTCGGCAACCTGGGCAAGGACCCCGAAATCCGCAACAGCCAGAACGGGGCGAAAATCGTCTCGCTGACATTGGCCACAAGCGACACATGGAATGACCGCGCATCGGGCGAGCGGCGCGAGCGGACGGAATGGCACCGGGTTGTCATCTTCAATGAACGTCTGGGCGACGTGGCCGAGCGCTTCCTGCGCAAGGGCCGCAAGGTCTATCTGGAAGGTTCGCTCCAGACCCGCAAATGGACTGACCAGAGCGGACAGGACCGTTACACGACCGAGGTGGTGGTCGACCGCTTCCGTGGCGAACTGGTGCTGCTGGACAGCAACCGGGGCGGTGACGCCGGTGGCGATGACGCCGGCGGCGGTTACGGTGGTGGCTATGGCGGTGGCAGCGGCGGTGGTGGCGGATACGGCGCGCCCGCACGCCAGCAGCCCCAGCGCAGCGAGCGCCCGGCGACCGGCGGCGGTGGCGGTGGCGGTGGCTGGGACGCGCCGGGTGGCGGCAGCGACCTGGACGACGAAATTCCGTTCTGACCCGCCGCCTTCCCCGGCGCCCGCACTTCGCGCCGGGGGGCAAGCCATGCTATTGTACAGGCAGTGACATGATGCCCCCGCGCGCTGCCTGCCTTCCGTCCCGTCCATGCGCCAGCGCGGCCGCGTGGGCAGGATAACCCTGACATGACGGAACTGCCTTGACCGAGATACCCGACGATCCCCTGCCCCCGTCCGACATGCTGCCGGTCACGATCGAGGAGGAGATGCGTTCCTCCTACCTCGCCTATGCCATGTCCGTCATTGTCAGCCGCGCCCTGCCGGACGTGCGCGACGGGCTGAAGCCGGTGCATCGCCGCATCCTGTATTCCATGCGCGAAAGCGGCTTCACCCACGACAAGCCCTACCGCAAATCGGCCCGCGCGGTGGGTGACGTGATGGGTAAATACCATCCGCATGGCGATTCCTCGATCTATGACGCCATGGTCCGCATGGCGCAGTCGTGGTCAATGCGGGTGAAACTGATCGACGGGCAGGGCAATTTCGGCTCGGTGGATGGCGATTCCCCCGCCGCCATGCGTTATACCGAAGCGCGTCTGGCCAAGGCCGCGTCCTTCCTGCTCGATGACATTGACCGCGACACGGTCGACTTCCAGCCCAACTACGATGAAAGCGAGCAGGAACCCAAGATCCTGCCCGCCGCCTTCCCCAACCTGCTGGTCAATGGCGCATCCGGCATCGCGGTGGGCATGGCGACCAACATCCCGCCGCACAATCCCGGCGAGATCATCGACGCCACCCTGGCCATGATCGAACGCCCGGACATGACGCTGGATGACCTGCTGGACTACGTGCCCGGCCCGGACTTCCCGACCGGCGGCACCATCCTGGGGCGCGCGGGCATCCGCAGCGCGTTCGAGACGGGACGTGGTTCGGTCATCATCCGCGCGAAGGCCGAGATCGAGGAGATCCGCAAGGATCGCAGGGCGATCATCGTGACCGAGATCCCCTACCAGGTGAACAAGGCCACGCTGCAGGAACGCATTGCCGACCTGGTGCGCACCAAGCAGGTGGAAGGCATTTCCGACATCCGTGACGAAAGCGACCGCTCGGGCATGCGCATCGTCA
The DNA here is from genome assembly GCF_003207855.1 of Komagataeibacter rhaeticus. Lineage (GTDB taxonomy): Bacteria > Pseudomonadota > Alphaproteobacteria > Acetobacterales > Acetobacteraceae > Komagataeibacter > Komagataeibacter rhaeticus. Next base: position 79,341 of record NZ_NKTZ01000004.1, on the reverse strand, counting down.
TCGAGATCAAGCGCGAGGCGACGCCGGAGGTGGTGCTCAACCAGCTCTACCGCTTCACCCAGCTCCAGACCTCGTTTGGCGTGAACATGCTGGCCCTTGATGGCGGGCAGCCACGGCTGATGGGGCTGAAGGACGTGCTGGAAGCGTTCATCCGCTTCCGTGAGGACGTGATCCTGCGCCGCGCGCGCTTCGACCTGAACAAGGCGCGTGACCGGGCGCACCTGCTGGTTGGCCTGGTCATTGCGGTGGCCAATATCGATGCGGTCATTGCCCTGATCCGCGCGGCACCCGACACCGCCGCCGCGCGTGCGGCACTTATGGCGCGCGGGTGGGATGCCGCCGACGTGGCGCCGCTGCTGGAACTGATCCATGACGAGGGCAATGTCATCGTGGACGGCAAGGTCCACCTGACCGAGGCACAGGCACGCGGCATACTGGAACTGCGCCTGCAGCGCCTGACCGGGCTGGAGCGCGACAAGATCCAGCAGGAACTTTCCGAAGTGGCGGTGCGCATCAACGACCTGCTGGAGATCATCGCCAGTCGCCCCCGCCGCATGGAGGTCATGCGCAACGAACTGGTTTCCATCCGTGCCGAACTGGCCACCCCGCGCGCGACCGACATTGCCGACTACGCGGGCGACCAGACCGATGAAAGCCTGATCGAGCCGGGGCAGATGGTGGTCACCATCACGCGCGAGGGCTTCATCAAGCGCACGCCGCTGGACGTGTTCCGCGCCCAGAACCGTGGTGGACGCGGCCGCACGGCGGCCGGGCGGCGGGGGGATGACATCATCGTCCGCTCGTTCAACGCGCATACCCACCAGTGGGTGCTGTTCTTCTCGTCCGGGGGCAAGGCGTATCGGGAAAAGGTCTGGCGCCTGCCCGAGGCCAGCCCCACCGCCAAGGGCCGCGCGCTGGTCAACCTGCTGCCCGACCTGGGCAGCGACACGATCACCGCCGTGCTGCCCCTGCCGCAGGATGAGGATCTGTGGGAAAACCTGCACCTTGTCTTTGCCACGGCATCGGGCAGCGTGCGGCGCAACCGGCTGAGTGATTTCCGCAACATCCGCGCATCCGGCCTGATCGCCATGAAGCTGGAGGGCGATGACCGCCTGATCGGCGTCGCCACCTGCCGCGAGGGGCAGGACGTGTTCCTGGGCACGCGCAATGCGCGCTGCATCCGCTTCCAGATCACCGATGACACGCTGCGCGTCTTCGCGGGCCGGGGCAGTTCGGGCGTGCGCGGCATCAGGCTGGCCGAAGGCGACAGCGTGAACAGCCTGTGCGTGCTCAACCATGTTGACGCCACGGTGGAGGAACGCGCCGCCTACCTGCGCATGGCCAATGCCCGCCGCCGGGCGGAAGCCGCGCAGGAAGACGAGGAGACGGACGAGATAACGGCGGGGGATGACGCCGAAATCCCGGCCGATGACCTGCCGCTCACCCCCGAGCGCTTTGCCGAACTGGAAGCGGCGGAAGAAGTGCTGCTGATCGTCAGCAACGCGGGCTTCGGCCGCCGTTCCTCGGCCTATGACTACCGTGTCAGCGGGCGTGGCGGGCAGGGCATCAACAACATGACCTTCTCCGCCAACAAGCGCGGCAACGCGGTGGTGGCGACCCTGCCGGTGCTGGAGGGCACCGATGTCATGCTGGTGACCGATGCGGGCCGCCTGATCCGCCTGCCCATCGGGCAGGTGCGCATCATGTCCCGCCAGGCCAGCGGCGTCACCCTGTTCCGCCTGAACGACACCGAGGAAGTGACCAGCGTCTTCCCCGTGATGGATGACGGCGAGGACGGTGGCGAGGACAGCGACATGGGCGGCACGGACGCCACCGGCGCAGCCCCCTCCACCGATGCAGGCCATGATGACTGACACCCCCGCCCCCCGCACCGGGTTCTATCCGGGCACGTTCGACCCCGTGACCAGCGGGCACATGGATATTATCGAACGGGCGGCGGGGCTGGTGGACCGGCTGGTGATCGGCGTTGCCGAAAACCGGGAGAAGCACCCGCTCCTCCCGCTGGAGGAACGGCTGTTATGCCTGCGCACCGATATCGAGCCGCTCAATATCGGCCGCGCCACCCCCATTACCGTGGTCGGGTTTACCGGGCTGGTGGTGCATGCGGCGCGTACGCATGGGGCGCATGCAATCATTCGCGGGCTGCGGGCGGTTGCGGATTTCGAGTATGAGAACCAGATGTTCGGTATGAACCAGCATATGGCACCGGACATTGACGCGCTCTTCCTCATGGCGCGGGAGGGGCATCAGTACATCTCCTCCCGGCTGGTGAAGGAGATCGCGCGGCTGGATGGGGACATTTCCGGTTTTGTCCCCCCCTTTACCCGCAGGCACATCCTCGCGCGCCTGCGCGGCTGACGGGGCGGGGCGTACGCGCGCCCGCCTCTCCCACACCCCAATTTACGAAACGGATCACGATGTCTGCTACAGAAAACAAGTCCGACCTGATCAATGTCGATCTCAAGACAGGACGGGTGGTGATCCGCCTGCGTCCCGATCTGGCGCCGCTGGCGGCCGAACGCATCCGCACGCTGGCGGCGGAAGGCTTTTATGACAACACGCCCTTCCACCGCGTGATCCATGGCTTCATGGCGCAGGGCGGCGACCCGACGGGCACCGGCACGTCGGGCAGCAAGCTGCCGGACCTGAAGGCCGAGTTCACCAACAAGGCGAAGTTCGAACGCGGCACGGTGGGCATGGCGCGGACCATGAACCCGGACAGCGCGAACAGCCAGTTCTTCATCATGTTCGAACCCTCCCCGCACCTTGACGGCCAGTACACCATCGTGGGCCAGGTGATCGAGGGCATGGACCATATCGACCAGATCAAGCGCGGCGCGGGCCAGAGCGGCATGGTGCAGGACCCCGACCGCATCATCAAGATGCGCCCGGCCGACGCGCAAGCCTGATCCCATGCCGGCCGGATGGTGCCCGCGGGCCACCATCCGGCCGGGCATGGCGGCATGCGGGCGGCCCGCCCGCCCCACGGGGCGGACACCGCCCGTGACACCCGCACCGGGACACGCACCGGTTGACACTCCCGCCCCGTATGTTTAGAGACCTGCCCAAGGTGCCAGGCCACAGGCCGGCCCCTTGATACGGATGATGTGAGCCGGTAGCTCAGTCGGTAGAGCATTCGACTTTTAATCGAATGGTCGTGGGTTCGAATCCCACCCGGCTCACCATTTCCCGTCCTTTCCCATGCCACGCCCCCATATGCCCGCCCCGCGACGGGGAACCGTCAGGCCCCCGCAGGTCACGACTGGCATATTCGCACGCCCTGCGGCGAACCTTCGGCATGCCGCATCCCTTCCTGCATGATGACAGACGCCAGCCACCCTTTCCTGCCATTCCCCTGCCGGACAGGACCGGGGAACAGGCACCCCGTGGCAGGCAAACCGGGGCGGATCTGGCGCGTTCATACGCAGGGGAATATTCGGTATAATAATTATGTTATACTATTTATATTTTTTTTATAATTTTATGTCTTGATCTGGATGTATTTTTTACAATAGATGACCGGGTGCCCTGCGGTCACAGGATAATCGCACATCCGGCCGCTTTCAAACCCGCTGTCGTTTGCAAACGGATGGCGGCCCCACCCCGCTGCGGGGCGGGGCATATAATGTCTGTGAGTGTTCATGAGCCTGCACCCCGTCCTGACCGCCGTGACCGAACGGGTCATCACCCGTTCGGCCCGTAGCCGCCGTACCTACCTGGACCTGATTGCCCGCGAGCGTGAAAACGGCATAAGCCGCCCCCGCCTGGCCTGCGGCAACCTGGCCCACGCCATCGCGGCATCGGATGGGGACAAGGCGGGCCTGCGCGCGGCATCCGGCATGAATGTGGGCATCATCACGTCCTATAACGACATGCTTTCCGCCCATCAGCCCTATGGCCGCTATCCCGACCAGATCAAGCTCTTCGCGCGTGAGGTGGGGGGCACAGCACAGGTGGCGGGGGGCACGCCCGCCATGTGCGACGGCGTGACCCAGGGCCAGCCGGGCATGGAAATCTCGCTGTTCAGCCGCGATGTCATCGCGCTGTCCACGGCAGTGGGGCTGAGCCATGGCATGTACGAAGGCGTGGCCATGCTGGGCATATGCGACAAGATCGTGCCCGGCCTGCTGATCGGCGCGCTGCGCTTTGGCCATCTGCCTGCCATCCTCATTCCCTCCGGCCCCATGCCCTCGGGCCTGCCCAACAGCGAGAAGCAGCGCATCCGCCAGCTCTATGCCGAAGGCAAGGTGGGCAAGGACAGGCTGATGGATGCGGAATCCGAATCCTATCATGCCGCAGGCACCTGCACCTTCTACGGCACGGCCAACACAAACCAGATGCTGATGGAAGTGATGGGGCTGCACCTGCCCGGCTCTTCCTTCGTGCCACCCAATACGCAGCTGCGGCAGGAACTGACCCGTGCGGCCATCCACCGCCTGAGCGAGATCGGCGCACGCGGCGACGATTACCGCCCGCTGGGCCTGTGCGTGGACGAGCGCGCCATCGTGAATGCCGCGGTCGGCCTGCTGGCCACCGGCGGGTCCACCAACCTTGCCATTCACCTGCCCGCCATGGCGCGGGCGGCGGGCATTGTGATCGACTGGAACGATCTGGACCAGCTTTCCGCCATCGTGCCGCAACTAACGCGCGTCTATCCCAACGGATCGGAAGACGTGAACGCCTTCCATGCCGTGGGCGGCATGCCCAGCCTGATCGGCTCGCTGCTTGATGCGGGGCTGCTGCATCCCGATATCCTGTCCGTCGCCCGTGGCGGCTTTGCGGAATACCGCAAGAAGCCCGCATTGCAGGACGGCGCACTGGTATGGGAAGAAGCCGGTCCCTCCACCAACGAGACCATCCTGCGCGCGCCCGCCAACCCCTTCCGCGCCGATGGCGGGATGAAGGTGATGGAGGGCAATCTGGGGCGCGGCATCTACAAGACCAGTTCCGTCGCCCCCGAGCGCTGGACCATCGAGGCCCCGGCCGCCGTATTCGACCATCAGGAAGACGTGCTGCACGCCTTCCGGGACGGGAAACTGGACCGCGACGTGGTGGTTGTGGTGCGCTTCCAGGGGCCTGCCGCCAATGGCATGCCGGAACTGCACAAGCTGACCCCCACCCTTGCGGTGCTGCAGGACCGTGGGCACAAGGTGGCGCTGGTGACCGATGGCCGCATGTCGGGTGCGTCAGGCAAGGTGCCCGCCGCCATCCATATCGGTCCCGAAGCCTATGTGGGTGGCCCGCTTTCGCTGCTGCGCGATGGGGATATGGTGCGCGTGTGCGCCCGCACCGGCCGGATCGAGGCGATGGTGCCACAGGCCACGCTGGCCGACCGTACCCCTGCCCGCCCCCCCGCGCCACAGTCCGGCACCGGGCGGGAACTGTTCGCGCTCATGCGCGGGGGGGTGGATACACCCGAGCGCGGGGCATCGGCCATCCTTGCCGCCATGGACCATATGGCGGCACAAGAAAGCGCATGAACACGGCCACACGCCGCCCGAAAAGCCATACAGGACAGGAAGCCAGCCATGGCCCAGATTGAAGACATCATGACGATTGCCCCGGTCATCCCGGTGCTGATCATCAACGACCCCGCCCATGCCCGCCCGGTGGCGGAAGCCCTGGTGGCCGGTGGCCTGCGCGCGCTGGAAGTCACGCTGCGCACGCCGTGCGCGCTGGACGTGATTGCCGAAATGGCCAAGGTGGAAGGCGCCGTTGTGGGGGCGGGCACCGTGCTGAACGGCGATGACCTGAAGCGCTCGGTCGATGCCGGTGCGCGCTTTATCGTAAGCCCCGGCCTGACCGCCAACGTGGCCCATGCCGCGCGTGCCGCCGATGTGCCGCTGCTGCCCGGCACCGCCAATGCCAGTGACATCATGCGCGGGCTGGATCTGGGGCTGACGCATTTCAAGTTCTTCCCCGCCGTTGCGGCAGGGGGCATCCCGGCGCTCAAGGCCCTGTCCGCCCCGTTCGGGCAGGCCCGCTTCTGCCCCACCGGCGGTATCAAGGCCGAGACGGCGGCCGACTGGCTGGCGCTGCCTTCCGTACTGTGTGTGGGCGGATCGTGGCTGGTTCCCGCCGGCACACCGGATGTGGCGGCCATTACCGCGCGCGCCCGGGAGGCTACCGCCGGCAGATCATAAAGAAGTTTTGGGTGAAGCTTGTTCCAGAAAGCTTCAGGGGACGCCGCCTTTTTGAAAAAAGGCGGCACCCGGAACCTCTTGCCCCCTGTCCAGATACGCCAGTACCCTACCACACCCGCCGGAATGTCAGGTTATAGCGGCACGGCCCCGTAACCGGGTGCTGGCCCGCACGCAGCGGGGCAATGCCGTGGAACACCAGCCGCGACGGGCCACCCCACACCACAACATCCCCATGCAGCAGGGGAATGCGGCGTAGCGGGTCCCCCCGTTGCAGGCCGCCCCACTGGAAGATTGCGGGCAGCCCGAAGGAAAGCGAAACCACCGGCGCGTCCAGCCGCTCGCCCCGGTCCTGATGCAGGCCCATGCGCGCGCCGGGCCGGTAGCCGTTGATCAGGCAGACATCGGGCACGAACCCCGCATACCCCGCGCGCGCGGCCACATGGGTGGCAAGGTCACGCCACATATCCGGCAGCGGCGGCCATGGCTGGCCCGTGCTCGGGTCATGCGCCACGTAACGGTAGCCATCCGCATCGCTACACCATCCGCCCGCCCCACAGCATGTCATGGCAACCGACATCATGCCGCCGCCGGGTGTGGGCATGCGGCGGAACGGGGCGGCGCGCGCAATCCGCCTTATGCCCCCGATCATCTCCGCCGCATGACCGGCCGCATGGCCCCGCAGCACGCAGGCCCCCGTATCCAGCCATTCCGGTGCGGTGGAAGCCGGTTGCGACGCATCCAGTGCGAATTCCTGCTGCGCCATCTCCCCGCCTCATGAAAAAAGGGGCATCCGTGACGGATGCCCCTGCCGCGCCGTCCGTGCGGATGATCAGAAGCTGTTGTCGTCGCCCGCGTCAAACCCGCCGCCGTCAAACCCGCCCGAATCGCCACCGCCGGCATCAAAACCGGAATCGGCGCTGGTGCCGCCACCCGCAAACGGGTCGGCGCCGCCGGTCCCGGCGGTGCTGTCGCCGTAGTTGTTGTTGATGATGGTCTCGCCCCCGGCCTGCGGCATGCCACTGGCAAAGCCGCCGCCCGCAGCATCATGATGCCCGCTGAACAGGTCGGTCAGCGCATTGCCCACCATCATGCCACCCGCCACACCGGCCGCCGTGGTCAGCGCGGAACCAAGGAAGCCCGAACCACGCGCGGGGAACATGCCCGGCTGCATGCCCTGCGGGTAGACCGGCTGCGGCGGCGGAGCAGACGGGGCGGCCCCACCCCAGCCCGGCGGCGGGGCCGCCTGCGCACGCTGGCCACCACCGAACATGCCGCTGAAGAAACCGCCGCCGCCGCTGGGCTGCTGGGGGGCGGCCTGCTGCTGCTGGAGCTGCTGCTGCGCCTGCTGGAGCTGCCACTGGAGCTGGCGAATCCGGTTCTGTGCCTCGGCCAGAGCCGCCTCCTGCACCACGGCCATCTGGGTGATGCGGTAGCGGGCTTCAGGATATTTCTGGAACATCTGCCCGATATACTGATCGGCCTGCGGGTCGATCGGCGGAAGGGAAGATGTCGTCTGCGGCACGCTGCCTGTGGTGGTGCCACCCACACGGGCAAAAAACTGTGTGATCAGATCACGTTCCTGGTCATTCATCCTGTCTGTCCTGCCTTGGGCTGGGGATACCGTCTCCCCTGCCGATGTGGCCCGTAAGAGTGCAATGCGCAAGGCCCACCCCCGCCATGCGGGGCGGATTTGGGCCATGGGCACGCCCTCCCTTCCGGTCGGGGCGGCATAACGGTATGCTGCCGCGCGATTTTGCGCCAGATGGTGCATACCTGACCCCGTTTAGCGGAGCATCCCGTTCATGGACCCGGCCCCCGTGCCCCGATCACCCACATCCCCGCGCCCCCTATCGTTCCAGGGCCTGATCCTCAAGCTGCACCAGTTCTGGTCCGACCAGGGCTGCGCCATTCTCCAGCCCTATGATACGGAAGTGGGGGCGGGCACGCTCTCGCCGCACACCACGCTGCGCGCGCTGGGCAAAAAGCCGTGGAAGGCCGCCTACGTGCAGCCCTGCCGCCGCCCGTCCGATGGCCGCTATGGCGAGAACCCGAACCGCCTGCAGCATTATTACCAGTATCAGGTACTGCTCAAGCCCACGCCGGAAGACAGCCAGAAACTGCTGCTGGACAGCTACCGCGCCATTGGCATCGACCCGCTGGAACACGACATCCGCTTTGTTGAAGATGACTGGGAAAATCCCACCATCGGCGCCTGGGGCCTGGGGTGGGAAGTCTGGTGCGACGGGATGGAAGTAACCCAGTTCACCTACTTCCAGCAGGTGGGCGGCATTCCCACCGTCATGCCCTCGACCGAACTGACCTACGGGCTGGAACGGCTGGCGATGTACGTGCAGGGGATCGAGAATGTCTATGACCTCGACTTCAACGACCAGGGCCTGAAATACGGCGATGTGTTCCTGCGCGCGGAACAGGACTACTCCCGCCACAATTTTGAAGTCGCGGATGTGGAGATGCTGCACCGCCACTTCATCGATGCCGAGCACGAATCCATCGCCCTGGCCGAAGCGGGCCTGGCCCAGCCCGCCTATGACCAGTGCCTGAAGGCCAGCCACCTGTTCAACCTGCTCGACGCGCGTGGCGTGATCAGCGTAAGCGAGCGCGCCTCCTATATCGGCCGCGTGCGCGCACTGGCAAAACGCTGCTGCGAAACGTGGCTGGCGGGCGAGGAATAAGAGATCATGCCCGAACTTCTGATCGAACTCTTCTCCGAGGAAATTCCCGCCCGCATGCAGGCGCGCGCGGCCTCCGACCTGGAACGCCTGCTCTGCGAGGCGCTTGCCCCGCTCAAACCGCGTGAAGCCACTGCCTATGCCGGCCCGCGCCGCATCGCGCTTGCACTGACGGTGGATGCCACGGTGCCCGGCGGCACGGTGGATGAACGTGGCCCGCGGGAAAGTGCCCCGGAAAAGGCGCTGGCAGGCTTCATGCGCAAGCATGGCGTGGAGCGTGACGCGCTGGTGCTGGAAAACGGCTTCTGGGTCCTGCACCGCACCATCCCGCCCGTGGATGCGGCAAAACAGATAGCCGATATCCTGCCCGGCCTGCTGCGCCGCTTCCCCTGGCCCAAATCCATGCGCTGGGGTGTGGGCAGCGCCTTTACATGGGTGCGCCCGCTGCGCCGCATCGTATGCCTGCTTGATGGGAACGTGGTCGATTTCACGCTGGCGGAAGGCGAGGATAACGGCCACGGCCTGAAATCGGCCAACCTGACCGAAGGCCACCGCTTTACCGCGCCCGGCGCCTTTGCCGTGACCGGCCGGCAGGACTGGCTGGACGGCCTGCGTGCCCGGCAGGTGGAACCTGACGCGGCCGCCCGCCGCACCACCATTGCCGAAGGCGTTGCCCGCCTTGCGCGTGAGGAAGGGCTGAACGTGGTGGCCGATCCCGGCCTGATTGACGAGGTGGCGGGGCTGACCGAATGGCCGGTTCCCTTCCTGGGCCAGATCGATGATGCATTCATGACCCTGCCGCCCGAGGTGATGCAGGTTTCCATGCGCGTGAACCAGCGCTACTTCGCGCTGCGCAATGCCGATGGCTCGGCCGCACCCCGCTTTGCGTTTGTTGCCAACCTGCTGCCCGGCGATGGCGGGGCGCTGACCATTGCGGGCAACGAGCGCGTGCTGCGCGCCCGCTTTGCCGATGCCCGCCATTTCTGGGACCTGGACCGCGCCCGCACGCTGGCAGACCGCGTGCCCGGGCTTGACCGGATCGTCTTCCACGCATCCCTTGGCAGCCAGGGCGCACGGGTGCAGCGCCTTGTCCGCCTTGCTGGCGTGCTGGCGGGCATGACCGGGGCTGACGTGGCGCAGGCGGAACGCGCGGCCCTGCTGTGCAAGGCCGACCTGACCACCGGCATGGTGGGCGAGTTCCCCGAGCTTCAGGGCATCATGGGGGCCTATTACGCCCGCCATGACGGGGAGCCGGACGCGGTGGCCGATGCCATTGGCGCGCATTACATGCCACGCGGCCCGCAGGATGACGTGCCCACGGCCCCGGTATCGGTTGCCGTGGCGCTGGCTGACAAGATCGACATGCTGGTCGCCTTCTTCGCGGTGGGTGAAAAGCCGGGCGGGTCGGGCGACCCGTATGCCCTGCGGCGTGCGGCGCTGGGCGTGATCCGCATCATCCGTGAAAACGGGCTGCGGCTGGATCTGGCAAAAGTGCTGTGGGACGCGGCACAGGGCCTGCCCGAAGCCCTGCGCCTTGCGCCCGATCTGGACGTACTGCCCGAATTCATTGCCGAGCGCCTGCGCGTGCAGCTACGTGGCGAGGGCGCGCGCCATGACATCCTGGCCGCCGTATCGGTGGGCAATACCGATACCGACATCGTGCGCCTGCTGGCGCGTGCCACGGCCATTGCCGACATGCTGGCCACCGATGACGGGCGCAACATGCTGGCGGCGACCAAGCGCGCGGCCAACATCCTGCGCATCGAGGACCGCAAGGACGGCCCGCATGAGGGCACGCCCAACCCCGCGCTGTACACCCAGCCTGAGGAAAAGGCGCTGGCCGATGCACTGGAAAAGACCACGCCCGAAGTGGAACAGGCCACCGCGCAGGAACGCTATGCCGATGCCATGCGGGACGTGGCCAGCCTGCGCCCCGTACTGGACCGCTTTTTCGAGAAGGTCACGGTCAACGACCCCGATCCGGCGGTCCGCGCCAACCGCCTGCGCCTGCTGTCCGAACTGCGCCGCATGACGGTGCTGATTGCGGATTTCAGCCAGATTGAAGGCTAGAAGACCGTTTAAAAAACAATAGAAGGTCCTGGGTGCCGCCTTTTTTCAAAAAGGCGGCATTCTTTTTAAGGTTTCCAAAAAGCTACCCGGCAAACGGCCTGTAATCATACAAAAGTTTCTGGTGAAGCTTTTTTCAAAAAGCTTCTGAATACGTCACCTTTTTGAAAAAAGGCGACACCCAAAAACGTCTTTCCGGTTATCCGGTTTTTTTCAGAATCAGGCCAGATACACCAGCCGCGCGGGCCTGTTGCCATGCAGCACGACCACGGCGTTCTGCCGGAACCGCCGCGCCAGCACGAGCCCGCGCGCCAGCGGCACCCGGACAGCATAAAGCGGTTCGGACCACCGCCCCAGCCGTCCTTCCCCCAATACATGCGGCAGCCCGGCCAGAGCGCTGGCCAGCCGCCGCATCATGCGCCGGTTCCAGCCATCGGCGCGCCGCCTGCCACCGGGATTGCAGGCACTGAGCAGGACAATATCACCCCGCGGCACCATCCCCCGCCAGTGCGGCCTGTGGCCAATATGCACAACCGGCAGGCCGGGCACATGGTAGGTGCTGAGCCGATAGGAACGATGCACCGCAGGCGTTGGCGGCAGGATGGCCGCCATCAGTCCTTCTCCCCCGGTGTCGTCTCCCCGAAGGTGGCGTTGCGATGCACCCATGCGGACATGAGCAGCCCGAAGCCGAACATGACCATGAGCATGGCCGACCCGCCATAGGAAATGAGTGGCAGCGGCACCCCCCCCACCGGGATCGCCCCCATCACCATGGACAGGTTGACCGCGCAGTACAGGAAGAAGTTCATCGAAATGCCCAGTCCCAGCAGGCGGCCGAACTGGTTGCGGCTGCGCATGGCGATCAGCATGCCGCCAAAGACCAGCAGCAGCAGCATGCCGATAACGGTAATCCCCCCCACGTAGCCCCATTCCTCGGCAATCATGGTGAAGATGAAGTCCGTCTGCTTTTCAGGCAGGAAGTTGAGCTGCCCCTGCGTGCCATGCAGGTAGCCCTGCCCCCACATGCCACCCGACCCCAGTGCGATCTTGGACTGGATGATGTTGTAGCCCGCCCCCAGCGGGTCACTCTCGGGGTGCAGGAATGTGGTGACCCGCGCCTTCTGGTAGTCATGCAGGTGGCTGTAGGCGACCTTGGCCAGCATGGGCACCGGCAGGATGAGCAGCGCGATCTGCCACAGCCGCATGCCCGCGCCAAAGAACATGCTCGCCCCCACCGTGCCGATGATGACGGCGGTACCCAGATTGGGCTCCTTGAGCACAAGGGCCACGGGGGCAAGCACCATCAGCGCCGGCGGGACCAGCAGCAGCGGGTTGCCCATGCTGCGGTAGCTGATCTTGTGAAACCACGCCGCCAGCATCAGCACCAGCGCGATCTTGGCCAGTTCCGACGGCTGGACCTGCATGCCACCCAGCATGAGCCACCGCTCCGCCCCCTTGCCCACATGCCCCATGCGCAGTACCGCCACCAGCAGGATGAGCGAGAAAATATAGAGCGGCCATGCCATGCGTACCAGAATGGCCGGGCTCATCAGTGCAATCCCCAGCATCATGACCACGCCAAAGCAGAAGCGGATGGACTGTGGCCCGGCAAACGGGCGCGACGTGCCGCCGCCTGCGGAATACAGCGCGACATACCCCACCACCGCCAGCGCGCAGATCAGGATGACATACAGCCAGTTGACCTGCCACAGCTTGGTCAGGATCTGGAAATTGGGTTCGGCGCGCAGCAGACGCTTCTGGAATTTCATTCCATTCTCCACAACAGGCATGGCAGGGCGCGGGCCACGGGGGTGTTCAGTCCACCTCGGCCTGCGCCACTTCCTGCCCCGGCGGTTCACGGTGGTTGACCGGGTCACGACGCAGGGTATCGGTCATGATGTCACGCGCAAGGGGGGCGGCCACATCCGCACCCGCATTGCCGTGCTCGATCACCACCGCCGTGGCGTAACGCGGCGCGTCATACGGCGCGTAGCATATGAACAGCGCATGGGGGCGATATTCCCACGGCAGGTTGGCGGAATTGAAGTGCCCGCTCTCACGCATCGCGCGCGAGACACGGCGCACCTGCGCCGAGCCGGTCTTGCCCGCCATCTGCACGCCCGGAATATCCAGCCGGGCCTTGGGCGCGGTGCCCCCTTCCTCGTTCACCACGGCGTACATGCCCGCGCGGATGTCTTCAAAGAAATTCTCGGGCATGTCCATGCCCGTCGCGTGGCCCAGGTCGGTCAGCCCCGCAAGGCGCCCGGCCACCGAGCGGATCAGGTGCGGCTGCACGTTGCGCCCCGTTGCAATGCGCGAGGCATAGGTGGCCAGCTGCAGCGGCGTCACCTGCACGAATCCCTGCCCGATGCCGCTGACAATGGTGTCGCCCCCATTCCAGTGGTGACCATGCGCGCGCCGCCATGTGGGGGTGGGAATAAGGCCCTGACGCACATGCGGCAGTTCGATCTCGGGCAGTTTCGCACCCAGACCGAACAGTTCGGATGTGGCGGCGATCACATCCATGCCCGTACGGCGCGCGACTTCGTAGAAGAACACGTCGCACGAATATTTCAGCCCCTGGCGCAGGTTGATCGAACCATGCCCGTAGCGCGACCAGCAGTGGAAGCGCGTGCCGCCCACGTCGATATAGCCCGGGCAGCTGATCCGGTCGCTGGGCGAAAGCGTGCCCGCGCGCAGCGCCGCCATGGCCACGGCGGGCTTGAAGGTGGAACCGGGCGGATACAGCCCCGATACCGCCTTGTTGATCAGCGGTGTCTGGCTGTTGTTGGTCCATTCGATCCACTGCGCCTGACTGACACCGCTGTCGAACAGCGAGGGATCGAAGGAGGGATTGCTGACCATGGCCAGCACCTCGCCATTGCGGCAGTCCATCACCACGGCGCTGGCCGACTGGTCGGCAATGCGGCCCAGCACCTGCTGCTGCAGGCCGCTGTCGATGGTCAGTGCGATCTCGTCACCCGCCAGCCCCTCGTCACGGTCCAGCTCGGCCATGACGCGGCCCACGGCATTGACCTCCATCTCCACCGAACCGACCTGCCCGCGCAGGCTCGCATCCTGTGTCTGCTCGATGCCCGAGCGGCCAACGCGCATGCCCGGCAGGGCCAGTTCGGCATTATGCACCACGTCCTTTTCCGCAGGCGGGGCAACATAGCCCACCACATGCGCCAGCAGCGGGCCAAAGGGGTAGACCCGCGTGGTGCCCACATCAATCAGCACGCCCGGCAGGGACGGCATGTTGAGTTCCAGCCGCGCCATGTCATCCCATGACAGGAAATCACGCAGCATGATGGGAATGAACCGCCGCTTGTGGCGCAGTTCATGTTCGATGCGCGTGGTATCGCGCGGCTCCAGCGGCACAAGCTGGGCAAAACGCTCCAGCGTGCCGGGAATGTCGCTGGTTTCCTCGGCCAGCAGCAGGGCACGCCAGTTCACGCGATTGGCCGCGACCGAAATGCCGAAACGGTCGGTAATCCGCCCGCGTGGCGGCGCGAAGAAGCGTTTGCTCAGCCGGTTGTTTTCCGCAAGCTTCGCATAATGACTGCCGTTGAGAACCTGAAGCCCGTACAGACGTTCACCCAATGCACCCAGTACCGCCCCCTGGGCCGCCATAAGCAGCAGGGCACGACGGGTAAAGACACCACGGGAGGGATTCTTGCCTTCCTCGGGGCGGGACATGAGTCGGGCGCCGGATTTCTTCTTACGCAACTTCATGCACTCATCCGGCACGGACGCACGACAACACCCGCTTCAGGATCGGTCCGTGTTATTGACGACAAAACGGTAGGTCCAGACAAACCCTGCATACAGGACAGGAAAACTGCCAAAGGACAGGACTGTCTCGAAAACAAAAGGCAGAAACTCCACAATATGCAAGGCCAGTGCGGAACACAGCACCCATTGTAGCGCCGTAACCCCCACCATCACCACGCCAAACACAAGCCAGAGTACAAAAAAATTAACCCGTGCCAGCGTATAACGTCCCGACAGGGCCACGCCATGCACGATCAGCATCATGAGCAGCATGACACCGGCCGGCCCGAAACTGAGCACATCCGCCCACAGCCCCAGCACGAACACCGCGATGGAGGGCATGAGCGCGGGCACGAAAACCGACCACAGGAACACCGTGCCCATGACCAGCGCGGGCATGAGTTCAACCTGCCCCGGCAGGTTGAGCGGCGCGGACAGCACAAGGGTTGCAAAGAACACGAACAGGCATGGCGCCGCGCTGCGCACCCCGTGGTCGATGCGGTAACCCAGCCCGGTACGGGGGTGGATGCCGGGACGGATGGGGGGCGGGGTGAAATTCTTCATCCATGCAGCCCCTGGTCCGCATGCGGCTGGAACTGCGCCGGCAGGGACAGCGTGCCCCCCACGGGGGGCGGCAGGGGCACACGGCCCGGCGCGTCGGGCGGGGCCACGCTGTCGGCATAATCGAATATGCGCAGGATATCGACATGGTCCAGCGCCGCGGCGGGCACCACCACGGGCTGGCCGGGGCGCACATAGTGCACATGCCCCACCGGCAGGCCGGCGGGCAGGCTCTCGATCTCGCCATTGGTCACGACGCGCTCCCCCTCGATCGGCACATTGTCCTGCGGATAGAAGATGATACGCGGCAGGGGTGAATTGTCGCCCGCCATGATGGCGGCGGCATGGCTGGATTCCAGCGTCACGGGCAGGCGGCTGGACGAGTCGGTAATCAGCAGCACACGCGCCGAGCGCTTGCCCACCTCGGTCACACGCCCGACCAGTCCCGCGCCATCAAGTGCTATGCCCCCCTTGCGCACCGATGTATCGGCATTGATCGCCAGCAGCACCGCGCGCGCGTACAGCCCGCTTGTATCGCGCACCACGCGGCCACTGACGAAGGTGGGCGCGTTATCGGGAATCCAGTGCAGGTTGGCTTTCAGCGTGCCGTTTTCATCCGCCAGCGCCGCCGCCACGTCATACCAGTGGCGCAGCGACTCGTTTTCGGCACGCAGGCGGATGTTCTCGGCTTCAAGGTTGCGGATATCCTGCAGGTTGCCCGACAGCCAGCGCAGCTTGGCCTGCGGCCACGCCACCAGACTGTAGGCGGGGGCCAGCAGGTCGGCCGTCTGCATGCGCAGGCGTTCAACCAGCGCGCGATCCGCCTTGCCCAGCAGGATGACGCCACAGGCCACAAGGATCAGCGCGGGCAGGACCAGCTTGCCCAGCGCCTGACGGAACTGGATGGAAACAGGCATCAGTCCGCCGCTCCAGTCGTGACGCTGGCGTCACGCCTGCCGGGTTGTCCAATACTGCCTGGTCGCCGGACCTGCATCGTCCTGCGTCTCCCCTTCGGCACGCTGCCCTCCACACGCAGCAGGCAGCGTATCTGTCCCGTCCGTCAGTACATACTTGTCAGTACATTGCGCAGGCGCTTCATTTCCTCAAGCGCCCGCCCCGTGCCCATCGCCACACAGGACAGCGCATCCTCCCCCACCGTAACCGGCAGGCCCGTCGCGCGCCGCAGTACCTCATCCAGCCGGTACAGCAGGGCGCCGCCGCCGGTCAGGACAATGCCCTTGTCCACGATGTCGGCCGCCAGTTCCGGCGGCGTGTTTTCCAGGGCGGTGGTCACCGCATCCAGAATCTGGCTGACCGGCTCGGCCAGGCTTTCGGCAATCTGCGCCTGCGAGACCACGACCTCACGCGGGACGCCGTTGATCAGGTCACGCCCCTTGACCTCACGCCATGGCCCCGGGTCCTCGGGGTCATCAGGCGGCATGGCGGAGCCAAGGTGGATCTTGATCTGCTCGGCCGAGCTTTCACCGATCAGCAGGTTATGGTTGCGGCGGATGTAGGAGATGATCGCCTCGTCCATCTTGTCACCGCCCACCCGCACCGAGCGGGCATAGACAATGCCACCCAGCGAGATGACCGCAACTTCCGTCGTGCCCCCGCCGATATCGACGATCATGCTGCCCGAAGGCTCGGTTACCGGCAGGCCGGCACCTATGGCCGCGGCCATGGGTTCCTCGATCAGGAAGACCTTGCGCGCGCCGGCACTCTCGGCACTTTCCTGAATGGCGCGCCGCTCGACCGCGGTGGAGCCGGAGGGCACACACACGATAATGAGGGGGCTTGCAAACATGCGGCGATTATGCACCTTGCGGATGAAATGCTTGATCATTTCCTCCGCAACCTCAAAATCGGCAATCACGCCATCGCGCAGCGGACGGATGGCCGTAATGTTGCCCGGCGTGCGGCCAACCATCTGCTTGGCTTCCTCACCCACCGCGAGCACCTGCTTCTTGCCCCGTACCTCTGCCAGCGCGACGACCGAAGGTTCATTCAGGACGATACCCCGTCCCTTGACGTAAACCAGCGTATTCGCCGTGCCGAGGTCGATCGCCATGTCAGCGGAAAGCAGACCCAGTACACGAGCAAACATCCAGAACTCCCGACAGTAACACCAGACCGGACCGTCCTACATCCCGACCGGCACCGCATGCCCTCATGACATGCCTGCGTACTGTCGGGAACCGTCTGGGTAAGCCCGAGGGATTACCGGCGCAGGCAGGCAGGGGCAAGAGGCCAGATGATTTTAATTCATTAAAATCTCCACGGCAGGGATGATTGTTACAAATTGCCCCTCTTTGGCCATGGCCAAACCGGATCTGGCATACCATCTTACCTTCATTCACCCGCCCGTGATGCCCACCGGGCATTCACGGCGCAAGAGCGGAAAAAACCTGTATGAAAACATCATTCCCCCGCATGCCCATCCGCCCCGCCGTCCTGCTGGCCGCCGGGCTGTGCCTTGGGCTGGGTGCGTGCGAGAACACCCGTGATCCCGGCCAGCGCGCCATTGGCGGCGGACTGCTGGGCGCGGGTGGCGGTGCCCTGATCGGCGGGCTGGCTGGCGGTGGCCAGGGAGCAGCCATCGGCGCGCTGGCCGGTGCGGCTGGCGGTGCGGCCATCGGCGCGGCCACGACACCCTCCCGCCGCCCGAGGGGGGAAGGTGCTTCCACCATCTGTCCCGATGGCCGCGTGCTGCCGCAGGGCTACCCGCCACAGAGCTGCCAGCAGGCGGCAGGTGGCGGCCGCGCGGCCTATCCGCAGCAGCAGGGCTATGCCCAGCCCAGCTATCCCCGGCAGGGCGGCTATTATGGGCAGGACAGTGGCTATTATTCCCAGCAGCCCTATGGCTATGGCCAGAGTAGCTACGGACAGGGCGAATACCCGCAGCAGGAAGGCGCCTATCCCGAAGGGTATGGCGGCTACTGAAAACCGCCCCCGCCTGAATGCACCACACCCCACGGACAGAAAACTGACCGTGGGGTGTGGCACAAGATACCGGCAGGCAGCCAGACAGGGCCTGCGGGGCCGCCCCTTTCCCGAAAAGGCGGCGTTCTTTCAGACGTGCCGCGAAAGCCTCACCCTAAACCGCTTCCGCTTTCTGGCCGTCAGGCGTCCAGCGCGGCGGGTTCGGCACGATCGCGCTTGACCAGCAGCTTGTTCAGCGCATGCACGTAGGCCCGCACGGCAGAGACCAGCGTATCCGCATCAGCACCCTGCCCGTCCACCAGCTTGCCATCTTCCTCCAGCCGGACCGAGGTACGGGCCTGCGCGTCGCTGCCTTCGGTCACGGCCCCCACGGAATACAGCTGCAGGGTCGCGTCATGCGCAACAATGGCGCGGATGGCGTTGAACGCGGCATCGACCGGCCCCTGCCCTTCGGCGTGGCCTTCCCTGCGCGCGCCATCGACATCCAGCACCAGGTCGGCGGTAGCGGGGCGGCGGGAACCCGCGGTCACATCCAGCGCCACGAAGCGGATGCGCGCATGGTCGCGCACTTCGTCATCCACCAGCGCCACCAGATCCTCGTCGTAGATGACCTTCTTGCGGTCGGCCAGATCCTTGAAGCGGCTGAAGGCTTCGTTGAACTGGGCTTCTTCGAGGTTTTCGTACCCCATCGCCTTCAGCTTGTCGCGGAAGGCCGCGCGCCCCGAATGCTTGCCCAGTACCAGTGAGGTACGGTTCCAGCCCACGCTTTCGGGCGTCATGATCTCGTAGGTCGCGGCGTTTTTCAGGATCCCGTCCTGATGGATGCCGCTTTCATGCGCAAAGGCATTGCGGCCGACAATGGCCTTGTTGGGCTGCACATCGAAGCCGGTGATGGTGGACAGCATGCGCGAGGTACGCAGCAGGCGTTCGGTATGGATGCCGGTGGTATAGGGCAGCACGTCATGGCGCGTGCGCAGCACCATGATGATTTCCTCCAGCGCCGCATTGCCCGCGCGCTCGCCAATGCCGTTGATGGTGCATTCCACCTGCCGCGCGCCCGCATTCAGCGCCGCCACCGTGTTGGCCACGGCCAGGCCCAGGTCATTGTGGTTGTGGGTGGAGAAGATCACCCGGTCCGCCCCCGGCACGCGGGTGCGCAGGTCGGTGAAGATGCGGGCCATGTCCTCGGGCGTGGAATAGCCGACCGTATCGGGGATGTTGATGGTGGTGGCCCCCGCGCGGATGGCGGTCTCGACACAGCGGCACAGGAAATCGGGGTCGGTGCGCGAGCCGTCCTCGGCCGACCATTCCACGTCATCGGTGAACTGGCGCGAGGCGCGGTTGCCCGCCTCGATCAGTTCCAGAACCGTCTCCGGCTCCATGCGCAGCTTGTATTTCATGTGCAGCGGCGAGGTGGAGATGAAGTTGTGGATGCGCCCGCGCTTCGCGGGCCTGATCGCCTCGCCCGCGCTGGTGATGTCATTCCTGCCGCCGCTGCGCGCCAGTGCGCACACGACGGTGTTCCTGACCTTCTGCGCGATCTGGTGGACGCTGTCGAAATCCCCTTTCGACGCCACGGGAAAGCCCGCTTCCATCACGTCCACGCCCAGTTCTTCCAGTGCTTCGGCCATGCGCAGCTTTTCCGCCAGGTTCATGGAAAAACCGGGGGACTGCTCGCCATCACGCAGCGTGGTGTCAAAGATGATGACGCGGTTGGGGTCAATCCGGCCAAAGGAAGGGTGGTCGATGCTCATGGTAGTAACCTCGGGACTTGGGTCCTGTGTGGGAGGCGGCACGAAGGCGTGCGCCCGTCATTCGTGTTCGCGAACCGGCAGGGCCGGTCCGATCAATCCCCTGGGCGCGCCGGCACGCAGCCGGCCCTGATCGCTCAGGGGCGGGTAAGTCGAAGACGAAGAAGCCCCGCACCGGCACATGCGCGCGCGGACGGATGCGCGCATGCGCCCGATCCAATCCCCACGATGTGCGCTGTCGTTACCATGCCGCGCACAATACAGGTAGCCGCCCTGATTGCAACCGCTAAAACACCCGGGCCGCCCCTTCAGCCGGTGGCATGGGTCACCATGCTGTCGGTGGCGAAATAGCGGTCGATCGCCTGCACCATGGCACCCGCCACCACCATGCGGTGGGCGGCCTGGCGCAGGGCGGCTTCATCCATGTGGTTGGACATGAACCCCATCTCCACCAGCACGGAGGGGATATCGGCCGATTTAAGCACCACGAAGGAGGCATGGCGCGCGGGATGCGGCAGAAGCCCGATGCGCGGGCGGAAGGAGGAAACGATGCTGCTGGCCATGTGGGCGGCACCATGGCGTGTCTCCTCGGTAACGAGGCTGGCCAGGATTTCCTGCACTTCCGGCGAATCCGCATGCACCTGCGGGCCGCCAAAGCGGTCGGCGCTGTTTTCGGTACGGGCCAGCATGGCGGTCTGCCGGTCCGACGCCTTTGCCGCGAGCGTGTAAACACTGGCGCCCCGCACCCCCCGGTCCACCAGCGCATCGGCATGCATGGAAATGAACAGCGCGGCCTTGTGGCTGTGGGCGATGTCCACCCGCCCCTCCAGCGGGATGAAGCGGTCATCGGCGCGGGTCATGGCCACGCGGTAGCGGCCACTGGCCTCAAGCTGGCGCTGCAGTTCGCTGGCGGCGGCTTCAGCCACATGTTTTTCATACGTGCCGGACACGCCAATGGCGCCGGGGTCCTTGCCCCCGTGCCCCGGGTCCAGCATGATCAGTGGCCTGGGCTGTGCCGCGCGCCCCACGATGGCGGGCGCGTGCAGCACGGGATGCGCCGCGTGGGCCGTGGCGTGGTGGGCCACCGCCGCATGGGCAGCCGGGTGCGCGGGCGTGCGGGCCATGCCGGTTACGGGCACCAGCAGGCCAAGGCCGCCCAGCACGGTGCGGCGGCCAGGCCCGCGGCCAGCGGGGACCACGTCGTTTCCATCAGGCCGGGATGGGGGCATGCGTGTTGCTTCCGGTCATAACAGTTGGGGGCATACCCGTTCCCATTACCACCATATGGGCGGCGCGTCAGCGGGATAAACACACGCGGGCCTTGCAGGAAGGGCTACATTGCGTCATGCTGCCCAGCCGTGATGGACCATGCCAGATCCGGCTGCCACGAAGGCAGGCCAGACTGGCGGGATGCCCGCAGGGCATGATTTTCTCCATCCGGCATGCATCATGCATGCGCGGCATACGCTGACCGGCCCTTTTTTCCGGCCACGCCACGGCGTGGGAGCACATGCGGCGCACGACCTGAAGCTGCCGCGCCGGTGTTCCCCATCGACAGGAAACCGGATGGCATACCCGTCGATACGGAGGCCCCGCCCCGGCAATCAGGCCGGCCGGCACCTCCCCAGCCATGACCGAGGATGGATTGGACACCACGCGGACCCTCTTCCGCACATGCGATGACACCATGCCTGACCGTGGGCGGCCGCTGCAGGCTGCATCCGGTCGCCATGCATGGCCTGTCCGCCCGCGCGCCGCGCGGTGGTGTCCCGTCCGGGTCCGGTCGCGTTATTTTTAATATTTCCGTCCGTTCCTCCCGCTCCCTCCTGCCGCCACATGGTGCGCGCAGCCCGGATGCCGGAACGTGACACACCGGAGTGCGCCTATTTATGAGCAAACGCATGCTGATCGACACGACCCACGCGGAAGAAACCCGCGTGGTCGTGATGGATGGTCACCACCTTGAGGATTACGATGTCGAGGCCGCTTCCAAGAAGCAGCTCAAGGGCAACATCTACCTTGCCAAGGTCATCCGCGTGGAGCCAAGCCTCCAGGCCGCGTTCGTGGATTACGGCGGGAACCGCCACGGCTTCCTGGCCTTCAGTGAAATCCACCCCGACTATTACCAGATCCCCGTAGCCGACCGCGAAAAACTGCTGGCGCTTCAGGAAGAGGAACGCCGCGCCGAGGAAGAACGCCGCGCGCGTGACGACGAGGAAGAGGACGCCCCCGCCGCCGCCACGGCCGAGGAAGGCGAGGAGGCCGCCGAAGACGACGAGCCCGAGACCGTGGGCGGCGAGAACGACACCGGCGACGAGGCCCAGGCCCAGCGCCGCATCGCGCGCTTCCTGCGCAACTACAAGATCCAGGAAGTCATCCGCCGCCGCCAGATCCTGCTGGTGCAGGTGGTCAAGGAAGAGCGCGGCAACAAGGGGGCCGCGCTGACCACCTATGTCTCGCTGGCGGGTCGCTACTGCGTGCTCATGCCCAACTCGCTGCGTGGGGGCGGTGTTTCGCGCAAGATCACGTCGGTGGCCGACCGCCGCCGCCTGCGCGACATCATTACCGAACTGCAGATCCCGCGCGGCATGGCCATGATCGTGCGCACCGCCGGCGCCCAGCGCCCGCGCGCCGAGATCATGCGCGACTGCGAATACCTGCTGCGCCTGTGGGACGACATCCGCCAGCACACGCTGGAATCCGTCGCCCCCGCCCTGATCTATGAGGAAGCGAGCCTGATCAAGCGCGCCATCCGCGACATCTACACGCGCGAGGTGAGCGAGATCCTGATCGATGGCGAGCCGGGCTGGAAGTCCGCGCGCGAGTTCATGCGCATGCTCATGCCGCAGAACGCGCAGAAGGTGCGCCTGTGGCAGGACCACGAGCAGACCCTGTTCTCGCACTACAAGGTGGAGGGGCTGCTGGATTCCATGCTCTCGCCTTCCGTACAGCTCAAGTCCGGTGGCTATCTGGTCATCAACCAGACCGAGGCGCTGGTCGCGATCGACGTGAACTCGGGCCGCGCCACGCGTGAGCGCAATATCGAGGAAACGGCTCTGCGCACCAACCTGGAAGCGGCCGAGGAAGTCGCCCGCCAGCTGCGCCTGCGTGACCTGGCCGGGCTGATCGTGATCGACTTCATCGACATGGAAAGCCGCAAGCACAACGGCATGGTCGAGCGCAAGCTCAAGGACGCGCTGCGCAACGACCGCGCGCGCATCCAGGTTGGCCAGATCTCGCATTTCGGCCTGCTGGAAATGTCGCGCCAGCGCCTGCGCCCCTCCATTGCCGAATCCGCCTTCATGCCCTGCCCGCACTGCCAGGGCACCGGCATCGTGCGCGGGATCGAAAGCTCGGCGCTGCACGTACTGCGCGCGATCGAGGACGAAGGCATGCAGCGCAAGGCCGCCGAGATCTCGGTTGCCGTCGCGCCGGAAATCGCGTTCTACATCCTCAACAACAAGCGTAGCTGGCTTGGCGAGATCGAGGCCCGGCACAAGATGCATGTCGTCTTTGCCCCCGATGCCGCCCTGCAGCCGCAGGACTGCACCATCGAGCGCGTGCGCCCGCAGACGGCCCGCTTCGAGGCCCCGGTCATCGAACATGCCCCGGCCGAGGGCAGCCATGTGCGCGAAATCCAGATCCAGGCCGAGCCGCCTGCCGCCGAGGCCACCCCCGACGAGCACGCCACCGGCACGGAGGAGGACGAGGACATCGCATCGGGGACCGACCACCGCCGCCGCCGTCGTCGTCGCCGCCGCCGTGGCGGTTCCCAGACCGGCCAGACCGCCGCGCAGGAAGGCACGGAAGACACAACACAGGCCGCAGCGGACACGGACGTCGTGGCTCCCGTACCGGCAGCCCCCGCGCCAGAGGCCTATCGTGGCCCGACCCCGGCCGACCCGTATGGGGATGCGATCATCGACATCTTCGATGTGATCGAACAGACCACCGCCCCCGCCGAACAGGTGGTGGAAGATGTGGTGGAAGCCGATCCCGTCGTGGTTGAGGTGGTGGAAACCCCCGATGCGGTCGTGGCGGAAGATGCCGCGCCCAGGCCGCGCCGTTCGCGCCGCCGTTCACGCCGCCGCACCCCGTCCGAAAGCAGCGTGACGGAAACCGGTGCCGTGGAAAGCAAGGCCGCAACCGCCGCACCCGCTGAGGTGGCCCCGGCCCCCGCAGCGGCGCCGGTGGCCGAAACGGCACCAGAACCGGAAGCCGCACCGGCACCGGCCGAAACCGTGGAGGAAGCGCCCAAGCCGCGCCGCCGCCGTGCCACCAGCACGACGACCGCACGCCGCAGCACCGCTAGCCGTAGCAAGGCGGCCACTGAAACGGCGGAAGCAACCCCGGCCCCGGTCGCCGAGGCACCCGCTGCGGAAGCACCGGCCGAGGAGCCAGCCGCCAAAACGGAAGCCAAGCCTGCCCGCAAGCGCGCCAGCAGCAAGGCCACGGGCACGACGGCCACCACACGCCGCCGCACCACCCGCAAGACGGCCAAGGCGGACGAACCCGCCGAAACCGTGGCGGAAGCACCGGCCCCGACCCCGGACGCCGAAGCTACGGAAGAAGCCCCCAAGCGCCGCCGTGTGACGCGCCGCAAGAAGGCTGAACCCGAAGCCGAGGCGCCTGTGGCGGAAACCGTAGCCGAAACGGTGGACACGGCAGCTGAAGCCGCGCCGAAGCCCGCGCCGCGCAAACGGGCCACCACCCGCAAGACGGCAACGGCCACGCCCGCAGCCGCCACCCGTGCCCGCCGCCGCAAGAAAGCGGATGAAACAGCGGAAACGGCCGCGGATGACACGGCACAGCCTGCCGCATCAGCCGAAGCGGACGCCACACCGGCACCCCGCCGCCGCACGGGCTGGTGGAAGCGCTGAAGCGCAGGTCCATAGCCTGACCAGTAAAAAACCTGCCTTCGCAAGAAGGCAGGTTTTTTCATGCCCGCGACCCGATGCAGCGTGAGGCACCTGCCCTGCCTGCAATATCCGCCTTTCTGGAACCCGGCCTTCTGGTCCGTCCATGATGCCACGCTGTTTTACACGGACGTGCCGCCGTCCCATCGATGACGATGCAGGATGCGGGGAAGAACGGGACCCTGGCACAATCCGGCCAGACGCAATCTGGCAGGTTCCCGGTCGCCCCGGACGATTGAAGGTTCACCCGACAAGGGCTGCTTGCCGGATCAGCGGTTCCTTCCGCACGCCCCATGAAGGCCGGCACCGGCCGCGCCGGGCCCCAATCCGATCGAACATATCCTTGCCGCACCCAGGCCCCTGCTGCGAAAAGCGGCAGAACGATCCGTCGAGGCGACATGGAAACGCATCGGCTCGCCCCTCAATTACCTGCCACCACACGAATGTGCCAGTTACCTCAGGAACTCAGGGCATGCGGCCATCTCATCACGGAACACTCTGGCCGCCATTGCCACCATCGGGCATGGCGGGCGCGGTCTCCCAGCCGGGGCCGATAATGGCGGCGCTGCGGCGGCCCAGACCGTCATGGCGGAGCACGATCATGTTCTGCTCCTCCAGATAGGTCAGCTGGCGGCGGGCCCGGCCCAGGGAATGGGTACCGTAAGTGCGCGCGATCAGGCTGTCCGACGGGCAGGGCTGCCCCTGCAGTGCGGCACGCGCGATGAGCAGGAAGATGCCCTGCACGTCATCGGGCAGCACGGCGGCCATCTGCTCGGCCTGCTGCCACTGGCCGGTTTCCGCCGTGCGGGCATCCACGCCCGCACGCGCCACCGCCAGCAGGCGGCGGAAGCGCGGCATGTCCAGCGCATCGCGGCCCATGCCCTCTATGCGGCAGCGCACCAGAAAATCCTGATAGAGCACATGCACGGGGCGGAACCCCGCATCCTCATCGCGCAATATGTCGGTCAGGATTTCCAGAAAGCGCTGTTTCTGGGCAGCCGCATCCACCGGGGGTGCCTCTTCCATTTCCGCCGTCCCGGCCTCCACCGCCGCGGTCCCGGCATGGGCGGCAAGCTGGGCCAGGATATCGGGCGGCGGGCTGAAGCTGCGTGGCGGGCGGGGGGCCATCTCACGTTCGGGCACCGGGGTCAGGATCAGTTCACGGATTTCCTCCCCCACCGCCGCCGGTTCGAACGGCATGAGGGTGGGACCCGCCGAGCGGCTTTCGGTCTCGACCGGGCCGATCTTCACCGCCAGCGGCCTGCGCGATACGGCGGGCCCAAGGGCCACGAAATACCCCCGCTCCAGATCACGGAAGCTTTCGGCCTGCCTGCGCTCCATGCCCAGCAGGTCGGCCGCGCGCATCATGTCGATATCGAGAAAGGTCCGGCCCATGAGGAAATTGGACGCTTCGGCGGCCACATTCTTGGCCAGCTTGGCCAGGCGCTGGGTGGCGATCACACCCGCAAGCCCGCGCTTGCGGCCACGGCACATGAGGTTGGTCATGGCCCCCAGCGCGGCCCGGCGTGCCTCATCCGAGACCTCGCCCGCCGCCGCAGGCGCGAAAAGCTGGGCTTCATCCACCACCACCAGCACGGGGTACCAGTAATCGCGCGGCACCTCGAACATGCCGCCCAGAAAGGCTGCGGCGCGGCGCATCTGCACCTCCGCATCCACGCCCTCAAGGTTCAGCACGACGGAGGCACGATGCATGCGCATGCGCTCGCCCGCCGCCTGCAGGGCAGCCTCGGTATGTTCGGCGGCATCAATGACCAGATGGCCGAAGCGGTCTGCCAGGCTTACAAAATCGCCTTCGGGGTCAATGATCGCCTGCTGTACCATGCGGGCCGACTGTTCCAGCAGGCGGCGCAGCAGGTGCGACTTGCCGGAACCGGAATTGCCCTGCACCAGCAGGCGGGTGGACAGCAGTTCGGCCAGATCCATGGTTACCGGGGCATCGCCCGCCACGGCCCCGCGCCGGTCCCCGATCGTGATTGCAACACTCATGGCGCTGACGGATACCGCCCGCGCAGCGAGTCCCGCAACCATTCCCATGCGCCCTCACCCGCCAGCCGCCCGGTGGCCATGCAGCCCTGCAGCAGATAACCGCCGGTAGGCGCTTCCCAATCCAGCATCTCGCCCGCGGCAAACACACCGGGCCGCGCGCGCAGCATGAGCCGTTCGTCCAGCGCGGACCATGCAATCCCGCCCGCAACCGATATGGCGCGGTCCAGCGCAGCCGGCGCACGCAACACGACCGGCACGGCCTTGACCCGCCGGGCCAGGGCTGTCGGGTCGCGTGGCGGCGGTCCATCACCGCCTTCGCGCAGCAGGGCAATGGCTTCCGGTGCAAGCCGCAGTGCCTTGCGCAGGGTATTGGACAGGCTTTCGCGCGCCCGCACGCGGGCCAGACGGGTGGCGATATCCGCCACATCCAGCGCGGGCCGCAGGTCAACATGAACCAGCGCGTGCCCATCACGGGCAATCCGGTCACGAATCGCAGCCGACAGGGCATAGACCGCACCGCCTTCAATCCCCGCCTGTGTCACCACGGCCTCACCACGCACGGACGGGCCGCCTTCCAGCGCAAGGCTTATGCCGCGCAGGGGCGTGCCCGCGAACCGGGTGGTGAAATCCGTGCCCCAGTCGGTCACGAAGCCACAATTGGCGGGGGCAAAAGGCGCAACATCCACACCCAGCCCCAGCAGACGCTCACGCCACGCACCATCCGACCCCAGTCGCGCCCAGCTTGCGCCCCCCATGGCCAGCACGGTGGCGTTGACCCGCCAGCAGGCCGGGCCACCGGGGCCGGTGACGCGCAGCCTGCCCGCCGCGTCCCATCCTTCCCAGCGGTGGCGGGTCAGCAGGCGCACGCCCCGCCCCGCCAGCCGCGCCAGCCATGCGCGCAGCAGGGGGGATGCCTTCATGGCGCGCGGGAACACCCGCCCGCTGCTGCCGGTAAAGCAGGGCTGGCCCAGCCCTTCGGCCCAGGCCACCATGTCCTGCGGGGTGAAGGCGGCCAGGGCGCGCGACAGCATGGGCCGTGCCGCGCCGTAGCGGGTGGCGAACCGTTCGGCCGCCTCGCCATGGGTCAGGTTCAGCCCGCCACGCCCGGCCATGAGCAGCTTGCGGCCCATGGTGGGCATCTGCTCCACCACGCTGACAGCACACCCCCGGGCGGACAGGATCTCGGCACAGGCAAGCCCGGCGGGGCCGCCACCAATAACCGCGACATGCGGCCTGAAAACGAATTCGGTCATACGTCAGATAATATAGTCAATGGGCGGCAGCATCTGGTCCATGGTGAAGGCGGGCAGGCCGGAATGCCGCGTGCCCACCGGCCGGGCCGGGTTGCCCACCACCGTGGTGTAGGGGGAGACGGATTCCAGCACGATGGACCCCGCCCCCACCTTCGCCCCCTCGCCAATCTCGATATTGCCCAGGATCTTGGCCCCCGCCCCGATCAGCACGCCACGGCGCACCTTGGGGTGGCGGTCGCCCACGTTCTTGCCGGTGCCGCCCAGCGTTACCCCCTGCAGCAGCGAGACATCATCCTCCAGCACCGAGGTCTCGCCAATCACGATCCCCGTGCCATGGTCCAGCAGGATGCGCCGCCCCAGCCGGGCGGCGGGATGGATATCCACCGCGAACAGTTCGGAACACCGGCTCTGCAGGTGCAGGGCAAGGTAGCCCCGCCCGTTATGCCACAGCCAGTGCGCCACGCGGTAGCTCTGCACGGCGTGGTAGCCCTTGAAGAACAGGAATGGCGTGACGTATTCCGCCGTGGCGGGGTCGCGCTCACGGATGGCCACAAGATCGGCGGCGGCAGCCGACACGATATCGGGGTCCGCGTCGAATACTTCCGTCACCAGTTCGGCCAGCGCGTCATCCGCCACCGAACGGTCACCCAGCTTGCGCCCGATCAGGGCCGCCAGCGCGCCACGGAACGAGCCATGGTTGCGGATGCCGGTAGCCAGCAGCCCCTTGACCAGCGGGTCATTGCAGCCACACGCGCCACTGACGATTTCCTGCCACAGGGCATGGGGGTCCACATGCCCCAGCGTTGGCGGCATGACGGGCTGCCGGCGAGGCGGCATGGAAAGGGCAGCGGGCTGCTTTTCAGACATGACAGATCCGTTCCGGCCATTTGGCCCAGTTGAATACGTGCGGGCGGTGTGGCTGGCGCCTACAGCCCCATGGCGTGGCGGGCAAAGCTGCGGCGCAGCGGCGTGATGCGGTTAACGGCCGCAAGCCCCACGTCGCGCGCCAGCCGCAGCACGGGGTTGTCATTGCCAAACAGCCGCTCCAGCGCATCGGTTGCGGCCAGCATGAGCATGTTGGCCGGCCGGCAGCGCGCCTGATAGGCCCGCAGCACGTCGGGCGCGCCCACATCGCCCCCGCGTGCATGCACGTCCATCAGGATATCGGCCATGGCAATGACATCGCGGAAGCCAAGGTTAAGCCCCTGCCCCGCAATGGGGTGAATGCCATGCGCCGCATCCCCCACCAGCGCCAGCCGGACATCAGTATAACGCTGCGCGTACTGCGCGGAAAGCGGATACACCCAGCGCTGCCCCACGGGGGTGACGGCGCCCAGCCATTCATCGCCCATGCGGCGGCGAATTTCATGGGCAAAGGCTTCATGCGGCAGTTCGGCCAGACGATGGGCCACCTTCTCGCCCTCGGTCCAGACCAGGGCGGACAGGTTGGGATATTCCGCCGTGCCCGCCATGGGCAGCTGGGCAAAGGGGCCGGCGGGCAGGAAATGCTCCAGCGCGCGCCCGCCATGCGGGCGTTCATGCGCCACGGCGCACACGATGCCGCACTGGTTATAGGGCAGGCGGGTGACGGCAATGCGCGCCTGTTCACGCAGCGGGCTGCGCCGCCCTTCGGCCGCGACCACAAGGCGGGCATGGATCACACGCCCGCTGGCGGTGCGGATTTCCGCCCCTTCGGGCCTGCGGGTCACGGTCCCTTCATCGGGGGCGAATACATGCACGCCGGGCGTGGCATACAGGCTGGCATTCAGCGCCACGCGCAGGGCACGCGCCTCGATCATGGCGCCAAAGGGCTGGTCGGCATCATCGGGGCCGAATTCAAGGAACAGGCGTGAGGGCGGCCGCCCCGGCCTGCCATCGGTCACGCGGATTTCGCGTATGTCGCACGACTCCATGGGCAGGCGCTGCCACACGCCCGCTTCCTCCAGCAGGCGGCGCGAGCCTGCGGCAATGGCATAGGCCCGGCCATCAAAGGCCGGATGTTCCATGGGGGGCAGGGCCGCACGGTCGATAATGGCAACCTGCAGCCCCGCCGCCGCCAGGCGGCAGGCCAGTGTCGCCCCCACGGGCCCGGCCCCCACAATGCAGACATCGACCCCGATGGCCCCGGATATGGCCCCGGATGCGGTGGAGGATGGCGTGTTCGCGTTCATGTCGTTTCCTGTTCTGGACCCAGTGCGGGCGGCAAGCCCACCGGATTTACTCCCCCCCGGTGGCAGCGCACAAGCATGGCCGCCTGCCCGGACGGTGCGAAGGCGGATGACATGCATCATCCGATCAGGGTATAGACGGAGCGGTTACCCTATCCTTCACACACGGTCAGCCGGCCGGTACAGCAAAATGGAGACCCGGTGCGATGAAGCTTGTCACAGCCATCATCAAGCCTTTCAAGCTCGACGACGTGCGTGAGGCCCTGACCCCCCTGGGGATACAGGGACTGACCGTATCGGAAGTCAAGGGCTTTGGCCGCCAGAAGGGACAGACCGAGATCTATCGCGGCGCGGAATATCATGTAAGCTTCCTGCCCAAGATCAAGATCGAGGTTGCCGTAACCGACGAAATGGTCGAACAGGCCGTGGAAACGATTCTGGAAGCCGCCCATACCGGCAAGATCGGCGATGGCAAGATCTTCATCTCCCCGCTGGACAGCGTCATCCGCATCCGCACGCGCGAGACGGGTGACAGCGCACTTTGAGCCTTCTTTTTTTCCGTCATTTCAGGATTGATACCGCAACATGACTTCATCCCTCCGCTTCAAGATCGCAGCCGCGTCGGTTCTGGCGCTGACCCTTTCCGCCGGTGCGGCGCAGGCCCGCGATACATCCAAGGCCTGCCACCAGAAATTCGTGGCCGCCCGCACCGCGGGCAGCCTGAATGGCCAGAGCTACAAGGAATTCAAGACCGCCCAGTGCGGTGACACCGCCAGCGCCGACACCACCGCCAAGCCGGCCGAAGCCCCTGCCGCGGCCCCGAGCGCCCCGGCGGCCAAGCCTGCCGCACCCGTAGCGGCAGCAGCGCCCGCCACAGCGACAAACGCCACCATGCCCAGCGCCATTGCCGAGAAATACAGCAAGGAATCGGCAGGCAAGGCCCGCATGCACACCTGCCTTGACCAGTACAACGCCAACAAGGCCACCAACGCCAATGGCGGCCTGCGCTGGATTCAGGCAGGCGGCGGCTACTACAGCGTGTGCAACGCGAAGCTCAAGGGCTGAACGGCCTTTCATCCGGCCCCATGACCCCGGGCCGGACGGGTCAGCCGCCCGGCCTGCGCGCGGGGCGGACGAAGGCCTGGTTCGTGGCATAGGAGATCCAGACCCTGTGGCCCGCGAACCAGTCCGAGCCGAGCAGCATTTCCAGATGCTCGCGCAGCGGGGCCACGGTCAGCGTGACATTGCGCTCAAGCTCGTGGCCGACCTGCAGGGTGGCAAAACGGTGCCAGTGATAGATATCCTGATGCCCGTCCACCCCCGCCGTGACCCCGCCGGGGTCACGCGCAAGTTCCGACTGGGTGATACCCGCGCGATGCGCGATTTCGGGCGAGACGATGCGTGAACGCGCGCCACTGTCCAGCAGGGCCGTGACCGGCCGGCCCGCAAGCTGGACTTCCAGCAGGAAGCGGTTGTCCTGCCTGCGCAGCGGCAGCGTTTCATACGGCCCGTCCCATGCCGGCAGCCGCGCGCAGGCGACTGACGCGTGCCGGATGTCCCAAAGCGCCAGCGTGCCGCCCGCCACATCCATGTCCAGGTCGAAGCGCGACAGGATATCCCCCCCCAGCAGCCCCGCGACCGGCGGGTGGATCATCGGCTGGCCCGGCAGTTCGCCCACCGGCACGGAGCGCGCGCCAAAATCCACGCCGCCCACCCGCAGGTCGGGCACGATGGCATTGGGGGTGGCCTGCGCGACACCGCCGGTTCCGTGCACGACCGTCTCGTGCTCGGGGTCCAGCCTCAGGCGCAGGTAACCCACCATTTCCGGTGTAAGCAGGCCGCCATCGGAACCCGTATCCACCAGCGCGCTCAGGCTGTGGCCCGCAATACTGACCACGATGGACAGGTACCCCCCGTCATCGCGCAGCGGCACCTGGGCCACACGTTCGTGGCTGCACAGACGCGGCGCCTCCTGCGCCATGGCACTGGCCATGCACAGCATGCCGCCCGCCAGCAGGGCCAGCAGGCGGCAGGAAAACCGGGCGGGGGCACCTGCCATCAGGCAAGACGCCGGGCCATGGCATCCGTCGCCGCCAGCAGGGCGGACTGGATGCCGGGTTCGGTCATGGCATGGCCCGCGTCCTCCACAAGCTGGAAATCCGCCTCCGGCCAGGCACGGTGCAGGTCCCATGCGGTCCGCACCGGGGTGGCCACATCATAGCGCCCCTGCACGATCACGGCGGGAACATGCCGGATGCGCGCCACGTCACGGATCAGTTGGCCTTCCGCCAGCCAGCCGGCATTGACGAAGTAGTGGTTCTCGATGCGCGAGAACGCCAGCGCGTAACGCGGGTCGGCATGGCGCGTGAGCGTGCCCTCGACCGTACGCAGGGTTATGGTGCGCCCTTCCCACATGCTCCAGGCGATGGCCGCCTTCATCTGCTCATCCGCGTCATGCCCGGTCAGGCGGCGGCTGTAGGCTGCCATCAGGTCGGCACGTTCTTCGGGGGGGATGGGGGCCACGAACTGCTCCCACAGGTCGGGGAACAGCCATGACGCGCCATCCTGATAGTACCACAGCAGTTCCGACCGCCGCAGGGTGAAGATGCCGCGCATGACCAGTGCCGTCACCCGCCGCGGGTGCGCCTGCGCATAGGCCAGCGCCAGCGTGGACCCCCATGAACCGCCAAAGACCATCCATGACCCGGCCCCCGTCAGTTCGCGCAGCCGCTCGATATCGGCCACGAGATGCCATGTGGTGTTGTTCTCAAGCGATGCATGCGGGGTGGAACGCCCGCAGCCACGCTGGTCGAACAGCAGGATACGGTAGCGCGCGGGGTCGAACATCTGGCGCTGGAAGGCCGAGCACCCGCCGCCGGGGCCGCCATGCAGGAACACGACCGGAATGCCGTCGGGATTGCCGCACAGTTCCCAGTACACGCGATGCCCCTCACCCGTATCAAGCCAGCCATGGTCATATGGGTCGATCGGGGGATAGGCGAACCGCTGGGCCATGGGCATTCCTGTTCAACGTACTGTATCGGGCGGGGTATCGGTGGCATGGGGATGGGCGCGTGTCCAGACATCCATGAGCCGCGCCTCATCGGCAAGGGTATAGCGCTGGGTGGTGGACAGGCTGGCATGGCCCAGCAGGTCCTGTATCACCCGCAGGTCAGCCCCCCCTTCCATCAGGTGGGTGGCGAATGAATGCCGCAGGGCGTGCGGGGTTGCATGCTCCGGCAGGCCCGCCATGTGCCGCCAGGTGCGCATGGCGCGCTGGGCAATGCCCGCCTGCAGCCGCCCGCCGCGCACGCCCACGAACAGCGGCGCATCCGCCTGCGGCAGCGGATGGACACCGCGCCAGCGCCGGAGCGCCGCCATGACCTGCGGCAGCACCGGCACCATGCGCTCACGCCCGCCCTTGCCCTGTATGCGCAGCACGCCATCGCCCTTTGTGCCTTCCCCCAGCGCCTGCGCCCGGTCAAGATCGCGCACGTCCAGTCCCAGCGCCTCCGAAATACGCAGCCCGCAGCCGTACAGCAGCATGAACAGCGCGCCATCGCGCACGCGGGCAAGCGGGGTATGGGCAATGTCGGCAACACCTTCGGGCACCTCCAGCGCCTGCGCGGTTGGCAGCGGGCGCGGCAGCGGGCGGCGCGTGCGCGGGGTTGCCAGCAGGCCGGGGGCCGGATTGTCCACCCCATGGTAGCGGGCAAGGTAGCGGTAGAAAGACCGCAGGGCCGAAACCCGGCGCGCGCGCGTGCGGGCCGCGCGGTCCTGCGTGGTGGCGCGGCGGCCGCTCAGGGCGGCGGCATGTTCATGCGCAAGCCATGCCCGCAGGTCGGCCAGCGACAGGCCGGCCAGTGCCGCAAGATCCGGCCCGGCCCCCAGGTGCCCGACCAGAAAGGCAAGGAAACGGTCCAGGTCACCCCGATAGGCCGCAAGCGTAAGGGGGGATGCCCGGCGTTCGGTTTCCATCCAGTGCAGAAAGGCGTCCCGCGCGCCGGTTGCCGTCATGTCTGCCATTGCCTGCCCGATCCCCGTTTTCATGCCCCTGTCACGGACTGCCGGGGCCATGTGCGCGCCACACATGACCAATGGACAAGACACGGGCGATGCATGACGGTAGAAAAACGCATGCCCGACCGCAATCCCATACAGACGGACCTGCTGCCCCCCCCTGCCGGAAGCGCGCGCGTGCGGGTCATGCTGACCCTGCCCTTTGCCGGGCCGCTGGACTATATGCTGCCGCCCCGGCTGGCGGGGGCGATGCCGGGGGATATTGTTACCGTGCCGCTGGGCCGCCGCACGGAAACGGGGGTGATATGGGACGCCACATCCCGCCTGCCGCCGGAATTCACGCCGCCCCCACAAAAGGACGTGCCCACCAGCCGCCTCAAACCCGTGGCCGCACGGCTTGACCTGCCGCCCCTGCCCGCCCAGTTGCGCCAGTTTGTGGACTGGGTGGCGGCCTATACCCTCTCGCCGCCGGGCATGGTGCTGGCCATGGCGCTGCGGGCCAATGCACTCGCACCGCTGCCCAGACCGGCCACGGGCTGGATCGCCGCCCCCACCGTGCCGTCCGGGCTGCGCCTGACCCCTGCGCGCCAGAAGGTGCTGGAACTGGCCACCACCGCCCTGCCCACGGCGGAACTGGCGCGCCGTGCCGGGGTCGGGGCCGCCGTGATTCGCGGGCTTGCGCAGGCCGGGGCACTGACGGCGGTGGAGATCCTGCCCCCTCCCCCCTTCGCCCTGCCCGATCCCGCCCACTGCCCCCCGCAACTGGAGGGCGAGCAGGCCGAGGTCGCAGCCCAGCTGCGCGCACGGGTGGACGAAAACGGTTTTTCCATCACCCTGCTCGAAGGGGTAACCGGGTCGGGCAAGACCGAAATCTACATGGAGGCGATTGCCGCCTGTGTGGCGGCAGGGCGACAGGCGCTGGTGCTGCTGCCTGAAATCGCCCTTTCCGCCCAGTGGACGGGCCGCTTCGCCCGCCGTTTTGGCGCGGAACCGGCCCTGTGGCATTCCGATCTGGGCGCCCGCCTGCGCAGGGTGACGTGGCGGGCGGTGGCCGATGGTACGGCGCGCGTGGTAGTGGGCGCGCGCTCGGCGCTGTTCCTGCCGTTTGACCAGCTTGGCCTGATCATTGTGGATGAGGAACACGAAACCGCCTTCAAGCAGGAAGATGGCGTAACCTATCATGCCCGCGACATGGCGGTGGTGCGCGCGCGCATGAGCCAGGCGCCCATCGTGCTGGTTTCGGCCACCCCCAGCCTTGAAAGCCTGGCCAATGTGGGCGCGGGCCGATACCGGCACCTGAAGCTGAACGCCCGTCATGGCAACGCCAGCATGCCGGATGTGGAAACGCTGGACATGCGCGCCGACCCGCCCGAGCGCGGGCTGTTCCTCTCCCCCATGCTGACCGGCGCGATCAATGACGCGATCGGGCGCGGCGAACAGGCCATGCTGTTCCTCAACCGCCGGGGCTATGCGCCGCTTACGCTGTGCCGCACCTGCGGCCACCGCATGCAATGCCCCAACTGCACCGCGTGGCTGGTGGAACACCGCGCGCGCCATATCCTGACCTGCCACCATTGCGGGTATGACGAACCCATTCCCCAGACCTGCCCCAAATGCGCCGATGCCGACAGCCTGACCCCCATCGGCCCCGGCGTGGAACGCATAACCGAGGAAGCGCGCGCCACCTTCCCCGATGCGCGGATACTGGTCATGGCCAGTGACACCCTGAATGGTCCCGCCGCCACCGCCGCTGCCGTGGAGCGCATAGCCCGGCGTGAGATCGACCTTGTGATCGGCACCCAGATCGTGGCCAAGGGCTGGCATTTCCCGCATCTGACACTGGTGGGCATCGTGGATGCGGACCTTGGGCTGGGGGGTGGCGACCTGCGGGCATCCGAGCGCACGGTGCAGCTGCTCCACCAGGTGGCGGGCCGCGCGGGGCGGGCGGAGGCGCCGGGGCGCGTGCTGTTGCAGAGCTACGTGCCCGACCACCCGGTCATGCAGGCGCTGGTATCGGGCGACTTTGCCAGTTTCATGCAGCAGGAGGCCGAACAGCGCCGCCCCGGCTTCTGGCCCCCTTATGGCCGGCTGGCCGCCGTGATTGTCAGTGCGGAGGCACCGGATGCGGCCGACCTGACCGCCCGCGCGCTGGGCCAGAACGCGCCCCGGCTGGATGGCGTGCAGGTACTTGGTCCCGCACCCGCGCCGCTTGCCATCCTGCGCGGGCGGCACCGCTTCCGCCTGCTGCTGCGCGCGCGGCGCAACATTGCGGTGCAGCCGATCATGCGCGAATGGCTCTCACGCGTGAAACCCGAGCGCGGGGCGCGGATTGATGTGGATATCGACCCGGTCTCGTTCCTGTAAGAAACCAGACGATTTAAAATACAGAAGTTTCCGGGTGCCGCCTTTTTTCAAGAAGGCGGTGTTCTTCGAAGCTTTTTGAAAAAAGCTTCACCAAAAACTTTTATCCGTTTTTATTACTGCGCTTCCGTCGCGTGCGTCATGCCGCGCTGGAGCGCCTGTTCCACCTTGCGGCCCGCAAGCGACAGGGCCACGGCCTCGGCAATGCGGATGCCGTCAATCCCGGCGGACAGGATGCCACCGGCATAACCCGCCCCCTCACCCGCCGGGAACAGGCCGCGCACGTTGATGCCCTGCCCATCCGCCCCGCGCGGAATGCGCAGCGGCGAGGAGGTACGCGTCTCCACCCCGGTCATGACCGCATCGCGCATGGAAAAACCGGCCAGTTTGCGATCAAAATGGGGCAGGGCCTCGCGTATGGCATCGATGGCAAAACCGGGCAGGCAGCGCGCAAGGTCGGTGGGGGTAACACCGGGGCGATAGGACGGCACGACATCCCCCAGTGCGGTGGACGGCCTGCCATCAAGGAAATCCCCCACCATCTGGGCCGGGGCGAAATAGGCGCCGCCACCGGCTTCATACGCCTTGCGTTCCCACTCGCGCTGGAAGGCAATGCCCGCCAGCGGGCCGCCGGGGTAATCCTGTTCCGGTGTCACGCCCACCACGATGCCCGCATTGGCATTGCGCTCGGCACGGGAATACTGGCTCATGCCGTTGGTCACCACCTGCCCCGGCTCGGACGTGGCGGCCACCACCGTGCCGCCGGGGCACATGCAGAAGGAATAGACCGCGCGGCCATTGCCAGCATGGTGCACCAGCTTGTAATCAGCCGCCCCCAGCAGGGGAATCGGCTCGGGCTGGCTGTAGCGCGCGGTATTGATGACGGATTGCGGATGCTCGATCCGCACCCCGATCGAGAACGGCTTGGCCACCATGGCCACCCCCGCCGCATGCAGCGACTCAAACGTATCCCGCGCGCTGTGGCCTATGGCCAGCACCACATGGCCGGTCACGATTTCCGCCCCGTCCGCCAGCAGCAGGGCGGCGATGCGCTGGCCGCCCGCCCCGTCATCGCGCATCACGAAGTCACGCACATGCGCGCCAAAGCGGTATTCGCCACCAAGGGATTCGATCTCGGCCCGGATATGCTCCACCATCGAGACCAGCCGGAACGTGCCGATATGCGGGCGGGAGAGGTATTCGATTTCCTCCGGCGCGCCGGCACGCACGAATTCGGCCAGCACCTTGCGCCCGTAATGGCGCGGGTCACTGACCTGGCTGTACAGCTTGCCATCCGAGAAGGTACCCGCCCCCCCTTCCCCAAACTGCACGTTGCTTTCCGGTGTCAGGATGGATCTGCGCCACAGGGCAAAGGTATCGACCGTGCGCTCACGCACCACCTTGCCGCGTTCCAGCACCAGCGGGCGCAGGCCCATCTGCGCCAGCACCAGGGCTGCCATCAGCCCGCACGGCCCGGCCCCGATCACCACCGGCCGCGTAAAACCGGGCCGGGCGGCGATCCGCGCGCCATCATCGATGACGAAGCGGTAGGCGGTATCGGGGGCCGGCATGATATCCCGCGCGCCGCCATGGGCGGC
This sequence comes from Komagataeibacter rhaeticus, assembly GCF_003207855.1. Classification (GTDB taxonomy): domain Bacteria; phylum Pseudomonadota; class Alphaproteobacteria; order Acetobacterales; family Acetobacteraceae; genus Komagataeibacter; species Komagataeibacter rhaeticus. The sequence continues at coordinate 41,068 of NZ_NKTZ01000004.1, read as the reverse complement.
CAGGACAGTGGCCTCGTCCCGCACGGTACAGTCAACGGTATAGACCAGCACGATCCGCCCCCGCCTGCGGGCATCGTGCCCCCGGCGGAATATGGTGATCTGCCCCACGTCCTCCACCGCCACGCCCAGCCGTCCGGCCACGGCGCCACGCAGCGCGTCCTCCGCATGGCCAAGGGGCAGGCGCAGTTCGGTCAGTCGGATCATGGGGCGTGTCCTTGCTGGCAGGAGGCGGGTGGAGGTGACTTATCACGCCCCCGCCCCGCGCAAAACGTGCTAAGTGGTGGTGACAGGGCCTGACCTTCTGCTAGGAAGGCACGCGACCCTTGTCTTCCCTGCAGACGGACACAGCCCCATGGGCGAATGCCAACACGATCATGGCCCTGACGGCCATGCCCACATGGCCGCGCACAACCACGCGCATGACGGCCACGCGGCCCATGGCCATACGGGGCACGACCATGACGGGCATGAGGGGGACAGCCACAACCATGCGGGCCATGACTGCGGGCATGACCACGGCCATGGCGGGCTGTTCGGCCACCACCATGTGCACACGCCTGCGTCCTACGGGCGGGCATTCGCCATCGGCATTGCCCTCAACCTTGTCTATGTCATCGGGGAAGCGGCATGGGGCGTGCGCAGCCATGCGCTCTCGCTGCTGGCGGATGCGGGGCATAACCTGTCCGACGTGCTGGCGCTGGGGGCGGCATGGCTGGCCGAAGCGCTCTCACGCCGCGCGCCCACCACCAATTTCACCTACGGGCTGCGCCGGTCCTCCATCCTGGCCGCCCTTGGCAACGCCATCGCCCTGCTGGTGGTGACGGGGGGCATCATGTGGGAAGCCGTGCTGCGCCTGATCCACCCGCACCCGGTGGCCGGGGTGGCGGTCATGGTGGTGGCGGGCATCGGGATCGTGGTGAATGGCGCAACCGCGCTGCTGTTCGCCAGCGGGGGCAGGAAGGACCTCAACCTGCATGGCGCGTTCCTGCACATGGCGTCGGACGCGGTGATGTCACTGGCGGTGGTGGCGGGCGGTGGCGTGATCCTGCTGACGGGATGGCTGCGAATCGACCCTGTCATCTGTCTTGTCGTCTCGCTGTCCATCATCCTGGCCACATGGTCGCTTCTGCGGGATTCGCTGGACATGGCGCTGGACCGCGTGCCGCGCGGCATCGACCCGGCACAGGTGGCCGCCTTCCTGCGCACGCTGCCCGGCGTGTGCGACCTGCATGACCTGCATATCTGGCCGATCAGCACGACCGAGACGGCGCTGACCGTCCATCTGGTGCGTGACGCGCGTGAAAGCGGCCACCCGGCCGAAGGGCTGCTGAACCTGGCCGCGCGCGAACTGGACGCACGCTTTGGCATCGTGCATCCCACTTTCCAGATCGAGACCCTGAGCGATGCCGACAGCTGCATCCTTGCCAGTGCCCACACCATCTGAAAACAAGGACCGCCCGGCCGGCATGTCAGCAGAACCCGATACCAAGATCCTGGCTGCATGGTGCAGCGTTGCCATAAGCCTTGTGGCCCTGGGCATGAAATACGCGGCGTGGCGGGTGACGGATTCCATCGCGCTGTATTCCGACGCGGTGGAGACGATCATCAACGTGGTTTCCGCCGTGGCGGGACTGTGGGCGCTGCGGGTGGCCAGCCTGCCGCCCGACCACAACCACACCTATGGCCATTACAAGGCCGAATACCTGTCCGCCGTGGCCGAAGGGGTGCTGGTTGTCATCACCTCCATCACCATCGCGCATGAAGCATGGATCGGCTTTGCCCACATGCACGCGCCCGAGGATTCGCTGCTGGGCATAAGCCTTAATGGCGGGGCGGGAGTGCTCAACCTGGGGTGGGGGCTGGTGCTGCTGCGCCTTGGGCGCGCGCACCATTCGCCAGCCCTGGTGGCAAGCGGGCACCATGTCCTGTCCGATGTATGGACATCCGCCGTGCTGATCTGCGGGTTCATCCTGATCCCGCTGACCGGCTGGCTGTGGCTTGACCCGCTGCTGGCGGCCATGATCTCGCTCAACGTGCTGCGCACGGGGTGGGACATGATGCGTACCTCCATCGCGGGGCTTATGGATGAGGCCCCCAATTCCGAGACCCTGGCCGAGATCCGTTCCATCATCTCCCACACCGCCACCGGCGCGATGGAAGCCCATGACATCCGCGCGCGCATCGTGGGGGCGATGACCTTCATCGAATTCCATCTTGTCGTGCCCGGCACGATGAGCGTGGAGGACGCCCACCACATCTGTGACCGTGTGGAGGAAGGGCTGCGCGCGGGCGTGGGGGACGCATTGATCAACATCCACGTCGAACCCGAACGCAAGGCCAAGCATACCGGCGTGCTGGTCCTGCCCTGAACCTGCGGCCGACCCGGCCGCCATTATGAAAATGCCCGGCTGGCCTGCGATAAAAACCCCCCTTGTCGCGCAACCGGGCTGCTACCCCCCGGTTTACCAGTCAGTGCTGTTGCTGAAAGTTCCCTGCCGGTCATGCGAACCGACCTAACCGAGATCCGCCGACGGCACATGCGCCACCTGCGCCGTTCCGCCCGCATCACCACCGAACAGTGGCGGCGCAAGCTTGCCTGCTGGGCGGCCGCCGTGGTGGTGGGGGTGGTGGCCGTGGGCTTTGCCATGGCGGCCGATGCCGCGGCCACCGTGCGCGGCCATATCATTGCCGTAAGCCCATGGATCATGCTGGGCCTTACCCCTGCGGGGCTGGCGCTTTCCACATGGCTGACCCGCACATGGTTCCGCGGCGCGCAGGGCAGCGGCATACCGCAGACCATCGCCACCCTGCACCTTGAAAACTTCGCCATCATCGACCGGCTGCTCTCGCTGCGGGTAGCGACGGGCAAGATCGTGCTGACCACGCTGGGGCTGGTGGCCGGTGGCTCCATCGGGCGTGAGGGGCCGAGCGTGCAGATTGGCGCCGCCATCATGCATGCCTGCGGGCGGTGGCTCAACCTGTCCACCGTCAGCATGCGGCGCGGGCTGATCCTGGCGGGGGGCGCATCCGGCGTGTCGGCGGCATTCAACACGCCGCTGGCCGGAATCGTCTTTGCCATCGAGGAACTGAGCCACTCGTTCGAGCAGCGCACCAGCGGCACCATGCTGACCGGCGTGATCCTGTCGGGTGTGACCGCCATCGCGCTGGTGGGCAATTACAGTTATTTCGGCCACACCGACGTGGTCGTGCCCATTGGCATAAGCTGGATCGCGGTGCCGACCTGCGGCATTCTGGGCGGGATTGGCGGCGGGGTGTTCTCCGCCATCCTGATCCGCGCGACCCGTGGGCTGCCGGGGGGACTGGGCCGGTTCGCGCGCGGCAGGCCGGTGGCGTTCGCCGCCACCTGCGGGCTGCTGCTGGCCGTGATCGGCATTGCGTCGGATGGCATCACCTATGGCACGGGCTACGAACAGGCGCATGAAATCATAGATGGCAGGACGCACTATCCCGCGTCTTTCTTCATCCTGAAGTTCATCGCCACCATCATTTCCTACTGTTCGGGCATACCGGGGGGGCTGTTCGCGCCCTCGCTGGCCATTGGCGCGGGTTTCGGGGGATGGGTGGCGCAGTTCCTGCCGCATACCACGCCCGGCGCGGTGGTGCTGCTGGGCACGGTGGCCTATTTCTCCGCCGTGGTGCAGTCACCGCTTACCGCATCGGTCATCGTGATGGAAATGTGCGATAACCAGCAGGTCACACTCGCGCTGCTGGCCACGTCGTTCCTGGCCTATGGCGTCTCGCGCATGATCTGCTCGCAGCCGCTTTATGCCGCACTGGCCGAAGCCTTCCTGGATGGCATGGCCACGGCACCGCGCGCGCCTGCGGCCGCGCCGCCGCCTGCCCCGCCGCTACCGGCCCCCGCCGCGCGCTGACAGCACGCGGTCGTACAGCGCCAGCCACTGGCGGGTCACCGCCTGCGGGGTGAAACCCGCATCATACTCCCGCCTGCCGCCCGCCACGATGCGTGCGGCAAGCGCCGGGTCATCCAGCACCCGCCGCAGGGCGGCCGCCAGCGCCGGTGCATCGTCAATGGGCACCAGCATGCCGTTTTCCCCGTCACGCACATGGGCGCGCGGGCCTGCGGCGGCACAGGCCACCAGCGGCACATCCATCGACCAGGCATCCAGGATGACGGTGCCAAACGGTTCGTAGCGCGAGGGCAGGACACAGATGTCGGCCGCCGCCAGCAAGGCCCCCCGATCCGTGCGCCAGCCCAGGAAATGCACCCGCCCCGCCACCCCCAGCCTTGCCGCCCGCGCCGCAAGCGCCGCATGCAGTTCCCCTTCGCCCGCCAGCCAGACATGGCAGTCCGGCAGGTCCGGCAGGGCATCGAGCAGGGTTTCCAGCCCCTTGGCCGGATGCAGGCGCGAGAGCACCAGCAGCACGCGGGCATCGGGCGGAGTATCAAGGGCGTGCCGCGTCACCGGCGGCGCCGGTGTGACGGAGGAAAAGGTGGGCACATAGGCCACCCGGTCCGCCGGGGCGCCGCGTTCGCGCATGGACTGCGCCATGTCCGGCGTGCAGCCGACAAACCAGTCACAATGCGCGAAGGGGCGCAGGTCCTTGTAATTGCCAAACCAGCCAATGACCGGCACGCCGGTATGGGCGGGCACCAGTTCCGCCGCGCGGCGCAGCCAGCAATGGATCAGGTCGGGCCGCATGCGCGTGATCAGCTGGCGCATGGCGTGGCGGGCCAGCGGCCGGAAGGGAAGGCGCAGCGGCAGGGTATCCACCGCCACGCCCCCGGCGCGCATTTCCGCCAGCCGGGGGGCGGCAGGATGCAGCACGGCGCATTGCGCAGGCCCGGCCTGCTGCAGGCCCAGCATGGCATCGGTGGCGTAAAGCTCCGCCCCGCCATTGCCGCGTGCCGCCATGACATGGAGTACCCGCATGACCGTGTTTTCCCCTTCCGCGTGGCGGGGCACCTTCAGCGCGCCGAAAGGTCCACCACGCTCGCACGGCCGTCTTCCGTGCCGAAGGCAAGGGCGCAGCCATCGGGGCTGAAGGCCAGTGCGGAAACCGCCTCCCCGCCCCCCATGCACACCGGCAGGATGCGCTGCGCCCCGGTATCGGCCATGAGCACCGAGCCATCGGCAAAGCCCGCCGCCACGATATCATGCACCGGATGGCAGGCCACGCGGGTGCACATCACCCCGGGAATGCCGCCAGCCTCCGCCGGGGGCTTGCCCATCGGGCCGCCACCGAAGAACGGCCACATGACAATCGTGTCCGCCCCGCTGGTCACCAGCCATTTGCCATTGCGGGTGAACGCCATGGACTGCACCTTGGACGGGTAGCCGCTCATGCGCATGTTGTGCCCGTCCGACAGCCGCCAGCCATGCAGTTCCGATTCCTGCATGGACGTGACCAGCGCCTCGCCGCCCGGGTGGATGGCAATGCCGATATGGCTGCCCTTCCATTCCAGCGGGCGCACGGTATCCACCTTCGCCTGCACGAACCACATCGACGCGCCGTTGTAGTGCGAGGCCGCGATGCGCTTGCCCTTGGCATCGAACACGATGCCGCTGACGGTGGAAGGGTGCTCCAGCACCTTGAGCGTCCCGTGGCCACCCGCATCCCGCAGTTCGACCTGCCTGCCGGATGCAAACGCGATCACCCCACCCTTGCCCTTGTCGTCGCACCATGTGGTGACGTGCTCGATCCAGCGGCGGCCGCGCACAAGGTCGCTTACGCTGCCATCAGCCGCCATCCGGCGCAGGGTGTTGTCATCCCCGCCGGTCAGGAAGCCGGTCGGCGCGGCATCCGGGGCCACGGCCAGGATCGCGCCGTCATGCACGGTCTGGACATTCCATGCATCCGCGCGGCCCCAGTCCGCCCGGTCGGCCAGCACCACGTCCCCTTCCCCCGTAACAAAGGCAACCTGCTGGCTGTCACGCGCAATGGCGCAGCCGGTCACATGGCCTTCAAGCTGGCGGATGGCCCCACGGCGTTCAAGCAGGGTGGGGCCCATGGCATCATTCACGGTATCGCTCATTTCGCACGGCAGCTTTCAAAACCACGGCGCAGTTGCGGGCGGTTGAGGTTGCGGCCAATGAATACAAGGCGCGAGACACGCGGCTCGCCTTCCTTCCACGGGCCGATAAAGCCGCCATCGGCCATCATGTGCACGGCCTGGAAGGCAAAGCGCTGGTCCTCGCCCGCATAGTTCAGGATGCCCTTGGCGCGCAGGATATCGGCCCCCTGCTCCTGCAGCACGGCACCGATCCATGCCTGGAACTTGGCAGCATCCAGCGGTTCCTCCACCTCATAGGACAGGGAGGTCACGTCCGCCTCATGCGAATGGCTGGTGTCCTCAAGGAAATGCGGCGCATGTTCAAGCGCGCGCTGCAGGTCAAAGCCGCCCTGGTCCAGCACATCGGACAGCTTCACATCCCCGCGCCGCGCGCGGTGGAGGCGGGCGACGGCATTGATGGAACGGATGCGCTTTTCTATCGCCTCAAGGCCCGCTTCATCGACAAGGTCGGTCTTGTTGAGGATGATGACATCGGCAAAGGCGATCTGGTTGACCGCCTCGGGGCTTTCCTCAAGCGTCTGGATGACGTTGTAGGCATCCACCACCGTGACAACGGCATCGAGCCGGGTCCTGCCGCGCACGTCCTCGTCCACGAAGAAGGTCTGGGCCACGGGGGCGGGATCGGCCAGGCCCGTGGTCTCGACGATGATGCCATCGAATTTGGCGCGCCGCTTCATCAGGTTGCCAAGGATGCGGATCAGGTCGCCGCGCACGGTGCAGCAGATGCAGCCGTTGTTCATCTCGAACACTTCCTCGTCGGCATCCACCACAAGGTCGTTGTCCACGCCAAGTTCACCGAACTCGTTCACCACCACCGCGTATTTGCGGCCATGCTGGGCGGTCAGGATGTGGTTGAGCAGCGTGGTCTTGCCCGCACCCAGAAAGCCCGTCAGCACCGTAACCGGCACAAGGGCGTTCTGGGCTGCGGCATCGGGCGCTGCCTGGGCGGTATCGGACATGGGGCCTCCGGTCTTTCAGTGTTATCTGGCAACTGTGCAGGATGCTGGCGTAAGCCGTGTTCCGACCAGATATAGGGCCATGGGCCGGCCTGTCCCATACCCGACGGTGCAGAAAAATGTCAGCCGGGGTGGCGGTGCAGGCATGCCATGCGCAATGCGGCGCGGCGGGCACGGGCGTGGGCCATGCCAAAACGCGCGGCCTGCTGGCGCCCGCGCGCGGCAAGGGCCGCGCGGGCGTCCGGGTCCGCCATCAGCCCGCCCACCACCCGCGCAAGCCCGGATGCGGGTTCTGGCGGGCACAGCATCCCCCCTTCGCCCACCACTTCGGGCAGGCCGCCATGGGGGGCGGCCACAAGGGCCGCGCCTGCCGCCATGGCCTCCAGCGCGGTCATGCCAAAGGGTTCGGGCCAGCGGCTGGGCACGACCACAATGGCGGCCCGCCCCATGGCCGCCAGCACATCCGCGTGCGGGCGGTAGCCTGTCATGTCCACCCCTGCCGCGCGGGCCTGCGGCAAAAGGCCGGTCACAAAGGGCGTGGGCTGTACATCGGGGCGGAATCGGTCGGCCCCGATCATGCCAAAGCGCCAGCCCGGATGGGCCGGGGCCAGCAGCCCGCAGGCGGCCACGAACAGGTCCGCCCCCTTATCCGCCACCACACGGCCCGCAAACAGCACGTACGGGTCACGCTGCGCCATGGGCATTACCCGTTCGGGCAGCGCAACCCCGTTGGGCGAGACGCCAACCCGTTGCGCGCACGCGGCCGGCAGGCCATCCAGGAACCGCGCCCTGAGCCAGCCCGACACACAGGCCACATCCATCACCCGCAGCAGGTCACGCCGCAATGCGGGCGTGTCGGCCCCACGCATGCCCTGCGGGTCGTTATGCAGCACCAGCAGCACGCGCTGGCCGGGCCTGCGGCGGGCAATGTAGTGGGCGGTATCGGGGCGGTTATGCACCTCCACCACGGCGGGGCCGATGCTGGCCACGGCACGCAGGGCGGCCGCGGCATAACGCAGGCTGCGGCTGCCCGGGGGCCACAGGCCGGGCTGGATGGCGCAGTATTCATGGTCGGGCAGCAGGGAAGGCCCCGCAGGCGGCGGCCCCACGATCACATCCTGCGCCCCGGCAAGGGCCGCCACCTGCAGGCCGATCGCGCCAACCGCGCCGGGGCTGAACCCCTCACGCGCGGGCAGCACCACGGCCACGCGCCATGGCATGGGCGCGGGCGGGTTCAGGCGATATCCTCAAAGCGGGACTGCTGCCAGGCTACCGGTTCGTCCGCCGCCTGCGCGTACCACTGCGCCACCAGCGGATGGGCGCGCACGGCGGCCATGTAAGCCTGCGCGGGCGCGGACGGGCTGACCCCATAGGACAGGAAGCGCGAGACGATGGGCGCGAACATGGCATCCGCCATGCCGAATTCCGCACCGAACAGGAAATCCCCCCCCTTGCCGAAATCCAGCCGCGCCTCGGTCCAGATGGCGTCGATGCGGGTGATGTCGGCATCGATATCGGGTGTGGTGCCACCTGCCAGCGGGCGGTTGTCGCGCCCGGTATTCATGGGCATGGCCTGACGCAGGGCACGGAAGCCCGCATGCATCTCGGATGCGATGCTGCGGGCATAGGCACGCGCGCGTGCATCGGCGGGCCACAGGCCGGGGGCCTGCTCGGCGCAGTATTCGCACAAAGCCAGGCTTTCCCATACCGCAATGCCGTTGTGCTCCAGATAGGGCACCTTGCCATTGGGCGAGAGGGTCGCGATGGCCGCCGTCTGCCCGTTATCGGCCAGCGGGATCAGCTGTTCCCGTACATCCAGCCCCGCCAGCCTGACGGCAAGCCAGCCCCGCAGTGACCATGAGGAATACCGCCGCGTGCCGATCACCAGCATGCCATCACGCATCCGACACGCCCTTTTCTTCACTGTCGGGCCGGCGGATGAAACCGCCGCCCAGCACCCTGCTGCCATCGTACAGGACACAGGCCTGCCCCGGCGCGGGCACGGCCCCTTCATCCAGTTCCACCCGCGCGCCCCCATTCCCGGCCTGCCATATGGTGGCCGGGCGCGCGGCCTCCCGCGCGCGGATCTGGACCGCGCAGCGCAGACCATCCGGCCCCGGCGGGGACACAAGCCAGTTCATGTCGCGCAGCATGAGCGTGCGCGTGACCGCCTGCGCGCGCGGGCCGATCACGACCCGCCTGCTGGCGGGCTGGATACCCACTACCATCTGGCGCGCGCCATCGCGCATGGCGGCATTACCCAGCCGCTTGCTCTGGCCCACGGTGTAACGGGTCACACCTTCATGCTGGCCCACCACGTGGCCGGACTGGTCCACGATCTCACCCGCCCCTGTCACATCGGGACGCAGTTTTTCCACCAGCCCGGCATAGGACCCATCGGTCACGAAGCACAGGTCCTGGCTGTCGGGCTTGGCGGCAACACTCAGGCCAAAACGTTCGGCTTCCGCCCGCACGGCGGCCTTGTCGGGCATGTCGCCCAGCGGGAAACGCAGGAAATCAAGCTGGTCACGGGTCGTGGCGAACAGGAACCATGACTGGTCACGCCCGGCATCGACCGGGCGGTGCATCTCGGGGCCATCGGGGCCTTCCACGCGGCGCACGTAATGCCCGGTGGCCATGGCATCCACCCCCAGCTCGCGCGCCATGCCCAGAAGGTCGGTAAACTTCACGCCCTGATTGCAGGCCACGCAGGGCACGGGGGTTTCACCCGCCGCATAGGCATCGGCGAAGGTGCCGATCACGCTGTCATGGAAACGGCGCTCGGCATCGATCACATAATGTGGGATGCCCAGCCGGTCGGCCACGCGGCGGGCATCGTGAATGTCACGACCCGCGCAGCACGCGCCCTTTTTCGTGCTTTCGCGTGAATCATAAAGCTGGAGGGTCGCACCGATCACCTCGTGCCCCTCGTCCACCAGACGGGCGGCAACGACGGAACTGTCCACCCCGCCGGACATGGCCACAAGAATGCGCATGGCTTGGTTCCACTTCCCGATGACAGGCAATGCCCGCAGGACTATCCGCCCCCGGGCATCGCACGTCAAACATCATGTTGCGCGCACGTCACGACGCGCGGTGTATCATGGCGACTGCCGTCAGGACGTGCGCGGCAGGCGCACCACCAGGCCGTCCAGCGCCTCGGTCATCACGATCTGGCAGCCCAGGCGCGATGTCTTTTCCAGCCCGAAGGCCAGGTCGAGCATGTCTTCCTCGTCCTCGGTCGGCGGCGTGAGCCTGGGCGCCCATTCGGGGTCCACCACCACATGGCAGGTGGCGCAGGCCAGCGAGCCTTCGCACGCGCCTTCAAGGTCGATCCCGTTTTTATGAGCGATTTCCAGAACGGACAGGCCCAGCGGGGCCGCGACTTCGCGGCGGCTGCCGTCACGCTCGATGAATGTTATATGCGCCATCTTTTCATCCTGCCTGTGCTGTTTGCCCGTCATGGGGCGAAACACTGCCTTGCGCGCGGCACCGTGCCACGGCCTGGCACAGGATCGCCGCCGCGCGCTCCACATCGGCGGGTGACGTATAGCGTCCGACGGCCAGACGCAAGCCTTCCGCCGCTGCGGCACCGTCCAGCCCCATGGCCGTCAGCACGTAGGAGGGCACCACATCGGCCGAGGAACAGGCCGACCCGGTGGACAGGCACAACTGCGGCACCGCCGCCAGCAGGTCCATCGCCCGCACCCCCGCAAAGCGCAGGTTGAGGTTGCCCGCAAGCCGCCCCTCCATGCGCCCGTGCACCTGCACACCGCCGCAACCCGCCCGCAATGCCGCGAGCATCCGGTCACGCAGGCCCGCAATGCGCGCGCGTTCCGCCGCCCCTTCGGCCCGGGCAATGCGGCACGCCGCGCCAAAGCCGATGATCAGGGGCGCAGGCAGCGTGCCTGAACGCAGCCCGCGCTCCTGCCCACCCCCCGAGAACAGCGGGGCCAGCCGCACCCGGGGCCTGCGGCGCACGAACAGCGCGCCCACCCCCTTGGGTCCATACAGCTTGTGGGCGGAGACGGAAGCCAGATCCAGATCCCACGCCCTTACGTCCACATCCACCTTGCCCGCCGCCTGCGCCAGGTCACTGTGCAGCAGCGCGCCCGCACGGCGGACAAGGGGCGCGAGGGCGGCGATGTCCTGCAGCACGCCCGTCTCGTTATTGGCGGCCATGATGCTGACCAGCAGGGTGGGCACGTCCAGCGCGCGGGCCAGCACGTCCGGGTCCAGCGTGCCATCGGGGCGGACGGGCAGGATCACCGGCTCGCAGCCCTCACTGGCTAGGTCCCGCACCGATTCCAGCACGCATTTATGCTCGGTTGCCAGCGTGATGACCCGCCTGCGCGCATCGCCGCGCGCCAGCAGGTGACGGACCGCGCCCTTGATGGCCAGGTTGTTGGCCTCGGTCGCACCCGAGGTGAACACGATCTCACGCGCTTCCGCCCCCAGCAGGGCGGCGACTTCGGCGCGGGCGTGCTCCACCGCCTCATGCACGGCGCGGCCGGCCGCGTGGTCAAGGCTGTGCGGATTGGCGAAGCTTTGGGTGAACCACGGCAGCATGTCCGCCATCACGCGCGGGTCACAGGGCGTGGTGGCCTGATAGTCGAGATAGATCAGGTCGGTCCCGCTCATGCCACGACTCCGGGCCGGGCGGGCAGGCGGGCCACCATGGCGGCATAGGCGGCGATGAACCCGTCCACGTCCGCCTCTGTGACCGACCACGGCAGGGAAACGCGGATGGCGCAGCCCGCGCCTTCCCCCAGCCCCATGGCATCCAGCACATGCGAGCGCGCGACCTTGCCCGATGAACAGGCCGAACCGGCCGATACGCCATATCCGGCCATGTCAAGCGCGATCAGCTGGGTCTGCGCGCGCCGCCCGGGCAGCAGCAGGCAGGTCGTATTGGCCAGCCGGGGGGCGGTCGCACCACACACCACGGCCCCGAGGGGGGTGGCGGCGCGCTCGATCCGGTCACGCAGCACGCCCAGCCTTGCGGCCTGCACGGACTGGCCCGCCAGCGCGGCACGGGCGGCGGCGGCCATGCCGGCAATGGCGGGCAGGGCCGGCGTGCCGCCACGGCGCCCCTGTTCCTGCCCACCGCCCGCCAGCAGCGGCGTGAGCGCGCGGAACCGCTCCCCCGCCAGCAACAATGCCCCCGCCCCCTTTGGCCCGCCGAATTTATGACCCGAAAGCGCGATGCTGTCGGCCCCCAGCCCCGCCATGTCAAAGCCGATCCGCCCTGCCGCCTGCACCGCATCAACATGCAGCAGCGCGCCATGGGCGTGGCACAAATCGGCAATTTCGCGCACGGGGCTGATCACGCCGGTCTCGTTATTGGCCAGCATGACACACACCAGTGCCGGGGCCGCGCCCGGCACCGCCAGCAGGCGTTCAAGTGCCGCCCGGTCGACCACGCCATCGGCCGTTACGGGAATGGCCTGGCCGGGTGCCGCCTGTCGCACGGCATCATGCTCGGTCGCCCCCACCATGATGCGCCTGCCCTGCCCCTGCCCGGTTATGGCCAGCACATTGGCTTCCGTCCCGCCGGAAGTGAAAATGCAGTTTTCGGCCTGCACGCCAAAAATGGTGGCCAGATCTTCCCGCGCGGTTTCAAGCAGCGCCCGCGCGGCGCGCCCCGCACGGTGCACGGATGCGGGATTACCCACCGCTTCGGCCGCATCCATCATGGCCGCCAGCGCCTGCGGCCGGATCGGTTCGGAGGCGTTCGCGTCAAGATATGTAAAACGGTCGCGTGCAGTACTCATGCTGTCCAGCCATATGGGTTGCGCCAAGTCAATTTGCGATGGGAATTACGATTTATCTGGCATTTTGTGAATCCACACCGCTATAAGGCAGCGCAACACAATATTTATTGCAACGTGTTATGGGAACGCCTGCACCGTTTCCATGCCGTGGCCGTAATGTCGCCAGGCCCGCCTGCGGGCATGGCAAGGAGAGCGAACCAGCACGACAGCACCCGCCCTGGCAGGAAAACCGCCAGCCCCCGATGGCGGGCCGACCCGTCCACCCATCCCATATCTGCCCCCCACGCAGGGCACGCCTGCCGAAGATGCACTGCTATCCGGTAGGTGGAATGCCCATTATCAGGTGGGTTGGTATGGGTTTACTTTCGGCTTGGCACGCCAGACCGGATCAGTTCTGTCTTTCGTGCCATCCTGACCGGATGAATACAGGAGCACTTCGTGCATCCGGTGGGGCGGTGCCGAAAAAACAGTGTTTTCTCCGCCTGCCGACCTGACGGGGCATCGCCGGTCAGGCAGGCTGTTACAGTAACCGTTCCCGATGCAATGCCTGGAATGCACGGGGAGATGCAAATGCGGGATACCTATGCCTGAGGTCATGTTTGCCGGCCCTGATGGCCGCCTGGAAGGTCGATACCACCACTCAAGCGCGCCCAACGCGCCGCTTGCCCTGGTGCTCCATCCCCACCCGCTGCATGGCGGGACCATGAACAACCGCATCACCTACGCGATGTACCGTGCGTTCGAGAAGATGGGCTTTTCGGTCATGCGCTACAATTCGCGCGGCGTCGGGCGTTCGCAGGGGCGCTATGACGGGGGCATTGGCGAGATTTCGGATGCCGCCGCCGCCCTTGACTGGATGCAGATGATCAACCCCAATGCCAGCGGGCTGTGGATTGCGGGCTATTCCTTCGGTGCGTTCGTGGGCATGCAGCTGCTCATGCGCCGGCCCGAAATCACGGGCTGGATCAGTGTCGCCCCGCCCGCCAACCATTATGATTTCGGCTTCCTGGCCCCGTGTCCGTGTGGCGGGCTGATGATTGCGGGGGAGAACGACGAACTCGTGCCCGAACCCGCCGTACGCAAGCTGGTGGACAAGCTGAACACCCAGAAGGGCGTGAGAGTGGATTACCGCATCTTCAAGGGTGCCGACCACGTCTTCGCCAATCAGGCCGAACAGGTGGCCGAGGCGCTGGAAGATCATGTCAGCACGGTCATGAACCGCAAGACACTGGCGCTGGCCGCCGACTGACCAGTCCGCCCGCCGCCGGGTGGTTCCCTGCCGCGCCGTGAACATGCTAGAGGCTGGTCCGCGCCGGGGAAACCCGGCCAGCCAGGCCCATCATAGCGCGGAACAGATCATGCCCAAGAGCGAATTCCTCCGGGAGGCCGAAGCACGCGGCTTCATATTCCAGTGCACCGACATGGAGGCGCTGGACACCGCCATGCAGGCCGGGCCGGTCGGGGGCTATATCGGGTTTGATCCCACGGCGGACAGCCTGCATGTGGGCAGCCTGATCCAGATCATGCTGCTGCGGCTCATGCACCGCCATGGCCACCGCCCGGTTGCCCTGATGGGCGGCGGCACGGCAAGGATCGGTGACCCCTCCTTCCGTGAGGAAGCCCGCAGGCTGATGACGGCAGAGACCATTGCCACCAACCTGCGCGGGGTGGAAGGCTGCCTGCGGCAGTTCCTGCCGCTGGGCACTGGCCCGTCGGACCCGCTGCTGGCCAACAATGCCGACTGGCTGGACCGGCTGTCCTACATCGACCTGCTGCGTGATGTGGGCATCCATTTTTCCGTCAACCGCATGCTGTCGTTCGACTCGGTGCGCTCGCGGCTTGAACGTGAACAGGGGCTGACGTTCCTGGAGTTCAATTACTCCATCCTCCAGTCCTACGATTTCCGTGAACTCAATCTCCGTCATGGCGTGACCCTTCAGATGGGGGGATCGGACCAGTGGGGCAACATCGTATCGGGGATTGACCTGGTGCGCCGGATGAACGGCGCGCAGGTCTTTGGCCTGACAACGCCGCTGCTCACCACCAGTTCCGGCGCCAAGATGGGCAAGACGGCGCAGGGCGCGGTCTGGCTTTCGGCCGCCCGGCTGCCGGTTTTCGATTACTGGCAGTTCTGGCGCAATGTGGAGGATGCGGATGTGGGCCGCTTCCTCCGGCTGTTCACCGAACTGCCGCTTGCGGAATGTGACCGGCTGGCCGCCCTTGGCGGTGCCGAGATCAACGAGGCGAAAAAGGTGCTGGCCACCGAGGCCACTTCCCTGTGCCATGGCCGCGCGGCGGCACAGGAAGCCGCCGACGCCGCCCGCCGCACGTTCGAGGAAGGCGCCGTGACCGCCGCCGCCCTGCCCACCGTGCAGGTGCCCGCCGCCCTGCTGGCCGAAGGCGTGCCCGCCTTCCGCCTGTTTGTCGAAGCCGGTTTTGCCGCCAGCAATGGCGAAGCCCGCCGCCTGATCCGTGGCGGGGGCGCGCGGGTGAATGACGTGGTCGTCGGGGATGAGGCGCAGGTCATCTCCACGGCGGACCTGATTGATGGCGCGCTCAAGCTCTCCTCGGGCCGCAAGCGCCACATCCTGGTCCAGCCGGGCTGAACGGACAGCAGCCCCATGCCCCCCAGGCGCGCGGGCAGGAAGCCTGCCCCCCACCAGCAGGCGGATCTGTTCGCGCCCCCGCAGCTGCCCGCTGCAACCACGCCGAAGCCCGCCGCACGGGTGGCCCCGGCCCTGCCGCCGCTACCCGCCGTGCCGGCGGAACTGTGGGAACGGCTGGGCTATTCGCGGTTCCGCGCCCGGTTCCATCTGGGGGCGAAGGAGCGCGCCTATCTGGATGCGCGCGGCCTGCCGGAAGTCATGGCGCATGCGGCCGATTTCGTGGCGACACGGCTGGCCCCGGCCCAGCCGGACAGGGATGGCCGGCAGACACCATGGCGCGGCCACCCGGTTTTCATTGCCCAGCATGCCACGGGCACCTGCTGCCGGGGCTGCATTGCCAAATGGCATGCCATGCCCGCAGGCCAGAAGCTGGACGCGGCGCAGCAGGCCCGTATCCTTGCGGTGATACAGGAATGGCTGAAGCGCGAGGACAGCCGTCCCGCGCCTACACCCGCGCCCAGACCTGATCCCCGCTGATCCAGCAGTCATAGGCGCGCGGGGCGGGGCCTGCCGCCTCGGTCCGGCCGCCGGGGGCCTGCGCGCGCCCGTCGGGGCCGAATGTCCACATATGCAGCGGGCAGACAATCCGGCCATACAGCACGTAACCGGCGGAAAGCCGGGCATTGCCGTGGGGGCAGCGGTCATCGATCACGCCTGGCCGATCCTCATCCACCATCCACACCACCAGCGCCCGGCCATCGCACAGCACGCGCTGCGGGGCCTCGCGCGCGGCTTCCAGCGCGCACAGGGCACGGGAACCTGAGGGCACCTGTTTCATTGACTGCATGCTCCCGCCGGGTTTCGGTTATCATCTTACCTAAAGGGGGCGTGTCGTCTATCCTGCACCAACCCCGCGGGCATGCGGCACATGGCCCGCTTCTTACAGGATATGATGACGCATGGCTCTTTCCCCCCAGCATGAACATCTTCTGGACCGCTTGGCTGAAGTGGCCGTGCGCGTTGGCGTGAACATCGCCCATGGCCAGCAGCTTCTCATCACCGCACCACTGGACGCCGTGCCGCTGGTACGCCGGATTACGGAACATGCCTACCGGGCCGGTGCCTCGCTGGTCACGCCCTTCTATGCCGATGACGCGGCAACCCTGGCCCGCTTCCACCACGCCGCCGACGACACGCTTGATACCGCCGCCGACTGGCTGCAGGACGGCATGGCCACCGCCTATCGCAAGGGGGCGGCCCGCATGGCGATTACCGGCGGCAACCCCGTGCTGCTGGCCAATGAGGACCCCGAGCGCGTCTCCCGCGTGGCGCGCGCGGCCTCCCGCGCGGGGCGTCCGGCGATGGAACTGATCACGCGCTTTGCCATCAACTGGAACATCGTGGCCTTTGCCACCCCCGCATGGGCGGCGCAGGTCTTTCCCGACATACCGGAAGATGACGCCGTCAGCCGCCTGTGGGATGCGATCTTCCAGGCATCGCGCGTGATGGTGGATGACCCGGTGGCGGAATGGGAATCCCATAATGCCCGCCTGCACAGGCGCGCGACATGGCTCAATGACCGCCGTTTCGCCGCCCTGCACTTTACCGGGCCGGATACGGACCTGACCGTGGGGCTGGCCGATGGCCATGCCTGGGCGGGCGGGGCCGAGCCCGCGGGCAACGGCATTGTCTGCAACCCCAACATCCCCACCGAGGAAGTGTTCACCACCCCCCATGCCCGCAAGGTCAGCGGCACGGTGCGCGCGACCAAGCCGCTGTTCCATCAGGGCACGCTGATTGACGACATTGCCGTACGCTTCGAGGAAGGCCGCATTGTCGAAGCCCGTGCCAGCAGCGGGCAGGCGGTGCTGGAACGCATCCTTGATACCGATGAAGGCGCGCGCAGGCTGGGTGAAGTGGCGCTTGTGCCCGCCTCCTCCCCCATTTCCGAAAGCGGCATCCTGTTCCGCAACACCCTGTTTGACGAGAACGCGGCCAGCCACATCGCGCTGGGCCAGTCCTATGCCAAGTGCATGCTTGATACCGACAGCCTGACCGAGGCGCATCTGGCCCGGCAGGGTGCCAACAGCAGTTTCATCCATATTGACTGGATGATCGGGTCCGGCAAGATCGATGTGGATGCCATAAACCATGATGGCACCCGCGAACCCCTGATGCGACAGGGCGAATGGAGTCACCAGCCATGAATGCTTCCTTCCTCCGCACGGCGCTTGCCGCCTCCACCTGCGCGCTGGCACTGGCCTGCCTGCCCGCGGGCCTGACCCCGGCGCGGGCACAGGACCAGCAGCCCGCCACCCAGCAGCAGGCCCCCAGCGCCGCCCAGCAGGCCGCAATCCAGCGCGACATGCAGACAGTGGCGCAATACAGGCTGCCCAAGGACTTCTTCACGCGCATGACGCCCGTGATCGAGCAGATCCGCGAGTCGCGCATCTCGCCGCCCGAAACCCCCAACATGTCGCTGGAGGACACCATCAAGCGCACGGAAGCCATGCCGCAGCTCCAGCCGATCCTGAAGAAATATGGCATGTCGGCGCGTGAGTTCGTGATGGGCATCACCACATTCGGCATGACCACCGCCATCATGCAGCACCCGGCACAGGACAGCCGCTCCATGCCCCCGCTCAACCCCGACAATGTCCGGCTGATCAAGGCGCATGAAGCCCAGACCCAGGCGCTGATCCAGGCCATGGGGGGCGAAGGCGGTGGCAGCCAGACCGTGGAACAGCCCGAAATGCAGCCCCAGGCCACGCCGCGTCGCTAATGGCGCCTGACAGAACAACGTATTGACGAAAAAAACAGAAGTTTCCCGGTGCCGCCTTTTTTTCAGAAAGGCGGCGTTCCCTGAAGCTTTTTGAAAAAAGCTTCACCAGAAACTTCTTTTATTTGCAGGCGGTGAGCAGGGCGACCGTGCGGGCCATGACGGCGGCCTGCGTATAGCGCGCCAGCGCCCGCGCCCGCCCGGCGGCCCCCATGCGCCGACGCAGGGCGCCATCCCTTACCAGCCGGTCGAGTGCCGCCGCCAGGTCGGGCACGTTGGCAGGGGGCACCAGCAGCCCGGTTTCCCCCGCCACCACCTGTTCACGCGGGCCGGAAATATCGGTGGAGATCACGGGCAGGCCACACAGCATGGCCTCGATCACGCTCATCGGCAGGCCCTCGAAATGACTGGGCAGCACGAACATGTCCGCCGCCGCCATGATCGCCGCCACGTCCTCACGATAGCCCAGGAAAACCAGCCTTGGCCCCAGCGCCGCGCGGGCGGCGGCAAAGCATGGCGCCAGATCCGCGCCCCGGTCACTGGGCAGGCGCGTGCCCACAATCCACAGCACCGCATTGCCCGGCACCGCGCGCATGGCTTCCAGCAGTTCGGGATAACCCTTGCTGCGCACCAGACGGGAGACCGCCAGAATGACCACCTGCTCCTCGCCCACCCCCTGTTGCGCGCGCAGGCGGGCACGGGCGGCGGGATCGGGGTGGAAAGTGGCGGGGTCACGCCCGTTGCCAATGCCGGTGGCGTGGCGGTGGATGCCCAGCCTGCGGGCATCGCGGGCCTCTTCCTCCGACACGGTCAGGTAGATATCCGTCACTTTCCCCGCCAGCCATTCCAGCACCAGGGCCGCGACCCGCCGCAGCCGCGACCCGGGCTGGTTGAACAGAAAGCCGTGGCAGGTATAGGCCACGCACGGCACCCCGCAACGCCAGGCGGCAAACCGCCCCAGCAGGCCACTTATGGGCATGTGGGCATGCACAAGATCGGGTTTTTCCGCCCGGATCAGGCGCACGAGCGCCCGCCACGCCCGCCATTGCGCGCGCGGGGAAAGGGTGCGCGACAGGGGCACCCCCACCACGCGCAGCCCGTCCGCGCGCATGGCATCCAGCAGCGGGCCTTCGGCGCAGGCCCCCGTTACGTCATGCCCCTGTTCGCGCAGCGCCTGCATGAGTGGAAAGAGAAACTGCCGCATCGAGAAATCGACATTGGTGATTTCAAGTATCTTCATGCCAGCAGCAGCAGCTTTTCACGCCTTAGTGCCCAGCGCACCACCTGCCGCACCCGGCCCGGCGTTCCCGCGCCGCGCAGCGTGACATCGTGCGTGTCCGCCCCCTCCGCTGGCGGTGCGGTGGCATCCTGCCCCCCCGCCCGCGCCGCCGGGTCCACCCGCACCACAATCTGCAGCGCGCGGCGGGGGGCCGGACCGCCGTGGTATACGCTTTCCTCTATCCCCACCGTGCCGCCCATGGCGCGGAAGCGCCAGTGCTGCTCACCCGCTTCCAGCAGGACCGAACCGTCAGGCCCTTCCACGGCGGTGACGGATGGATGCAGGTGCAGGCGCAGCACGAAGGCCAGTTCCCGCTCGCCTTCCAGCATTTCCTCCCCGCGCAGGATCTCGCCATCGCCGCCAAGGTAGAGCCTGCGGTAATACGTGACCCCGGCAGAGGCATGATAGCCGTCATGGGACAGGTTGAGCCAGTGCGCCCCCTCGGCCACGGCATGTTCCACCCCCACATGCGTGGGCCTGCGGCGCACCGAACCGTCTTCCCCGAATTCGGAGGAGGACATCCCCTCCACCACCACAACGGAATGGGCCGCCGTCTGCCGCAGGGCCTCTTTCCAGATGGGCAGCACCCCACCACCGCAATTGACGATCAGGCGCTGGCGCGCGCAGGAAAACTCGAACGCCAGCGTGCCGGCATGCGCATCGCGGTCATGGCCGGCCGGGGCGGGAACGCCCACATCCACCAGCATGAGCGAACGCCCGGCCTGCACGCGCACGAATCCTCCGTCGGGCATGCTGCTTGCCACCACCCGCGTGCGCGTGGCCTGGGAGAGTACCATCTCGACCAGCGCCGCACTGCGCTCGTGGCTGCCATTGAACAGGGCAAGCCCCCCGTCGCCATGGCGCATGGCGCGCAGCACCGGACTCATCTTGTCCAGCGCCAGCGCCACCGAATGGGGCAGCGCATGCTGGACCGCCTGCATCATGGCCCGCATTTCCGCCAGTTCCCGCAGGGCGCGCAGCTGCACCTCCGGGCTGCGCTCGACATGCCAGCCATCAGGCAGGATCTGGCTTTCCACCACGCTATCGATATAGCGGCGGTAGCGGGCCAGAAAACCGGTATATTCCGGCATGGCCACCGCCACCGCCAGCAGCCCCTTCAGGGCGGCCAGCGCCTGCCAGCCATGCTGTTCGGGCGGCATCAGGGCCGCGATCGTGCGTCCTTCCACCAGAATGCGGGCCATGAGGCGCTGGCGGAAGGCGTCGCTGGCGGATGCGGCAAAAAAATCGTAATGCCCCAGCCATGCCGCGACACGCGCGCCAATCACCCCGCACTCCAGTGCCTGCGGGCTCTGGGCGGGGTGATGCAGCCAGTCATCAACCAGTGCGCGCGCCTTCAGCCGCGCGGCATCGGTGCCCACCGCACGCAGGTCGCGCAACCAGCGGAAACCGAGCAGCCCCTCACGGAAAGCCGGTTCGAATTCGGGCGAATCCCACATTCCCGGCCCAACGGGATGGGTATAGCCCGCCCAGGTCAGGCTGCCACGGGCAAGCTGGGCACCTGCCGCCGGGTCACCCGGCCACAGGTCGCGCACATTATGGACCGGCGACGGCGGCAGGCGCCTGCCACCACCCAGTAGCGGCAGCCGCGCCAGGGACAGCCGCGCCCCGCGTTTCAGGCGCTTCAGCGGCATGACGCATCACCCCTGCGCTGTATCGGGGGGCCATCCCTCACGCCGGGATATGCGCCCCGCTCCGTAAATCCCTTATGGCGGCGGCATAGTCATCCTGCCCGTAGACGGACGTGCCCGCGATCAGCACATCCGCGCCCGCCGCCACCGCCAGCGGCGCGGTGTGGGCGGTAATGCCGCCATCCACCCCGATGCGGATGTCACGCCCGGTGGCATCCGCCATGCGGCGCAGGGTGGTGATCTTGCGCAGCTGGCTGGTCAGGAATTTCTGGCCGCCAAAACCGGGGTTGACCGTCATGACCAGAATCATGTCCACCAGGTCCAGCACTTCCCCCACCGCTTCAGGCGGGGTGGCGGGGCAGATGGCGATGCCGGGCTTGACCCCATGGTCACGCACATGCTGGAGCGAACGGTGCGTGTGCGGCCCCGCCTCCACATGCAGGTGGATATGGTCGGCCCCCGCCTTTGCGAAGGCTTCGATATACGGGTCGACCGGCGCGATCATGAGATGCACGTCAAACGCCAGCTTAGACTTCGGCCGCAGCGCCTGGACCAGTTGCGGCCCCATGGACAGGTTGGGCACGAAATGCCCGTCCATGACATCCAGGTGCAGCCAGTCGGCGCCGCCACGTTCGACGGCGGCGACTTCATCTGCCGCGCGTGAGAAATCCGCAGCCAGCAGGCTCGGTGCGATGAGGGGGGTCTTGAGAGCAGCCATGCCTGTTTTTTAACAGAAGTCCATGACTTGCGCCAATATTTCCTGAAACCCCCGCCCCGTATCAGGCCCGGCGGAAACGGGCGGCGAAAAACCCGTCCATGCCCCCCCGTGCCCCCAGCATGCCGGGATGGGTGCGCAGCCAGCCCTCCGGCGTGCGGGCCTGCGGCAGGAAGGCCAGTTCATCTGGCGTGAAGGGATCGGCAATCAGGCCCAGCGCTTCGGCCGCGCGGGCACGCTGCTCGCCTTCCTCGGGCTGGAGCGAGCACACGGCATAGACCAGCCGCCCGCCGGGACGCAGCATGTCGCGTGCTGCCGCCAGCAGGCGGTCCTGCCCTTCGGTCATGGTGGCAATGTCACGCAGGCGCTTGATCCACATGGCATCGGGATGACGGCGGATGGTGCCGGTGGCCGAGCACGGGGCATCAAGCAGGATCGCGTCCAGCGGCATTTCGGGCCGCCATGTGGCGGCATCCGCATGGATCACATGTACGCCACCCAGCCCCAGCCGGGCCAGATTGGCGCGCAGGCGCTCGATCCGCCTGCCTTCGCGCTCGATGGCGAAGACCTCCGCCCCCGCGCAGGCCAGCTGGGCGGTCTTGCCACCCGGCGCCGCGCACAGGTCGGCCACGCGCTCACCCGGTTTCACGTCCAGCAGGCGCGCGGGCAGGCTGGCCGCCATGTCCTGCACCCACCATGCCCCCTCGGCAAAGCCGGGCAGGTCGGCAACCTTTGCCGTACCTGCCGCAAAGCGCACGCTGCCACCGGGCATCAGTTCGCCCCCCGGCGGCGGTTCGCCGCCGGGGCGGATGGTCAGGTCAAGCGGCGGTTCATGGCCAAGGGCGGTGGCGATGGGCCGCGCCAGCCGCCCCCAGGACTGCCACAGCCATGGCGGCACATCGAGGCGTGGCTGGTCCAGCCCCTCAAGCGCCTGCGCGCCGCCCGCGGCCACGCGGCGCAGCACGGCGTTGACCAGCCCCGCGAACGGCACCAGCCCCCGCCTGCGTGCCAGGGCCACGGATGTGGCCACGGCGGCATGCGGCGGCGTATCAAGGAACAGGAGCTGCGCCACCCCGATCAGCAGCACCACGCGCACCGGCTCGGGCGGTTCACGCTTGAGGAAGGGGGCCAGCACTTCATTCGCCGTGCCCATGTGGCGCAGCACGGTGGCGGCCAGCCTGTGGGCGGCGGCACGGTCACGCGGTTCGGCCGTGCGGGCGGCGGCGGAGTGTTCAAGCGATGTATCGAGCATGCGCCGGTGCGCGATCACCCCCTCGACAATATCAAAGGCGATATCGCGCGTGGGGTCCGCGCTGGCGCCCTGACGGTCCGGGCGGCCCGCGGGGCGGCCAGTCCTGGCCCTGCGGCCTGTGGGGGAAGGTGATGGGGAAGACTTCATGTAATCCTGACCTGAAAACTGCGGCACGCACGGGCACACGGGGGCTTGACCGGGGAGGTATTCATGCCAAGCCTAGAGCCATGTCAACATCATCCTCCATAGCACAGGCCCTGACGGGCATCCGCACCCGTATCGAAGCCAGCGCCCGGGCGGCGGGAAGACCCGCTTCCGGCGTGGACCTGGTGGCCGTATCCAAATTCCATCCGCAGGCCAGCGTCATCGCGGCGCTGGAAGCGGGGCAGCGCCTGTTCGGTGAGAACCGGGTGCAGGAGGCGGCGGCCAAATTCCCCGCCCTGCGCACCCGCTGGCCCGACCTGCGGCTGCACATCATTGGCGGGTTGCAGACCAACAAGGCGCTGGAGGCGGTGCGCATTGCCGACATGATCGAAAGCCTCGACCGCCCCGCCCTGTCCGACGCCCTTGCGCGCGCGGCGGACAGGGCGGGCCGGCTGCCCGGCCTGCTGGTGCAGGTCAATACCGGTGATGAAGGCCAGAAATCCGGTGTGCGGCTGGAAGAGGCGGATGCCTTCATCAACGCAAGCCTGGAGCGCTTCGGCCCCGCCGTCGTGCGCGGGCTGATGTGCATCCCGCCGCATGACCGGGACCCGACGCCGCATTTCCGCACGCTGGCCACCATGGCGCACAGGCACGGGCTGGATGTCGTATCGATGGGCATGTCGGCCGATTTCGAGCGCGCCATTGCCTGCGGCGCCACGCTGGTACGGGTGGGCAGCGCCATTTTCGGGGCGCGCCCGGCAACGCCACAGACCGCACCGAATGGCACCTGAGCGGATACGGGCCTTGCTGCGCATGGGGCGAGGCGGTAATGCGGAACTATCCGGCCGCGACGAAATGCCGGTTTTCAGTCTTCATTGCCGCGGAGCCGTCACGACATGACGCAACCCACGGGGCCCGATGCCCCCGGACCCTCGACGACCCCGGATGGCAGCACCCATGCCGGCCCTGCCACCAGCACGCCCCCCAAGATTACCGAATACGGGGCGGACCAGCACGAACACGCGGCCAACCCCGTAGGCTTCGCGGCCCTGCTGGGGGTGGTGTTTGGCGATATCGGCACAAGCCCGATCTACGCCCTGCGCTCGACCATCATGGTGGTCTCGCAGCATCACCGGATCGAACCGTGGGAGGTGCTGGGCGTCCTGAGCCTGATCATCTGGTCGCTGCTGCTGATCGTGACGGTCAAATACGTCATCCTGATCATGCGCGCCGACCATAATGGCGAAGGCGGCATCATCTCGCTCATGTCACTGGCCCAGCGCGTCGCACCCAGCAACCGCATGCGCATTGCCCTGGGCATGGTGGGAATCGGGGGGGCCTGCCTGTTCTTTGGCGATGGCATGATCACGCCCGCCATTTCCGTGCTCTCGGCGGTGGAGGGGCTGGAAGTCAGCTTCCCCGCCGCGCGCGACCTGGTCATTCCCATAGCACTTCTGGTGCTGGTGGGCCTGTTCTCGGTGCAGAGCTACGGCACGGGCAAGGTCGGCACCATATTCGGGCCGATCATGCTGGTCTGGTTCAGCCTGCTGGGCATACTGGGGGGGCTGCAGATACTGCATCACCCCGCCGTGCTGCTGGCCATATCGCCCACCTATGCGGTGCAGTTCATCATCTTCCATGGCTGGCTTTCGTTCATCGCGCTGGGTTCGGTCGTGCTGTCGGTTACGGGGGCGGAAGCGCTTTATGCCGATATGGGGCATTTCGGCCGCCAGCCCATCCGCTATGCGTGGCTGTTCTGCGTGCTGCCGTGCCTTGCGCTCAACTACCTTGGTCAGGGCGCCCTGATCATTGCCGACCCCAAGGCGCTGGAAAACCCGTTCTTCCTGCTCGGGCCGCACTGGTTGCAGGTACCGATGATCATCCTGTCCACCATGGCGACCGTCATTGCCAGCCAGGCGGGCATTTCGGGCGGGTTCTCGCTGTGCCGCCAGATCATCCAGCTGGGCTACCTGCCGCGCATGCGCGTGACCCATACGAACGCGGAGGAGGAAGGCCAGATCTACCTGCCCGAATTCAACCGCTTCCTTATGGTGGGCGCGCTGCTGCTGGTGCTGGCCTTCCGCAGTTCGGATGCGCTGGCTTCGGCCTACGGCATTGCGGTGACGGGCACGTTCATGTGCACCTGCGTGCTGGCGATGGTGGTCTTCCGCAGGCTGTACCACTGGTCGCGCCCCGCGGCGATCGCGACGTTTGGCGGCTTCTTCCTGCTTGATACGACGTTCTTTGCCTCCAACGCGCTCAAGATCCCGCAG
The DNA here is from genome assembly GCF_003207855.1 of Komagataeibacter rhaeticus. Lineage (GTDB taxonomy): Bacteria > Pseudomonadota > Alphaproteobacteria > Acetobacterales > Acetobacteraceae > Komagataeibacter > Komagataeibacter rhaeticus. The sequence goes on along the minus strand of NZ_NKTZ01000004.1, from coordinate 15,586 downwards.
GGCGGCTGGGTGCCGGTGCTGCTGGGCATCGTGCTGACACTGATGATGACGACGTGGAAAAAGGGCCGCCAGCTGATCATGAACCGGCAGAAGCAGGACAGCATGCCGATGAACTCGTTCCTGGCGCGCCTGCCGCAGTCCCGCATCATCCGCGTGCCGGGCACGGCGGTGTACATGACCGGCAACCCCGATTTCGTGCCTGCCTGCCTGCTGCACAACCTCAAGCACAACAAGGTGCTGCATGACCATGTGCTGTTCGTGACCGTGCAGACGCTGGACCAGCCCGAAGCCGACCATGGCCACCGCGTGGCGCTGCAGGAACTGGCGCCCGACATCTACCGTATCATCCTGCGCTACGGCTTCATGGAAATGCCCAACCTGCCGCGCGCGCTGGAGGACCTGAAGGCCAACGGCCTTGATTTCGATGCCTTGCAGGCCTCCTACTTCACCAGCCGCGAACTGCTGGTCCGCTCCTCGGTGCCCAAGCTGTCGCGCTGGCGGATGTCGCTGTTCCTGTTCATGGCGCGCAATGCCACACCGGCGACCGAGTTCTTCCGCATCCCGCCCGACCGGGTGGTTGAACTGGGTGTGCGGCTGGGGATCTGACCCCCATGCACCCGGACACGGGCAGGGCAGAACCGCTGGCACTGTACGTGCACTGGCCGTTCTGCCTGTCCAAATGCCCGTACTGTGACTTCAACAGCCATGTGCGCGACGTGATCCCGCGCGCGCGCTTTGGCGCGGCACTCAGGCGCGAGCTGGCGTTCGAGGCCGCGCGCATGGGCGACAGCCCGGCCGAGCGGCCCCGCATCGGCTCGATCTTCTTTGGCGGCGGCACGCCCTCCCTCATGGCGCCGGAAACCGTGGCGGGGCTGATTGCCGATGCGCGCACGCTGTTCGGCCTGACGGACACGGCTGAAATCACGCTGGAAGCCAATCCCACCAGTGTGGAAACCGGGCTGCTGCGCGCCTTCCGTGACGCCGGGGTCAACCGCATTTCGGTCGGTGTGCAGAGCCTTGATGCCGAGGCCCTGCGCTTCCTGGGCCGCGAACATGACGCAGGCCAGGCCATTGCCGCGCTGGAGACGGCGCGCGGCCTGTTCGATCGCATTTCATTCGACCTGATCTATGCCCGGCCGGGGCAGGATGCGCGTGCCTGGCGGGCAGAGCTTGAGGCGGCCCTTGCGCTGGTGTCCGACCATCTCTCGCTGTACCAGCTGACCATCGAACCCGGCACCCGCTTCGAGGGCCTGTACCGCCAGGGCCGCTTCCGCCTGCCCGATGGCGATGACGCGGCGCAGCTGTATGAACTGACCGCCGAAGTGGCGGCCCGGCATGGGCTGCTGGGCTACGAGATTTCGAACTACGCCCGCCCCGGCGCCGAAAGCCGCCATAACCTGACCTACTGGCGCTATGGCGACTACATGGGCATCGGTCCCGGCGCGCATGGGCGGCTGACCTGCAACGGGGTCACGTCGGCCACCCGCCGCCACCGGGCACCCGAGCCATGGGCCGAGCGCGTGGAGCGCACTGGCACCGGCGCCCACCCCGATGAACCGCTGGACAACCGCGACCGCGCGCGTGAGATGCTGCTGATGGGCCTGCGGCTGGCGGAGGGCATTGCCACCCCCCGCTTTGCCCGGCGCACCGGCATGACCATTACGGAGGCCACGGACCCCGCCACGATGCGGGCAGCGGTGGAGGAAGGCTATCTGGTCCACGATACCACGCGCCAGACCCTGCGCGCCACGGCGGAAGGCCGCCTGCGGCTGGAAAGCCTGCTTGCCGCGCTGGTGCTTTAGGAATTTAGGCAATACGATGGCGCCACGGCATTCATGGCAAGGAGCATGCTGCGTGTTTTCATCCGTCCTTTCGCTGTCCCGCCGGCTTGCAGCATGCGCCGCGGGCCTGACACTTCTGGCCACCACCGCCCATGCGGCCCCTGCACCGGCCCCCGCCACGGCCGGGCCGGAACTGGTGATCGAGGATAACGACTTTCTGGGCCCCGGCGGGTCGGACCAGCTTTCCATCATCCCGCTCCTGTTCAACCCGCATGTGCGCGTGCTGGGCTTTACCGTAGCCAGCGGCGACGGGTGGGAAAATGCCGAATCGGCCCATCTGCGCCGCCTGCTGGAAATCATCGGCCGCACGGACGTGCCGGTGGCTGATGGCGCGGTCTACCCGCTGGTCAACACCCGCGCCGAGATGCGCCTGCATGAACTGCAGTACGGCACCATACCATGGAAGGGGGCGTGGGGCGGCCTTGGTTCGATCGACAGGGCAACGGACACCCAGCCCGCCATCGGCCCGATGAAGGAAGGCATGCCCCACACGGCCCCGGTGGCGCAGAGTGCGGCGCAGTTCCTGATCGAGCAGGTGCATGCCCACCCGCACCAGGTCACGATCGTGGCGGCCGGACCGCTGACCAACCTGGCCCTGGCCATCCGGCAGGACCCGACCTTTGCCGAGACGGCCAGGCAGCTCATCTTCATGGGCGGCATGCTGGACACCAGCATGATGTCGGTTACCGGCAACGCGGATTTCGCCTCCGACTTCAACATGATCTTCGATCCCGAAGCCGCCCACATCACCCTGACCGCGCCATGGAAGGCGATCACGGTGGTGGGCAGCGTCTCGAACGATCTCATGCTGTCGCGTGAATACCTGGCGAAGCTGACGGACCGGAAAACGCCACTGACCAGCTATATCGGCAGCTATTACGATCCGCTGCCCATGTGGGATGAAATGACGACGGCCATCGCGGCGGACCCCACGCTCATCACCTCGGCGGTGGATGCGCATCTGGATATCGACACCAGCCGTGGCCCGCATTACGGCCATGCCTTCGTGGTGCCGGACGCCCTCGTGCCCCATGGCAGCCCGATGCAGCGCATGCATATCGTGCGCAGTATTGACGAACAGCGCTTCCGGGACACCTTCGCGCAGGAAGCCCGGAGCGACCTGCCCGCGCACGGGCAGTAAGCGGGCCGCGCGCTTCATGCTGCATATGGTCAAACTGGCGGTTGGCATCGGGTCCATCGAGGACCTGGCCCGCCGCCAGTCCCACCAGACCCCGCCGGTCGATGACCTGGATGGCACGGACCCCACGGGCCTGCCGTGGTTCCGCACCCGCATGTATCCCCGGCGGGCGGCCGAAATACTGGATGGGGGTTCGATCTACCGCGTGATTGGCGGCCGCATCCTGTGCCGCCAGCGCATTACCGCCATACAGCCCGACACGCGGGAGGACGGGACCCCCTGCGCGCTGGTGGTCATGGCGCCCGAAATCATTCCCGTAAGCCCGCGGGCCATGCGCCCCTTCCAGGGCTGGCGCTACCTCCGCCCCGAGGACGCGCCCCCCGACCTGCGGGCCAGCAGCCACGGTGGCGACGTGCTGCCCGAGACCCTGCGCAACAAACTGGCGGAACTGTGCCTGATCTGAACAAACGACCAAGCCTGCCCACACGCGCCGACATGGCGCGCCTTTTCATGCTGGGGGTCGTGGGACTGGGACTGGCCGCCTGTGCCGGTTCCGGCGGCGGGGGGGGAAGTGCCTCCCACTACAATCGCTATTATCAGGGCAAGGCCGCCTACCGCCCGCCGGGACCGGCCAGTGACCCGTGGCAGCCCTATATTGCCGATGCCTCCGCCCGCTTCGCCGTGCCGCAGCAGTGGATCCGGGCGGTCATCCAGAAGGAATCGGGCGGCAATGAATATATTGACGGCCACCTGACCCGTTCGGCTAGCGGGGCGATCGGGCTCATGCAGCTCATGCCGCCCACCTATGCCGACATGCGGCGCCGCAACCATCTCGGCTCCGATCCGTATGACCCGCACAACAATATCCTCGCGGGCACCGCCTATATCCGCATCCTGTACGGGCTGTATGGCGCGCCGGGCTTCCTGGCCGCCTACAATGCGGGCACCCTGCGCGTGAATGACTATCTGGAAAACGGCCGCCCCCTGCCCAGCCAGACCGTGCGCTACCTGCGCATCATCACCCCCAACCTGGGCAACGAAGTGGCACTCAGCGGGCCGCTGGCGGTCTATGGCTCCTCCAGCCAGCGCGTGAGCGCCACGCCACCGCCGCTGGGCACGGGCAGCCCCACCCCCACCATCCAGCCGGGGCATACCTATGTCCAGTACGCCACCCTCAACCCGCCGGCCCCCGTGCAGCGCCGCACCGCCTGCGTGCAGGACGTCAACGCGGCCTACGACCCGACCGGCACCACCTGCCGCACCGATACCCGTACCACGGCGGCCCCCGCCCCCAGCGCCGGGACAGGGTACGGAGCATGGATGGTGCAGGTGGGCGCCTTCTCGGCGGAAGGGCAGGCCCGGTTCGCCAATTCCATGGCACGGCAGGGTGATTTCGCGGCCCTGCAGGGCGCGCGCAGCATGGTCATTCCGGTCAGCAGGCCCACGGGCGTGATCTATCGGGCGCGTCTGGCCGGCCTGTCACAGGCGGCCGCAACAGGGGCCTGCGCCACACTCAAGGAACAGGGGCTGCCCTGCACGGTCATACGGCCGGGCCAGTAGCCACCGCCCGGGCATGGGGCATCAGTCTGCCGCCATGTCCAGCGCGGCGGGCAGGTGCATGGCGGGCAGGCGCACATCCGCATGCCGCACCAGCATGACCGACGAAAACCCGAGCGAGAACGCATAATCCCCTGCCGCCACCGCCCAGTTGGCGGCCGGTGCGTTCCACTGCGCCAGCAGCCGCAGGCTGACCGGCAGGGTCAGCCGCAGCGTATGCCCCGGCGCTACCATGATGCTGCGCCACGCGGCCAGCCTGCGCGGCGCCGCCTGATCGGATGACGGGCTGACATAAAGCTGCGGTATGGCCCGCACGGCGGTACCGTCGGGGTTGGTTACCGAAAAGCTGGCATTCAGATGCGTGCCCTCGCGCACCACATGCAGGTCGCTCAGCGTCAGGTGCCCGCGTGCCGACAGGCCATAGCCGAAGGGAAACAGTGGCGCGACATGCGCGCGTTCAAAGGCGCGGTAATCCGCATCCACCATGCCGGGCGGATAGAAACCGCCGGTCAGGGTCACGGGCAGGTGGCCCGAAAACTCCTGCTGCCCGGACAGCAACGCCGCAAGCGGGCGGGCATGCGCGTCACGCCAGGCCCAAGCCTGCACCACGCTGTCCACCATATCAAGCCAGGGCATCTGCCGGTCCGGGTCATCGCCAGTCAGCACCACGACAACATGGCCACCCAGATCCGCCAGGGTGGAAATCATCCGGTTGTCCGCATCCGTGCCGCTGAGCACCAGCGTGCGCGCGGCCTGCGCCGTGGCAGGCGGCAGGGTGCCCGGCGCGTTCGCGCCATCCGCCGCCACCACCACACTGACGCCAAGCCCCGCATGACGCAGTTCATCGGCCAGCAGGTCCGCCGCGTGCCGCATGGGCGCCCGCACCAGCACCAGCACCGGGCCAAGGGCGGGATCGAACGGCAGGACCCGGTTTTCATTCTGCAGCAGGACCGCCCCTTCCGCTTCCACATCGCTGACCAGCGTATCGGCCACCGGCGGCGACGCGGCCGCGTGCGCGGGGGTAAAGGCCGGCGGATGGTCAAGACTTCCAGCCATGTAGAAGGAGGCAAGGACATGCATGCCCATGGCCTGAAGCTGGGCGGGCCTGACGGCGCCATCCCTGACCGCCTGCCGCAGGGGGGCGCCGAACATGTCGTGGCCGCCTTCCCGGCTGGAAACCTGTTCCATATCCACGCCCGTGCCCAGAGCGCCGGGCAGCAGCGTGGCGTCATCGGGGCGTGCCGGGCCTAGGCCGCCGGGCGTCGCCATGACCATGCCGGGGAAATGCCAGGCATCATGCACCATGGCCCCCAGCCCCGTCACCGTCTGGCAGACCGCCAGGCCACCGCACAGCAGGGCGCCTGCCATGCGCGACCTCAAGCGCCATGGCCACGCCCAGCAGGCTGCCATCGGCCAGCCACGCGGCGGGGACCGGCGCGGTGCGTCCGGGCACGGCCCCATCGGCACGGGCCTGTTCATCGCCCGCGACCGAACCGAACACCGGCAGCACATGGCCCGACAGCAGGCCCGCGCCGATCATGCCCGCCATGGTACCCGCAAGCACCTGGTCCTCGCCAGCCTGCAGGCGGCCCGACGGCAGCAGGTCAATCCCCCCCACCCGCACCACGGCACGCCCCTGTTCCCATTCGGCACGGGCACGCGCGCCGCCCGCGCGGCGGGCAAGGTCAGGGTCCCATGTCGCGGCCAGCGCCAGCCACGGCAGCATGGGATGCCCCCCTTCGTCGGCGGGCCGGGCCGGGCTGGAAAAATCGGGCATGCGCAGCGCGGGCAGGCCCAGCCGGGCCACGCCCGGCCAGGCCAGCAGGCCATCCGCCGCCGCCTGCGTGGCGCCCTCCCCGCCCCCGATGGGACGGGCCTGCAGCACGGCCTGCTGCTCGGCGGGCTGCATGCGGGCCGCCATGTCCGCCGCATGGGCGGACCCCGCGCTGCCCCCCGCCGCGGCCCGGGCCTGCACGGGCAGAGCGGACAGGACCAGTCCCCCCATGCACAGGGCGGTCAGGCAACGGAGCGCGGACAGTCCATACCGGAGGCTTGCGTATTTCATCACGATCCATTGCTGTGGCGGGAAGGGGGTATTTTTGCGCCCTAATGCCCGGATTGTCACGCAAGGCAGGGTAAAGTGCCCGTGCGACTTGGCGGGACAGGCCGGGCGCGATATGAAGAACGGACAACGCGACAGGCCGCAACGCCCCCCTGCCCGGCACCACCGGCGGATCGGGCACGTGGCCGGATTACCACCTGCGGGGGCCATCCCCGGCGTCCATAGAGGCATCATGACCCTTCGCCCGCCCAATCCAGTCCCCTCCGCCGCGTCCCTGGCCACAGCGCCCCCGGGCCGTCCCCTGCTGCCGCGCGCGACCCTTGCCCTACTGGCCGCCGGCCTGCTGGCGGGCTGCGGCAGCGCGCCGCAGCATGACAGAAGCGGGCTGGCCATTCCGCAGAATCGCCTGCTCAAGGAAGACCGTGGGGCCAATGGTGGCTCGACCCCGCTGGAAAGCAACGGGGTCAATGCCTTCCTGTGGCGCGGTGCGCTGGATACGCTGTCCTTCATGCCGTTTGCCTCCGCCGATGCCGTGGCGGGCGTGATCCTGACGGACTGGTACACGCCCCCCGCCACCAAGGACGAACGCTTCAAGATCACCTGCTTCATCCTTTCACGCAGCCTGCGCTCGGATGCGGTGCGGGTGTCGGTCTTCCGCCAGGCCTATGAGGATAACCAGTGGGTCGATACCCCCGTCGCGGCCAATACGGTATCCGACATCACGGCCCGCATCCTGACCCGCGCGCGCCAGCTGCGCACCGATAGCGGCCAGCACTAGCACCGCCCTGCCCGATCCTTTTTTCCGCCCGCCGGGTGGCACCAGCCACCCGCGCCCCCTGTCCGCAGGCCCCAGCCGCCTGCCCCGCACACCGAACCAGAAGAAGATGACCGAAACCAGCACCCCACCGGACAGCGCCCTTCCCGCCTATGATTTCAGCACGGCAGAACCGCAGTGGCAGGAACGCTGGGCCGCGTCCGGCATCTTCGACGTTCCCGACGTGCCGCCCGCCGACCGGCCCAAATACTATGTGCTGGAAATGTTTCCCTACCCGTCAGGGCAGCTGCACATGGGCCATGTGCGCAACTACACGCTGGGTGACGTGGTGGCGCGTTACAAGCGCGCGCGCGGCTTCAGCGTGCTGCACCCGATGGGGTGGGATGCCTTTGGCCTGCCGGCGGAAAATGCTGCGCGTGAACGCGGCGTGCATCCCGGCCAGTGGACGATGGACAACATCGCCGCCATGCGGGCCACGCTCAAGCGGCTGGGCTTTTCCTTCAACTGGGACCGCGAGATCGCGACCTGCCTGCCCGAATATTATGGCAGGCAGCAGAAGCTGTTCCTGGACATGCTCAGGGGCGGGCTGGTCGAGCGGCGCGAAAGCTGGGTCAACTGGGACCCCGTGGACAACACCGTGCTGGCCAACGAACAGGTGGTGGACGGGCGCGGCTGGCGCTCGGGCGCGCTGATCGAGCAGAAAAAGCTGTCGCAGTGGTTCCTGAAAATCACGAAATTCGCGCCGCAACTGCTTGATGGCCTGTCCACCCTGCCGCGCTGGCCTGAACGCGTGCGCACCATGCAGGAACGCTGGATCGGGCGTTCGGAGGGGGCGAAGGTCCGCTTCGGCCTGCATGAACCGCCCGCCGGTTTCGACACCGACCTTGATTCGGTGGAGGTGTTCACCACCCGTCCCGACACGCTGTTCGGCATGTCTTTCCTCGCCATTGCCGCCGACCATCCGCTGGCGGCCAAGGTTGCGGCGAAAAACGCGGCGGCAGGCGAATTCATTGCCGAATGCCAGCGCCTGGGCACATCGGAAGAAGCAATCGAAACAGCAGAAAAGCGCGGGTTCGATACCGGCCTGCGGGTCACCCACCCGTTCATGCCGGACAGGTCCTTCCCGATCTGGATCGCGAATTTCGTGCTGATGGATTACGGCACGGGGGCGGTGTTCGGTTGCCCGTGCGGGGACCAGCGCGACCTTGATTTCGCGCGCAGGTACAACCTGCCCGTCACGCCCGTCATCCTGCCGCCGGGGGCTGAGGCCGCCACCTTCACCATGACCGACAGGGCCTGTGACGGCCACGGCACGCTGTTCAATTCCGGCTTCCTTGACGGGCTGGATACGGAGGCCGCGAAGAAGGAAGCCATCACCCGTCTGGAAGGCATGGGAATTGGCCGGGGCGTGGTCAACTGGCGGCTGCGCGACTGGGGCATTTCGCGCCAGCGCTACTGGGGCTGCCCCATTCCCGTCATCCACTGCACCGATTGCGGCGCCCAGCCCGTGCCCGATGACCAGCTGCCCGTAAAGCTGCCCGAGGACGTGACCTTCGACCGCCCCGGCAACCCGCTGGAACATCACCCGACATGGAAGCATGTGGCCTGCCCGAAATGTGGCGGTCCCGCCCTGCGCGAGACCGATACCTGTGACACGTTTGTGGACAGTTCATGGTATTTCGCCCGCTTCACCGCGCCCCATGCCGACCAGCCCACGCTTCCCGCCGCCGCCGATGGCTGGCTGCCGGTTGACCAGTATATCGGCGGCATCGAGCACGCGATCCTGCACCTGCTCTATGCCCGCTTCTTCACCCGCGCCATGCACGAGACCGGGCACCTGCATGTGGACGAACCCTTTGACGGGCTGTTCACCCAGGGCATGGTCAACCACGAAAGCTACCGTGACGCGCAGGGCAACTGGCTCTACCCCGAGGAAGTCGAGCGCCGGGGCGACAGTGCCGTGCGCCGCGACAACGGTCAGGCCGTGACCATCGGGCGTGTGGAAAAGATGTCCAAGTCCAAGCGCAACACGGTGGCGCCCGTCGCCATCATCGAGCGCTTCGGCGCGGATACGGCACGGTGGTTCGTGCTGTCCGACAGCCCGCCCGAACGCGACATGGAATGGACGGAATCCGGCGTGGCGGCTGCCGCCCGCTTCCTCCAGCGCGTGTTCCGCATTGTCCGCACGGTGGCCGAGCAGGTCCCGGCTGGCACGGCATGCCCCGCAACGCTGTCACGCAGCGCGGATGCGCTGCGCCGCGCCACCCACCGGACCATCGCCGCCGTGACCGAAGCGCTGGAAAGCTTCAGCGCCAACGTGGCGGTAGCCCGCCTGCACGAACTGACCTCCGCCCTGGCCGAGGCCGAAAAGGCGGCGGCGGAAGACGGCATGGCCTTTGCCCGGCGCGAGGCTGCCACCATCATCTCCCTGCTGGTCGCCCCCATGGTCCCCCATCAGGCCGAAGCGATGATGGCGCTGCTGGAACCCGGCGGCCAGCCGGTGGTGGAGCGTGCATGGCCCACCGCCACCCCCGAACTGCTCAAGGCCAGCGAACTGACCATTGCGGTGCAGATCATGGGCAAGCTGCGCGGCACGATCGCGGTCGCGCCCGACCTGCCGGCGGATCAGGTCATTGCCATGGCGGAAGCCGAGCCGAACGTGGCCCGCCTGCTGGACGGGGCGCGGATTGTAAAGCGCATCCATGTGCCGGGCCGGATCGTCAATTTCGTGGTGGCGAAATAGGCCATGGCCCATCCCGTCCGCCATACCGCCGTGCTGTGCGGCCTGCTTGTGCTGGCGGGATGTGGCTTTTCACCCATGTACAAGACAACGGGCACCCATATCGGCGCGGACGGGCAGCCCACGGTGTCGAACGTGCTGGCTGAACTGAAGCAGGTCTATGTCCCGCTCATCCCCGAGCGGTACGGCCAGCAGCTACGGCAGTTCCTGCAGCAGGACCTGAGCGGGGCGGGGCCGGAAAAACCGACCCGCTACGCGCTGCAGATCAAAAGCTACATCATGAACGAGGCAGTGGACATCCACGCGGACAATACCTCCGGCCGCACGCGCACCACCGCCTTTGCCCACTGGCAGCTCTATACGCTGGGTGACAGCCCGCAGCTTCTGGCCGGTGGCGATGCCTCGGTTGTGGATGGGGTGAACAATACATACGAACAGTATTTTGCGCTGACCCTGAACCTGGAGACCGTGCGCGGCCGCGTGGCCAGGAACCTGGCCGAACAGATCACCCAGCAGGTAGCCGTATGGTTCCGCACCCATGCCAAGCCCGCGGTGGACGGATCGGTCGCGGGGCAGAACCAGCCGCGCTATACCGACCCCAACAGCATCGTCAATCCCAACAACCAGCTGCCCGCCCAGATGCCCGGTGCCGATGGCATGCCCGCCATGGCCACGGGCCGGACCGATTCGCAGTTGAACGAACAGAACCACGGCGGGGATGACACGGCGCCGGAAAGCAGCCCGATCGACAATATTCCCGCCTCCACCTCCCGCTATGTCCAGCCTGATGCGAAAAAGAGTGACGGCACCACGGACGACATGTCCGGCATCAGCATCGGGGGACAGGGCAGCCAGTGAAAGTCAGCCCGCGCAATATCGGCGCCACGCTTCAGGCACCGGGCAACCTGCGTGTCATCATGCTGCACGGCGATGATGTGGGGCTGATCCGCGAACGCGCCACGACGGCGGCAAAGGCCATCTGCCCCGACCTGCACGACCCCTTCCGCGTGGCCATGCTGGGGCGTGCGGACCATGCCCGGCTGGAGGAGGAGATGACCGCCCTCTCCCTGACCGGCGGCAGGCGCGTGATCTGGCTACGCGAGGGTACGGATGAGGGCCTGCTGGAAGCGCTGAAGCGCGGTCTGGCGCAACAGTCCGATGCGCTGGTGATCGTGGAGGCACCGGGGCTTGACTCCCGCTCCAGGCTGCGTGGCTTTGTGGAAAAGGACGCGCAGTGCGCCCTGATCGGCTGCTACCCCGAGGAGGGGCGCGCACTGGAAGGGGCCATCCGCCAGATGCTGGCCGCGCAGGATGTGGGCATAGACCCCGATGCGCTGGGCTGGATGGTCGAACGCGCGGGCCCCGACCGGGCTGCGACCCGCAGCGAGGTGGAAAAACTGGCCCTGTTCGCAGGCCGTGGCGGGCGGCTGGGGCTGGAGGACGTGCGGGCCTGCGTCGGGGATGCGGCCGGTGTCTCGATGGAGGACGCGGCCTTTGCCGCCATGGCGGGCCAGCGCCGGGAAGCCGATGCCGCCGCCCAGCGCGCGCTGACGGTGGATGGCAGCAGCCCCTCCAACCTGACCCGCGCCCTGATGTCCCACATTCACCGCCTGCGCCGCGCGCGGCTGGCCATGGATGCGGGCATGAGCCGGGCCGATGCCATGCGCCAGCTGCAGCCGCCGGTCTTTTTCAAGCGCACGGACAGTTTTGGCCAGGCGCTGGGCCTGTGGCCGGCCGATGCCCTGCTGCGCGCGGCACAGGACACACAGGCCCTGGAACTGGCATGCAGGCAGACCGGCAGCCCTGACATCGTTCTGTGCCTGCGCCATGTCGCCCGCCTGTGCGGCCTGGCACAGCAGGCGCGCAGGCGGCGCTGACCGGTAAAATATTCCCCCCGGCCCACAGGAAACACCCTTGCCGCGACGCGTGGGCTCGGTTACAAAACCCCGGTGTGTCCGCGTAGCTCAGCCGGATAGAGCACAGGATTCCTGGTTTTCAATTGGGCGCCACGATGGGAAACCGCGTGGCGGATCTGCTCAAATTCGGGGAACGCTCTGGCAATCCGTTGCCGTGCCAATCCCGAGCCAAGGCCGGCCTGACCGGCAAGGTGTAGAGACTGGATGGGCAGCACCTGTCAACCGCGCGCGGTTTATGGTGAAGGGACAGTCCAGACCACGAACGTCATGCCCGGCATGGCGGCGGTGAAAGCCGAAGTGGTATGAATCCTGGGGCCGTGGGTTCGAATCCCGCCGCGGACACCAGCACACAGGCCCGATCGGTTCCAGGGAACCGGCTGGCCCCCCGCAGGCAATCATAATATAGGGCCCCTGATACCGCTTCTGGCGGCAGGCCCTGGGGGTACCGCCTTTTTGAAAAAAGGCTTCACCCCTACTGACGGCGTGTGGCCTGCCGGAAGAACCGGGCTTATGACCACGCGGGCCGCAGGGTCACCAACCGCATCGACATCCCTGATCCCCCAGATGGGGCCGCTCCTGTGGCAGTGGCATGCCGGTCGTGGCTGGCACCGTGCCACGGGCTTCGGCAGCAGGCCCCTTTCATGGTCCGGCCTGCCGCACCCGGCGTCAGGTCATCCTCGCGGCACACAGGTGGCCGCAACCGTGCCCCTGAAGCAGCGTTCGGCCATGGCGGCATTCACCCCCTATCCCCCCACCGCAGATACCCGATACGCCCATGCGGCTTTCATCAATAAAGCCAAAGAATATCAGGCCACCGGCGGCGTGACGGAAATCCTCGACACGCAGGGGCGGCGCTTCCAGATAGCGGCCCTTCGGCACAATCCGCATTGCCACCCCACCCGACGCGCCGCATGACTATGATGTTTATTTTGTATGAAACGAACAGGCACAGCCTGAATGAAACGGACTGAAATACTTTGAAAATAAAGGCACGCCGAACTATACCCGGACGCATTCGCCAGAACCGTGCAATAAATAAACAGATTCAACCACAACGTGTCCTGAACGATTTCCATATGGATGAAAAAGTTCCATGCCTTTTTGATATTGATTAAACATAGATCGTCTTCTGAAAACAAATATCAAATCACATGAAGGAAACTGTGTGATTCTTGCAAGATAACGCCACCAACATCACGACTGTTTTTTTTGTGATTGCTGTCAGACCAAAGGTAAATGTATGGTTAACATGTGGCAGGATGACGCATCCATCCCCCCTGTTTCCTCAATTCCTGATTGGTATGGAGCAAGCAACATGTGTGGATTCAGTTAAAACCCTGAATGAATAACCGTGTGTTTCCTTAATATCATTAAATAAAGCGCCGTCTCATGACGTGCTGGCTGGTGGATTTCGCATGAATACCGACATAGCCATTATCGGGGCAGGCCCCTACGGTCTTTCCCTGGCAGCCCATCTGCGTGAAAAAGGGGTGGATTTCCGTATTTTCGGGCGACCGATGGCCTTCTGGCGTGACCATGTTCCAGATGAACTGCGCCTGAAGGCGGAAGGTTTTGCTATGAACCTGTTCGACCCGAAGCAGCGCTTCACCCTCCGGCAGTTCTGCGCGGAACGGGGCTATCCTTACGCCCATATCGGCGTGCCCATTCCCGCCCATGTATTCAGGGAATATGGCGAAGCCTTCCAGAAAGCCCATGTGCCCCGGATCCAGACCGACCGGGTCACCGGACTGTCCCGCACGGCGGACGGATTTGCCCTGGAGCTGGAAAATGGCGGGCGCGTGACGGCGCGCAGGGTGGTCATGGCAATCGGGATCGGGGATTTTGCCCATGTTCCCCCCGCCATGCACAGCCTGCCACCCGAACGGGTCAGCCATACATTTGATGAAACCACCTTCACCCGCTTCGCGGGCAGGCGGGTGGCGGTGATCGGGGCGGGGTCCTCGGCTGTGGATACCGCCTGCTTCCTGCATGAAGTGGGGGCGGAAACCTTTATCTGCACCCGACGGCCCAGGATCTGGATCAACCACCCGCCGCGCACGCTCCCGCCGCTCAAACTGCTGCTGACGCGCATCAGGAAGCCTCTGTCCGGGCTGGGCACGGGCTGGCGCTCACGCATGGCATGTGACCTGCCCGATGTCTTTCACATGCTGCCCTCACGCCTGCGCCTGCGCATAACACGCGGCCATCTGGGACCGGCGGCCGGGTGGGTGACCGGGCAGGTGGTGCGCGAGAAGGTACCCATCCGCCTTAATCTGGACCTGCAGCGCGCCAGCATGCGCCAGCAGGCCATCCATCTGGAATTCCTTGAAACCAGCACGGGCAAGACGCGGGAGATGGATGTAGACCATGTCTTCCTGGGCACCGGGGTGCAGGTGGACGTGACGCGCATCCCGTTCGTGGACCCCGCATTGGCGCACGCCATCCAGACGGAAGGCAGCATGCCCGTGCTCTCGCGCCATTTCGAATCCAGCGTGCCGGGACTGTATTTCATCGGGCCGCTGGCGGCAGGCAGTTTCGGCCCCCTGCTGCGCTTTGCGTATGGCGCACGCTTTGCCGCGCGCCGCCTGTCGGCGCGGTTGCGGCGGCAGACGGCGGCCGTGCGGCAGCCCCGGTCCCAGCCCGCCTTCGCCCAGTGAACAGTCCGCCGGTCCTGGTGTGACAGCCAGGCCTGAACTGGAAAGTCCCTTCCCATGAAAAATGATTTTACAGTTCTCATCATCTCCTCGGTCTGGTGGTCGGCCATTACGCGGGCGGCGCTGGAATTTCTGGAAAGCGGGGTCAGGGTGCATGCAATCTGCCCGCCCGGCCATTCGCTGCGCTGCATCCGGGGGCTGGACTCCCTGCGCGGCTACCCCTGCGTTGCCGCCATTTCCACATTGTCCACCATCATTACGGAAATAAGGCCGGACCTGATCGTACCCGCCGATGACCGGGTCGTGGGTGCCCTGCATCAGGTCCATGACGCTGCCGACCCCACGACGCAGGCGGGCCGGGCGTGCCGGGCCATCATCGAAACCTCACTGGGCCAGCCGGACTGCTTTGCCTATGCCCGGACCCGGCTCAGGCTGATCGATGCGCTTCGCGCGCGCGGTATCCCGACCCCGGCCGCCGCCAGCATGGCCACGGTGGAAGATGTGCGGCAGTGGTGCGCGACCACGCCCGGTCCGTGGGTGCTCAAGCGTGACCGCAGCTGGGGCGGTTCCGGCGTGGTCATTGCCGATACGGTGCGGGAAGCTGAAAGCAGCTTCCGCCGCCTGTCGCAGCCGGTCCGGATGGCCTGCGCGCTGCGTGTGCTGCTGGCGGACCGTGACATCTATTCCTTCATGGAAGCCACGGCGCGCCAGTCCATGCCGGTCATTGCGCAGGCCCATATAAGTGGCATGCCCGCCAATATCATGGTCGCCTTGAGGTGGTCCCGTCCGTTCGGACAGTTTTGTGGGCTTGATAAGCTATACCCGGTTGTTGTTATGCCGCCCTTCTGACGGCGTTGCTGTTGGCCATCTGGTCCGGGGTTAACCCCGGACCAGATGGCGTCG
>NZ_NKTZ01000049.1 GCF_003207855.1 Komagataeibacter rhaeticus | reverse complement strand
CTCCCGTGTGGAAAACCGCTCCCGCCCATGCCCGTCTTTCCCAATGGCAACCAGATCCGGACACGCTTCCACCTGAACCATGACAGCACTGAACTGTTCTGCATCCGCCGTGTGCCGGTCCACGAACCGCGCCAGGTCCTGACGGGTGAATGTGCTCTGCTGTCGGGTCAACGCCTCCAGCGCCACATGCGGTTCGGCCAGCAACCTTTCGCCATTGCGCCGCGCGATCTCCAGATGGTCGGCAACCCGCTCACACGGTTCGCCGCGCTCCGGCCGGCGTGACCCTGCGGGTCCGATCTTGTTCTGCGGCTCAAGGTCGATCCCCTGTGCGGCAAACGACCGATGGTCGATCCGCACGTCTAGGTCCAGCCCGGCCAGCCGTTCATTGGCAAGCGACGCCCATCGCTCCCGCCATGTCAGCAGCAGATCCTTGTCATTCCATGAACGCTCTTTCGCACCGAACCCGATGGAAGGCTGATCCTGCGCCAGCCCCAGGCCTTCATGCCGCAACCGTGCCGCCGCGATCAGTCGCGCCGTTCTTCCAGCCGCTGCAAGCGCTTCTCCAGCGTCGAGAGCTTCAGCAGGATGCCGCGCTGCGTCTCCCGGATCTCTGTCAGCAGACGGATCATGAGCTTGAGCGGATCGTCTTCCCCTTTCTGCTCCATCAGGTCCAGGATCCGGCGCGAAGTCGTATGCGCCCCTGCCGCTTCGTTCAGGATGCGGGATTCCGTTTCGTCTTCCATGCACAGCCTCTCCGGTTCTGACTTCGATCCGCCGCGTGGACAGCATCACATGCGCATGGGGCTTCGCCTGTCCGTCTTCGCCAATATCCCAATGCACATTGAGATCGGCCACCATGCCGCGTTCCACGAACTGCTCCCGCACAAAATCCCGTGCCAGCGCGATCCCCTGCGCCTGGGTCATTTCGCGCGGGATTGAAAACTCCACCTCGCGGGCAAGCTGGGCATCCCTGCGCTTCTCGATCGCCTCGACCTCGTTCCATAGGGTCGCACGATCAAGAAACCGTTCCGGTGCGCCATCGGGCAGCAGGATCTCGGAATGCACCACGCCGCTCTTGTTGGAAAAGTCATGGTCGCGATCCAGCCGCAAATCATGCAGGCGGGATGCCGCGCGATAGGCCGCCGCCGCCACGGCGCTCCGGCCGGTGGCGCGGCTGATGACCTTTGCATGCAGGTGATAGATCGCCATGAGTGCGATCCTATCACACCACTAAAGCGCACGTCACGAAGTGACGTATAAGCGCGCACTCACATTTTACTGCACCAAAAATGTTGATTGCTCTGGATGAGTGACGCGGTTCTCGCCTGTGTGGTAGAGTATGGCACAGACCAGCAGGACAGAGGACCGGAAATGCGCAAGCCACGGGACATTGATGCGGAACTGAAGGCGCTTCAGGAAAAGGCAAAACAGCTTAAGGCGCAAAGAACCATCCAGCTCGGTGAACTGGTCGAGGCGACGGGAGCCGATACCCTGTCCATCGAGGCGCTGGCCGGGGTGCTGCTTGCGGCTGTCGAACAGGCGGACGGCAAACCCGAAGCCGTCGCGAGGTGGACCGAACGGGGAACGGCATTCTTTCAGGCCTGTGCAAAAAAGGGCGGCCGGAAAGGAACCGGAAACGATCAGAACGGAGCTTCTGGCGCTTGAAAGACGGATCAGGAAGCAGGAAGCCCTGATCCATCGCTATCAGGCACGAAAGGCACGCACTGACATGCGCGACTGGGCGAAGGCGCGACGGGAACGCACCCATCATCTGATCGAACTGGGCGGCCTGGTCCAGAAGGCGGGACTGGTCGATCTGACCGATGATGACCGCGCCACCCTGCTCGGGGCCTTCCTGGACATTGCGGCGCAGCTTCAGGGCGGCAATGATACCACTCCGGTTGATCTGAAAACGCGCTGGAGACGCGCGGGGCTTCATGCCTTCGACAGGGACCGGGAACAAGGCTGACGACAAAACACGATCATCCAAAACGGACAGACTGTAATCTCGGCCACAGAACAATTTTACGGCCTGGAAACTGACCACCACAGACACTTCAAGAGGATACCTAATGGCTCCAGAATACCCTTCTCCAGAATGGTTTTCTGATAAGATCAATCGCCATCAATGGATGTGGAATCTGAATGCCCGGTTTGTTTCACGGGCAGCAAAGCGTGTGACCGATACGGACGCTCTGGTCTTGCTCAATGAGGCGATCAATCTGGAAATAGCGGAAACGGCTGCCAATCTTCTACAGGAAGGTGTGCCAGAAAAAATCGTCGCTGATTTCGTTATGGCTTACAGTCAGACACAACGAGAAGAATTACTGGATAATGTCTGCGATTACGCATGGCGGATTTCTGCTCCTGTCGCTGCCACGAAACACGAGGCGATGAAGACATGACCATGACGGACCTTTCCGACGAACGGGCTGCCAAAAGGGATGCAATCCGCAAGGCACGCAACAGCATGAAACCCGCAGTCCCGGCCGATCAGGTCCTTGCTCTTCTGGACGCCGATCTGGCCCGGATTCAAGCCGCCATTGACGCCCTCCCTACGCCTCGTCCCACGGATTGATGAGGGTGATACCGCAGTTGAGGAAATCGCGTATATTCCGTGTCGCAAGGGATGCGCCACGGGACTGCGCGATGGCCGCGATCTGTGCATCAAACTGACTGATGGGTTCTCCGGCGTGCCGGCGTCGGGAGGCGATCTCAGCATAAACACGAGCTGCCTCTCCGTCGAAAGGCAGGATACGGCCGGAGAAATCCTCTTCGAACATGGCACGGGCGGCCGCGATCAGCAGATCCCGTCGTCGTCCTTCCGGCAGCAGTGCCAGCCCATACAGGATCTCGGCCTGGGTAATGGCCGTGATGAAGAGGGTCATCATGGATTGACGGGACATCCAGGCCAGCACCGCCCCGTCAGGCCCGGAGCGCATCAGTTCGGAGAGGATGTTGGTGTCGAGAACGATCACACTCCGAAATCCACGTCCCTGATGGCCTCACGGGACACGGCAGGCAGGTCTACCCCGCCCAGCCTGGCAAAACGCTGGTGAATGGCCTGACCGGCATCTACCCCCTGAGAGACTTCAGCGGAAAGAGCCGAGCGCAGGATATCGCGCACCTCTTCCTCCATGGAACGCCCATGCTGTGCTGCGCGCAGACGAAGCCGCTGCTTGAGACTGTCGTCGATATTGCGGATGGTCATGACGGCCACGGGAACCTCCATTAGGCAATGACAGCATTGTAGTCATTGACTGCGTACTTTGCAATCATCAGGTCGGATTGGGGTATTTGAGGGAAGAGACGAAATCCCGCACCAAGCTGAAAACGGAAGCGCAGATCCAAACTGGCCTGAAAATCCAGACGGAAACAGAACGCGGGAACGATTTCTCATTCCCGCGCTGAAGATTACCAGTAATATTCGTGGGGTCGCCGGGTTCCGGTATACGGAAAGACCGCTTCGACAGGATCGAGGTCGCCCTTGATGACCAGGGGGACGTACATAAAACGGGCACAGATATACGCTAAGGATTATCGGTGATTGTGATGGCTTGCCGGAGCGGGCGGAGTTTCCCTTCCGGGATGCCGGC
>NZ_NKTZ01000048.1 GCF_003207855.1 Komagataeibacter rhaeticus | reverse complement strand
GGGGTCGGTACATAGAACGGGCACAGATATACGCTAAGGCTGGCTGCTGAGAGTATATGACGGGAAACAGGTGTTTTCCGTCATTTTTTTCTTGCCGGGAAAAGATAGCCGCCAAGGTAGCAAAAACCGCACGACAAACCATGTCGCTTTGGATTACTGTGCGGAAACTCTTCTGATGAGGTTTGTCGTACATGCTGGTCGGTTATATGCGAGTGTCCTCAGCCGACGAACGCCAGTCAGTGGATCTCCAGCGCGATGCGCTGATCGCGGCTGGCGTCGATGCACGCCACATTCATTCCGACAAGGCCCCTGGTGCCCGCGACGATCGCCCTGGCCTCAAGACGTGCCTCGCCTGGCTCAAGGAAGGGGATACGCTGGTGGTCTGGAAACTCGACCGTCTGGGCCGTTCTCTATCGCATCTTCTTGATATTATCGGAGATTTTCGGGAGCGTGGCATCGCTTTCCGATCCTTGACCGAACATATGGATACGGCAACCGCGCAAGGCGAGTTGCTGTTCTCGATGTTCGGCGCACTCGCCCAATATGAACGCGCCTTGACGCACGAACGGGTCATGGCGGGGCTGGCGGCCGCCAGGCGCCGGGGTCGGCGCGGCGGTAGGCCGCCCGCGATCGACGCGGAGAAGATCGCGGCGATTACCGTCGCCCTCGAAGGCGGCGCCAGCAAAGCGGCTATATGCCGCAACTTCGGTGTACCGCGCTCGACGCTGATCGACACGCTGGCGCGGATTGGCTGGACGCCTCCCGGCAGAACCTGACAGATGCCGCGCCGTTCCGTTCTGACCGAGGCGCAGCGCCTGTTGCTGCTTGCCCTGCCCGAAAACGAGGCCGACCTGGTGCGCTACTGGACGCTCACTCCCGATGACCTGCGTGTCATTGTCAGTCGGAGAAGGGCGCACAATCGGTTGGGCTTTGCTATCCAGCTTTGCGCGCTGCGCTACCCGGGGCGGCTGCTCCGGCCGGGGGAGCTGATCCCTCAGATCCCGCTCGCCTTCATAGGGGATCAACTCGGGATCGAGCCGGACGCGCTCGCCGACTATGCCGTGCGTGGGCCGACCCGCTACGAACAGCTCGATACGCTGCGTGGAACATTCGGATTCCAGCAGTTCTGTCGGCCGCTCCAGATCGAGCTTCAGGCCTGGCTTCTGCCTGCGGCCCTGACGTCCAGCAGCGGAATCGTTCTCGCACGGATGCTGCTGGGCGAATTTCGCCGGCGATGCATCGTCGTGCCTGGTATCACCCAGATCGAACGCATGGTGGGCAAGGCGCTGCTCGATGCCGAGCGGTATGTCTGCGAGCTGCTGACGCGGCATCTCACCGCCGACCAGCGCGATCGGCTCGACGCCCTCCTCCAGCCGCATAGCGGCAGCCATATCAGTAGCCTCACCTGGGTGCGTCAGCCTCCTGGCCAGCCCGGGAGGCGTGCCTTCGCCGCGATCCTCGACCGGTTGTCGCTCCTGCGTGCGATCGACCTGGATTCCGGCCTCGTGGACACCATTCACCCGGAGCGGCTTCGCCGATTGTGCCAGGAAGGCGCGCGCCTCACGGCGCAACATCTCACCTCGTTGAACCCGGCACGGCGGCGCGCGGTGCTGGTCGCCACAGCCATCGAGACGCAGATGACGCTGACAGACGACGCGGTGCTCATGTTCGAGCGTCTGTTCGGTCAGTTGTTCCGCCGGGCGGAACGGCGCGAGGAAGCCGCATTGAAACGCGATCGTCGGACCATCAACGCCAAAATCCGCCTTCTGGCCGAAATCGGCGATGCGGTGTTGAGCGCCCGCGCTGACGACGCCGATCCATACGCGGCGATCGAGGGCGTCATCGGCTGGGACGCGCTGACACGGGAAGTCGCGGAAGCCCGTCGTCTCGTTCGTCCTGATCCGCTCGATCCCGTGGCACTCTCCCGGGAGAACGCACCGATCCTGCGCCAGATCGGTCCGGCGTTCGTCGCCGCCTTCACTTTCGGGGCTGTTCCCGCCTGCGCACCTCTTGCCCAAGCTGTCGAGACCCTGCGCGGCCTCGCCGTCGGCCGGCACAGACTTCCGGCCGACGTGCCGCTCGGCTTTGTCCGGACGAGTTGGCGGAAGCGGATCGACCGTGCTGGTCTCAACCGCCGCATCTTCGTGTTCTGCGTCCTGGCGGAACTGCGCGACCGGCTGCGCGCGGGGGATATGTGGGTCGAGGGAAGCCGGCGCTATCGCGCCGTAGAGCACCAGCTTATTCCAAAGCCGGTTTTTTCCGCGATGCGCGAGGCCGGCCCCCTGCCGATCGCCGTCGCTGATACCGCAGCGGTCTGGCTGGCGGAACGCAAGGCGCTGCTCACGCGCCGGCTCGCCGAGATAGAGGTGAAAGCGTCCACCGATACGCTCGAAGACGTGCGGATCGCTGAGGGGAGGCTGCGCATCTCGCCTTTGCGCGCGATCACTCCAGACGAGGCAGAGGACGCCCTGGCGCCCCTCTACGCACGCCTGCCGGCCATCCGGATCACCGATCTGCTGGCCGACGTGGATCGCTGGACGGGATTTGCCGACTGCTTCACGCATTTGACTACCGGCCGGTCACACGACGATCCCCGCGCGATCCTTACCGCCGTTCTTGCCGATGCGACCAATCTCGGCCACGCCCGCATGGCCGAGGCCTGTGGATTGGTAACTCGGCGTCAGCTCGGCTGGCTCTCGGCCTGGCACCTGCGCGAGGATAGCTACGGCGCGGCGCTGGCGAGGCTGGTCGAGGCGCAGCATCGGCTGCCGCTTGCCGCGTTGTTCGGCGACGGCACCGCGTCCAGCTCGGACGGGCAGCACTTCCCGCTCGATCGACGCGCGCAGGCGACCGGCGCCGTCAATCCGCACAAGGGCAGCGAACCCGCCATCTCCTTTTACACCCACGTCTCCGATCGCTACGCGCCGTTCCATTCCACAGTCATCTCCGCCGGTGCCAGCGAGGCCGCGCATGTACTCGACGGCCTGCTCCATCATGGCGCCGACCTTGCGATCGAGCGTCACCATACCGATGGCGGGGGCGTTTCGGATCATGTGTTCGCCCTATGCCATCTCCTCGGTTTCCGTTTCGCCCCGCGTATCCCCAACATCGGTAACAGACGCCTGCATCTGTTCAGCGACATGAAGCCAGGGTCGACTGTCGTCCCATTGGTGGCCCAGCCGATCGACGAACGCCTGATCTCCGAGCACTGGGACGACGTGATCCGGCTCGCCACCTCAATCCGTACCGGCGTCACCAGCGCGTCGCTGATGCTGGAACGGCTCGGTTCTTATCCTCGCGCGAACGGTCTCGCCCTTGCCCTGCGAGAGATGGGCCGCGTCGAGCGTACGCTGTTCACGCTCGACTGGATCGAGCTCCCCGAGGAACGCCGCCGCGCCACCCGCGAGTTGAACAAGGGAGAGGCCCAGAACGCCCTCAAGCGCGCCATCTTTTTCCATCGCACCGGCCGGATCCGCGATCACGGACTGCAAGCCCAGGGACATCGGGCGAGCGCGCTCAATCTCGTCGCCAGCGCCGTCGTATTGTGGAACACCACCTATCTCGGAGCCGCAATGCGGCATCTCGAACGTCAAGGACGATCCGTTGCGCCTGATCTGCTCCAGCATCTCTCTCCGCTGGGGTGGCAGCATATCAACCTGACCGGGGATTACCTCTGGACCGACGCCGGCATCCCGGAAGGGAAACTCCGCCCGCTCCGGCAAGCCATCACAATCACCGATAATCCTTAGCGTATATCTGTGCCCGTTTTATGTACGTCCCCC
>NZ_NKTZ01000047.1 GCF_003207855.1 Komagataeibacter rhaeticus | reverse complement strand
TCAACCGGCTCCACGAACTGTTGCCATGGAACTGGAAACCCGTGAATACACTGCACAGACAGGCCGCATAATCAAGGCGGCCCAGAGCGGCCGGTTACGTTGCAGCAGCGTGCATTGCCGGATTATCGGCAGGCATGCTCTCTTCGGGTCAATCATCTGCCGCCTCTGATCACGCCCAACCGAGCAGAGGCATCCCGCAAAAAATCCCGTTCCACCAGCAACTGGCCGATCTTGGCGTGCAGTTTCTCTACATCAGCAGGGCTGACTGAAGGTTCCGTTACTGACTTACCAGAAAAAAGGCTTGCCATGCCTTCGATCGCCTGGCGCTTCCATTGGGCGATCATCGTCTGATGCACGCCATGTTTCGAAGCCAGTTCCGCCAGCGTCAGTTCCCCACGGATCGCCTCCAGCGCAACCCGTGACTTGAACTCTGCCGCATACCGTTTCCGCGTAACCTTGCCCATAAAACCCGTCCTCGTTCAGGCCAGATGATAGCTTATCGCCCTGTCCGAAAAATGGGGACCACCTCTCATTTCCCCATATCCGAACGACGCTCCTCTTCGGTTGCGTATTTTTTCATATCGAAAAAGCCTTTTGTATCGGCGTTCGCTTTACCTTCTTTTACCTTCTTATCACTGGGACGAAAGACAATATCCAAACCAGCTCAAGTATAGGTAACAGCATCCTGCGGATCCGTCGGAGACGCGTAACAAAATGTTGCCTTCAAGCGTATTTTACCTTGTAGACCACCAGTTGGTATTGGAAGCGGCGCGCGTAAATATTTTCCGGGCTTTAATTCGCCTTGATAGACCACCCGCGCCACGCCAGACGGACAAGTAATAACTTCCATCAAATCTTCTGGAATTTTACCCCAACCGACTTCAATTTTATCGTGTTCAGAGGGATCAGCACTATGAACAAGCAACGCTTTAATAGCGAGCGGCGATAAATCCGACCCAAGAACCGCATGAACTCCAACAGCATTGCGCAATAAATATGGTGATGCAAAACTTGTTCCCAATTGAGGCACTAAGGACGGCTTGGCTCCCGATGCCAGAACATGAAAATATTTAGAATTTTCTGCGGCCCCACCAAAAGCCATAAGATCAGGTTTTACTACGCCTGGACTACGACCGGGTCCAACGGCGCTGTAAGCGGCCCGACCCCAAGTTTTATCAACGTTGTCAGCAGCCCCTACGGACAACGCATTCACGCAATCCGATGGCACCTGAACACGTGCGTTACCTGTGGAGCGATCCATAGCGCCGTTATTTCCAACGGCTATGGTCATCAATGTATCGCCATCGCTCAACAAATCATCAATCACAGAAGTCCACGCGTGTACATCTGTATCTTCAATTGGGAGATCCGGTCCCAAACTCAAATTGATGAACTGATAATATCGAGACAGAAGAACTTCTTCCACAAACCCCAGCGTACGATATAATTCCAATGGGTCTTCTGAATCAGTTTCACGATCCAGAACGCGGAGATGATCAACATAAGAATAAGGCCGAGACGGAGTGCTATTGGGTATGATCGGTCCAAAAAGGAATGCCGACGTGACTGCAAGCCCATGCTCAATGCCGCCTGGATCATCTTCCGCATGCTCATCCATGACGCGATAAGTATTTACCCACGGAGTGATACTGCTATTTGTCGGCAAACCACCATCCAAAATGGCGACTTTAGGCTCTGACGACAGCGGCTGCTCCGTGGGCAGGCTACACGGCACAGTCACCCCAGAAGCCCGTTGTATCGGACGCATACCACGCAACTTGGGCATGGAACGAATTACACGTACAAAAGAGAACTCAGCTAGGTGCCTGATGCTCTCACTATCGCCCTCTGCAGGAAGAAACCATAGATTCCCTGCGCTAAATGCCAGATCGAGGTGCAGCTTTACGCCAACGTCGGTCGCATATTTGGCAAATGCGCGTTGTACAAATTGAGAGTTATCTCCGGGTAACAGATGAACACCCACTTCGAAAAAACGATCTTGGGATTTTTCGAATGACACAATGCGATCTGTTGACTCAAATGCAGAAAAATTCTCAATATGAGAAAGGTCTTTGGCTTCACTGGACCCTTCTTCAACTTCTCCAGCCCAATCTGCCAACTGACGAAACGCTTTTCGCCGTCCCACCACAAAAAGCTCCGTGGTCGTTGACTCGCGCGGAGAACCCTTTTTTGCCCAAGCCTCCGGGGTCAGTTTTACAGCTCTACTCCCGACCGACTCAAGACCAGCACTGCGCAACATTGCGACAGGATAAAAAGAACGCGCGATGTAACTGGGATTCAAGGCGAGACGGGCCACACTCAAATCGCCCGGACAGGCTTTGGAGGGCAACCTATCGAGATTTATCGATGTTTCGATAAATTGCGGCACCAGACGTGTTCTCGCTTGCTGCAGCGTATAAACTTCAGCTTTCGTTATCTTCCGTCGAGGACCTTTAATATCATAAGTAAGGAGTTCGCCTCGTCCTATCAAAAAATTGGTCTGACTCATCCTTCACGTCTCCGCTTTTTAGGAACGACGGCAGGACCGTCAGTCGTGTATTTTCTAATAGTATCTCGGCTCACACCTGTAATATCCGAAATACTATGCTGAGACAGGCGTGTTTGTTTAGCGAGTAAAACAGCCATATCGATACGCCCCTGTCGATCCAATGATAGAGCGCGAGCTTTAATGAATTCCTCAATTAAATCGACATCTGGAGCTGTTCCCAATGCTACTGCTCGCCGAAAGCGCTGTATCTCTCTTCCTATATCGCTAAAGGACTGTCCACGAAACGCGAAGGTCAGAATATCTACCCACCGAGCAAACAACGCGAAATCAGGTCCCAAGAACCGTTTAATAGCTTCTTTGACCGCTACGGGCTCAGGTGTCTTAAATTCGACAACCAAGTCAAACCGTCGCCACAACGCAGGATCAATCAGCTCTGGATGATTAGTTGCGGCCAACAACACCCCGGTAGAAGGCCACTCATCAACTTCCTGCAAAATCACTGTCACAAGACGCTTGAGTTCACCCACATCGGAATCATCGCTACGTCGCTTGGCAATTGCATCGATTTCATCAAGCAACAACACACAAGGGCGTTGTTTAGCAAAATCAAGAGCTGCGCGTAAATTGTTACCGCTACGCACCAACAAACTACTCATAACCGCAGTAAGATCGAGTACATACAGCGGTACACCTAGCTGAGATGCCAACCAACGCGCAGTGAGTGTCTTACCCAGTCCAGGTTGGCCAACAAATATTGCAGAGCGTGTTGGCACCAAACCCGCTGCGACAAGACGCTCAGCTTGCTTACGCTCCAAGATCAACTGTCCAAGCATTTCCTCCAATCCGGGAGAAAGCAGTGGCGCTTCCTGATCTGGAAGATCCGTAAACTCTTTAAGCAGTGACAAGCGCGACTCATCGTCCACTGGCAAAGCCTGTTCCGGAGAGGATGGTGTAACTGCCTTCCGTAACGGAGCTCCGGTGCGATGCGGTTTGGAACGAAGGAACATATCTACCTGTGCTGCCAACTCAGGTTCAGTCCCTCGATATTTTCTAACTAGCCGTGCGGCGAACAGGCGTACGTCCTCCGTTTGCTCGGCCAAGGCGAGCCGAACAATCTGGGCTAAATCAGACTTCAATCCACTAGAATCGTCCATAAACACTGTAACCCATTCATATAAAACACTTTTTTTCATTCAAAAATGGACTAAAATTATTCTCTCATATTTTCTGTCTGCTGGAAAGATATTCTGAGCGATCAGAACCAATCGCCCACTCACCACTCTTGGCGCGGTCATGATCAGCCATGACCATTATGAGAGCGGGCGCATCAAGGCAGGAAGTCTATGATCAAAGAGAACGTCTCTTCCTCAACGTTCACAGTCATTCCCTGTCCATTCTCTCGGCGCTTTCGTGGCACTCCAACCCGACACGATGCTGGAACTCGCACTGCCGGGTACGGGGCTGGCGCACCTTGCGGCGTTTCAAATTGATCCACACATCATCGCCGGGCGGCTGACCTCAATGCTTGAGCACTTTCAGATTGACAGATTTGTCGATGTGCAAGCCGTCTATCTGGGACATCGTGGCACGCTGTCCGCGCGGATCAGGGCAGTTCTTGATTTTCTAAAGAAGAATGTGTGCATCGGTCCTAGCCAGCTATCGGGGGAGTAAAAAGCGCGTTTGGTCAGCCATTGCGTGGCATGCGTGTAAACCCGCTTCCTGAGGCCATCACGACGATCATCAGGGCACAGAGCAGCAAAACTGTTG
>NZ_NKTZ01000046.1 GCF_003207855.1 Komagataeibacter rhaeticus | reverse complement strand
CCCGGCAAGAAAAAAATGACGGAAAACACCTGTTTCCCGTCATATACTCTCAGCAGCCAGCCTTAGCGTATATCTGTGCCCGTTCTATGTACCGACCCCGATCTGGGAATCAGCAAGAACACTGTTGCTGCCATTGTGCAGAGAGATAAGGTGAGGCCTTCTCTTCCCTCGTAGAAAGTGTATACAGGTATAAGATTATACGTGTAGAGGTGTAGCATGAAGGTTCTTGCTGTTCTTTCGCAGAAGGGCGGTGTCGGAAAAACGACGCTTGCAACCTGTCTCGCTGTCGCGGCTGAGCAAGCGGGTAAAGTTGCTGCTATTATTGATTTGGACCCACAGGCGACAGCCTCTTTCTGGAAAGACGTACGCCAGCTCGATACACCGGCTGTGGCTTCAATTCAGCCGATACGTTTGCCTGCAATGCTCAAAGCCTGCGCGGATGCGGGTACTGATCTTGTGATTATCGACGGAGCTGCTGTTGCGCGTGATGTAGCTTATGAAGCGGCGCGGCATGCTGACTTCGTTCTCATTCCGACGAAGACGGCCGTGTTCGATACAATGAGTATGACACACACATTGGATGTGGTTCGTCAGCTCGATAAAGCGTTCGCTGTCGTTTTAACTTTTGTGCCCCCCCAGGGGCAGGAGACAGGGGATGCCATTAAGGCCGTGACCGAATTGGGAGCAACGGTCTGTCCGGTGACAGTAGGAAACCGCAAGGCATTTTTCCGTGCACAGGCGGCGGGACAGGCTGTGCAGGAATTCGAAGCACATGGGCCAGCAGCAAACGAAATTAAGCGCTTATACGAGTATACAGATATACAATTATACAAAAATCGGGAGGTAGCGTGATGGCGAAAAGCAATACGCTACAAGCGATGCTTGATCGCGCCAAAGGTAGTGGTGAGGCAATGCCAACCCCTTCCCCGAAGCCAGATATATCATCCCGTAAACCTACGCTGAATGGTCGTAAGGGGACCAAGTTGATCGGTGGGCATTTTTCTCCTGAAGTCAGCACCCAGCTTCGTATTATCGCGGCCGAAGAGGGAACGACGGTTCAGAGTTTGCTTGGAGAAGCACTGGACGATCTGTTTGTGAAGAAAGGACGAAGCAGGATCGTTAGCGGATAAGTATACATTTATACACGTATACAACTATACACGTAGGCTGTGTCTAGCGTATAGGGTTGCGTTTGTGTCGGTTGCGGCAGAATCCGACAAATGCGGCACTGGGGTTTTGCAACTCTGGTTGTCCGCTATCGTTCCACCATGACACCCATTCATCATAGAGTGCGTAGACATCATATCCTGGAGCAACTCCTCTAGCGTCATGGAAACCCTCGGGATCGACAAATGGTTTCTGGAGCTTTGGCGCTATTACCTTGACGGTGTCCATCGTTTCCCGATTACGGAAAGTAACTGTGTTGCTGTTTATTTCGACAGCATAATCAGGCAAGTGGTTATTGATTGCCAAGTCACGGAGCATTGAGCGAAATACGCGAATATGGCTACTGGCCCCCGTTTTTTTCTGTAAAATTTCTATAGAAACAACCCATTTTTCCTGAGCGCCACAATGCTTACGTGCAAGTTCGTATATTCTCCGTTCAAGTGGTTTGCGCAAACGGAAATAATCGCGATGTAATGTCAGTACACTTCGGCCTTCGATCATTCTGAATAGCCATTCGGATAGCGTTACCTTGATTTCGGACATTTGTCCGGAATTGGTCTTACGGACAATTCGCCATTCATTGATAAGGCCAAAGCCTTCGGTGATTTCTTCTCCATCAGCTTTGATGTTGGTGGTGATCCGTGTGCCTGCTAAGCGCTCAAATGCGCTCCGAAGCCGCTTATAGCCATCACCATCGGTTTGACGGTTGGTCCATACCAATAAATCGCGTGCGGTAAGGTGGAGAGTTCGATTTGGCTGCTCACCTTGATTCATTTTCGCGATAAGCTGCGAAATGCAATAGATAAGGATATCCTTGTCATGGATCGTCGCGAGCCCTTTGACGCTCGGAACGATCTCAACTGTATTGCCATTGTGCTCGTATCGGAAAATGCGTCGATCAGGTTTAGTGGCAAGCGAGAAAATTGGATGTTCCATCGAGGCCATATCATCTTTGGGGATGGCATCAAGGACATCACAAATAAAAAGATCTGGTGTCGGATATCGTTCCGGAAGTAGAACTGAACGTCCATCAACATTCGGGGTTTCACTGACGGTAAGTGCCAGTTCGGGGTTTCGTTGACGGGTTGCTTTGATTCGGGGTTTCATTGACGATCAGTTTAGGTTCGGGGTTTCATTGACGCAAGAGCTAGATTCGGGGTTTCGTTGACGAAGATTCGGGGTTCTGGAGTCACTAGATTCGGGGTTTCGTTGACGCAAGCTGCTCCAAAACACTGTTTTTGTATTTTATTTTCAGTCAGTTACGTGTTTGTGGAAAACCCTTAACACTATTATTAACACATAAATTAACACTCTAAGCCTGTGGATAACTTTTCATTCTCTGCAATTTTCAGCCAAATTGAACCCAAGCACCGCCTCTTGGGGGCTACGCCCCCGCCGGCTCACGGCCTACGGCCGCCCCGATCGCGCTATGCGCGATCTCCCACCCGGCATCCCCCTGCTCGCCCTTTCAGGGCTGCGCTAAGCAGACACGCCTACGGCGCGAAGTCATAATCTGACGATGCGTTCCCACATCGTCTCTCCACCAGCATCATCCTCTCCCGCGTCGGCGCCTTTGGCGCCCTACGGGGCTCCCGCTCCGCGCTCGCCCGACGCCTGCAACAGCAGAAGAACCGGGCAAGACCGTAATGTGCTCTAGACGCACCGGAGTTCAGGCGATCATTCAGAAGCTCACGTGTCGCAGTATGTCCGCCAGACGCCACAGGATGTCCGTACAGACGTTATCTTGTGTGACGGCTAGTTTGTAGGGCGATAACGGGAATTGCGCTTTGTGTGGCCTCCCAGGGCGCTTACCGCAATTATGGATGCACGCCAGCGCGGAGAGATCACAGCCAATGAAATGATCGCCCATGCCTTCATGGCTTCCGTACTGATCACCAATCCGGCCTCTACCTGGGCGAGGGACTGACGTGTGGCTTCGTTCTTCCAAGCTTCCCAGTCGTCGCAATCGGTATCTGTACGTTAGCGGTATGCCAGCTAACAGAAAGCGGCAGAGCTGCTGGACGAATTCAGGGCATTTCCAAGTGAGAGTGAAGATAGGATGCATAAAATGCATTCTGTGGATCCTATAAATATTATTTTGTTGTTGAATTTTTAATCTGGGGTTTATATTAGGTTTGAAGGAAAACAATTTTAGGAAACAAAAATGGCTAAGGAAGCACGCGGAAAACTTGAAAAATCCTTTGGAGAACAGTTAAAAACGGCAATGGATAAACGCCATGTCAGCCGTAAAGAGATTGCAGAGGTTCTGGAATGTTCTAACCAAGCAGTAAGGAACTACACGCTAGGGGTATTTTTCCCGAAGACTGAAAAACTTATAGCGCTTGAAAAGTTTTTGAAGGTTCGATTTGTTATGGACAATCCAAACATATTTGAACCAATATATGAAAATAACGAAAAATCCGAACCTTATGAAAATCTGACGATCGCTCAAGCTAAAACTGCTTTGAGCAAGTCGTTAGGCGTTCCACCGGAAAAAATTAAGATTTTGATCGAAGGTTAGCCACCAAGCCTTACACCCCAGCTCTAGTTCAAGCGGGTTCGCAGTAGCGACGGCCAGAGGCTCCCACAGGACGCCTTTGGCGCGCTATCCCACATCATATGGTTTCTGTTGAACAGGAATTATGTCGTGTGTATGATGTGTAAATGAAAAGTGCCGATCTGATCCGGGAGCTGGAAAAGGCAGGCTGGAAGCTGGATCGCGTGCGCGGTTCACACAACGTCTTCAAGCATCCATCGCGACCAGGGATCGTGGTTGTCCCTCATCCCAAAAAGGATCTGGGCACCGGTCTGGTTGCCGCCATCCGCAAACAGGCGGGTCTCTAGGAGGATCATCATGCGCTATCCGGTTGTTATCGAACGGGGCAGCGAGACAACGGCATTTGGCGTTGTCTTTCCTGACCTCCCCGGCTGCTTTTCGGCAGGCGACACGCTCGATGAAGCCATTTCCAATGCGGAAGAGGCCGCTGCGGCATGGATCGACGCCACGCTGGATGCCGGAGAGGCTGTGCCTTCTCCCAGCACGCTCGACGCCATCCAGAACAACCCGGATTATGAGGGCTGGACAGTGGGCTTTGTCACCATTGATCCGGCCGTCCTCGATGACCGGGTGGAACGGGCGAACATCTCCCTTCCCCGCCGCGTTCTGGAGCGGCTGGATGCGCTTGCCAGATCATCCCATGAGAGCCGTTCCGGCATGATCGCGGCCATGACCCTGCAGGCAAGGCTTAAGCCGGTGGTCAGGAGCAAATGAACAACCAGAACAGGGGAGATCGGGCGATGTAGGTACGCCCGGAAATCACTCCGTGCGTCATGGAGGGGAAGCTCCCATGTCTCGCACCTATCATCACAGCCGAAAACACGGCCGGGACCATCGCTGGGCCAATCGGCCGGATCGCTGTGGTTATGGAGGCTCACGTGATGCCTCTGAATCTCCAAACTGGTACAGCCATCTGCACGACATTCGTCCTGGCCGTCATCATGACAGGCATATTGCCCGCCTGGTCGGGGTCGGTACATAGAACGGGCACAGATATACGCTAAGGCTGGCTGCTGAGAGTATATGACGGGAAACAGGTGTTTTCCGTCATTTTTTTCTTGCCGGG
>NZ_NKTZ01000045.1 GCF_003207855.1 Komagataeibacter rhaeticus | reverse complement strand
GCAACCGTGCCGCCGCGATCAGTCGCGCCGTTCTTCCAGCCGCTGCAAGCGCTTCTCCAGCGTCGAGAGCTTCAGCAGGATGCCGCGCTGCGTCTCCCGAATTTCCGTCAGCAGACGGATCATGAGCTTGAGTGGATCGTCGTCCCCTTTCTGCTCCATCAGGTCCAAGATCCGGCGTGATGTCGTATGCGCCCCTGCCGCCTCGTTCAGGATGCGGGATTCCGTCTCGTCTTCCATGCACAGCCTCTCCGGTTCTGACTTCGATCCGTCGTGTAGACAGCATCACATGGGCATGGGGCTTCGCCTGTCCGTCTTCGCCAATATCCCAATGCACATTGAGATCGGTCACCATGCCGCGTTCCACGAACTGCTCGCGCACAAAATCCCGTGCCAGCGCGATCCCCTGCGCCTGGGTCATTTCGCGCGGGATTGAAAACTCCACTTCGCGGGCAAGCTGGGCATCCTTGCGCTTCTCGATCGCCTCGACCTCGTTCCATAGGGTCGCACGATCGAGAAACCGTTCCGGCGCGCCATCGGGCAGCAGAATCTCGGAATGCACCACGCCGCTCTTGTTGGAAAAGTCATGGTCGCGATCCAGCCGCACGTCATGCAGGCGGGACGCTGCACGATAGGCCGCCGCCGCCACGGCGCTCCGGCCGGTGGCGCGGCTGATGACCTTTGCATGCAGGTGATAGATCGCCATGAACGCGATCCTATCACACCACTTAAGCGCACGTCACGAAGTGACGTATAAGCGCGCACTCACATTTTACTGCGCCAAAAGGGTTGGTTTGTCTGGATGAGTGACGCGGTTCTCGCCTGTGTGGTAGAGTATGGCACAGACCAGCAGGACAGGGGACCGGAAATGCGCAGGCCACGGGACATTGATGCGGAACTGAAGGCGCTTCAGGAAAAGGCGAAGCAGCTTAAGGCGCAACGGACCCTCCAGCTCGGCGAACTGGTCGAGGCGACGGGAGCCGATACCCTGTCGATCGAGGCGCTGGCCGGGGTGCTGCTTGCGGCTGTCGAACAGGCGGACGGCAAACCCGAAGCCGTCGCGAGGTGGACCGAACGGGGGACGGCGTTCTTTCAGGCTGGCGCAAAAAAGGGCGGCCGGAAAGGAACCGGACACGATCAGAACGGAGCTTCTGGCGCTTGAAAGACGGATCAGGAAGCAGGCGGCCCTGATCCATCGCCATCAGGCACGAAAGGCACGCACCGACATGCGCGACTGGGCGAAGGCGCGACGGGAACGCACCCATCATCTGATCGAACTGGGCGGCCTGGTCCAGAAGGCGGGACTGGTCGATCTGACCGATGATGACCGCGCTACCCTGCTCGGGGCCTTCCTGGACATTGCGGGGCAGCTTCGGGAGGGCAGGAATACCGCGTCAGGCGACCTGAAAACACGCTGGAGGCGTGCGGGGCTTCATGCCTTCGACAGGGACCGGGAACAGGACTGACGACGCAACACGATCATCTGATCTGTCCGCTATCGAATGCAAACGAAACCCTGAACCAGAACGGGAGAACCGAGGTCCATGTATTACGGCAAGAACGCCTTTTCTCTGCTCCTACGTTACACCCTTGCCCATGAGATCGAAGAGTGGGGCTGGGACATCGGCGACCATACATATGGTGCCAAGGGTTCTCCCATCATCATAGAAGCCGAATATGCCGGCCTGAAGATCGGGAAATACTGCTCGATTGCCCGCGAGGTGCTGATGATCCTGGGCAATCACCGACCGGACACGATCACCACCTACCCGTTCAAGAACCAGTGCAATTTCTGGCCCGAAGCGGCGGATGCAACCGATGACCATTCCACCAAGGGGGATATCGTCATTGGCAACGACGTCTGGATCGGCGCGCGGGCCAACATCATGTCGGGTGTCACCATAGGATCAGGCGCGATCATCGCCACGGCGGCCGTGGTGACCAGGGACGTGCCGCCATATGCCATCGTGGGCGGCAACCCGGCCCGGGTCCTCAAATACCGCTTCCCCGAAAAGACCATCGAGCGTCTGCTTGCAGTCGCCTGGTGGGACTGGCCTGAAGCATTGATACGAGAACGGATGCCCCTCCTGATGAGCGACGATATCGACGCTTTCCTGCGCGCTTTTGAAAAAGGACCCGCACAGGAAAAATCATGATGCAAAAACTGTTTTTGCCCTCTGTCGTCCTGCCGATCTTCCTCCAGCCTGCCTTCCGGCTTTCTGGAAAGCCCTGAACGAGGTCTTTCCCGGCACGCGTCATCAGCGTTGCTGGTTCCACAAGATCGGCAATGTCGTGAACAAGTTTCCCAAACCCATGATCCCGGCCGTCATGTCGGACCTGCGCGACATTCATCATGCCGAGACGCGGGCAGCAGCACGGGACGCCATGGCTATCTTCGCGGAGAAATGCGCGACCAAATCCGGCGACCGTGAAATGCCTGTGGTTACCCCCTATCGCTACAATGGCGCTTGGGATCAGGCAGCCATGGCCTGAGGAACCGTATCCCACTCGTCCAGTTGTGTGACCTCAGCGGGTAAGACGCGCCGGACCATCCGGATCTGTGGAGCGGTCTGGCTGGCACGTGGCTTGATAGGGGACAACGATGTCACGGTTTTTGGGTCCACGCTGAAATGCGGGAAACGGTCGCGTAGTGTGGTCACAACCACCATGCGCATCTGCTTGTCCGCCCACTGGCCAACTTGCTGCTTGCCATTCTCCCAACGGGAATAGGTAGCCGGGTCCATCATCAGGATCTTTGCCATAGCACCCGAGGACAGGCCCAGCACGTCGCGGAGAAACCGGATCTCCCGCGGCAGCAGGCCGGTCGGGATCAGGACGCGTGCCATCGCCACGGCGGCCGCAAGCCCTTCCATGTCGGGCACGGAAACCCCGATCACTTCCCCGGTGGTTTCGTCAATTTCCTCTTCCGCAGCGTTAATCAGCGTCACCGCGTAAGGCAGCCCCAGGCCGTCTTCCTCGTACGAGGGCAGTGTTCTGAACATGAATTCTTCCTTTCAGCGGAGTGCCATAACCGTGATGATACGGATGACACAGACGTCCTCTTTCAGAGTGACAACCACGCCTATCCGGCGACCGTCATTGTCGGTCCCGACCACACGCCAGGTTTCATCACCGTCCAGTGGTGCTTCGATTTGATCAATGTTGCCGCAACGGAGCACGCGCTGTGTGATCAGCTTAGAGATATGTCGTTCCCGTGAACGTTCTCTCGCATGGTCTGTCCATACGATCCTTGCTCCCTGCGCAATAGCGTTCTGCAATCTGCGACGTTCTGCATCGTGCGGCACCGTTATCAAGTCCTCGTCGTGAAAATAGGTATTTTTTGACGTACCGTCAAGTGTGGTCACTTCACGCATGAGTGTCCCCCGGTCTTCGTCCCCGTTCGTCGGTATTCAGGGGAAGAGCGGTTAAAGGTTCAGGGGCTCATACGTGAGGAGACCTAGGTGACGCCTTTAGAATTTGGGGAGCTGATTCTTCATTTGCTCCTGATGCACGGCATCAAGTCCAAGCCGGATCAAGCGACGGATGGCTTCCGCGCGCGAAGGCATGCGCGAAGAAAAGCGAAAATCATCAATCGCTTGCACAAGAGATTTCGACATCGGGGTGATGATGCGTTCTGAATTCAGTTCATCCATAGCGATGTCATGGCACAAACAAACTGTATGCGTCAACAGCATACATGGCATACACAAAAGCGACCGGGCAGACATACGGCTAAAAATTATCGACTGCTGGCTGGAAGGAGAGCGGTGAGAGGATGGTCGAAAACGTGCGGTAAGGAATTATCTGGCAGGAAAATCAGCAAAAAACAGCCATTTTCTCAGAAATGTGTCACGTAAACGAGCGTTTATGTGACCGTAGTCTGATATGACGAAAACAAGCACAATCCGGTCATATAACCCGTCTTATAAATCTGCGTCTCGCATACGGTATTGCTTACGGTACGTTTTCGAACATCCTCTCACCGGCCTCCCATTTGTGCTGCCATCCAGCTTCGGGAACCATAGATACCGTGGGTCAGACCTTCGACCAGAACATCGGCATCAAGGCGGGGCCAGTAGGCCGTTACCAAGCGGGGTCATCTCGATCTTGGCCAGATCCTTCAGGGAAGCGCCCTGCAAACCCTGCAACAAGTCCACTGGCACACTCATCTCAACGCCATTCGAGAGCGTGACGTGAATGGCGCGGCGTGCACGGATAAACCTTGCAGACACCACATGGGGAACAGTCGCTCTATGGAGCGCACCTGCTTCACGAACAGCCTGATAGTCCACTTCATTCATCATGTCTCTTCCCCGCCGCTTCCTATGACCGACGCCCCGGCGGTATCGGGAGAAATGGGACCTGAGGATCCAGAACAAGCCGGACCTGTCGAAATTTACTCCGTATGGGCGTAGGCTTCACGCACGGCTTCCGGCCGATTGGAAATGGCCCGCAGATAACTTTTTGCAGCGGTATCTGGCGTACGTTCCCCGCTTTCCCATCCTTTGATGGTTTCCTCTTCCAGACCATACCAGAGCGCGAACTGTCGGCGACTGAGCTTCAGACGCCGACGAATCAGGGCCACATCCACATCGGCCTTGTGATCGACATGGATCGCCCTGATCCCGGCCTTTGCAAGGTCGGAGATAACCGCCTCGATCGTGTCAGTCATGGGCAGCAGAACGATTGCATGCCCTTCCGCCTGTTCCGAGGATTGCCTGATGAGGTCTTCCACCGTCTTCTTGGCGGCCAGCATCGTCAGGCCACGCCTGGACAGCGCCATCGTGACGGCAATGGAATTGAGATCAGGCCATCCCTCACGCGTCAGGGTCAGGGCGAATCTGGCGCGTGAACCGGAACGGACGCGGGATATGGCCCGGACAGGCCCCATTCGTGCGAATTCCGCCTTCAATGATGATTTCATCGATATCCATTCCTTCCAGAACGGCCTGTGCGATCGTTTTCAGATTGGCGAACCCGACCCCATTGGCTGTTGCACCGTGGATGTGAGTCTTGGCCAGCTTCATGAATCCTTGGGATCGATCGACACTGAATTCAGCCATGACCATCAGAACGACACCAGGAGCCT
Source organism: Komagataeibacter rhaeticus (assembly GCF_003207855.1). GTDB lineage: Bacteria > Pseudomonadota > Alphaproteobacteria > Acetobacterales > Acetobacteraceae > Komagataeibacter > Komagataeibacter rhaeticus. Next base: position 839 of record NZ_NKTZ01000045.1, on the reverse strand, counting down.
GAATAACCAGGGTTGCGATCGGATCACTGCTCTGGTCATCGTCCATTTCGAATGACAGGTCTTCGACTGTCCACCGTGGCCTCATGCTAAATTATAGGTTCAATGAACCTATAATTCAAGCAGATCCCACCGTCGTCCTTCCGGCAGCAGCGCCAACCCATACAGGATATCGGCCTGGGTCATGGTCGTGATGAAGAGGGTCATCATGGACTGACGGGACATACAGGCCAGCACCGCCCCGTCAGGCCCGGAGCACATCAGTTCGGAGAAGATGTTGGTGTCGAGAACGATCACACTCCGAAATCCACATCCCTGATGGCCTCACGGGATACCGCAGGCAGGTCTACCCCTCCCAGCCTGGCAAAGCGTTGGTGGATGGCCTGACCGGCATCCACCTCTTTAGGCACTTCAGCGGAAAGAGCGGAGCACAGGATATCGCGAACCTCTTCCTCCATGGAACGCTCATGCTGTGCTGCGCGCAGACGGAGCCGCAGGTTGAGACTGTCATCGAGATTGCGAATGATCATGACTGCCATAGGAACCTCCAGCAGGCAATGACAGCATTACAGTCACTGACTGCGCATTTTCAATTATCAGGTCAGGTTAGGTGTTTGAGGGAAGAGACGAAATCCCGCACCAAGCTGAAAACGGAAGAGCAGGTCCAAACTGGCCTGAAAATCCCGCCATGCATCACATCGGCTCGCCGACTGAGGTGGTCCCGTCCGTTCGGACAGTTTTGTGGGCTTGATAAGCTATACCCGGTTGTTGTTATGCCGCCCTTCTGACGGCGTTGCTGTTGGCCATCTGGTCCGGGGTTAACCCCGGACCAGATGGCGTCG
>NZ_NKTZ01000044.1 GCF_003207855.1 Komagataeibacter rhaeticus | reverse complement strand
GTGACACTGGGGAATATCCATGAAAGTGAACGACTTTCTGGATTTCCCAGTTCCGGAACCTCAGTACAAGATACCCATCACGAAAAGTACGGAAGAACCCAGTTCTCAGTGAAAATCAACACCGATGTATCAGATCGCCTTCGAGACCGGGCTGTTCGCGACGCTCGTTCCTTGGCTGATACTCAATCACCGGGGCCTGAGCATCCTGATCCACCCGAATACGCGTTCTCCGCGCCGGGATCACATCAGCGACGGACTCTGGCTCGGGCAGCGTCGCGCCTTGCTGCCGAAGCGGCTACCGGAAGACTCGCCGAAGGCGGACGACGCAGGGGCTCCGAATACTGAACCGGCGGGTACGGCGCTGATCTGACGCCAGCCCAAAGCCAGGAGCGTGGCGGCGTTCTATTGGTTGCTTTGGTTGTCATGGTTTCCTATATTGCCATCACGAAGAGGACTCTGCCAGGAGGCGACAGGATGCCCACGACACCCGGTTCGGAAACACGCACCCGCGTTGCGGGAAGCCATACGAGAACCCGACTTCTCGGCGTGGGCAGCATCGTGACGGTGCCGGCCGGCCTGGAACTGGCTGCACGCAAGACAGCTCGAACGCGCGGACGTGCCAGCGCGAAGCCACAGGTGCTGGAATACGAGGTTCGGCCGCAAGCCGGTCGCTCTCCCTCCCGCGAGACCGCAACAGATGCCTATGCGGTCGGCCCATGGGGACTTGCCCTGTTACGCGGGAAACAGATCAGGGACGACGATCTTCGCCGTGCCGGTGGCGCCTATACGCTCGATCAGGTCAGGGAACTGCTCAGAGTCACCCGCCAGGCCATCGAGAAGAAAGTCCGCGAACAGGCGATCCTGGCGGTTCCGGGACCGAGCGGCGAGCGGCGCTATCCGGTCGCGCAGTTCACTGGGGATGGGGTCGTGTCGGGCCTGAAGCCGGTGCTCGCCGCCCTGCCAAGCGAAAGCGCATGGTTCCGTCTGAATTTCCTGGTTACGCCGCTCGCACAACTCGACGGGCAGACACCGATCGAAGCGCTGGGCGCTGGCAAGACCGAAGCGGTTGTGGAAGCCGCGCAGTCCATCGGCGTCCAGGGCGGTTGACCGCGTGCCGAACCAGCCCTGGCCGCCGGGAGACCTCGCCTCCCGGCAACCCCGCTGGCGCATTCTGCCCGCGGGCCATCCCCTGCATCGTTTTCACTCCCGCGCTCATGATCCGATTTATTTCGACCGTTCGCGCTCCGGGCGTCTCAACGCGCCGGACGGCTCTCATGGCGTTCTGTACACGGCGGAACAGCAGGCCGGCGCGTTCGCGGAGACGTTCCTGCGCGCGCCAGGCCGCACGCTGCTGCCGATCAATCTCATCGCCGCCAAGGCCTGCACCATACTGAGCGCCAATCGGGAACTGCGGCTGGTGGAGCTGCATGGCCCCGGACTGGCTGTGCTCGGCGCCACGGCGGAGGTCACATCATCCGGCCTGCCGTACGATCTGCCACACGCCTGGTCGAAAGCCGTTCACGACGCATGGTCCGATGCCGACGGCATCAGCTACCGCGCCCGCCATGACAACGATCAGATCTGTTTCGCCCTTTTCGACCGGACGGAGAGCGCGATTGCGATCGCCTCCCAGAGCGACAATCTCGATGCGGACTGGTTCTATGAACTGATGGAGATCTATGGCGTGGGACTGACGAACTGACCGGCAAGGTTTCAAATCCCGAGTCCCCGCTTCCGTCCGAAAGTCCAGTCCACCGCTCCACCCGGCGACAGGGTGCCGGAAACCTGCCGTCCGAGCTTCTGCTCCAGCGCCGGGCGCCACGGCACGAGCTGGAACCCCAGCCCATCGTCGACCATCGCAAACCGACCCGAGGACAGGTTGACCCGCTGGCGATAAACCCCCGAGACAATCTCGTCTTCCTTCGCGGGCCGGTGTTGCAGACCAGTCTGCGCCGCCAATCTGGCGGCCGCCTGATCGAGATCACGCTGGCGCAGGGTGCCGAGCAGGTCGGGTGCGAACACCACGCGCTCGCCCTGCCGCCGGGCCAGCCCCTCGGAGGCGAGATGATCGATCCGCTGCGCCCTCGCCTCGCGGACCTCGGCCCCGAAGCCCGCATTGGCCAGCGCCGAATCTTTGGCGAGCAACTGGCGATCGAGCCAGGTCGCGCCGGGCGCCGTCACCTGCTCGGCCAGCGTGAAATCCGAGCGCGTGGCGAGCGACAGGCGCTGCGTGCCCTTGGCATCCTCCCAGGTGCGGGTCTCGACGATCGCGCCCGGCTTCGCATCGCCGGTCAGATCCAGATCGGGGAAGCGGAGATGATGCGTGCGCCCGTCGGTGCCGGCGATCACCGCGTAGCCCGAACCCTTCAGTTCGTCGTCTAGCCCGCGCTCGACCAGCCGGCCAACGATCGGATCGGCCAGCTTCTCACCGTGGATCGCGAAACCCGCGATGTCGGGCTCTGTCCCACCGCCGGACATGGCGCGGTGCATGGTTTTGATGATGTCGCCCCGGATGGAAAGATCGCGCAGCGTCGCCTCCAGCCCCGGCTTGAGGGTCCAGCGGGCCACCCCGACCGGTTCGGCAAGACCAAGCCCTTCCAGCTTGCTCGCCCGGCCCACCAGCAGGCGGCGCAGTTCCGGGTCTTCAGCACCCGCGCCCGGTTGCAGATCGACGATGCCGCCGCGCTCGTCGTTGATGTCCTGCAACGCGCGATCGAGACTGGTCCAGCGGTCAGCGCCGATCTCGGTTTCCAGCGCGGTGCGGATTTCCTGTTCACTGCGCGGGCCAAGTTCCAACGTCACCCGTTCGGCGGCGCGGTCGCGCAGGCCCTGGCTGATATAAGCGCGGCTGATGACCAGATCCTTGCCGTCGTCGGCCACGCCGCGCACCAGGATGTGGACATGCGGATTGTCAGTGTTCCAGTGATCCACCCCGACCCAGTCCAGCTTGGTGCCGAGGTCGCGCTCCATGTCCTGCATCAACTCCCGCGCGAAGCCCCGCAGATCCTCCATCCGTGCTGCGTCCTCGGGCGAGACGATGAAGCGAAAATGGTGACGGTCGTCTTCGCAGCGTTCCGCGAAGGCCTTGCTGTCCGCCTCATCAGACCCGACATCGAACAGATGGGCCCTGGCCCCGTCGCGAGTGACGCCCTCGCGCCTGAGATAGGCGATGTGCCGGGCGAGTGGTGCTGACCGAAACCGCGCACCCTGCTGGCGGACGACCCGCGCCTTGACCACGACCCGACGGGCATTGCTGCGCAACCGCATGGAGAGTGCCGCACGCCGGCCGCGCCCGAAACGGGAACCGCCACCGCCTCCCCTGCCCTTCGCTCCTAACCGGGTGCCGGTATGACCGGCCTTCTTCGCGGCACGCATGACCTCGCCGACGAAGGATTTCGGTCGTGCGCCCTGGTTGCCGTGCTGGATGCGTCCGGGCCGGACAGTCAGGCTGTCATCGCGCGTCGCCATGGCCCGCTCCCCGCTTCGATGTGCGCCTGACGGGCCCGGATCGTTGAAAAGATTAGGAAAAATGGACGAAGAGCCGCAGGCGGTGCATGGTGAGAGGACAAATTCTCCAATCAAACCAACCACATGCAGCCCCGAACGGGCGCTGCTTTTACCTTGCCGTCCTTCCCTCCGTTGCCTATCTCCCCCCAGCACCCCATCCCCAAGGCACCCATAGCCCGCCAGAGCCCGATGGGCCGGAACGGGGATCATCGGCGCGCCTCCCCATGTCCTGACGCGATGAACAGACCTGCCGATTGCGGTACGAGTGCCGTCCAGTCTGTCATTCGGGAACCAGATGAACGTGCCGGGTCGTACGCACTGCCGACAGGCCGGGACGCATCGCCCGTACGCAGGAACGACGCCGGAAAGAGGGAAGAAGTCTGCCAGGATGGTGCCAGCGGAGCGCCGATCGCGATGTTATCGGGAAGCGAAAGAGCCAGCTGCGCGCTGACGGATGCGACGTAGTTCCGCGTCTCGGCAGGTAACGGTCGGCCGGTCGCCAGATGCTCGTCATAGCGCGCGGGACCGGCATTGTAGGCGGCAAGGAACCCGGCCTCGCCATAGCGGTCGCGCATCCACCGCAGATAGGTCGCACCGGCCAGAATGTTATCGTGGGGGTCGAACGGATCCTCGCCAAGGCTGAGCGACGTGCGCAGGCTGGACCATGTGCCGGGCATCACCTGCATGAGCCCCATCGCGCCCGCCGACGACACGGCATGCGCATCGCCTCGGCTCTCCGCGTGCAGCACGGCGGCGATCCATGAAGCTGGAATCTGCGCGCGTCTGGCCGCTTCCGCGATCATGTCAGCGTATGGATCGGCGACCGCGACATGCCCCGATATCGTCATGGAAACGACGACCGAAAGCACGACACCGAGCAGCCGGAGTGCCGCCTTACCGCCGGTCATCACGCTTCACCGGGCGGCTCCAGACCAGATGGAAGGCGCGCCCCTGACGATCGGACTGGAACAGATTGGCGCGGATCGGCTGCGCCAGCATGGGGTCGTCGAGAACCAGCGAGAGGTAAGTGCCCGCCTTCTCGCCGGTGCGTTTCCACCCCGCACCCACCTCCGGTCCGGCATCGGCGTCGCCGAGATGGACACGATAGTCGGGCGCATACTCGGCGTCCGACGAAGTCGCCGGCACGATCGTCAGTTCGACGTCGAGGGCGAGCGTGCGCAGGCGACCGGCGAAGCCGTCAGCCGTGCGCGTGAAAGTTCCGATCTGGGCCATGTCAGCCTCCTTTCTGATTGGGGGTGGGAGACATCGGTGACGGCACGAGCCACAGTGGCTGGGCACGGCCAAGCACCGCATCGACCGGCAGGATGCCGAAATAGCGTCCGTCGAGACTGGTCGGGACCGCTGCGTTCATGACGAAGACCTGACCGGGCAGGACGTGCCGACAGCCTTGCCAGACCGGCAATGGACGGCCGCGATGATCGCGGGCCAATGCATCGCCGAGCGGCTTGCCGTCGACCGTGACGGCAGCACCAATGCGACAGACCCGTTGTCCCGGCAGTGCGGCAACCGGCTTGAGCAGCGGCACACCGAGGGGCAGATAGCCGCCGTGCGCCAGCATCGTGGCAATGTCTGTCGAGGGTCGGATCGCGATCAGGTCGCCGACATGCAGGATGCTTACCGATTGCAGGCGGTACAGCCCAATCGGCGTGCTGGCAGTGGCGTTCCAGATCAACCGGGGCTCCGGATGGATCACCACTGACGTGCCAACACCGAGTATTGCGAAATAGGTGGTGAAGAACCAGCCGAAGCGCGTCATGATACCGCCCTCCGGCGCAGCCAGGCCTGATGGCGGTCGCGCGTGTAGGGACGTGGTGCCTGCCCGGCGAGCATCCGATTGTGCAGATGTCGCCAATGTTCCGGCGCGACATCGACGGGATCAATGCCGATAGCTTCGATACGATCGACGGCTTCGAGCACCAGGCGGACCCTCGGCCAGCCGCTCTGGCGCAGCAGACTCTCACCACCGGGCCGCACGAACGGCACCGTCTGATACGGCTCGTCGGAACGGGTGACGCGCACGATGTCGATGCAGGACACCACCGTGCCGTAATCGTTCGCCGCCCAGCGCAGGAACGCGAACACGCTGTCCGGCGGAAAGCTCAGTATCCGCCGCCGACGATCGAGAATCTGCTCATGGGCGACAGAGCCGAAGCGGATCCAGTGCTCGATGCGCTTCTCAATCCAGGTCAGTTCGACATGAGCGAGGGTGGCGTTCATGGCACATCTCCAGAAGTATCCGAGAACTCGCGGGCCAGCAGCGCGCGCAGCATGTCGGCGACCGTGATGCCGCGCTGGAACGCCGCGACCTTGAGGCGGGCACGCAGCGCCGGCGTGACGTCGATGGTCAGCCGGGCGGTAAAGCGGTTGGGGGTCGTAGGCTTCTCCGGCATCCTGACCCAGCGTTCCGGGTCGGCGGGACGCGACGCGAAACCGGGTCGCACGCGACGTTCTGTCATGGCGAAATCCCTTCGCCGAGCGGCAGCACGGACGCGATGCGGTCGCGCGCCTTCTGCGCCATGACAGGATCGATCTCGCAGCCGACGTAGCGCCGGCCGGTCAGCCGGCAGGCGACGTCCGCCGCACCAGAGCCGGCGAACCAGTCACCCACCAGGCCACCCGGTGGGCAGCTCGTGCGGATCAGGATCTCCAGCAGGGCTACCGGCTTTTCGGTGGGATGGATGGCGCGGCCATGCGCATTGCGGACCGGAATTACGGAGCGCATCAGGCGCGGGCCACCGTCCTCGCTGACGTAATGACCGGCATCGATCCGGCCCATGTGGGGCGGCCGGTGTTTCCGCCATACCATGCGTGCCCGCGCGTCGGGCGTGGTCGGAACCACGTTGTAGACGGCACGCCAGGGCGTATCGTCGCGATAGAACTGGACGATCAGTTCATGCATGCGCCGGAAGCGATCGGCATGGAAGCTGGAACCGTTCTGCTTCTCCCAGAGGTGGTCCCGTCCGTTCGGACAGTTTTGCGGGCTTGATAAGCTATACCCGGTTGTTGTTATGCCGCCCTTCTGACGGCGTTGCTGTTGGCCATCTGGTCCGGGGTTAACCCCGGACCAGATGGCGTCG
>NZ_NKTZ01000043.1 GCF_003207855.1 Komagataeibacter rhaeticus | reverse complement strand
TCAACCGGCTCCACGAACTGTTGCCATGGAACTGGAAACCCGTGAATACACTGCACAGACAGGCCGCATAATCAAGGCGGCCCAGAGCGGCCGGTTACGGATATGATGGGGCCAAGCGCAAAAAGGGATCAAAGCTGCACATGGCCGTGGACACGCTGGGGCATCTGCTGGCCCTGCATGTCACACCAGCCAGTCGGGATGATCGCGCCGAGGTGGGACGTCTTGCCACCGCCATTCAGGACGCGACGGACGAGAGCGTTGAACTGGCCTATGTCGATCAGGGATATACCGGCGAGAAACCTGCCGGGGCAGCACGGGCCCAGGGGATCGCCCTTGAGGTCGTCAGGTTGCCCGAAGCCAAACGCGGCTTTGTGCTGCTGCCGCGCCGATGGGTTGTCGAGCGATCTTTCGCATGGGCTACACGATGCCGCAGACTCGTCAAGGATTACGAGCGTTACGCCTCAACACTCGCAAGTCTTCATGTCATCGCATTCGTATGTTTCATGCTCAGAAATGCAGCTATACTCGCCCAAGGTGCATAACACCCTCTAGATAGGTCAGGACCCGTTTAACGATCATCTAAAGGGAAAGAGAACAATGGCTCACCGTTCTGGATCACGCTGTGATGGTAGTTTTTCGGACTGGTAGCGGTATCTGAAACCGAGATCGTATCCTTGGCCGCTTATTCATTATTCCGGTAGTCCCTGAAATATCGAAAATTTTTTCTTTATAATTTCTGTTGTAAAATAAAAAGTGTAGCATTTTGCGGGATTGTTAACGGTTCCGTCCGACAAGGGAGACCACCAGTAAAGCGAGATATCGGGGGGGCACTTTCTGCCGGGAAGGGCATGCCACCAGAACATCTCATACGGATGGTTCCTGCCGGGCAAACAGGTATGTGCGCAGGAATGTGCAGAATACGTCACTGATCACGGGAAGGCTGCGGCCTTTCCTGATTCCCAGCACCATCTGGCGTGTACTGTTACGGAATTCAGCCAGTGGAATGGCAACGAGTTCAGTGGAAAGCGGATGGCGTTTTTCATGGAATCCGATCTGGAAATACAGGCCGCTGTTGTTACGGGCAAAGCCTGCCATGACTTCATTCGAATTCGTCTGTAGCCCCACATTCAGCTCCGTGCCGGATGCAGCCAGGTAATGATCCAGCATCTGCCGTCCCCCCCACGTACTGTCGCCCAGCGCCACGCGATAGGCCGCGCAGTCCGGCAGGCGCAGGACCGTCCGTGACGCAAGGGGGTGATCGCGGTGCATGACCGCACATAGCTGCTGCCGTGTCCGGGCCAGTATGGTGAAGGCGGGGTCAGGGGGGGGATTGAAGGCGATGCCGCAATCCGTTTCGTCTTCCACCACGCTCCGCACCACATCGTCCGACCCGGCGATCGTGATATCGAAGGTCACGTCGGGATGGCCCTGCTGGAAATCGGCAATAAGCCGGGGCAGTTCCTCCGCCGCGATGGCGGAAATGGAGGACAGCCGGATCACACCCCGGCGCAGCCCCTTCAGGTCCTCGATGCGTGACAGCACGGCATTGTGTTCGGACAGGGCATGGCGGGCAAAATGCAGGTAGGCTTCACCCGCCGCAGTCAGCCTGACCCCGCGCGGCGTCCGTTCAAAAAGGGAGGTCCCCAGTTCGTGTTCCAGATCCAGGATGCGGCGGGTCAGGGCGGAAGAAACGATATGCAGTTTTTCCGCCGCCGCCCGGATGGAACCCGCACGGGCCACGGCATCCACGTATCTGAGCATGCGTGTAAAATCTAAGGCCATGGACCAGGCACCCCGGTTGCAGGTCTGTCAGTCCCCACGTCGCACGATAATGCTGAGCGGGCCACCCCCGTCCGGTCCCTGATGTTCGGCCCCACCCGATACGAACAGCGCCGTCCGCCCCAGCGCGCCCGCCATCACACCCCCCACCAGCGCGCGGGCATGCCGTGATGAGGCGATATCGCTGTCATCCAGCATCGTATGCCGGGCGTTGCGGATCTGGCCGGAACGGGATGCTTCCGCCTTGGTCAGGAGTGTCACGACCCGCCGTGCCGGCTCCGGCGGCAGGGGACAGGTGGCGTGAATATCCACCTTCGCCAGCGCGCGGAGCAGTGCCGCCGCATCGATCGCATCGGCCATGACATCATGCGACGCCAGCAGGTCGCCACTCCAGTGCGGGCTGTTGCCCATGACAACCACCTGGTTTTCCATCAGCTCGACCCCGGCAGATGTGCTGGCGCGGCTGGAATACAGTCCGTAATCGCGGCAGACCACGCCATCATGCACGGTGTCTTCCCCTATTTCACCCAGCGCAACCGCCACGCCCAGCGCCGAAGCCCCGCGTGAATATCCCATCGAGTCCAGCGTACTTGTGGTTGCGACGGTATGGCCATCACCAACCGCGCGGGCGATGCGTGACTTGGTCAGCAGCGGGCATTTGACCTGAACGTAATGCACATCATCCACATGGTCGATACCGGCATGGGCCATGGCTTCGCGCACGGCACGCGCGGTTTCGTTCACCTGTGGCATGCGCCCGATTTCATGCGGGGCGAAGGGGCGGGTCGTGGCCGTCCCGATGGCCAGGGCCTTCCTGTCCGGCCGGGGGGGCGTGCGGTCGGGATGTATTTCAAAGACGATCCAGTGTGGCGACAGCCCCCCTTCGGTTCCGCCGGACATGACGAATGCGGTCCTGCGTTCGATATCGCCCGCGTCCTGCCCGGTCAGGCCACCCAGAAATGCCTTGAACGTGTCGGTGGCGTAACCACGGGTAAAATCATTTACGCACCCGTTGCCTTCGGTCTTGCCCAGGATGGCTACAATATGGGCGGCGGAGACGCGGCCGTTTTCGATAGCGGCGCGCAGGCCCGAAATATCATTGGGCGCGCTGGCGGGAATACAGGTGACGCGGGCTTCCATTTTCATTTCCCTTGCATTTCCCCAGAGCATGAAACAGCGGCCTGTGTAGCGGCAAGCGGTGTTTCCAGCGCACGGTGGTGCCGTTTGGGCAGCGATGGCGGCCCCGACGCCCTGCGTATGGCGCCGGGCATGATGCCCATATGGCACCACGCCGCGCTGGAAAGAGCACTTGTGCCGGCCAGTAAACCTGCCGATCCTTCTGCTGACGTCATGGTCGCTCCGGACCTGGCAGGGCAAGGGAACCCCGTTCATGCCGCCTGCAATCTCTCCCGCTTCCATGGGGCCAGCGGACGTAACAGTGCGCGCCAACCCCTATGACTGGCCGTTTGACGGACGCCTGAACGTGCATGACACGGCGCTGCTCGTCATCGACATGCAGACGGATTTCTGCGGGCCGGGGGGCTATGTTGACACGATGGGATATGACATCAGCCTGACCCGCGCGCCGATTGCGCCCATCGGCAGGGTCATGGACGCCATGCGACAGGCCGGGTTCATGATCATCCACACGCGGGAGGGACATCGCCCGGACCTGTCCGACCTGCCGCGCAACAAGCTGTGGCGCTCGCGTCGGACTGGCGCGGGTATTGGCGATGCCGGGCCCGCCGGCAGGATACTGGTGCGGGGCGAACCGGGGTGGGAGATCATTCCCGAACTGGCCCCGCGACCGGGCGAAGTCATTATCGACAAGCCAGGAAAAGGGGCCTTCTACGCCACTGACCTTGATCTCGTGCTGCGGGGGCAGGGCATTCGCAACCTGATCCTGACCGGCATCACCACGGATGTATGCGTTCATACCACCATGCGGGAGGCGAATGACCGGGGTCTTGAATGCCTGATCCTGTCAGACTGCTGTGGTGCGACCGACCGGGGCAATCATGAAGCCGCACTTAAAATGGTCACCATGCAGGGCGGTGTATTCGGGGCGGTGGCGTCCAGCGATGACCTGCTGGCCGCCCTTGAAAGCAGCCGGTCATCGGGGAGAAAAGCATGACCACGTCCCCTGCCGTGTTTTCCGGCCTGCTTGGTGGTGACCTGTCCGGGCTGGTTTTCACCCCCTTCCGCCCCGGCGTTGACATATGCCGCCTTGCGGACAATGCGGCCGGCGAGACCACGCTGGCCCTGTTGCGCTATGGAGCCGGGGCATCGGTTCCACGCCACATGCACCCTGATACGGAGACGATTATCGTGCTGACCGGCGCGCAGAGCGACGAACGCGGCACCTACAGGGCGGGCGATGTTGTCGTGAACGCCCCCGGTTCCGCTCACCGTGTGTGGTCGGATAATGGCTGCCTGGTGCTTATTTCGTGGGGGAAGCCCGTAAGGATACTGGATGACGCACCCCACGGCGGCGGATGCACGGGAGCAGCCGGCAATGGATGACACGTTCGGGATTCTGGATCTTGGCACGCTAAGACGCGCATACGATAGCGGTGTCACGCCCGCGCAGGTCATCGCGGTGGTGGAGCAGCGCATCAAGGCCGCGGGCGACCGGGCGATCTTTATTTCACGCGCCAGCCACGAGCAGCTGGCGGCCGCCATATCCGACCTGCTGGCGCGGGCGCCACGGGCGAATTCGCTACCGCTGTGGGGCGTGCCCTTCGCCATAAAGGACAATATCGATGCGGCCGGGTTCGCCACGACGGCGGCCTGTCCGGAATTCGCCTACCGGCCCGACGCCAGTGCAACGGTGGTCGCGCGCCTGGTCGCCGCCGGTGCCATACTGGTTGGCAAGACCAATCTGGATCAGTTCGCGACCGGCCTGAATGGTACCCGGTCGCCCTATGGCGCGCCACGATGTGTTTTTGATGAACGCTATATCTCGGGTGGGTCCTCTTCCGGGTCGGCCGTGGGGGTTGCAGCCGGACTGGTATCCTTCGCGCTGGGAACGGATACGGCGGGTTCCGGCCGGGTGCCCGCGGCGCTGAACAATATCGTCGGGATCAAGCCTTCGCCCGGCCGGGTGTCCAATACGGGTGTCGTACCGGCCTGCCGGACGCTGGATGTGGTGACCATATTCGCCCCGGGCGTAAGCGATGGCATTGAAATCAGGGCCGTGATGGAAGGGCGCGACCCAACCGACCCCTATTCCCGCGAACCGGGCGAAGTGGCCCTGCCGGACCGGCTTCGGCTGGGCATTCCGGCGGGCGATGAGCTGGCCTTTTTCGGGAATGAGGCGTTTCGCGGCCTGTTTGTCCGGGCGGTTGAACGCGCACGCATGCTGGGCGCGGAAATCGTGGAAATTGATTACCGCCCGTATCGCGAAGCCGCGGCGCTGCTCTATAACGGTCCATGGGTCGCGGAACGGCTGGTTGCGACGCGGGATATCCTGACGGCCCGGCCCGATGCGGTGAACGGGGTGGTGCGTGATATCCTGCACAACGCCACCCGGCTTACGGCCGTGGATGTCTTTCAGGGGGAATACCGGCTCAAGGCCCTGCTGGCGGAAGCCGATCGCGAATGGGCCAGGGTCGATGCGCTGCTGCTGCCCACCACGCCATCCACCTATACGGTGGCGGATATGATGGACAACCCGATCGAACTTAACAGCCATCTGGGGTATTACACGAACTTCGCCAACTTCATGCGGTGCGCGGCGATTGCGGTTCCGGCGGGACGCACGGCCGCGGGCCTGTCATTTGGAATACAGATTGTCGGCCCCTGCGATAGCGATGCCGCCATCGCGCCATTCGCGGCGGCCATGCACCAGGCGGCGCAGTGCGGGGCCGGAACCGATGGTGCATACCACCCCGCATCAGTGCCCATGCCCCTGGCCGGGGAAAGGCTGCGGATTGCCGTCGTGGGCGCGCATCTGCGGGGCATGCCCCTGAATGGGGAACTGACCGGGCGTGGTGGCCTTTTCGTCCGCACGACCACGACCGCCCCCGGTTACAGGCTTTATGAACTGGCGGGCACGGTCCCCGCCAAACCCGGTCTGGTGCGCGATGACAATCATGACGGGGATGGCGTGGAGGTGGAAATCTGGTCCCTGTCCCCCGTGCAGTTCGCGGGGTTTGTCGCCAGTATTCCCCAGCCGCTGGGTATTGGCCGGATCAGCCTGGCGGACGGGAGCGAGGTATCCGGCTTCATATGCGAGCCTGCAGGACTGATCGGGGCGACAGACATAACCGTCTTTGGCGGGTGGAGACAATTCCGTCAGCAGGCAGAGGGAACCGGCCCGTCCTGATGGCCCGGATTATTGTCATCGCGTTGTGACAGGATCATGCCGCGGTGATCCCGGCGGCCGTCAGTTCCGGGGGCAGGTCCTTTACGGTAGGCCATGATGCGTTTCCGGTCCTTTATGAAGGACGGGAAGGGACGGACTGCCGGAGCCGGACGGCACTGGCATGTGTCCTGACATGCTGTCAGGGCGGCTGGCAGTCGTACTGATTTTTCAGTGCCAGACCCAACTCATCAATCCAGGACCCATTCATCAACCGGCCGGTTGGCCATGTCATGTGCCCTGTAGCCTTTTTTGCGTGTCCGCTCGCTGTCCGCGCTCCCGGCCGGAAACAGCTTGCGGGCATCTTCATAGGCAAACATCGCAGCCTTCGCGGCTTTCTGGCGTTCCTGTGCGGTTTTGTCGGGGTTCAGGGCTTTGGCCATCCAGGCATCGCCTTTACGCTCACATTCATTGGCAGGGATCATTAGAAGTGGTCCCCATTTTTCGGACAGGGCGATAAGCTATAATCCGATCTGAGAGAGAACGGGTTTTATGGGCAAGGTTACGCGCAAGAGGTATGCGGCGGAGTTCAAATCACGGGTTGCCCTGGAAGCGATCCGTGGGGAACTGACGCTGGCGGAACTGGCTTCGAAACATGGGGTGCATCAGACGATGATCGCCCAGTGGAAACGGCAGGCGATCGAGGGGATGGCGGCGACCTTCTCCGGGAAGACGGTGGCGGAGCCCCCGGTCAGCCCTGCTGATGTGGAGAAACTGCACGCGAAGATAGGCGAGCTTCTCGTGGAACGGGATTTTTTACGCGATGCCTCTGCTCGGTTGGGCGTGATCAGAGGCGGCAGATGATTGACCCGAAGCGAGCGCGTCTGCCGATAATCCGGCAATGCACGCTGCTGCAACTCAACCGGTCGGGCGTCTACTATCGGCCTGTGCCACAGAGCGAGGCCAATCTGGAGCTGATGCGGCTGATCGACGCCCAGTTCCTGGAAACGCCCTATTATGGCTCACGGCAGATGACATGGCATCTGCGCCGCCTGGGACATGAAGTGGGCCGCAAGCGGGTCCGGCGGCTCATGGCGATCATGGGCCTTCGGGCGATCTACCAGAAGCCGCGCACGACCGTGCCCCATCCGGAGCATCGGAAATATCCATATCTGCTACGGGATCTGGTCATCAATCGGCCTAACCAGGTCTGGTGTTCCGATATCACATATATTCCCATGAAACGGGGATTTCTCTATCTCGTGGCGATCATGGACTGGTTCACGCGCAAGGTCCTGTCCT
>NZ_NKTZ01000042.1 GCF_003207855.1 Komagataeibacter rhaeticus | reverse complement strand
AGGACAGGACCTTGCGCGTGAACCAGTCCATGATCGCCACGAGATAGAGAAATCCCCGTTTCATGGGAATATATGTGATATCGGAACACCAGACCTGGTCAGGCCGATTGATGACCAGATCCCGTAGCAGATATGGATATTTCCGATGCTCCGGATGGGGCACGGTCGTGCGCGGCTTCTGGTAGATCGCCCGCAGGCCCATGATCGCCATGAGCCGCCGGACCCGCTTGCGGCCCACTTCATGTCCCTGGCGGCGCAGATGCCATGTCATCTGCCGTGAGCCATAATACGGCGTTTCCAGGAACTGGGCGTCGATCAGCCGCATCAGCTCCAGATTGGCTTCGCTCTGTGGCACAGGCCGATAGTAGACGCCCGACCGGTTGAGTTGCAGCAGCGTGCATTGCCGGATTATCGGCAGGCATGCTCTCTTCGGGTCAATCATCTGCCGCCTCTGATCACGCCCAACCGAGCAGAGGCATCCCGCAAAAAATCCCGTTCCACCAGCAACTGGCCGATCTTGGCGTGCAGTTTCTCTACATCAGCAGGGCTGACTGAAGGTTCCGTTACTGACTTACCAGAAAAAAGGCTTGCCATGCCTTCGATCGCCTGGCGCTTCCATTGGGCGATCATCGTCTGATGCACGCCATGTTTCGAAGCCAGTTCCGCCAGCGTCAGTTCCCCACGGATCGCCTCCAGCGCAACCCGTGACTTGAACTCTGCCGCATACCGTTTCCGCGTAACCTTGCCCATAAAACCCGTCCTCGTTCAGGCCAGATGATAGCTTATCGCCCTGTCCGAAAAATGGGGACCACCTCTTTCCGCCCTGTCGGGCATCACGGACGCGCTTGGCGATGTTTCCACCATCGCGGGCAATGTCGCGGGCCAGCTTTCCACCGTGGTGGGACAGGTCACGCCCGTTGCCGACATGGTGGGGGCGGGCGGGGTATTCGCCACCGTGCAGGACAGTCTGGGCACCGTTGGCGGCCTGTCCGGCGCCGGGGTCAACCTGGCGTCCACGCCGCAGGGGGCGACCAGCCTGCTTTCGGGGCTGGAGGCATCGGGGGCGGGGCTGACATCGGCCATCAGTGCGACCGGGGCCAATCTGGAGGGCACGGGCCTGACCGGTGCGGCGGGACTGTCCACCCTGACGCAGAATGCGGAACTGCACGGCGCATCGGTCATGTCCGGCGCGCTGGTCAACCGGGCCTATGCCAACACGCTTACGGCCACCGGGGCGACCCAGGACGGCCCGCTGGTCACGGCCTGACAGGAAGGGAGGAAGCATGGCAACCACAATCAGGGTCACGGCGGCGGACGGGTCGCTCTATCATGTCGCGGCGCGCTGGCTGGGCGATGCGACCCAGTGGTGGCGCATTGCCCGGCTTAACGGTCTGGACGATCCCGACCTGTCGGGTCTTGCGGCACCCGTGCCGCTGGTGTTGCCGCCAGCCGATGCGACACTGGGCAGCGGCGTGCCGGGGGTGGCGGCATGAGCACGGACATGACCCGCGCCGCCACGCAGGCCGCCACATGGCGCGCGCCGCGTGCGCGGCTGCTGGTGAATGGCACGGAGCGGACGGAAACGGGACTGGAAGCCTTCACGCTGACCCGCACCCGCTACAGCCGCGCCGACACGCTGGAAATGACGCTGGCGGTGGATCGCGCGCAGGCGGCGTCCGGCCTGTGGTTTGACGTGCCCGCACCGGCGGCCGGCTCCGTGCTGCCCGATACCGACATCCAGCTCCAGATGCGGGATGCGGCACGGGATGGCAGCCAGTGGACCACGCTGTTCCAGGGCATTGTGGACCATGTGGAATGGAGCCCGGCGGAAACATCCGTCCACATCCAGTGCCGCGACTATCTGGCACGGCTGCTGGACATGCGCGTGCTGGACGGATGGATGAACATGACCGGCGCGGACCTGGCGCGCGCCGTGATCACGGCGGCGGGGCTGACCCCCGATGTCACGATGGACACCGCCATGGTGGGCCAGTTCTGGCAGGTGGAGCACAAGCGCACGGCGGCTACCAGCCACGGGCGGTTCCAGACGGCGTTCGACCTGGTCAGCGCCCTTGCCATCCAGGCGGGATGCGACCTGTATGCCAGTGGCACCACCATCATCTGCGCGCCACCCCCCACCGCCGGTACCGCCAACACGCATGTGCTGGACTATGCCGATACCGGGCCGCTTTCCCCCATCAGCATGGGGGCCAGCGGCCTGCGCCTGACCCGCGATTACCAGATTGACCGGGGCGTGGTGGTGCATGTGATGAGCTGGGACAGCCGCCAGCGCACGAAGGTGGCGTATTACTGGTCCGCCGCGGGCGGGTCGGCCACGGCCCCCGCCACATCCGGTGGCAGCGTGCACAGCTTCAGCCTGCCCGGCGCGCGGCTTGACGGGCTTGAGCAGTATGCAAGGCAGAAATACAGCCAGATCGTGGCGCATGCCCGCACCATAACCGGCACCATGCCCGGTTGCGCGACATTGGCCCCGCGCCAGTTCATGCAGGTCAGCGGCACCGGCACGACATGGGACGGCACGCTGGATGTGGACAGCGTGACCAGCAGTTTTTCATGGCAGGGCGGCTTTTCCCAGCAGGTCACGCTGCGCCGCCGCGACACCAGCACACAGGAGGACAGCAATGGCTGACACCCGCATGCTTGCCGCCAACATGGCCAACGCGCAGGCCCAGCCCGGCTTCGGGCTGGTCAGCGCGGTGGACCCGGTCAACCATGCCGTAAAGGTCACGGCCCAGCCCGCCGGGGTGGAAAGCGGCTGGCTGCCCCATGCTGCCATGCAGGTTGGCAGCCTGCGCATTGCCTGCCCGCCCGATATTGGCGCGCATGTGCTGCTGGTGCGGCTGGAAGGCGATGGGGAACACGCGGTGTGCGCCTGCCCGGTATATGACACCGTGGTCATGCCGCCCCTCTCTCCCGCTACCGGCAGGCCGGCCCAGCCGGGGGAGATGCTGGTCATGGCCGGCTGCGGCGCGCCCCCTGCGAATGCTGGCGCGGCGGCGGGCCAGCCGGCCGGAAGCGCGCCGTGGTGGCACATCACCAGGGACACGATCTACAGCGGGGCCGGAAACACCACCGAGACCCTGACCAGTGGTTCCCGCGCGTGGAAGGTCGGCGGTGTATCCATGACGCTGGACGCGAACGGACTGGCCGTGACTGGCGGCGCGATCACGACTGACAGGGACATGACGGCACAGGGCAGCGTAACCGGCGGGACGGACGTTCTGGCCGCCGGCATTTCCGGCAGGGGCCACACCCATGGCGGCGTGCAGCCCGGCGGCGGCACGACGGGAGAACCACAATGAACCGCCCGATGCCAACCCCGCCGCGCCGGCCACGGCCCGCGCCCCGTCAGGCCATGCGCGCCCGGCCCGACAGCACGCGGCATGAGGTGGAAAGTGGCGCGGCCATCGGCCTGATGGTCCTGGCGGTCCGTCCGGGCGGGCAGTATCGCGGCACCAGCGCGAGGGTACGGCCATGAGCGCGCTGTCCCACACCATGGGCGGTGACCTTGACCTGTCGGCCACCGGCGGCGTGGCGGTGGTCACGGGGGCGGAGCAGACGCGGCAGGCACTGCTGCGCCGGTTGTGCACCGGCACGGGGGCCTATATATGGCAGCCCGGTTATGGCGCCGGGCTGCCCGCGCGCGTGGGCGGCGTGATGGATGAGGGCGCCATCCGCGCCCTTGTGCTGGAACAGATGCAGGCCGATGCCGGGGTGGACCAGACCCGGGCCATAACGGTCAGCGTGACCAGCCCGAAAACCGGCGCCTGCCTGCTGGCCATATCCTATACCGATGCCCGGAGTGGCGCGGTACAGGAACTGGCGCTGACAGCCTGAACCACCCTATGCGGGGCGGTTGCGGGCCTTCCATGCCAGCCATTCCGCCCGCGTCATTTCCCATTTCTGCGCCGGTATGTCCCGCCCGCACAGGAAGTCCCGCCGGTGCGTGCCGGTCAGGCGCATGCCCATCCTGCGGGAAATGGCGACGGAGCCCGCGTTGTCCACCGCCTTTTCCGTGCGGATGACCGGGCGGCCCAGTGTCAGGAACCAGTAATCGTTCACCGCTTCCACCGCCTCGGTCATCAGTCCCTGGCGCTGCCATTGCGGGGCCAGCCAGAAGCCACGGTTTTCACGCGGGGCGGCAGCCGATGGATCATCCATCAGTGAAATCACGCCCATCAGCGCGTCCGGCCCGCTGCGGGGGCGGATGGACCAGTGCCACGCCACCCCCCGCGCCATGGCGGGCAGGGCCACGTCGCGTATGAATTTTTCGGCGTCATCCGGGCCATAGGGCCACGGGACGCGCGGGGCCAGGAAGCGCACGATCTCCCATTGCGGAAACAGTACCTGAATGGCCGGGGCATCGGCCAGCGCCAGCGGTTCCAGCCGCAGGCGGGGCGTGAACAGGGCGGGAAAGGGCGTGGCAGGCATAAGGCGGGGTCCGGTCGGGCGTGGCGACAATCGGCCCGATCCTCGGGCGCATTGGCGCAAAATACAAGAGATGTTCCACAAACATGATGGAGAGTCCGGGTGGCCATCACCTTCCAATCCTTCAAGACCACGCTGGGCAACATGGTCGCGAGCGCACAGGGCGCGTGCCCGTCGCTGCTTGACCTCAATGTCGGCTCCCCCGGCCGCGCCATGCTCGAAGCGGTGGCGGGGCTGGGGCTGTGGTTCCAGTTCATCGCGCTCCAGATCCTCTCGCGCACGCGGCTTGCCACCTCCATCGGTTCGGACGTGGACAGTTTCGTGCAGGATTTCGGCCTGACGCGGGAGGCGGGGACGGCGGCAACCGGCACCGTGACCTTTACGTCGTTCACGCCATCCAGCCAGTCGGCCACCATTGCGGTGGGCACCACGGTCAAGACCGCATCGAACATGGTCTATGACGTGGTGGGGGACAGCACGAACGCGGCGTGGTCGGCAGCCGATGGCGCCTATGTCCGCCCGGCGGGCACGGCATCCATCACGCTTCCTGTCCAGTGCGGGACCACGGGCAGCACGGGCAACGTCGCGGCGGGCGCCATCTGCCTGCTGGGCACGGCGGTTGCGGGCATCGATACGGTCACCAACACCGCTGCCCTGACCAATGGCAGCGATGGCGAGACGGATGCCGCCCTGCGCACGCGGTTCGTGGCCTATATCAACAGCCGGTCAAAGGCCACGATTGCCGCCATTGAAAACGCGGTGACCGATGTGTCCGCCGACCTGGTCTATCAGGTGGTGGAGAACGTGGACACGTCCGGCGCAACGCTTCCCGGCAATGTGGTGGTGTTTGTCGATGACGGGTCGGGCGATGTGTCCGACAGTGTGATTGATGAAGTCTATACGGCGGTGGACGCCGTGCGCCCGGCGGCCGTGTCCATTCAGGTCGTGCGGCCCACGGTGGTGCGGCCAGCCGTTGCCATGACGGTCACCGTGGGCGGCACAGGCGACCTTGCTACGGTGGAAAGCACGATCAGCACCAATATCGCGGCCTATCTGAACGGTCTGGCCATCGGGGCTTCGGCCAGTTATTCGCGGCTGATCCAGATTGCCTATGCCGCCAGCACATCCGTCACCAATGTAACCGGCGTGACACTGGCCGGTGGCACGGTGGACCTGCCCGCAACAACCGGCACGGCGTATCGGGCCGGGGCGGTGAGCTTTGGCTGACGTCACACAGAACGGCTTTGCCCTGCGCATCCGCAGGCTGCTGCCGACCGGGTGGTTTCCATCTCCACCAGCGACAGGAGAAGCGGAACAGGCCCCGGTGCTGAACGCCCTGTTGCAGGGTTATGGCCGCGTGTTCGCATGGATATGGGCCATGCTGGCGGGAACGGCGGACCAGACCCGGCTGGCCACCATGACCGGGGCGTTCCTGGACATGTTCGCCGCCGATTTCTTCGGAACCCTGCTGACGCGCAACACCGGCGAAAGTGATGACGCCTTCCGCACCCGCATTGAGGAAGCCCTGTTTCCCTCGCTCGGCACCCGGCCCGACGTGGTCAACACCATTGCCGATGAAGTGGGCAGTGCAGGGCGCGTGATCGAACCGCGCAATGCCACCGACTGCAAGGGACTGGGCAGCCTTGCGGCACCGGCCATTGGCGGTGGCTACGGCTATGGCGTGGCCGCCCTGCGCTACGGCTCACGCGCGGCACCCTTCCAGCTTTTTGCACAGTTGCCCACTGGTGACACCAGCCCGCCCGCAACACAGACACTGGACCGCATCGCCAATGTGCTGCCCGCAGGCACCATTGCGTGGGTGCAGGACGTGGAGAACCTCGACTGATGGACAGACAGATCGTCTACCCGGCACAGATCCCGCTGGATAGTGACCAGCTCAATGCCCAGCGCAATGCCTATGTGGGGCTGGGCCAGCTTGCGGCCATGGCCTATGGCTGGACCACGGTTTCCGCCAGCGGCTTCGCCTGCGCGCCGGGTGCGGGGCTTGCCGTGGTCCTTGCCCCCGGTTCGCTGCTGGCCCCCGGCGTGGTGGATGGCACCGCCTATGGCACGCTGGCCGCCGTAGCCAGTGCGCTTGTGCGCCAGTATGGCAGCCGCGACCCCGTAACCCTTGCGGTGCCGGGGGCGGGGGCCACCTATACGGTTTATGTCACGCCCGCCACGGTGGACGGGGCGGACACCGTGCTGCCGTTCTACAACGCCGCCGACCCGTCCGTGACCTATGCAGGCGCCGATAACAGCGGCAACACCGCGCCCACGGTGCGGCAGGATGTGGCGCAACCTGGCATTGGCACATCGGTGCCCACGGGTGCGTATGCGCTATGGACCATAACCGTGCCCGCCGGGGCCACATCCATCACGGCGGGCATGATCACGCAGGCCGAGGGCGCGCCGTTTTATGACACCATCCCGCAATTGCAGGCGGGCAAGCAGGACAGCCTTGGCTTCACGCCCGTCCAGCAGGGCGGTGGTGCGGATCAGGGTAGTAACAAGGTCTATCTTGGGTGGGAAATCATAAGCGGCACTTCCACAGGCCGCCTGCGCTACCAGATTGACGCGACCGATATCGGGGCGCTTGCCAACTATGCGGATGTCACGGCCGAACAGACCGCACGCGCCAGCGCGGACGCGGCCCTTTCCACCCGGATCAACGGCTGCGTCCTCCAGCAGTCCGACAGTGCGACAAACCCGGTCACGCTACTGGGGGTGAACACATCGGACTATCGGGTCCGCGCCTATGACCCGGTGGAGGCGGTGTGGAAGGTACTGGCCAACTATTCCGATGTTGAGGCGGTGCAGGCCACGATAGGCGAGTTGACCACCGCATGGGGCTATGTCCTTGCCTCCGACAATATTACCGCCCCCGCATGGGCAACCAGCGTGGAAATCGAAGCCGTGGGGGCCGGAGGAGGTGGTGGAGGCTGCCAGGGTTCCAGCACGGCGGAAACCGTATCCGGCGGAGGCGGGGCATCTGGCGGCTACATAAAGGCGATCTATCCGGTGGCGGGTGGCGACACGCTGGGCATCACCATCGGTGCCGGAGGCGGCGGGGGAGAAGGGGCGTTACCAGGCAAT
>NZ_NKTZ01000041.1 GCF_003207855.1 Komagataeibacter rhaeticus | reverse complement strand
AGGACAGGACCTTGCGCGTGAACCAGTCCATGATCGCCACGAGATAGAGAAATCCCCGTTTCATGGGAATATATGTGATATCGGAACACCAGACCTGGTCAGGCCGATTGATGACCAGATCCCGTAGCAGATATGGATATTTCCGATGCTCCGGATGGGGCACGGTCGTGCGCGGCTTCTGGTAGATCGCCCGCAGGCCCATGATCGCCATGAGCCGCCGGACCCGCTTGCGGCCCACTTCATGTCCCTGGCGGCGCAGATGCCATGTCATCTGCCGTGAGCCATAATACGGCGTTTCCAGGAACTGGGCGTCGATCAGCCGCATCAGCTCCAGATTGGCTTCGCTCTGTGGCACAGGCCGATAGTAGACGCCCGACCGGTTGAGTTGCAGCAGCGTGCATTGCCGGATTATCGGCAGGCATGCTCTCTTCGGGTCAATCATCTGCCGCCTCTGATCACGCCCAACCGAGCAGAGGCATCCCGCAAAAAATCCCGTTCCACCAGCAACTGGCCGATCTTGGCGTGCAGTTTCTCTACATCAGCAGGGCTGACTGAAGGTTCCGTTACTGACTTACCAGAAAAAAGGCTTGCCATGCCTTCGATCGCCTGGCGCTTCCATTGGGCGATCATCGTCTGATGCACGCCATGTTTCGAAGCCAGTTCCGCCAGCGTCAGTTCCCCACGGATCGCCTCCAGCGCAACCCGTGACTTGAACTCTGCCGCATACCGTTTCCGCGTAACCTTGCCCATAAAACCCGTCCTCGTTCAGGCCAGATGATAGCTTATCGCCCTGTCCGAAAAATGGGGACCACCTCTCATCTCCAGCCGCACGACGGCAACCGCCCCCTTGCGGCGCCAGTCTTCGGTCGTCTGCCATCCGAAATCCCACACCCGCATGCCTTTCTCGCCATTGCCGCGGATGCCATGCTCGTTCTTGGTACCCTGCGCGCGGTAGCCGTAAATCTGCCCGGTACTGATGAATACGCCCACCGGCGTGCGGAAATGCTCCTTGCGCCCCGGCCGGCCGGTGCTGACCGCCACCATGCCCAGGGGCATGAGCGTGCGCTCCCCGGGCCGGGCCAGCACGAACCACAGGCACTGGACCATGGGCGCGCGGTCCACGACCAGAATCACCTCCGTCTCCTGTGGCCAGGTTCCGGTCTGGTCAAGCAGGCTGGTGGCCAGGGCCATGGCGCGCTGGGTCTGGCGGGGCCTGAGGCGGATCTGCTGGGCGCCCAGTTCATGGTCCATGTCATGCTGGAGCATGAGCACGGCATCGGACTGGGTGGCCGCCCCGGCCTGTGTGATGCTGCTGGTGATGAACACGGTGATCAGGACCATGGCGTGCAGCCGGATCAGGCGTATTGGAAACATCATGCAGGCGGCGTACCTCGGGCAGGGGCGTATGGAGGTATTCTTATATCGTATCTGTCCGTGTCTGACAGCACGGGGGGCAGGCAAACGGCATACACCGGCTGCATGGCGCAGGGGCCTGCCTTCAGCAGGAAATCATCTGGTCCAGGAAATCACGCGCACGCCGGGTTGCGGGATGGGTGAAGAACTGGGCGGGGCGGCTTATTTCCAGTATGCGCCCCCGGTCCATGAAGAGGATCCAGTCGGCAATATGACGGGCAAAACCCATCTCATGGGTCACGCACAGGGTGGTAATGCCCTGTGCCGACAGGTCGTTCACGATCTTTACCACACCGGAAATGGCTTCGGGATCAAGGGCGGCCGTGGGTTCGTCAAACAGCATGATCCGGGGCTGCATGCACAGCGCGCGCGCGATGGCCACGCGCTGCTGCTGCCCGCCCGAAAGCTGGATGGGGTATTTGTGCGCCTGTTCCGCAATATTGACCTGGGTCAGGAAGCGCATGGCCATGTCGCGCGCCTGCGCGCGGGGCGTTTTCCTGACCAGGCGGGGGGCGAGCGTGCAGTTGTCCAGCACGCTCAGATGCGGGAACAGGTTGTAGTTCTGGAACACAAGCCCCACGGTGGCGCGCAGCTGGGTCAGTTCGGTCTGTTCATCAATGATCCGGCCATCGATGCTCAGGATGCCGCCGTCATGGGGTTCGATACGGTTGAAGCAGCGGATCAGGGTGGACTTGCCCGAACCTGATGGCCCGAGCACGACAATCCGTTCCCCACGCCGCACATCGAAGCTGATCCGGTCAAGTGCCACGAAATCCTTGTACAGCTTGTACAGGTGACGCACCGAGATCATGGCATCCGGGTCGGGTGTGGCTGGAAGATCAGAATTCATTGGCACGCGCCCTGTGCCGGTCGGCCCATGCAAAACGGCGCTCGATACGTTTCTGTACAAACAGCAGGAAAAAAACCATGCCCAGGTAATACACCAGTGCTGCCGCATAATATTCCGTGAATTCGAATGTGCGGGCCACCTCCATCTGGGTTACGGCCAGCAGTTCGGGCAACGAGATGACCGAGGCGAGCGACGTGGTTTTCAGCAGGCTTATGAAGGCGTTCATGGTGGGCGGCAGGGCGATGCGCAGCGCCTGCGGAAAGATGACATGCCGGTAGACCTGCCGCCGTGACAGCCCCAGTGCGTCGCCCGCCAGTTCCTGCCCCCTGTCCACCGCCGCCAGCGCCGCGCGGTTGATTTCAACCTGATAGGCGGATTCATTGATCGATAGCGAAATCCATGTGGCCAGGAAGGGCGTGAACCACCCTTCGCGGAAGATGGGCAGGAACTGCGGCAGCGCGTTCCATATGAACAGCAGCTGCAGCAGCGTGGGCGCGCCACGGAAGACCGATACATACCCTTTCAGCACAAGGCCAAGCATGGCATTGCGGCCATTGAGTGCCAGCGCCATCGGAATCGAGATCATGATGGCGGTCAGATGCGACAGCACGGCCACGGTCAGGGTGATGAACGCCCCGCGCGCGAAGGCGGCGGAAGTCAGGGCGGCAAAAAAGACACCCCAGCGGAACAGGGGGGCGGGCTGGGACAGCGCGCGGGCCGGATCGGGGGCAATGGCCCATTTCTTCTGGATGGCCGCGATCCGCCCATCCTGTTCCAGCGTGGCCACGGCCTGTTCCAGCAGGGCGCGGTCATGGGCGTCCTTGCGGATGTAAAGCGCGAAATGTCCGTATTCGGGATAGGGGGGCACCAGGATGACCCCGACCCTGCCGTGCAGCTGTTCCTGACGGTAGTACAACTCCACATCCTGGCTGGCGAAGGCAAAGACGCGGCCGATCAGCACCTGCTGTACCACCTGGTCTTCCGTCGGGTACTGCTGGATGATGATGGGGGGCCGCCCGCGGGCGGCCAGGGCTTCGTTCTCCCGTGCCAGCCTTGCGCTGTAGCTGGTGCCCGCCTGCACCGCCACCGTCCTGCCCGACAGGTCGGCCATGCTGGCCAGCGGCTTCGTGCCCGCGCGCGCCACAATGACCAGCGCGGTATCCTGATAGGCCACGGCATCGAAATTCTGCTCCCGTGCGGGCAGCCTGATGAGACCGCTGGCCACCATGGAGCATCGCTGTGCCGCAAGACTGGGGAACAGGCCAGTAAACTCCATGGTGGTAATGACCAGGGGCACATGCCAGTACGCCGCCAGGGTATGGGCGATGTCCATGTCAATCCCGGCCACCGCATTGACGTCCATGCCGTTTACAAATGTCATGGGGGGCAGGGTGGGATTGGTGCAGACCGTCAGCGTGCCATCATGGATGAAGCCCGGCAGGGCGGGGGCCTGTGCCCGTGCATGCCCCGCCAGGGCCAGCACCCCGCACAGGGCGGCGGACAGTACGGGCATCCGCCGGGGGCCACGGCGCGCGGGCCGTGCCATGGACGTGGCCATGCGCTGCCGTCCCGCCGGAGGCAGGGCGTGTGGGGGGGGCGGTATCAGCAGGCATCCTCCAGAATGGCGCGGAAGGTATCCACCAGCAGCCCGGTCTCGGCAGAGGGGCGGGCCAGGAAGTGAAAGCCGGTCATCAGTTGCAGCCCACCCAGTTCAATCCGGCGCAGCATGCCCTCGCGCAGCAGCGGCTGGGCAAAGGGGCCGGGCAGGAAGCCGATATAGTTGCCCGACAGGATCAGCAGCGCGCGCGAATCCACGTTTTCCGCCGCCGCGGCAAAGTTCAGGCGCGGGCGCAGCCCCTCCCACATGGGGGAGGTGGCAGCACCCGCCACCTCGATCATGCGCTGGTGGGACAGCAGTTCGGGTGTGATCTCGTCTTCGGGCATGCTGAACAGGGGATGGCGCGTGCCACAGAACAGGTGCAGTTCCTCCCGGAACAGGGGGGTCGCCTGCATGCCGGGCAGATGGCGGGGGCTGAGGGTGATCCCGGCGGAAGCCTGGCCATTGAGCACCGCGAACTCCACCTCCCGTGACGAGGCGGAGCGGATATCCATGAAAACGGCGGGATGGCTGGTGGTAAAGGTCCCGATGGCCCGCACCAGCACCGTCTCGCCATGAATCTGGATATTGTCGGGCACGTACAGGCAGAACCGCCCGGACAGCGTGCCACTGGCCTCGTTTATGCGCTGCTGGAAGCGTGTGATGTCGGAAAACAGCGCATTGGTCGCCTCCATCACCATCCGGCCTTCCGTCGTCAGCGCGAAGCCACTGCGCCCGCGCATGCACAGCCGCAGGCCCAGCCGGTTCTCGAGCGCCGAGATGTCGATGCTGATGGAGGATTTGCTCTTGCCCAGCGCCACTTCGGCGGCGGCAAAGCCACCATGTTCCGCAACACTGCGGAAGACGCGCAGCAGGCGCAGGTCCACTTCGGCAATCTGGCCATGGAAGCCGGTTGGTTTCCGGCTGGTGGCGCGCTGTCGTGTCATGCCCGGCCGCCCCACCCGTTGCCGGGCAGGGAAAGGGCCAGCCAGCCATGCGGGAAGGCGGGACCATTCCCGTGCGGGGACAGGCGCGGCGGCATGAATCTTCTCATTATCGGAAAGGGACCGTTCATTGTCAGGATCATCCACTTGCCGTAACGACCACGATGGGAAGGAAGCCGGCCGCCACATGTGCAATCTAAACATAGAATGTCAGGCCAGAACCAGAAAGATGCATTTGTGTCCATCTGGTGCATGGATGCCATCCCGCATGCACCGGCGCGGGGCGGGATCCGTCAAGATTAATGGAAATACAAAGTAAACTATGAATTATTGATATTTTAGCATGCGTTGCCGCCGTTATCGTCCGGGCTGTTGGCGTGATCTGTCTGGATGTCTGGCAAGGATGAGGAGGAAATGGTGACAAACCGCTGGTTCATGGACAGCGAGACCGGGGAACTGGCGGATGTCCTGCTCTGCCCGCCCGATCATTATGCGTGGATTCCCAGTAATGACATTGCCATCCAGAGCATGGCCGGTGGCGCCATACTCGACCGTACGGCGCTGAAGGCGCAGTTTGACGGGCTGGTGGCCCTGCTGCGGGCCGAACGGGTCAGCTGCCATTTCCTGACACCGCAGCCGGGCATGCCGTATGAGGTCTATACCCGCGACAGTTCCCAGACCACGCCGTTCGGCACCGTTGTCACCAACCTTGCCCGCCCCGAGCGCAGGGCCGAGACCGGGCCGGTGCGGGCCTTCTACGCCGGGGACGAGATATGGAAGACCTGTACCCGCGGCCATATCGAGGGGGGGGACATCCACATCATCCGTCCCGGCCTGCTGGCGGTGGGCGTAAGCGGTGGCCGCACGGACGAGGCGGGGGCGGCCGAGTTCATAAGCTGGTTCGAGGAGGCAGGCTGGACCTGCCGGATGATCCGCTTTCCCGAGCATTTTCTGCATCTTGACGTGATCTTCACCATGGTGGCGGCCGATCTGGCGATTGCGGTGGTGGACGTGCTGGATGAAGCGGATCTGGACTGGCTGCGCGCGCAGGGTATCCGTGTCCTGCCGGTCAGCTACAGGGAAGCGATGCGCGACATGGGCTGCAATGTCCTCTCCCTGGGGTGTGAGCGCGTGGTCAGCCCCCGGCACTGCACGCGCATCAACCAGATGCTGCGTGCCGAAGGGCTGCATGTGCTTGAACCCGAACTTGACCAGTTCTCGCAGGGGGGCGGCAGCATCCACTGCATGACCATGCCCCTGCGGCGCAAATCCCTGCTGCCGGGCTGACCTGCTGGGTCACGGCGGCAAGGTGGGGAAAGTGTCCCCTAATAGACTGTTTGAAAAAAGATTATTGAGAATAAGCAGTAAAAATTTTGGACGTCGTTTTTTTAAAAGACGACGTTTCCTGAAGCTTTCTGAAAAAGGCTTTACCAGAAAGGTCTTTACGATTGCTGTCTGTTTCAGACAGCGTCGGAAAGTACTACCCTGTTAAAAAAGGCGGGGTCTGAAGGTTTTTTATGATTTATCAATCCATTACTGGGGTTTTCTGATACCATGCCTACATCAATGGCCGTATCCGAGCAGGCGTTGCGCGTGGATCTGGCGGCGGCTTATCGCCTCATGGCGCATTTCGGCATGACCGATCTGGTCTATACGCACCTGTCCGTGCGCCTGCCGGGACCTGATCATGTCTATCTGGTCAATCCCTATGGCCTGCTGTTTGAGGAAATCACCGCCAGTTCACTGGTCAGGGTCGATGCCGATGGCCTGCCCCGGCAGGAAACCGCCTGGCCCATCAACCCGGCCGGGTTCGTGATCCATTCCGCCATCCACCGCAGCAGGTCCGACGCCGCGTGCGTCATGCACACCCATACCGTGCCGGGCATGGTGGTGGCGGCGCAGGATACGAACATCCTGCCACTGAACCAGATCAACATGGAATTCTACGGCAGTGTCGGCTTCCATCCGTATGAGGGTATTGCCGCCGATGACAATCTGAGCGAGCGCGAACGCCTGGTGCGCGACCTTGGCCCGTACAATGCGCTGATCCTGCAGAACCATGGACTGCTGACCGTAGGAAGCACCGTGGCCCACGCCTTCTACCGCATGTATTATCTGGAACAGGCCTGTCGCATCCAGATTGCGGCACAGGCTACGGGCGTGACACTGCATGTCCCGTCCGAAACGCAGATCCTGCGGGCCAAAAAGCAGTTTGACGATGACCCGGACCAAGGGCGCCTGATATGGCAGGCCCTGCGCCGCAAGCTGGACCGCGAACAGCCGGATTACAGGAACTGACCGGAAAAATGCGAGCTGCGGGACTCGAACCCACACGTCCCGCACGTTATGATCGCTGGAACCCCGGAAAACCGGGATTTCTCTCTAATCCTTCTCGTTGCGTTCCCCTGATCTGCCGCAGCAGTGAGATGGGAAGGGGAGCTAACGCGTCATCACCTTTGATGTGTGCCCATCGATGGCAAGTGGGACATAAAACAGACAAGTCATCTACAGTGCTGTCACGCTGGCCGCAGGCAACTGGGCTAATATGGTGAGCATCAAACATCCCTGCCGACTCGTCGGAGAAGCTACATGCTTCGCAAACAAGCTTGCCATCATTGCGTTCTCGATTTGCCAGTTTTGCTGCTTTTTTAAGCTCTGGCGAACGCTCTACCTGACATGAAAGTTTATATACCCGCTTTCCTTCCGGCGATGTGAATTTCAATCTTGGGTAGAATGTTGATGAATATTCAACCTTTCCATCATCATAAAAACCGGGCGGAGCTATTATATCTGTTCTGCGTCTGATTGGAAAATCCTTAATCTTTTCCCAAAAAAGATTGATACGTGGTTCTTCCGTACTTTTCGTGATGGGTATCTTGTACTGAGGTTCCGGAACTGGGAAATCCAGAAAGTCGTTCACTTTCATGGATATTCCCCAGTGTCAC
>NZ_NKTZ01000040.1 GCF_003207855.1 Komagataeibacter rhaeticus | reverse complement strand
AGGACAGGACCTTGCGCGTGAACCAGTCCATGATCGCCACGAGATAGAGAAATCCCCGTTTCATGGGAATATATGTGATATCGGAACACCAGACCTGGTCAGGCCGATTGATGACCAGATCCCGTAGCAGATATGGATATTTCCGATGCTCCGGATGGGGCACGGTCGTGCGCGGCTTCTGGTAGATCGCCCGCAGGCCCATGATCGCCATGAGCCGCCGGACCCGCTTGCGGCCCACTTCATGTCCCTGGCGGCGCAGATGCCATGTCATCTGCCGTGAGCCATAATACGGCGTTTCCAGGAACTGGGCGTCGATCAGCCGCATCAGCTCCAGATTGGCTTCGCTCTGTGGCACAGGCCGATAGTAGACGCCCGACCGGTTGAGTTGCAGCAGCGTGCATTGCCGGATTATCGGCAGGCATGCTCTCTTCGGGTCAATCATCTGCCGCCTCTGATCACGCCCAACCGAGCAGAGGCATCCCGCAAAAAATCCCGTTCCACCAGCAACTGGCCGATCTTGGCGTGCAGTTTCTCTACATCAGCAGGGCTGACTGAAGGTTCCGTTACTGACTTACCAGAAAAAAGGCTTGCCATGCCTTCGATCGCCTGGCGCTTCCATTGGGCGATCATCGTCTGATGCACGCCATGTTTCGAAGCCAGTTCCGCCAGCGTCAGTTCCCCACGGATCGCCTCCAGCGCAACCCGTGACTTGAACTCTGCCGCATACCGTTTCCGCGTAACCTTGCCCATAAAACCCGTCCTCGTTCAGGCCAGATGATAGCTTATCGCCCTGTCCGAAAAATGGGGACCACCTCTATGCTTACGGATGCTGCAATTAGATCGTTGAAACCAAAAGGAAAAAAATACAAGGTCGCGGACCGTGACGGGATGTATGTCCTCGTCACGGAAAAAGGCGTGGTGTCCTTTCGAATGGACTACCGTCTGAATGGACGGCGCGAGACCGTGTGTTTCGGGAAATACGGTCCAAGGGGACTATCGCTCGCGCGTGCACGGGAGAAGTGTATTGATGCGAGACGCGCTCTTGCGGAAGGAATTTCTCCGGCGATCGAGAAGCAGCGCAACAAGCGGCGCCTCATGGAGGCCAAAAGCTTTGGCAAGCTGGGAGAGAAATGGCTGCAGGCTGCAGCAATGGCCGATAGCACCCGGGCCATGCGTCGCGCAATTTTCGAACGGGAACTGCTTCCTGTCTGGAGCAACCGTCTTCTGACCGAGATCACGCCGAATGATCTCAGGACGCATTGTGCAGCGATAGTCGATCGCGGTGCGCCGGCGACGGCGATACACGTTCGGGATATTGTAAAGCAGATCTACAACTTTGGTATTTTGCATGGAGAGAAGGTTGCCAATCCTGCCGACGAGGTCGGACCATCATCGATCGCGACCTTCGTTCCCAAGGACCGTGCACTTTCTCCCGCTGAAATTCGGGTGTTGTTCCGGGTGATAGAAAACGTACCGACGTTGCCGACCATCCGCCTGGGAATGCGGTTCTTTTTACTGTCCATGGTCAGGAAAAGCGAATTGCAGGACGCTGTCTGGGATGAAGTTGATTTCGAGAATGCTGTCTGGACAATTCCTAAAGAACGCATGAAGCGTTCAAAGGCACATAATGTGTCTCTCTCTCATCAGATGCTGGACATATTGATCGCATTGAAAACGTGTGCAGGAAATTCGCGTTACCTACTACCGTCTCGCTATGATGCAGACGCGCCGATGTCCCGTGCGACATTCAATCGCGTGACCTATTCGGTCGTCGATCAGGCCAAAAAGGATGGGCTGTCGTTGGAAGCTTTTACGGTCCACGACCTTCGTCGCACGGGATCAACGCTTCTGAATGAACTGGGCTTCAATAGCGACTGGATTGAGAAATGTCTTGCTCATGAAGACGGGCGTTCCTCGCGGGGCGTCTATAATAAAGCAGAATACGAGCTACAACGGCGTCATATGATGCAGGAGTGGTCGAACACCGTGGATGCCTGGATCGCAGGTAAGAAATACGTGCCCAACCTGGTGTCACCATCTATGCCGTTGTTCGAGCCGGATCCTGCCCTTTGATCGAGCGCGTTCGCCTCTGCCTTACGTCGGGAC
The DNA here is from genome assembly GCF_003207855.1 of Komagataeibacter rhaeticus. Classification (GTDB taxonomy): domain Bacteria; phylum Pseudomonadota; class Alphaproteobacteria; order Acetobacterales; family Acetobacteraceae; genus Komagataeibacter; species Komagataeibacter rhaeticus. The sequence continues at coordinate 6,259 of NZ_NKTZ01000040.1, read as the reverse complement.
CTCTTGCCGGCATAATTGGTTTCGAACGCCGTTCTTCCAACCATGCTTCCACTTCGGCCAGGTCCCACACGACACAGCGTGGCGAAAGACAGAAGCGGCGCGGGAATTCACCGCGTTGTTCCATTTCGTAAATTGTGCTGTCGGCCAGTGGCACCATTTCACGCAGTTGGCTCCGACGGATTGATTTCCGGGGAGACGATATGGCTCTGGCGTGCATTGATCTAACCTTTCCTATTGGCGCTAATAATAAGAGCCAATAGGTATCGTTGTGCGGAAGTGTATTTTCTATCGTAGGAACAAACGGGATAGAAACGGATAAAAATAGGATAGGGGCAGCAGTTTATACAGGATCTGGATGCCTGTACAGCATAAGGTCAGTCTGTGAAGAGACAGTTCTCAATGCGTATGCCCTGTTGCATGATTGGCGGATCGTCAGAATACGCCTTGGTTCAAGACATGAACCTTGGCGATTGATGTTCCCGAAAGCAGACGTCAGATCATAACCTGTCTGCGTAACAGGGCAGAGATCCATGCGCTTGTGCAGGATGATCATGTCGCTGGAACCTATCGTTGGCGTCCTGCACTGGCGGCGGGACGGATCGACATGATCGACCATGGCCTCCAGTCCGTGTCCTGAAACCGTCGCCGGAGAACATGTGGAAGTGCGCAATATTGTCCCGACTTCCATGGAGATGAACGTCCATCGCGTCTCGCCATTGCCCGCATGGTTGGTCCATGCGTAACTCGACGTGGGCGTGGTGGCTGCCCGATCCAAGGATGCTGCGACCAGGCACCCCGCACGTAACGGGGCAGGAGGATATTGAAAACCCGTTGACAGACCCTGCTTTCGAAGGCTTTGATCGAAACAGCTAGTGCGGTCTTTGCGGATCGTACTTTCGTATGCGTTAACGTGAAACAACGCACAGAAACTGACAGCAGCATGCTGGCAGCCTGTGCGTCTGTGTATCCACAGTCACCGGTCTGTCGGCATGACAGGGATACACAGTGATGAAGCTTTTCCAGTCCTTTTCAAATCGCGATGATGCCCCCGAGATCCGCCGTGTGCGGCATGACTTGGTCAGGCGTAGTCTTGAAGTCCGCGCTATTGAGCGCCTGACCCCGCACATGATCCGTGTCACGCTGGGTGGCCCCGAACTGGCCGGGTTCACCAGCCCATCCCCGGATGATCATATCAAGATCTTCGTGCCCGGCCTGGATGGCGCACCAACCCGTCGCGATTACACGCCACGCCGTTACGACCCGCAGAACGGTACGCTGCTTCTGGATTTCGTCAATCACCATGGTGGCCCGGCCGCGGCCTGGGCGCGGGCCGCCAAACCGGGTGACCGACTGGAGATCGGTGGTCCACGCGGGTCGCAGATCATTTCCGGCCCGATTGGTCACTGGCTTCTGATCGGCGACGAAACGGCGTTGCCTGCGATCGGACGACGGGTTGAGGCGCTTCCTGCCCGGACGTCCGTTACGAGCGTGGTTGCCGTGCCGGGGGCGGAAGACGAGCAGGTCTTTACCACGGCCGCACACCATGCTGCCCATTGGGTCCATCGCTCCATGGAGCAAGCGGATGACGCTGCCGGCATTCTTGCTGTCCTGAAAAATCTGGAAATTCCGGACCGTACTTTTGTCTGGGTCGGTGCCGAGGCCCGCGTGGCGAAAGCCGTGCGCCAGTATCTTCTCGATGAACGCAGGATTCCGGCACAGTGGATCAAGGCATCCGGCTACTGGGTGAAGGGCCAGGCCGATGCGTCGGTCAAGGATTTCGGGGACGCGCGCTGAACGATAAGGGGCATGGGTGTCAGGACCATGATGCGGCGCCTCCCTTACAAATTTATACATTCATTCAGCGAGACATGACCTACGTTTGGTTCATGAACCGAAGAAGGCCGAACAGGACATTTTGCCTGATATGAAAAACATACTTCTGACCCTGACCGTTCTCCTTGCGGTCATGGGGGCAGGGGCAGGATTGCTGCCTGCCACTCCTGCACAGGCAGCGGATATGGCTTCGCTGCCGGTGGTCGCTCCCGCCATATCGTGCGATGCGCTGGGCCATATCGATCTTGCGCCCGCCGTCGGCGCTGCAGTCCATGGCCGGAAGGCTGCCGTGCTTCAGACGCCGAAGGGGAAATTCTGCAAGGTCACGGGACAGATCGCGCCTGCGATTTCCTTCGAGGTCGACCTGCCCATGGAGCACTGGACCCAGCGCTTCCTGCTGGGTGGGTGTGGTGGCCTGTGCGGCATGACGCGTGTGGGCGTCAGTAACGCCGGGGCCTGCGCGCCCGCCCTGAATGGCGAATTCGTCATGGCGGGTGATGACATGGGCCATACCGGCTCCATGACGGGACTGGCGCAGGGCGAGTTTGGCAAGGATCCGCAAAAGCGCATCGACTTCGCCTATCGCGCGAACCATGTCACCACGCTGGCGGCCAAGGCCCTGATGGCGGCTTTCTACGGACAGGCCCCGAAATATTCCTATTTTGTCGGCTGTTCCGATGGTGGGCGCGAAGCACTGATGGAAGCCCAGCGCTTCCCTGATGACTTTGACGGCATTTCCGCCGGTGCCCCGGCGGCCCTGTTTACCGTGCAGAACTCTTTCTACCACGCATGGAACGTGCGCGGGAACCAGCGTGCCGATGGCACCAGCATCCTGCTGCAGGGCCGCGTGAGCGTGCTGCATGATGCCGTCATCCGCCATTGCGATACGCTTTCGGGTGTAAAGGACGGTATTCTCGAAGATCCCCGCACCTGCCATTTCGATCCCGCATGGGTGCGGTGTCCGGTCGGCCAGAGCGACACCGCGCACTGCCTGACGGCGGAGGAAACGCAGGCGGCTGTGCGTCTCTATGCCGGAGCAACCGATGCATCCGGTCACCCCTACATCATTGGTGGTCCCCTGCCGGGATCGGAACTGCAATGGGCGCTGCCCGCGACCGCGCATGGGGAATCCATGAGCAATGGCATTGCCGCTTCCGCCATTGCCTATGTCATTGCGGCGCAGGTGGATGAAAAGGCGGCTGACCTGACCCGTTTCCGCTTTGATGATGCCTCCTTCGCCCGGATGAGCGAACTGGCCCCGCTGTATAATGCCGAGAACACGGACCTTCATGCGTTTCACAAACGTGGTGGCCGTCTGATCCTGTGGCATGGCCTGGCGGACCAGTCGATCTCGCCCCTGAACACCATCGCCTATTATCAGGGCGTGCAGCGTGAAATGGGCGTGGAGGAGACCGAAAGCTTCCTGAAATTCTACCTGCTGCCCGGCGTGGGCCATTGCGGCAATGGCGAGGGCTTTCCGCAGATCGATTTCCTCTCGCCGCTGATGGGCTGGACTGAAACCGACACCGTGCCCGCCGTCATCCGCACCGAGCGGACAGCACAGGGCAGGGAACCGATGGGACCACCACCCGGCAGCCATGACAGGCCCCCGGCGGGCGGGCGGATCCACATGGCCCCCATGCCCAGCCAGCCTTATGCGCAGCCGAATGCCACGGCGACGGCCAGCCGTCCGGTCTATCCCTATCCGTATATTGCCCGGTATACCGGGGCAGGGGACGTGAATGATGCGCGGAATTACCGCCCTGTGAAATCGCCTGTGTCCCTGCCGATGACATTTACAAGTCACGCCACGCCGCTTATCGGCCCGGATAACCAGAAGCAGTATGGCGTCCGGGATGACAGGCTTGTGGCGGAAAGCGCGAAGTAACGGAAACCGCGCCGCCCGGCATCAGATGTCGGGCGGACGACCGGGGCTGTTCAGACTTCACGGTTACATGGGTTCCAGCGCACTGCCCTCGCCCAGTAGGATGATGGAGCAGGGGCCAGCGATCACGCCCACGCTTCACGACCTCGACCGGCCTGGGCAGATATCAACCCGTATGTCGACGGCATGAATTGCGGCCTGTTCACTGTGTCTTAACCGGACAGGCCGCAATCGCCTCATGACGGACGTTCGGTCAGGCGTCCTGTCTCTCCAAAACCGGACGTAGCGTTTAGCAGTATATTCGAATAAGTTAAGTCCAACACCTTACTAGAAGCTTGTAACAGAGTTGTCTTTTTTAGGGATCTATTCTAGGATTGGATGAAATGTATTTTGTTGGTTATTGTTATATAATAATATAGTTATATTACATATATAAATAAAGTAAAGAAAAATAAAACTGGTTATTAATAGAAATTAATCATTATTTATCACGATCTCAGAATTTAGGTTGAATGTATGTCTGCGAAAACTCTTGTTCATATGCGGATTTCCTATCCACAATTATGTGAACCCCTTCGTGATACTGCTTGGTACGATATGACTAGCGGTATCCGTGTTCGATTATCGGACCCGTTATTGCTTGATGATGGGACGGTGGAGTTGAATGCGTTATTCCCAATGCGTGGCAATGCTTTGCTTGACCATATCGAGACGCTGCTAAGATGTCGTTTTCATGGGAGAGGCGGAAAGACTTATTTTAGGCTGGCAGAACCTAAAAACCACATCATCTCAGCTGAGTCATTTATCGAAGCCACTCTGGGGTCTGCACAGAGGATAGACACTGCTCTGCGTCGATTGTCAGAGCCCATGACTGGCGTCCCATGGACGGTTCAAGGGGCGGAAGATCTTCTCGAAATTATTGATGCTGTCAGGGACGGAAAAATGGACCACTCGGAGTTTTCTGCCCGTATGGCTCAAGCAGATTATGCGGTCGGCACTCCCGGCTATCATCAGCTTTTCGCGCGCAATGCCCATATCCTAGTTGAACATACTAGAACTGCTCTTATTAGAGCTTTCGAGTGCGGCAATCGCATGATGGAGCAGGTTCGTCTGTTAATAGAGAACAAGGAAAAACGATATTTTGGTGAACTCGTTGCAGGCAATGAGATTAACCATGCTTCGCCTACTGCGGAGAGACTGCACGCAGCATTCATAGATGGTATCAGTGCCGTAGCAACAGCTCTCGACCTATTGTACCGATTATTTGTCTTCTTAGTTCGCGAGCCTTTTGGACATGCAGAAATGCCAGGGAGACTATATTTTCCCTACAATGAGCCTGGTAAAGTTTACGCGCCCTTCCCCAAGGGAGCCAAGCCGCTATTGACTGATTTGGGAGCAATGGATCTGCCTTACGCTATCCCGAACATTGTGCCAGGGAGCTTTTTGGCGCTGCGCGGTTTTCGAAACGATCTGACCCATAACATGACTTCGGGCCATATCCAGCCAATTTGTTGGATAGGTTGCGGAACCGGTCAGGTGAACGGTACCCCGATCCGTTACGTTCTTGCAAATGCTCCGGACATCGACCAAGAAGGCAAACCGCTCAAACACGCCTTTATGGAGCGTTTCTTCTCTCAGCAACGAGATGCGGCAATTATTTATCGAGAATTAATGGAGGAACTGGCTCTTACTGCAGACCACACGTTGCAGTGGCTGGCAAACCGTTTGGAACAACGTATTCTTCATGATGTAAGGGCAACTGCCGAACCATAGATCGGGCCGTAGGTTGATTAAAGTTTTTATTACCAGAAAAGGCTTCAACTTAAGGGTTTTTAGAGGCCAGATGCTATCGCTTATGTTAATCAGAAGTTTTTTCGTTTGGTATCTATTTAATATTGCAACTTAAATAAATTATTATTGTGTTTCAAGCGAATAATTTCTATGGCAAAATAAGAGCATATAATTTATATTTCAGGATTTCAATAAGGTGAGTATATTTAGGAATAGACGTGTAGTTGTTCTAGAGGGTGTTATGTACTTTCGCTCCTGATTGGTGCAGTAATGAGGGATGGCACCTGCACGCAAACCGTATTCCTCTGACGTATCAGACGAAGAATGGTCTTTGGTTGTCCCGTATCTGGTCCTGATGCGCGAGGATGCGGAACAACGACATCACGCATTGCGCGAACTGTTCAATGGGTTGCGTTACGTGATCCGCTACGGGATAGCCTGGCGGGCCATGCCGAACGATCTTCCGCCGTGGTCGGCGGTCTACCAGCAATCCCGTCGCTGGATGGATGCAGGCTGCTTCGAGTTACTGGCGTCTGACCTGCGTGCCGTGCTGCGTGTCGCTTCTGGCCGCAGGGCGGAGCCAACGGCAGCCATTATCGACAGCCGGACATTACGTTCGACGCCGGAAAGCGGTTCCCGCGCCGGATATGAGTAACCGGCCGTTTGAGGCCGCCTTATGATTGAGGATTGTGACTGGTAACTTACCGTCGTTAACGACGTCGTTATTGACGTCATTTGAGAGGTAAGAAT